>UBYX01000015.1:0-83571 GCA_900469955.1 Hyphomicrobiales bacterium | reverse complement strand
GGCCAGAGGGGGGGGGTGCCTTCCGGCACATCGCGGCCTTTCTTTTGCTCATAGCGACAACCCTCCTCCCCCTCCCAGCCCTCGCCCAGAACCGTCCCGACATCGAAAAGCAGTTCCAGGGATGGATCGCCGGCGATCTGGGTCCGTCGGCCAAGAAGGCGGGAATCTCCGAAAAGACGCTGAAGGCCGCCTTTCAAGGCGTCACGCTCAACTGGGATCTGCCCGACCTCGTGCCCCCTGGGACGACTCCGCCAAAGCAGCAGGATCAAACTCAGGCGGAGTTTTCCTCGCCCGGGGCCTATTTCTCCGAGAAACGATTGCAGGGACTGGCCGCGACAGGGCGGGGCCTTGCCTCCACCCATGCGGCGGTGCTGAAGAAGATCGAAGCGGCCTACGGCGTTCCTGGCGAGATCGTCGTCGCCATCTGGGGACGCGAATCCGGCTTCGGCAAGGCCAAACTTCCCTATTCCGCAGTTCAGGTTCTCGCCACCAAAGCCTTCATGTCGACCCGCAAGGAGATGTTCCGCGACGAACTGATCGCCGCGCTGAAGATGATCGAACGGGGCGATGTCGATGCCGCGACCATGAAAGGCTCCTGGGCCGGCGCGCTCGGCCAACCGCAGTTCATGCCCTCGAGCTATCTGAAATACGCCGTCGATTTCGACAAGGACGGGCATCCCGATATATGGAATTCGGTGGCCGACTCGCTCGCCTCGATCGCCCACTATCTCCAGAAGGAAGGATGGCAGCGAAACCGCGACTGGGGATTCGAGGTGACGATCCCGGAAAAGGTCTCATGCGCACAGGAGGGACCGGATCTCGCCAAGCCCATTTCGCAGTGGGCGGCAACGGGAATTGCCCGCATTTCGGGGAAAGCCTTCCCCGCCGCCGACCTGAAGGCCGCGGGCATGATGTTGGTACCGGCCGGCCGGCACGGACCGGAATTCATCGTGACTCCGAATTTCTATGTGCTTAAGGAATACAACAATTCAGATCTCTACGCCCTCTTCATAGGCAACCTGGCCGATCGGATCGCCTCAGGGGCAGGACCATTTGAGACGTCCTGGGGGGATATCGGCAAGATGCTGCGTTCGGACGTGCTCGCCATGCAGAAGGCGCTGGTCGCCAAGGGCTATGACGTCGGCAACGTGGACGGCCTGCCCGGCTACAAGACGCGCCGTTCGCTGGGCGACTGGCAGGCCAAGAACGGCCTTGCCGCTACGTGCTACCCACACCCGTCGCTGAAGGGCAAGATCCGCTAGAGGTTCCGTTTCAGGCCTTGGTGGCTGGCTATGAAGCCGAGCTTTTCGTAGAAGCGGATGGCATCCGGCCGCGCCTTGTCGGAGGTAAGCTGCACCAGCTTGCAGCCGCGTTCCCGCGCCATTTCCACCGCCCATTCGATCAGTTGAGAGCCCAGCCCGCTGCCTCTCTCCCTGGTGGCGATGCGCACGCTTTCGATCTGGCCCCGCCACATGCCCGTGCGCGAGAGGCCGGGAATGAACGATAGCTGCAGGCAGCCGACCACCCGGTCGGCCGCATCCACGGCGACGGCCAGAAGCTGGTTGTCATCGCCGTCGATCGCCGCGAAGGACTCTTCGTAGCGTGGATCGAGAGGGTGAGAGACGATCTCCCGTGATTGCCCGAGCGGATCGTCCGCCAGCAGTTTGACGATAGCGGGAAGATCGGAATACTGGGCTTTTCTGAAGAGGAACATGATGGCCGGTCAATGATGCAGGTCGGGGGGCGATTTGTGGAACACATCGTCATCAGGTGGAATCGTCTGCCGTTCGATCAGGCGATGGACCCGCGGTCCTTCCTTTTCGTGATGGAGAGCACGGATCGCGTCCCAAACCTCGGCGTCCGCCTGCGTGCGCCGCTGGTTGTGCCGCACGTAATCAGCCCAGGTCGCCGTATGGTAGGTTTCCGTCCAGATCTCCGGATGCTCGAGATCACGCATCAGGGCCCATTGCCGGGCTCCGTCGCGAATGCGGATACGCCGCCTGCGTGACATCAGGGCAAGAAACTCCGGCACATCCTCATCGGCAATGATGTAATCGATCAGCGAAACGATCGGGCCGCTGCGAGGCTGCAGGTCGAGCCTCAACAGCGGCTCGTTGAACCGGTTGAGCGGATCGAGATTGAGGTCGCTCAACTGCGGCAGGGGTGCCCGAATGCCGATCACCGCGCCGAACAGCATCGCAAGGCTCGACAATGACAGCGCAACCGACACGTCGAAGCCTTCGGAAAGGACGCCCCACAGCCAGCTACCTCCGGCGATGCCGCCAAAAGCGGCCGTCTGGTAGAACGAAAGCGCTCTGCCGACGACCCAGCGCGGCGTCGAGAGCTGCACCGTCGTATTGAACAATGAGAGCGCCATGACCCAACAGGCGCCGGGGACAAGGAGGACCGCAGTGCTGAGCCAGGCATTGGAACTCAGGGCGAGAACGCTGGCGCTTGCGGCAAAACCCAGAAAGGACAGGCGCACGATCGACTCGCTCGACAGCAACTCGCGCAGCCGCGAGTTGCCCATCGCACCGGCAATCGCCCCGACCCCGAACGCGCCGAGCATGACGCCGTAGGTAAGCGGGCCGCCTTCCACCAGATCGCGCGCCACGATCGGCAGGAGGGCTAGAATGGCACTCGCCGAAAGGCCGAAGATCAGTCCCCGAAACAGGACGTTCAGGATGTTGGGCGACATCGCCACGTAGCCGAGCCCGGCCGAAAGCGCGCGCGGCAGCGTTTCACGCGGCAGGGCATTGTCGCGTACCGGAATTTTCCAACGGAACAGCGCGTAGATCAGAGCGAAGTAACTGAATGCATTGACGGCGAAGGCAGCGGCGGCGCCTGCAGCTGCCACGATCGCACCGCCAATGGCCGGACCAAGGCTGCGGGTGATGTTGAAGCCGACGCTGTTGATCGTCACGGCTGCGGGCAGCACCTCACGGGGGACCATGTCGCCCACCGAGGCCTGCCAGGAAGGGTTGTTGAGCGCAACTCCGCAGCCGAGCAGAAAGGTAAACGCCAGGAGCAGCCATGGCGTCAGCAGGGCGAAGTAAGCGCAGAGCGTGAGAATGACCGATACGACGAACATGAAGATCTGCGCCGTCAGCATCAGGCTGCGCCGGTTGAAGTTATCGGCGAGAGCACCCGCAATCAGCGAGAAAAGCATGATCGGCAAAGCGGTCGAGGCCTGAACCAAAGCGACCATATCCTGCGAATCGGAAATCGAGGTCATCATCCAGGCGGCGCCGACGGCCTGGATCAGCCCTCCAAAATTGGAGGCCAGGCTTGCTATCCAGATGGTCCTGAAGGTTTCGTGCCTGAAGGGAGCCAAGGTCGATATCCGGTCAGGCACTTTTCGTCCTCACTTACCTGCGTCGTCACGCAACCGTTATAGACGGGGCCTATTCAAATTCCAGCAGCCAGGGCAAAGAAACAGGCGACTCTTGCAATCCAAGGCATGAGGGCGTATATGCAGGCCATATTCTTGATCGTCCGATGAAGAGTGGGCCCGACCGGACCCGCTCTTTTTTGTTAGGCGGTCGGTTCAACCCGAATCCCGGCAGTGCCGGATTCGGCAATGATTGCCGGAGAGCTTATGCCGCAAACCGAACACGAGCCGCGGCTCATCATCGAGACCGGGCTCGACCTCAGGATCGCCGAAATCATCGAGCCCGTGCTGACTTCCATGGATTTCCGGCTGGTTCGCGTCCGTTTGCTGAACCAGAACGGCCTGACGCTGCAGATCATGGCCGAGCGCAACGACGGAACCATGGATGTCGAAGGCTGCGAGGCCGTCTCCACGGCGATTTCGCCTGTTCTTGATGTGGAAGATCCGATCGATAAAGCGTATCATCTCGAAGTGTCCTCGCCGGGCATCGACCGCCCGATGGTCCGGAAATCGGATTTCACCCATTGGAAGGGCCATCTGGTCAAATGCGAAACGTCGATCATGATCGACAACCGCAAGCGGTTCCGCGGCAAGATCACCGAGGCCGACGAAGACGGCTTCACCATCGAGCGGGACCAGGTCGCCTATGGCGAGCAGCCAAGGATCGAAATCCCATTTTCGGCGCTGGCCGAAGCAAAGCTCATTTTGACCGACGATCTGATCCGCGACGCCCTTAAGGCCGACAAGCTGGCCAAAACGCAGGCAGCGAACCAGAACGACGAAGACGACGAATAACAGAAAAAATCAGGAGCCTCGAGGAGAGGTACCTTTCGACCTACGGAGACCAACGACAATGGCAGTGAGTGCGAACCGGCTTGAACTTCTGCAGATCGCGGATGCAGTGGCGCGCGAAAAGGTCATCGACCGCGAGATCGTGCTGGCCGCGATGGCCGACGCCATTCAGAAGGCTGCCCGCTCCCGTTACGGCTCGGAAACCAACATCCGCGCCGACATCAATTCCAAGACCGGCGAAATCCGCCTGCAGCGCCTGCTGGAAGTGGTGGAAGCCGCTGAAGACTACGGCACGCAGATTCCGCTGGCGCTTGCCCGTGACCGCAACCCGGATGCCAAGATCGGCGACTTCATTGCCGACCCGCTGCCGCCGATGGACTTCGGGCGCATCGCGGCCCAGTCGGCCAAGCAGGTCATCGTGCAGAAAGTCCGCGAAGCCGAGCGCGACCGCCAGTTCGACGAATTCAAGGATCGCGTCGGCGAGATCGTCAACGGTACGGTCAAGCGCGTCGAATACGGCAACGTCATCGTCGACCTCGGCCGTGGCGAAGGCATCATTCGCCGCGACGAGATGATCCCGCGCGAAAACATGCGCTATGGCGATCGCGTCCGCGCCTATGTCTACGACGTGCGCCGCGAACAGCGCGGCCCGCAGATCTTCCTGTCGCGCACGCATCCGCAGTTCATGGTGAAGCTCTTCACCATGGAAGTGCCGGAAATCTACGACGGCATCATCCAGATCAAGTCGGTCGCCCGTGACCCCGGTTCGCGCGCCAAGATCGCTGTCATCTCCAACGATTCGTCGATCGATCCGGTCGGCGCCTGCGTCGGTATGCGTGGTAGCCGCGTTCAGGCCGTTGTCGGCGAGCTTCAGGGCGAAAAGATCGACATCATTCCGTGGAGCCAGGATCCGGCGTCGTTCATCGTCAACGCCCTGCAGCCGGCTGAAGTCGCCAAGGTGGTTCTCGACGAGGATGCCGAGCGCATCGAAGTCGTGGTGCCGGACGAACAGCTGTCGCTCGCCATCGGCCGCCGCGGCCAGAACGTTCGCCTCGCGTCGCAGCTTACCGGCTGGGACATCGACATCATGACCGAGCAGGAAGAGTCCGAGCGCCGCCAGAAGGAATTCAACGAACGCTCCAACCTTTTCATGGAAGCGCTCGACGTGGACGAGATGATCGGTCAGGTTCTTGCGTCGGAAGGCTTCGCGCAGGTCGAGGAACTGGCCTATGTCGAGCTCGACGAAATTGCCTCGATCGAAGGCTTCGACGAAGACACGGCGACCGAAATCCAGACCCGCGCCCGCGAATATCTGGATCGTGTCGAGGCTGAGAACGACGCCCGGCGCAAGGAACTCGGCGTGGCTGACGAATTGCGTCAGATCGACGGCCTGACCGCACAGATGATGGTCGCCCTCGGCGAGGACGGCATCAAGACGATCGAGGATTTTGCCGGCTGCGCAGCCGACGATCTGGTCGGCTGGAGCGAACGCAAGGACGGCGAAACGAAGAAGTTCGAAGGCCTTTTCTCCAAGTTCGACGTTTCGCGCGTCGAAGCTGAAAACATGATCGTCCAGGCACGTCTGCTGGCGGGCTGGATTACCGAAGAGGATCTTGCGCAGCAGCAGGAGCAGGTCGAGGAGGCGGATGCCGCCGAGCAGGAATGATCCCGCTCGCAGGCGAGCCAGACGGCGACGATGACGGGCGGAGCGAGATTGTCGTGAATGACCGCACCTGCATCGTGACGCGCGAGACCTGCTCGCCGGAAGCGCTGATCCGCTTCGTCGCCGGCCCGGACGGGCGCGTGGTGCCGGACCTGAAGCGTCAGCTTCCCGGCCGCGGCTGCTGGATCAAGGCGGATCGGGCTCTGGTTGACCGGGCGGTTCAGAAGAAGCTTTTCGCCCGCGCGCTGAAGGCCGAGGCAAAGGCCGATGCCGATCTCGGCGCGCTGGTGGACAGGCTGCTCGCGGCCGATCTCGTCGGCATGATGAACTTGGCCCGCAAAGCGGGCCAATTCGTTTCCGGCGCGATGAAGGTGGATGCCGCCGTCCGCGCGGGCGCAGCGCTTGCCGTGTTTCATGCGGTGGATGCGGCCGCCGACGGGGTGAGAAAGATCGATCAGGCCCGCAAGGCCTGGAAGCTCGGGACCGATGCCGGGGAAGATATTCCGTCCTTTTTGCTCTTTACCGGAGCCGAATTGGACGAAGTGATGGGTCAGAATGCTTTTATCCATGCTTGTGCGCTTGCAGGGCAGGCGGGTGAAGGTGTAGTGAAGCGCGCAAACCTACTTGAACAGTACCGCACAGGCGGCCTGTCCCAAAAAAAGGATGTCGCCGACATGCCGAAGCAATGACGCGGTCACCGGCTTCAGCCGGACGCATTATCGAAATACGTGAATTGAACGACAGGTTCTGATGGCTTCCATCCGTTCCTGTCCGAAGGAACAGGAACGGAATGACCGACAACAAAGACGACAAGACACTCGGCGTCAAGAAAACCCTTTCACTGAAGCCAACGGGCGTAAGCCAGGGTACCGTGCGCCAGGATATGGGTCGCGGTCGCACGAAGGCCGTCGTGGTCGAGACGGTAAAGCGCCGGCCGACCCGGCCAATGGACGAGAAGCCCGTATTTACGCCCGCAGCTCCGGCTCCAAAACCCGTCGAGGCGGCACAGCCGGCGCCGCAGCCTGTCAATCCGCAACCGCGGATCCATCAGCCCGCCCCTCAGGGCGGCCAGCGTCCGCTTCCCCAGCAAGGGCAGCGCCCTTCGCCTAGCCCATCGGCACCGCCGCCGCGTCAGCCGCAACGTCCGCAGGTCCTGCACGACCTGTCGGCGGGCGAAATGGAAGCCCGCCGCAGGGCGCTCGTGGAAGCTCAGGCCCGCGAGGTCGTGGAAGCCAAGCGTCGCGCTGAAGAAGATGAGCGCCGCAGGGTCGAAGACGAACGCCGCAGGGTTGAGGAGGCGGCCGAGGCCGCTCGCCGTGCAGCCGAAGCCAAGGCCGAACCGGCCAAAGAAGAGCCCGAGGCAGCTCCGGCTGCAGCCCCTGTGGTTGCCGAAAGACCGGCGGAACGTGCCGCCGCTCCGGCGGGACGCCCGCAGGAAGCGCGCCCACAGGCTCCGCGCCCATCCCCGACGGCACCTGCAACGCCAGTTGCCGGTCGCGGCCGCCGAGCCGGCCAGGAAGAGGAAGAGGAACGGGCTCCGGCTCGCGGTGCACCTGGCCGCGGTCGCGTCCCAGTGCCAGCACCCGCCAAGGTTCCTGCCCGACCGAAAGTCGAGGAAGATCGCCGTCGCGGCAAGCTGACGGTAACCACGGTCAGCACGGACGAAGACGGCAATGCCCGTGGTCGTTCGATGGCCGCGACCCGCCGCCGGCAGGAGAAGTTCCGCCGCAGCCAGATGCAGGAAACGCGCGAAAAGGTCATGCGCGAAGTCATCCTTCCTGAGACCATCACCATTCAGGAACTGTCGCAGCGCATGTCCGAACGCGCCGTCGATGTCATCAAGTACCTGATGAAGGAAGGCCAGATGATGAAGCCGGGCGACGTCATCGACGCCGACCTTGCCGAACTCATCGCCGGGGAATTCGGCCACACCGTCAAGCGCGTTTCGGAATCCGACGTCGAGGAAGGCATCTTCAACGTCGCCGACGACGAAGGCGAAATGGTTTCGCGCCCGCCGGTCGTCACCATCATGGGTCACGTCGACCACGGCAAGACCTCGCTGCTCGACGCCATCCGTCACGCAAACGTGGTGGCTGGCGAGGCTGGCGGGATCACCCAGCATATCGGCGCTTACCAGGTCGAACAGAACGGTCAGAAGATCACCTTCATCGACACCCCCGGCCACGCCGCCTTTACGGCCATGCGTGCCCGTGGTGCGCAGGCGACCGACATCGCCATCCTCGTGGTTGCGGCCGACGACAGCGTGATGCCGCAGACGATCGAATCGATCAACCATGCCAAGGCGGCAGGCGTCCCGATCATCGTGGCGATCAACAAGGTGGACAAGCCGACGGCCGATCCGCAAAAGGTGCGCACACAGCTTCTGCAGCATGAGGTTTTCGTCGAATCCATGGGCGGTGAGGTGCTGGACGTCGAGGTTTCGGCGAAGAACCACACCAACCTCGACAAGCTGCTCGAAGCGATCCTGCTGCAGGCGGAAATCCTCGACCTCAAGGCCGATCCGAACCGAACGGCCGAGGGTACCGTGATCGAAGCACAGCTCGACCGCGGCCGTGGCTCCGTCGCGACGGTCCTCGTCCAGAAGGGCACGCTGAAGCCTGGCCAGATCATCGTGGCCGGCGACCAGTGGGGCCGCGTCCGGGCGCTCGTCACCGACAAGGGCGAGCATGTGAAGGAAGCCGGTCCTGCCATGCCGGTCGAAGTGCTCGGTCTTTCCGGCACCCCGGCGGCCGGCGACCGGTTCGCTGTCGTCGAGAACGAAAGCCGTGCCCGCGAGATTTCGGAATATCGCCAGCGTCTCGCCCGCGACAAGGCCGCGGCACGCCAGTCCGGCTCACGCGGCTCGCTCGAGCAGATGATGACCCAACTGCAGGCCTCCGGCCTGAAGGAATTCCCGCTGGTCATCAAGGGCGACGTGCAGGGTTCGATCGAAGCCATCATCGGTGCGCTCGACAAGCTCGGCACCGACGAAGTCCGTGCTCGCGTCGTTCATTCGGGCGCAGGCGGGATCACCGAGTCGGATATCTCGCTTGCCGAGGCATCCAATGCGGCGATCATCGGCTTCAACGTCCGTGCCAACGCACAGGCGCGCACCTTCGCCGAGCGTTCGGGCATCGAGATCCGCTACTACAACATCATCTACGACCTGGTGGATGACGTGAAGGCGGCGATGTCGGGTCTGCTCTCTCCGGAACGTCGCGAAACCTTCCTCGGCAATGCCGAAATCCTGGAGGTGTTCAACATCACCAAGGTCGGCAAGGTCGCGGGTTGCCGCGTTACCGAAGGCAAGGTCGAGCGCGGTGCAGGCGTACGCCTCGTGCGCGACAACGTCGTCATTCACGAAGGCAAGCTCAAGACCCTCAAGCGCTTCAAGGACGAAGTCTCGGAAGTGCCGGTCGGTCAGGAATGCGGTATGGCCTTCGAGAATTACGAAGACATCCGCGCAGGCGACGTCATCGAGTGCTTCCGCGTCGAGCACGTCACGCGCACGCTGTGACGCCCGGCACCGAGCCTCAGCAATTTCAGGAGCCGTCCGTGACCTTCACGGGCGGCTCCTGGCGTTTCCGATACATGCTTTCCGACGCGGAACTGGAGGAAGGCTTCACTCTTGTGGTGCAGTACTATTTCGAGCGGCGGCAAAAGCTGTTCGGGTTGCTCGGGTTTTTCGACGCCTTGGTCAAAAAGCTCCGAAAGGTGAAACCCTCGCCGGTCATCATCTCGGAAAAGCGTGAGATCCGCTCTATCGACGCAGAATTTGGTCCCGATATCGTTCGGGCACGAGGCGACGGTCTGCTGATCGAGCTGGATACGAAGCGGTTGACCAAGTTGATGGAGTTGGGCGACTGGCTGGTCCTTTTCCACGACGGCGGGCATCTGCTTCTGCCCCGCCGAATTTTTCCGGACGACCCGACAGCGAAGCATTACATCCGTTACGTTCGCGAGTTGATCCGCCGCCGCTAGAGCACCGTGTGCCCGGACCAGAGCGAGGTGGCAAAAATTTTCAGCTTCTACCGGAAGGCTTCCGGCGGTAAGCATCGCCCTATATCTGTATTTTGCAAGTTTCTGAGGAGGACAGCATGGCAGTTTCATTCGACCTGAGCGGCAAGACGGCAATCGTCACCGGTGCCAATACCGGGCTGGGGCAGGCGATAGCCGTAGCACTCGCCGGCGCGGGCGCGGACGTGGCGCTGGTGGGGCGATCCTCGATGGCGGACACGGAAGCGGCCATCGCCGCCGCCGGTAGCGGGAAAAGCCACACCATCAAGGCTGACCTTTCGACTATCGAACCGGTTCAGGACGTGATCGACCAGGCGATTGCCTGGACCGGCCGCGCCGATATCCTCGTCAACAACGCCGGTATCATCCGCCGGGCCGATGCAATCGATTTCAGCGAAGCCGACTGGGATGCGGTGATGGATGTAAACCTCAAAACGGTTTTCTTCCTTTCCCAGGCCTTCGCCCGTCCTCTGATCAGCGAAGGCAGGGGTGGCAAGATCATCAACATCGCCTCCCTTCTCTCCTTCCAGGGCGGCATTCGCATCCCCTCCTATACCGCTTCCAAGAGCGGCTTGGCCGGGTTGACGCGCCTGCTCGCCTGCGAATGGGCCGGCAAGGGCATCAACGTGAACGCGATCGCTCCTGGTTATTTCTCCACCAACAATACCGAAGCGCTTCGCAACGATCCCGACCGCAATTCCGCTATCCTCGGCCGCATCCCCGCAGGCCACTGGGGCCAGCCCGAAGAACTTGGCGGAGCGGCCGTTTTTCTGGCGTCGCCGGCGGCGGACTATGTCCATGGCGTGGTTCTGCCGGTCGATGGCGGCTGGCTGGCCCGATAATGGCCCCGTAGCCGCCGGGACGAGCTGACGGACGGATAGCTCAAACCCCGCGCCATCCCCTCCGATCAGGCAATGATCAACGGCGATCACTCCCTCATTGAGGGAGGTCGCGCGGTAACTGTCGCCTCAGGCGAATTTGATCGATTTTCTCAAGATTTATTAGTTGCCATTTCCAGTCATGTTTATTATCGGGTAGCAGCATAATCGCGAAGTCGGGCGACAGCCGCCCTCTTCCGAAACCCATTTGCGGCGACACTGATCGCCCTCCCGCCGATCGCGTTGTCGAATAGTCCGGAGTATCGCCTGTCATGCCTGTTGCCCTGAAGCTCGCTTTTCCGACGCGCCAGCCGAACAGGCGCCGGCTTCCCCTGACCCTGGCGATGCTGATGCTGGCGGCTTCAACCGGCATGGCGCAAACCCCTGCCCCCGATGCCGCTACTCAGCCACCGGCTGCCACGACAGCTTCACAACCCCCACAGCCAAGCCAGCCGGTTACGCCGGCGGTCCCGAGTGCGGCGACATCCCAGGCATCGGCCGATCCGGCGAATGCGCCCCAGGCGCCTGTAAATCCGGCAACGCCGGCTCCCGAAGCGGTTGCGCCGGTTGCCGGCTCGTCTCCGGGAGAGCCGCCGGCGTCTTCCGCAACTGCACCGGCGGCATCCAACCCGCAGCGGCCAACCGATGTGTTCACCCAATTCCTGGAGCCGGAACGCCGTTCGGACCTGCCGCATGACCTTTCTCCCTGGGGCATGTTCATGGCCGCGGACTGGGTGGTCAAAGGCGTGATGCTTGGACTGGCTTTCGCTTCCCTGGTGACTTGGACTGTCTGGCTTGCCAAGACGCTGGAGCTTGCCGGTGCCCGAACCCGGGCCGGCAGGACGCTGAAGATCATCCGCTCGTCCCGCACGCTCTCCGAAGCGGTCGGCGCAGCCGGCAGCCGCGGAGGCCCGGCCGCCCTCATGCTGCGTGCGGCAGCCGAGGAAATGCAGCTTTCCGAAGCCGCGATCGATCATGTGCATGGTGATGGGGTGAAGGAGCGGGTGGGATCGGCCCTTTCGCGCATCGAGGCCTATGCGGGTCGCCGCATGTCGCGTGGCACCGGTGTGCTCGCGACGATCGGCTCTACGGCGCCGTTCGTGGGCCTCTTCGGCACGGTCTGGGGCATCATGAACTCCTTCATCGGCATCTCCCAGTCGAACACGACCAACCTGGCGGTGGTGGCTCCTGGCATCGCGGAGGCCCTGCTCGCAACTGCGATCGGACTCGTCGCCGCTATTCCGGCGGTCGTCATCTACAACGTCTTCGCGCGGTCCATCACGGGTTACCGGCAGCTTCTGGCGGACGCCGCCGCCGGCGTCGAACGGCTGGTCAGCCGCGATCTCGATTTCAGGAAAATTCCCCCGGGAGGACGCAAGGCTCCCGTATCGCTGGTGGCTGGAGGCTGATCGACCATGGCCGGCGGCATCCGCGAACATCACGGCGACGAGCTTTCCGAAAATCACGAAATCAACGTGACGCCATTCATCGACGTCATGCTGGTTCTTCTGATCATCTTCATGGTGGCCGCGCCGCTTGCGACCGTCGACGTCAACGTCGATCTCCCGGCCTCCACGGCCAAGCCCGCCGAACGCCCGGACGAGCCGCTTTATCTGACGGTCAAGGAAGACCTTAGCCTCAACATCGGCAACGACGCCGTGGTGCGCGAACAGCTTGCAGCGTCGCTAGACCGGATGACGGAAGGCAACAAGGATACGCGCATCTTTCTCCGGGCCGACAAGGCGGTCGGCTACGGCCAGTTCATGGAGGTCATGAACCTGCTTCGCGACGCCGGCTATCTGAAGATCGCGCTCGTCGGGCTCGAAACCCTGCCGGCCTCGCAAGCTCCGGCGGTGTCTCAAACAAACGATGGACAAACGCCGGCCGCGGTTCCACAGGCGCAGCCGGCGGCTCCTGCAGCGGGAGGCAATCCATGAGCCTCGTCGTCTCGCAGACTGGTCCTGCCGGACGCGTCGGCGAGCTGACGCTTTGGGCTATCGCCGGCCTGGTCATGCTGACGGTGCATGTCGGCGGCGCAGCCTATCTGCTCAAGGAAGATCCGGGGGCGCCCGCCGATAACGCACCGCCTGCGGCGATCATGATCGAACTGGCGCCCGAACCGGAAGCCGTCAACACCGAAGAAGAACAGGTTTCACCTGATACTGTGGACCAAGAGGTGGTCGAGAGCGAGCAGGTGGAGCCGGTCGAGGAACCACCGCCGCAACCGGTCGAGGAACCTCAGCCTGAACCCGAGCCGACGCCGGAGCCCGTGGTCGAACAGCCTCCGGAACCCGTCGAGCCTCCGCCGCAGGAGGTTGCGGAACCGGTTGAACCCACGCCGCCAGAACCCGTGATCGAGGAACCTCTGCCGGAACCGCAGCCTACGCCCGAGGTTACCGAAACCATTCCCGAGCCCACGCCGGAGCCGATCGAGGAGATCGATCCCATCGAGCAGCAGATGACCGCGGCGCTGGAAAATGTCGAGGTGCCTTTGCCAATGATGCGGCCCGAGCCGCCTCCGGCTGAGAAACCGGAAGAGACAAAGAAACCCGAGCCGAAGAAAGAGCCGGTCAAGAAGGTTCAGAAACCGAAACAGCAGCAACAGCAGGCTCGCCAGGAAATGGCCGAGGCAAAAATTCAGGCGAAGGAGTCCGACCGGACGGCAGCAACCCAGACCTCCACCGGTTCCATCGCGCCGTCCGTCTCGCCGGCGAAATGGAAATCGCGTGTGCAGGCCAAGATTGCCAGAAATGCACGCAAGTGCCCGGGCAACAGCACGGGCAGCACCACCGTGCGCTTCAATTTCGATGGCGGGGGAGCTGTCACCAATGTCTCGGTATTGCGGTCATCCGGCGACTCGGCGATCGACAATTACATCGTTTCGGCCGTGCGGCGCGCTTCTCCGATCCCTGCTCCGCCGACCGGAGTAGCGAGTTATCTCGATCAGCCGCTGACCTGCGAATAACGATCGGCTATATGCGGAATATCCTTCGCTGATCTGATCCGGATATTCCAGATATGCATATGCCTCTCAAAGAAGCCGAAACGCTGGTTCAAGCGGCCTTCGAAGCCAATGGCGTTTTGCCCGAAACCGCCCGATCCGTCGCACATGCGCTGGTGCAGGCAGAAGCGGCAGGGCAATACGGGCACGGGCTGCGCCGCGTACCCGCCTATATCGGTCAAGCCCGGAGCGGCAAGGTGGACGGCAGGGCACGATATGTCGCTTCCCGTCCCCGGCCGGCAGTGCTCACCGTCGATGCCGCGCTCGGTTATGCCTATCCGGCCTTCGACCTTGCCGTGGAGCGGCTTCCGGAGATTGCCCGGGAGCAGGGCATCGCGCTTTGCCTCATCCATCGCTCGCATCATGCCGGCGTGATGGCGCTGACGGTGGAGCGCTTCGCCGAACAAGGCCTGACAGCGCTGATGTTTGCGAATGCCCCGGCTTCCATGGCGGCCTGGGGCGGAAGGAAGCGGCTCTTCGGCACCAATCCGATCGCCTTTGCGACGCCCGTTGCGGGTGACGATCCGCTGGTCATCGATCTGGCGCTTTCGACGGTCGCGGCCGGCAAGATCATGGCGGCCCGGCAGAAAGGAGAAAGCATTCCGGAAGGCTGGGCATTCGATGCCGATGGCAACCCCACCACGGACCCGAATGAGGCGCTCAGGGGCGTCATGGCGCCATCCGGCGGAGCCAAGGGCGCGGCGCTCGCGCTGATGGTCGAGATCCTTGCAGCAGGGCTGACGGGCTCGAACTTCTCCCGTGAAGCGAGTTCGTTCATGGAGGAGAAAGGTGCGCCGCCTTCAGTCGGCCAGATGCTTGTTGTCATCGATCCCGCTGCCGGCACGGCTTCGGCCGGCGAACGGATCGCTGAACTGGCGCGAGAGATGGTCTCCGAAGAGGGCGTTCGCCTGCCCGGTCGCCGTGGCCAGAATGCCCGGCGTAAAGCAATCGAATCCGGGCTCCATATCGACGACGAAGTCCTCACTTCGATCAAGGCTCTGGTTTAGGCCCGCAGTGCTGCGGCCGGCGGCTGTCGATACGCGAGGACGGCAGGGATCGCGGCGAGAACGGCTGACGTGGCGAGGAGAAGCATGGCGCTCTTCAAGTCCTCGTCCGTAAAGCCGACCGGGAGAACGATGCCGCTCTGATCCGTGAAGACGCTGCCGATCATCTGCGCGGCAAAAAGGCCAATCAGAAAGCCAAGGCCGACACCGAGAGCGATCAGCAGGAAGAGCTCCAGCCAGACGATAGCAAACACAGAGGATCGCGGCGCTCCGAAAGCGCGCAAGGCCCCGATCTGGCGCCGCCGCTGAGCGATATGGGTGACGGTCACAAGGACGAGAGCGGCTGCCACAAGGCCCTGGGAACCTGCCGCAACAGCGCCGAGCACCAGTTTGGCGTCGCCCAGCGTCCCATAAAGATTGGTCAGCACCTCGCCGGGAAAGACCGCCAGCGTATTGCCATTGCGATATTCCTGCCGGAGCTTGTAGGCATCGGCGATCGTTTTCGGCTTCACGAGAACCGCAGGCAGGCCCGGTCCATCCGTGGCAAAGTCTTCGACGATGGGTGCATCCGGATCAATCCCATGATGATCGGGATTTTCCTCTCCCTCTCCATGCTCGCCCTGGCCGGCGGCCGCTGCCGCCTCGTGCACGTGGCCGTGGTCATGCTCATGATCCTGTTCGCGTACGGCCTCGAAAAGACTGTGCCCATGCTCGTCGGTGGTCGCCGCAGCACGGGTTATCGCCGGCGCTGCTTCCCCGTCGTGCTCTTCTTCCTCGCCATGTTCATGACCAAGGCCATGGACATGCCAGACGGCCTGGATCGGGACGAGAATGGCGCGATCCCACGGCGTGCCGGTCGGCTGCAGCCTGCCAGTGATGCGATAGGCCACGCCGGCATGGGTTTCGCCGCCTGTGGCGGCCGATCCATGCATCGGCTTGACCTCTCCGCCGACCGGGAGCTTGACGGCAGCACCGATGACGGCTTCGCCTTCCTTGCCGAACATGCCGCCTTCGGCAAAACCGGAGACCGTGCTCGAGATCAGCGAACGCGTCGTGCCGACCAAAGGATAGCCGGCAAAAGAATCGCCGAAACCGACTGGCGCAGCCCAGGCAACACGCGGGTCCTTCGACAGCTTCGCCAGAACATCGCCCGACATCAACGGGAGGGGCGCCGGCTGCAGGAAGACGGAGGAAAGGACAAGCTGGGTCTCGCTGCCGGCCGCGCCGATGACCAGGTCGAACTTGTCGGCAGCCCGGGCACTGCCAAGACGCAGCGCGCGCTCCTGAAGCGTGACCGTGACGCCAAGAGCCGTCGCAAGTGCCACCAGCAGGACAACGACCGTGGCACCCGCCCAAAGGCGGCGAAGGTCAGCGAGGATGAACCGCATCATGCCGCCACCTCGTCCGAAACAGAATCAGAAACGATACGTCCCGCCTGAAACGTCAGCCGACGATCCAGCCGATTGATCAATCGCTGGTCATGCGAGACAACGATGAGGGTCGTGCCCGCCTGCTCCGCCAAATCGAGAAGCAGCCGGCCGACCGCTTCCCCAGCCTCGGCGTCAAGGCTGGCGGTCGGTTCGTCCGCGACGATCACGCCGGGCTTGCGGAGGAGCGCGCGGGCAATGGCGACGCGCTGCATTTCGCCACGCGACATGGTTTCGATGCGCTGATCCGGCCGGAGAAGGCCGACGGTTGCCAGAAGCTCCCTTGCCCGCCCGATGGTCACGGCATCCGCTACCCGTGCGAGCCTTGCCGGCAGCAGGATGTTTTCGAAAGCGGAAAGGCCGGGGAAGAGGTGAAAATCCTGCATCACGAGCCCGACATGCCGGGCACGCCACCGGTCCCGCGCCGCTTCGGAAACCCGGCTGATATCGTCACCGTTCCAAACAAGTTTGCCGGATGTTGCGCGCTCAAGGCCGGTAATGAGATTGACAAAAGTGCTCTTGCCGGAGCCGGATCCACCCGTCACGGCCACGCGACTGCCGGGAGTGATGGTAAGCGAGGCAATCTCCAGGACGGGACCGCTGAGCCCTGGAAAAGATTTGGCCAGATCTTCAATGCGCAAGGAAAGCATGTTCAGACGGCCTGATATGCGGCGTCGCGGATCCTCAGACGGCTGACGAAGCCGGTTTCCGGGTCCGTCCATGAGCCGACTTCCAACACGCCGCGGACTTCGATCGTTTCGTTGGGGGGAGTGAATGTCTGCTTCCGGTGAAGGTAGACGACCACGATATTGTCCGGCCAATCGGAATCGGACGAGCAGAAGGGGCAGATCGACATCGGCACTTCGGTGAGGACAAAGAACTGAGCCTCCGCCTTCAAAGGCGGCGCCATAAAACCGCGCATCCCGACCGGCTTTCCAGCCAGCGCCTTCACCTTTTCGGAAAACTCGAGCCCCAGAACGCTGACCTTGCCATACAGGTCATCAAAAGTCAGATCTTCGGACGCCGAAGCCCGTCCTCCTGCGATCAACAACGGCAGACCCGCCATGAATCTCAGCGTCCAGCGGCGATTGAACTGCGCCTCAAACACCTTTGCCATGCGGCCCTCCATCATTGCCATACCGACTGTTTGCCCCCTGCCAACCCGCAAAGCAAGCGGTACTGAACCGAGAGGCAGGGCGGCAGGCCGAAACGAAGACATGCCGCCCTTTTCGTTTTAGTTGGTCTGCTTCACGCCCAGCGCGAGCGCGTCGGCCAGGACCTTGTAGACGTCGCTCTGCTCCATGTAGCCCTTGAAGCCTTCCGAGCCGGGGCCGGTTGCCTGGAGGACCACGTCGTCAACGGTATGTGCACCGCTTGCCGCACCCTTCGGCAGGTTGCCCTGCACGAATACGGCGCCGGGAACATCCTTGTAGGCCTCGTTTGCCACATATTCCTTCTTGTCGTTCTGAAGGGCAGGGGTGAACGGGCCGTCGAGCTTCGGACGGAAGGTTTCGTAGTGGTCAGGATAGTTGCTGACGAACATGGCCAGACGCTTCGTCACGTCGAGCTTGTCCGGGTAACCGTCCTTGTTTTCGTCGGTATAGTTGGTGAAGGAGCGACCGCCTACCTTTTCACGCATCTCCGTACCCTCGACAGTGTCGTCCACGGTGCCGACGATGGTGATGCCGTGGGTATGGTCACCGGTCACGACGAGAAGGGTGTCGGGGTTCTTGGCGATGAAGTCCTGGGCAACGCCGATTGCTTGGTCGAATTCGATCGTATCAATGACCGCGCGTTCGTTATCGAGCGGATGGGTCATCTTGTCGATATTGGACGCTTCGACCATCAGGAAGAAGCCGTTCGGGCTCTTCGAAAGATTGTCGAGTGCGGCCTTTGTCATTTCCACCAGGCCCGGCTGGTTCGGGAACTTGCCGACGCTTCCCTTCTTGGAGAACTCGCGGTCCCAGGTTACGTCCATGTTGCCGGTGTGGAACAGGCCGAGGACCTTGTCGGAGCCTGCAGCGGAAGCAAGTTCGGTCTTGTCGGTCGCGAGTTTGTAACCGGCATCCTGGAACAGCTTGATGTAATCCTTGTCGTCCTTGCGCTTCGAGCCGTTGGTGGCCTGCGGCAGGAAATAGGCGGAACCGCCGCCAAGGACGACTTCCGGCTTCACGTCCAGAAGCATGCCGGTGATTTCGGCCTTGTCGTCGCGACGACGGGTATGGGACACGATCGCGGCCGGGGTGGCATCCTGGATCTCGGAAGTCGCGACGATGCCGATTGCCTTGTTGGTCTGGCGGCGTAGTGCTTCCCCGAGGGTTTCGACCTTCGGGTCGTCCAGGGTGTCTGGCGTGCGGTCGGCATAGACGCCGAGCGAGTTCACAGCGCCCTTGTGGCCGGTCATGTAGGCAGACATCGTGTTTGCCGAGTCGGTGGTGACGGAATCGGCCGCCGATGTGCCGATGAAGGCCATCCGGTCGAGGCTGTCCATATTGAGGCGGCCGTTTGCTTTGCCTTCGGTCACGCCCTTGGACATGATGCGGGCGGCCGTGCGATGCGCGACCGACAGACCGTCGCCGAGGAAGAAGATGACGTTTTTGGCGGCAGGCTTGTCTGCGGTGCCGTAAACGTTCCAGGTTACCTTTTTGGTTTCGGCACCGGCTGCAATTTCAACCTTGTAGTCGCCGGCGTTGGCAATCGTCACGCCACGCAGGATGACGGAAGAACCAAGGATCTTGTCCTTGTTTTTTTCTTCCGCAACGAACTGGGCGTCCTTGCCGAGAACCGACTTGTAGTCCTGACCGTTGATCGTGATCTTGACGTCTTCCGGCTTCACGACATTGCCGAACTCGACCTTGAAATCGAAAGGCGATCCGGCAAGGATCGTCGCGCGATCAATGGGATAGATGCTGGCAGCGTGGCCGGTACCGGCAAGAACGGTGGAAACCACCAGGGCGGCAAAAAACTTGCGCATAGTAACCTCACAAAAAGTGCAGTGGGAAAGGCAAGTTTCTATATCGCCGGGCCATGACACATACGTGACGGCCGAAAGCAGGCCGACGCGCGGGGCGCTGACATCACAAGAAAGCAGAAATATCGGAGGAAGCGAGAGGCTGAAAATGAAAAAGCCTGGCGCGGGAGGAGGTGCGCCAGGCTTTAAACTTGATCGACAACTGGGAGGAGGAGGATGTTGCCGATCCGTATCAAGCGACACTGGGAGGAGGAGTGCGTCGCTCGATGACCAAGATATAGGCTAATCGATTAAGCTCGCCAAGTCACCTTGTTGCAATGCAGCAATGCGTCCAGCGCAGAGCTGAGCATTTGCTCTCGCTCCGGACCGTCGCTCGTCAAATCGTGGCGAAGCGGCGCGTTCTCTGTGTCTCGACATCGTAGCGCCGCCCTCAAAAACATGATGTATAGCGAATCGACGAAACGGAAAGGCGTATGGAGGCAGCCATGGCGGAAATTCGATATCACGAGGGGGATATCTCCCCGGCGGACGCGGCCCGCTATACGGGATCGATCGCTATCGACACGGAAACGCTCGGCCTCATACCCCGCCGCGACCGCCTCTGCGTCGTGCAACTTTCTCCCGGGGACGGCTCGGCGGACGTAATTCGCATCGCAGCGGGCCAGAACGAGGCGCCGAACCTCGTCGCCCTGCTCGCGGACCCGGCTCAGCAGAAAATCTTCCATTACGGACGGTTCGATATCGCCGTCCTCTTCCAGACGTTCGGAGTCACGACAACGCCCGTCTTCTGCACCAAGATCGCCTCCAGGCTTACGCGCACCTATACCGACCGGCATGGTTTGAAGGACAATCTCAAGGAACTTCTCGATATCGATGTTTCCAAGGCGCAGCAGCAATCCGACTGGGCGGCCGAAATATTGTCCGTGGCTCAGCTCGAATATGCCGCCTCCGATGTGCTGCATCTGCACGCGTTGCGCGACAAGCTGAACGAGCGCCTCATCCGCGACAACCGGAGTGAGCTCGCCAAGGCGTGTTTCGAATTCCTGCCGACACGGGCAAAGCTGGATCTGCTCGGTTGGGAAGAAACGGATATATTCGCCCATAGCTGATGGAGCAGAATGTTCCAAAACGCCGGCGACCACACGAGACCGGCCCCTATCTCGAGCCGCTACGGCTGGTTATCCGCCGGGCGCTGGCCCCTCTTCCGTGGTGGCTTTCGGAATTCATTCTGTTCGGGCTGAAACAGGCATGGGCCTGCCTCTTCGCCGCGATCATGCTTGGCCTGATCCTGCTGACGAAGCTCATGTGGCAGCCTGAATGGCTGCTTCATCGCTACGATTTCCTGTTTATCGCCGCATTGGCGATCCAGGTGCTCTTCCTGCGCTTCAAGATGGAAAGCCTGGATGAGGCCAAGGTCATCCTGGTCTATCACCTCACCGGCACCGTCATGGAAATATTCAAGGTGCAGATGGGGTCATGGGCCTATCCGGAGCCCTCGCTTATCCAGATCGCCGGCGTGCCGTTGTTTTCCGGCTTCATGTACGCTTCGGTCGGCTCGTTCATGGCCCGGACGATCCGGGTCTTCGACATGCGGTTCACCCACTACCCGCCCATATGGCAGACCTATCTGCTGGCGATTGCGATCTACATCAACTTCTTCAGCCATCACTACCTGCCCGACATCCGGTACCTGCTTTTCGCAATGACGGTGATGGTCTTCCGGCGGGTGGACATCCACTTCACGACCGACCGGACGACGCTCCACATGCCGCTGGTCGTCGCCGCTTTCTTCTCCTCGATCTTCCTGTGGCTGGCGGAGAATATCGGGACGATTACCGGCACATGGATCTACCCGACGCAGAAGGTCTGGCACATGGTCTCGTTCGGCAAGCTTGGATCCTGGTATCTGCTTCTCTTCGTCAGTTTCGTGCTGGTGACCCTCGTCGTCAAACCGCGGCCACCAGCGGTGCTGGAACAAACACCGGACCGGTAGCTTCTCGTTAACCCTGCACGGCTATTTTCACCGACGGTGTATCTTCCAACGAGACCGGACTCGGCCAATGTTGCTTCCCACCCAGCAGACCTATGGGCTTGCCGCGACCAACGTGATGCAATCGATGCTCGAAAGCGTCGAGGAGCAGCGCAGGAAAGAGGAAGCGGAGCGCACGGGCAAGGAGCGGGACCCGATCGCCGAAGCGCGCATCAGCGCCAGCGAAGATGCCAAGCGCGCCAATGAAAAGATAGCGTCAGCCCTTTTCGGTGCCAACCAGACCGATCCGAACGAACTGAAGATCGAACTCGTCGACCGTTTGGCTGCCAAGCTCGGCATCGATACGGAGGAGGCACGCTCCTCCTACCGGCTCGGCAAGGCACTGGAGGATGCATTGAAGTCGATGATGCCGGACGAGGTCAGCGAGCTTGCGGACCATCTCGGCCTCGACGACCTGGGCATCACCATGGATACCCTGCTGGCGGCGATCAAGAATCCCTATGGAGACGCCAACGCACGGCTGGTGGATGGCCTGACCAGAAAAGCGAACGGCGGCAAACTCGACACGGAGGTCGAGAGGGTTGTTCAGCGTCTCGAAAATGTGGCCGATCCGAAGACGCTCGAAGAGCTGAAACTCGGCCCCCAGGGTTACGATCCCACGCGCGTGGAGGACGAGGAAACCCGTGCCGAACGCGCTGAAGACATCGCGGCTGCGGAAGCCGGCAAGAAGCTCGAGGACGTTCAAAAGGTCCAGGACCTCGTCGAAGAGAAGAACGACAAGGCCGCGGAACCGTCTGGCAACGATGGTTCCCAGCCTGCAGCAGGAGCCGACGACACCACCCTCCTCGCCGTTTTCGCGGCCGCCGCGGAACAGATCGACAGTTCCGGAACGGAAGGCTCCGTTGCCGAAGAAGCCTCCGCTGACGACGAAAGCACCACCGCGGCCGTACTGAAGGAAGAGGCTCCGACGAGCGAACTTGCAGCCGAGGCGGCCATCGAGGCGATCAGCGAGAAAACCCTCGAAACCTCAGCCGACATTCTGCCCATCCATGTCGACGACATCGGCATCTACGAGCTGTTGAAGAAGAAGTTGGCTGCGTGACCCTCAACTAGCCCGAATTTTTCCACTGTATCGTTTATGGACATTTCGCTCATTCGTGAGCGAAATCCGTGGCCTGTTAGCGAAACGTTAACCTTTTGGCTCCACACTATCTCTCATATATCGGCATTGGAAACGCCATGAGGCGTTACGGTCGCAGCGCCGCTACGCTGCGAAAACACGAGAACCGCTGGCCGAGCTGCCCTATCGTCGCAATCAGACATGGAGGGGACGATGCTGCCTCCGGTTCGTGCCGCGTTAAGCTCATCCGTCGACTATCACGCGCCATCGCAACAGCCGGTGCGTCAGCGGATCGACGTCGCCAATAATTCCGCCAATGCCCAGCCGGCCGTTTCGGCGCCATTGTCCGGCGGCCGCCTGGACATCCTCTCGCTCTCGGCTCAACTTCAGCTCGCTCAGGGCTTTTCCATCTTCGCCGAAACCATCGGCAAACTGATCAAGCTGCCCCGCCGCGAAGGCGAAGCCCTTCTGGATTACGCCCAGCGCATTTCCGAAGCGGTCAAAGCCATGAATCCCGCCGAAAGAGCGGCGCTGGAACGTATCCTCAATCAGTTCGTCAAAGGCGTGACGCTTCGGCTGCTGGCGGAAATTCTCAATAATCCTGCCGGACCGGATGCGGCGCGTTTTGCCATGCGGATGGAGGCTGCGCAGCTGCTCGACCGCGATCTCGCCGCGAAAGCGGTGGTGAGTTCCTATCGACAGAACGCCGGAGCCGAACAGCCGCCCGCCCCGCTTCCGCAACAAACAGTTCCGGCGCAGGTGCCCACCGAACCCGCCGCACCCGCCTCGATCGCAGGGGAGCGGCCATGGGTGGAACAGGATGAGGCAAGCGGCACCCCCGTCGCCGCCAACGCTCCGGACGCCGACGTGTTACAGAGTTCGGATGCGGATAGTCCCGAGGTGCAGCCGCAATCCGCTACGGAGCCCGGCGCGGAAGCCGCCGAACTCCAGGACGGACTGGCTGCATTTGCGACGGAGACGGAGGAACGCCTGCTGGCTGCGGCGGACAATAACACCTTAGCCATCGATACGGGGACGGCGATTGAACAGGAAATTCCGCCGGGACTGCCCGAAGGCGATGTGCCTGATCTCTCGACGCCGCCACGAGAGGAAGAACCGGCAGCGTCCGCCGACAGTCGGCACCCGGAAGGCTCCGAACCAAATGCACGGCCCGAAAGTTCGGACGGGCGGCGGGGATCCGCGCCCGTCTTCTATGATGGCCCGGCACTTGCTAGACTTTCCCAAAGAGACCCGAGGCAGCCGACGACCGCGGATACGCCGCGCACCGACAGGACATCAACAGCAACCGTGACAGGGTGGCTTGCGGAGGTTTTCGCAGAAGGCAATTCCGATCTCCTGGAGATTCTACCGCTTGCTGCGGAACCCTCGCCCGAGCAGCAGGCACTGGAGGAGCTGCTCGACAGCGAAACCCTGGCACAGCCTGTAGCTGAGCCGGAAGAGACGACCAACGAGTTCCTCGCCGGGCGGGCAAGCCCGTCTTACGAGGGCCAGGAGGACACGGCTCCTGCCGGCAAGCCGGCCGCGACACAATCCAGCGCCAGCAGCCAAGCCGCCAGCACCGCGGGAGATAGCGCCGAACAAATGACACTTCCTCTGGTGCCGCCGCAGGTTTTCCGCGACGGCGTGCCGCTGCCCTATGTCCCCTATCCGCCGGAGGAGCGCGAGCGGGATCCCGAGGAGCGCAAGACCCGGGCGGTATCGGCAACAGACGAGGACGCCGAGCAACAGCATTCGCCGGGCGAACAGGCCTTCGAGGACGACCGTGAGACGGAAGACGCGGGCGACGACGCCGAAGACAATACTCCCGGCGAGAATGCCGAGGAGGAAGGCCGCGCGAACGACCTTTACTGGCGCATGGCAGGCTGGGCCTGATCCTTAGGCCATCCCCGGGGTCAACTCGAGGATGGGGATGGCGACAAACGGGCATGAAAAAAGCCGCCGGACTTTCGATCCGGCGGCTTCTTATTTCCTACGAGGCGTCGATTACTCGTTGTTGCCGCGGTTCTTCAGAGCCGCGCCGAGAATGTCGCCGAGCGAAGCGCCGCTATCGGACGAACCGAACTGAGCGACTGCTTCCTTCTCTTCTGCGATCTCGAGAGCCTTGATCGACAGCATGACCTTGCGGTCCTTCTTGGACCAGTTGACGACGCGGGCGTCGAAAACCTGGCCAACGGAGAAACGCTCCGGACGCTGATCGTCGCGATCGCGTGCCAGGTCGTTGCGGCGGATGAAGGAGGTGATGTCTTCGTGGTTGACGAGACGAACCTCTACGCCACCGTCGTTGACGGCGATGACTTCGCACGAGACGACAGCATTCTTGCGCAGTTCACCGGAAGCGGCAGCTTCGCCGACCGAGTCGCGGCCGAGCTGCTTGATGCCGAGCGAGATGCGCTCCTTGTCGACGTCCACATCGAGAACGACAGCCTTGACGACGTCGCCCTTGTTGAACTCCTCGATGACCTGTTCGCCCGGACGGTTCCAGTCGAGGTCCGAGAGGTGAACCATGCCGTCGACATCGCCTTCGAGGCCGATGAACAGACCGAATTCGGTCTTGTTCTTAACTTCGCCCTCAACTTCAGTGCCGGCCGGGTGGCTGTAGGCGAATGCCTGCCACGGGTTTTCCAGCGTCTGCTTGAGGCCGAGCGAGATGCGGCGCTTCGACGGATCGACTTCGAGAACGACAACGTCGACTTCCTGGCTCGTGGACAGGATCTTGCCGGGATGGACGTTCTTCTTGGTCCAGGACATTTCGGAGATGTGGATCAGGCCTTCGATGCCCGGCTCCAGCTCGACGAACGCACCGTAGTCGGTGATGTTCGTGACGGTACCGGAAATCTTCTTGCCGACCGGGTACTTGGCCGAGATGCCATCCCACGGATCCGACTCGAGCTGCTTCATGCCGAGCGAGATGCGGTGGGTTTCCTGGTTGATGCGGATGATCTGAACCTTGACCTGCTGGCCGATGTTCAGGATTTCCGACGGATGGTTGACGCGGCGCCATGCCATGTCGGTGACGTGCAGCAGGCCGTCGATGCCGCCGAGGTCAACGAACGCACCGTAATCGGTGATGTTCTTGACGACGCCGTCAACAACCTGGCCTTCTTCGAGGTTCTGAACGATTTCAGAACGCTGCTCGGCGCGGGACTCTTCCAGAACCGTGCGGCGCGAAACAACGATGTTGCCGCGGCGCTTGTCCATCTTGAGGATTTCGAAGGGCTGCGGGTTGTGCATGAGCGGGGTAACGTCGCGGATCGGACGGATGTCGACCTGCGAACGCGGAAGGAAGGCAACGGCGCCGTCGAGATCGACGGTGAAGCCACCCTTGACCTGGTTGAAGATAACGCCTTCGACGCGCTCGCCAGCTTCGAACTTGGCTTCGAGCTTGACCCAGCTTTCTTCGCGGCGAGCCTTCTCACGGGAAAGAACCGCTTCGCCGAGAGCATTTTCGATGCGCTCGACATAAACTTCGACTTCGTCGCCGACCTTCAGCGAACCGTCTTTGCCCTTGGCGCCGAATTCCTTCAGCGCGATGCGGCCTTCGACCTTGAGGCCGACGTCAACGACCGCAACATCCTTTTCGATCGCCGTCACAATGCCCTTGGCAACATAGCCTTCGGCCAGATCGGTCTTGGAAAAGGATTCTTCGAGGAGGGCTGCGAAGTCCTCCCGCGTGGGATTAGATACTGCCATGAAATCTCCTAGAGTGCCGCTAACAAGGGCACTGGCTGCGCCGGTGGTTCGTGTTGCACATGTCCGAAGGTTCAAGTCCGCCTCTCTCAAGGGAGGCAATCCGGCGCGGGGACTGAACTTCGGGCTATTTTTTCTCCAGGACCGCGTCGATAATGGCCTTCGCTGCCTGAAACGCGGCCTCTATACTCATTTCCGACGTATCAAGCAAGTGCGCATCGTCGGCCGGCCTCAAGGGACTGTCGGCACGGCCCATGTCCCGCCCGTCGCGCATCTTCACCTCGTCGAAGATACGGTGGTAATCGGCCACGCCACCCTTGCCGACAATCTCGTCGTAGCGGCGCCTTGCCCGTACCTCCGGCGAGGCCGTGACATAGAGCTTCACCGGCGCATCGGGGCAAACGACTGTTCCGATGTCCCGGCCATCCAGCACGGTTCCCGGCTCTCTGAGCGAAAACGCGCGCTGCGCCTCGACGAGGGCACTGCGAACTGCCGGGATTACAGCGATCCTGGAAGCCGCCTCTCCGATCGCGTGGCTGGACAGGACATCGCGATCAAGTCCTGCAAGTTCTACTTCCCTCGCCACCTTCTCCGCCACCTTCTCGTCATCCAGCGGCATGCCTGAATCCAGCATCGCCTTGGCGGTGGCGCGATAGGTCAGACCCGTATCGAGATGGTGGAAGCCGTATGTCTCGGCAATCATGCGGGACAGCGTGCCTTTTCCTGCTGCGGCAGGTCCGTCGATGGCGATGATCATTCCAGGCGTCAATTTCTCAAACTCAGGCTTGCGCGCAACGGATCGTCACGGCGGGGGTTGGTTTGCCATATCGCGCTTATCGGGCATCTCATCAAGTCCCGTCGCAACTCCATAACCACAGCGTGCCGGCCGTTCCGGCCGCGGCAATGCAAATTCCTTTCGCGAAAAAATGGGCGCTGATACATCGCGTTCTCGTGGAAAACGATATGGACAGGCCTACCACATCAGGCCACCAAGATCACGGCTGCCGCATTGACGGCACGCCTGAAAGTTTGTCTTTGACATCAAAGGGCGCAGGCCTTATGGGGACCGGCTTAGATTTTTCACCCAATAGAAGCCGCTCAGGCGGCGAGCCGATCTATTCGGCCATCCTCATGAGGCTCTGACTGTGGCAAAAGCGGAACTCGGAACCAAGCGCACCGACCCCGATACCGGCAAGAAATTTTATGACCTGAACCGCGATCCCGTGGTCTCTCCTTATACCGGCAAATCCTGGCCGCTGTCCTTCTTCGAAGAAAACAGCGTCGCTGTGAAGATGGAACAGGCCGAGGAAGAGGACGTTCAGGAAGTCGATACCGAAAATCCTGAAGTCGAGCTGGTCTCGCTCGAAGAGGGCGACGAAGCCGCCGGCGGCGACGATCTGCCTGACATCGGCGACGACGACGTAGATCTCGGCGATGACGACGACGACACCTTCCTGGAAGCCGACGAAGACGATGAAGACGACGACATGTCCGGCATCATCGGCGTGACCGGCGACGACGACGAAGTCTGACCGTCAATTCATGATAAAGCCCGGCAAAACAATAAAAATTGCCGGGCTTGAAATTTTCGGCTTGCACTCTCCGGAAACCGGAAGTATGAAGCCGCCACTCCAGAGGACTGACGCCCTGGAGTTCCCAGGACCGGAAGATGCCGGACCACCCTGATGGGGCTATAGCTCAGCTGGGAGAGCGCTTGCATGGCATGCAAGAGGTCAGCGGTTCGATCCCGCTTAGCTCCACCAAATCTTCTTTCCAGACAAAGAACTTCCTTCTCCCATGCGGGATGATATTGAACGTCTGACCAGGCGCAGGCTTGGCTTTACAAGGAAGCTTATGCGGCGATTGCAGGCGCGCCTATGCCTTGCAGCCCTCTCCGCCCGTCGCTCGCGGGCAGACAAAAATCTGTCCATCAGCAGCTCGTCCCGATACCGCCGCCTGCGGACTTCGGCCATTTGCCGGATAATCACTGTGAACAGGCCGGTCAAAACCGCGATGCAGGCCAGAATGAACAATAAAGCGTGCATATGCGCCTCCTTGTTCCCTGATAACGCTAAGGCTTGCCGAAAGTTCGGCTGATCTCCGCAATTTCCGTTCACATCCGTTCACGTCGTCTTGCTGACCGGCTTTGGTGCACGGCTTTCCCCGATCGCCCTCCATCTCGTGATGCTCGCCGAAACCGGCCGGAGCTCGATGTTGCTCCCCCTCGCAGATCAAGCAATCGCCCGACCGTTGGTGTCGAACCGGTGAAGGCTCGCCTTGTCCGGGGTGGCATAAACCACGTCATCCGGCGCATAGCGATGCTCGCCGAACAGCCGCACGGTCAGGAGGCCCGTCATCTCCGTTTCCAGATAGACGATAGTATCGGCGCCGAGGTGCTCCACGTGAATCACCTTGCCCTTCCAGTCGCCGCTTTCGCGCGCAAGGGCGATATGCTCCGGGCGGATGCCGATCGTTTTGGCTTCCGAAGGACCAAGCTTTTCCGCCGCTATGAAATTCATCTGCGGGGAGCCGATGAAGCCGGCGACAAAGGTATTTGCCGGTTTGTTGTAGAGTTCCATGGGAGAGCCGATCTGCTCGATCGCACCGCCGTTCAACACCACGATCTTGTCAGCGAGTGTCATCGCCTCGACCTGGTCGTGCGTCACATAAATCATCGTCGCCTTCAGCCGCCGGTGGAGGCCTGCGATCTCCAGCCGCGTCTGGACGCGGAGCGCCGCGTCGAGGTTCGAGAGCGGCTCGTCGAACAGGAAAAGCTTCGGTTCGCGCACGATGGCTCGGCCGATGGCGACCCGCTGGCGCTGACCGCCGGACAATTCGGCCGGGCGGCGGGCGAGATAGGGATCGAGCGACAGCATGGTCGACGCCTTGCCGACGCGCGCGTCGATCTCCGCTCTCTCGGTCCCGGCCTGCTTGAGGCCAAGACCCATATTGTCCTTGACGTTGAGGTGGGGATAAAGCGCGTATGACTGGAAGACCATAGCGATACCGCGCTTTGCCGGCGGCGTGTTGATCACTTCCGCACCGTCGATCCGCACGCTGCCGGAGGTAGCATCCTCAAGCCCGGCAATCACCCGCAGGAGCGTGGATTTACCGCAACCCGACGGGCCTACGAAAATGACGAATTCGCCATCCCTGACATCGAGATCAATGCCTTTCAGCACCTCGTGCGTGCCGAAGGCCTTGCGGATGGATTTCAGCTCGAGAGAACCCAAGGGCGTTTTCCTTATAAACGGATCGGCTTGCCGGTGCGTACGCTCTCATCCGCCCCGAGGCAGATTTTGAGCGACTGCACGGCATCATCCATATGTCGGGTGAGATCGATGTCCTCGCGGATGGCTTTCAGAACATAGGCCTGTTCGAGGTCGCAGAGTTTTTGATGATCCGGCTCCCCGGACATGGAAAGATCTTCATCCGGCCGGATAAATCGGCCGTCCGGCCCGGTTTCGGCACTGTGGACACGGATTACCGAGGTTTTGGTATGCGTGTCGATGTCGTCGGACTTGGCCTTGTGATCGACGAGGATAGAGACCGATCCCCTTGGCGACATGACATCTTTCACGAAGAAGGCCGTCTCCGACATCATCGGACCCCAACCCGCCTCGTACCAGCCGACGGAGCCGTCCTCGAACATCACCTGCAGATGGCCGTAGTTATACATGTCCGGCGCAATCTCTTCGGACATGCGCAGGCCCATGCCGCGGACCTCGACCGGCTTGGCATCGGTGATCTGGCACATGACGTCGACGTAATGCACGCCGCAATCGACGATCGGCGAGGTGGTCTGCATCAGCGCCTTGTGGACGTCCCATTTTTCGCCCGACGACTGCTGGTTCAGGTTCATGCGGAAGACGAAGGGTGGGCCGAGCTTGCGCGCTTCCTCGATCAGCCGCATCCAGGAAGGATGGTGGCGGAGGATGTAACCGATCACGAGCTTGCGACCATGCTTTTTCGCCGCTGCAACGACACGTTCGGCATCGGCGACGGTGGTCGCCAGCGGCTTTTCCACGAAGACGTGGCAGCCGGCTTCAAATGCCATGACGGCATAGTCCGCATGACTGTCCGAATAGGTGTTGATCGAGCAAAAATCCGGCTTCAGCTGATCGAGCGCCGCCCCGAAATCCGAGAAGATCGGGTAGACCTCGAGTTCCGCCGGCAAATCCCGTTTCGTGCGGTTGACGAGCCCGACGATCTCGAAACCCGGATTGTTGTGGTAAGCGAGCGCGTGGCTGCGACCCATATTGCCGAGACCTGCGACGAGCACGCGGACGGGAGGAGTGGATGTATTCACTTGACGGCTCCCGAGGTGATGCCGCGGATCAATTGCCGCGAGAAGATGACGTAAAGCACCATGACCGGCAGGATCGCGAGCGACAGCGCCGACAGTACCGCATTCCAATTGGTGACGAACTGGCCGATGAACATCTGGGCGCCGAGGGTCACCGTCTTGGTCGACTCGCCCGGGGCGAGGATCAACGGGAACCAGAGATCGTTCCAGATCGGGATCATGGTGAAGACCGCGACCGTCGCCATGGCGGGCCTGACCAGCGGCAGGACGAGGCGGAAGAAAATCGAATATTCCGAGAGACCGTCGATCCGACCGGCATTCTTCAAATCGTCGGATACGGTCCGCATGAATTCCGAAAGGATGAAGATTGCGAGCGGCAGTCCTTGGGCGGTGTAGACGAGAATGAGCGAGGTCAGCGTATTGACAAGGCCGGCGGCCACCATGCCCTGCAGGATCGCCACCGTACCCAGGCGGATCGGGATCATGATGCCGAGCGCCAGGTAGAGCCCGAGCAGCGTGTTGCCGCGGAAACGATATTCCGACAGCGCGAACGCCGCCATCGCGCCGAACAGCAGGACCAGAGCGATGGAGGCAACCGTGACGATCAGGCTGTTCTGGAAATAGCCGAGGAAATCGCCCTGCTGGAGCACCGTCTCGTAACCGACGAGGCTGAAGGTCGAGGGCGTCGGTAGCGCCATCGGTTCGCGGAAGATGGCGTTGCGGCTCTTGAACGAGTTGACCAGGGTCAGGAAGACCGGGAAAAGCGCAACAATGGTATAGGCGATCAGCGCGAGGTGGATGAGCGCGGTGCGCAGCGGCGCGGAGCGGGCTTTCGACATCTTTGCGCTCCTAGAATTGATAGCGACGCATGCGCCGCTGGATGACGAAGAGATAAAGGGAGACGCCGGCTAGGATGATGAGGAACATCACGGCGGCGATGGTGGCGCCCATGGAGCGGTCGCCCATCTGGTTCTGGAAGCCGAAGAAGGTACGGTAGAGAAGCGTGCCGAGGATATCAGTCGAGCCGTTCGGGCCGGCCAGAGCGCCCTGCACCGTATAGATCAAGTCGAAGGCGTTGAAGTTGCCGACGAAGGTCAGCACCGAGACGATGCCGATCGAAGGCAGGATGAGGGGCAGCTTGATCTTCCAGAACTGGCTCCAGCCGGTGATGCCGTCGCATTCCGCCGCTTCAAGGACCTCGTCCGGGATATTGAGGAGTGCTGCATAGATCAGCATCATCGGGATGCCGACATATTGCCAGACCGAGATCAGGGAGACCGTGATCAGCGCGGTATCCGGCTTGCCGAGCCAGGGGGCAAAAAAGGATTTGAGGCCGACAAGGTCCATCAGGCCTGGAGCAATGCCCCAGATCGGCGAAAGGATGAGCTTCCAGATGAAGCCCACGATGACGAACGAGAGCAGCGTCGGCACGAAGATCGCCGAACGGTAGAAGGCTGCGAAACGCAGGCCGGGCAGCGACAGCATAGCGGCGATCGCGATGCCGACCGGGTTCTGCACCAGCATGTGGATGATGAAGAAGATGACGTTGTTGCCGAGCGCATTCCAGAAATCGGCTGAAAGCCGCGGATCGCTGAACAGCACCTTGAAATTACCGAGGCCTACGAAGGCGAGCTGGCCCTCCACCGTATTGAACAGCGACAGGCGCAGCGTCTCGATCAGAGGCAGGATCATTACCGCCGTGTAGACGAGAAAGGCCGGCGCCAGGAAAACGGCAATGTGCCAGCGGGTCGACCGCCTGATCGGAACCGCTTCGATATCGGCAATTTCGGTATCGCTCATGGCTCGATTCCAGGTGTTAATGAGGTGCGGCAGAATGCTACGGCAATGTCTCTCACCCAGCTATCGCAACCTTCTCCCCGTCTATTGGAGAAAAGCATGATGCGGCGAAGGCCTCGCCGATTTCACGGCCGAGCGAGGTTCGTTCCCTCTCCCTGCTTGCAGGGAGAGGGTGAGGGAGAGGTACATCTTTCGAAGACGACGTTCAGCTCATTTGGCCGGTTTGTACCAGCTGTCGAGGCCCTTCTGGGTTTCGGCGGCAGCTTGTTCCGGTGTCTGCGTGCCGTTGATCACGTTCGCGGAAACACGCCACATCTCCAGATCGAGGTTCGGCTGCCCGCGGCCGACAATCGCTGCGCTCGGGCGGATCGTCGTCTTGCAGTTCTGGCGCCAGGATACGAATTCCTGGGCAAGATCATCCGTCATCTTCACCGGCTTGGAGTTAAGGCTGAAGAAGCCCGGCAGCGAGTTCGCATAGAGCTCGGCGAATTCCGGCGAGGCTACCCAGGCAAGGAATTTCTTTGCGGCTTCCTGATTCTTGCCCTTGGCGTTGAGGCCCAGGCCGATGTCGTTATGATCGGAGATGTAGCAGGTATCGCCGGCCTTCTTCACCGGTGGCGGGAAAGCGCCCATCTCGAAGTCGGCCTGCGCCTTGAACGGTGCGATTTCCCAGGAACCGGCCGGATAGATCGCAGCGCGGCCGAGCGTGAAGAGGTTCTGGCTATCGGGATAGGTCTGCGCTTCAAAACCATCGCCCAGGTAAGGCTTCCACTTCGCCAGCGCCTTGTAGGGCTCGACCCATTGCGCATCGGTGAGCTTTTCCTTGCCTGATATCAGCGCCTTGCGGCCTTCCTCGCCCTTCCAGTAGTTGGGGCCGATGTTGTAGTAGCCCATCGTCGCCGCTTCCCACTGGTCCTTGGTGCCCATGGCGAGCGGGATGTAGTTGCCGTCCTTCTTGAATTTCTCGAGTACGGCGAAGAATTCTTCCTCGGTCTTGGGGACCTTGACGCCGGCTTCCTCGAAGGCCTTCTTGTTGTAGATGAAGCCATGGATGACGGAAGCCATCGGCACGCAGAAGCTCGTTTTGCCGTCGTCCGTGGTCCAGGCGGACTTCGCCACGTCGGAGAAGTTTTCCATGCCCGGCAGATCGCTTAGCGGCGCAAGCTGGCCCTTTTGGAACATGGCGAGCGAGAGGTCGAACGGGCGGCAGGTGATGAGGTCGCCGGCAGTCCCGGCCTCGAGCTTCGCATTGACCGCGGAATTATATTCCGTCGGTGCCATCGGCGCGAAGCTTACCTTGATGCCGGGGTTCTTCGCCTCGAAAGCCGGAATGATCTTCTCCTGCCAGATCGCCAGGTCGTCGTTACGCCAGCTTTCGATCGTGAGCTGTGCATCCGCCGCGTGAACCAAGCCCGCAGGTGCGAGCACGGTCGTGGCGAAAAGCATGCCTTTCAATATGCGGGTCATGATGTTCTCCCTCTTTTTGTTGCGCCTTCAGGCGCGCTTCATGGAACTCTTATTTGCCTGCAGCTCGTCCAACGCCAGACGCAGCACCTCGCCGGAGCGGGCCAGCAGCGCCTTCGCCTCTTCGGCGCCGGGTGCGCCGGCAGCAAGCAGAACCGCCACCTTCACCGAGCCGTTAGCGGACAGGATCCAGCTACGCGCCTCTTCCAGATCGATGTCGGCGATCTCGGCCACCATACGCGCGGCCCGGACACGCAGCTTCTCGTTATCAGCGCGCAGATTGACCATGTGGCCGTCATGGACATGGCCCAGCTTCACGGCGGAGAGCGTCGACAGCATGTTGAAGGCCATTTTCTGAGCAGTGCCGGCGCCCATGCGCGTCGAGCCGGCAACCACCTCGGGCGGCGTCTCGAGCAGGATCGCAACATCGGCTTTTCTGAATAGTTCGGCGCCGGCATTGTTAGCCATGGCGACAACCCGGGCCCCGCGCCGATGGGCAACATCGGCGACCACAAGAGCGTAAGGGGTCGAACCGCTTGCCGACACCGCAATGACGCAATCACCCGGGCCGACAACCTCGGCATCCTTTTCCGCGAGCACCACGTCGTCTTCCGGCGCGCCTTCCATGTCGGTAAGGCTCGAGATGCCACCGGCGAGCAGGAGCACGATCTGCTCCCGCGGAATGCCATAGGTGCCGGGCAGCTCAAGGGCATCCGCCATGGCCATCAGGCCGGAGCTGCCGGCACCCGCGTAAACAAGCTTGCCTCCGGACCTCAACGTCGACGCCACGACATCCGCGGCTTGAGCAATGGCCGGTATGGCGTGATCAACGACCTTCGCCGCCTGCTGCTGACCAGTCGCCAGGAGCTGCAGGATCTCAGCGGGCTGACGCGTGTCAAGCCCATCTGCCTTCCCATGCCTGGCTTCGGTGGCGCTATTGCTCATCCGGTTTCTCCCTCTGTGCAAAATGATGCCAAAAAAATACCAATTGTCCAGAAGGAAAATTAACTTTTATGAAGAAAGGCGCTCCGTACAGCCGAGATTCGGAAAAAACATATTAAGTTTCAAGCTGAAAGCTCAAGTTATTTCAAAAAACTCAAATTGGCCTTGGTTAATGGTATTTTTTTGGTATCATCAGTTATGGAGGTGTCCATGGGCGACTATTTTATCGGAATCGACGGAGGGGGAACGAGCTGCCGTGCGGCGTTGGCCAATGGGGCGGGCGAGATCGTCGGGCGCGGGAAAAGCGGTGCCTCCAATATTCTGACCGATCCCGATACCGCGCTCAAGCATATTACCGAAGCTGCACGCTTTGCGTTCGAGAATGCCGGACTTGTCCCTGATCTTGCATCCGCTGCCGCCACCCTTGGCCTGGCCGGCAACAATGTCGGCGATGCGGTCAGCTATGTGCAAGCGCGCCTGCCTTTCAAGAAGTCGGATATCGTCTCGGACGGCGTCATCGCATTGCAAGGCGCGATCGGAAACGATGACGGCGCCATCGGCATTGTCGGCACGGGCACCGTCTACATCGCCCGGCATGAAGGAACGCTTCATTCGGTCGCCGGCTGGGGATTTCAGGTCAGCGATCTCGGCAGTGGCGCGCGTCTCGGCCACTTAGCTTTGCAGGAGAGCCTGCTTGCCTATGACCGTATCCACCCGATGACAGAGCTTTCGAAAGCGATCCTCGCAGAATTCGGCAACGACCCTGAAAATGTCGTCGCTTTCGCTCGGCTTGCCAAACCGGGCGACTTTGGCCGCCATACGCCCAAGGTATTCGAATTCGCACAGCGTGGCGACGAAGCGGCAATTCGCATCCTGAAAACAGGAGCGGCGGACATAGACCAGGCGCTCGATACGGTGAGTTCCATCACCAAGGGAAGAGGCCGGCTTTGCCTGCTGGGCGGGCTCGCGCCGCTTTATCCGCAGTATCTCGCGGAACGGCACCGGTCGCGATTGTCCGAACCGCTTGCGGATGCCCTGACCGGTGCGGTGACCCTTGCCGTCAAGACTCATGGCCCGGCGGAGGTACGCGTATGAACGATACGCTTGCCGCCATCCTTCCGCTCGATGGACTACAATCAGCCGGCACCGGACCGCTCTACATGAAGCTGCGGCAAAGTCTGGAAGACGCTATCCGTACCGGCAGGCTCGGGCATGGAGACGCGTTGCCGGCCGAACGCGACCTCGCCGACTATGCCAATGTCAGTCGCGTCACCGTTCGAAAGGCCGTGGACGACCTCGTCAAGGATGGATTGCTCACCCGCAAACACGGCTCGGGGACCTTCGTGGTCAAACCGTTGTCGCGTGTCGAACAGCCGCTAACCCGCCTTACTTCGTTCACCGAAGACATGGCGCGGCGCGGTTTTGTAACGAGGTCCGAATGGCTGGAGCGCGGGCTGTTTCATCCTTCTCCCGAAGAAATGATGATGCTGGGACTGGCGCCGGGAACCAAGGTCGCCCGTCTTGGCCGTCTTCGCATTGCGGACGACATGCCGCTTGCCATCGAGCGCGCCAGTATTTCGGTGGAGTTCCTGCCGGACCCTTCGGCCGTTACCAACTCTCTTTACGCGGAACTGGAAAAGAAAAACGCCCGGCCCGTGCGGGCCATCCAGCGAATATCCGCCTGCAACATGAAAGATCCGGATGCAGGACTGCTGGCGGTGCCGATCGGAGCGGCAGGCCTGTCCATCGAGCGCGTTTCCTATCTGGCGTCCGGCCGCGTCGTCGAGCTGACGCGCTCCCTTTATCGCGGCGATGCCTATGATTTCGTGGCCGAGCTTTCGCTTGGCGAACAATGACGTTGAGGACGAGATGATGCAGACTCACATGCGCCAGGAGATCAACGAGATACCGGAGGCCGTTGCGCGCCTGCTCGACCTGTCGAAATCCGAACTTGCCGCCGCAGGTCGTGCGCTTCGCGAGAAAGATCCGGCGTTCCTGATCACGATTGCGCGCGGCTCCTCCGACCACGCGGCCACCTTCATCAAATATGCCGTGGAACTCACGAGCGGCAGACCCGTCGCTTCGCTCGGTCCCTCGCTTGCGTCCATCTACGGCGCCAATCTCAAGCTCGGCGGCGGAGCTGCGATCGCCATTTCCCAATCGGGCAAGAGCCCGGATATCGTGGCGATGGCGGAAGCCGCAACCAAGTCCGGTGCAGTGACGATCGCGCTTACGAACACCCTGCCTTCGCCGATCGCCAGCGCCTCTGCCCAAGCCGTGAACATCAATGCGGGGCCGGAGCTTGCGGTCGCCGCGACGAAGTCCTTCGTCAACTCCATCGTCGCGGGTCTGGTTTTACTTTCGGAATGGGTGGGCGACGAGAGCCTGAAGGCGGCGATCGGCAATCTGCCATCGCATTTCGAAACTGCAGTCAAGCTCGACTGGAATGAGCTTGCACAGGAACTCGGCGAGGCCGACTCCCTCTATATGCTGGGCCGCGGTCCGGCGCTGGCGATCGCCAGTGAAGCGGCATTGAAGTTCAAAGAGACGTCCAACATGCATGCGGAAGCCTATTCCGCGGCAGAAGTCCTGCATGGACCGGTCGCCCTGGTCGAAAAGCGGTTTCCCGTCGTGACCTTTGCTGCACGCGATGCCGCTGAAGCCTCCGCGGTCGAGATCGCCGACGGCCTGGCCGACAAGGGGGCGCTTGCCTTCGCCACTTCCGGCAAGGTGACGAAAGCCAGGCAGTTGCCATTTGTCGCGACCGGCCATCCCCTGACCGATGCCCTTGCCCTGATCCTGCCTTTCTACGGTTTCGTAGAGGCCTGGTCGCGCGCCAAGGGTTTCAATCCGGACGCGCCTGTTGCACTCAAGAAAGTGACAGAGACATTATGACGACACGCAAGGCCATCACCGGTGCCCGTATTTTCGACGGCACCATCTGGCATGACGGTGCCGCGCTTGTCATCGCTGGCGACAAGATCGAATCGCTGCAGTCGACAGCGCATCTGCCATCGGACATGGAAATCATCGATGCCGAAGGCGGGCTGATCGTGCCTGGCTTCATCGACCTTCAGGTCAATGGCGGCGGTGGGGTGTTGCTGAACGAGGAGCCGACTGCGGAAGGCATCAGGCAGATCTGCGCAGCTCACGCGAAGTTCGGCACCACCGCGCTGTTGCCGACGCTGATCACCGACACGCCGGAAATCACCGCCAGGGCAGTTGCGTCCGGCAAGCAGGCAAAGGCTGAGGACATCCCCGGATTCCTCGGCCTGCATCTGGAGGGCCCGCATCTATCGGTGGCGCGCAAGGGCGCTCACGACCCGAGCCTGGTCCGGCCCATGGAAGAAAAGGATATCGAACTCATCCTGACCTGCCAGGGGAAGTTCGAGGCGATGATGATCACCATCGCGCCGGAAAACGTGACGGTCGACCAGGCGGGGCGCCTGGCGCAAGCCGGCTTCACCGTCAGCCTCGGCCATACGGAAACAAGCTACGAAACCGCGAGAGCCTATGCAGAGGCAGGCGTGCGGACCGTGACGCATCTTTTCAACGCGATGAGCCCCCTTGGCCACCGGGAGCCGGGTCTTGTCGGAGCCGCGCTGGACACCGGCACGCTCCATGCAGGGCTGATTGCCGACGGCATTCACGTGCACCCCGCTTCGATGCGGGTTGCCCTGAACGCCAAGACCGGGCCTGGAAAGGTCTTCATCGTTACGGATGCCATGTCCACGATCGGAACGGATCTGGAAAGCTTTAGCCTGAACGGCCGGGAAATCCTGCGTCGGGACGGCCGCCTGACGCTCGCGGATGGAACGCTCGCCGGTGCCGATATCGACATGATCTCTTCCGTGCGCTTCGTACACCGGACCCTTGGCTTGCCCCTCGAGGAGGCGTTCAAGATGGCTTCGGCCTACCCTGCGGAAGCGGTTCGGGTCTCGGGCCGAAAAGGATCGTTGAAGACAGATTTCGATGCAGACTTCGTGATCCTAACAGATGAGCTTGACATGAAGAGCACCTGGATCGGCGGCAACAAGGTTTATCAAAATCACTAGCCGGCTATCGGAATAGCGATCTGCACTTTCAAGCCCTTGCCTTCGCGGCCTTGTGAGAGAGCCAGTGCCGCGCCGTGGAGGCGGGCGATCTCTTCCACGATCGGCAGACCGAGGCCTGTGCCGGATTTTTCCGTCCCGCCGCGTTCGAAGCGTTTCAACACCTGGGCCTGCTTATCCGGGAGGATGCCGGGGCCGTTGTCCTCCACCTCCAGCATGGCTACGTTATCCTCCTGCCTGACCCGAACCGTCACTTCGGCGCCGGCGCCAGCATAGAGCAGCGCGTTGCCGATCAGGTTTTTCAGGAGTTCACCGATCAGCAGCGGCTCGGCGAGAACCATGACATCCCCCTCGCCCTCAAAACCGAGGTCGATGTCAGCCTCCGCGGCTAAGGGCACATGGTCGGCGGTCACCCCTTGTGCCAAGGCTGTCAGGTCTATCTCCTGCATCGAGGCCGATCGCCTTGTCGCGTCGATCCTCGCCATCAGCAGAAGTTGGGCGAGGATACGTTCCGCATCGGCAACGGCTTCGTCAGCCTTGCGGGTGGCCTCCTTGGCTACGTCGATATCCATGGCGCGACCGGCAAGCGCGAGCTGAGTGCGAATGATGGCGAGCGGCGTGCGTAGCTGATGGCTCGCATTGCCCGTGAAATGCCGGAGCGCCTCCAGCGCTCCCTCAAGCCGCACCATGAAGGAGTTGACGGTATCCACCAATCCCTGCACTTCATTCGGCACCCGTTCGCTGATCGGATGGAGATCGTCGGGGCTGCGCTCGGCGATTGCCTCGCTGAAACGATAGAGCGGGCGCAGCGACAAGGTCACCGCCACCCAAACGATCACCGCGGCGCCAGCGATCATGAAAAGCAGGCGCAAGGCCGACCGGATGAGGATCGTCCGTGTCAGCTGCTGCCGAGCAATGGTGGTTTCGGCGACGGTGACGATGAAGGGTACCGAATTGATGCCGGTGGAGGCGGAGCGCGCAAGCGCAGCAACACGGATCGGCTCGCCGCGAAAGGTGGCATTTTCGAATGCGGCGGCCTGTCCCTCGCGACGCGGTATCGACGGGAGATTCTGGTAGCCGGTGATGAACGTGCCCGGCGGTCCGTCAACGCGGTAGAAAACCCGGTCCTGCGCGGCGGAAGTGAGCATCTCGAGCGCGACATAGGGAATGTCGACTTCAAGCGATCCGTCTTCGGCAACGATCACCCGTTCCGCGATGGCGAGTGCCGAACCGGCAAGAACCCGGTCGGAGACCTCGTTGGCCGTATCGACCGCTTCGTCCCAGGTATCGATCATGGCGGCAGTGCCGATCACGGCAGTGGCAAGCAGAAGCCAGGCGAGCAGCCGGCGCCGAAGCGAATAGGCACTGGCCGGTGTCATGAGCCGGTCGCCAGGGTTTCGAGATAATATCCGATACCGCGAGCGGTCTTGACCGTCAGGCCGTAGGGCGCGAGGCGGCGGCGCAAGCGGCTTACATATTGCTCGATGGCATTGGCCGACAGATCGTCGTCGAACCCGCTCAACGAACCGATGATTGCATCCTTGGAGACCACTTTGCCGGCGCGGAGGAACAGGAGCTCCAGGAGTGCCACCTCCCGGGCCGGGATATCGAGCGGTACGCCTTGGCTGGAAAAGGTCCGGGACGTGAGATCGAATGTAATACCGCCATAATTGACGATCGAGCTTCTCAAGCCCGCTTGCCGGCGCAAGAGCACCCGGATGCGCGCCTCGAACTCGGAAATGTCGAAAGGTTTGATCATGTAGTCGTCGGCACCGAGATCAAGGCCCCGCACCCGCTCCTCGGGTGTCCCGCGAGCGGTCAGGATCATCACCGCGGCCTTGTTCGCGCGTGCGCGCATGGCACGCAGCACGTCGAGCCCGTCCATTTCCGGCAGGTTCAGGTCGAGGATCACCAGATCATAGGTTTCGGCTGCCGCGACGGCCTCGGCGGAAGCACCGTCCGCCACCGCATCGACCGCATAACCGCTGCTTCGCAGGATCGCCGACAGACCTTCGGCCAGCGCCTGATTATCCTCGACCAGAAGAATGCGCACGAAATCCCCCCACTTCAGGCCGTGATTATAAACGCGCAGAAGCGGGGATGTCACGGAGGTGCTTGAAGGGGTTACTGCGATCGCCCGATATAATCCATCTTGCCGATCGGTGCGCCCTTGTGACGAAGGATCGCGTAGGCCGTGGTCACATGAAAATAGAAATTCGGAACTGCGAAGCCGAGAACATAGTTTCTCGCCGTGAAGGTGGTGGAGCCGCTTCGCGTCTTCAGCACCACTTCCGCCTCATCGCGGCCTTCCATGCTGGCCGGGTCGACGCTTTTCAAAAACGCTACGGTTTTTTCAATCCGGGCATGCAGATCGGCGAAGGTCAGCTCGTCATCGGCCATGCGTATGTTTTCCAACTGGCCCACCCGCACCGGCACGAATTTGGCCGTATCGCTGGCCCGCTGAATTTGGGCGGGAAGCGAATACATGTCTTCGATCAGCCGAGCCTCCAGCAATTCCTTGTGCGCCATGCCCTTCTCATCGGCGAATGTCTCCGCTTTCTTGAGAATATCGGTGAGATTGCCGAATGCGCGAATGAAGACAGGCACCGAAATATCGTAAAGCGAAAGCGACATGGATCTGACCTTGTTGAACTGAGTGGGTTGCACTGCCGGAAGGCGGAAAAGACCGCCCAAACGTAGGGATGTCCGGCAGTAAAACAAGCGGATGCGGAATGCATTCGGATGACCGTGACGGGAATGCCACGTGCCTGCCGCCGGCTTGTCCCCACGTCATCGGTGAGGCATTGTTGACGCATGAAAGGTCTGTTCCTCTCTTTGCTCTGTCTTGCGCTCTCGCCCGGCCTCGCAGCCGCGGACACGACGATGTTTCCGGCCCTTTCAGGCCGCGAGGATGCGCCGGTCCTGCATGTCTATTCCTCGCTCGATGAGCCGCTCGCAAAACCGATGATCGCCGGCTTCCAGCACGCCAACCCGAACGTGACGGTCCGGTACGAAGACATGCTGACGGGCGAGATTTACGACCGGATCGTACGAGAAACGGACATGGGCAAAAAGACCGCGGACTTCGCCTTTTCCTCCGCAATGGATCTGCAGGTGAAGCTCGCCAACGACGGTTATGCCCAACGCAGCGACCTTCCCATGAGCGGCCAATGGCCGGCCTGGGCCAACTGGCGCAACACCGCCTATGCCCTGACCTTCGAGCCCGCCGTTTTCGTCTACCACAAACCCAGCTTCAAGGGGTCCCCTCCCCCCTCGACACGGGCGGAGTTCGTGGAATTCCTTCAAAAACAGGGCGACGCGATCTACGGGCGGATCGGTACCTATGACATCGAGCGATCGGGAGTGGGGTTCCTCTTCATGGCCCGCGACCAGGAACAGTTCGGAGACATCTGGTCGGTGATCCAGGCGATGGGCGCTGCGGGCGTCAAGCTTTATTCGACCAGCGAGGCCATCCTGGAGCGCGTCGCCGACGGACGCTTCGTACTCGGCTACAACATCCTCGGCTCCTATGCGGCCGACTGGGCGTCCCGGTATCCGGATGTCGGGATTGTCCTGCCGAAGGATTATACGGTGGTCATGTCGCGCATCGGCCTGGTGCCGCAGGCTGCGACCACACCGGAGCTCGGCAAGAGATATCTGCAGTTTTTCATGTCCAAGGAAGGTCAGACGATCATGGCGCGCGAATTGCAGATCCCGGCTGTCAGCCCGGAAGTGGCCGGCAACAACACCGCCACGACAATGCGGGAGATGCTCGGGGGCCAGTTGAAGCCCGTGCCTGTTAGCCTCGGGCTGATGGTTTATCTCGATCAGGTCAAACGGGCACGGCTGATTGCCCGATGGAACGAGGTTCTCAGACTGCAATAGCCACAAAAATTCCGCTGGAACGCCTATTACCTCTTGCCAAAAGCCAAGATGGCGAAATCTGTCAGGTAGATGTCAGCTTGATATGCTGGCTTATGTCTAATCGGCCCCGTGGAGGCGGGACCCCGATCAACGACGGGAGGAGTTCGGGTCTGGCGGTTCTCGCACACCCTATCCATCCCTTCGTTTCGCTTGAGAAACAATTCGCGTCAGATCAGGACGCCAACGGAGGATCTACCCTTGAAACACTTCTTTCTCGCTTCCATTCTTGCCGGCGCACTCGCACTGCCGGCCTATGCTGCAGACTACACCATCATGGCGCCGGCGGCACCGGGCGGTGGCTGGGACCAGACGGCCCGTTCGCTGCAGACTGCGCTTCAGCAGGAGAAAATCTCCGGTAACGTGCAGGTCATGAACGTACCGGGCGCCGGCGGCACCATCGGCATCGCTCAGTTCGCGAGCCAGCAGAAGGGCAAGCCGAACGCACTGATGGTCGGCGGCTATGTCATGGTCGGCGCTATCCTCACCAACAAATCGCCGGTCACCCTGAAGGACGTCACTCCGATCGCCCGCCTGACCGGCGAATATGAAGCGATCGTCGTCCCGGCCTCCTCCGACATCAAGACGATCGGCGATCTCGTTGCCAAGCTGAAGGCAAATCCGGGCGCCGTTTCCTGGGGCGGCGGTTCGGCCGGCGGCACCGACCATATCCTCGTCGGTCTACTTGCCAAGGCCGCCGGCGTTGATCCCACTAAGATCAACTACATTGCGTTCTCGGGCGGCGGCGAAGCGTTGGCCGCCATTCTCGGCAGCCAGGTCACCGCAGGCGTTTCCTCTTACGGCGAATTCGAATCCCAGGTGAAGGCCGGTACGCTGCGCCTGCTGGCTCTCTCCGCCGACAAGAAGATCGAAGGCGTGGATGCTCCGACGCTCAAGGAATCCGGCTTCGACGTCGTGCTGCAGAACTGGCGCATGGTTGCGGCCGCTCCGGGCCTTTCGGCCGAGCAGAAGAAAGCCATTCAGGGCGACGTCGAGAAGCTCGTAAAGTCGAAGACCTGGCAGGAGACGTTGAAGACCAAGGGCTGGGCCGACACCTACCTGTCCGGTGAGGCTTTCGACGCGCAGCTCGCCAAGGATATTTCTGCGACCGAAGCGGTCCTGAAGGACATCGGACTCGTCAAATGAGCCGGGACAACAACAAAACGAGCACCGAACAGCGCCGCCCCGACAGGGCGGCGCTTGCTATCGCCGCCGCTCTTGCCGCCATTGCCGCGGTCATCTTCCTGGACGTCTCCCGGCTGAGGGAAATGGCCGGCTATTCACAGGTAGGCCCCGCCACGGTTCCGAACTGGATTGCCTTCGCCCTCATCGGCCTGGCGATCTGGACAGTCGTAGAGGCCTTCCGGGGAGATTTCCCGGAACGGGAAAAGCAGCAGTTCGGCCCCGTTGTCTGGATCGTTGCCGGCCTTGCAGCCCAGATGCTGCTTCTGACGACCGCGGGATTTTCCATTGCGACCGGCATCCTGTTCGCGCTCACGGCAGCGGGTTTCGGAAAGCGCAAGCTCTGGATGACGATTCCCGTCGGCATCGTCCTCTGTCTCGTCATCTGGCTGATCTTCGCCGGACTGCTGCAGCTCTCGCTTCCGGCAGGCCCGCTGGAACACCTCTTCCTGTGATCGGCGCCGGAGAAAACGACCATGGCTACATTTGAATTCCTTCTGCAGGGGCTTCTGGCTGCCGCACAGCCGCTCAACCTGCTTTATGCGCTGATCGGCGTTACCCTTGGCACAGCCGTCGGCGTATTGCCCGGCATCGGTCCGGCGCTCACGGTGGCACTTCTGCTCCCCGTCACCTATCGGCTCGATCCCACCGGATCGCTCATCATGTTCGCGGGTATCTACTATGGCGGCATGTATGGCGGATCGACGACATCGATCCTGCTCAACACGCCCGGTGAGAGCTCTTCGATCGTTACCGCGCTCGAGGGCAACAAGATGGCCCGCGCCGGGCGCGGCGGGCCGGCACTGGCAACCGCGGCGATCGGCTCCTTCGTTGCCGGCCTCATCGCGACACTGCTGCTGGCCTTTATCGCTCCCTATATCGTCAAGCTGGCGCTGGTCTTCGGCCCGCGCGAATATTTTGCGCTGATGGTGCTTGCCTTCGTCACCGTCTCGTCGGCTTTCGGGGATTCGACTTTGCGTGGCCTGACCTCGCTGTTTATCGGCCTCGCTTTCTCCGTGGTCGGTATTGACCAACTGACAGGCCAGAACCGGCTGTCCTTTGGGATTCCGGACCTGCTTGATGGGATCGAGGTCACGACCATGGCCGTCGCCATGTTCGCGATCGGAGAAACACTCTTCATCGCCGCCCAGGGCGACAAGGGACCGGACAAGGTCGAAGCCGTGCGCGGATCGATCTGGATGAGTGCGCAGGATTGGGCACGCTCCTGGAAGGCTTGGCTGCGCGGTACACTGATCGGCTTCCCGATCGGCGCCATGCCGGCCGGCGGCGCCGAGATCGGCACCTTCCTCTCCTATGCGACCGAGAAGCGTCTTACGAGGTATCCGGAAGAATTCGGCAACGGCGCGATCGAAGGCGTAGCGGGGCCGGAAGCCGCCAACAACGCCTCGGCTGCCGGCACTCTGGTGCCGCTGCTGACACTCGGTCTGCCGACGACGGCGACGGCGGCGATCATGCTCGCCGGCTTCCAGCAATACGGTCTGCAGCCGGGTCCGCTGCTCTTTGCGACCAACCCGCAGCTCGTCTGGGGCCTGATCGCGTCGCTGCTCATTGCCAACCTGATGCTGTTGGTCCTGAACCTGCCGCTGGTCGGCCTTTGGGTAAAGCTGCTGACCATTCCAAAACCATGGCTCTATGCTGGTATTCTGCTGTTTGCGACGCTCGGCACCATCGGCGCCAATCCGTCCGTGTTCGAGCTCGGCATGCTGCTGACCTTCGGCCTGCTCGGCTATGTCATGCGCGTCTTCGGTTATCCGATCGCCCCCGTGGTGGTCGGCCTGATCCTCGGCCCGCTTGCCGAACAGCAGCTCCGTCGGTCGCTCGCCATCAGCCAGGGCGACGTCACGACTTTGGTCCAATCGCCGATCGCCGCGGTGCTGCTCGTTCTCGCGGCCCTGGCGCTGATCGTCCCGCTGATCCTCAGGGCACGCGGGCGCGGCGAGGTGCTCTCTCAGATGGCAGCCAGCGAAGATTGATCACGAACATTGCCACCAGACCAAAAAAGCCCGGCTTCGGCCGGGCTTTTTTATCGGACGCTCAAAGACCGAAAACGGACCAGCCGGTCCTTGCCGTCAACATTTCCAGCGCCAGCGAGCCAAGCAGCGAATTTCCATTGTGGTTGAGCCCCGGCGACCAGACAGCGACTGAGGCGCGTCCCGGCGCCACCGCCAGAATTCCGCCGCCAACGCCGCTCTTGCCGGGCAGGCCTACCCGGTAGGCGAAATCTCCGGAACCATCGTAGTGACCGCAAGTCAGCATCAGCGCATTGATGCGACGCGCCCGCTGTTTCGAGACAACCGTATGCCCGGTCAGGGGATTGCTGCCCGATGCTGCCAGAAAAAGGCCGGACCTGGCAAGCTGCATGCACGTCATGGCCAGCGCGCAGTGGTGGAAATAAACGCCGAGCACATGCTCCACCGGATGATCCAGCTTGCCGAAGGAGCGCATGAAATTCGCCAGCGCGAAATTGCGGTAGCCGGTCGCCTGTTCGGACTTTGCGACCGCCGGATCGATGGCGATGGCATCATCGTCGGCCAGATAGCGCACGAAGCGCACGATCTCGCCGATTGCCTCCCGTGGCGTGTGCCCCGCAAGCACCAGATCGCTGACCGCTATTGCACCGGCATTGATGAAGGGATTACGGGGCTTGCCCTCTTCGTGTTCGAGCTGGACGATGGAGTTGAATGCCGAGCCTGAGGGCTCGCGGCCAACCCGGTTCCAGGTGGTTTCGCCGTGTTTGCCAAGGGCCAGCGTCAGCGTGAAAACCTTGGAAATACTCTGAATCGAAAAAGGGAGGTCGGCATCGCCTACCTTGACCATCTCGCCGTCGACCGTGACGATCGCCATGCCGAATTTCTTCGGATCCACATGTGCGAGCTGGGGAATGTAGTCGGCAACCTTGCCTTCGCCCAGCCGCGGGGTCAGTTTTTCATGGATCTCGTCAACGATCGCCTGCAGGTCTGCCATCTTTCACCCGAACTCTTTTACGCAGACGATCCTTACTATTCGAAGGCCGCGCCGGAAAGATGGTTGCTGGCGGAGGCTTTTACCGCACCGATCTCCGACCACAACGAGGCGATCATCTCCGGATCGACATCTGCCATGATATCGCGGAGCCAGGCTTCATGGGCCGCCGCCATGGACACGAAGAGTTCGGTTCCGGCGGGGGTAAGCTTTGCGACCGTAACGCGCCGGTCCCCATCCGGTGTGACGCGCTGCACCAGGCCGTCCACTTCCAACCGCTCGACCAGACCCGTGACATTGCCATTGGTGACCATGGTGCGCTTGGAAAGTTCACCAAGGCGCAGGCCATCCTTCTCGCGGTAAAGCTGGGCCATGAGGTCGAACTGCGGCAGCGTCGCGCCGAATTCGGTGCGGAGCCGGCGACGGATTTCGTTGGTGATCAGCTTCGTCGTGGAGAGCATACGCAGCCAGAGCCGCGTTTCGGGCTTGTTGCGCCCATGCGGTCCATGGGCGATCAGTTCCAGATCGGCGCTGGTTGCTTCACCATTCATCGCTCACACCCCGAGATATCGATCTTGCAGTTCCATCGTCAGATCGGCGGGCTTGCCGCTCCAGGCGCTCCGTCCGTTTTCCAGGATGATGCCGCGGTCCGCAACAGGCAAAAGCTCGGAAAGCGTCTTATCCACCACCAGGATCGACAGACCGTCGGCCTTCAGCCGGCGTATGGCCTTCCAGATATCCTGGCGAATGACCGGAGCAAGTCCCTCGGTCGCCTCATCGAGGATCAGAAGCCGCGGATTGGTCATCAACGCGCGCCCGATCGCCAGCATCTGCTGTTCTCCCCCCGAAAGCGAACGCGCCATCTGGGTCTGCCGTTCCTTCAGCCGCGGAAACAATTCATTGACGCGGTCGAGGGTCCACTGGCCCGGTCGGGCAGCTGCCACCAGGTTTTCGTACACCGTGAGATTCGGAAAGCAGCGCCGCCCTTCCGGAACCAGGCCGATGCCGAGCTTTGCCACATGATGCGGCCTTCTGCCCTTGAGGTCCTCACCGCCGAGCCTGACCGCCCCCGCACGCGGAGGGTTGAGGTTGCAGATGGCGCGAATGGTTGTCGTTTTGCCCATGCCGTTGCGACCCATCAGCGCCACGACCTCGCCTTCGGCGACGGACAGATCGACGCCGAACAGGGCCTGGCTCGCACCATAAAACGCCTCGATTTTCGACACATCGAGCAACATCAGGCGTGATCTCCGAGATAAGCAGTCCGCACGGCCGGATCTCTGCGGATTTCCTCCACCGTACCTGTCGCGATAATGCGGCCATAGACCAAAACGGAGATCCGGTCGGCGAGCGCAAAAACCGCGTCCATATCATGTTCAACAAGCAGGATCGGCGCTTCATGGCGCAGGGTATCGAGGAAGCGCGTCAGCGACTTCGAGCCTTCCGGGCCCATGCCCGCCATGGGCTCGTCGAGCAGAAACGCCTTGGATTGCAGTGCCAGCGCCATTGCGATTTCAAGCTGTCGGCGTTCACCGTGCGAAAGCTCGGCTGCGGGCAGGCGAGCCCGCGCGGCGAGCCCGACGCGCTCCAGGATGGTCATGGCCGTGTCGATCAAGCCCTTGTCGCGCATTACCGGTTTGAAGAAGCGGAAGCTCGACCCCTGTCTGGCCTGCACCGCCAGCATGACATTGCGAAGTGCGGAAAAATCCGATGCCAGCGACGAGACCTGGAATGTGCGCCCGAGCCCCAGCCGCGCGCGTTGGGCGACACCGAGACCGCTAATGTCCTGGCCTGCAAAGCGGATCGAACCGCTGTCCTGCCTGAGCGTCCCGCATATCTGATGGATCAGGGTCGATTTTCCCGCGCCGTTCGGGCCGATCAGCGCATGGATTTCCCCGGGGCGCAGATCGAGCGTCACACCATCGGTTGCGCGCAGCGCGCCAAAATTCTTTGCGAGATTGGAGATTTCGAGAACTGCATCACCCATGGCGCGCCCTCCCGGCCAGAAGGCCGAGCAATCCGCCACGGGCGAAGAGCACGACGAGAAGCAGGATGAGACCGAGGAAGAACTGCCAGCGCTCGGTAATTCCGCCGAGTGCATATTCGAAGGCAACATAGAGCGCTGCGCCTGCCAGCGGCCCAAACAGGCGGCCGGTTCCACCGAGAATGATCAACACGATCAATTCCCCGGACATATGCCAGGAAAGCATGGATGGGCTGACGAAACGGTTGAGATCGGCAAACAGAGCGCCGGCCAGTCCGGTTATCATCGCCGAGATCACGAAGGCAGTCAGCCGGATGCGGTAAGGCTGGATGCCTACCGTCGCGACCCGCACCTCGTTCTGCCTCGTAGCCTGCAGCGCCGAGCCGAAACGCGAGGCGCGGATCAGCGCGAAAAGACCGATGCTGACAAGCAGGATCACATAGCAGATCAGGAAGAAGCTCATCGGCCGCATCGTCATCACGCCCGGAAACTGGTTCCGGACGAGAATTGAGAGCCCGTCTTCGCCGCCATAGGCCGGCCAGGACACAGCGAAATAATAGACCATCTGCGCAAAGGCGAGCGTGATCATGATGAAATAGACGCCCGAAGTCCTCAAGCTGATGGCGCCGATCGCCAGCCCGACCAGTCCCGAAAGGACGACCGCCACCGGCCAGATCACCCACATCTGGTTAGTGCCCGAGAAACCGAACAGGAGCGGCTCACCGGAAAAACCATGCGACGCCAGAATGCCGGCCACGTAACCGCCAAGCCCGAAGAAGGCCGCGTGGCCGAATGAGACGAGACCGCCGAGGCCAAGCGCCAGATTGAGGCCGGTGGCGGCGAGAGCCAGAATGGCTACACGGGTCGCAAGCGTGATGTAGAAAGGCTGGCCGAGCCAGTTTGCCCCGATGGGAACGGCAAGCAGAAGCGCAGCCAGAATGAGGTTGATAAGATTCTCGCGGGTCACGATCATGGCCTCACGCATGCGCTGCCGGGAAAAGGCCGCGCGGCTTCACCGCCAGGATGAGCGCCATCACGATGTAGATGAGCATGGAGGCCGCTGCGCCGCCGATCATGCCCGCCTGAGCCGGCGGCACGAAGAGCGCCAGGATTTTCGGCAACAGGAAACGACCCATCGTATCGGTGACGCCCACCAGAAGAGCACCGAGAAGCGCCCCCTTGATCGAACCGATGCCGCCGATGACGATCACCACGAAGGCGAGGATCAGCACGGGCTCCCCCATGCCGACCTGCACCGACTGCAGGGCACCGACCAGCGCGCCTGCGAGGCCAGCCAGCGCGGCACCAAGTGCAAAGACCACCGTATAGAGAGTGCGAATATCGACGCCGAGCGCGCCGATCATCTCGCGATCGCTTTCGCCGGCACGGATGCGCATGCCGAGCCGCGTCCTGGATATCAGCATGTAGAGCCCGAATGCCACGACAGCCCCGGCGGCGATGATCGCCAGGCGATAGACCGGATATTCCGTACCGCCCGGCAACGGCAACGCGCCCTGAAGCAGCGGCGGGATATCGAGATAAAGAGGAAAGGAGCCGAAAAGCCAGCGCGTGCCCTCGGAAAACATCAGGATCAGCGCGAAAGTTGCCAGCACCTGATCGAGGTGATCGCGGTCATAAAGCTTTCGGATAACCAGGAGTTCCACGACCGCGCCTGCCGCCGCCGCGCAAGCGAGGCTGGCGACAAGCCCGATCCAGAATGACCCGGTCCAGGCGGCCACGACGGCGCATGCAAAAGCACCCACCATGTAGAGCGAACCGTGAGCCAGGTTGATTAGGCCCATGACGCCGAAGATCAGCGTCAGCCCGGCAGCCATGAGAAACAACATGACGCCGAGCTGCAGGCCGTTCAGCAACTGCTCGAGAGCAAGCGCGAAGGTCACGAGATAGCCTTAGATCTTGCAGTCTTTGGCATAGGCGTCCTTATGATCGGTGAAGATCTTTTCCACCGTCTTGTTGGTCAGGACGCCGTTCTGCTTCACGACTTCGGTCAGGTAGATATCCTGGATCGGATGCTGGTTGGTGTTGAAGGTGAATTTTCCCCGCGGAGACTTGATGTCCGCCTTGCGGAGTTCGGCACCGAAGGCATCCGCATCCTTGACGCTTGCCTTCCCGGCCGCCGAGAGGATGAGCTGGGCCGCATCATAAGCCTGGACGGCATAGATGGACGGCAGCCGGCCATATTCCTTCTGGAAATCCGCGAGGAATTTCTTGCTGGCCTCGTTGTCGAAGTCGGGAGCCCATTGGCCGGATGCCTTGGCGCCGAGCGCCGCATCGCCGATTGCCGGCAGGACGTCCTGGCTGAAGGAGAAGCCCGGTCCCATGACCGGAATTTTCACGCCCGACTGGGCGAACTGCTTCATGAAGGCGATGCCCATGCCGCCGGGCAGGAAGACGAAGATGCCGTCGGCGCCGGAGGCGCGCATCTGGGCAATCTCGGCCGCGTAGTCGGTCTGGCCGACCTGCGTGTACACTTCGGAAGCCAGCTCGCCCTTGTAATAACGCTTAAAGCCGGTCAGCGAATCCTTGCCGGCCGGGTAATTCGGGGCCAGGATGAACATCTTCTTGTAGCTCTTGTTGGCGTATTCGCCCATGGCTTCGTGAAGATTGTCGTTCTGATAGGCGGCGTTGAAATAGAGCTTGTTGCAGTTGGCACCGGCGAGCGCCGCCGGAGCGGCATTGGTCGAGACGTAGAACTTGCCTTGCGCGACCGCGCTCGGGGCGACCGCCATCAGAAGGTTCGACCAGACGATGCCGGTCAAGATATCGACCTGATTGCTCTGGATCATCTTGTCGGCAATCTGCACGGCCAGTTCCGGCTTCTGCGCGTCGTCCTCGGTGACGACCGTGACGTCCTTGTTGCCGGAATTCTTGATCGCCAGCATGAAGCCGTCACGGGTATCGATGCCGAGGCCGGCGCCCCCACCCGAAAGCGTGGTGATCATGCCGATCTTCAGCGGCTCTGCGAAAGCGTGGCCGGAGGTGCTGACGCTCAGCGCCAAGGTGGCGGCCGCAAGCAGTTTCTTCATGTGACGAACTCCCGTTTGTTGTTGTATCGTTCCCAGTTTATTGCGTTGGCGGAAAGCGACCCGCCAAGCTTTTTCAATACCTTCCACATTTGCGCGGAAACTTCCACTCTACATTCGGCGCTCGAAGCAACCGTTGTGAGCGGTGCCTACGCCAACGGTCTCTGCTTTAGGCGGAAGCGCTGGATTTTGCCGGATTCGGTTTTCGGCAACGCGTCGGTGAAGACGATCGAGCGTGGATATTTGTAAGGAGCGATGACGGTCTTCACGTGCTCCTGAAGGAGCCTGACCATCGCGTCGCAGGCCTCGGAACCGGGGACGAGGACGACATGCGCCTCAACGATCATTCCCCGCGCCTCGTCCGGCACGCCGATGACGGCACACTCCAGCACGGACTCGTGTTTCAGAAGAGCTGCCTCGACCTCGGGACCTGCGATGTTGTAGCCCGCTGAAATGATCATATCGTCGGAACGGGCGGCGAAATGGAAATAGCCCTCTTCGTCTTCGATGAAGGAATCGCCGGTGATATTCCATCCGTTCCTGACGTAGTCTCGCTGGCGTTCATCGGCCAGATAACGGCAGCCGATCGGGCCCTTGACGGCAAGCCGGCCGATCGTACCCCGCGGCACCTCGTTCATGTCCTCGTCCACGACGATGGCCTCGTACCCCGTGAGCGGCTTGCCGGTGCAGGCGGGCTTCGCGTCACCCAGGTGGTTGGAAATGAAGATGTGCAGCAATTCCGTCGCCCCGATGCCGTCGAGAATGGGCTTGCCAGTCTTCTTCACCCATTCCTCGAAAACGGGCGCCGGCAGGGTTTCGCCGGCCGATACCGCGATGCGAAGCGAGGACAGATCGGCCCCGTTGTCCATCGCCGCCAACATGGCGCGATAGGCAGTCGGCGCGGTGAAGCTGATGGTCGCCTTGTAGGTCTCGATGATTTCGATCATCTTCGGCGGCGTCGCCTGCTCCAGAAGCGTCGCGGCAGCGCCAAAGCGCAGAGGGAAAACGGCGAGCCCCCCGAGACCGAAAGTGAAGGCAAGCGGCGGCGAGCCGACGAACACGTCGTCGGGCGTGACTGCCAGCACTTCCTTCGCATAGGCATCGGCGATGATCAGGATATCGCGGTGAAAATGCATCGTCGCCTTCGGGATACCGGTCGATCCGGAGGTAAAGCCCAGAAGCGCCACGTCGTCGCGCCCCGTCTTCACCGCGTCGTAGCGCACCGGTTTGTTGAGTGCGGCCCGATCGAGTTCGGCATCATGGTTTGCCGTGCCGTCGAAGCCGATCACCTGCTTGAGGAATTTGCTCTCCTTGGCACAGGCGACCAACTCATCCATCAGGCGGGTATCGCAAAGCGCCATGGAGACTTCGGCCTTGTCGATGATCTTGGCGAGCTCGCCGGCTCGCAGCATCGGCATGGTGTTGACCACGACGGCACCGGCCTTCGTGGCCGCCAGCCAGCAGGCGACCATGGCGGGATTGTTGGCCGAACGGATCAGCACGCGATTGCCGGGCTTCAGGCCGTAATCTTCGGTGAGCGCCAGAGCGATCCGGTTGGTCCAGTCGGAAAGTTCCTTGTAGGTGCGGCGGCGGCCGTTGCCGATCAGGGCTGTATGATCCCCGAAACCTTTTTCGACCATGCGGTCGGTCAGCTCCACCGCCGCATTCATCCATTCCGGATAATCGAAGGCCCCGAGTTTGATATCCGGCCACTGATCGAACGGCGGAAGATTATCACGGGCAAACGTGTCCCGATGGCCTGACGGTCCCAGCATTTTTCAGTTCCCAGATATTCTTATCGATGCGGCTTTTCGCCTTTTGTCCAGAAAAGCACTGCTTTTCCTCAGTGGCAAGAGAGAAATTTTAAGTTTGTAATAATTTTCGCCGCCCTCCGTTGAGGGCTTCCAACGGAAGAGCCGCAATGTCAGTATCGCGCCGCTTCGACAGCTAGCGCGGGAGAAAACGACGATGCGCCACCGGATCAGCGACTGGGACAATGCCTATGCCAACGGCATCAACATCCCGCAGGGGGATCGCTGGCCGGCGGCATGGGTCGATCCGGCCCGGCACTATCGCGAGACACTTTCCGCCTTGGGGCGCGCCAGGCTTAACCTCCCCTACGGCGAACGCCCCCGCAACAGGTTCGATCTGTTCGTCCCGGAAGACCGACCCTCCGGCCTCGTCGTCTTCGTCCATGGCGGCTTCTGGATCGGACTCGACAACAGCTACTGGTCGCATTTTGCCCGGGGTTCCCTGGAACGGGGCCACGCGGTGGCGATGCCGATGTACACCCTCGCTCCGGAAAGCCGGATCGCCGAAATCACGCTTGAGATCGGCAAGGCGATCGAGACCGCCGCCAAGGAGGTGGAAGGTCCAATCCGGCTGATCGGCCATTCTGCCGGCGGACATCTGGTGACGCGAATGATCTCCTCCACCTCGCCCCTGCCAGACGCGGTGCGCGGGCGCATCGTCAATGTCGTTTCCCTATCGGGCGTCCACGATCTGCGGCCCCTCCTGCAGACAAAAATGAACGAGAAACAGCGGATAGACCGGGAGGAAGCCTATCGGGAAAGCCCGGCGCTTCTCGAGCCGGCACCGGGAGTGCGGGTAACCTGCTGGGTGGGGGCTGCCGAACGATCCGAATTCATCCGCCAGAACGCGCTGCTTGCCAACATCTGGAAGGGGCTCGGCGCCGAGACGGGCGCGGTGGAGGAACCCGACAAGCATCATTTCAACGTGCTGGACGGGTTGGAAGACCCCAACCATCCACTGGTGGATGCGCTGCTTTCCTAAAGGGATGCAGCAGCGCGAGCCGCCTGGTCATAGTGGCCCGAGAGCGCCCGCAGACGGGCTGCCACCTCCGAAAGCGATTCGGCGGAAACTTCTGTCGCAAGGACCGAGCGGACCAGAAGGCTCTCGCGCATCGCCTTGTAACGGGCGCAGGCATCGGCGCCAGCTTCCGTCACCATGACCAGCTTTTCCTTGCCGCGCCGTCCGGATTTTATGAGCTTCAGGCGCTCGAGCTTTTTCAGCGCATAGGTCACCACATGCGTATCCTCGATGTTCAGAACGAGGGCGATATCGGCGAGCGTCTTCGGCTTGTTGCGGCTGTTGATATTGTGCAGCACCAGGATGTCGACTGGAGACAGGTCCGGCACGCCTGCCGCGGCCATGCAACGGATCATCCAGCGATTGAATGCGTGGTTCAGCATGATCATGCCGAACTCGATCTCGGAGAGAGAGGGCAATGCACCGCTCGCCAGGTGCCCGGAGGAAACAATCGGGCCGAAATTATCCTTTTCCGATGACATGGCTTCTCTTCCCGGGAATGAAGGCGCCGGCGGCGGAATGCCGACGGCGCCTCTCAAATCACATCTTCTTGTAGGCGTCCAGAATAGCGGCACCGTCGGCACCGGCTTTCTTCAACCAGTCTTCGGTCAACTTGGCGCCGACGTCGCCAAGCCCCTTTTTCAGATCAGCGCTGGGTTCCACGACCTGCATTCCGTTCTTCTTAAGGGCCTCCATATAGGCGGCGGTCTTTTCGGCACCCAAGCCCCAGCCGCGGGTTTCCGCGGCAGCGGCAGCATCCGCGACGGCTTTCTGGACGGCAGGATCGAGAGCGGCAAAGGCGGCTTTGTTGACGAAGACGACGTTCTTGGGGATCCAGGCCTGGGTGTCGTAATAGTGCGTCAGCGACTCCCAGATCTTGGAATCGACGCCGGTGGCGCTCGACGTCATCAGGCCGTTGACTACACCGGTCGCGAGCGCCTGGGGCAGTTCTGCCGCCTGCACGGTGACCGGCTGGGCACCGACAAGCTCGGCGATACGGGATGTGCCGACGTTATAGGCCCGCCATTTCAGGCCTTTGAGGTCCGCAACACTGTTGACGTCCTTCTTGGTGAAGATACCCTGCGGCGGCCAAGGCGTGGTGTAAAGCAGCTTCAACCCCTGCGCATCCAGCGCCTTTTCGATGGCCGGCCTGGAGGCCGCCCACAGCTTCTTCGACTGGTCGAAGCTGGTTGCCAGGAACGGCACCACGTCGATCCCGAAGACCGGGTTTTCATTCTCATGCAGCGAGATCAGCACCTCGCCCGCCTGTGCCTGGCCAGTCTGCACGGCACGCTTGATGTCCGGCGCCTTGAAGAGCGAGGCGTTCGGATGAATGTTGATCTTCAAAGCCCCTTTGGTCGCGGCATCCACGTCGGATGCGAACTGGCTGAGGTTCTGGACGTGGTAGTTTGCGGGCGGATAGGCCGACGGCAGAACCCATGCGGTCTGCGCGAGTGCCGAGCCTGCGGCTGCAATCAGGGCCGCACCCGCAAGACCCGAAAAAATGAGGTTCGAAAGCAAGCGTTTCATGTGAGTTCCCTTCCTTTTTCTGTGAAGCTAATCTTTTTCGCCAAAGCTAACCCGGGAAAGCCATTTTCGGCAGGACCATCACGATATCCGGGAAGACCGTGATGATGGCGACGGTCGCCACGAGCAGGAAGAAGAAGGGCAGCGAAGCTTTCGCCACCGTCAAACTGTCTCGGCCGCTCATCGTCTGCAGCACGAAGAGGTTGAAGCCGACGGGCGGGGAAACCTCCGCCATTTCGACGATCAGCACCAGAAAGATACCGAACCACACGAGGTCGAAGCCGGCCTGCTGGATCATCGGCAGAACGACGACGGTGGTCAGCACGATCATCGAAAGGCCATCAAGAGCCGCGCCCAGCAGGATATACATGATGGTCAGGACCGCAATCAGCGCATAGGGGCTCAGATTGAAGCTGTCGACCCAGTTCGCGAGCGCATTCGGAATGCCGGTATAACCCATCGCAATCGACATGAAGCCGGCCCCTGTCAGGATCAGCATGATCATGCAGGTGAGCCGGGTTGCCCCCATGACGCTTTCCCAAAAGGATTTCCTTGTCAGGGAACCGGACCACGCCGCGATCGCGAGCGACCCAAGCACGCCCCAGGCCGCGCATTCCGTCGCCGTCGCCCAACCGAGAAGCAGGGTCGCGAAGACGAGGACGATCAGGAGCGTGACTGGAATGAGATTGGCCGATTCCCTGAGCTTCTCTCTGAAGCTCATTTTCGGCGGCGCGGGCGGGGTCTTGTCCGGATTGAGAAGCGACCAGACGATGATGTAACCAGAATAAAGCGCCATCACGATGAGGGCCGGCAGGAAGCCCGCAAGGAAGATCTGTATGATCGAGACATTTGCCGCAACCGCATAAACCACCATCGTGATCGACGGCGGGATGAGGATGCCGAGCGTGCCGGCGCCTGCAAGCGAGCCCAGGCTTACCATCTCGTCGTAGCCGCGCTTCTTCAGTTCCGGCAGCGCGATCTTGGCAATCATCGCGGTCGTGGCGGCTGACGATCCGGAGATCGAACCGAAAAGGCCGCAGCCAAGGATATTCACGTGCATCAGGCGACCTGGCAGCCAGCCGAGCCAGGGCGACAATCCACGGAACATCTCTTCCGACAATCGAGTTCGGAACAGGATCTCTCCCATCCAGACGAAGAGCGGCAGAGCCGCAAGCGACCAGGAGGCGCCGCCGCTCCAGGAATTCGTGGCGAGCACCGCCCCGACCGGAATGCCCGGTACGAACAGCATGGCGATGAAGCCGCAGATCAATAGGGAGATGCCGATCCACACGCCGCCGGCGAGCAGTGCCAGCAGCGCAAGAAGGACCACACCGGCTATTTCAACGAGTTCGATCGTCCCCATCGGCTCAGGCCCCGCTCTGCATGGCGCGTTCGATGACTTCCTCAGCGGTGACCGGTTCCGGCTTCTCGTAGCGCGGCAACCCGCCGAATAGGACGTGCAAAAGCTCGTCGACGAATGCGACCGCGAGGATGATCAGGCCGCCGCAGAAACCAAGCTGCGGGATCCAAAGCGGTACGGCGATCACGCCCTGCGACAGGTCGTTGAACCGGAAGGAAGTGCGCGTCATGTCGAAGGCGAACCAAGCAAAATAAGTTGCGGCGACCGTCCCGATCGCCAGAGCAACTGCCTCCATTGCCTGCCTTGCCCGGCCGCTGATCCGCTCGATCAGCAGACCGACGCGGATCATTTCGCCGGAACGGAAGGTGTGGGCGAGACCCAGGAATGCGCTTGCGGCCATACACCAAGAGGCGAAATCGTCACCTGAAGGCACGTCGATATCGAGCGGCCGGCCGGCGGAGAGCGCCAGCATGAGCAGGAAAATGGCAACCAGGAACAGCCCGGCCAACCAGCCGGAAACCAGATAGAGCCCATCGAGGATTTTGCGCAGCCAATCCGGCAATACGCTATGGCGCGGATCAACGGAGGACATGCGATATCCTCCCGCAAACACGGCAAATGATCATGATCGGCTCCCCTCGGTTGCCGTTATTCGGGCGAAGCTCTTTGCGGCTCCTTGCCCCATCTGAAGGCATGATGCTTCAAGATGCAAATTGCTGTCAACTAATCATTGACGTTTTATCGATGAAATGTTTTCGTTAGCGCAAAGCAGCTGAAACAGGGGCGCGGAACATGACGGCGGGCAAATGGGACTTCTGGATCGATCGCGGCGGCACCTTTACCGACATCGTCGGCAGGAAGCCCGATGGAACACTCATCGCGCACAAGGTTCTTTCCGAAAATCCTGAAGCCTATCGCGATGCGGCAGTACAGGGAATTCGTGAATTGCTGGGCGTTCCCGCCGGGCAGGCGATCCCTTCCGAACTGATCGGCGCCGTAAAGATGGGTACGACGGTTGCCACCAACGCTCTGCTTGAACGGAAAGGTGAAAAGACGCTCCTCATAACCACGCGCGGTTTCCGCGACGCCCTTGCGATCGGCTACCAGGCTCGCGCCGATATCTTTGCCAAGAAGATCGTCAAACCGGAACTGCTGTACCGGGCTGTTGTCGAGGTGGACGAGCGCGTGCATGCCGACGGGACCGTCGAGGCCACCCCTGACGAAACCGCAATCCGGTCGGCTCTGCAGAAGCACTTCGAGGACGGTTTCCGCGCCGTCGCCATCGTCTTCATGCATGCCTATCGTTACCCGGCTCATGAACAGCTGGCGGCCAAAGTCGCGCGCGAGATCGGCTTTACTCAGGTTTCGGTCAGCCACGAAGTTTCGCCGTTGATCAAATTGGTCGGCCGCGGCGATACGACTGTCGTCGATGCCTATCTCTCGCCGATCCTGCGCCGCTATGTGGATCAGGTCGCTACCGAACTCGGGGCAGACGGCGAAGACGGCCCGCAGCTCATGTTCATGCAATCCTCGGGTGGGCTTACCGCTGCCCGGCTGTTCCAGGGCAAGGATGCAATCCTCTCGGGTCCCGCAGGCGGGGTCGTCGGCGCGGTCGAAACCTCTCGCCTGGCGGGCTTCGAGCGGATGATCGGCTTCGACATGGGCGGCACCTCCACCGACGTTTCCCACTACGACGGCGAGTTGGAACGTTCCTTCGAGACCGAGGTGGCCGGGGTGCGGATGCGCGCGCCGATGATGTCGATCCATACGGTCGCTGCCGGCGGCGGCTCGATCCTGCATTTCGAAAACGGGCGGTTTCGCGTGGGTCCGGATTCCGCCGGCGCAAATCCCGGCCCGAAGGCCTATCGACGCGGCGGGCCGCTGACCGTCACCGACGCCAATGTGATGCTTGGAAAACTGTCGCCGAACCTGTTTCCCAAAATCTTCGGCCCCAACCGCGACCAGCCGCTCGACGCGGTTGCCGTACGCGCCTCTTTCGAGGAGATGGCGAAGGTCATTGGTGACGGTCGTTCTCCCGAAGAGGTGGCCGACGGCTTCCTCGCCATCGCTGTCGAGAACATGGCCAATGCGGTCAAGAAGATCAGCGTCCAGCGTGGTTACGATGTCACCCATTACGTGCTGACCTGCTTTGGCGGTGCCGGCGGCCAGCATGCCTGCCTGACGGCAGATGCGCTCGGCATCTCGACGGTGCTGATTCACCCGTTCTCGGGCATTCTTTCGGCCTACGGAATGGGTCTCGCCGATATCAGGGCCACCCGCCAGCGTACGGTTTCCCAAGAGCTTGCGGCGGCGCTGAAAGCGCTCGGTCCGATCCGCGACGAGCTGACCGCTAGCGTGGTCGAGGAAATGGCAAGCCAGGGCGTTTCCGGAGCCGGAGTAGCAGTGTTGCATCGCGCCCACCTGCGCTATCAGGGTACGGATACGACTTTACCTGTAACTGTCGCCGGCGCGGCCGATATGACCACCAGTTTCGAGGCGGCGCACAAGAAACAATTCGGCTTCATCTTTGAGAACCGCGAGATCATCTTCGAAGCCTACGAAGTGGAGGCGATCGGCGGCGGCGCGGATTCCGCCGAATTAGAATTCCCGCTCGACAACGCCGCTCCGGCAGCGTCGGAAGAAACAAAGTTCTTCTCCGGGGGCGCATGGCGGAACGGCCCGGTCTATCGTCGCGCCGACATCCGGCCGGGCTCGCGCGCAAACGGTCCGTGCCTGATCGTCGAGCCGCACCAGACGATCGTCGTCGAGGATGGCTGGGCCTTTGAGATCACCAAATTGAACCATGTCGTGCTGAAGCGCATCACCGCGCTTTCTCGAGCAAGGCCGATCGGCACGCAGGCAGATCCCGTGCTGCTCGAAGTGTTCAACAATCTCTTCATGTCGATCGCCGAACAGATGGGCGTGACGCTGCAGAACACCGCTTCCTCGGTCAATATCAAGGAGCGGCTGGACTTCTCCTGCGCCGTTTTCGACGAGAACGGCGCGCTGGTGGCGAACGCTCCGCATATGCCGGTGCATCTCGGTTCCATGGACCGATCGGTCGAGACCGTGATTGCCGCCAACAAGGGCAGGATCCGCCCGGGCGACGTTTTTGCACTGAACGCCCCCTATAACGGCGGGACGCACCTCCCGGATATCACTGTCGTGACGCCGGTCTTTGATCAGAAGGGCGACAAGATCCTGTTCTATGTCGCCTCGCGCGGCCACCACGCCGATGTGGGAGGCACGGCGCCGGGCTCGATGACGCCGCTTGCGACGGCCGTCGACGAGGAAGGCGTGCTGTTCGACAACGTGCTGCTCGTCGATCGCGGTCGGTTCGACGAGGCGGGCATTACCAAGCTCCTCTCCGACCATCCCTACCCGGCCCGCAACGTGGCGCAGAACGTCGCCGACCTGCGCGCCCAGATCGCCGCCAACGAAAAGGGCGTGCACGAAATGCGCAAAATGATCGCGCAGTTCGGGCTCGACGTCGTTAAGGCCTATATGGGGCATGTGCAGGACAATGCCGAAGAAAGCGTCCGCCGCGTTCTCGAGAAGCTGAACGACGCGGAGTTCTCCTACCCGACGGACCAGGGCAGCGTCATCAACGTCAAGATCACGGTCGACAAGGAAAGGCGCGAAGCGACCGTCGATTTCACCGGCACCAGCCCGCAGACGAAGAACAACTTCAACGCGCCGGAACCGGTGACGCGCGCAGCCGTGCTCTATGTCTTCCGCGTCATGGTCGAAAGTTCGATCCCGATGAATGCAGGCTGCCTGAGGCCGATCCGCATCATCGTGCCGGAGGGCTCGATGCTGAAGCCACAATATCCGGCGGCCGTCGTCGCCGGCAATGTGGAAACGAGCCAGCACGTCACCAATGCGCTGTTCGGGGCGCTTGGCGCCATGGCCGCAAGCCAGGGAACGATGAACAACCTCACTTTCGGCAATGCCACCTACCAGTATTACGAGACGCTATGCTCCGGCTCGCCTGCGGGCCGCTTCAACGACGGCAGCGGTTTTGCCGGCACCGACGCTGTTCATGTGCATATGACCAATTCGCGTCTCACGGATCCGGAAATCCTCGAAACACGTTATCCAGTGCTACTCGAAGACTTCCACATTCGCGAGAATTCCGGCGGGAGCGGCAAGTTCTCTGCAGGCAACGGCACCAGACGCACCATCCGTTTTCTCGAAAAGATGGACTGCGCCATCCTCTCCTCGCACCGGACGATCCGTCCGCATGGCCTCGCCGGCGGCGAGGAGGGCGAGCTCGGGCATATGATCGTCCGCCGGCTGGACGGCACGCTGGAAGAACTCGGCGGCTGCGCACAGACGATGATAGAAGCCGGCGAAGCCGTCACCGTCGTGACGCCGACCGCAGGAGGCTATGGCAAAGCGGAGTGATCTGCCTTAACCGGAGGTGATGACGAAACAGATTGCGATCATCGGCGGCGGGCCGGCAGGACTGATGGCGGCGGAAGTGCTTTCCGCCGCCGGGCATACAGTGACGGTTTACGAGGCCATGCCGACCTTCGGGCGCAAGTTCCTGTTGGCCGGCAAATCTGGCCTCAACATCACCCATTCGGAGGAATTTGAGCGCTTCGCGGTGCGATTTGGCGCGGCCTCCGCTCGCTTGCGGCCGGCACTCGATGCCTTCACACCGGAAGATGTCCGTCGGTGGGCCGAAGGCCTTGGCACCGAAACCTTTGTCGGCACATCCGGCCGTGTCTTTCCGGTCGTGATGAAAGCTTCGCCGCTCCTGCGTTCTTGGCTGCGGCGGCTCGAGGCACAAGATGTGACACTGCGGACAAGGCATCGGTGGATCGGCTTCGCCGAAGGCGGCTATCGGTTCGAGACGCCGGAAGGCGTGCTTACCCTTCATCCGGACGCAGCACTGCTGGCGCTTGGCGGCGCAAGCTGGCCGAGACTCGGCTCGGACGCTGCCTGGGTGCCCTGGCTGAGGGAGATGGGTATTACCGTCAACGAGCTTCAGCCCGCCAATTGCGGTTTCGACGTCGACTGGAGCGATCCCTTTCGCCAGCGCTTCGAAGGCTTGCCCGTCAAATCCGTCTCGACCACCTCGGCGGCGGGCACGCTCCAAGGCGAGTTTGTCATTTCCAAACACGGAATCGAAGGCAGCCTGGTCTACGCACACGCGGCCGCATTGCGGGGCAGATTGAAACACGAGGGGCATGCTGATCTGCCTATCGATCTCGCTCTCGGACGATCGGTCGAACGCCTAGAGAGGGACCTCGCCCGGCAGGATGCCAAAGCCAGCTTCTCCAACCGGCTTCGCAAAGGCGCGGGCCTGGAAGGCGTAAAAGCGGCTCTTGTCCGCGAGCTTGTGCCTCATGCAAACCAGGCGTCGCCTAAGGAACTGGCGATCCTTATCAAGGCCCTGCCGATCCCGGTTCTTCGCCCGAGGCCCATCGCCGAAGCCATATCGTCCGCCGGGGGGCTCGACTGGAACGAACTCGACGCGAACTACATGATGAAAGCCGTGCCGGGGCTTTTCGCCGCTGGCGAAATGCTGGATTGGGAAGCGCCGACCGGCGGCTATCTGCTCACCGCCTGTTTTTCGACCGGGCGGGCCGCGGCCAAGGGTATCGAGAACTGGCTGCGGGTGAAATAGCACTCGCCTGCCGTCTCTGTTTGGGATTTCTTTTCAAGTGATCGGGCATTGTTCTGGATCAACGCATCCGCAACCCGATTCGCACAGAACGACAGGAGGAAGGGCCTCCATGAGCAGGGCACGACGCCGCCATATCATCAAGAGAAGACGAACCATCACCGGCCTTGCGCTGGTTGCAGCGATTTCCTTTGTCGCAGGCATGACCGATGCTGTCGGCCTTCTTCTTTCGGGAGATTTCGTCTCGTTCATGACCGGCAACACCACCCGCGCAGCCTTGTCCTTCGCAAACAACGACTATTCTCACGCGCTGATCCTCTATTTTGCCCTGTGGGTTTTCGTCCTCGGCAATGCCCTTGGCATCGTGCTTGCCCACACGCTTTCGGCACTACGAACTTTTGTCGTCCTTTCGGGCGTCGCTGTGACGCTTGCCGTGGCGGCGCTCCTTCCTGAGGCGGACTATCCGCGGATACAGTTTTACCTCGTCATCCTGGCCATGGGCATGATCAACGCAACAGTCGAACATATCGAGGGGCTGCCGATCGGTCTTACCTATATCACCGGCGCTTTGTCACGCTTCGGGCGCGGGATCGGCCGCTGGATCGTGGGAGACCGCAACCCGACGGGGTGGGTCATTCAGACCGTTCCCTGGACAGGCATGGCATGTGGCGCCGTGACCGGGGCGTTCGTCACAAAATATCTCGGCAACAATGCGCTTTGGGTCGTCGTGCTGGCCGTGGTTTCGCTGGCCTTCGCGACCATTCTTCTGCCACGGTCTTTGCATCTGCATTTCCACCAGCAGCCGATCGTGGCAGCAAGACGCCGTGTATAGTCGCTTTCAAAGGTCCTTATGTTTCTGCTTTCAAAGCTTTTCTGGGTGTTCGCCCAGCCGCTCTCGATCGGATTTCTGTTCAGCGCTCTCGCGGCACTGCTCGCCTTTGCCGGCCGGCGCCGGTTCGGCGGCCTTTCTGCGCTGCTCGCCGCCCTCGTCCTGTTCATCACGCTTTTCACGACCGCCGGTACGATGGCCTTGCAGGCCCTGGAAGCCCGTTTTCCAAAGCCGTCCCAGGCTCCCCAGCCACTGTCCTGCATGGTCGTGCTGGGAGGAGCGCTGGAAAACGAGGTGACGACCGCACGCGGCGGCATCGAACTCAACCAGGCGTCCGATCGCTTTGTCGAAGCGCTACGGCTGGCAATCGGCCATCCGGAGGCACGCATCCTCGTTTCCGGCGGCGACGGCTCGATCAGTGGCACCTACGAGGGGGAAGCGGCGGCCGCAGAGCGACTTTTCTCGGCTTTCGGCATATCGCCGGACCGGCTGATCAAGGAGAATGCCTCCCGAACGACCTATGAGAACACTCTCAACACGGCCGAACTGCTGAAGAACGAGAGGCTCGAAAATTGCCTGCTGATCACCTCGGCCTACCATATGCCGCGCTCGGTCGCCCTCTTCCGCAAAGCGGGAATCGCTGTCACGCCCTGGCCCGTGGATTACCGTACGAGCGGTATCGTCGGATTGTCGCTGGATTTCACGCAGCCTTCCCTCAACGCGCAACTGGCCACCACCGCCGCGCGGGAATGGATGAGCCTTGCCGCCTATTATCTGACGGGACGAATCGACGGGTTCTTTCCGCAGTGACTATTTCTTCGAGATCGTCAGAAAGCGCCCGCCCTTTACACGCACGCGCATCTCGCATGGTTCTGCGTCGGTACGGTCGCAGTAGCGTGGATGCATCTTCAGCAGAAAGACCATGTTGCCGAAATATTTGACGAAATCATAGCCGTAGAGCTGGGCGGTGGCGATCATGAAATAGCCCCCCTCCTTGGCTTGCAGGTAGAAGTTATAGGGGCAGCCGTCATTGCTGCAGGCCGGACCGCGCTTGCCGTCGCAGACGAGTTTGCCCTGATTGGAGACGAGATCGATGATCCCGTCGTTGTTGATGTCGAACCGTTCGATGAAGCCCGGATCGAACTGGGCGATCTTGCACTCGTTGCGGAAATGGTCCTTTTCATAGATCTCCGGATCACTAACGAGCGGCTGCTGCGCAAGTGCAAGAGCAGGAACCAGGATCAGCGCCACTGCCTGGGCAAGAACGATCAGGAGCCTGTACACGGCTTTCCTCCGAAAATTCATCTGTTCACGGCGCGCAACCACCGATGACGGGCGCGACTGTCCGCGGCTATGTTAGGTTCTGCCACTTGCGCGACGCTGGAGTTCGCATGTCACTGCTGATGATGCTCGATTATGCCGGTGTCGCCGTATTTGCGGCGACAGGTGCGCTTGCCGCCTCGCGAAAGGAACTCGACTTGGTCGGCTTCCTCTTCTTTGCCGCCGTCACCGGTCTCGGAGGCGGTACGTTGAGAGACATCATCCTTGGGCGCACCCCCGTCTTTTGGGTGCTCGATCCCACCTATATCCTGATTTGCGTGACCACCGGGGCCTTCGTTTTCTGCACGGCACATCGCCTGGAGTGGCGTTATCGGACGCTGATCTGGCTCGATGCGGTGGGGCTTGCCGCCTATAGCGTGCTTGGGGCGGCCAAAGGCTTAGATGTCTCCGGATCACCAACCATCGCCATCGTCACCGGCGCACTGACCGCAGCGTTCGGGGGCATCCTCCGCGATCTTCTCGCCAATGAACCGTCCGTCCTGCTTCGCCCGGAAATCTATATTACGGCGGCCCTTGCCGGCGCGGGCACCTTTACCGCGGCGAACGCCCTCGATCTGCCTCTCTCCGTCAGTTCCTGCGCCGGCGTGGCAGCCGCTTTCCTGCTGCGCGGCGGCGCGATCCATTACGGATGGACCTTGCCACGGTACAGACCGCGGCCGGGCAGGCCGGCCTCCGAAGCCATCAAGGGAAAAAGGGGAGAGTAAGCCTTTTCAGGCCTTCTTCTCGCGCAGGCGGATGATCACATCCACATGGGCTATTTCCATGCCTTCCGGAGCTTCCGGCAGATTGCCGATCTCCAGATTGCTGACAGGAATGTCCATCACTTCGTTTCGGCCTTCCACGAAGAAATGGTGATGGTCCGAGATATTGGTGTCGAAATAGGTTTTGGCGCTCTCAACCGCAAGAACGCGGATCATGCCGGCTTCGGTAAACTGATGAAGCGTATTATAGACCGTGGCGAGCGACACCGGAACGCCTGCTGCCGTCGCCTCTTCGTGTAATTCTTCGACGGTCAGATGACGGTCGCCCTTGGCGAACAGCAGGTCGGCCAGCGCCACGCGCTGCCGGGTGGGACGCAGGCCGGAATGGCGCAATCTCGTCTCGATGTCAGTGATGGCTTCAGCCATAGTACCTGTCAGCTCCCACCGCTCACGTGAATATAAGGTATCTTGACTTTGCGATATAACTTTTACAGGGAGCACTTTCAATACTTTCCGCAGGATACACATCGCAACGCGCTGAAAATCACCTTATTTCCTTCACAAGCCTCTGGTTTGCGCCCATAGCTTCCTATATGCGAACCTGAATAGACGGATGTTCCCGCATCTGGCCGCCATCCCCGGGCGGAGTGCGGGGTAGCCGTCGGCGCACTTCAAATCCGACCGTTCTTGCAATAATGGTCAGGCAACAAAAGGTCGAAGGCTCAACGGGGGGAACGGAATTTTATGGCAAGCAGACAGTCCAGCTTCTCTTACGACGAACTTATTGCCTGTGCACATGGCGAGCTATTCGGGCCTGGAAACGCACAGCTTCCCCTGCCGCCCATGCTGATGGTTCACCGCATCACGGATATTTCCGAAACGGGCGGCGCTTTCGACAAGGGCTACCTTCGCGCCGAATACGACGTGCGCCCCGACGACTGGTATTTTCCCTGCCACTTCGAAGGCAACCCGATCATGCCCGGCTGCCTCGGTCTGGATGGCATGTGGCAGCTGACAGGCTTCTTCCTGGGGTGGCTCGGCGAGGAAGGGCGCGGCATGGCGCTATCGACTGGCGAGGTGAAATTCAAGGGCATGATCCGCCCGCATACCAAGCTGATCGAATATGGGATCGACTTCAAGCGCGTCATGCGTGGCCGACTGGTGCTCGGCACCGCCGACGGCTGGCTGAAGGCGGATGGAGAAACCATCTATCAGGCAACCGACCTCCGCGTGGGTCTGTCGAAAGAAAAGGCGGCCTGACGGCGGCTTCACGCCGAAACAGGACAGCAAGAAAAGGTTTTGATGAGATGAGACGGGTAGTTGTCACGGGTCTTGGTATCGTATCCTCAATCGGAAGCGATGCCGCCGAAGTCACCGAATCCTTGCGTCAGGCGAAGTCCGGCATTTCATTCTCCCCCGATTTTGCCGAGCACGGCTTCAAATGCCAGGTCTGGGGTCGACCCAACCTCGACCCGACGGATCTTGTCGACCGCCGCGCCATGCGCTTTCTTTCCCAGGGCGGCGCCTGGAACCATGTCGCGATGAAGCAGGCGATTGCGGATTCGGGACTCGAGGAAAAGGACATCAGCGAGAACGAGCGCACCGGCATCATCATGGGCTCGGGCGGTCCGTCCACGCGGACCCTGATCGAAGCGGCGGAAATCACCGTCAAGAACAACAGCCCGAAACGGATCGGCCCGTTCGCCGTACCGAAGGCCATGTCTTCGACGGCTTCCGCGACGCTCGCAACCTGGTTCAAGATCCATGGCGTGAACTATTCCATTTCGTCGGCCTGCTCCACGTCGGCCCATTGCATCGGCAACGCGGCTGAGATGATCCAGTGGGGCAAGCAGGACGTGATGTTCGCAGGTGGCCATGAGGACCTGGATTGGACCATGTCCAACCTCTTCGACGCCATGGGCGCCATGTCGACGAAATACAACAATGATCCCGACAGGGCCTCGCGCGCTTACGACGTCGACCGTGACGGGTTCGTGATTGCCGGCGGTGCGGGCGTTCTGGTTCTGGAAGAACTGGAGCATGCGAAGGCCCGCGGCGCAAAGATCTACGCAGAAATCGTCGGCTACGGCGCTACTTCGGACGGGTACGACATGGTCGCCCCCTCCGGCGAGGGCGCGGTGCGCTGCATGCGTCAGGCGCTCGCGACCGTCAAGGGCGAGGTGGACTACATCAATACACACGGAACCTCCACGCCGGTTGGCGATTCCAAGGAGATCGGCGCCATCCGCGAAGTGTTTGGCGCGAAGATGCCCCACATCCAGTCGACAAAGTCGCTAACCGGCCACTCGTTGGGCGGTGCCGGCGTACAGGAATCGATCTACAGCCTCCTGATGATGCAGGAAGGCTTCATCGGCGAGAGCGCCCATATCGAGAACCTCGATCCGGAATTCGAAGGCGTGCCGATCGTTCGCGGCCGAATCGACAATGCCAAGATCGACATTGCTCTTTCCAACTCCTTCGGGTTCGGCGGCACAAACGCCACGCTCGTCTTCCAGCGCTATAACGGATAATTCCATGACAGGAATCATGCAGGGGAAACGCGGCCTGATCATGGGGGTCGCCAACAATCATTCGATCGCATGGGGCATATCCAAGGCGATCGCGGCCCAGGGGGCGGAGCTCGCATTCACCTTTCAGGGCGAGGCGCTCGGAAAACGCGTCAAGCCGCTTGCAGCCGAACTCGGTTCCGATTTCATCGTGCCCTGTGACGTTGAGGATATCGCTTCGGTCGATGCCACTTTCGCGGCCATCAAGGAACGCTGGGGCACGCTGGACTTCCTCGTCCACGCCATCGGCTTTTCCGACAAGAACGAACTGAAGGGCCTTTACGCCGACACGACCCGTGAAAACTTCAGCCGGACGATGGTCATTTCCTGCTTCTCGTTCACCGAAGTCGCGAAGCGCGCTGCCGAACTGATGCCGAACGGCGGATCTATGCTGACGCTGACTTACAACGGCTCCCAGCGCGTCATTCCCAACTACAATGTCATGGGCGTCGCCAAGGCCGCTCTCGAAGCGTCTGTTCGCTATCTCGCCGCCGACTACGGTCCGCGCGACATCCGGGTCAACACCATCTCGGCCGGCCCCGTACGGACGCTGGCGGGCGCCGGCATTTCCGATGCCCGCGCGATCTATTCCTGGAACCAGCAGAACGCCCCGTTGCGCCGCACGCCGACGATCGAGGATATCGGCGGATCCGCGCTTTATCTTTTGTCCGATCTGTCCCGCGGCGTTACGGGCGAAGTTCACTACGTCGACGCGGGCTACAGCATCACGTCGCTGCCGACGCTCGACAAGCTTCGCAAGGCTGACGTGGAGTAGTCTCCAGATCTCAGGTATGACAAGAAAAGACCCTGCCGATGATGTCGGCAGGGTCTTTTCTTTTGCCTTATTTTCTGGCCCAGAGAACCTTGAACCGCGCGTTGCGGCAGGTCTCTCCGTGCTCCCGGAAGTCGGATGCCAGAACAGGTTCGTAGGGCAGGCCGCGATTGGCGACCAGCATCAACCGGCCGCCATTCTTGAGCGCAGCCGCCGCAGTCCGGATCATCGTCTTGCCGAGCTCGGGATCAGCCGCCTGAGCTTCGTGGAACGGCGGGTTCATGATCACCAGGTCGTATTTCTCCTTTGGAGGCTCCGCGCCCAGATCCTGCCAATAGAAACGGGCATTGAGTTCCGGGCAGTTGCGGGCGAGGTTCTTCTTGGCGAATTCCAGCGCGTGATGATCTGCCTCGAAAAGGTCGATGCGGTTTACCCGGGGAGACTTTTCCGCCAGCATTACCGACAGATATCCCCAGCCGGCGCCGAAATCGGCGGCATTGCCGTCAAAATCCGTCGGCAGGCGACCGGCCAGCAGTTCCGAACCCGGATCGATGCAGTCGTGGGAAAACATGCCCGGAGCGGCTTCGAACCGGTCTTCGACCGTTACGGGCTGCTTCTTCAGTGCTTTGACCGCCGCATCGGCATTTTCCGGCCGCGCGAACCACACGGCCACACCGTGGTATTTCGGCGTATAGTCCAGCTCGATGCCGAGCTTCAGGAGCATGTTTCTGAGTGGCTGAATGCCGTCTTCCTTGCCCCCGGCTATGACGATCATGCCCCCTGCCCGGACCCGCTCCAGAGCCTCTGCCACGCGGTTCTCATTCTCGCCGCGATGCTTGCCACAGAGAACCAGCGCTACGTCATAACCCTCGCCCTCGGCCTCGGGAAACGCACCTTCCCGCAGAGTGCGGAAAAGCGGCCGGAACGGCTGCACGGCCGTTATCTCGCCCGCGAACCCCTCGGGCAGAATACCGCCCCCTTCCGCGCCCAGGAAGATCACGCGTTCGCCTTCACGAGGCATGGGAACCGCCTCTGTGACAAAGGGATGGAGCAGGGTTTTTAAAGCGTCGCGGCTCATTGTCGTTCTCTGGCAGATCTCGGTTTCAGCTAAAGAAAAGGCGCGGAAGAGCTTCCGCGCCTCAATTTGTCTTTTTGGGAGGAAGGAAGCTTATTCGGCGGCTTCGCCGTCGGTCTTCTTCTTCTCCTGCGGGATTTCCTGACCGGTCGCCTGGTCGACAACCTTCATCGACAGGCGGACCTTGCCGCGTTCATCGAAGCCCATCAGCTTGACCCAGACCTTGTCGCCTTCCTTGACGACGTCCTGCGTCTTGGCAACGCGCTCGGAGGCGAGCTGCGAGATATGCACGAGGCCGTCGCGGGCGCCGAAGAAGTTCACGAAGGCGCCGAAATCGGCGGTCTTGACGACCGTGCCTTCGTAAATCTGGCCGACTTCCGGTTCGGCAACGATCGAGTGGATCCACTTGCGGGCCGCTTCGATCTCCTTGGCGGACGAGGAAGCGATCTTCACGGTGCCGTCGTCTTCGATGTTGATCTTGGCGCCGGTCTTTTCGACGATTTCGCGGATGACCTTGCCGCCCGAACCGATGACTTCGCGGATCTTATCGACCGGAATGTTCATCACTTCGATGCGCGGCGCGAATTCGCCGAGCTGGCCGCGGCTTTCGGTAATGGCATTGGCCATCTCGCCGAGGATGTGCTTGCGGCCACCCTGTGCCTGGCTGAGAGCGACCTTCATGATCTCTTCGGTGATGCCCGCGATCTTGATGTCCATCTGCAGCGAGGTGATGCCGTCGGAGGTGCCGGCAACCTTGAAGTCCATGTCGCCGAGATGATCTTCGTCGCCGAGGATATCGGAGAGAACCGCAAAACGATCGCCTTCGAGGATCAGGCCCATGGCAATACCGGCAACCGGCTTTGCAAGCGGAACGCCGGCATCCATCAGAGCGAGCGAGGTGCCGCAGACGGTCGCCATCGAGGACGAGCCGTTGGACTCGGTGATTTCGGAGACGACGCGCAGCGTGTAGGGGAACTGCTCGGCAGACGGCAGCATCGGACGAATGGCGCGCCATGCAAGCTTGCCATGGCCGATTTCGCGGCGACCGGGGGAGCCCATGCGGCCGGTTTCACCAACCGAGTAGGGCGGGAAGTTATAATGGAGCAGGAAGCGCTCCTTGTACATGCCGGTCAGGCTGTCGACATACTGCTCGTCTTCGCCGGTACCGAGGGTCGCGACGACGATCGCCTGCGTTTCACCGCGGGTGAAGAGTGCCGAACCGTGGGTGCGGGGCAGAATGCCGACTTCCGAAACGATCGCGCGAACGGTTTCCAGATCACGACCGTCGATACGGCTCTTGGTGTCGAGGATGTTCCAGCGGACAATCTTTGCCTGCAGGTGCTTGAAGATGGCGCCGACTTCTTCAGCCGTGTACTTCAGTTCGGCGGCACCTTCCGGCAGGAAGTGAGCCTTGACCTTTGCCTTGACGGCATCCACAGCGGCGTAGCGCTCTGCCTTCTGGGTGTTTTTATAGGCTTCGCGAAGTTCGGCCTCGAAATGCTGAAGCATTTCCGCCTCGAGCGCGGAATAATCTTCCGGCTGGAAATCGCGCGGTTCCTTGGCGGCGACTTCGGCAAGCTTGATGATCGCGTCGATCACCGGCTGGAAACCGCGATGGCCGAACATGACGGCGCCGAGCATGATGTCTTCCGGAAGCTCCTTGGCTTCGGATTCAACCATCAGAACTGCGTCCTGGGTACCGGCGACGACGAGGTCGAGGCTCGATTCATCCATCTCGTCGAGATGCGGGTTCAGGACGTATTCGCCGTTGATGTAACCGACGCGAGCGCCGCCGACCGGACCCATGAAGGGCACGCCCGAAAGGGTCAGCGCAGCCGAAGTCGCGACCATGGACAGGATGTCCGGGTTGTTCTCGAGGTCATGCTGGATGACGGTGACGACGACCTGGGTATCGTTCTTGTAGCCTTCCGGGAAAAGCGGGCGGATCGGGCGGTCGATCAGGCGGGAAACGAGGGTCTCGTTTTCGCTCGGACGGCCTTCGCGCTTGAAATAACCGCCCGGGATCTTGCCGGCGGCATAGGTCTTTTCCTGGTAGTTGACGGTCAGCGGGAAGAAGTCCTGGCCGGGCTTCGGAGCCTTGGCGGAAACGACGGTGGCAAGAACGACGGTTTCGCCATAGGTGGCAAGCACAGCGCCGTCGGCCTGACGCGCGATCTTGCCCGTTTCAAGCTTCAGCGGGCGGCCGGCCCATTCGATTTCTACGGAGTGGGTATTGAACATGTCTTGTCCTTCAATGCGGAAGCACACGCACCGCCTGTTCCGGCGCAGCGCATGATCGACCGCAATCAATGTGACGCATCATGGGCAAGACAACAGGAGGCTTCTCAACCAGTGGCTCCCTTTCAGGAAACCTGGCCAAAGCGATCGAGCTTTGGCCGAAAGCATCCGGCAATCCTGCCCCATGACAGGTCAGTGGTTGCTGGCGAAACCGGCCCATCCGGGCTCGCCGTCGGTTCGTGCCGTGCTATTTAGCGCACAGCGAGTTATTGTCATCGGGCAAGGCCCGAAAAGCATTCGGCGGGCACCGTTTCCAGGCCCGCCGGAAGAGTTCTTAGCGACGAATACCCAGGCTGCCGATCAGCTTGGTGTAGCGCCCTTCGTCCTTCTTCTTGAGATAGTCAAGAAGCGAGCGGCGGCTCGAAACCAGCGTCAGGAGACCACGACGGGAGTGGTTGTCCTTCTTGTGGTCCTTGAAGTGTTCGGTCAGGTTGTTGATGCGTTCCGTGAGGATTGCGACCTGTACTTCGGGGGAACCCGTATCACCTTCGGTGGTAGCGTATTCCTTGATGAGGGCGGCTTTGCGCTCTACAGTGATCGACATCGTACGATCCTTTCTATGGAGAGGAATAAGGACGCCAAAAGCCGGGATGTCGTCCAGCCTTGGCCATGAAAACGCAAAAGGAGCGCCAAAAGGCATCTTTATGCTGGCGCTGCCTATAAACCATTCACTGGTAGATTGGAAGAGCCGATATTCAGGGCTAGGAGCGGTCAACCGAAGACCCGTTTCGGGCGGAATTCGCCTTGTCCAATCTCGCCGATTGCGACCAGTTTTCCCCGCGCCGTTGCATAAGCCTCGGCTTCCGCCAGCGGAGCGTCGCGGCCGCGCAGGATCACGGGATTGCCCATCTTCAGGCGATGCGCCTGATCGTCGGTCACCGGCAGATGCGGCAGGTTCGAAAGCGCCTCCGCCGTATCGATCAGGAATTCATCGAGCGCGGCCAGTCGTTCGTCACGATCCTCGATCGTTTCCAGCGCAACGAGATCGGCGAGCGGCACCATCTTGTCCTCCCCGAAGGGAGCTACGAATGTGCGGCGCAGCTCGGAAATGTGCCCGTAGCAGCCGAGATCACGACCGAAATCACGAGCCAGAGCGCGAACATATGTGCCCTTGCCGCATTCAACCTCGAAATGCGCCTTGTCGGCGCTCGTGCCGAGTAGCGTCAGACGGAAAATTTCGACCTCGCGAGACGGGATCTCGACCGTCTCGCCATCCCGGGCGAGGTCATAGGCGCGCTCGCCGGCAATCTTGATTGCCGAGAACTGCGGTGGGATCTGACTGATCGTGCCGGTGTATTTCGGCAGGAGGTCGCGGATCGACTGTTCGTCCGGACGGGCGTCCGAAGCGGCCGTGACTTCGCCTTCGAGGTCATCGGTCGAGCGCTCTTCGCCCCAGCTGACGGCGAATTCATAGATCTTGCGACCGTCCATGACATAAGGAACGGTCTTCGTCGCATCGCCGAGCGCGATCGGCAGCATGCCGGAGGCAAGCGGATCGAGCGTGCCTGCGTGTCCGGCCTTCTGGGCGTTGAACAGCCACTTGATCTTGGAAACGGCTTCGGTCGAACCGAAATCGATCGGCTTGTCGAGGATCAGCCAGCCGGAAACAGGCCGACCTTTGGGTTTGCGTGGTTTGGACATGCGTTCTCTGGTTATTCCTGATCTTCACTCTCGCCATCGAGGTCCCGCTGGACCTCCGGCGAACGCAAGAGCTCATCGATTTTCTTGTAGTTATCGAAACTGGTATCGTCGCGGAAGCGGACTTCCGGCATGTATTTCATCTGCCGGAGCTGACCGGCGAGCCTGCCCCGGATAAATTTGGCGTTGCGGTTAAGCGCGTCGATGACTGCCGCGTGATCCGGAAGCCCAAGCGGTGTCACGTAGGCCGTGGCGATCTTCAGATCGGGCGACATACGCACTTCGGACACGGAAATCACCGTCTTCTCGATCAGATCGTCGCGCACGTCTCCGCGCTGCAGAACCTGGGTTATGGCGGCGCGGACCTGTTCGCCAACGCGAAGCATGCGCTGGGAAGGCGCTGAGGATGTAGCCTTGGTCATTTTTGTTTTCTCTTCCAAAGCGCCGTCGGGGCTCGTCCCATATCCGGCGCTACATCACGTAAAGGCGGTCCAAATGACCGAGACGGGGCCAAAGGTCAAGGCTTCAGGCGCAGCTATCTCGATGCGAAGCGCAATCCCCCAACCTCAGGCGAGCTTTTCCAGGTAGGGCAGGTCGTGGGGGTGGACCTGCCGCGTCACCAGTGTAATCCGGTCTATCGCCCGCTCCCGTGAGACCTGAAGATGGCGCTTGAGCGACTGAGCAGCCTCCTCGGTCTTCCCGGCCTGAAGGCGCTCGACGATTTCCAGATGTTCGGCGAGGAACGGCTCCGTCCCGAAGAGCCGCGGCATCCATTGATAGAGGAACCGGTGCGTCACGAGGAGCGCCTGCGGCAGGCTGATTGCCTGCATCAGGGTGCGGCTTTCGCAGTTTCCGAGCAGCGTGACATGCAATTCCTCCTCCAGACGATCGAGATCCGGACCGGTGAGTTCGCCTGCCTTCTCCACGGCTGACTCAAGATTGGCACGCATGCCGGTGATAAATTCCGGCGAGGTCTTCGCCGCGGCTTTTTCCAGCGCCACCGGCTCCAGAAGCCAACGCAGCTCGTAGAGTTCGCCTACATAGTCAGGCGTCATAGCCGGCGCGATCCATCGGGAGCGCTCGTCCTTGCGGATGATGCCGCGCTGCTGCAGCCGACCGACGACATCACGAGCCACAGTGCGGCTGACGTCGTAAAACCGGGCAAGTTCCGTCTCGTTGACGCGCCAGCCGGCGAAGGAACACCGGGCTGCAATCTCGCTTTCCACCTCGCCATAGATCTTCTCCCAGCTGGAGAATTGCGTAAGGCGAAGGTCTTCAGCGGGCTGAACGAGCGCAATGGCTTCCGTGCCGCCGAAGGCGTCAGGGCGCACGGCGTAACCACGACCGGAGGATTTTTCGAGAAGCCCGCGCCGTTCCAGCTCGACCAGGGCCTGCCGGGCAGGAGCACGGCTGATCTTGAACTGTTCGGCCACGGAGGATTCGTTGAGGCGTACACCACCCGCCAAACTGCCCTGCGCGATGTGGCCGGCGAGAATTTCAAAAACCTGCTGATAGAGACGTGGGGCAGCGCCTGCCGCCGGCCTCTGCCGCTGCCGTTCCACGCTGCCCATGCGCGCCGTCTCCTGTCCGCGATCGTCTTGAGACCGCGATATTCGCCTTTTAAATTTTACCAGTTCATTCGCTGGCATTCAATTCACGGGCACAGCCATACAGCCAAGTAAGCAGCACAAAGTTCTTGCTACAATCGTGACGATGTCTAGTGTGCACATAATACGTTATTTCACACATTACTCGAGCAGGACGAACCCATGAACACGAAGCAAACCGCCGAAGAGGTCGTCATCCGCGTCTCTGTCGAAGACGCCGATCGGTTTTGCCGAGCGGTACTCCTTGCCGCGGGAGCCGATGAAGCTACGACCGATGCCGCCACGCGCGCGATGATGCATGGCTCCCGGCTCGGCGTCGACAGCCACGGGGTAAGGCTTCTTGATCACTATGTCGCCGCCATGACGGGAGGGAGGGTCGATCCGCGGCCCGACATTCGCATCACCCAGACCGGGGCCGCCGTCGCCTCGCTCGATGCGGGCCACGGCCACGGCGCGCTTGCTGCCTACAGGGCCATGGAAAAGGCCATGGAACTTGCCGAAACCGCTGGTATCGGCGCCGTCTCCATCCGCAACAGCTCACATTTCGGACCGGCCGGCGCCTATCCCCTGGAGGCGGCAGCGAAAGGCTATGTCGGCGGCGCCTTCTGTAACTCGGACAGCTTTGTTCGTCTGCACGATGGCGCGATGCGCTTTCACGGCACCAACCCGATTTCCTTCGCCGTACCCGTTCCCGGCCAAAACCCATGGTTCCTGGATATGGCAACGAGCGCCATACCCTATAACCGCGTGAAATTGTATCGCAGCCTCGGACGAGAACTTCCCCCCGCCGTCGCTTCGGATATCGAAGGCGAGGACACGCAGGATCCGTCGCTTGTGGAAATGCTGGCGCCACTCGGCGGGGAATTCGGTTTCAAGGGCGCGGGGCTGGCGGGCCTGGTGGAAATCCTGAGCGCCGTTCTTTCCGGCATGGGGTTGAGTTTCGACCTGCTGCCGATGAACGGGCCGGACTTTTCCACGCCCCGCGCCCTTGGCGCCTTTGTTCTGGCCATAAAACCCGGTGCCTTCGTTTCCGAAGCGGTCTTTCAGAGTGGCATGGAGCGTTATCTGGAGGTGCTGCGAACTTCGCCCGCACGAGAAGGTATGGGGGTCATGGCACCGGGAGACCGGGAATGGGCGGTCGCGGAAGAACGCCGGCAGCGCGGCATCCCCCTCGATCCGGCAACCCGCGAGGCTTTCGCCAAATTCGCCGAGCAATACGGATTGCAAGCGCCGCCTCCGACGCCATGAAGACAACCGGCCGAGAAGCCGGCTTGTTCTTCTTAGTTGCACGGGAATCCGCCTCTCCCCGCTAGTAAAAGTCAGAAGAGCGCGTCCTCGATGTCCTCGTCGGACATGGCCATCGCAGCAGCGGCAACCTCCAGCGGCGGAGCCGTGCCCAGCACCTCGGCGTGCAGTTCGCGTTCCGCAACCATGGTGTAGAGACGGGCGATGCGGGCGCCGAGATCGGCGAGCGGTGCCTGAATACCCGGCGCTTCGGACACGGGACCATCAAGTTCAAGTTCCCGAGCGCAGGAGCGCAGCACTTCCCCAAGCTCGGCATTGAAGTTGAGGCGCGCCAACGATGCGTCCATCTGGCCGACCGCCGTCTTGCTCTGATCACCGAGTGCCGCCATCTGGGCATCCATCCGGTCACCCACCGCGCGAATATTTTCGAGTGCCGTCGCTAGGCGCAGATCGAGACATTCCTCTTCGTTTTCACCCTGGTCGCCATTCAGCTTGTTGGAAGCTGCCTCCAATGTGTGGAGTTCTGCGAGAATCTTCTCGGCCGTCTCGTCAAGCAGGGCGGCAAAGTTCCTGAGTTCGGCGGTGACGACGTTGATTGCCCTACCCTCTTCGCCGATCTTGCCGCAACGCAGGTTCGTGTTGAGTGCCATGTAGTGGATGTCTGTGCGCACGGCGCGGACGACCCCGATGTCGTTCAGCAATTCCTGCACCGTCCGGCCGGTCGAACGGCTCAGCTCGCCTGCCTGGCGGGCAACGCCCTCCACGTCCCGTACGGCACTGCGGGCAGCCGCAACACTGTTTTCCAGTTCCCGGATCGCGCTGTCGCTTCCGCCGGTGCCGTTCTCGGCCACTGCGGTGCGCAGTGCCTCGATCTCCGACAGGTCAGAGCGAAAGCTTGCAACGGTCGCAACGATTTTCGTCGTATCCCGATCGAAATCGGAGATCGACTGGTTAAGCTGCTGCGATACCAGCATACGGATGATCAAAGACAGGCTCTCGCGCTGCTCTGCGCTCAATTCGGTCGCGGCCGGCGATTGCAGATATTCCGACAGGATCCGGAGGCTCGCCTGGCAATGCTCGATACGCTGGCGGGTTATGTCGCCGACCTGCATCGCCGAAAGCGTAGCGGCCAGCTTCGTCTGGATCGTTCCGGCGACGGTGCGCACCCGGGCGGCACGTTCGACAAGCGACTTGCGGTGTTTGCCTATCTCCGCGGCCCCTTCCGTGAGGCCTTCCACGATTCGCGGCACCGTCTTGTCATAACTTGCCAGAGTTGCCTTGCCTTTGACCATGACTGGACCGAGGCCCTGGCCAAGGGTGCTGAGCTTGCCGGCAAAATCATTGACCTGTCGCGTGCCCTCCTGAATCCTTTCCAGGATTTCCTCGGCGAAACCGGCGAAGTCGGCGATACCTGCCCCGGTGATCTTGGCGGTCACGGCGAAGGTTCGCAGGTAGCGCAGCGTCTCCTGCATCTCCTCGATTTGCGGCTGAAGTTTGCGTTCCGTCAAGGCGATTTCCTGAAACCCCACTTGGCGGGCACCTTCCAGTCCGGTCAGGTGCGACAACCGGTCCACGGTGTTCTTAAGTTCCGCCATAGTGGCGTTTGCCGTTCCCTCATCAAGCGAACCCGTCAACTGATCGAGCGAGCCTATCAGCTTGTTGAGCACGTCGAGAATAGACAGAAGCGCCGCGCCGCCCTCGAGGAACCGTTCCTCGATACGCGACCGGGCCGCTTCCATGCGGTCAACAAAGAACAGAATATCCTCGGAGCTTTCCGCAACCTCAAAAATGGGTGCCCTGACAGCCACTTTGCCTCACCTTCCAGCCCACGTTGGGGCTCTCACCTGCCGAAACTCGGGCGATGAACTCGCCTGCATTTTTTTGGGACACCGCCACACCAGAAAGTCGTGGCGTGGATTTGCCCTGCGCAGGGACTGATCTTTGGGTGAAGGGGTTAATTCCGACGAAACAGATCGCCGGTTTTGCCACTTGTAGTTAATTTTCCATCCAGAGAATGAATGCAAATTACAACTTATTATTATTATGCCGCGAGATTTCGCCACGGGCCATTAACACGCCATTAACGATGCAAGCCCAGAGTTTCGCGAGTATTTCAGCTATTGCGGATTTATATTGAGGTCAGATGTCTGTTGCCGATTTTAAAGAAGATTGCTTTCAGCTGCCACAGAACCTGACGGTACGTGCCATAGGCACTGTCCGGCAGGAAATGCTCCAGCTGATCGACAACAACAAATCCACAACCATTGCGATTGCGAGCGACTGCCAGGTGGACATCAGCTTTGTCCAGCTGATGGAAGCTGCACGCATTTATGCCGGCTCCGCCGGAAAAAACATCGCGCTCGCCGAGCCCGCCAACGGCCCGGTGCTCGACGTCCTGAAACGCAGCGGCTTTCTGGAAGGAATGTCCTCTGACGACGCAAAATTCTGGCTTCATCAAGGGGGAATTCAATGAGCGCCAGTATCCTCACGGTCGATGATTCCGCGAGCATCCGGCTGACGACGCGCGTTGCCCTCAGCAATGCAGGTTACCAGATCACCGAAGCCGTGGACGGCATGGACGGGATCGCCAAACTCAATGCCGGCCAGTTCGATCTGATCGTTACCGACCTCAATATGCCGAACATGGACGGCCTGACGATGATCCGCGAGTTGCGCAAGATGCCGGCCCACATGGGGGTCCCGGTGATCTTCCTGACGACGGAATCCGACAACGAGATGAAGCAGCAGGCCAAGGCCGCCGGCGCCACCGGCTGGCTGACAAAGCCGTTCGATCCGGAGAGCCTCGTGAAAATCGTCCGAAAGGTGCTTGGCAAATGAGCTTTCCTGATCCTATCGCGGTTTTCAGAACGGAAGCGGCCGAGCTTCTGGAGCAGATCGAGGCAGGCCTTCTCGACCTGAACGTAAACCTCGGCGACAAGGATCAGATAGACGCGGTCTTCCGCGGTCTCCACACATTGAAGGGCTCCGGAGCGATGTTCGGCTTCGAGGCCCTCGCCGCCTTTACCCATCATTGCGAAACAGCCTTCGATCGCGTCCGCAAGGGTGAGGTGCCGGCAACCCAGGCGCTGGTCACAGCCGTTCTCGAGGCGAAGGACCACATGCGGGCCCTGGTGGAAACACCGGCTGGCGATCATGAGGCAACGAGCGAGGCGCTGCTCGCAAACCTCAGGGCGGCTGTCGACGGCGCGAAAAGTCCGGGCGTACATCAGGCCGCTGACGTCCCTGCGCAGACCCTCTTCAAGATCCGCTTCAGCCTGCCGCAGAATGCGATGGCGAACGGCACCAATCCTCTTCCGCTGCTTGACGAACTGCGTGAGCTTGGCGAATGCACGATCGTCGCCGACCGTTCCGCCATTCCGTCGCTCGATCTTCTCTCGCCCACGGATCTCCATATCTCCTGGAATGTGGAATTGCTGACGTCCCAGCCCCGCTCGGCGATCGAGGATGTCTTCATCTTCGTCATGGACGACATGCAGCTCGAAATTACGGCGGTCCAGGCTGCCACCGCCGCGGCAAAATCCCCGGAAAGGCAGGAGACACCGATCCAGGCGGCCGAACCAGTCGCAGCGGAGCCGGTCGCCGTCTCAGCCCCGCGCGTACCAGCACCCGTGACTGCCGCACCGGCTCCAACCGATGCCAAGGCCAGCAAGGCCTCCGAAAATGTCCGCGTGCCGGCCGAAAAGCTGGACGAGTTGATGGATCGGGTCGGCGAGCTGGTCATTGCCCAGTCCCGCCTCAGCCAGCTTGCGGGCGGCAGCGGCGATCTGCAGCTGCGCGCCGTCTCGGAAGACGTGGAGCGCCTCTCCGGCGAACTCCGGGATACCATGATGGTGTTGCGCATGGTGCCGGTCACGCAGCTCTTCGGCCGGTTTCGCCGCCTTGTGCATGACCTTTCCCATGAGACGGGGAAGGTGATCGAGCTCGTCACCGAGGGTGAAAGCACCGAAGTCGACAAAAGCGTCATCGAACGGCTCGCGGATCCGCTCGTCCATCTTGTCCGCAACTCCTGCGATCACGGGCTCGAAACCCCGGATGAGCGCCGCGCTGCCGGCAAACCTCCGGCAGGCCGGATCATGCTCTCCGCCCGTCAGCAGGCGGGCGAGGTCATCATCACCATCAAGGACGACGGTCGCGGCATCAATCGGGAGCGCGTGCGGGCGAAGGCGGAAGCATCCGGCCTCGTCCAGCCGAATGCGACCCTTAGCGATCAGGAACTTTATCAGCTTATCTTCCAGCCGGGCTTTTCGACGGCCCAGCAGGTCACCAACCTTTCCGGCCGCGGCGTCGGCATGGACGTGGTCAAGCGGACCATTGATGCACTGCGTGGAACGATCAACGTGATCAGCCATCCGGGCGAAGGCTCCGAAATCTCGCTCGCAATTCCTCTGACGCTGGCGATCATCGACGGCCTCCTCGTCCGTGTCGGCGCCGGCAGATACGTCATTCCGCTCTCGGCTGTCGAAGAATGCCTGGAACTGTCAATCGAGGAAGACATGCGCTCGCGCGGACGCAGCTTCATCTCGCTACGCGACAGCCTGGTGCCTTTCCTCCGGCTCCGCGATCTCTTCCGCACGGGCACCAAGCCCGATCCTTTCCAGAAAGTGGTGGTCATTTCGACCGGCTCGGAACGCGTAGGCCTGGTGGTCGACCAGATCATCGGCGACCACCAGACCGTCATCAAGGCCATGTCCAAACTGCACCACGACGTCGCAACCTTCTCCGGAGCAACCATCCTCGGCGACGGTGACGTGGCGCTGATCCTCGATGTCGGACACCTGGTGGCGGAAGGACAACAACAGGAGGCGCATCTGCGGGCGGCGGGATGAACGAAGCAGTCAGAAAGATTTCGAAAGACCTTTGGGACGGCCGTGACGAGCTGGAGGTCCTCACATTCGACATCGCCGGCGAGATGTTCGCGCTGGAAGCCGTGATCGTACAGGAAATCCTGGATCTCCTGCCCGAGACCGTGGTGCCGGGGGCGAAGGCCTTCGTCGGCTGCGTGATCAACTTTCGCGGCAAAGTAATCCCGCTCGCCGACATACGGCTCGCTTTCGGCATGGAAGCGACGAAACCGACGATCGACAGCCGCATCATCGTCATCGCGATCAACATCGATGGCGAACCTGTTCTTGCGGGCATCCGCACCGACAAGGTGCACGAGGTGACGACACTCCTTCGTGCTGCGGGCGAGCCGCCGCCGAGTGTCGGGATGCGTTGGCGGCCGGACTTCATCGAATGCCTTGTGAAGCGAGGGACGGAATTCATCATCGTCCCCAATCTCAACGCGATTTTTGCCGCCGAGGCGGATCGCACCGGTTCATCCATCTCCCACGGCTCAGCACAAAGGTGAGACCATGAAATTCACGATCAAACTCAAGCTGGGCTTGGCCTTTGCCGTCATGATCGTCCTGTTGCTTGCAACGGCGATCTACGGGGTTACGAGTCTTTCCGAGCTGAACAATGCGATGACGCAGATGTCCAACGGGCCTGTCGCTCGCCTCGAGCTTGCCCAGAGGATCAGCGTGGCGCAGCTCCAGAGCATCCGCCAGCAGAAGAACCTGATCGCAGCCACGACTCCTGCAGAGATCGATGGCGCGCGGACGAAGGGTGACGCAGCACGCGTCGAATTGAAAAGCGCACTGGACAAAGCGCTGAGCATCGCCACGGAGCAAGGGAAGCCGCGCTGGCTGAAGATCCAGGAATTCGCCGCCAAGGCGGACGCCGCCGATGATCGCATTCGCGCATCCATCCAGGCAGGAGCAGTGGATCAGGCCCAGCGCCTGTCGGTCACCGAGGCGCGCGAGGCTGCAAACGGACTGGACGCGGCCGTCGACGAACTCGTGACACTGTCGAAGCAGCAGTTAAGCGATGCCAATGCCGAAACCGACGCCCTTTACGAGACGACGCGAAACCTTATGGTTGGCGTTGCGGCGGCTGCGGTGATGATCGCCTTGTTCGCCGCCATCTGGATCTCGATAACGATCAGCCGCGGCCTCGGTCGCGCCACCGCAGGCGTGCGCAACGTCGCCGAGGGTGACCTTACCCGCACGGTCGAGATCTCCACCAAGGACGAGATCGGCGATCTGCTTGGCCATGTAAACGTCATGATCGAACGCCTGCGCGGTGTCGTCGGCGATGCGCTGGCCGCGTCCACCAATGTCTCTTCAGGCAGCCAGGAGCTTTCGGCAAGTTCAGAAACCCTGTCGCAGGGTGCCACCGAACAGGCCTCGTCCGCCGAAGAGGCCTCCGCCTCGATGGAGCAGATGGCCGCGAACATCAAGCAGAATGCCGACAACGCCGCCCAGACGGAAAAGATCGCCCGCCAGTCGTCCCGCGACGCCGAAGCTTCCGGCCAGGCCGTCAACCGCGCCGTCGGCGCCATGCGCACGATCGCCGAGAAGATTTCAATCGTGCAGGAGATTGCCCGTCAGACCGACCTTCTGGCGCTGAATGCCGCCGTCGAGGCGGCCCGTGCCGGCGAACACGGCAAGGG
>UBYX01000049.1 GCA_900469955.1 Hyphomicrobiales bacterium | reverse complement strand
AGCCGAAGGGACAGCCTTGTACCTTTCGCGCTCATCCGAATAGTTCATGAATTTGTCCGGGCTAAGCTCCTCATAGCGTTTGAGGGCTTGATTCATGGTCATACCCGGCACGTCCATAACACCGGCAAGCGAAGCAATTTCAGCCTTGTTGCGCCGTTTGATGGGCTGTGCTGCCTGTAGACGCTCCTTCAGCATCTCGACAGAATCTTGGATCGTCGCGGCAAGAACGTCTTGAGCAGAGCGATATTCAAAGCCGAGCTTCGCCGCCGTGCCGCTCACTTGGTGAAACGTGATGACTTCTTCTGAAGGGGCTTCACCGCTGGAAAACAGATTCGACCAAAACTGGATCAGTGGAGCCGCCTTGATGAGCGCCTGTTTCCTGTCGTTGGTCTTCAGCGACTTCCAAACTTCTCGCTTGCCAAACTTAACTCGAAGCGGTGGGGGCACCACCATTCGAAAACAGTAGGCGCCGGATTCGCGCCGGGTGATGTAGTCAATGTTCATAGATAAATGTTCCATAGTTGAAAACGGGTCACGCGCTCGCAAAGCAAGGACTATTCCCGCTTGTGGCGATTTAGGTAGTGACGATTGGAGTAAAAAGTCAGACGTTTAGAGCAGGGCGTGGTAGCTCCTGCGGGTCTGATGCTTAACAATAGACGTATTGCGCGCCGGTTGTCAACAGACATCGGAAATTTACTTGTAAATTCAAAAACTTGCTTTGAAAACAAATTCCAGCTGGAAGTTCTTTTGAAATGATATTCTGGACGCGTCTGTGCGTCCTGCCAAAGTTGCCTGTTGTAGCAAACTTTGTAGCAAAATCGCAAAAATTGCGATATATCTAATAAAATCAATGAGTTGTGGCGGAAGAGGTGGGATTCGAACCCACGGTACGGTTTCCCGCACGCCGGTTTTCAAGACCGGTTCCTTAAACCACTCGGACACTCTTCCATCGGTGGGGCTTTATAGCCTGCCGGCTTGCGGCGTCAACCTTCGGCTGCCGCGAAACTCCGTTCGCGGACGACAATGGCTCTCAGTTTATTCGGCTCCTGGCCTGCCAGACCGCTACGCCCCTTAACCCTCCATTAAGCATACTACGTAGAATTTTAACTACTCCACAGTTTTCGTTCGCATTTTCGCCACGTTGCCAGCAAAACTGGAACACCATTGGTTCGCGGACATAGGGGTATGTCCCGAACCGGTTCATTGGCCGGCAAGGGCAGGGGTGGTCGCGAGGGCCTCTATCTGCCTGAGACGGTGAAGGCGGCATGGGACGGACGGGTTTGGGTTTGAGTGGCGGCAAGCTTTCGCTGGGTGCGAAATGGCTCGGGATAACGATGGTCTGCGTCGGTGTGGCTTCTTGTGCCACGACTGAGGCGCCAAAGAAGAAGCCCCGCAGCAAAGAATATTTTTCGGAAAAAGAATACGGCGTCAAGGCGAGCCCCAGGGTGGTTGCCGACGGCAGACCCGTGCCGAAGGGCGGTGGCCGCTTCATGGTGGGACAGCCCTATCAGGTAAAGGGTCAGACTTACGTTCCCAAAGAAGATCCGAACTACCGCAAAAGCGGTCTTGCTTCCTGGTACGGGTCGGCTTTTCACGGACGCCTGACCGCCAATGGCGAAGTCTATGACAGCGCCCATCTTTCGGCAGCGCATCCGACCTTTCCGCTGCCGAGCTATGCTCGCGTCACGAATGTCGAAACCGGGTCTTCGGTGATCGTGCGCGTGAATGATCGTGGACCCTACCATCCGGGTCGCATCATCGACGTCTCGGGCAAGACAGCCGAGCTCCTCGATATGAAGCGGACCGGCACCGCCAAGGTCAACGTGCAATATGTCGGCCGAGCCCGCATGGACGGCCAGGACATGCCATTCCTGATGGCCTCGTATATCCGCAAGGGCGACCGCCTGCCGTCGATTCGGCCGGAGGGGCAGATCGCCACGGGCGTCATGGTCGCGTCGAATCAGCCGCTCCGCGAGCAGCTTCAAAGCTACGGATCGGCGATGCCGACCCCGATTGCACTTGCCGGGCGCACGCCGAGCGGGCCGGCTCCAGTATCCGCCGCTCCGCAGGCATTCCAGGCATTCGGCCAGTTCGCCGCGTTGCCGCAGATCGGACCGCTTCCTGCCGAGCGTCCACTTAGCTATGGCACGAGGCCGCAGACGAAAACGATTGCAGCCGCATACATAGCTGAACCGCAAGCGAGGATGCCGCAGGTAATGTTCGGCAATGTCGTCCTGGAATCTGCAAGGCCCGCTCAAAAGCCCGTGCGTTGAAATCCTAGCCGATTGCCCCTCATGAAGGGCGCTGATAGGCATAGGTGAAACGATACGGGGTAATGATGCGGCGGCTGATCCTTCTAGTCCTTATCCTCCTTGGCGCTGTCCCTCTTGCAGGGGTTGCAGGCGCACAGGAGCCCGCGCCTGCCTTCGTCACCAAAGCCAAGCAGATATACATGGTGGAGGCGAAGACCGGAACGGTCCTGCTCGCTTCCAATGAAAACCAGGGCTTCCCACCGGCATCGCTGGCGAAACTGATGACCATGGAGGTCGTCTTCAGCGCCATAAAGCGGGGAGACGTCCGCCTCGACAGCATCTATCCCGTGAGCGAATACGCCTGGCGCACCGGCGGCGCGCCATCGGGCACGACCACGATGTTCGCCGCGTTGAAGTCGCAGGTGCCCGTCAGCGCCCTTATCAGAGGCGTCATCGTGCAGAACGCCAACGACGCCTGCATCATCCTTGCCGAAGGTCTTTCCCGTTCGGAAGGCGAGTTCGCCGCCCGCATGACCGCTCGGGCGAGGGACCTTGGCCTCACCCGTTCAGTCTTCGGCAACTCCACCGGACTCCCGGGTGTGGAAAACCGCACGACAGCCCGCGATCTCGTAGAACTCTCCCGGCATATCTACCGCAGCTACCCGGAGTTCTACCCGCTTTATTCGCAGCCGGATTTCGAGTGGAACAAGATCTTCCAGCGGAATAAGAATCCCTTGCTGGGACTGAATATCGGGGTCGATGGCCTTGGCGCCGGATTTGCGGAAGGCTTCGGCTATGCGCTGGTGGCGTCGGTACAACGGGACGGGACGCGGCTTTTCCTGGCCATAGGCGGGCTTGCGAGCGACAAGGAACGGCTCGAAGAGGCCCGACGGGTTCTTGAATGGGGCCTTTCTTCTTTTGAGACGAAAGTCCTCTTCAAACATGGCGAGGTAATCGGCCAGGCAAGCGTCTATGGCGGAACGTCGCGATATGTCGATCTCATCGCCAAGGAGCCGGTCGACATCTATCTGGCGACGAGCAATCCCGAGAGGCTTTCGGGTCGCATTGTCTACAAGTGGCCGCTGCGGGCTCCGGTTGCCGAAGGTCAGGAGGTCGGCGTCCTGAGGATTTCCGCAGGTGAGCGGGTTGTACGGGAGGTACCGCTGGTGACAGCTCGATCGGTTGGAACGGGGACGTTGACGAGCAGGGCCACGGATGCGCTGCTCGAACTGATGTTCTTCTGGCTTTGACAGATACGCTTATTTCGCGGCGCACCCATTTGGTTTATAAGTCTCCGAGAAGATCAGTGCGGAAATACGCGTGGCAGAACATTCGGGATTGTTCGTGACTTTCGAAGGCGGCGAGGGGGCTGGCAAATCCACCCAGATTCGCCGGCTCGCCGATCAGCTGCGCCGCCGCGGCCATGATGTGTTGGTAACCCGCGAGCCCGGAGGGTCACCCGGCGCCGAAGCCGTGCGACATGTGCTCCTGTCGGGCGCTGCCGAGGAATTCGGTGTGCGGATGGAAGCGATCCTCTTTGCTGCTGCCCGGAACGACCACGTGGAAGAAGTCATCCGGCCGGCTCTGGAAAGCGGCGCCGTCGTGCTCTGCGACCGCTTCATCGATTCTTCCCGGGTCTACCAGGGGGTGACCGGCAACCTCGAATGGGATTTCATCGAGAGGCTGCAGCGGATCGCAATCGATGGAGTGGTGCCCGATTGCACGTTAATTCTGGACCTGCCGGCGGAAATCGGACTGAAGCGCGCCCGCAAGCGCGGCGCCGGCAACGCTCCCGATCGCTTTGAGCGTGAAGAGATAGAAACGCACGAGAAGCGACGGGAAGCCTATCTGGAGATCGCGGACGCAGAACCTGAGCGCTGCCACGTGGTGAATGCCGAGCGGTCTGAAGAAGAGATCGCCGACGAGATTTTCGCGGTGGTGGAGCCGTTGGCGCGCGAACTCGGCTTTACCCATTCGAGCAGCGCGGAATCGGTCGGATGAGCGAAGAAGCAGTCGGCATTGTCGACGGTGCATTGCCGCCGGCGCGCAATCCGCATCTTTACGGACATCGTGCCGCCGAGGATTTTCTGGCGCGCAGCTATCAATCCGGCAAGGCTCACCATGCGATCCTGATCGAAGGACCGGAGGGGATCGGCAAGGCTACCTTGGCCTTCCGTTTCGCTAACCATGTGCTCGCCCATCCCGATCCTGCAACGGCGCCCGGCCATATCGGCGATCCGGATATCAATTCGCCCTTAAGCCGGCAGATCGCCTCCGGCGCCTCGCACAATCTCTTGCATCTGACGCGCCCTGTCGACGAGAAGACCGGCAAGGCAAAGACGGCGATCACCGTCGACGAGGTCCGAAGGGCGGGGCACTTTTTTTCGCAGACATCCGGCACCGGCAATTGGCGGATCGTCATCATCGACCCGGCTGATGATCTCAACCGCAATGCGGCAAACGCCATCCTTAAGATCCTGGAGGAGCCACCCCGGCGGGCTCTCTTCCTGGTGCTTTCCCATGCCCCCGGAAAGCTGTTGCCGACGATCCGCTCCCGATGCCAGCCTTTGAGGTTGTCACCTTTGGGTGACGGCGATCTTTCACAGGCGCTGGCGGGCCTTGGTATGCCGCTGGATGGCGGCAAGACCGAGGAAACAGTGTTATCGCTGTCCAAGGGCAGCGTTGCTCAGGCTTTGAAGCTCCTGAACTATGGCGGCACTGAAATCATCGCTGCGTTCGACGAGGTGATCGCGGCTGAAGGCCCGACAGCCCGCAAGGCGATGCATCGGCTGGCGGATGTCCTCTCCGGCAAGGAGAGCGAGGTGATCTTCGGCTTTTTTCTCGAGCATCTGAGCGATCATCTTATCGTGCAGGCCCGCAATGCGGCGCTGGCTGGAGACCTCACGACCGCCGATCGGCAGGCCAAGCTCGTCAGCGACATCAGCGAAAAGATCATGATCGCGCAGGCCTACAATCTCGACCGGAAGCAGACCATTCTTTCCATCCTCGACGCTGCGCGGCAGTAGGGCGGCGGTGAGGGGCGGGAACCCCGCGAGGAACTTTGTGTTTCGCATCCGCGAAACATACGCTAAGAGCGGCATCAACTCTTTTTCAAAGTGTCCGAGTGCTTCATGTCCGACAAGACGCCTTATTACATCACCACCGCGATCTCCTATCCGAACGGCAAGCCGCATATCGGCCATGCCTACGAATTGATTGCGACCGATGCCATGGCGCGTTTCCAGCGCCTCGATGGAAAGGATGTCTTCTTCCTCACCGGCACCGACGAGCACGGCCAGAAGATGCAGCAAACCGCGCGCGCCGAAGGCGTCACGCCGGAAGCGCTTGCCGAGCGCAATTCCAGCGAATTCCGTCAGATGGGGAAGCTGCTGAACGCGTCCAACGACGACTTCATCCGCACCACCGAACCGCGTCATCACGAGGCCTCGAAAGACATCTGGAACCGGATGGCGGACAACGGCGATATCTACAAGGATACCTATGCCGGCTGGTATTCGGTGCGCGACGAAGCCTATTACGCCGAGAGCGAGACCGAAGTCCGCGACGGTGTGCGCTATGGGCCTCAGGGGACGCCGGTCGAATGGGTCGAGGAGTCGAGCTATTTCTTCAAGCTCTCGGCCTATGGCGACAAGCTCCTGAAGCACTATGAGGAAAATCCCGATTTCATCGGTCCCAACGAGCGCCGCAACGAGGTGATTTCCTTCGTGAAATCCGGTCTCAAGGACCTGTCGGTTTCCCGCACCACCTTCGACTGGGGTATCAAGGTACCGAACGATCCGGCGCATGTGATGTATGTCTGGGTCGACGCGCTTACCAACTACATCACCGCAACCGGATATCTGGAGGATACTAGCGATACTCGTGCAAAATACTGGCCGGCAGACGTACACATCATCGGCAAGGACATCATCCGCTTCCACGCCGTCTATTGGCCTGCGTTCCTCATGTCGGCGCAGCTGCCGCTGCCGAAGCGCGTCTTCGCGCATGGCTTCGTCTTGAACAATGGCGAGAAGATGTCGAAATCGCTGGGCAATGTCGTGGATCCGTTCGAGCTCATCGAGCAGTTCGGGCTCGACTACGTGCGCTACTATCTTTGCCGCGAAATCTCCTTCGGCCATGACGGCAATTGCAACGAGCAACTCATAGCCGCCCGGGTCAATGCAGATCTCGCCAATGGCATTGGCAATCTCGCAAGCCGGTCGCTCTCGATGATCGTCAAGAATTGCGACGGCAAATTGCCTGAGCCGGGTGAATTGACCGATGCCGACAAGGAACTGATGGCAGCCGCCGACGCGCTGCTTGAAACCTGCCGCGCGGATATGGACAAACAGGCCATTCACCGGGCGCTGGCGGCGGTTATCGGCGTCGTCTCTGAAACCGACCGCTATTTCGCCGCGCAGGCGCCATGGGTCCTCAGGAAGACGGATCAGGCGCGCATGGGCACCGTGCTGTATGTCACGGCCGAAGTCGTGCGGCAGATCGCAATCCTGTTGCAGCCGTTTATGCCGGAATCGTCGGCAAGACTGCTCGATCTGCTCGCTGTCGGAGCCGAGGGTCGCAGCTTCGCGGCGCTTGGCGACGCCGGCCGTCTGAAACCCGGAACCCAGCTGGAGGCACCGACGCCGGTCTTTCCGCGATATGTAGCTCCGGAAGCGACTGCCTGAGGTTCAAGGCTTGCCATGCTGATCGATACTCACTGCCATCTGGATTTTTCCGATTTTGCAGAAGAACGCGATGCGATCATCGCGCGTGCCCATGAATCAGGCGTCACGCAGATGGTGACGATCTCCACGCGCGTGCGGAAACTCGACGGTCTGCTGGCGATCACGGAGAGATATCCCTCGGTCTTCTGCTCGGTCGGGACCCATCCGAACAATGCCGGCGACGAGCTCGACATTCAGACGGAGGACCTGGTTCGTCTTGCGAATGCCCACCAAAAGATCGTCGCGATCGGCGAAGCCGGCCTCGACTATTTCTACGATACGCAGACACCCGCCGACCAGAAGATCGGCTTGATCCGGCATATTGCTGCGGCACGTCAGACCGGACTGCCGCTGGTCATTCACAGCCGCAGCGCCGATGACGACATGATCGAAATTCTGACGACAGAAAGCGGGAAGGGCGCGTTTCCCTTCATCCTGCACTGCTTCTCGTCGGGTGCCGAACTCGCCCGCATAGGTGTGGAACTCGGTGGCTATGTCTCGTTTTCAGGCATTCTGACCTTTCCGAAATCGGAGGACCTAAGGGAGATTGCCAGAAGCGTGCCGCTAGACCGGCTTTTGGTCGAGACCGACGCACCTTATCTGGCGCCCAAACGTTGGCGCGGCAAACGCAACGAGCCGGCATACGTGGTCAATACGGCCGAGGTTCTGGCCGAGTGCAAGGGCGTCAGCTACGAGGAGATCGCTCGGATCACGACCGAGAACGCATTCCGCATCTTCTCCAGAATGCCGAGGCTCTGACCGTGGCTCGCTATCGCCAGCGCTTCACCATCCTCGGCTGCGGATCGTCGCCCGGCGTTCCACGGCTGAATGGAGACTGGGGGGCCTGCGATCCGAGCAATCCGAGGAACAGGCGCACCCGTGCCGCCTTCATGATCGAACAGATCGGGCCTGACGGCGGCAGCACCGTCGTGGTGGTCGACACCGGTCCCGACTTCCGGGAGCAGATGATCGCCAATCGCGTGCAGCGCGTCGATGCGGTTCTCTATACCCATGCCCATGCCGATCACCTGCACGGCATCGACGACCTGCGTGGCTTTTTCATCCTTCAGAAGCACCGCATTCCGATCTACGCCGACCCGTTCACCATGGAGCGTATCCGCCAAGGGTTCCGCTATTGCCTTGAAACTCCGCCGGGCGGAAGTTATCCGCCGATCGTCCGTCCCGTGCTCATCGAGACCATGGAGGAGCCGATCATCATCGATGGTCCCGGCGGGCCGATCCGCTTCCTGCCGCATATGCAGGTCCATGGCGACATCAATTCGCTCGGCTTCCGTATCGGCAGCGTGGCTTATTGCAGCGATGTCAGCGACTTTCCGGCAGAGAGCGTCAACAGGCTCGGCGGGCTCGATGTCTTGATCATCGATTCACTGCAATACCGTTATCACCCAAGCCATCTCTCGATCGAACAGGCGCTTGAATGGATAGCTCGGTTTGCGCCGAAGCACGCTATCCTGACCCACATGCATATTCCTCTGGATTACGAGACGGTCATGGGGGAAACGCCGCCGCATGTGGAGCCGGCCTATGACGGCCTGGCTTTCGAAATCGAAGTCGATCTCTAGCTACAGTCCGTTTTGTGGAGATCCGTTAGTTCCATAATCTATCTTATGTGATCTTTATATAGAGTTGGGTACATTCTATTTCCAAG
>UBYX01000038.1 GCA_900469955.1 Hyphomicrobiales bacterium | reverse complement strand
CGAAATGGGGGGCACTCCAGGGGCTGACTGGCTGGTTTGGGCCTGGTGGTTGGCAGGATGTATGCAGATGTAAACTCCCTAACCCTAAAACCCTAACCCTAACCCTAACCCTGGCGACAAACACCTTAGATCGCAAGCAAGCATCAAGTGGGGGATAGATTTAAAAAGGAGGTGGCTTCTCATTATTCTAATGATCTGCTTCTTTCTAAGGGAATTAGGCGCATGCCCGTGTTTAAAGAGAGAACCTGCTGGACCTGTTGCTGATGTCCGAGCCGCAAAAAATCGATGCCCCTTGCTTCCTGATGCAGTCCTGCTGCCCGATCACCCATAGCCAACAACCGCTGTGTTCCCTTGCGGGATCAGTCAGCAAAAATAGAAATTCCCATGCTCCATTGTGCTCAGCTGCTATCCGACCGCCTATCTAGAGCATGTCTTCCTGTGCAAGCCATTGGAATTCTGCAAGAGGACTGTCACTAATAACCCCATCTGCACCATTGCGAACTGCGCTTCCAGGTAGGCTTGCTTCGTTGAACCAATAGTGTTGATGGTTTTCGTTTGGCTCCTGTTTAATAAGCGCTGGATGGTGGAACTGAGACAAGTATGCGGCGCCGGTTGTCGGATCAATGAAGGTTGGTTGAGCTGAAGGCATGATTGTGAACAAGGATGGAAATTCCTTGCGATTGTGTTCCACAGTGAGTTTATTCGCTAGATCTCTAGCGTACATGGTGACGATTTTCGGCTCGGAGCTGGCTCCTAGTACTGGGTGGTAGACCAGCTGCCCCGCGACAAGGTATTTCCAGGCGCCGACGACGGGAGTATCGAAACCTATAGGTTTGAAAACTTTGCCGCCTTCTTTGTTCTTAATCTCGAAGAACGAATTTTGCCACTGCAGATTGTGCTGTAGCATCGCTTGAACATCTGTTGTCGTAGAGGAGAGGCCGACAGGGTTCTCATAGTCGGGGCGGTGTAGTGCGCCTGGGTTGTGGCTTAAAATCACGGCGAGCTCCATACTCTCCCAATTTGGATGCGGGGGACGCTTTGACGCGTTGACCAGCTTTCGGAGCTGATAGGCGTCACCGCAAAAGTTCAAAATTTGGTCAACGAGACGACGTCGAATGTCTGGACGCTGCCAGCTGATTTCTGCGATCGCTGCTGCAGGGTCGCAGTCTCGGGTGTCACAAATCGTCTGCAGATTTGGAAAGCATTCGACAAATTTTAAAATGTATTCTTCTAGGGAAAGTAGATACTCCCCTGTAGGTTCATATTCCTCGGTATAGACACCGTCCTTGATTTCGCGTCGCACGAGTTCTCGGTTAGTCTTCGACAGCGAGCTGACATCGGTTTCGGCGATGAGGCCTTTAAAGCGAGTAATCTCGTATAGATCCTTGGGATGGCAAAGCCAAACCTTACCGGTCTTATCGACGGCAAGGTCAGCCTCAATACGGTGTATGCCTGCATCAAGCAATTGCTGGATCGCGCCCTCTGAAAGCTCGACGGAAAGTTGACCATTAGGAAGACGGACCCGAAGGCCACGGTGACCGAACACCAGTTTTTGACCCGGCTCCCACCTCGTGATGTCTCCGTTCTTCGCAACTGCGTTCGGTAGGGTACCACCGCTGGCAAGCTGAATATTTCGCCAGTCCCCGTTGATACCTTTCAGATTGAGATGGGGTATGAGCCCATCAACAAGCTTAGCCGGAACTGGAGGCATCTTGTCGACAGAATTCGGATAGAAGTTAAGAACGATGTTGTGAAGAAGGCTGTAGGTTTAAGGGATGGTCTGCATCCATGTAGGAACGCATCCAAGGTACTTATACTTATTGATGCAACGGAAAGGAGGGGCCAAAACAGGAAAAAAACTTCGATGGATTACGTGCCGACCTCGTAGAAGCACTAGGCTCCAGAAGGTACACCAAGAACCTATCTTGGACGCGTCACTTCAGGAGACCGATAATTTCACAAAACGCGTGGCATCTCCCGTACTGGCACGCCTATTGGGTGCTTGCACGAAGTCGGCGATGTGAGCTGACGTTGAACCCTTGGCGGCGCAGGACGTCCAGTCGTCTTTCGCCGAGACGCAGACGTGGTTAGCAATGATGCCTTGGCCTCTTAGCCGTCAGGCGCGTCGCCGATCCGGTGTTACGTGGTGTGGGATGATTGGTCCATCTGCCCGAGCTCGGCGAAGTGAGGACGTCAGATAGAATATGGCTATTTCGTGAGCCAACCGACGTGCCTCTAGTAGCCGTTCTCGCCGGGCCTTTGCTCGTGTTCGTTAACAGAAACCAGGCTATCATTTCTGCTCTAGTGACCGGTGTTGGAGGGTGACCACAACTGGTTTAGACTATAGGTTGCCAAACAACGTCAGCTTACGAACTAGCTCATCTTCATCTGCAAACGGTGGCAGCTGATCAAATGAACGGGCTTGACCCCGCTCGAGGGGGCTTAGCGCCGACTTGTCCACCTGTGACTTGGCGGTGATAAGGCGAGCGCGCTTCGAGCGAACAGGCTATTGGCTAGTCTCCGGGGCTCTCAAGTCCGAGAAGAAATCGTCGGGTCTGTGGCATTGACCCCCGCTGCAGGGATGCTCCGAATATACTTCTGCTGAAATTTATAAAGGCGGCACCCAAACCCCTTCACTGTCATTCGAAAAGATGTCTTCTACGCAGGAAAATCTACCACCTTTCCCCTCCTGGACTGATCTTATAGCGAAAGGCAGTCCAGATGTACTAGCCGAAGCGGAACTTGTATGCAAAATTCGATCTTAAATTCTTCGCTAATAGGAAAAGGTGTATATAATTGTTTTCGCAAGTAGGGTCTATATGGATGAAGAGAAGAAGAAACTCGTATCGTTAATGACGCGAATGGCAGAGGACGGCGTAAAGTTTGTACAAGTCATAAACGGGAGCTACCGCCGTATGACAGAAGCTTATTTCTCGTCGCCCTGCGAGGATAAGATCATATTCGATGACAGCGTTTTTGATCCAAAGACCAACGCCATCTATTTCTTTGATTGGGAGGCAACCTTCGATCAAAGATTAGATAAGCTTTTGAAAGTTGAGGCGGACAATTCGGGCGAACTTCCGTCGCCACAAGCGTTCATCTACGTGCTCGACTTCTCATCAACCCTTCACGCCAGCCCCAACTATATCTTCACGCACGACCTTGGAACATTCTACCGGCAGCTGAAAGGTATCGACCGTATTAGGAAGGAACTGAAACAACAGAAAGACTTCGATAGGTCTGTGCCCGATGACGATATTATGGCGGAGGATAGCACAGGGGACACTGGCACGGGTGAGGGGGATCCCGATAATGTTTAGATCGATGTAACCGTCTCAGCGTCTATGCCGCTGCAACTTCCACTTTCTACATCTTCTGAATTGTCTGAAATTTACGATGCTCGCAGTAGTATCCCAAAGAATAAATCATGAGCTGCGTCGATCAGAGACTGAAATTGGCCCGCGAAACGTTCTAATTTCTTCGATCCCGAATTCTATGTTCCATATGCTTCAAGCGCCTCGACGTGACAATGTAGGGTTAGGGTTAGGGTTAGGCGGGATATATGATCATGTCTCGTTAGAAGATTTTTATGCTCATTGATAAGCTAGTATCTTTAAATATTTGTTCCTGTCTCTAAGCGTCCGTTTGTCCGTTTATAAATTCGTATATGCGCATTTGGAGTGCTCCCCGTTTCAGAGTTTTCACGAATGCCTCGGACATGCCGTTCGACTGGGGCTGGCGTCAGGGGTGAAGCAGGGTGTCAGATTGAGCGCCTGGGCAAACAGCCTGGTCTCCCTTGCCGTATAAGCCGAGCCATTGTCCCTGAACTGCCCCCACTTTCG
>UBYX01000037.1 GCA_900469955.1 Hyphomicrobiales bacterium | reverse complement strand
GGATTATGGCCTTGCAGTTTGACCGGTTCGATGATGGTCAGGATATTGGCGATGCATTCACCGCCCTTGTCCGAGCCGGCAAACAGCCAGATGCTATGACCCTTCCTTCTTGCGATGTCGTTCGTTGAGCGCAGCATAGGCTGGTGCCATTTCGGCCGATAGGAGGATGGATTCGTCATGACTGACTACGATGCATATATTGGGTTGGACGTCCACAAAGACTCGATCTCCGTTGCCATCGCGGATGCTGGCCGTTCTGGCGAGGTCCGTCTATTCGGCGCAATTCCGAACGAGCCAGACGCGATCTCCAAACTTGTGAAGAAACTTTCGAGCAGGCACGGACGGGTAGAGTTCGTCTACGAAGCAGGGCCGTGTGGTTACAACGTCTTTAGGCAAATTGAGGCGTTGGGGTTTGTCTGCCGGGTAGTTGCGCCAAGCCATACCCCTGTCCGACCGGGCAATCGTCAGAAGAACGACACGCGCGACGCTGTGATGCTTGCAAGGCTGTTGCGCGCCGGAGAGCTGACCTTCGTCTGGGTTCCTGATGTCGTGCACGAGGCGATGCGTGATCTAGTACGAGCCCGGTCTGTCGCCTCTCACGATGCTCGGAAAGCGCGAACATTGATCCAACTGTTTTTGTTGAAGCACGACCTCCGATATTCGGCCAAGTCATGGACTTCGAGGCATCGAACCTGGCTACGCAACCGACGTTTCCAACATCATGCACAGCAGATCGCGTTTCAAAGCTATCTGAACCGACTGGAACAGGCCGAGGCTCGCAAAAAGGAGTTGGAGGATCAGATCGCTGTCATTTCTCAAACATGGTCCCTGGCACGTACAGTGATGAACCTGCAGGCCTTCAAGGGCGTAGGCTTGGTAATTGCCGCAACACTGGTCGCTGAGGTTGGAATATTTTCTCGCTTCGACAGTCCCAGGAAACTCATGGCATACCTCGGATTGGTCCCTGGAGAGCACTCAAGCGGCGGGTCCGTTCGGCCACGCGGCATAACGAAGACCGGCAACCCGGCCCTTCGCGCCTTGCTCTTCGAAGCTGCCTGGTCCTATCGCGTTCAAGCCAAGATTGGGAACTGGATGCATAAGCGACGCCCTGACGTACCCCAGACCATTAATGACATCGCTTGGAAAGCCCAAGTGCGACTGAGCGCTCGATACCGCAAATTGGTCGGATCAGGTAAAAAGAGCAACGTGGCCATCACCGCAGTCGCTCGTGAGCTTGTCGGCTTCCTATGGGATGTCGCTCGCAAAACGGAAAGCGAGACAATGTCCTCTGCTGCTTGAGCAGCTATCCCATCATCAGCGATCGGGAATGGTCAGAGCGTCGGGAGCGGAGAAGGAATCCTCGGGCAAAAATTTGGACGGGTTGTCCTATGTCCGCAGCCAGATCGAGGCAGCCTTCCGACGCATCGTCACCATTGGGTAGCCAATCCCAGGACAAGAGTTTGAGCAACCGTCGAGTATTCCTGGCGCTCTGACCCATCCCGACCGTGAACACCGTGCTATGTGCTGCCTACTTTGCAGGCGGTGTTTTAAAGTGCGTCTAAAACCTTGATAACGGTCATAAGAGTTCTTCCTTCCAATTGCAATGCCCCGTTCATTCTGCCCACGTCGGCGATGAAGTCGAGATACATTACCGCTGCATCCGTATTTCGGCCAGAGGGTTTCCATTCGCCGCATAGCAGAACGAGCAACGGGGTTGTTTCTGTAGGTTGTGGGGCGACCGGTGTCGTGTTCTCGATCTCCGGGTGGATGATGGACCCCGCGGTGTATGGTGCATGACCATGGGCCTTGCACGGGTCAATCTTGCAGCTATGGTCGACTGAACAGGCTGGTCACCAGCGCCGACAAGCCTGCACTCACGTCGTGATGCTTGATCGGATCAAGATGATGGAATCCAACCTACCTACTTCTCTGAGGACCTCCAAGCTAGCCAAGGATGAAGGAGAGTTCGGTTGTAGAGATCAAGGTTCACCCGATTATGGCGGTGCAGCCTTCGGCACGGCGTAATGGATGAAGATTTGATCGACGCGACTGTTTGATGCACTTGAAGCGACGATGTGAACCGTTGACATCGACGGTCTACTGGCTTCTCGCGAATGTTGTTTCAAATGAAGTCTACCAACCCGTTTCCGAGGTAGCATTTGGTGCATACAATCGCTCATATCAAGTGGAGAAAGCCAAGACGATGACAGAACCGGTAAATCAGCCTCGGCCGAAGGACCCGACAGAAAATTCCAAAGCCGCTCGGGTCGGGCACCGCCTAACTAGCGGCAAAAGTGCGGAGCAAGACCGCCTAGGTAACCTCCCTCCTGAGTTATTTCAGCACGTCGCCAATCAACTTGACAATCCCAAGGACCTCACAAATTTAGCTTTGTTAAGCAAGTCTTATTACGAAGCCCTTGGAGGTACAGCGAAAGCTGTAAACAAGCGAGTGTTCACACGTGAGGCTGCAGCGGCAATTTATGACTCCGCGATGAAGGAGGGCATCCCCACAGTGACTTGGCAGGAGACAGCTCCCGAGATCATGGGAAACGAGGCCCAGCTCCATGCTGCAACCGCTGCACACTTTGGCCGCACCTTGGGCCCGATAGTTCGGTTTCTCGATGGCCACCGCCAGGAGGATCTTTCAGCTAAGATCGTAGCTGTCTCTCCTGAGGTTCGACTGGAGGTGGTGGAGAAGATGTTCGGACATATGAAGGGTTTCCAGTCAGAGTTTCGGGAGAAGATCTACAATGCAGTCATTCAAGACTTCGAACATGGCCCATTCAAGTCTGCTGCAGCCGGTCGATTAGTGGATGCTGCTTGGAACGGTGACTTGAACGACAAACAGCGGGTTAAGGTGCTCGATGTCCGATTTGCTGATCCTGAAGCTGAGGCCGCATATAGAGATGATGAACAGCAAAACTACGGGGTACGATTCAGTAGGGCTCGCAAGTTCCGAGAAAATAGCCAGCTAACTCAGAAAGCGCAGGCTCCGTACGCTACAGACCTCGTGAAAGACGCTTTAGCGTATAATGCTGATCGACCTGAGAGGCTTGCACGTCTTGGGGACGCGTCACGGGAACTTCTCGTTGATGCGAAGACCGCAAGAAGCGATATGATGATGACTCGGATGCAATCAAACCGTTATTCTGAATATGGCAGATAGCTCTCTCTTCAGGTAAAAGCAGGAGCTCGAACGAAAGGTGGATTGTCCGTCGTCATCGCGGACGTCAGCAGTGTGAAATTGTGGGAGCTCTCGCGGTATCTCGGCATGATGCGACAAGTCGGATAACGCCTTTCGAGTTACCAATGGAACACGAAATAGGTTGTTTCGCGAAATATTCTAAAGCAGCATTGAGATGTGTCCAAAAATATGTGGAGTTTATCCATGGACGATAATGAAGCGGCGGCCGAGAAATCAGAGACCAATTCCAAGCGTGGTTTTGGCGACTTGTCGCCCGAATTGATGGCGCGCGTCGTTAAAAATCTCGCGACACCCAATCTCAACGAGACGGCTCACAATTTCAACGCGTTCCGTCGTATCAATCATAGTACGAATACCTTTATAAAAGAGACGCCGACAGCCGCGCGCTTTGTCGGTCGAGTCAAGCGGTTGGGCGAGCGGTCGACAGATGTGTTTGAGGCCGCGATACCAAAAGACTCGCTGTATGAAGAAGGTGTGGGACAACCAGGCAGCACACATTATCACGTTGCCGTAGCGGTGTCAGTTCTGGGGTCCCGTACCCGAAAGGATAAGGCGGAACTTGTCGCCAAAGTGTCAGATCTCTCGGATCGTTTCGGGGTTCGATCGGAAGCCTCGATCCCCCTAATAGCCTCGGAACATATTGATCCCGAGGATAGGAACGATTTGATTGAGAATGTTAGACGGTCATATAATAGAAACAGAACAGACTACAGCTGGGCGGCGACCAATGAGGAATTGGGAGCGCCCGCACTATACGCTCTTAAGGAAGCGCATGAGAGAAATTATCTGACAGACGAGCAAAAAGCCAAGTTGCCTCCTGGTGCTCTCGATAGACAAAAACCGCATATTCCAGGCATTGGCGATCGTCCCACCTTCCCTAAAGGGCAAGAATTTAAGAACCGGCTTTGGAGAGAACTTACCGCCGCGCCTGAGGGCGTGCAAATCGATCGAAAGATTGATAAGCTTGAGAATGAGTTGGCCGTGCTATCCAACGATCTACCCGATCTAGCAGATCACAGCGATGCTTCCGATATCATTCGGTCTGTAGAATTTGAAAAGCTCGAGGTCATCGGAGAGCATCTGGCGGAAAGCTATTCGAAAGCGCTTGATCTATACCTCAAAGATGATCCGCAAAGGCCCTCAGGAGAGGCCCGAGCCGAACTGATGAATAGTCAACGTCGCCGGGGCAGCCAAGACTGCGGACTATAAGGCGATAATTCACGCGTTCTACCCCCTCTTCCTTCTTGTCCGCCCCGGAGTATGAAGACTGCCCTTGCGGGCGACCGCGTTAAAGCGATCCCTATTTCTTTGACACCAGGGACTAGGCGGCGGGTACCCCACGAAGCAGACAGTGTACAAAACGAGCGGCCCAACGCTCGATCAGATAGGCGAGCCCGAAATCGCCGCTCGTCAAAACCAGCCTGTTCGCTTCCTCTTCCGTCGACTTCTCGGGGAGGAGCCCGTGGAGATACACCAGACCGTTCCATCGGTTCTTGGGAACCGGGAGAAGCGGGGCGTTGTAGGTCGCGACCTCCGGTCGTTGTTCTGCAATGACGCTTTCGAACAGGCGCTCGAAATTCGTCGTCACGATGCGATGCTGCCCCGAGCGGCATTTTCCTAACGTGAGCAATGCACTGTGGGTTCGTGTGGCTCTTGCCTGCCCGAGGTCAGGCAAGAGGATGGTCTCGAGATGACGCCGCACCGCTTTTCTGCCCCCGGCGATCCTGTTCTCCAACAGCCCGATGGCTGTGTCGAAGAGTGATCCCTTGAGTGCCACGGCCCTGAAGTCATCTGGAATCTCGCCTGCATTTTCAAAACAGCTTTTCGGTGAGGCCCGAGAAGCCCGGCAGCTTCGCCGGATAGGATATACCTGCCCCGCAGAAGAACACGACCTTTCCGTCCTCGTGCGCCTGGAGCAGCCGCTCCGGGACATCGGGACCGTTTTTTGATGAACTGCATGGTCGCTCCGCTGACAGCAGATGTAGGTATTTGTGGAACAGACGAGATTCGAGGCCAAGGTCACGCGTGGGATATGCGCTCGATCTCGAAACCACAGAATTCTTGAGCCGTAGGATAGCTATGTTAAGCCGAAGAACGAGTGCTGGCTCAAGGGCGCCGTCAGAACGTCGATGTTCGGAAAGGGCGTCATGGTATCGGGACTAAAGAAGCTTGGAGCCTTTTGTCCAGCCAGGATTCAAAAGCCTTCAGTAGCTATGGCTGATCATATCAGGGCGCGACCCCCTTCATTACCTCGCGAAGCTTCGGCCTAAACGTTCGATCCAGGCTGATCATCGCAACGAGCAGTAGACGCACAACGAGGGTCCAGCGGCGGTTATAAACCATGAGATCCCTCACAATGTGGCAGCACTGATAGATTACGGACCCAAGGGCTATGCGGAGCCTGATTGGCGTTTCTGGAGAAACCGTTCCCACCTGGGTTATCCCAGATGAGCTGGACGGAAAGTCCGAGCCCTCGGCAAGCTGTGTTGAACGCAGACCCCATCGCTATTCACCTCTCCAATAGATCGCAGATATTAGCAGCGGTAAACAATAGAGACATGGAGAGACCACGCCAGCCCGACCGGATCGTAAAAACACATCCGGTGACGTTCCTCCGGATCTCGCTCACAGCGTTGCGCGAAAAGACTTGATGCGCCGATCCCGGGAGGGACGTCGGTAGGCTTATGAAACTAGCGTGACCTTGCGCGCCACGGATCAATGCGAGACATACTGCGAAGCGCGTCGGTATCGCATCAGCACGGGCTCGATTCCGAACTCCCGGATGTTCCAATAGACACAGATCTATACTCCGCTGCAGATGACACGTCGATGCATGATCGTTCCGGCAAAGCTTTGACCGCAGTTGTCAAGGCAAGGCACCCATGGAGAAAGCGGCCTTGTGAGGTGAACGCGCTTCAGATGCCTTGCGAACGGGGGCAGGACCTCCAGGCGTGGAGTCTAGGACAGCGGGTAGTTTGTTTGGCCTGACCTTGCACCAAGTTCAGAACGACAAGCGCTGGTGAGCGGGCCGCGATGAGCGCGTTGGTCTGCGAACAGGGCGAAGGCGGTGATGTGGTACCCCTCCATCCCTAGCTTTACCAAGGACGCGGCGCTCGGACAAATAGTCCTTGGCGAAAGAGAGCATCATGCGTGCGTTTGCCCTGTCAGACGCCGTATTAACGGTTTCTGGAACTTGCTTAAAGCGCAACGCAACCTGCTGTAAACGGATGGGAACAAAAGATCCGCGTGCCTGGACGGAGACGCAATTCGTTTGCCCCCGGCGCCTCAACAAGTAAGGCCATTCCTAACGCGAATGCTCCCATGGCAAGTGCTACGAGCATCAACCGCTTCATGACAACGTGCATAGCCCTGTCATGGTCGCAACCACGATTGCGGCTTTTCGAACGACACCGCAAAAACAAGTATCTACTTGGGAATGATGACACCTGTTCTTCTCTCATCAGATCTCTCCTGAGCGTTGCAGAGGTAGACGCGCCGTCGGCCCGTCCATTATTTCTCCGAGCTGATCGTGCAAAAGGTCAAGCGCTTTCAAAGAAGCGACTAAGGAGTCAATGGAAGTCGTTTCAGTCAGCGAACCAACCTCGTCCGACCTTGACGCTCCAGGTGGATACATTGATTATCACAAACGAAGTCCACCACAGATCCTGATAAGACCCTTTCTCCAAGGACTGTGCATCTCGTCGGCGCAGGCTCGTCATTTAACGCAACTCGCACACGCAACGCCATTGAACTGGCGTGAATATCGTGGGCCGGATAGGTCGGGTGCTCGAGTGCCAATTCGTTTAGCCGAAGCGTGAAACCGGAAAAACCGCTGCGTCCACCATCTCTATCGCGTCCGGTTGACACGGCCCATAGGCTATCTAGCCGGTCACGAATTCCGACCTCAAGTAGAGATGTGTTTCATCTGAAATTGCTGGCTTAAATATCCCGGTCACCTGTCGCTAAACCGCCAAAATCTAAGCCCAAGGCATCGATCTTGATCGTTCAACGCCTGCCGACTGCGTCGGCCGCACCGCTGGGCGACGGCGGCACCACACGCCCTGTACTCTAGCGGCCGCTATTGGCGCGCCGGCGATTCGCCGACCTCCACCAATGACACTAGGCCCACCTTTTGATTACGCAGCCTCGCCAAACTCACTCCGACTGCGTCTGATAGGGCATCACCTCGTCACCATAGCGCAAATTCGCAGAACGATACCCTTGCCGCGCTGCTCCAGCATGACGGCGCACTCGCGCCGCGTGATGACCAGTCGCGAAATGCCAACCATATCCTAGGATTTCATAGCGTCGCGAATGACGAGAAAGCCTCCTGGCCGACCGGATCGTTCGGAGACAGATAGTACGGGGTGTCGAGCGAGATCCACTCGATCGTTTCACGCGGGGTAAACTTGGAGATGTCGATGGTCTTGGTGCTGTCGAGCGCGACATTTTCGAGCTCCTCATCCTCGAGGATGAGGTATTCGTCCTCGCCGCGCGATAGCCTTTTACCTCGTCCTCTTGCCTGACCTCGTTTCCGGTGACGGAACCGACATTGTGGCTGACGGCGCGGTTTTGGGTCTTACGATTGAGTGTGTGGAAGCGGATCTTCTCGTTCTCGGAGTTCGCCGGCATCATCTGCACCGGACAGGTGACCAATGACGGCTTGAGATAGCCTTTCCAGTAGGGACGGACTCCCATGATATCCTCCGATCAGCTTGCGCGGCGCGCTGGGGTCGTCGCGGCCTTCGACTTCGCTGCAGCGGCAGGTTTGGCGGCCTTTTGCCGACCGGTGCCTCTGTTAGCATTGGCAGCCGTGCGTTTCGGCTCTGCCTTGGCTCCGAGCCCGGCACTTGCGCGCAACGCCTGCAGCAGATCCCTCGGCTTGGAAGCAGTCGGCGCCTTCTTCTTCGGCAGCGACCGGCCTTCGATCTTAGCCTTCAGTTCGGCGACCGCGGCCTCGTACCGTCATCGAAAGTACTGGCATACTCTAGCTCGGCCCGGCATTCCTCAAGATGGCGGCCCTGCACTTCTCGATCCGTCCGCCATCGCCGGAGAAGGATGGCCGTCCTCTCCGGCGATTCTTTATCTCTCAAAGAAGCAAGGAATTATAACACAAGCATTGACAGGGACCTTCGTTCGGATTTCTCGGCAACGACTTGCGTCCGAGATCCTTCAAGGAAGCTGCTAATCGCCGGATACCGCTTGAAGGCATGGAGGAGTCCCATCATCGCTCGGTTCAGCAGGAAAAGTGCTACTACGACACGGCAGTGTCGGCGTGGGCGAGGCCCCTATAGATCCTTTGGTAAGCCACAACACGCCGCGGGACATGATTGAATGCACGAATAGCCATCTCGCTAACAAGCGTTTCATTTATAGCTTCTTGTCTGTTCTCTGCTGCAAAGATTTCCTGTTTATATAGCCATCTAAGGACGCGTGTAATTGAGAAAATTCTTTTACAGACAGAGGAGACCAATGTCATGGCAACCGGGTGGAGTCGTATCAAGCTCCTCGGTCGTCCAAGCAGAGACGGTGGCAAACCACTTATAACAGAAGCGGCTGTCGCTGAATTTGAGTTGGGGGACGATTCTAGTCTTTCAAGCGAACCAACGTCTCCACGATCTTTTTCGTCCTGGAACAGTGCGGCGAGTTCTGTTTCCTCGTTTGCATCCTCGGGGCTTATCAGGCGGCTCGGTTCTGGCAGGCCAGATAGTGAGGCATCGGTTCTTTTCGACGGCGAGATGTCCGAAAGCACGGACCCAACCAATCACTCTGTGAGCGTGGGCCCTCTTAATATCCACAAGGATGAGCCCGAGCCGGCTGAACTGCATGTCGCTCCAGCGCGCTCTGCTTTGACATTTATGCAGAGGATCACGGAATTGGGGAACAATATGCCTAAAGCAATTCAGCAAGAAGTGCACATACGCCAGCTTCAGAAAGTTAGAGAATTTTCTCAAGCCGAGAAGACGAGCGGTTTTGACGCTGCTGTCACTTACACCATGGCCGGGATTGCGGGTCAACGCAATGAAGAACTCAAGGATACGGAACTTGCTTCAATGATACAGACCCTGAAGGTTGAGAGCCGTGGCCTAAACCAGCAGGACAGAGCAAGTTTAGCTTTGGAAAAGATCCAAAGCCACTACCACCAGGGCCGCAGCAGAGGGAGCAATATGAGTTCAGCTGAAATCGCGAAAAATTTTGCCAAAAACGGCTCAAGTCTTGAATCGGCGCGGATCGCTTTGGCCTACGTCGCCGCCAGCCACGACTACATTAGCGCGACTGAGGTCAGTGCCGCTTCGGTCAGCCGGAATCCTCTCACTACAGGAGGTGTGGAAAAGACAGGAACGAGTCGAGCGTCTTTTGACGATCTATCTAGGGGCAGGAATCATCAATCGGTTGTGAGATAACAGCCTTGCGTAACGCAGTTTGAAGAATAGACATACGACACCCTGGCGGGCGAGAGGTCCCGATCGCTTTCAACGCAATTTCCCTTGTCGCCAGACGGACGGAAGCTTCATCGTCATGACAGGATAGCCCGTGCACACAAGCCATAAATCGAGGCTGCTGCTGCAACATCCCCCAAGCGACGTCCTCATTGAGGTGCGTTGCCGGTGCTGGCACAAGTAGTGCGGCAGCCAGCGCAACGTAGGTTAATTCGGTCTAGCAACTATGGTAGATTAACTCTGCGTCTCCATTCCGGTCTCACGTCTGCTTCCAAACTCTGCAGGCTCTGGAAAAGATCGCACTAGATGCGCGAGTTTTGCTTTAGTAGAGGTCTTAGGGCCGAGACACGACGTTCCGCTCGCTCGTGCCGTAGTTCGCGCGAACGCTGTTTCACGTACATCCCGGAAACCGTGGAATGTATGAACCGCTGCACACCTTTCCCTATTGCCGCGTCGAGCAACGACGGCGGCGCACCATCCTGCTGCATGGAAAATACAGCGCCCACGGATTTCTTTGCCCGTCTCATAAACGCGAAATCTGCGAAATCGCTTTGGGCGATTTCGGCTCCAGCCTCCGCGAACTGCCGCGCTGACATGCTATTTGGGTTGCGAACAAGGGCTCGGACCCGGATGCACCTTCGGAGCGCCTTATCTACTATGCTCCAGCCTTGTCCCCCTCTGGCGCCATCAACTCGTGATCGCGGGTGAACTGTCCGGTCGGCGGACGAACCTTCCGCGCCGATTGACAAGCTGGCAGGCCATACAAACATTGCCAGGCGGGCTTCACCCTGAGCTTGAAGCCCCGGTGGTTGCTACGGAGCCGCGTCAAAACGCGCGGATGAGCCGACCTCAGAGGATCCCGGTTAAGTAGTCAACACTCCAAACGCAATCGAATGGGTCATCAACTGAGTGTTTTGCCGACTATCACAGCCCGTATCCATCCTGCCTTGCCCGATTCAGCCTCGCCGTCCGCAGTTCGCTTCGAATGCGGTCAAGCTCATCGCGGGGGGAGACGCGCAAAAACCGTCGTGAGATTTCCTGAACCGCATCGAGACGTGGCTGCGTCTGCGGTAATGTTGTGGTTATTGCGTGGTCCAGTTGAATTCTGATTTCCGAGATTTTCGGCCGCGGATCTCGTGTGTTGATAGGAATAATCGGTTCTGGGGTAGTTTCTATAGCCTGGATATCATACAGACCGGGCATGCTCCTCTCGGCCCTCAACTCTGAGGCCGAGGACGCCGCTGGAGCAAACGGAGCCGCGATGGTTCCAGATACCAGGCCCGGAGTGCTCCGCTGTTCCTCAAACGCGAACGTTCGCAATTTTTCCATTAACCTTGGGGCCGGCGACCGGCTCTCTGAGTCAGATAAAGCTGTTAGAGCAGCTCTGATCACATTTTCTTGCGCTTCTTTGTCCATCAGGGACTTATATGGAAACGCGCCCATCGCTGCGAGGCCCATATTATAGCGATTCTCTAGGGAGCTGATGTCTTTGCTAGCTCTGGCCACGTCTGTAGTTAACTTCCAGGCGGCTTCGAAAACATACAGTTCAGGGCGGGTTTTCAGCACTTGCGATAGCTTCTGACGTTGCTCATCAGTGCCGTATCTAACCAATGGAACGAGCGCATTCATCGCGTCAGATTCGGCACGGATCTGCCCCCACATACCGATACCGAATATGCTCTCCGCGTATTTATCCCTGTTCCCCGCTCTCAAGATGGACAAGCCACTGTCAATGACGTTCCTCTTGCTTGCGTCAGTCATTAGATGGGACTTTTGTGACGCCGCCAGCACGACTCTTGCTTTGACATTTTCGTCCTCGATCGCCGCCATCCTTTTGGTGGCGTTGAATAACTCGCCAGCGGAAACGAGATCAAAACTTTCCTTATATGCAAACAGTTGAGGATTATCCTTAAGTAATTTTTCGATATTAGTAATATCCTCTCGATTTAAGTCCGCTTTCTGTCCATACAAAAGCTGTAAAGCAGACAAACGTGCTTGCGGAAGTGCCTTGATCGTGGCGTCGATAAGTGAGTGCCGAAGCTTGGGTTCCTTGATCTCGATGTTGTCGAAGGCGGCTTTGATTGCCTCTACCGCTCCGGAGGACGGGGGTAGGCGTGCGACGGATTTCAAAACTTCGCCATAGGTTGTGGGAAATAGGGGATAGAGATCCCTTATCGCCACAACGTACTGAGCCGGCCGAGGTTGGCGCCTCAGGTCATTCAAGCCACTCGGATGCGGAACACCTCCGCCTGGAATGATCGCGTCACAAATCATTTTATTAATTTCTCGGACTTCCTGGCGTAATTCAACCAAACCCACGGGCGCCACAGCAAGCCGTTGAATATCACGGTTTGCCAACGCGGTTGCGCCTAAGTCAGTAGTTGTTTCAGCAAGATCATCTGTAACCAGATGCTCGCCCACGAAAGCAGCGAGCTCTGCAACATCGGTTAGCCGCTGAAATAAAGCGGGAGAGCCGGCTGTTGGCAGGGATCGGTCCGCCCCAGCATAAATCAATCCCCGTTTACCGCGGCCTTCTCTTGCTGATTTGGCATGTTCCATTCTTTGGTCACTCCAGTCTCAAATCGCAGGTTTTTGCATCTTTAGAATTAGGCACTTTGAAGCCACTCATGAGGAACTATTGGGTATGGGGTGCTTAGCGCCTGAATCGCCGAAAAGGCGCTACACGCCTGCCCGGCCATAGCTTACCTATTCCGGCGAACACGACGATTGATGTGAGCGGTCGCCCTCGCCTATCAAGTTCCTGGATCGTGCATATGCATAGACTGCTTGACAGAGCTTTCCGTCGGCTACGCGATTCCAGCCAGCCGCTTAGCAACGAGCTTTAGATACTACTCTCGTTCTTCCAGAAAATGCCCAGCCTCGCGCGCGAATATTTGCTTCTCTACGTCCCTGTGGAAGAGACCAATCGACCGCCGTTTCTCTACCTTGATCTAGCCCAGCCTCGAAGGTTAGGAATGATGAGCTAAGCGCTCGAAGGACGCCTCCATCACCAACAATGACAAGGTAGGAGTGCTTCATAAAAGCTCAAAATATATATCTGTTTCAACCGTAACCTGGATCCTAATTCTGCCGACCCTCTCACCTGCAAGCAGCGTAAACAGTGATCACCACATCGTCATTCGCTCAATCGGCTGGCCGCATAGGCGGGGTGCTCGAGTGCCAATTCGTTACGCCACAGCGTGAAACCGGAAAAACCACTGCGTCCACCATCCCTATGTTGGTTTCCGCGCAGAGCTGAGCCGGTTCGGCGCATAATTTCCATTGAGAATTGAGCCATGTGAACCTTCCCCCAACGCGGAAAGCGGCGGGGGCAACGGAGTGATCCNNTTTTGCCGACAAACTTTCTGCTTGGTTGAAGACCGAGGCTGGGAGAACGCGCAAACCGATACCGATACGCTCGCGCGATTCTAGGTGCGATGTACGCATCCGATCGCAGTTGCTTCCGCCCGCTCGGTTGCAAGAGGTCCGCGCCCTTGGCGTCACCTCCATTCGAGGCTCATCGGCCCAGGCCTCGTGTCTTTCGACAATCTAATAGACTGCTCCTTCCCCGAAGTGGGAATTGCACCAAGCTTGCTGTTGATCGAGACGATCATAGTCGCCGATGACCTTCAGAACGACCCCAATTGCAGATAGAAGCTGGACGCGCAGCCATGGCCGCAAAGCTAAACCAGGTTGCCCTCGGCAATCCGGTCCGGTTCAGTGACCTTACCCCTGTAGGGCCCATCACCGCTTGCTCGGCTTTCGCACCGCTACTAAGGGTCGGGTCGCCTTCACGACCAATTCTAGTACGCCCGACCTGTAGGTCCACGCAACCTCGGATCGAGTTTTCGTTGGCTTTCATTGTTCTTCTTAGCAGCCGGAAGCTCTACGAAAGGTCCGGGTGAGCGAAAAGGCTTTGAGAAGTTGATGGGGGCACCGGGTGCTACACGCGATTCATGCGGGCTTTCAGGGATATCGGCAAGTTCTTGTGCATGAGCTCGATGCGCACGAGCTTCTTTTGTTTATCGCTCAAGGGTGTTCTGGGCTCTGATCTAGGGTAATGAATGCGAACGTAGCTAGTTTGACTAATCGACTCTTGTGGTTCTAGTGCCTCTACCTTGCCGAACGTCTGCTTCAAACGGTATTTAGCGTCGCTAGCCAAAGCTGACACAAATTCGGACGTTCTTTTAGGAGGAGAGGCCGAAAGTTTACGCAAGCCGGTTTTCGCTGGCGTTTCCTTGTCCCGCGGAGCGGCTTGTTCACCTGAACGCTGATCCTTCATCTTGCCTTTTCACCTCCTGTCAACATATGAAGTAACCATCATAACCAATCATTACACAGATAAGGGAGAGCCGCGGTCAATTCTGGCTTCGACTGTAATAATAGAGATTACCTCAGATGGACCTTCGGAGTCTCCTAATGATCTTCCGATGTTCAATCGAAGCATAAAGCCGATTGCCCCACAAAGGCGGTGACAAGCGGCCGGTGATCTCGATCGCTGAAAAGGAGCGGTGTAGTACGAGCGCCAGTAGAGCTTAAACGGGAGTTGCAAGTGCAGCGAGGTTCGTTGGAGCATGCTCTTTACCCTCGAGGATGCATCCCATCATGTCTCTCTATTTCGCTTGCGCTCTGACGACCTGAACGGCGATGAATCATCCTTTGGTAGCTCGATACGTCCAGCATGCCGCATCTACCTCCGAGGCTGCGTACCACCATCGAGAACAACCAATACAGGCAACACTGGCGCTCTGATAGTCCGTGCTACCGACCGATGCAGGCCGACAATCAGCAGCCTGCGCAAATCCTTATCGCAGCGCTCCAAGATCTTACTCGACCGGTCATTGCCGCCGCTGGAGTTCGCGCTTACGTCGTACTACTTCATGAGAAGCTGGAAAGTCTCTATCTCCCGCGGTCGCTCTGTACGAAAGCCTGCAACGAAGCGCGCGAGCGTTATTTGACAACTCACCGTTGGCGGTCGTTAGCGATTGCCGCACATCGGGCCGGCTAGGCTCCTTCCGCACGGAAGCATCAAGCTCGGCGCGGGCATTATTGTCGCCAGGCGTGATGGCCAGTGATGTACCAGAATCGCAGGGAAGAACGCAACGGAGATGGGCGAGGGGTAAACCAACCACAAGCCCTGGAGGTCCTCCTACTGGAACGCCATCGCGGGCTGGACCGTGTTCAAGTTGATCAGCTCAAAAAAATTTTGACACGGTGTAGAAACAGCTTGGAATTGAGAACCAATCGGTTCATGCAAAGCCCGTCTTTACGCCGATACACTACTGAGATCTTCAACGAGACGAACAGCATCCGAAATCAGTTCGACCCATTTAGCTCGAAGACACGATGCGACAATTTGGGAGCGGCGGAGTGGCGAGACTACTTGACCAAAGACCTGAATCTGATCAAGACGAGCAGCGTCAGCGTTGGGCACTCCGACGAGTTTAACTTACATATCGACAGGTACGCTCAAGCGCTTATCGAACTTTCACGTCAACAGGCTCCCGTTAGCACCTCGATACGCGGTCTGAGGAAATTTCGCGATGTGCAAGGCAGGCTCGGCGACACGTTGAAAATACCTGTCGCGCCCGCACCCACAGGAAAGCGATCATTCGCCCAAACCCTCGCCTCTCTAGAGCGTTTCACCTTTTG
>UBYX01000027.1 GCA_900469955.1 Hyphomicrobiales bacterium | reverse complement strand
GGGGTTTGTCAGCAGTCTGAAGGCCGCCTTCTAGGCGGCCTTTTTTGTTGTCTATTGTGGCTGCTTTCAGTTGAAGCGGCCAGCGGCATGGGCGAGCATCGTGTAGACCTTGCCCGTGTCCGACGTCAGATAGCTCTGGGTCACCGTCTTGTCACGATCCGTGCGCGCGACATCGGCGAGCAGCTTCTCAAAGTCGGCGATGTAGCGATCGACAGCGGTCCGGAATTCCGGCTCCCGCTCGTACTTGCGCTTGATCTCGTCGAAAGTCTGCTGGCCTTTCAGCGTATAGAGACGGCGAGTAAAGACATCCCGCTCGCCGCGTTGGTAGCGGCGCCACAGATCGACCGACGCATCGTGATCGATCGCGCGGGCAATATCCACGGACAGCGAGTTCAGCGACTCGACCATGTGGCGAGGGTTGCGGTTGTCTCCGTTGCTCCGCGGCGCCGGCGCAGGTGCAGGCTCGGCCGAGCGCGCCGGTTGCTGCTGACGCGGCGCGGGAGATTCGGCCAGTTCGTCTCGCGACGCTCCGCGGAGCAGATTGCTGATCCAGCCGTCGTCGCTTGCATTACCGCTGCGGGAGGCCGGTTCAGGCGCGCGTGGAACCGGCGTCTGAGCGACCGGCCGATCGAGCGGAAGCGCGCCGCGCAGCGAACTTGCGCCATACGTGTCGTTGCGCGGAGCCGGAGGAGCGGGCTGCTGCACGATGGGAGCGGGAGCGGCAGCGGCAGGCTGGGGACGAGCAGGGGCCGAAGCCGGACGGCTCGTGGAAGCCTCCGAGACCTCGAAATTCTGCGTCGAGCGTCCGACCAGGGCGGAAATGTCCTGGAGGGCCTTGATCTGTTCGGCCACTGCGCGACGCATGGCGGCGGCGCTTTCCTTGGCCTCTTCCGGAAGATCGAAGGCGCCGCGCTTGAGTTCCGTGCGGGTCGTGTCGAGTTCGCGCCGGATGTCCTGCGCAGAGCGCCGGATTTCGTCGGTTGCGCCGGAGAAGCGATTGATCGCTTCCTCGACCGATTCACGCAACGTCTCGCGAAGTTGTTCCGCGGCAGTGCCGGACCGGTCGGTGGCGTCCGACAACAGCCGTTCGACATCGGTAAGCGAGGCGGAGATGCTTCCGCGCATCCGTTCCGAAAGATCGCGGGTTCTTTTCTCGGCATCCGACAAAGTCGATTCGATGGCGCGGGTAGCGTCGCCACCGGCATTCACCAAGGCTTCGCGCATTGCGTCGGCAGTGACTTCGGCGCGATGCTGGGTTTCGCCCAACGTACGGCCGATGTCGGCGAAGGAGGCATGCAGGCTTTCCCGCAATCGCGAGCCGACCTGCAGAGAGCGTTCCTCTGCCTTTTCGAAAGCGCTGTCCACGAGACCCGTCAGGTTGCGCATGGTCGCTTCGATTTCTTCCGAGCGCTTCAGGAGGCCGCCTGCAAGATTGCGGAGTGCGTTCTGGCGTTCATCGAGGGTGCTGGCAAGGTTGGACTGCGCAGCATTGAGAAGGTCCGAAGCCTCCGACAGTACCCTCGAATGTTCGTCGAAGCGGCTGACGATACCCCCGACTTGCTCAAGCGTCTGGCCAAAGACTTCAGACATGCGCTCGATATTGGTTTCGAGCATGCGCGTCGAACCGGAGACGATGTCTGCCACATGGCCAGCCGACTGCGAGAAGCGGTTGGCCGTTGCGCCGAGCTTGCGATCGGCTTCGGCGAGATGCTCGGCCGCGACGTCCGCAGTGCTGCCGATGTCCTGCGCTGCCTGCTGAACCATGGCGCTGATGCTGGAATTGCTTTCAGCGAGCTTGTCGATGAGGCTGTTCACCGCCACGGACAGACCCTGCTCGACATAGCGCATGGTGCCGGCGGCATTCTCCGTGCGTTGCGTGATGGCCGCCAGGGTGTCGTTGGTTCGGGTGGCGATGGCATCGATGAGCGCGGAATTCTCGTTGCGGATCCGGGCAGCGGTTTCCTCAGCCGTAGCGGAGAGCCGTTCTGCGCCCTGCTGGGCAGCGCCGGTGATCTGTTCGACGGCAGCGCGGCCGGTTTCGGCATATTCCTCCACCATCGGTCTCGCCTTTTCGTCGAGAAGACGGCTGAGTTCGGCGGAGCGGCTGGCGAGCATGGAATTCAGGTCACGAGCGCGGTTGTCGAGCGCCGAACGGATCGCCTCGCCGCGGGCTGCAAGTGCGCGGTCGACGGCGTCCATGGCATTGTCAAGCTGGTCTGCCGTTTCCGTCAGCGTGGTCCGGATATCGTTTCCGCGTTCGCCAAGCGCCTTCTGCGCATCGTCGAGGGCCTCGGAGATCGCCGTCACCTGCTTCTTCACGAGGCTGTCGGCTTCGGCGACCTTGTTGACGATCGCGTTTCCGGCTTCGGAGAAGGCATGCGCAACAGTCGCAGCCTGGCCAGCCAGCCTGTTCTGCGTCTCGGAAATCCGCCCGACGATCTGGATTGAACGTTCCTCGATCGCCTTGGTGAATTCGCTGTTGCGGTTTGTCAGTTCTTCCGTGAACTCGGCGCCTGCGCGGGCAAGCACTTCCGCCGAGCGGGTGGCTTCGCTGTCCATGCTTTGCGCCGCGGCGCTGACGGCTTCGCGCAGTGTCGAGGCAAGACCGACCGCCTTGCTTTCGATCGTCTTGGTCACGTTGTCGAGCCCGATCGTCAGTGCACGATCGATCGTGCCGAGACGCTCTTCGATGCGGGCGGTGCGCCCGTCCATCGTGTCGGCGATCCGGTCGGTAGCCTCGACGGCAACGCGCTCCAATTCCGATGTGCGGCTGTCGAGCGCGGCGGAGAGATTGCTGCCGGCGTCGTTGACAAGCTGGGTTGCATTCACCACTTCGCCGCGAATGCGATCCTCGAGGCCGCCGAACGTCGATTCGATCCGGCTGCCCGTTTCTTCGAGAGCGCCCTGAACTCCACCGACAGTCTGACGGATACGGTTGGAGAAGGCGTCTGCCGACCGGCCGATCTCGCTCGCGGCATCCGAGAGACGGACGGCAAGGGTGCCGACATTGTCGCGGAGCCGTTCTTCCAGAGACTGTCCAGCGGTGTCGATGGCGTCCTTCAACGCGCTGTTCTGACTCTCGAGCGTCATTTCCAGCATGCCGGCGCTGGTCGCGATGGAGGTGCTCAGAGATGTTGCCTGATCCTGCATCAGGTCGGCGATCTGGTTCCGCGCGTCGCCCAGTGTAGTGGCAAGCAGGCTGGTCCGCTCTTCGAGCGTTTCCCGCATCTGGTCGTGGCCAGAACCGAGCGTCGTTTCCAGTTGCTGATGGCCGAGACCGATGGTCGCCGCGATCCGCTCCTGTGTGGAGCTCATGACGGTCTCCATCCGATCCAGACCGCCGGCGAGGCCTGCTTCGAAGCGGCCGGCACCATCGGTAAGGGCGCTCTCAATGCGATTGCTGGCGCTGCCTACAGCCTGTTCGAGACGCTCTCCGCCGGATTCCAGAATACGGGAAAGCTCGGCAGTGCGGGTCTCAAGCGAGAGATCGAGATTGAGCTGGTTGTCGGCATAGGCGTTACGGATCGCCTCCGCCCGGGCTGCGAAAGACTGCTCGATAAGGCTGTCTGCATCGGACAGCGTATTCACCAGTGCCGAGGCCTTGGAGTCCAGCATGCCGGAAAGGCGATCTTCACCAAGGGCGAAGGACGTGGCGATTTCCATCGACTTGTCGTCCAGGAGTTCGGCCAGCTTATCGCGGTTGGTGTTGAGCGCCTCGTGGATTTCGAAGGTGCGACGGCCGAGATCGCCGCTCATGCGCTGTTCGGTTTCGGACAGTGCACGCACGATAGCTTCCGACTTTTCGTCGAGCATGCCGGTGAGACGGTCTTCGCCAAGCGCAAAGGAGGTGGCGATCTCCATCGACTTGTCGTCGAGGATTTCGGAAATCCGCTCGCGATTGGTTTCGAGCGAGACCTGCAACTGCGACGCATGGCGCCCGAGGTCGCCGCTGAGCCGCTGCTCGCTTTCCGACAAAGTGCGCGCGATATGGCCCGCCTTTTCATCGAACATACCCGCGAGCCGCTCCGGCGCGTTGGACATCAGGGTGTCGATGGCTGCAGTTTTCTGGCTGAGGACTTCCGTCAGATGGTCGTGGCTGCCCGAAAGTGCCGCGATGATCGCGCCCGAGCGGATTGCCAGCCCCTGTTCGAACTTGGTCTGGTTGTCCGTGAGCGTGTGCAGAAGCGCGCTGTTGCGTTCTGTAAGGGTGCTTTCGATCTGCCGATGCGCGCCCGCGAGACCCTGCTGAAGCTCGCTCGTACGAGACGAGAGTACGTCCTGGATCTCCGCGGTACGGGAGCCCAAAACTTCCTGGATTTCCGCCGTACGGGACCCCAGCACCTCCTGGATTTCTGCCGTACGTGAGCCCAGAACGTCCTGAATCTCTATCGTACGAGAGCCCAAGGCGTCCTGGATCTCGGTGCTGCGCGCCGACAGTGCATCGGAAAGCTCGCGCGAGCGGCTTTCGAGCATGGAGTCCAAAACTTCCTGGCCGGTGCCGAGCGTGGTGGCGAGCGCGAAAGACTGATCCGTCAACGACGAGCTGATGCGCTCGATGCTGGAGCTGAGAATACTTTCGATGGATTCCGAGCCGCTTGCGACCGTCTCGTTGATGCGTGCAAGGCTGTCCATCAGCTTGCTGTCGAGCGAGCCGGCGCGTTGATCGAATGCGGATGTAAACTGAGAAACGCTGTCGTCGAACGTGGTGCTGAGGTGACCGACGGTTGCCTGCAGGCGTTCCTCGAAGAAGCTGGAGCGCATGTCGAGGTCCATGACGACATCCTCGACCGTCGTCTGGAGGCTCTGGCGGAAGGAGGAACCCTTTTCCTCGAGCGAGCTGTTGAGGCCCGACAGTATCTGATCCAGCGAACCGGTAAGGGTCCTTTCGCTGCTGGAAAGCCCTTCCGTGATCTCTCGCGTGCGGGCCAGCAGGGTCTCGTTGAGCTGCCGGGTACGGTCCGCCAGCGCGGCATTCAGTTTTTCGGTATTGGCGTCCAGAGACGAAGCGCGGGTTTCGAACTCGGTCAGGAGCGCCTGGCCGCGCGTTGAAAGCACCGAGGTCAGCTGCTCCATCCGCTCGTCAAATTCATGGGCGAGCGAGAAGCCCGAGGAATTCAAGGTCTGCAGCAGGTTTTCTGCCTTGGTGGTCAGCAGCGTACCGAGCGCCTCGCCGGCGGCATCGGACTTCTCCATGAGCGCGGCAGCCCGGGTGTCGATCATCGTAGCGAAGGCTTCGCCCGAAGTCGCAAGACGGATCGAGATTTCCTCGGTGGCCAGCGACAGCTCTTCCTTGAGCTGATCGTGGGCGCCGACGATCGACGAGCGAATACGCTCCGCGTGGTTGACGATCGCATCCCGCTCCGCGCCGAGTTCGTGCACGAGACCGCGGACGCGCAGTTCATTATCGGTGAAGCTGCGTTCGAGCGCGTTGACTTCGGAATGCACAAGCGTTTCGAGTTCCGTAGCGCGGGCGATCGTGCGTTCGATGCCTTCGTTCATCGCGGAGACTTCACGGCGCACGGCCTGGCCGACGCTCATGATACGCTCCGAAGCAATGGTCTCCGGCTCGGAAAGGCGAAGCGCCACCTCCGCCATCGAGCGCGCGGCGTTTCTGAGATCCTGTGCCCGCGCCATCATGATGGCGAACGCGAAGAACAGCATGATCGGGATGAGGATACCGACTGCGAGCGCGACAATGCCGGGAGCGGCAAGCACGCCTGCAACAGAGGTAATTTCCCAAAGTTGGCTGCCGTAGATAACCTGTCCCAGTCCGATGCCGGCCACGGCCCATAGAAGGGAGATGATGACCGCGTTGCGGATGGCGGAGCGCATGGCGCCGCCTTCGAGCGTCCTGAGGATCGCGCTTGCGCTTCGTCTGCCGGCGTCGTTGGCAGGCTGGAATGTGGGCGACCTGGCAGCGGCTTCGGAAACGGCCGACCTGAACGAATCGGCGGGCTCCTCCTGATGCTGCGGAGAAGACTGACGCTGCTTGGATGTGTCTGACACTCTTGTCTCCGAGGCATTGGGCGCGGATCGGCTGCGCGGCGACTCGTCGTTGAAATTGATCTTCAGAGCCTCTTCCAGTGCCTGGAAAGCCGTCTCATCGATCGACTCGCTGCTAGTTTTCTTCGCCATGCGGTTACGCCTCGTTACATACTCGCCCGGCAATCCCATCAGACGCGCTGCCGCCCGCAGACCGACAGATGGAACACTGCCTGCCGGAAACCCGTGCCCCGTCATAGGGCTTGAGTTTCCTATTCATTTTCATGTCGGACGGCCGTTCTTTCAAACGGATGATAATGAAAGCTTACCAACCTGCCATCCGTGGCAAAAGGAGAATATTCCCCGCCACCTTAGTCGTACTGTAGTGGCACATTCGGCTCCGTGGCACAATTAAATCGCCGGGCCAGGAGCGTCAGCGCGTAATGTTGTTAACAGAATTTAAACCACTCTCAGATGCAAAAGTCCTAAAATCCCGGGAGCTTAGCAGAAATTAACCATATGGGAAGATTTCAGCCCAGATTGTGCCGGAATTTAACGGGTTAGCGGCCTCCGACCCGCACAATTCGGGACACGTAGAACAACAACAAGGAAAACATTCTATGGCAGTGGCAGCCGTCAGTATTGCGTTTGAAGCCCCTGAACATCAACGAGGCGCTTGTCCCTCTCAATCCCGGCCGATCGACCTTGTACATCTCGCGACGCAGACCATGGGCGACAAGGCTCTGGAAGTCGAGGTGCTTCAGATGTTTGCCCGCCAGGCTCGTCGGGCGCTGCAGGATCTCGCTGGCGCCGACATGGTCGCCACTGTCGCGATAGCCCATCGCCTGAAGGGGGCGGCCAGCGCCGTCGGTGCCTTCAAGGTTTCCGCTGCGGCTGAGAAACTCGAAGACAATGGTGCAGATTCCGCACTTAAGGCAGCGGTCGGCGCCGCGGTCGTGGAGGCTGAGAACTTCGTCAACAAGCTGTGCCGCTGAGGTACCGATTTTCCGCCGGGGGGCGCCGATGGAACAGCCCGCGGCGCCCGAAAATGTTGACTGGGCCGGGGTTTTATTGGAAGACAGCGCGCTTAAATAAAGCTGCAACCTTCAACATCCCGGATTTCCAATATCATGACGAAACTTTCGATCGTTGCCTTTGACGGAACGCGCTTCGATATCGAGGCCGAGCCGGGCTCCACGGTTATGGAGAATGCGGTTCGCAATTCCGTTCCCGGCATCGAGGCCGAATGCGGCGGTGCCTGTGCCTGCGCCACCTGTCATGTCTATGTCGATGAGGAGTGGACCGAAAAGGTCGGTCCACCGGCTCCAATGGAAGAAGACATGCTCGACTTCGCATTCGAGGTAAAGCCGACCTCGCGTCTTTCCTGTCAGATCAAGATCAAGCCGGAACTCGATGGCCTCGTGGTCAATGTGCCCGAGCGGCAGGCCTGATCACACTTCGGATTGCCGGCAAAAAAAAGCCTCGCTGCGCAGGAGCGGCAAGCGAGGCTAAGGCGGGCGCATCACCGTCAGGCGAGGGAGGAAAACACCTGCGGCTGAAGACGCGCCAGGAGAACAGAACACGGAAAACCGTTACGCGGAACACTTGAAACCGCTGCCTGCGACGCCTCGGCGGTACCGATAAGCGCGCGAATTTATCAGCTCCGCCTCCGCCCTCGATCCGAGGAAGCGCGTAGGTAAGCTATGTCTTAGTTTGTATCCGAGATTCGTGTTTTAGACTATCACCATAAATCACCTGTCATTGACAGGATGATGCACAAGCCTCGCAAAAGGTTCGTGGCGGTTCTCGCTGGAGATGGCTTTAGTTGGTGTTCCGTTTCATGCGGTATTGCAGCAGCCGCATCATACGGGAATCGAAATTGGCCGCTTCGACCTGATCGAAACGCAGTTGCTCGCGGTCATGCGCCTCCAGAATGCGGCGAGTTGTGTCCGCCACGCGCTTCTCCAATGCGTCGCAGCTTGTCTGGGAGGGAAGTGCAAGCAACTCTCTCTCCAACTGACGGGCGTGGTTGCGGGCGATCTCGGCATGCCTCTCCTCGTGCCGCTTGATGTCGGCCGAGAGGGTATCCCAGATGAAGCGGAGATCGTCGCTGGCGCGGCCACGATTGCTCCACCGGGGGAGTATGATGCGGGTGCGAAGCGTTACACGGGCGCCGCCGATCGAGCAGTTGCCGCCCTTTTCCACATAGGTGGCGTCGCCCCCGAATTTGATTTCAGTCGCCCCGGGGTGGCGGTGGCCCGAGGCGCGGGTCATCGGTCCGCGTTTCTCCAGTTCCTTGTCGAGGTCTTCCGCCGTGCGGCCCCCGATCCGGAAATAGGAATAGTTCTTGCTGATCGCCGGTTCGGCGGAAGCTGGCGCTGAGATCACGCAGGAGACAAGAATTGCACCGAAAAGTCGGTGGACTCGGCGCATCAAAAACATTCTCGGGCCTGCGACGTTGAACTTGGGGTTAGCTTGGGGCATAGCCAGAAGGAGCGCAACATAAAGGCATCAAATTTTGCGTTATCCTTCGACAGATGGACAGCGGGTGATATCGCGCTGCAACAGCATGTGGCGCGTGGGGCATGGCCGAACCCTCGAACTTGGTTTTCAAGGCCATATGATGGCGATCATCAATGTTACGCCCGATTCGTTTTCCGATGGCGGGCGCCATGCAAGTCTCGAAAGCGCCTTCATCCATGCGATGGCCTGTGTAAGAGACGGCGCGGCCATTCTCGATATCGGGGGCGAATCAACAAGGCCGGGTGCAGTGGAGATCACGCCTGCGGAGGAGCAGGACCGGGTCCTGCCGGTGATCGAGAAGTTGCACGCCGAAACGGACGCTCTCATTTCGATAGATACCTATCGCGCCGAGACCGCCAGGCTCGCTGTCGCCGCCGGCGCTCACATCATCAACGACGTGCATGGCCTGCAGCGCGAGCCAATGATCGCCGATGTCGCTGCGGCGACAGGGGCCGGGGTTTGCATCATGCATACTGGCCGCGGGCGGGAGGAGGAGAGGCTTGCCGACAGGATCGACGACCAGGAATTCTTTTTGACAGCGTCCGTGAATATTGCACGAACGGCCGGCGTGCCGGAGGAGGCGATCGTGCTAGATCCCGGCTTCGGTTTCGCCAAAAACAGGGATGATGACCTGGAATTGATGGCTCGCTTCCCGGAATTGCACCGGTTGGGTTTTCCGCTGTTGGCCGGGACGTCCCGCAAACGGTTCATCGGAAGCGTGACGGGCCGCGAGCGGGCGGACGAGCGCGATATCGGCACTGCCGCCACCACCGCCATGTTGAGGCTTGCAGGCGCTGCAATATTCCGCGTTCACAACGTCGCGGCCAATCTGGATGCGTTGAGGATGGCGGATGCCGTGCTGGCAGCGGCCGATGCCCATGAAGAAAAGAGAGATTAGTCCATGGGCATCTACACGATCACGCTCAAAAACTGCGGCTTTTACGCAAAGCACGGCGCCTTCGAGCAGGAGGCGTCTCTCGGCCAACGGTTCTTCCTGGACGTCGTTATGGATGTGGAGGCGGACGAGGCTCTGGAGAACGATGATGTCGCAAGCACCGTTCACTACGGCATAGCCTATGAAATCGTCGAAAGGGTCGTGACCCAGAGCCGCCGCAACCTGATCGAGGCCCTTGCCAAGGATGTGGCCAAGGCGTTGTGTGCCTGGTCGCCGCAGATCAGGCGCGCCGATATCACGGTGCGCAAGCCAAGCGTACCGATCCCGGGCATACTGGATTATGCAGAGGTCCGCGTTGAACACTTCGCCTGAGGACGGTTTGTATGTTGCTGCGCTAGGCTTGGGGGGCAATATAGGGGACCCGCCGGCAGCCATGGCGGAGGCTTTGCGCCAGTTGGATGCGAGGGGCGACTGTCGTGTCGCCGCTGTTTCCAGACTTTATTCCACACCGCCTTGGGGCAAGACCGATCAGGCGGACTTTTTCAATTGTTGCGCCCTGGTGGAAACGCGGCTCGATCCGGAAGATCTGCTGGAGGTTTGTCTGTCGATCGAACGGGCGATGAAGCGCGTGCGCCTGAAGCGCTGGGGACCGCGGATCATCGACATCGATATCCTGACCTATGGTCCTCGTGAGCTGAAGACCTCAAAGCTGGAGGTGCCGCATCCGCGGATGACCGAGCGCGGTTTTGTGATCAAGCCACTTGCAGACGTCGCGCCCGACCTTGTCGTGAAGGGAAGGATGGTTCGTGACTGGCTGCAAGACGTCGATACGGTGGGTATCAAGGTCGCCGAGGAAAGCCAGGACTGGTGGTAGCGCGTCTGACGCGCGGCCGCATCACTGTTTGATCGAACCTACCGCGATCGAATCCATGTCGCGATCCAAGGACAGCCCGATAACGGGCACCATCTGATCCTCGACCTTAACCGAAATGGTAATGTTCATCTTGTTTTCGCCGCGCAGGCTGGCAACCATCGCGCCGTTGAGCTTAGCACGATTGATACCCATCACCACCTTGTCGCCGTTGACCGAACCGGAAATGATATCAAGCCCCTTGCCATCGGCACCATCGAGGAATTTTCCGGTATAGCCGCGGCCGTTCTGGGTGATGACGGCAGACATCGGCTGCTGGAACACGCCGACGCGGCAGGTGCCGTCGAGCTTGATGCCTACGTCGCCCTCCGGCGAGGGAGCGCCAGTCAGGTTGCAACTGAATTTCGTGCCCTTGTATTTACCGGCGACGATTTCACCAGGTCCTTTCCATACGCCTGCGACCGACTGAAAGAAGGCCTTGTCGCGAGGAGCAGCCTCGGCTTCAGGCGCCATGGCGGAGGTTGCCGCAACGGCTAGAACGGCGAGCCCGCCGAGAAGCGAAAAGAAGCGCGGATACATAAACTTTCCTCTGGCAAGCAGCGACTGTAAGAGGCCTGTAATTTAAGCTGGAATGGTTAACGAGTGGTATCGGCGGGCAAAGCTGTGCCGCTTGACCCCCGTGGCTATTCACTTTTACGGCCGCCGACGGACGCGATATCGGAAAGGAAATCGCCTATTCCAGGCCGCTTGACGGCCCTGAACGGCAGCGGTCGGCAGAGGTCCATTGCGGCAATCCCGATGCGGGCGGTAAGCAAGCCATTGATTACTCCTTCCCCGAGCCGGCTCGACAGTTTCGAGGCCAATCCATGGCCCAGGACCTGCTGCGCAAGGCTGTCTCCCACCGCGATGGAGCCCGTGACGGCAAGGTGCGCAATCACGTCTCGCATGAGCCGCAGCAGGCCGAGGGTTCCCGGTCGACCCCCATAAAGTTCAGCCATGGCTCGGATGAGTCGCGTGACTTCAAAGAGCACATAGGCGAGATCGACCACCGCGCGGGGGCTGACTGCCGTCACGATGGAGACCCTTTTGGCAGAGCCGAGAATCAGCGACCGGGCCTTTCGGTCGAGTGGCGCCAGCAGTTCCCGTTCCGCGAGGTCGAGAAGCTGCGGGCCGTCTATGATCTCGTCGCTGGTGGCATCGAGCGCCGAGCGGCCCCTGGCGGTCTCCGCGCGGTGGCTGAGCAATTTGACGAGTGCGGCGACAACCGAACGCGCAGACGATGGGCGAGGGGATCGGATCGCCTCCTCGGCCTCAGCCTTCAATGTCTGGACGGCGGAAAGCCGCATCATTCCGAATATTTCACGCCCCACGATCACCGCCAGCGCGAGCAGCCCAAGTCCAAGCGCGGTCAGAGCGGCATAACCCAACCAATCGGCGCGGGCGAAGAGATCGCGGATGATGCGATCTGCCCAGAGGCCGAAGGCAAGCGACAGGAAGGTGCCAAAGGCGCCGATCGCGAGGTTGGCGAAGGAAAATCTCCTTCGGGTCCGGGGCTCGGCAACGGGGATCGCTTCCGGGGTCAACTCTGATGGCGAGAGGAACGGATCCTGCTCATCCGGTGTGATGGTGACGTCATCCGCGAAACTGCGCGGGCTGCGCCGCGCTGGCATAGACGCATCGCCTCGCGGGGCGTTTTTCTCCTCCACCTCGAAGGACGCAGGTCGGCGCTTGCCACTCTCGGACGTTTCGGGCGGTCTCATGCGAGGCGGTCTCCAAACAGAAACTGCATGGCGCGGTCCAACCGGATATGAGGAACCGAGAGTTTTATGCCGCCATTCGCTTCGTCAAGCGCGGGCGGGCGGAACCGCACGACATTGATTTCCGGAAGCTCGGCATTGGGTGCGTCGAGCCGTTGAAACAACGAATCGGGATTTTCTGGTAAGTCACCGGGAAATATAGCGGTTTTCTTGCTCCCGTCGAAGCGTTCGCCATTGATCGTTTCGCCCGTAATCGGCGTGCCGACGATCACCGGCAAAAGATGGCTGCCTTCCTTCACCGTGGCTTCCCGGGTGGCGCGCACAGACGCTATCGCCATGACCTCGATACCGGCGCCGGCCATGCCGATCCGCTGGATCGCGCGATCCACCAGCCGGCCGGTCAGTCTTTCCAGCCGGTCATGGCTTTCGTGGTGCAGATGATCAGCCTTCGTTGCCGCCACCAGCACCTTATCGATCTTGCGCCCGACCAGCGACGAGAAAAAGCTGTTATGGCCCGGCTGGAAGCAGGCGAGCACATCAGTGAGCGCGCGCTCGAGGTCCTGCACGGCTTCGGGGCCGCGATTGATGGCTTGCAACGCGTCGATGAGGACGATCTGCCTGTCGAGTCGGGCGAAATGTTCGCGGAAGAAGGGCTTGATTACGACGTTTTTGTAAGCATCGTAGCGCCGCTCCATCATCGCCCGGAGCGAACCTTTCGGTGCCTTCGTTGCAGGCAAGTTCGGCAAGGGTGCAAAGGTCAGCGCCGGAGAACCTTCCAGATCGCCCGGCATCAGGAAGCGGCCGGGCGGCAGCGTGGAGAGGGAGCGTTCATCCGCCCGGCAGGCCCGGAGGTAGCCTGCAAAGCTTTCCGAAAGCCTGCGAGCGGTCGTTTCATCGGCGGGCGCGTCGAGATCGACGCTCGCCGCCATCGTCAGCCATTCCTCTGAGAGAGATTTCCTGATGCCGGTGGCGGCAAGTGCAACCGTTTTCTCGCTGAATTCGCCAAAGTCCTGGGCCAGAAGCGGCAGGTCGAGTAGCCACTCGCCCGGATAATCGACGATATCGATTGAAATCCGGCCGCGGGAGAACATGCGATTCCAGCCGCTCGCGCTTTCGTAATCCAGCGTGACGCGCAGTTCCGAAATGGCACGCGTGGAATCGGGCCAGATTCGATCGCGCACCAATGCCTGAACGTGGTCCTCGTATTGGAAGCGGGGGATTGCATCGTCCGGTTGCGGTTCGAGCCTGACTGCGGAAATCCGGCCGGATCGCATCGCTTCGAAAAGCGGCAGGCGGCCACCGTTCAACAGATTATGGACCAGCGACGATATGAATACCGTCTTGCCGGCCCGAGACAGGCCGGTAACCCCAAGGCGGATCGTCGGGTGAATGAGGCCCGAGGCGCGGTCGGCGAGATTGTCGAGCGCAATGCGTGCATCATCGGTGAAGCTGGTAAGCGAAGGCGGCAAAACGTCGTTCCGGGTCCAGAGTTTCCGACAATATAGGATGCGTAGAGCGCGGCGCAAAGGCGAGACGGTATCTTACTTGGCCGCTTCGGCCTTTCAGGCGGTCAGAAAATCGACAAGGGTCCAGGCGGTGGCGGTGCCAGCGGAAACCCCGCGATAGTCCAACACTGCGAGGCCCGCAGGCGGATAGCCGCCCGGAATGGCGGCAACCATTTGATCTGCGCCGATCAGTGCTTCCAGGAGTTCTTCCATCGTCGGATTATGGCCAATCAGCATCACCGACTGGCTTTCTTTCTGACCCTCGAGAATGGCGAGATAGGTTCCGAGCGAGCCATTGTAGAGCTCGTCGATATAAAGCGGTTCGATGATTTCGCTGACGGCGCGACGGATCGCTTCGGCCGTCTGGCGGCAGCGCGTCGCGGTCGAACTGATGACGATAGCGGGCAGATAGCTGCGATCGGCTGCTTTGTCTGCGACGATTTCCGCCTCGGCAAAACCCTGATTGTCCAGCGGGCGGTCGAAATCATGCTGCCCCGGCTCCGCCCAACCCGCCTTGGCGTGGCGCAGGAGATAGATGCGGGAAGGAGGAGGAGTGATCGTCGTCATACCCGGCGCCGAAACTGAGATTGGAATGGATGGTTAGCCTTTCGGCGGGATGCTCGTCAACTGCCGGGAATACCCCTCGTGGCGAGACCAAAGCCCGCCAGGTGCAGCTGAGGAAGATGCGGGGACGCAAATAAAAGTATAAAAAATAGCCGTTTAGCTGATTTTTGTGACGATTTTAAAAATGCTTTAAAGCCCGGCGCAAGGCTTGAACCAGCATACTTGAATAGGATATAGAGGCGCCGCATGAGATGTTCTTCAGGAGAATCGCGTTGAGTGAGAAGATCGATCTTGGCAATTATGTACTCTCGGAAACCGATGAGTTCATGAATGCAAATCAGAAAGCATATTTCCGGGCAAAACTGATTGCTTGGAAGAATGACATCCTGAGAGAAGCGCGCGAAACGCTGGGTCATCTGGCAGAAGAAAGCGCCAATCATCCGGACCTCGCGGACCGGGCCTCCTCCGAAACCGACAGAGCCATCGAGCTTCGCGCCCGCGATCGCCAGCGGAAGCTGATTTCCAAAATCGACGCCGCCCTTCAGCGCATCGACGATGGCACCTACGGTTATTGCGAGGAGACCGGGGAGCCAATCGGCCTCAAGCGGCTCGACGCTCGTCCGATCGCAACGCTGTCGATCGAGGCCCAAGAACGCCACGAGCGCCGCGAGAAGGTCTATCGGGACGAATAAATCTCCCGGTTCTTTTAGCAAGTGAATTCAAGGCACGGTTTTCCGTGCCTTTTTTGTTTGCATAAGCGGATCGAGCCTGAACTATTTATCGCGGGTCGCGGACATCTCGCCGAAGATCCGGGTAACTTCGGTCTGCAGTGTCGGTTCCGGTGTCGCACCGGTGACGACCGGTGCGGCCGCATCGCGCGGCGGGGCGTGGCGGTTCGGCTGGCCCAGGACAGCCGATTCGCGCGCGGCCAGATTTTGAGCCATCTCTTCCTCGAGTAGCCGTTCAAAATCGCTGCCGAGCTGTTTTGGGTTTTCTGCCGCGGGCTGCAGCGACGGAGGGACCGTTTGCGGGGTGACCGGCACGATTCGGGGCGCTTGCGTGTCCTGCGACACTGCTGGACGGGCGGCGTCAAGCCCATTGGCCGGGCCGTCGAGGGAACGGCCGGCGGTCGTGGCTGCCGCCGAGGCTGCAACCGGCCGTAGCGGTCCGGTCCCAGCTTCGGGCGCCTGTCTAGCGGGCGGGTCGACTTTCGGCGCGGCGGCTGAGGCTGGAGCAGTAGTTCCCGCCGTCTGGACGGGCATTGCCGACGAGGGGCGAGGTGGCTCGCGAAGCGGGCGGACCTCCCGAGCAGCTTCAACGCGTGCTTCCGCAGCAGTTAACTGCTGGGGCTGCACCGGACGCGGCTCGACGGACACCGCGCGGTTCTCCGCAGGTGGTTCTGCGGGAGCAGAGGACGGCAGATCGCGCGGTACCGGGCGCACGGACGCTGTTGGGGCCAAGCTGGCTGAAGTTGATATTCCACTTTCGATGACGATATCGGTAGGGCCACCGATCATGATCAGATGCTCGACGTTGTCGCGGCGGACGAGGACGAGGCGGCGGCGGGTGTCGACCGCAGCGGCATCCAGCACCTGGAGCCGAGGTTGACGGTTTTTTCCGCCTCTCACGAAGGGAGACGGGCCGTTGCGGCCACGGATCATCCACAGGACTCCCGCCAACAGGAGGAGGCCGACGCCCACTCCGACGACGGCGATCACGAGGCGGCTGCCATAGGTGCCTAAAAGGTCTCCGAACATCTATTGCCACTCCTCATGCGCATGCTGGCGTAAAAGACGACTTTTTTCCTGCCGAGGCAAGCTGCTGGTCGCCATTGTCCAAGCCTGAAAACCAGCGTGAAATGACAAAGATAGGTCACGTCGGCAAACTGTCCCGGGTTTTGTGGCCTTGTGGAGCTTTTTGCCGAGTATGCAAGTTGCTAAGAAGGAATCGCGGGATTCTTCCCGCGGGTGACCATGGCCGCAAGGCTGGCCGAAATGCGAGGAATTGATGACGAAGTTGCAGCAAGGCGGCAACTACGAAGCGCCTTTGGTGGAGCGTGGCACGCGCGGCGGCACCATCGTCCGGATCGTTCTTCTGGCTCTTGTGCTTTGCGGCGTGGCGGCCGGTTTCGTGCTGTTCCAGCACGCGCTCGACAACGAGGTCGTACTCGGTCTCCTCGGCATTCTTGCCATGGTGGGGATATTTTTTCTTGTCTCCTCCCTGATCGGCCTCGTCGAGGTCATGCCGCAATCGCGATCGGACGAACTGGCGCGGGGCTTTCTGGCTAGCCATCCCGACGGCATCCTCATTACCGATCCCAGGGGTCGTGTTCTTTACGCCAACGCCGCTTATGGCCGGATGACCGGTGCGACCAGGGCGAGCAACGTACAGTCGCTGGAAGCGCTGCTTTCGAGGACACGAGAGTCGACCGAGGCTCTTTACCGCCTGACCACGGCATTGCGAGAAGGCCGCGAGGGTCATGAGGAATTCAGGCTCCTGCAGCCGCTCGGTCGTGCGACGGGCAATGGTTCGGGTGCGCACTGGTATCGTCTCAAGGCGCGGCTGCTAGGTCCTCCCGGCAAGAGCCAGCTCGATATCTGGCAGATCACCGACATCACCTCCGAGCGCGAGGATCAGGAACGCTTCTTCCGCGAACTGCAGAACGCGATCGACTATCTGGACCACGCACCGGCGGGATTTTTCTCCGCGGGGCGGAAGGGCGAGATCTTCTACCTCAACGCGACGCTCGCCGAATGGCTGGGTATCGATCTGACGAAGTTCGCCCCGCGCTCGATGACGATTGCGGATATGGTGGCAGGCGAGGGCATGGCTCTGATCCAGTCCGTCCAGGCGGCTCCCGGATTGAAACGGACCGAAACCCTGGACCTCGATCTGCGCCGCACCAACGGCCAGAGCCTGCCGGTCCGCCTCGTGCACAATGTCAGCGCCACGCGCGACGGCGCGCCTGGCGAAAGCCGCACGATCGTGCTGGCACGGCCGAAGGGCGGAGAAGGGGATCAATCGGCTTCGGCCATGCGGTTCACCCGGTTCTTCAACAATACGCCGATGGCGATCGCGTCAGTGGATGGTGCAGGAAAAATCCTCCGTATCAACGCACCTTTCCTCAAGCTGTTTGCAGGGGTCGTGTCGCGCGACGAGATGGACTCCGGCGTCGAGCTTGAGCGCATCGTGCACGAGAACACACGCCAGCAGCTCATGCAGGCGCTGGCCGCCGCCAAGGACCGGCAGGGCGACATTCCGCCGATCGACTCGCGCCATCCGGGCGACGAGAACCGTTATGTGCGCTTCTACGTGAATGCCGTGATCGACGAGAGCGACGAGGCGCCGGAGGAGGCGGCCATTGTCTACGCGGTCGAGACGACCGAGCAGAAGGCGCTCGAAACCCAGATGGCCCAGACCCAGAAGTTGAACGCGGTGGGGACGCTGGCGGGCGGCATCGCCCACGACTTCAACAACGTTTTGACCGCCATTCTCCTCTCCTCCGATCATCTTCTCTTGCAGGCGCGGCCCTCCGACGCGAGTTTCGCGGATCTCATGGAGATCAAGCGGAACGCCAATCGCGCGGCGGTGCTGGTGCGGCAGTTGCTCGCCTTCTCGCGCAAGCAGACCATGCGTCCGGCGGTGCTGAACCTCACGGATGTCGTGGGCGACCTGCGCATGCTGGTCGACAGGCTGATTTCCGGCACGAATGTGAAACTCGAAGTGGATTACGGACGCGATCTGTGGCCGGTCCGTACCGACCTTTCGCAGTTCGAGCAGGTCTTGATCAATCTCTGCGTCAATGCCCGCGACGCGATGCCGACCGGTGGGACGATCCTGATCAAAACCCGCAATGTGTCTGCCGAGGAGGCCTCGGATTTCCACCAGGCCGACCTTCCATCCGAAGATCTCGTGATGGTCGAGGTCTCCGACACCGGTACGGGAATTCCGCCGGCAATCATGGACAAGATCTTCGAGCCTTTCTTCACCACCAAGGAAGTGGGGAAGGGAACCGGACTTGGCCTTTCGATGGTGTACGGCATCGTCAAGCAGTCCGGCGGCTACATCTATCCCGAATCGGAAGTCGGTCGGGGCACGAGTTTCCGGATATTCCTGCCGCGCCACATTCCTGAGGCGCCCGCAGTCATTCCAGGCGCAGCACCTGCTGCCGGAACCGCTGCCGAGCCGGCGCCGTCCGCGCCTGTCCCGGTGACATCTGTGGCCGAGGATATGGACCTGACAGGCAAATCCGCGGTCGTACTGCTGGTCGAGGACGAGGAGGCGGTGCGCCGTGGCGGCAAGCGGATGCTTGAGACGCGCGGCTATACCGTCCACGAGGCGGGTTCCGGAGTAGAGGCGCTCGATATCATGGAAGAGCTGGAGGGCAAGGTCGACATCGTGGTGTCCGATGTGGTGATGCCGGAGATGGACGGGCCGACGCTGCTTGCCGAACTTCGCAAGTCCTATCCGGATCTGAAATTCATCTTCGTGTCCGGCTATGCCGAAGATGCGTTTGCCCGCAACCTGCCGGCCGATGCAAAATTCGGCTTCCTGCCGAAACCGTTCTCGCTGAAGCAGCTCGCGGTCGCCGTTCGGGAAATGCTCGATTCGGATTAGGACGATATTCGCTTCAATTTCCAAGCTCTGCGATTCGTCCGAAATTCCGGCGAGACAGTTGTTTTTCCTGAGCGAATTTCCGTGCGATGCGGAAGCGTGAACATGACGAGAACGGAAGCAAAATAGCTATTTTCTGTCAATCTCTTGATTGGCTATTGCAAAACGAGAACAAAATAGGTACATCACCTTTATCAGCTGCTTCATTGCTTGCGCGGCGGCAATAACCTAAAGGTGGGATCTCATGGCACAGAATAACTTGCGGCTGGTAGAGGAAAAAGGCGTGGATAAGAGCAAGGCGCTGGAAGCGGCACTGTCGCAGATCGAACGTTCCTTCGGTAAGGGATCGATCATGAAGCTCGGCTCGAACGAGAATATCGTCGAGATCGAGACGGTTTCCACGGGCTCTCTGAGCCTCGACATTGCACTCGGAATTGGTGGTCTGCCCAAGGGCCGCATCGTCGAGATCTACGGCCCTGAAAGCTCTGGCAAAACGACGCTTGCACTGCAGACGATCGCCGAAGCCCAGAAAAAAGGCGGTATCTGCGCCTTCGTTGACGCCGAACACGCGCTCGATCCGGTCTATGCCCGCAAGCTTGGCGTCGATCTCCAGAACCTTTTGATCTCGCAGCCCGATACCGGCGAGCAGGCGCTGGAAATCACCGATACGCTGGTCCGCTCCGGCGCTGTCGATGTTCTCGTCGTCGACTCGGTTGCAGCTTTGACGCCCCGCGCCGAAATCGAGGGCGAAATGGGCGACAGCCTGCCAGGCCTCCAGGCCCGCCTGATGAGCCAGGCGCTGCGCAAGTTGACGGCCTCGATCTCCAAATCGAACTGCATGGTCATCTTCATCAACCAGATCCGCATGAAGATCGGCGTCATGTTCGGTTCGCCGGAAACCACGACCGGCGGCAACGCCTTGAAGTTCTATGCCTCGGTTCGTCTCGATATCCGCCGCATCGGTCAGGTCAAGGAACGCGAAGAAGTCGTGGGCAACCAGACGCGCGTGAAGGTCGTCAAGAACAAGATGGCGCCTCCCTTCAAGCAGGTGGAATTCGACATCATGTATGGCGAAGGCGTCTCCAAGACCGGCGAACTGATCGACCTCGGCGTCAAGGCCGGCATTGTTGAGAAGTCCGGGGCCTGGTTCTCCTATAACAGCCAGCGCCTCGGTCAAGGCCGCGAGAATGCGAAACTCTTCCTGCGCGACAATCCGGAACTCGCCCGCGAGATCGAGATGTCGCTCCGCCAGAATGCCGGTCTGATTGCCGACCGCTTCCTGCAGAATGGTGGGCCGGATGCCGACGACGGTGACGCTGCCGCAGAAATGTAAGCGGTTCCGCCGCATTCAGGATTTTCCTGGCCGCTTACTTTTGGGCCGGCCGCCATCGAAAGATGAGCGGCCGGTTTCTCGTTCGGTTGGGAGGTGGGGCGGCTGGACAGTTGGGGGTGTGGACGATACAAGCCATTGGTTTTCGAATAACAGCATCGCATCCGGCGGTAAAAAGGGCCTAGCATGAGCGGCGTGAATGAAATTCGGTCGACCTTTCTCGACTATTTCCAGAAGAACGGACACGAGGTCGTAGCCTCAAGTCCTCTGGTGCCGCGCAATGACCCGACGCTGATGTTCACCAATGCCGGCATGGTGCAGTTCAAGAATGTCTTCACCGGTCTGGAAAAGCGGCCCTATTCGACGGCTGCCACGGCGCAGAAATGCGTGCGCGCCGGCGGCAAGCACAATGACCTCGACAATGTCGGTTACACGGCGCGCCACCACACCTTCTTCGAGATGCTCGGCAATTTCTCGTTCGGCGATTATTTCAAGGAGCGCGCCATCGAGCTTGCCTGGAACCTGATCACCAAGGAATTCGGTATCGATCGGAACCGCCTGCTTGTGACCGTCTACCATACGGACGACGAGGCTTTCGGCCTGTGGAAGAAGATCGCGGGTCTCGCCGACGAGAAGATCATTCGTATTGCGACGAGCGACAATTTCTGGGCCATGGGTGATACCGGCCCCTGCGGTCCGTGCTCGGAAATCTTCTACGATCACGGCGACCATATCTGGGGCGGCCCTCCCGGTTCCCCCGAGGAGGATGGCGATCGTTTCATCGAGATCTGGAACCTCGTCTTCATGCAGTACGAGCAGGTGACGAAGGAGGAGCGGATCGATCTACCGCGTCCTTCGATCGACACCGGCATGGGCCTGGAGCGCGTTGCGGCTCTTCTGCAGGGGCAGCATGACAATTATGATATCGACCTCTTCCGCGCGTTGATTTCCGCCTCCGAGGAGGCGACCGGCGTCAAGGCCGAGGGCGAACGCCGCGCCAGCCACCGCGTCATCGCGGACCATCTGCGTTCGTCCGCTTTCCTGATTGCCGACGGCGTTCTGCCGTCTAACGAAGGCCGGGGTTACGTGCTTCGCCGCATTATGCGTCGCGCCATGCGCCACGCGCAGCTTCTGGGCGCTCGCGACCCGCTGCTCTTTAAACTCCTGCCGGCGCTGGTGCAGCAGATGGGCCGCGCCTATCCGGAACTGATCCGCGCCGAAGCGCTGATCTCGGAGACGTTGAAGCTTGAGGAAACCCGCTTCCGCAAGACGCTGGAGCGCGGCCTCTCCTTGCTGTCCGACGCCACAACGACGCTCGGCAAGGGCGACATGTTGGACGGAGAGACCGCCTTCAAGCTCTACGACACCTATGGTTTCCCGCTTGATCTCACACAGGACGCGTTGCGGGCGCGTGAAATCGGCGTGGATATCTCCGGGTTCACCGATGCCATGGAGCGGCAGAAGGCGGAAGCCCGATCGCACTGGGCAGGCTCCGGTGACAAGGCGACCGAAACGATCTGGTTCGAGCTCAGGGAAAAATTCGGCGCGACTGAGTTCCTCGGTTATGACACAGAGACCGCCGAAGGCGTGGTTCAGGCGGTCGTGCGGGATGGCAAGACGGTCGAGAGCGCCTCTGCCGGAGAGCAGGTCCAGGTGGTCGTGAACCAGACACCCTTCTACGGCGAATCCGGTGGGCAGATGGGCGATACCGGCGTGATCTCCACCGACCATGCCGCGCTGAACGTCACGGATACGCAAAAGAAGGGCGAAGGCCTCTTTGTTCATATTGCGACGGTCGCCGATGGCGTGCTGAAGACAGGCGACGCGGTCGCGTTGACGGTCGATCACACCCGCCGCTCGCGGATCCGATCCAACCATTCGGCGACCCATCTTTTGCACGAAGCGCTCCGGGAAGTTCTCGGCACGCATGTCGCCCAGAAGGGTTCGCTGGTAGCTCCGGAACGTCTGCGTTTCGACGTCTCGCATCCGAAGCCGATGACGGCGGAGGAGTTGCAGAAGGTCGAGGACATGGCAAATGCCATCGTCCTTCAGAACGCGCCGGTTGCAACCCGCCTGATGAGCGTCGATGATGCCATCGCGGAAGGTGCCATGGCCTTGTTCGGCGAGAAATATGGTGACGAGGTCCGGGTGGTCTCGATGGGCAAGGGCATCGCAGGTCCGAAGGCCGGCAAACCCTATTCCGTCGAACTCTGCGGCGGAACGCATGTGAACGCGACAGGCGATATCGGTCTGGTACGAATCCTCGCGGAAAGCGCTGTGGCCGCGGGTGTGCGCCGTGTCGAGGCCGTTACCGGCGAAGCGGCGCGGGCCTACCTCGCCGAGCAGGATGAGCGGGTGAAGACGCTTGCCGGCGCTCTGAAAGTGCAGCCGACCGACGTCGTTGCCCGTGTAGAGGCGCTGATCGACGAACGGCGCAAGCTCGAGCGGGAGTTGGCGGAAGCCAAGCGGCGGCTCGCCATGGGGGGCGGACAGGGCAGTTCGGCGGACGACATCCGTGAGATCGCAGGCGTGAAGTTCATGGGCAAGGCATTGGCAGGCATCGATGCCAAGGACCTGAAGGGCCTGGCTGACGAGGGCAAGGCAAGCTTGGGTTCCGGCGTGGTTACCCTGGTCGGCGTTTCGGAAGACGGCAAGGCAAGCGCCGTTGTCGCAGTAACGCCGGATCTCACCGGGCGCTTCAGCGCGGTCGATCTGGTGCGGGTTGCCTCTGCTGCGCTTGGCGGTAAGGGCGGTGGCGGCCGACCGGATATGGCCCAGGCCGGCGGCCCTGATGGCGCCAAGGCCAACGACGCGCTCGAGGCGGTAGCGGCCGCGCTCGGCGCCTGACAATCTACGGTGAAAGAGGGTTGAACCTCTTTCACCCTCCAAGGGAAGACGAATGGGCGTGAACGCCGCAATCGAAGATGAGCTGGACGAAGCCGTCACTGGCCTCGTGCCGGCGCTGTTTCGTGACGCACCGAGTTCCGTCTCGTTCAACAAGCTGCGCAAGCGCCTGCTCCGGCAGGTGCGTCAGGCCTTTGACGATTTCCAGATGCTGAAAGGCCAGAGACGCTGGCTGATCGGTCTCTCCGGAGGCAAGGATTCCTATTCGTTGCTGGCCGTCCTGCTCGATCTGCAATGGCGCGGTCTTCTGCCGGTCGAATTGATGGCGTGCAATCTGGACCAGGGACAGCCGAATTTTCCCAAGCATGTGCTACCTGATTATCTTGCGTCGATCGGCGTGAAGCACCGGATCGAATACCGCGATACCTATTCGATCGTGAAGGAAAAGGTGCCGGAGGGCGCGACCTATTGTTCGCTCTGTTCAAGGCTCAGGCGCGGCAACCTCTACCGGATAGCGCGGGAGGAGGGCTGTGATGCTCTCGTCCTCGGTCATCATCGCGAGGATATTCTGGAAACCTTTTTCATGAACTTCTTCCATGGCGGCAGGCTCGCGGGCATGCCGGCGAAGCTTCTAAATGATGAAGGCGATCTGATGGTTTTGCGGCCGCTCGCTTACTGCGCCGAGGAAGACCTGGCGAAATTTGCCTCTGCCATGCAGTTTCCAATCATCCCGTGCGACCTTTGCGGGTCGCAGGATGGGCTGCAACGCAACGCGATGAAGGCGATGCTGGCAGATATCGAGGTCCGCATGCCGGGCCGCAAGGACGCGATGTTGCGGGCGCTTGCCCACGTCAACCCGTCCCACCTCCTAGACCCGAAGCTTTTCGATTTTTCCGGCCTCGAAGCCGCCAGAGCCTGAGACTTTCAATGACCGCTCCGCTAGACGTCACCAAGCTTGCCGATCTTTTGCGCCTTGCCGCCAAATCAGAAATATTGCCGCGCTTCCGCAGACTTGGAAATGACGACGTCCGCTCCAAGAGCGAGCCGACCGATCTGGTGACGGAGGCGGACGAAGCGGCAGAACGCCTGATCCGGCGCGAAATGGACGCGATCGCTCCCGGGGCGCTTTTCGTCGGGGAAGAGTCGGTTGCCGCCGACCCGTCCCTGCTCGGCAAGCTCGCCGACGCGGAATTCGCGGTCGTCGTCGATCCGGTCGATGGTACGTTCAACTTCGCCTCCGGTATTCCTGCCTTCGGCGTCATGGCTTCCGTCGTCTGGAAGGGCGAAGTGGTGGCCGGCATCATCTACGATCCCATGGGCGACGACTGGATCATGGCTGAAAAGGGTGCCGGCGCTTTTCTTCGTCGGCCGGATGGGGAGGCGATCCGCCTTTCCGTTGCGAAGTCCCGCCCGATCGATGCGATGGTCGGCATGGCCTCGCCCGGCTATTTCTTCGGTGAAGATCGCGAACGCATCCTCGGCAATCTCGCCAAGGTCCGATTCTTCGCGAACTACCGCTGCTCGGCTCATGAATACCGCACCTTTGCGGGCGGCCACGTGCAGTTCGTGCTCTACAATAAACTGATGCCCTGGGATCATCTTGCCGGTACGCTGATCGCTGCCGAGGCCGGCGGCTATGTCGCCCGTCTGGACGGCTCGGCCTATCGCCCGCACCATGTCGATGGCGGTCTCCTCGTCGCCACAGACAGGGAGAGTTGGCAAATGCTGCGCGACGAGATTATCGGGCATTAAAAGGCCGGATCGCTCCGGCCCTTTTTGGCGATCTACCGCTAGATCCGTGGATTGTGCGGCTGGAAGAGCTTTCCCTTCTCGCCGATCAACACGAAGATCAATCCAACAATGGAGACAGCAAAGAACCCGACGACCAGGGGCAGGGCGGTCCCGTCGAAGGCCTGGCCAATGGCCACGCCGATAAACGATCCACCGACCGTGCTCATGAAGCCGAGCGCGGAGGACGCCGTGCCGGCCACGTGCCCGAGCGGTTCCATCGCCAGCGAATTGAAATTGGCGCCGATCCAGCCGAACTGAAACATCGCCAGGGAAAAGAAGACGAGGAACAGCAGGATCGGCATCGGCTGCGGGCCGAATATCTGCACCAGCATCCACACGAAGGTGATCGCTATGAACCCGAAGAGCGAGCCGTGGGAAAGGCGTCTCATGCCGAAACGGCCGACGAAACGGGCGTTGAGAAAGGACGCCATGGACATGAAGACGGCAACCGCGGCAAAGGCAACCGGAAACCAGATCCCGAGCTCATAAATTCCCACGTAGATCTGCTGCGCGGAATTGATGAAGCCGAACAACGCACCGAAGATAAATGTGCTGGCGATCGTGTAGCAGAGCGCAATCCGATTGGTCAGCACGATCCGGAACGCGTCGAGGATAGAGGAGGCCGTGAACGGCCGCACGTCGGCGGCATCAAGCGTCTCAGGCAGGCGCGCATACATCCAGAAGCCGATCGCAAGCGAAATCACGGCGATAAACGCAAAGATCAGATGCCATTCGCCGAAGAGCATGATGACCTGTCCGGTACCGGGGGCGATGATCGGTACGATCATAAATACCATCATGATAAGCGACATGACTTCCGCCATTGCACGACCGCCGTAAACGTCGCGGACGATGGAGATAGTGATCACGCGAGTGGCGGCGGCGCCCGCGCCCTGGATGAAGCGCAGGATGAGCATCATGGCGAAGGACGGAACGACCATGATGCCGATCGAGCAGATGACATAGATTCCGATGCCAAACAGCATAGGAACGCGACGGCCAAAGCGGTCCGAGAGCGGTCCATACAGGAGCTGGGCGACGCCGAGCCCAAAAATATACGAAGAAACGACATATTGCCGGTGGTTCTCGCTTTCGACGCCGAGCGAGGCGCCGATCTCTTGAAGTCCCGGCAGCATGATATCTATGGCGAGGGCGTTGAGAGCCATCAGCATGGCCATCATCGCAATGAACTCGGCCCGGCTCATGCCCCGCAAGCGGTCAGACGCCGTTTGTGAAGAATTTGTCACAGTGATTTCCTAAACAACGGGAAAGGCGCCGTGGGAGCGGCGCCTTGAAAATTATTCTCAAAAAATCCGGGGCGCGTTGCCCCGAAAACTCATGCTGCGCCGCGGACGGCGATCCCCTGCTCCTGGAGGTGATTCTGCAGTTCACCAGACTGAAACATCTCGCGGACGATATCGCAACCGCCAACGAACTCGCCCTTGACATAAAGCTGCGGAATGGTGGGCCAATTGGAATAGTCCTTGATGCCCTGACGGATCTCCGCGTCAGCAAGCACGTTCACGCCTTTGTAATCGAGGCCCAGATAGTCAAGAATTTGAACGACCTGGCCCGAGAAGCCACACTGTGGGAACTGAGGCGTGCCCTTCATGAAGAGAACCACGTCGTTCGTCTTCACTTCGTTGTCGATGAATTCGTTAATTCCGCTCATGTCATATCCTTTCACATGCGGTTTCAAGGGCCGCTGCGCTGCGTCATCTTCCCTAAATAGCAATGTGGCCGGCCAAATTCCAGCGGAATAACCCTCAGCATGGGGTGCTGGGATTTATCGCCGCGGCTCTTTCTGGTCGCCCGTAGGGCGCCGCCCTTCACCAGGTCAGCGGTTACGCTGCCTGCTGCGGCTTGCCGCCGTACGTCGGCGGCTAACCTGTTTCCTGGCGGGCCGTGCCGCGCGGGAAGTTTTCTTCACGAACCGGCCGGTCGAAGCAGACCGCGTCTGTCGTTTTTTCCGCTTGGTGGTTGTGCGGCCGTGGGACTTCTTCAGAAGCTCCTTCACGACATTTTCCACGACGCCCGTGATGATCTCCTTGATGAGGTCTGGCATTATCAACTCAATCCATGGGAGCCGATGTCTGAAGCGCCAAAGCGTGCAAAACGCCGCCCATGTTGCCCTTCAGTGCCTCGTAGACCATTTGATGCTGTTGCACGCGGCTTTTGCCGCGGAATTGCTCCGCCACCACCTCGGCTGCGTAGTGATCGCCATCGCCGGCGAGATCCCGGATGGTCACCTTGGCACCTGGAATGCCCGCCTTGATTAGATCTTCGATTTCACCGGGTTGCATCGCCATGATGTGTTCCTTTTCTCCTCCGCAGACTCATGCGGACCTTTTTGAGGACAGAGTGCCCCAAACCCGTTCCTCGGTCAAAGAGGGATAGCGGATAACCGCAGATTTCGAATGCTGCTTAAATCAATGATTCGAGATGGCGTGCTTGAACCGGGAGAGGCTCGCCTTGGCCCGTTTTCTAAGCGGTTCGACCTGCTGACTTCTCGCAAAGCGGAAAAGCCAAGCAGCACTCAACGTGAGGATCATGAAGCCATAGGATTCGAGGCTTTCCTCGATCACCACGATGTCCAGGCTCTCGGCAAGTTGGCTGAGGCCGAGAACCGCCGCGACAAACCCCAACGGCCAGGTGAGGCGGGGGTGAATGGCGCGGGAAAGGCCGCCTCTGTGACGATATTCGAAAACGATCGTCGCAATCAGCAGGATCAGAACAGCCGCCCCGATAATAATCGGCAGCCAAGTCTTCGAGACACAATAAACTGTCACACTTCCGCGGCATATTGGCATCTCGCGCGCAAAGAAGACGACTGAAATACAGGTTATGGCAGTCGCGACGAAGCGAGCCAATATGCGCGTCCTCGACGCCGCAACGATCCCGAGCAATGCGGTGATCGCGAGCGACAAGGATTGCAGGTCCTCGATCGGGCCGTCCTCTGCGAAGATCTCGGAAGTGGGCATTCCCATCTTCGCGAAGATCAGCCAGGCAAGGACGTTCAGGCAGATCGTAACAATGAGCGCATCTAGCCAGATGCGCCTGTATTGCCAGGTGGGGCCTGACGACCGCAACCAGGTCAGGATCCGTGTGAGCATTTTTGCGTGATATCCAGTTCGTAAACAGAGATTTTTACGCGGCGGGATCGAGTCCATCAATCCCTCCGGAGCCACAAATGCAAAAGAGACAACAGCGTGTCGCGCCGTTGTCTCCAGAAAATTGCTGCTGGGAGCGGCTGGCTTAGGCCATGAACTGCGGGAACCAGCTTTCGTGGGCATTCACGAGGTCAACGGTTGCGACATCGAGAAGATCATCGACAATCAGGTTTTCGCCGGTGACGGTCCCGAGCAGACGGAATGGCACGCCTGCGCTCTCGGCGCTCGCCTGAACGAAGTTGGCCAGATCAGAGGATACCGTGACCACGTAGCGCGCCTGATCTTCACCGAAGAGAAGAGCATGCGCTGGTCCGCGCTGTTCCTTGAGGCTGACCTTCATGCCTTTGCCAGACGCCATCGCCATTTCCGCCAGCGCAAGTGCAAGTCCGCCGGAGGAAATGTCGTGGCAGGCTGTGACCTGGCCGTTGCGAATCATGGACCGGACAAATTCTCCATTACGGCGTTCGGCGGCGAGATCGACTTCCGGCGGCGGACCATCGATCATATCTAGGACATCGCGCAGGTAGATCGAAGAGCCGAGATGGCTGCCGTCAGTTCCGATCATGATCAACCTGTCGCCTTCTTTGGCCGAGCCGATCTTCGCCATCTTCTGCCAGTCAGGCAACAGACCGACGCCGGCGATCGTCGGAGTCGGCAGAATGGCAATGCCGTTCGTCTCGTTGTAGAGCGATACGTTGCCGGACACGATGGGGAAATCGAGCGCCTTGCAAGCCTCACCGATGCCCTTGATGGCGCCTACCAGCTGGCCCATGATTTCAGGCTTTTCGGGATTGCCGAAATTGAGATTGTCGGTGGCTGCAAGCGGCTCCGCGCCGGTCGCGCAGATATTGCGCCAGCATTCGGCAACAGCCTGTTTGCCGCCTTCGAATGGATCGGCCTCGACATAGCGCGGCGTCACGTCGGAGGAAAAGGCGAGGGCCTTTGTGGGATGGGTTTCGACGCGGACCACGCCGGCATCGCCACCGGGACGTTGCAGCGAATTGCCCTGAATCAAGGTGTCATACTGCTCCCACACCCAGCGGCGGCTGGACTGGTTGGGTGAGCCGACCAGCTTCAAAAGGGCTTCATTGTAGTCTGCCGGTGCGGCGACCTGCGATGCTGGAAGGGGAGCGCGGCCGTTCGACTGGACCCAAGGGCGGTCATATTCCGGCGCCTCATCTCCGAGTTCCTTGATCGGCAGGTTCGCCACTTCTTCGCCCTGATGCAGGATCCGGAACCGCAGGTCGTCGGTGGTCTTGCCGACGATTGCAAAGTCGAGTCCCCACTTAACGAAGATCGCCTTGGCTTCTTGTTCCTTCTCCGGCTTCAGGACCATGAGCATACGCTCCTGGCTTTCCGAGAGCATCATCTCGTAGGCGGACATGCGGTCTTCACGGACCGGAACCTTGTCCAGGTCCAGTTCGATGCCGAGATCGCCCTTCGCACCCATCTCGACTGCGGAACAAGTGAGGCCTGCGGCCCCCATGTCCTGGATGGCGATGACTGCGCCGGTCCCCATCAGTTCGAGGCAGGCTTCCAGCAGGCACTTTTCGGTAAAAGGGTCGCCAACCTGCACGGTCGGACGCTTCTCTTCGATCGACTCGTCGAATTCGGCAGATGCCATCGTCGCGCCGCCGACACCGTCGCGGCCCGTCTTGGCGCCGAGATAGACCACGGGCAGGCCAACGCCTTCCGCCTTGGAATAGAAGATCGCATCGGTGCGAGCGAGGCCGGCCGCGAACGCGTTGACAAGGATGTTGCCGTTGTAGCGCGGATCGAATTCCACTTCGCCGCCAACGGTCGGTACGCCGAAAGAATTGCCGTAGCCGCCAACGCCTGCCACGACGCCCGAGACCAGGTGCTTGGTCTTCGGATGATCCGGTGCGCCAAAACGAAGAGCATTCATCGCTGCAACCGGCCGCGCGCCCATGGTGAATACGTCGCGAAGAATGCCGCCGACGCCGGTCGCCGCGCCCTGATAGGGCTCGATATAGGAGGGATGGTTGTGGCTCTCCATCTTGAAGACCACGCAATCGCCGTCATCGATATCAACCACGCCCGCATTTTCGCCAGGCCCCTGAATGACGCGACGGCCTTTGGTCGGCAATGTCCGCAGCCATTTCTTCGAGGATTTGTAGGAGCAATGCTCGTTCCACATGGCCGAGAAGATGCCGAGTTCCGTAAATGTCGGCTCGCGGCCGATCAGATCGAGAATACGCTGGTACTCGTCGGGTTTGAGGCCATGGGAGGCGACGAGTTCAGGGGTGATCGCGATGCTGTTCGGAATGGTCATGATCTACTCTGGATGACAGGGCCAAGCTTTCGCGCTCTTTAGCCTATGTCGCCGAAAGGTGCGACAGGAAAATGCTGCCTTGCAAGGTGACGGGCGAAGTATGCCCAGAACAAAAAAGCGCCGTAACGCGGCGCTTCATTTTTCGGGAAGTTACGGGAGCGCTCAGAACTTGTAGCCCACAGCTATGCCGGCATAGGAAAGACCATCGTTCTGGTCGCAAATGTCCGCATTGGAGGAGTGTTCGATCGTTGCGAGAACGCGCCAGTTTTCGGTGATGTTGTAACCCAAGGCCGCCGATTCATGAAACTGGGCACGGCAACCCACGTTGGGCCGCTTGTTGGGATCATTGAGGCTCGCATCGGTGAGCGAGCCGCCGAAACCTAGATCAATGAAGAGCTTGTCGGTCACATTGGCGGTCCAGGTAAGGCCCGCATAGACCTGATTGGCACCGCCCGAGGTCGACACAATCGCGCCGACATGCACCCTGGGACGCAGCATATGGTCCAGGAAGCTCTCGGCGTGCCGCTGATCGAATGGATCGAAAAAGACCGTGGCGGATGGAAACAGCCCTGGTTCGAACGTCTTCTTGTCGTGGATCGATCCGGAGACGCCGATACGGACCTCATCGAACAGACGTTCCTGGGCCAGTGCCGCGGATGATAGGGCGGACGCGGTCAAGACAGCTCCGACGACACAACCCAATAGTGCTTTGTTCATTGCTATCGCCCTTCATGCGGACCGCTCCTCGCGGTCGATACGATACGCTTTCGGCGCTCGCATTCCCCCGGGCGAAAGTCGTACAGCGAGAGGCGTTAGCCGTCCAGCAACCCTTCATTGGTTGTTATGGATTGTGGCGGAAAAACGTGAAAATTCATGCGCCTCGGTGCAGCTCTGCAACAGATCGCAACGACACGGGATACCTTGCCTTCAGCAGCCGCTTGTGCCGCCGGCCCAGCGCAGGACGTCGCGCTTGATTCGTTCGCCGTCCGCAGTGCTCATGAGCGGCCCGAAGGCATCGAGACGAGCGGGGTTGCCTTCTGCCTGGACGACGAGGACAGGTCGCGATTCAGGACTATTGCGCGGTACCGCGAGGATGCGAGGACGGCCGGAGAAGGAGTTCAGCTCGGGCGCCAGCCGGTATGGTTTGAACGCGGCGTCTCCGGACTTGAACCAGCACGAGTTCGCCGCAAGTGCAACACGCTCCATTGTCGGCAATGCTGCGCGATTCGGGCCCGATACCGGACGTTCCGTCTGGCATCCGGAAAGCAGAAGACCGAGGGCCGCGATGGCGAGTACGTGCAGGCGGATGGAGAGGGCCATCAAAACGTCCTAAGATGAAATCGAGATAGTTCTTGAGCGAGCTGGAAACGTAAGCGTCAGGCGGTGGCAGCCACCACGTCGAGCGCGGACGCAAAGATGCCACGCCCATCACTGCCACCGTGAGCGGCTTCGATCAGGTTCTCCGGATGCGGCATCATTCCGAGCACATTGCCGTCGCGGTTCATTACGCCTGCAATGTCGCTCAAAGAGCCATTGGGATTGGTTCCTTCCGCGTAGCGAAAGACGATCTGGCCATTGTCCTCGAGCGAGGACAACAGATCGGAATCGACGAAGTAGTTGCCGTCGTGATGGGCGACGGGGCAGCGGATGACCTGGCCCTTTTCGTAGGCACGGGTGAAGTCCGTTTCGGCATTCACCACTTCGAGCTTCACTTCCTTACAGACGAACTTCAGCGACGAATTGCGCATTAGCGCGCCGGGCAACATGCCTGCTTCGACGAGGATTTGAAAGCCGTTGCAGACGCCGAGTACCTTGACGCCCTGACCGGCCTTTTCCCTGATGGCCTGCATGACCGGCATGCGCGCGGCGATCGCACCGCAGCGCAGATAGTCACCGTAGGAAAAGCCGCCGGGAATAACGATCAGATCGACGTCGGGGATTTCGGTCTCCGTCTGCCAGACGGTGATCGGCGCCCGGCCGGAGATCTTGGTGAGGGCGGCAATCATGTCGCGGTCGCGATTGAGACCGGGAAGCTGGACGACGGCGGATTTCATGGGGCGTTGAACCTCAATGGCCTCGAAATTATCCGGATCCGAGGCAGTTGCAGATATCGATCCGGCGCGGGCAGCGCCGAATCCGCGTCTTAGTCAAGCGAGATCGCGTAGTTTTCGATCACCGTATTGGCGAGCAGCTTTTCGCACATGTCTTTCAGATCGGCTTCGGCCTTCGCCTTGTCGGCGCCGTCGACCTCGATATCGAAGACCTTACCCTGCCGCACATGGCCGACTCCCGAAAAACCGAGACTGCCGAGTGCACCTTCGATCGCCTTGCCCTGTGGGTCCAGAACGCCGTTCTTAAGCGTGACCGTCACGCGTGCCTTGATCACTGATCCAACCCCCGAATTTACTTGACCAGAACCGGACCCGTACCCCGGATCGGCTCGTTTTCGTTGATGATGCCGAGACGGCGCGCTACTTCCGAATAGGCTTCCAAAAGACCGCCCATATCGCGGCGGAAACGATCCTTGTCCATCTTCTCCCTGGTCTCGATATCCCAGAGGCGGCAGCTGTCCGGGGAGATTTCATCGGCGAGGATGATGCGCATCATGTCGCCCTCGAAGAGGCGGCCGCATTCGATCTTGAAGTCAACGAGCTGGATCCCGACGCCTAGGAACAGACCGGAGAGGAAGTCGTTGACACGAATTGCGAGCGCCATGATATCGTCCAGTTCGGCGGGGTTCGCCCAGCCAAATGCGGTGATATGTTCCTCGGAGACCATCGGATCGGCGAGCGCATCGGACTTGTAGTAGAATTCGATGATCGAGCGGGGCAGGACGGTGCCCTCTTCGATACCGAGCCTGCTCGAAAGCGATCCGGCGGCAACATTACGCACGACGATCTCGAGGGGAATTATCTCCACTTCCTTGATCAGTTGCTCGCGCATGTTCAGCCGGCGGATGAAATGCGTCGGAATACCGATCTTGTTCAGATGGGTGAAGATGTACTCGGAGATACGGTTGTTGAGTACGCCCTTGCCGTCGATGACGTCATGTTTCTTCTTGTTGAAGGCGGTGGCATCGTCCTTGAAAAACTGGATCAGCGTGCCCGGCTCAGGGCCTTCATACAGGATCTTGGCCTTGCCTTCGTAGATACGGCGGCGACGGTTCATAGTTTCTTGTCTCGTTGTTGGCGCCGCTCGCGGGCGCGTGGATGATGTTTGAGCGGTCCCTTATCGGAAAAGAATGCGTTTCACAATGCAGGCCTCCAAAAGCTTTATGGGGCGATGGTGTTGCGCAAAGCGCTATCGGGAATCATCTACCGATCAGTGTACAGGGATTCCTGAAGCTTGCACTTCAGTCATCGCGAGTGCGGCGCACAAAGGTGGCGATAGACAAGAAAAGCAGCGCATGATGCGCGCTCTTCTCGCTCCGTTTGGGTCTTTGTCGGGTGTCGCCTGACGGACCTGGCGGTATGGCGGCTTATACTCGACTCTTTCGACCCTCGACCATAAAGTTCGACAGGACATAGCCACCAAATTGCGTCATGATTTCGGCGCGGGCCGAAGGGCATTCTTGTGGGCCACCTGTGGCCACAGGCTTCTCGCACAGGGAGAAACTTGTTTCTGTCAATTTTGCATCGGGATTTTCACGTTGCAACGAACCTGAATCGATATCGACCAATTGCGCTTTGCTGCTCTTTTGATTAAGGGGGCGGGGCAAAAGTCCAGCTTGGGAGACCCGAAATGAGCGGCATCAGCGATCGCGAAAAAGCCTTCGAAAACAAGTTCGCCCACGATCAGGAGCTGAAGTTCAAGGCGCTCGCACGCCGCAACAAGCTCGTCGGTCTGTGGGCTGCCGGTCTGCTCGGCAAAGCTGACGCAGAAGCCTACGCGAAGGAAGTGGTCGTTGCCGATTTCGAAGAGGCCGGCGACGAGGATGTCTTCCGCAAGCTGCGGGGTGATTTCGACGCGGCGGGCATCTCCGTCTCGGACCAGGATATTCGTGTGAAAATGATCGATCTGCTCGCTGACGCCGTAAAGCAGATCGAAGAGCAGTAAAAGTCTCATTTCCTCAGCTGGAGACAAGCCGCGCCGACCCGGTGCGGCTTCTTGGCGATATGGGCTGAAATCTCAGCTGCCAGGTATCCTTGCCGCACTCCGACATTCCGGGGCGTCGGTCAATTCGTCTCCAGGGGCCTCAAACGGCTCAGGAACTGGGCGAATACCATCGTTCCTTCCGGCCACGGTCCGTGGCCGGACTCCGCGTTGATATGCCCGGCATAGCCCGCATCAACGAGCAACGAACCCCACGCGGAAGCAATATCGTCGGCATGTTCGAATGAGCCGAAGGGATCATTGCGGCTGGCGACCGTCAAGGACGGAAAGGGCAGGGGATCGCGCGGATAGGGACCAAATGTCATCAGATGTTTGGGGCGTATCGTGGGATTGTCGACTTCAGGCGGCGCCACGAAGAAAGCGCCTGCGATCGTTTTTCTGAAATACGGAATCGCGTGGATCACAGATGGGATCCCGAGCGAATGGGCCACCAGCACCACGGGACGGCTGGAGGCGTTGACCTCTTCGGCGACGCGAGCAACCCAATCGTCCCGCACGGGCTTCGACCATTCCGCCTGTTCAACGCGTCGGGCTGTCTTGAGCTTGGCCTCCCAACGGCTCTGCCAGTGGTGGGGACCGGAATTGGTATAGCCCGGAATGATAAGGATATCGGCTTCAGACGCTTTCATGAGGAGGCGATTTGAGTAGCAAAATGGTCGAAGTCAAGGTGAGAGGGGACATGCGTTGAAAAATTTGCTAGGATATCGGTGCCGGTTACCTTGCGAAGCGTGTCGGCTCTTCTTGGCCGAACGTATGTCGCTCGCCGATCGGACTGGTGCACTCTGATCCCGTTTCCCTTGCGGGCTCACACGTGAGAAATTGCCGCTGCGGTCCCTCTTGGCTCAAGATGTGCAGCGCGCGGATAGCTAGGCTGAGGAGGAGATCTCTATGACGGCATTTCACATCATGGCCGGAGCAGACAGCGGTTTTGCGCGCCCGGCAATCCGAAAGATCGGCGTTGCCGACATCGCCGACGCGCTCAGAATGGGCTGGAGCGATTTTCGCGAAAAGCCTTCACACTACGTGTTCTTATGTCTGATCTATCCACTCGCCGGCGTGTTTCTGATGGCTTGGAGCACCGGTGCCAATCTGCTGCCGCTGCTTTTCCCGCTAATGTCGGGTTTTGCCTTGCTCGGACCGCTGGCGGCGCTCGGCCTCTACGAAATCAGCCGCCGACGCGAAGCTGGCGAAGACAGCTCGTGGCAGCATGCCTTTAGCGTATTGCGCTCGCCGGCGCTGCCCTCCATCCTGGCAGTCGGCTTTTTCCTGTTCGTGCTTTTCATATCCTGGCTTCTGGTCGCACAGTCGATCTATTCCGCTTATTTCGGCGATGTGCCGCCAACCTCGATCTCGGCCTTCCTCAACGAGGTCATGACGACTCCTCAAGGCATGGCGCTGATATTGTGGGGAAACCTGACCGGCTTCCTTTTCGCAGTGGTGGTTCTGGCGACGACGGTGGTCGCTTTTCCACTGATGCTTGACCGGGACGTCGGGGCGGCTGCCGCGATCGACACGAGCGTGCGGGCGACGATTGCCAACCCGGTACCGGTTGCCCTGTGGGGGCTGATCGTCGCTGCTTTGCTGGTGATCGGGACGATCCCGATCTTCGCCGGGCTGGCCGTGATCATGCCGATCCTCGGTCATTCGACCTGGCATCTCTATCGCAAGCTCGTGGTACCTTCTACGATCCCGGCGGAAAGATGAAAAAAGGCCCTGGCCGCAGATCTGCGGCCAGGGCTTTTTTGAAAGCGGCCTAGCTATCAGCCAAAGACACGGTTGAAGATCGTATCCACGTGCTTAGTGTGATAACCGAGGTCGAATTTTTCGCGGATATCATCCTCGCTAAGCGCTGCGCGAACCTCTTGGTCGCTGAGCAACTCTTCGAGAAAGTCCTTGCCCTCTTCCCAAACCTTCATGGCGTTGCGCTGCACGAGGCGATAGGCATCCTCGCGTGAAACGCCAGCTTGCGTAAGGGCAAGCAGCACCCGCTGAGAATGAACAAGTCCGCGGAACTTGTTCATATTCTTCATCATGTTGTCAGGATAGACTAGCAATTTGTCGATGACGCTGGTCATGCGCGCCAGTGCGAAATCGAGCGTAACAGTCGCGTCTGGGCCGATCATGCGCTCGACGGACGAGTGGGAAATGTCGCGCTCGTGCCAGAGCGCCACGTTTTCCATGGCCGGCAGCGCGTAGGAGCGCACCATACGGGCGAGACCCGTCAGATTTTCCGTCAGGACGGGATTGCGCTTGTGCGGCATGGCCGAGGAGCCCTTCTGGCCCGGCGAGAAATATTCCTCGGCTTCCAACACTTCGGTGCGCTGCAGGTGGCGGATCTCGATCGCCAGGCGTTCGATCGACGAGGCGATAACCCCGAGGATGGCGAAATACATGGCGTGCCGGTCACGCGGAATAACCTGCGTCGAAACCGGTTCCGGCTTCAGGCCCATTGCCGCCGCGACATGCTCCTCGACCCGTGGATCGATATTGGCAAAGGTACCGACCGCTCCGGAGATCGCGCAGGTGGCGATCTCGTCGCGCGCTTCGAGGAGGCGGGTCTTGTTCCGGTCGAATTCGGCATAAGCCTGAGCGAGCTTGACGCCGAAGGTCGTGGGCTCTGCGTGAATGCCGTGACTGCGACCGATGGTGACCGTGTCCTTGTGCTCGAATGCGCGGCGTTTCAACGCCTCGAGCAGCTTGTCGATATCCGCGAGCAGCAGATCGGTCGCCCGGACGAGTTGCACGTTGAAGCAGGTGTCGAGGACATCGGACGAGGTCATGCCCTGGTGCACGAAACGGCTGTCCGGCCCCACGAACTCCGCAAGATGCGTCAGAAAGGCGATGACGTCATGTTTGGTGACCGCCTCGATCTCATCGATGCGAGCGACGCTGAATTCCGCTTTGCCGCCTTTTTCCCAAATGGTCTCTGCCGCCGACTTGGGGATCACGCCGATTGCGGCCAGAGCATCGCAAGCATGCGCTTCGATTTCGAACCAGATGCGATACTTGGTTTCGGGCGACCAGATGGCGACCATTTCGGGCCGCGAATAACGGGGGATCATGGGCTTTCGGTTTCCTAAAAGAATATTGGCGCCGCTGTAGCAAGAAGCGCGCGCAAGCTCAAGTTTTCCAGCCAGTGACTGGTGGATCAGCGAGGCGTATTCAGGGGGACAGCGATCCAGCGACCGTCCTGCCCTTCGAAGCCGGCACTCAAAACCATGACCAGAGCGACTTCCACCGGAGCGCTTCTCCCTGCAGATCCACTAACGATCCCACCCAACCGATAGCCGCTCACGCAGTTACGGGAAACAGGAATATGCTGATCCTCATGCATGGTTTCGTTAACCGGCGTCCCATTGCGTTCGGTAAAACGTAGGCGGAAAGCAACGGTCCGGGTTATGAGACCCTCGCAACGTGGGTCCAAAGGCTGTGGGAGTTCCTCCAGCACCAATGTATTCTGCTTGCCGACCGCCGGGAGCGCCGCGACGCTCAAATAGCGCAGCCGGTGCGGGTCTGCGTCAACCTCCGTGACAGGGTTGAAAGCAACAAGTTCTCCAGGGTGGTTGGCAAGTTCGTAACTCTCGATCACCGTTCCGGCGTCGTTGTGGACACGCCAGCGAGCCTTTGCGATTGTCGCGTCGTCCTGCTCCAGGCGCACTCGAAACGGTGTTCCAGGAAGAAAGGTATCGTTTGCGAGGTCGAGAACATAGATATTCGCATAAGGAAAACCGGATCCATCCTGGATGCCGTATTCTTCATACGCAAATGTCTGACCATCCGCAGAGAAGCCGATCGGCTGAATGCTGGCGATATCGGCTGCAGATGCTGTATCTGCGAAGAGCATTGCAGCACATGCCAATACCGAATACCGCAAGCTAGACATCATTTGCGTCCACTCTCCGCGGCAGCCTTGAGCTGCGCAATATTCTCCCGATAGGCCGCGATTCCGTCGCCTTTGTAAACTGCCGAGCCGGCAACGAAGACATTGGCGCCTGCTGCCGTCGCGGCGCCAATGGTGTCGGCCGTAATGCCGCCGTCAACTTCGAGCTCGATCGGCCTGTCACCGATCAAGGCCTTGGCGGCGCGAATCTTGTCCGCCATTGCCGGGATGAATTTTTGGCCGCCGAAGCCAGGGTTGACGCTCATGATCAGGATCAAATCGACGTCATCGAGCACATTTTCTATCGCTGCAAGCGGTGTTGCAGGGTTGAGAGTGACGCCCACCTTCTTGCCGAGAGCGCGGATCGTCTGCAGCGAACGGTGCAAGTGGGCGCCTGCTTCGGCATGCACGGTGATGCCGTCGCAACCTGCCTTGGCAAAGGCCTCGAGGTAAGGATCGGCCGGGGAGATCATCAGGTGGCAGTCAAAGAATGCGGAGGTGTAGGGCCGCAGCGATTTGATCACGTCGGGCCCGAACGAGATGTTCGGCACGAAATGCCCGTCCATGACATCGAGATGCACCCAATCCGCCCCTGCTTCGACGGCATCGCGCACCTCCTGCCCGAGCTTTGAGAAATCGGCGGCGAGAATGGATGGCGCAATGCGGATCGGCAGGGTCATCAGGCGGAGGTCTCCAGTTTTCTGCGACCCTTAGCACCACGCGAATGGTGGAACAATCGCTACTCGGTCGCAGGATGGGCCAGAACGAAAGATGTCCCCCGCCATTCGAGCAGGCGGAACGGGTTTTCGGTAAGTTCATGCCCCTTGTCGAAGGCGATCGGACCGATCGCGGTATTGAACGAGCCATTGCCGACAGCCTCAACCACGGACCGGTTTCCAGACTTGGAAACCGCCTGGTGAACAAGCTCCACGGCTGCATAAGACGGCAGCATGTATCCGTCCGGATCGATGTTCCTCTCCCGGAGTGCCGCAACGGCGGCAGCGGCTGAAGGTAGCGCGGCGTAGTCGGGAAGGGCGACCGCAAGAACGCCCTCGCGGAGGGGCACCGGGCGGTTTGCCGCTCTCAGTGCATCGCCGCCCATAAGGATCAGCTGAAGATTCTCCGACGCTGCATCGCGGGCGATAATCGCTGCATCGTTGCGGTCGCCGCCGACGAAGACGTGGGTTGCTCCCGCCTTGGCGACACGACGCACCAGCGCCACCTGCTGCTCCTGGCCTGGTCGGAACGTGTCGGAAAAGACCGGAGTCATGCCGGCAGGTTCGAGCTTCTGGCGGATGGCACCCGCAAGCTCGCGTCCGTAAATCGTGCCGTCTTCGACAAATGCGATCGGCTCTGCCTTCCACAGATCGAGGATGATTTCCGAGAGCTTTTCCGCTTCGTCGCCTTCGACCGGTGCCACCCGGAAGAAAGGCCAGCCATTGCGCAGCGTGTCCTCCATCAGAATCTTGGAACGCACGGAAATGCTGACAGCCGGAATCCGGGCGGCCTTCAGTTGAGGCAGGGCAGTGGTGAGCGTCTCGACGCAAAGGAAGCCTATCGCTGCTACCGCCTTGGCCTCGGCGAGACTGCGGGCAACCTTGAGGCCGCCGCTTTCCTCACAGCTCTCATCGATCTCGATGATCGTGTCGCCCGTGGCTTCGGCCGCCACGCGCGCGCCTTGAAAAATCTGATTTCCAAGGGAGGCATAGGGGCCGGAACGCGGCGCGACGACGCCGATCACCGCAGCCGATGCCGATCCGCATCCCAGAAACGAAGCTAGCACTCCGGCGATAATAAAACGTCGTGCTGTCATGCTTTTCCTTGGATCTTGCCCTTGGGGCCACATTTAGCTTTCTCGTCGCAGCCGTCAAAGAGAATCGGCTATAGGATGTAAAAACCCGCAGCTCCCGTGGACATCAAGTGTTTTTGTTACCATATCGAGGAGTGATGAAGGGACGTGGCCCTGGAGATACCTTTGACGGACCTGCCTTTGACGGACCAGCCTTTTCTCGATCCCGTCCTTTATCGCAACGGTATGGCCCGGTATGCCGGCCACGTTCAGGTGGTCACCACCGAATTCAACGGGGTCCGGCGCGGAGTGACCGTGACCGCCGCCTGTTCGGTCTCGGACAATCCGCCGAGCCTGCTGGTATGTCTGAACAGCAGCAATGCGAATAATGCGATCTTCGGCGAGAGCGGCATATTCGCACTGAATTCGCTGGCGGTTCACCATCAGGGGCTGGCCACGGCCTTTGCCGGGTTGAGCGGCGTGCCCGCCGATGAGCGGTTCTCGCTGGGAAGCTGGAAGACCCTTTTCACGGGCGCACCGGTCCTGACCGATGCAATCGTTTCGTTCGATTGCCGGGTCACTGAGATCAAGCAGGCAAGCACACATTTTGTTATGTTCGGTGAGGTGAAAGCGATCCATTTCGGCCCGGAAGCGTCCTCGCTCATCTATCTGGACCGCGGCTTTCGAACACTTTAGAACGCTGTTTGAAAGGGTATAGTCATGCCGGACGGAACATCAGGCACATTGCCCGCCTCGATTGACGAGACGATCGCGCTACTTGCCGCCGGGGACTATCTTGCCGGTCGGTCCCTTGCGACGGTCGTCTTCCTGGCGCTCAAGATGAAGCGGCCGCTCTTCCTGGAAGGCGAGGCCGGCGTCGGCAAGACCGAGATCGCCAAGACCCTTGCAGCAGCGCTCGGCAGGCCGTTGATCCGGCTGCAGTGTTACGAAGGCCTGGATATCTCCTCGGCCGTTTACGAATGGAACTATCCGGCACAAATGCTGGATATCCGGCTGTCCGAGGTGACCGGTATCGAGAGCCGAGAGAGATTGGAGGCCGATCTCTTCTCGGAACGCCATCTCATCCGCCGCCCCGTGCTGCAGGCCCTTGGTCAACCCGGCCAACCGGCCCCCGTGTTCCTGATCGACGAACTCGACCGAACCGACGAAGCTTTTGAAGCCTTCCTTCTGGAAGTGCTTTCCGATTTTCAGGTCACGATCCCGGAGCTAGGCACGATCAAAGCCTCCGAGCCTCCAATTGTCATCATCACAACCAATCGAACCCGCGAGATCCATGACGCGCTGAAACGCCGCTGTCTCTATCACTGGGTCGATTACCCGGACGCGGCGCAGGAGCTTGAAATCATCCGCCGCAAGGTTCCGCAATGCGCCGAAACCTTGTCGCGCCAGGTGGTCGCCTATGTGCAAAAGCTCAGGACGCGCGATCTGTTCAAGAATCCAGGTGTGGCGGAGACCATCGACTGGGCGACGGCGTTGACGGAACTTGACCGGCTTGCGCTCGATCCCGAGACGATTGCCGACACGCTGGGCACGCTCCTGAAGTACCAGGACGATATCGCGCGGATCAGGGGTGGGGAAGGAGAGCGAGTTCTTGCCGAGGTGAAGGCTGAACTGCAGACGGCGGTATAGGTCATGATGACGAGCATAGGTCAGGACGGCATCGTCGTTCCACCAGGTCCGGTGGGGGATGGGCGGCTTGCCGACAATCTTGTCTATTTCTCCAGAGCGCTCCGTCGCGCCGGGTTGAAGACGGGACCGGCCGCAGCCGCCGACGCGATCGTCGCGGTGGATGCCATAGGGATTGGCTCGCGTGAGGAGTTTCATGCGGCGCTCTCGGCCGTTTTTGTCAAACGCCATGAGGACCAGGTGGTCTTTGACGAGGCATTTCGACTGTTCTGGCGCTCGCGCGACCTGGTTGGCAAGATGATTGCGATGATGTCGCCCAAGGCGCCCGATCATCATGAGCGAGAAAAGCAGAAGGCCGGCGCGACGCGGGTCGGCGATGCACTGATCAGCGATCAGCCGAAAGGCCCGGCCCGCAAAGCTCCTCCGGAGATCGAGATCGACTCGCGCTTCACCACGTCCGGCAGCGAAGTTCTGAAGCGGAGGGATTTTGCCCAGATGACGGCGGCCGAACTCGCCTTGGCGCGACGCGAGCTCGCCAAGCTGGCGCTACCGCTCGACGAGGTCAAGACACGACGCTTCAGTTCATCAAACCGGCCGCCGATTATCGACCCGCGCGCCAGCATGCGCCAGGCGATGCGAACGGGAGGCGATCTTATCCTTCCGCGCTTTAGGGAGCGCAGGAAGGCACCGCCGCCTCTTGTGGTGCTTGCCGACATCTCCGGCTCGATGAGCCAATACACGCGAATCTTTCTGCATTTCCTGCATGCCCTGACTGAAAGGCGGACGCGGGTCCACACCTTCCTGTTCGGTACGCGACTCACCAATGTAACCCGGCAAATGCGCCGCCGGGACCCGGACGAGGCGCTTGCCGGCTGTACCGACGCCGTGCGCGACTGGTCCGGCGGCACACGGATCGGCGCGACGCTTTCCGAATTCAACCGCCTCTGGTCGCGCCGGGTGCTCGGCCAGGGCGCGGTCGTGCTGCTGATCACTGATGGCCTGGAGCGAGAAGGCGTCAAGGAACTGGAAACAGAAATGGACCGCCTACATCGTTCCTGCCGGCGACTGATCTGGCTCAATCCGCTCCTGCGGTTCGAGGGTTTTGAGGCGAGAGCGCAGGGTGTCCGTGCGATGTTGCCGCATGTGGACGAATTCCGGGCTGTCCACAATCTGCAATCGCTCGCCGATCTTGTCGTCGCGCTATCGGATGAGCATACGAAATCGGCGGACCCGCGCCGCTATATGCATCCACGGAGGGTGGCATGACTGCATCTGAAATTCTCGATCCGTTGTTGACCGCCCAGACCTGGAGAGAAGGTGGCCGCGAGGTTGCCATCGCCACCGTGGTCGAGACATGGGGGTCGGCGCCTCGCCCTTCGGGGAGCCATCTGGTCATCGACGGCGACGGCAATTTTGAAGGCTCAGTCTCGGGCGGTTGCGTTGAAGGGGCAGTCATCACCGAGGCGCTCGACGTCATCACATCAGGCGTCCCGAAGATGCTCGAATTCGGCGTGGCCGACGAGGCAGCCTGGCGCGTCGGGCTCTCCTGCGGAGGCAAGATTCGGGTGTATGTGGAAAGGCTTGCCTGATGGAGCTCGAAACGCTCGCAAAGCTCAACATGGCTCGGCAGGCCCGCAAGGCCGCCGTTGTCGCGACCGATCTTTCCGGCGGGGTAGTGCGGTTGATCCTGGAAGGTGAACCGGTTCCAGGTCCGCTTGGTGAGGAGGTCGCCAAGGCGTTCCGGAGCGGCAAAGCGGCGATGGCGGAAGTCGACGGGCGGTCGTTTTTCCTTAACGTCCATTTGCCGCCGCCGCGTATCGTGGTGATCGGAGCAGTGCATATCAGCCAGGCGCTGGCCCGGTTGGCTCCGGTAGCTGGTTACGATCTGACGATCATCGATCCGCGCACCGCATTTGCGACAGAGGAGCGTTTCGAGGGCGTCGAACTGATCGCGGATTGGCCGGAAGACGTACTCAGGGAGCGGCCGCTTGACGCCTATACCGCACTGGCGGCAGTCACGCATGATCCGAAGATCGACGACTTTGCCCTGTCGGAGGCCCTCAGGGTCGGCTGTTTCTATGTCGGAGCGCTTGGGAGCCGCAAGACACATGCGAAGCGTGTGGAGCGACTGAAGGGACTGGGGCGGAGCGACGAAGAAATCGGCCGTATTGCCGCACCGATCGGCTTGGATATCGCTGCGGCGAGCCCGGCGGAAATAGCGCTCGCCACTCTCGCCCAGATCGTCCAGGCCTTCCGACGCCGCGACCTTGTCACTGATGGGTGATGCTGGATGAGATACGGAACCTTCAAACTCGACGAAGCAGAAGGCGTGGTGCTGGCGCACAGTATCCGGCTGTCCTCCGGCCGCATCTCGAAGGGACAGATCCTGTCTAAGGAGGATATAGGCAGGCTGTCTCAGGAAGGCGTGGCGTCGGTGGTCGGCGTGCGGCTCGATCCTGGCGACATGCTGGAGGATCACGCAGCCGCCGCCATCGCCGATGTCATCGCTCCCGACAATCTGCGTTTTTCCGAAGCCGCCACGGGACGGGTGAACATCTATGCTGATGCCGACGGCCTCTTCGTGGCCGACAAGACGGTCGTGGACGCGTTGAACCGCATCGATCCGGCCATCACGCTCGCCTGTCTTGCCGACCATGTCACGGTGCAGGAAGGCGATATGGTGGCAACCGTCAAGATCATTCCTCTGGCCGTCAGTGGCGAAAGGGTCGCCGAGGCCATTTCTCTGCTGTCGGGAGCCGTCCCTTTTCAAGTGAAGGCTTTCCATCCCCGTGCGGTGACATTGATCGCGACCGAACTTCCGTCGCTGAAGACTTCCGTCATGGATCGGACGGCCAAACTTCTGGAACAGCGCCTTGCGATATCCGGTAGCCGCCTGACGAAGGAAATCCGCATCCCGCATTCAGCAGACCGGCTGACTGAGGTCCTTCTGGAGATCAAACCGCAAGAGATGCGCGGGCCGGCCATGATTGTCGTCTTCGGCGCTTCGGCCGTAGCGGACAAAGACGATGTGATACCTGCTGCGATCCGCCGGGCCGGCGGAGAAGTCCATCAAGTCGGCATGCCGGTCGATCCGGGCAATTTGCTCGTGCTCGGTCGGATCGGCGAGGTGCCTGTGCTTGGCGCCCCCGGCTGCGCTCGTTCCCCGAAGGAGAATGGTTTCGACTGGGTACTGAGCCGCTTGATGGCAGGCGAGGCTGTGACGTCATTCGATATCACCGGCATGGGAGTTGGCGGACTGCTGATGGAAATCGCAAGCCGCCCGAAGCCACGCGATTCTATCATCGAAAAGACGGCGGATCTGTCCGTCGGTGCATTGCTGCTGGCGGCGGGCCAGGCCCGACGCATGGGAAACGGCGGGCTTCACAAGCTGCTGGCGGAATTCGACGGCATACCTCTCGCGCGGCGCACGGCGACGATGTTGCAGAGTTCGCAAGCTTCTCCTGTCGTCGTCGTCACCGGCCATCGCCGCAAGGACGTGGAAACGGCGCTTGCCGGTCTGGAAATTTCTTGCTGCTTCAACCCGAATTACGCCTCAGGTATCGCAAGCTCCCTGGTCGCCGGTTTCTCCAATCCGGAGCTTGCATCGAAGGATGGCATCCTGGTGATGCTGGCGGACATGCCGAGCGTAACTGCCGAGCACGTAAGCATGCTGATCACCGCCTTTCGGGAGGCCGGCGGTGACGTGGTGATCCGATCGGTATCCGGTGGGAAGCGAGGAAATCCGGTTATCCTGCCCCGCGTCGCTTACGATGCGGTTCTAGGGCTTCAGGGCGATGTAGGGGCACGCGCCATCATCGAGAGTTCGGGGCTGCCGATCATCGATATCGACATCGGTCCAGCGGCGCATCTCGATGTGGACACGCCGGAAGAGGTGGCGGCTGCGGGTGGTATTCTCAGGGGGTAAGGATGGACAATGCCGGCATCGAGGAGTTGTTCGAGGGGCTCGGCCCCGTATCGATCCGTCGCATGTTTGGCGGCAAGGGTATCTACCACCAGGGCCTGATCATTGCGATCGACTTGCGCGACGAGATCATGCTGAAGGCAGACGAGGTTAGCGGTCCGCAGTTCGCCGCTGCCGGCGCGCGGCAGTGGGTATATGAAAACAAGAAAGGCACGCCGGTTCCGATGCCCTACTGGACGATACCCGAAGAGGCATTCGACGATCCGGATGAAATGCGAAAATGGGCGCGGCTCGCCTTCGAAGCCGCTTTGAGGGCAAAATCTACCTCTTGAGGCGCGATCCGCATCTAACCATGACCGGCGTTTCGGTTCGTGCGGGTTGTCTTTATTGCTGTTGCACGGTTTCGAGGTGCGAGAACGCCCTGGTAGAGAAGGCTGAAAGCGGCTGCGGGGGATCTTTCGGATCGAACCAGCCAATTTCAGACAGTTTGTCCGGCTCGGTCAGTCTCGGCTCGCCGGAAAAATCTCGTGTGACATAGATCAGCGAGACCCAATGCTGTCGGTCAGCCTCGATGATTTCCTCTGCCATGCAGAGAAATTCGACATTGCCGATTTTGAGGCCAGTTTCTTCTTCGGCCTCACGGCGCGCCGCGTCCGACGACGGCTCCATCGGATCGACTTTGCCGCCGACAATATTCCAGAAGCCGGCTTCCGGGGCTTTCATGCGTCGGCAGAGCAAGACCCTCCCGTCGTCGCGCAGGATGACAAGCCCGGCACCGACGCCAGGAAAATCAACGCCGGGTCTTGCCACTGAAGTCAGGCCTTGGTGCCGTTCGCTACGATCAGCATGAACGCGGGGATATCATCGCCGAAGCCGATCGGAGTAGGGCCGTCATCGTGGTCGCGGTGGTAACGCTGGCGGCGCTCGCGATTGTCGTCGTTTGCGGGTGCCGGGCTTGGCCGCGTGTTGCGGTTGCCGCCATTGTTCTGCGGCTTCCTATCTGCCTTGCGCTCCGGTTTCACGTTTTCTACCCTAGCTTCCACAAATGCCTCTTCGGCTGCTTCAATCGGATTATCCTGGATCTTCGTGTCAGCCTTGTGACTCGAATCGCCGCGTCCCGAATCGCTTCGTCTGCTGCGGCCGCGCTCCTTATCACGATCGCGCGCCTTGCGGCCACGATCATTCTCGTGGCTTTCCATGGGGGCGGGCAGGGCGGTCAGATCGCCGTTCAGCCACTCGACCTTCTCACCAATCAGTTTCTCGATCGCGTCGAGATACTTGGTGTCCGACCGGGTGACAATCGTAAAGGCTCGACCCGAACGCCCGGCACGGCCGGTGCGCCCGATGCGGTGAACATAGTCTTCCGCATGAATCGGCACGTCGAAATTGAAGACGTGGCTGACATCAGGAATATCAAGACCGCGCGCGGCGACATCCGAGGCGACGAGCAGCGTGATATTGTTGTCCTTGAAATTTGCCAGCATGGTGGTTCGCGAGCGCTGATCCATGTCGCCATGGAGCGCGCCTACCGAGAAGCCGTGACGTTCCAGCGAGCGGAAGAGATCGGCGACGTCCTTCTTGCGATTGCAGAAGATGATCGCGTTCTTCAGGTCGTCCTGCGCCTTGATGAGATCGCGCAGTACGGCGCGTTTCTCGTAATCCTTGTTATGCGATGCGACGAGGCGCTGCGTCACCGTCTTGGCGGTCGTGGACGGCTTGGCCACTTCGATGCGCTCAGGATTTTGCAGGAAGCGATCGGCGAGCTTCTGGATCTCCGGCGGCATCGTCGCAGAGAAGAACAACGTCTGCCGGGTGAACGGGATCATCTTGGCGATGCGCTCGATATCCGGGATGAAGCCCATGTCGAGCATCCGATCAGCTTCGTCGATCACAAGGATCTCGACGCCGGTCATCAGAAGCTTTCCGCGCTCGCAATGGTCGAGAAGCCGGCCCGGCGTGCAGATGAGGACGTCGGCGCCCCGCTCAAGCTTGCGGTCCTGATCTTCGAACGAGACCCCGCCGATCAGCAGCGCGACGTTCAGCTTGTGGTTCTTGCCGTATTTGTCGAAGTTTTCCGCGACCTGCGCTGCAAGTTCACGGGTCGGCTCCAAAATCAGCGTGCGCGGCATCCGGGCTCGGGCGCGGCCCTTCTCCAAAAGCGTCAGCATCGGCAGAACGAAGGAGGCGGTCTTTCCCGTTCCGGTCTGTGCGATACCGCAGATGTCGCGGCGCTGCAGAGCATGCGGGATTGCCCCGGCCTGGATCGGCGTAGGGATGGTGTAACCCGCGTCAGTGACGGCGGAGAGAACTTTCTGGCTCAGGCCAAGATCAGCGAATGTGGTCAAAGGGAATTACGTTTCCGTTCCGGTTCTGTACGAACTCTGTGCTAGTCGGCGCTACAGGGCCGACAACTGGTCCGCGACATAGAACCAAAAACGCTGAAAGTCAAGGAAAACAGGGAATTCGGCTGGGGGATTGGTGAACGAACATCCTAAATAGACAAGCCGGCTATCGTTCGGAAGCAAAGAAATTGTCTTTTGGCAATCAACGGCTCACTTCAGATAGGTCGTGAGCTTCATTCCGGCGTTAAGGAAATGAATGGGATCAATGGCATTGCCGCCTCGACGAACCTCGTAATGCACATGAGGTCCCGTCGAGCGCCCCGTGGATCCGGCCCGACCAACAACGTCACCTGCGGCAACCGTATCGCCCTCCCTGACCAGGATTTTCGACAGATGCCCGTAGCGCGTCGTGGTGCCCTGTCCGTGGTCAATCTCGACCATATTGCCGTAACCGCCCGAGGCGCCGGCGGTGACGACCCTGCCGGACCCGGTCGCCTTGACCTCCTGGCCGGTTTCGGCCTCGAAGTCGATTCCGGCATGCAGAGCCAGTCGGCCGAGGAAGGGGTCTATGCGGTTCCCATAGCGGCTGGTTATGGCATGGCCGGGTGCCGGATTGCCAAACGGCAGGTCGCGCGCCGTTTCACGCACGCTTTCCAGGCGGCTCAGGGCCGCATCGAGATCATCGAGCGAGGCGTCAAATGCGCCAATGTCTGTCTGAGGCTCAACATAGGGACCGCCGACGCCATCTGCTGACGCGGCTTTCGACGCGGAGGCCACCTCCACGCCGGTCCGCCTGAGGATGGCGGTGATCGCATCAGCGGTTTCCGATGCGCCGGTCGTCAGATCGGCGATTTTGACGAGCTGTTCCTTCTCGAGGTTCTTCAGCGAAAGGGTCACCCTGGAAAAGACGCGATCGGCACGATCGGAGATGTTTTCACGTAGCGACGTGTAGCCAAGAGCACTGGATGTGTCGAGCGGCGTAGCGGCAGTCTTTCCGGAAAGCAGCTTGTCGATCGCCTGCAAACCGCCGCCGCCGTTCATCGACGCCTGGCGCTCCTTCAAGGGAGAATGAGAGGTGACCGGAGCTGAAGGTTCCGGTCCTGTCAGCCCCGATTCTTCCGCACGGTTCAGCAACGATCCGAGCTTTCCGTGCCGTGAAAACAATGCGCTCTGCTGTTCCAGAAGCTTTTCAACCTTCTGCTCTACCACCTGCTGGTCGAGCAGTTGCCGGGAGGTAATTCGGTCGAGCTGGGCTCGTAGCGCCGAGATTCGATCCTCGTAGTCATGTTGCATCCGGGCCTGCCTGGCCATTGTCGCGCCGATCAGGTCATCCCGGATAACGAGGTAGGAGGTCGCTGCGAGATAGCCGATCGCAAAAACGGCGAGAAAGCAGAAGGTCAACGCGGCCATCCAGGGCCGGATGGTCATGTGGCGGATTTTTTCACCGCTGGCAAAAATGAGGACGTGCTGAGGCGCCCGTTTCCCAAATACCCGGTTTTCGGTTCCCTTCGCCACGTGAATCTCCCAGAGATACGACTCGTTTTGCCGTCGTCCCGTTCATGGGATTACACATGCTTATGGTTAATGAACAATTGCCTTAACCGTTGCTGCTTGCGGTCAGCGAGCGATAGAAGGAGGGTGTCAGACCCGCTTCCGCTCGGGCGACATCATTGAAGGGTGCCTTGAGGGATCCGCGGAAATTAGCGCGTACCAGCTGCTGAAATGTTGCCGCCGGATCTTTGCGCTCACGGGCGCAGAGAAAACGAAACCACTTTGCTCCGATGGCGACATGACCTTTTTCGTCGTTGTAGATCACGTCGAGAATCGCGGCAGTCTCCAAATCGCCACTTTCGCGCATCTTCGCCTGCAGCGAGGGCGTCACGTCAAGGCCGCGGGCTTCCAGGATCAGAGGCACGACGGCAAGCCGGGCGGTGAGGTCGTTGCGCGTGGAATGAGCTGCCTGCCACAATCCATCGTGCGCCGGCATGTCTCCGTAATCGGCGCCTAGATCGTTCAGTCGTGCCCGCACCATCCGGAAATGCTTGGCTTCCTCGAAGGCCACCTGCATCCAGCCGTCGAAGAAAGAATTCGGGACAGGTTCCGTGGCGAAACGCGCAACAATATCGAGCGCCAGGTCGACGGCGTTGAGCTCGATATGGGCGATAGCATGCAGGGTCGCGATGCGGCCATTGACGGTGTGCAATGAGCGTTTTCCGACAGCTTTCGGCGGAACCAGTTCAGGCTTTTCCGGGCGGCCGGGGCGTTCGGCAAGGGGAGGGTCGAGCGGTGAGCGAAGGGACAGCCGCCGTTCAAACCACCGTGTCGCCGTTTCCTGCGCAAGCCGCGTCTTGATGTCGAGATCGGCCGAGAGGATCGCCGTCGTGGCGCCGCCTCTCAACGAAGTGATGGAGAACTCTCCAGGCATCCGATGTCCCTATTGCGTCTTGAGGCTTTCAAGGACCGCCTCGGCATGGCCTGCAACCTTCACCTTGGGCCAGATCTTCGCGATCCGTCCATCCGCGCCGATCAGGAAGGTCGTCCGTTCCACGCCCATATAGGTGCGGCCGTACATGCTCTTTTCCTTCCAGACACCGTAAAGATTGGCAATAGCCGTATCTTCGTCCGAGCCGAGAATAACCGACAGGGCGTGTTTCTTCGCAAATTTGTCGTGTCTCTTGACGCTGTCCGGCGACACGCCGATGACGGCAGCCCCTGCCTTTTCAAATTCCGGCAGAAGCGAGGTAAAGGATATCGCTTCCTTGGTGCAGGCCTCGGTGTCGTCTTTGGGATAGAAATAGACGACGACCGGTTTTCCCGAAAGCGCCTTCAAGGACACTGTCCCGCCGCCGTCGCGTGGCAGTTCGAAGTCCGGAGCAATGTCGCCAATAGCCAATTCAGGCATGTATTTCCTTTCTTTTGCCGGTATCTTGAATCATATTCGCCGCAATCGGTATATAGTGGCCGGCGAGGCGTCCAGATCACACACGCGAATATGGAAAGACAGATCTCAACCTGATGGCGGAAATTCGCGGAGAAAGGGTCGACTTCAACCGCAAGGACATCGTTCCACTGCACGAACTTCCCTCGGCCCGGGCGGAAGATCCCATTATCGTGAATTGTCCGCCCCTGCCGACGCGGATGAAGCGATTCAGCAAGATTGTCGGACTGTTTCTGGTGCTGGTCATGCTCGCAGTGGGCAGCGCGATTTTCGCAATCGAAGGAGGTGTAGCCGACAGTACGCTTTCCGCACGCGCTCAAGCCGCACTCAACGATGCGATAGGTCCCCGTTATGCCGCAACCGTCGGTTCCACGGCTATCCGTTTTGATTCCGGCCTTCGCCTTGCGCTGGAAGCGCGCAATGTCGACATCGTCGAGCAGGCGACCGGCGAACATCTGAGCCGTGCGGGCGCGATGCGCATGGCCATCGATCCGCTTGCTCTCTTGAGCGGTCGCATATCGATCAAGCACATGGAGGCGGAAGATATCCGCCTGGATACTGCACAACTGCCGTCGGGGGACCCGCTGCCGCTGTCGGAAGTGCGGGTCGACGGCATGCCGGCTCTCCTTGAGCAGGCTTTCCAGCGCTTTGACGAAGCGCGCGGCCTCATGGAACGAACCGGCACCGGTTCGATCGATATATCAGGGATCGAGATCCTTCTTCCTGCAGCGCCCGGGCGCAAGCCGATCGCACTCGTCGTCGACGATCTCAAATTGGCACGCAGCATCGATGGCGAGGTGGAGGTCAACGGCGCCATAAGCCTCAATGGCCGCCGTGCCACGCTGACGGCCGCGTCGAAGACGGTCGAGGGTGTCACCAGCTCCTTGTCGGCGAGGCTGGCTGGGTTGGAGGTCACGCCTTTTCTGCTGCAGCGAACGGAAGATGGCGCGCCCCGGGAAGGCATCGAAGGGTCGCTCGATCTCGATCTCTCCGCGGTGCGAGCGCGCGAGATGACAGAGCCTCGCATCACGGCGACGCTGCGCCAGTCTCCTGGGCATTTCTATTTCGACGGGCTCCAGCAGATATTGACCGGCGCCACGATCAATGTCGCCTATGACTTTTCGAAGAACTCGGTCGAGCTTCTGAGATCGGAGGCGCGTTTCGGGCCGACCATCCTGCCGTTCACCGGCGCTGTGATCGATCTCAGCCGGCTCAATCCGGATGACAAGCGCGTCGGTTTCGGGCTCGATCTCCTGATCAGCGGCGGCACCGCCGTGGGAGCCACGGAAGGCGAAGAGCCGACCCGCTTCGATCTCAAGGCGAATGGACGTTATCTCTCCGCAGACCGCGAGCTGCAATTCGACGAGATGGCGGTGTCCAGCCCCATGGGGCGGATGGCAGGAGCCCTCAAGGTGCGTTTTGGCGAGCAGTCGCCGGAAATCAGTTTCGGGGCTCAGTTGCCGCAGATGCAGGTCACGGCAGTGAAGCAGCTCTGGCCGTTCTGGATGGCGCGCCGGCCGCGCGAATGGGTCATGGACAATATGTTCGGCGGTACAGTGACGAACGGATCGATCGCCGTCTTCATACCGGCTGGCCGGATGAAGGGGCCCGGCGTTCCGATGGAGCTCAACCAGAACGAATTGCAGATCAATTTCGATCTTGCCGATGCCCGCATCAACCTGCCGGGCGATATTCCTCCGCTTCGCGACATCGACGGTCGCTTCGATCTCAAAGGAGAGGCGTTGGCGGTGGATATTGCACGTGCCATGTCGTTCTTCCCGTCGGGTCGATCCGTGGTGGTCGATGGTGGCCGCTTTTCCATTCCCTCGACCTACGCAAAACCGTTGATGGCGGACCTGTTCCTTAAGCTCGCCGGACCCGCAGACGCTGTAACGGAACTGGCGAATTTTCGGCCGATCAGCGCGCTCAAGGGGACGGAGTTCAAGCCCGAGGATTTTTCCGGACTCGCAAGAGTGGATCTGAGGGCCCGGATGGGTCTCATCAAGGCCCACAACCCGCCGGAGCCGACGTGGAATGCCCACGCGGAGCTTGATAACGTCAGTCTTGCTCCCGAATTCTCCGGCCGCAGGATCGGCGCTCTGAATGGCACCCTGGACATCGACACGCAGATCGCCCGGCTCGTTGCAAAGGGCACGATCGACGATGTGCCGGCCGATATCACGCTCGCCGAACCGATCGATTCCACCTCGCGCACGAAACGCGAGCGGATCATCAAAACCGTGCTCAACAACGAGCAGCGCCAGAAGCTGGCACCGGGCCTGTCGGAAATTATCGACGGATCGATATCGGCCCAGTGGACATGGGTTGACGAAACGCGACAGACTGTGGCGCTCGATCTTGGCCGGGCGACGCTTTCCGTGCCGTGGCTTGGTTGGACGAAAGGCAGCGGGATCCCTGCAAAAGCCCAATTCGAACTCTCCGAGACGGGCGAGCATACCGATATCCGGAATTTCGAACTATCAGGTGAGGGGTTCGGTGCTCGTGGTAACCTCTCTCTCAACCGAGACAATCTGACCGCGGCCGAATTTTCTCATGTGCAGCTCTCGCCGGCCGACAATTATGCGGTTGCCGTCAAACGTGGAAAAGACAGCTTCGACATATCGATCACGGGATCAGCGGTGGATATCCGTCCGGTCATTACGCGGCTCAAGGCTGAAAAAGAGAAGGGAAGCGGCGGCGGCCGCAGTCGCAACGATCAGGATAATGCTACGGTTCGCGCAAAGCTCGAGCGCCTGATTGGATTTAACGACCAGGTTTTCTCCAATGTGTCGGCGTTGTTTTCCAGCCGAAACGGGACGATTTCGAAGGCAGATTTTTCGGGTGTTACCGAAAGCGGGCAGGCGGTCGTCAGCGAGATGAGCCGGGGCGATACGATCTCCCTTACCAGTGGCGATGCCGGCGCCGTCATCCGCTTCATGAACCTTTACAACAACCTGCGGGGCGGGCTCCTGAACCTCCGACTGAGAGCGGAAGGTGAAGCCTGGGCGGGGTCTCTCGACTTGAGAAGTTTCTCGCTCGTCAACGAAACGAAACTCCAGTCGCTTGTTTCCACGCCAGATCAGGAGGGGCGTAGCCTCAGTACCGCGACCAAGCGCAATATCGATGTGACTTCCGCGAAATTCCAGCGCGGCTTTGCAAGCCTGCTTTACCGCAACGGTACGCTCGCCGTGGAGAACGGGGTGGTGCGCGGCGAGCAGATCGGCGCCACGTTCCAAGGGCTGGTGCGCGACAGCAAAGGCAATATGGACATGACCGGCACCTTCATGCCGGCTTACGGGTTGAACCGTCTGTTCGGGGAATTGCCGATCATCGGCGCCATCCTTGGCAACGGACGTGATCGCGGCCTTCTCGGCATCACCTTCAAGCTCGAAGGGCCTTTCGACAAACCGCGGCTGACGGTCAATCCGCTGTCGCTGATTGCGCCCGGTATCTTCCGACAGATCTTTGAATTCCAATAAAAAGGGCCGCGACTGCGGCCCTTCGGAGAAGTCTCGTTTGCGGCCGATCAAATCGGCCGGACAAGGATATGTTTCTTCTTGCCGAGCGAGAGTTTGATGACGCCATCGCCCGTTACCTCGCCAGTGCCGACCATCTTGCGTTCGTCTGTGACGGACTGGTCGTTGATGCGAACCGCGCCACCCTGGACATGGCGACGGGCTTCACCGTTCGATGCCGCAAGGCCTGCCTTGACGATCAGCGCGAGCAGGCCGATGCCCGATTCCAGCTCGGTGGCCGCAACCTCGATCGATGGCAGGTTGTCGGCGAGAGCGCCTTCCTCGAACGTCTTGCGGGCGGTCTCCGCCGCTTCCTCGGCCGCCGCGCGGCCATGCAGCATGGCGGTCACCTCGGTCGCGAGGATCTTCTTCACCTCGTTGATTTCCGATCCGGCGAGCGCCGATAGCCGGGCGATCTCGTCCATCGGCAGCGTCGTATAGAGCTTCAGGAAGCGCGACACGTCGGCATCCTCGGTATTGCGCCAGTATTGCCAGAAGTCGTAGGCCGACAGCATGTCCGGGTTCAGCCACACGGCGCCGTTCAGCGACTTGCCCATCTTGGCGCCCGAGGCTGTGGTCAGAAGCGGGGAGGTCAGCGCATAGAGCTGCGGCGTCCCCATCCGGTGACCGAGGTCGATGCCGTTGACGATATTGCCCCACTGGTCGGAGCCGCCCATCTGCAGCCGGCAGCCGAAGCGCTTGTTGAGCTCCACGAAGTCGTAGGCCTGCAGGATCATGTAGTTGAATTCGAGGAAGGACAGCGACTGCTCGCGGTCGAGCCGTGTCTTGACGCTGTCGAAGGACAGCATCCGGTTGACCGAGAAATGCCGGCCGACATCGCGCAGGAATTCGAGGTAGTTGATCTCGCGCAGCCAGTCGCCGTTATTGATCATCAGCGCGTCCCGCGAGCCTTCGCCATAGGACAGGTAGTTCGAAAACACCCGCTTGATCGAGGCGATGTTGCTTTCGATCGTATCGACGGTCATCAGCTGCCTGGCATCGTCCTTGAAGGAGGGATCGCCGACCATGCCGGTGCCACCGCCCATCAGCGAGATCGGCCGGTGGCCGGTTTGCTGCATCCAGTGCAGCATCATGATCTGGATCAGTCCGCCGGCATGCAGCGAGGGCGCCGTCGGGTCGAAGCCGATATAGGCCGTCACGGTTTCCTTGGCGAACAGCTCATCGAGGCCTGTCTCGTCGGAGACCTGGTGGATGAAACCGCGCTCGTCGAGCGTGCGAAGGAAATCGGACTTGAACCTGGACATGATCTATCTCTGGCAGGATGGGTGTTTTGGATGTGTGGCGGGCGTCTAGCACTGTTTTTGCTGCTAATCACTTCAAAAGTGATACCGATGATGTTCAAATTCGGTAATGAAGCAGCGGCGGAGACAGATTCGGGCTCACGATTGGGCGGATCCAACAGGATGCGACAGGCCTCAGACTCCTGATCCTTAAACATTAACGGTTTTTTGTTTTCGAGCCTTTACCATCTTTGTGACACGCTCAACGGGTAGGTGCAGGGTGCTGCAGTGATTGGTTGATGAACGGTCCGGCCTTTCTCCTGGCGGTGAATTTTATCATCGCCATCTTCTTTTCCCTCGTCTTTGTCGTGGTTTCGACGCGAAGCCGCTCGCGGACTGCTGCGCTATGGTTTGCTGCAGGTTTCGCGGTCGCTTCGCTATCATCGATTTGCGAGTTGCTCGTCGCCTACACCGATCTGACAAAATTCTGGGCGGTCGGAGCCTTTGCAGCCGTGCTGGGCGGATTGATCCTGCTTCTGATCGGGGTCGGGGAGCTTTACGGCCGCAAGATCAGCTTCGCGTATGCCTGCTGTTTTTTGGGGGCGAGCGTTGCCCTCGATGTGTTTATCTATGACCTGCCGCGGGGCACCGTAACCCACGCCTTCTCCTACCAGGCACCCTTCGCCTTGGTGGCACTGGCAGGTGCGGTATCTGTTTTCCTGTCGACACGACGATTGATAATCGACCGAGTGCTTGGGGCATTGCTGTTGGTCACCGGTCTGCATTTTGTTGCCAAGGCAGGTCTTGCCGTGCTTGCAGGGGCGGGAACGACGGCCAAGGACTATATCCACACCAACTACGCGCTGATCTCCCAGAGTTCGACAGCCGTTCTCGTGGTGGGCGTCGGGCTGACGCTGCTTTCGGTTCTGGTGCTGGAGATCATGGCCGACGAACGCAGCAATTCAGAGAGAGACGGGCTCTCCGGCCTACCCAATCGACGCGGCTTCGAGAATGGCGTGAAGACGGCTATTGCGCATGCGTCGAAAGCCCGGCATGCCGTCATCATCTGCGATCTGGATTATTTCAAGAGCATCAACGATAGCTATGGGCACCATGGCGGCGATTTGGTGATCCGGGCGTTTGGCGACCTCCTGCAGGTGACGGCTCCCAAAAGCGCCGTCCTTGGCCGCATTGGCGGCGAAGAATTCGCTATTTTCATGCCGAACACGACGGCGGAGATGGCCGTGCTGCTGGCGCATGCCCTCCGGGGCGGAACAATGGGCATTCAGATCGGCGCCCTTCCGCCCTCCTTCAGCGTCACCGCAAGTTTCGGGGTGGCCGAAGTCGAGCAAGGCCAGGAATTTACCGACGCCATGCGCAACGCTGATGACGCGCTTTATGAGGCAAAACGCTCGGGCCGCAATTGCGTCAGGCAAGCCATGTCTTCAGCGCTTCCAAGATCAGCGCCCATCAAGATCGTGAAATAAAAAGGCCGCCGAAACGGCGGCCGGAGCTTTTTTGTCTGAAGTCAGCGAATCCGCTTGGCGGCGGGTTCCGGGACGAGTTCGCCGTTGAGGCGGCGGTCGAGATAGTCTTCGCATTCCGCCATCAAATCTTCCACGCGGCCGTTGAAGAAGTGGTTGGCGCCTTCGACGGTGCGATGGGTGATCAGGATGCCCTTCTGCGTCTTCAGCTTTTCGACCAGGCCGTTGACGTCCTTTTCGGGCGCAACCTTGTCGGCATCACCGTTGATAATGAGGCCCGAGGAGGGGCAGGGGGCAAGGAAGGAGAAATCGTAGGTATTGGGCTGCGGAGCGATCGACATGAAACCCTCGATCTCGGGACGGCGCATCAGAAGCTGCATGCCGATCCAGGCGCCGAATGAATAGCCGGCCACCCAACAGCTCTTCGAATCCGGGTGAAGGCTCTGTACCCAGTCCAGAGCGGATGCGGCGTCCGAGAGTTCTCCGGCACCGTGGTCGAATTCGCCCTGGCTTCGCCCGATGCTGCGGAAGTTGAATCGGAGCGTCGTAAATCCGCGCTTCTGAAACATGTAGAAGAGCTGGTAGACGATCTGGTTGTTCATCGTTCCGCCGAACTGCGGATGAGGATGGAGAATAAGCGCAATGGGAGCGCTCTTTTCCTTGGAAGGCTGATAGCGACCTTCCAGGCGGCCGGCGGGGCCGTTGAAAATGACTTCGGGCATCGGTACTCCGGTCTACGTGCTAAGGTTCTACGTTCTAAGGTTCTAAATCGGTCATCACGTCGAGTTTGACTTGACGAAGCCGCTCAGCTTTTCTAAAACCAAATTTAGAACCATTCGAAACTTTGGGCATCTTTGAAGTGACGCCCGATGCGATGTCTCATAAGGCAAGGCTCAAGGAAATTTCAAGAAAAATGCGGGGCATCCCGTCTGCCGACCCTTACTCCACTCGTATTTAGAAACGGAAATCAAAAGGCCAATGGCGCTGAACCGCATATATCTGGACTGGAACGCGACCGCGCCGCTTGGCGCGCGGGCGCGTGCAGCCATGCTGGATGCGCTTCGGCTGCCGGGCAATGCGTCGTCCGTGCACGGCGAGGGAAGGGCCGCGCGTGCTGCCGTGGACAAGGCGCGCCGGCAGGTGGCCGCCCTTGTCGGTAGCGACCCGGCGCATGTGATTTTTACGAGCGGCGCCACGGAAGCCGCCAATCACGTGCTGACTCCGGACTTCCTCATGGGCCGGGCGCCTTTGACGGCTGGTCATCTCTATGTTTCGGCAATCGAGCATCCCGCGATCCGTGAGGGCGGGCGTTTCGACCAGGGCAGGCTCTCGCAGGTGCCGGTATCGCGTGATGGCGTTGTGGATCTGGCGGCTCTTGAGGCTTTGCTTGGCGGCCATGATCGAAGCTCAGGTCTTCCGATCGTTGCTGTCATGCTGGTCAACAACGAAACCGGCATCGTGCAGCCGATAGCGGAAGCCGCTGCGATCGTGCATGCCCATGGCGGGCTAATCGTCGTCGATGCCGTGCAGGCGGTCGGCCGCATACCGGTTGATATCAACACGCTGGACGCCGATTTTCTGATCCTGTCTTCGCACAAGATCGGTGGGCCGAAGGGCGCGGGTGCGCTGGTGTCTTGCGGCGAAGCTCTGATGCCGAAGCCGCTGATCCGGGGCGGCGGCCAGGAAAAAGGCCATCGCTCGGGGACCGAGAATTTTCACGCGATCGTGGGCTTTGGCGCTGCGGCGGAGGCCGCGTTGGATAACCTGGGGCAGCGCAGTTCCGCGTTAGCCACCCTGCGCGACCAGCTCGAGCAGGGCATGCATCAGGCGGCGCCGGATGTCATTATTCACGGCGCCGACGTAAACCGCGTATGCAATACGTCCTTTTTCACCCTGCCGGGGTTGAAGTCGGAAACCGGACAGATCGCTTTCGATCTTGAAGGAATCGCACTCTCGGCAGGTTCGGCCTGCTCTTCCGGAAAGGTCGGCGAAAGTCACGTTCTTACCGCGATGGGGCATGACCCGAAGCTTGGCGCACTGCGGATTTCGTTGGGTGCTGATACAACCAGCGAGGATATCGCGCAGGCGCTTGCGGCTTTTGCGAAAATCGCTGCCCGGCGAAAGCCGGCGGGAGAGGCCGCGTAAGCCGATCGGCAAATTTGCGGAAGCGCAAATTTCCACTTGCCAAAAGGTGTGAAAACAGCCTTCTGGCGCCTACATAAGGGTGGCAGCTGCCGTCCGCGACGATGACAAGAATTGCCGGAATTTGAACTGGCAAGATTTGGAGAATGACATGCCTGCCGTCCAGGAAACAATCGATCAGGTCCGCGGGATCGACATCGACCAGTATAAATACGGCTTCGAAACCATCATCGAAGTGGACAAGGCGCCCAAGGGGCTTTCGGAAGAGATCATCCGCTTCATTTCGGCCAAGAAACAGGAGCCGGACTGGATGCTGGAATGGCGTCTCGACGCCTATCGCCGCTGGCTGACCATGGAAGAGCCGACCTGGGCGCGCGTCGACTATCCCAAGATCGACTTCAACGACTACTATTATTACGCAGCGCCGAAGAATGTCACCGGCCCGGCCTCGCTCGAGGACGTCGACCCGGAACTGCTGAAGGTCTACGAGAAGCTCGGCATTCCATTGCGGGAGCAGGAAATCCTGGCAGGCGTGACGACGCCCCGGGTCGCGGTTGATGCCGTGTTCGATTCGGTATCGGTCGTCACCACGTTCAAGAAGGAACTCCAGAAAGCCGGCGTGATCTTCATGTCGATTTCGGAGGCTGTCCGCGAACATCCGGATCTCATCAAGAAATATCTGGGCTCCGTCGTTCCGACCTCGGACAATTTCTACGCGACGCTGAACGCCGCGGTCTTCACCGACGGCTCCTTCGTCTTCGTGCCGAAGGGCGTGCGCTGCCCGATGGAACTGTCCACCTATTTCCGCATCAACGAGAAGAATACCGGCCAGTTCGAACGGACGCTGATCATCGCCGAGGAAGGCGCCTACGTGTCCTATCTCGAAGGCTGCACGGCGCCGCAGCGCGACGAGAACCAGCTTCATGCGGCCGTTGTCGAGCTGGTGGCCCTGGACGATGCGGAAATCAAGTATTCGACGGTGCAGAACTGGTATCCGGGCGACGCCCAGGGCAAGGGCGGCATCTACAATTTCGTGACCAAGCGCGGCGATTGCCGCGGCCACCGCTCCAAGATTTCCTGGACCCAGGTGGAAACCGGTTCGGCGATCACATGGAAATATCCGTCCTGTATCCTGCGCGGCGACGACTCGCGCGGCGAATTCTATTCGATCGCCGTTTCCAATGGTCACCAGCAGATCGACTCAGGCACCAAGATGATCCATCTGGGCAAAAACACGTCGAGCCGCATCATTTCAAAGGGCATCTCGGCCGGCCAGTCGAACAATACCTATCGCGGTCAGGTATCCGTCCACCGCAAGGCCGACAACGCCCGCAACTTCACCAACTGCGACAGTCTGCTGATCGGCGACAAGTGCGGCGCCCATACGGTGCCCTATATCGACGTGAAGAACCCCGCCGCGAAGATCGAGCATGAGGCCACGACGTCGAAGATCTCCGACGACCAGAAGTTCTACGTCATGCAGCGCGGCATTCCGGAAGAGGAAGCGGTCGCGCTGATCGTCAACGGCTTCGTCAAGGACGTCATCCAGCAACTGCCGATGGAGTTCGCCGTAGAGGCCCAGAAGCTGATCAGCATCTCGCTCGAAGGAAGTGTTGGATAAATCGAGGAATATCCGGAAAGCCGCGGACATGGTCGACCCCCTCAATCTGGTTTACTACGCGCTGATCTGCGGTTTTCTTGCGGCCTTTGCGCCGAATTTCGGAGGGCGTGTCGCCCGGGCGGGGTGGGGCCTCGCAGTCGGTGCAGTCGCGGTCTTTCTTCTGCCGTGGGTCCGTAGCGCTCTCGGCTTCTGAATCCAGGCTGGTCCAGATTGGCCGGCCTCACTGAGACAAGAACGAATGGAAAAATATCATGCTTGAGATCAAGAACCTGCATGCCCGTATCGCCGAAGACGGCACCGAAATCATTCGCGGCCTGAACCTCACGGTCAAGGCGGGCGAAATCGCCGCCATCATGGGACCGAACGGCTCCGGCAAGTCTACGCTTTCCTACATCCTCTCTGGCCGCGAAGATTATGAAGTTACCGAAGGCGACATCCTCTATAACGGCGAGAGCATTCTTGAACTCGACCCGGCCGAACGTGCTTCCAAGGGCATCTTCCTGGCTTTCCAGTATCCCGTGGAAATCCCCGGGGTCGCTACCATGCAGTTCCTCAAGGTCGCGATGAACGAGCAGCGCAAGGCGCGCGGCGAAGCGGAACTGACGACGCCGGACTTCATCCGCCGCGTCAAGGAGGCCGCCGATAAGCTGAAGATCGACCAGGCCATGCTGCGCCGTCCGCTGAACGTCGGTTTCTCCGGCGGTGAAAAGAAGCGTGCGGAAATCCTGCAGATGGCGCTTCTGGAGCCGCAGCTTTGCGTGCTGGACGAAACGGACTCCGGGCTCGACATCGATGCGCTGAAGATCGTCGCCGATGGGGTCAATGCGCTGAAGTCGCCTGACCGCGCGGTCGTCGTCATCACCCACTATCAGCGCCTGCTCGACTACATCGTGCCTGACAGCGTGCATGTCCTCTACAAGGGCCAGATCATTCGTTCCGGCGACAAATCGCTGGCGCTGGAACTGGAAGAGAACGGTTATGCCGATATCATCGGAGAAGCGGCTTAAGCGCCGGGGAGAGACGTTGTCATGAATATGCAGACGACAAGTCGCCTGACGGCTGCCGAGACCGCACTGGTCGAAGCATTCGCCGCCCAGATTGGCGAATTTCCGGGGGATGGAGCCGTCATCGGCACCCGCGACCGGCTCTTGGACGATCTCAAGAAGGCTGGTCTTCCCACCCGCCGGATCGAGTCCTGGCACTATACCGACCTCAAGAGCCTGTTGCGGCAGGTTCCCGACGTTGCGCCCGTTGCTGCGGTCGATCCGATAGCAGCATTGGTCGACGGCTCGAAGATATTTCCGGTCCTGCAGGGGTTTGCTGATCCCAAGGCATCTGCGGACGGTGTCGAAGTAACGGTCTTCAAGAACAAGCTTACGGATGGCTCCGCCGCTGCTGAGCTGACGGCACTCGGCCATGACGACGCGATCGGCCGGATCAACGGCAGCTTCGTGCGTGATGGTTTTGCCATTTCGGTTCCGGCCAATACGGAACTGGAGCAGGCGCTCGAACTTCAGGCCCTGCATGCCGGCGGCCAGATTCACACGCGTTTCCCGGTATCCTTTGGGGCCGCTTCCAAAGCGACCATCATTGAACGTCATCTCGCGGTGACGGATGGCGCCGCTCTTGTGTCCTCGATCAGTGACATCCGGTTGGATGAAGGTGCGGAAGTCACCTGGATCATCGTGCAGCAGCAGGGCGCAGCCGATACCCATCTCGGCCAGATCCGCGTCAAGCTCGGGGCTCGAGCGAAGCTCCGGCTTTTCGTCGTCAATGCCGGCGGTAAGCTCGTCCGCCAGGAGTTGCGGATCGACGTGGAAGGCGAGGGCGCCGAACTGACCTTGCGTGGCGTCAACCTGCTCGGCGGCGAGAGCCACACGGATGTCACCTTGATGCTCGGGCACAATGTGCCCCACACCAATTCGACCGAGATCATCCGCAACGTGGTATTCGATCGTGCCAACGGTGTCTTCCAGGGGATGATCCGGGTTGCGCCGGATGCCCAGAAGACCGACGCCAAGATGGCCTGCAACACATTGCTCCTCTCGGACGATGGCGGCTTTTCTGTAAAGCCGGAGCTTGAAATCTTCGCCGACGACGTGATTTGCGGTCATGGCGCGACCGTTGCCGATATCGACAGCAACCATCTCTTCTACCTGATGGCGCGCGGCGTTCCGGAGAACAAGGCGCGGGCCATGCTGGTCAACGCCTTCGTGGCGGAGATCGTCGAAGAACTCGAGGATGAAAAGCTGGTCGAGGCGCTGGAAGGCATCATCTCGTCCTGGCTTGAAAGGCATGCCTGATATGGACCAGAGCAATCCGGCGGCAACTTATGATGTAGACGCGATCCGGCGGGATTTCCCGATCCTGTCGACGATGGTTCATGGGAAGCCGCTGGTCTATCTGGACAATGGCGCCTCCGCGCAGAAACCTCAGGTCGTGATCGACGCTGTCAGTCACGCATATTCGAGCGAGTATGCGAATGTTCACCGTGGCCTGCACTACCTCTCGAATGCGGCGACGGAGGCCTATGAGGCGGCACGCGAAAAGGTGCGCCGCTTCCTGAATGCCGGTTCTGTCGACGAGATCGTCTTCACCAAAAATTCGACCGAGGCAATCAACACCGTTGCCTATGGCTGGGGTATGCCGAAGATTGGCGAGGGCGATGAGATCGTTCTGACGATCATGGAACATCACTCCAACATCGTGCCTTGGCACTTCATCCGCGAACGACAGGGCGCCAAACTGGTTTGGGTGCCGGTGGACGATGAAGGTGCATTTCACATTGAGGACTTTGAGAAATCGCTGACGGAGAAGACCAAGCTCGTCGCGATCACGCATATGTCGAACGCGCTCGGTACGATCGTTCCGGTGAAGGAGGTGTGCCGTATCGCGCATGAGCGTGGTATTCCGGTCCTGATCGATGGGAGCCAGGGAGCCGTGCACATGCCGGTCGATGTCCGAGACATCGATTGCGACTGGTATGTGATGACCGGCCACAAGCTTTATGGTCCGTCGGGCATCGGTGTACTGTACGGCAAGGCCGATCGCCTGAAAGAGATGCGGCCGTTCCAGGGCGGTGGCGAAATGATCTTCGAGGTGGCGGAGGATACCGTCACCTACAATGATCCGCCGCACCGTTTCGAAGCCGGTACGCCGCCGATCGTCCAGGCGATCGGACTTGGTTACGCGCTGGATTACATGGACAAGATCGGTCGTGCCGCCATCGCCCGGCATGAGGCGGATCTTGCCACCTATGCCGCCGAGCGGCTGAGGTCGATCAATTCCTTGCGGATCATCGGCAGTGCGCCCGGCAAGGGCAGCATCTTTTCTTTCGAGCTTGCCGGAATCCACGCCCATGACGTTTCGATGGTGATCGACCGCAAGGGGATCGCCGTGCGAGCCGGCACGCACTGCGCCATGCCACTCTTGAAACGTTTTGGCGTAACCTCCACATGCCGGGCATCGTTCGGCATGTATAATACGCGTGCAGAAGTCGATGCACTTGCCGATGCGCTGGATTACGCGCGCAATTTCTTTGCCTGAGGAATCGTTGCCATGGCTGTCGATGAAACGGAACTGAAATGGGACGCCCGGGAGGGGATCATCGAATCCTCCATCCCGGCCGATGAATTGGCGCGTCTCAGCGACGATATCATCGCTGCGCTGAAAACGGTCTATGACCCGGAAATTCCGGCCGATATTTTCGAGCTGGGCCTCATCTACAAGATCGATATCGAAGACGATCGAATGGTGAAGATCGTCATGACGTTGACCGCGCCCGGATGCCCGGTGGCGGGCGAGATGCCCGGCTGGGTGGAAAATGCGGTCGGCGCCGTCGAGGGCGTTTCCGGAGTGGAAGTGGAAATGACGTTCGATCCCCCATGGACGCCGGAACGAATGTCCGAGGAGGCGCAGGTCGCCGTCGGCTGGTATTGATCCGTTTACGACCGAACATTACATTGAATCGTGAAGCACCGGACCTTGAATCCGGTTGCGGAAGGAGAATGAGCCGATGGGCTTTGCAGTGATGACGATGACCGACGCCGCCGCCGCGCGCGTCAAGCAGATCGTGGCGAGTTCCGGACCGGAGGCGCAGGGCGTGCGTGTCGGGATCAAGAAGGGCGGCTGCGCCGGCATGGAATACACCATCGATCTCGTCACGACTGCGAATCCCAAGGACGACCTCATGGAGCATGATGGCGCCAGGGTCTGGATAGAGCCTTCCGCGGTGCTTTATCTCCTCGGCACGCAGATGGATTTCGAAATCAGCAGGATCCGCTCCGGCTTCACCTTCGTGAACCCCAATCAGACATCGGCCTGCGGCTGCGGGGAATCCGTCGAACTGAAGCCTGCGGACCTCGCGGCGCTCGCCAAGCAGCGCGAAGCCGAAGCGCACGCCTGATTTCTACAACATCCTGACGACGAGAAGGGCCATTCGGCCCTTTCTTTTTGGCGGCTATTCGTGCCGCAACGCTTCGATCGGATTAAGCTGAGCCGCGCGGCGGGCTGGGAAGTAACCGAAGATCATGCCGATTGCCGCCGAGAAGGCAAACGCCACGAAAATGATGGCAGGACTGGTAACGAAGGGCACACCGAGAAAGCTGACGACTCCGTAAGCGAGCAAGAGGCCTGTGACAATCCCGGTAACGCCGCCAAAGATGGACAGCATCACGGCTTCGACGAGAAACTGCGTCAGGACCTGATTTTCCAGCGCTCCGATCGCGAGCCTGATGCCGATTTCGCGGGTGCGCTCGGTCACCGAAACGAGCATGATGTTCATGATGCCTATCCCGCCCACCAGCAGACTGACAGCAGCCACGGCCCCGAGCAGCCCGGTCAGAAGCATAGTCGTGCCGGTCATGGTGGAGGCAATCTGCGACATATCGTTGACGGAGAAATCATCCTCCCGGCCGATGCCGATACGCCGGCGCTCTCTCAGAAGGCTTTCCACATCGGATTGAACCCTTGAGGTCGAGACGCCATCGTGGGCAGAGAGGACGATGCTGGAGATCGTGGTCGTGCCACCTATCCGCCGCTGGTGGAGCTTGAGCGGCATCAGCACCGTATCGTCCTGATCATCGCCCATGCCCGACTGTCCCTTCGCGGCAAGCAGGCCTACGACCGGACAAGAGACATTGCTGAGCCTGATCGTCTGTCCAACCGGGTCCGCCGATCCGAAGAGTTCCTTGCGTAGAGTTTCTCCGATGATGCAGGCGGCCTGCCCGCGCTCCTCGGCAGGCAGAAACTCCCGTCCGGATACCAGATCCCAGTCCTGAGCGATCAGGTAGTCTTTGGTGGTGCCGATCGCGCTCGTCGAATGGTTCTGACCGCCGGCCACGGCCGTGGCCGTGCCGCGGTTGATCGGCGCAACGGCTCTGAGACCCGATATCTGATCCCGTATCGCCTCAACATCCTTGTCGTCGAAGCGTTTTGCCTCGGTGCTGGCACGGCCCGGTCCCCATTGCCCCGGCCGCAGGAAAAGCGTGTTCGTGCCGAGCCTCTGAAGCTCGGTTTTTACCTGTGCCGTCGTACCGTTGCCGATCGTGACCATGGCGATGACGGCGGCAACGCCGATCACGACACCGAGCACGGTCAGGAACGACCGCAATATATTCCTGCTGATAGCCCGCAAGGCAAGTTTCGCGGTCTCAATGAACAATCTCCACCTCCTTTTGACGAACCTCATCGGAGGTGAGGCGGCCGTCGACGAAGCGCAGAAGACGTTGGCCATAAGCTGCTATGTCTTCTTCGTGCGTCACCATGATCACGGTAATGCCCCGCTCGTTGTTGAGGCGGGTGATCAACTGCATGATCTCGGTGCTTGTCCTGGTATCAAGGTTACCGGTCGGCTCATCCGCGAGCAGGACCGCCGGGTCGGTCACGATTGCCCTGGCGATCGCCACCCGCTGTTGCTGGCCACCCGATAATTCCTGCGTCGTGTGATCTTCCCGGCCTTTCAGCCCCACCTGTTCGAGAGCGGCCATAGCGAGCCTGCGGCGCTCCCGAGCGTCCATCCCACGATAGGTCAACGGCAGTTCGACGTTTTCGACCGCCGATGTCCGCGCCAGCAGATTGAAACCCTGAAACACGAAGCCGAGCATATGCCGGCGCAGCAGCGTCAATTGGGTGCGGCTGAAGCCCCTGGTCGGGATACCTTGAAAGAGATACTCGCCGGTGGATGGCACATCGAGCCCCCCGATGATGTTCATGCAGGTGGACTTGCCCGACCCGGAAGGTCCCATGACCGACACGAATTCTCCTCGCGAGATGGAAAGGTCGACGTGGTCGAGTGCCCGGATGGTCGCCTCGCCGCGACCGTAGAACTTGGAAACCTGTCTGAACTGGATGAGAGGGTCCTGCATTGGGTAGCCTCATCCGTTTCGCGCTATCGCGGAGGTAATCACCAGATCGCCCTCCTTGAGATCGCCCGATTGCATGACCGTGGACCGTCCATCGGATGATCCTGTCTGGACGCTTATCCGCTGCGGTTGGCCATTCCGGAGCACCCAAATGCTGCGCGCGGATTTGTCGGCGCTGTCGCTGTTGGAGCCGCGGCTACCGCCAGGCGCGCGCGGGGGCCGGAAGAGCCTTGTGAGTATACTGCCGCCGGATCGAGACACGGCCGGTGGCGAGTAGCGAAGTGCGGCATTCGGAATGAGAACGGCATCCTTGACCGACTCGACGTTGATGTCCGCCGTTGCCGTCATGCCGGGCCTCAGAAGAAGTTCCTGATTGTCGACAGTCAGGATCGCTTTATAAGTGACGATATTCGACACGGTTTCCGACGCAAACCGCACCGTCTCGATCTTCGCCGGAAAAGTGCGATCCGGATAGGCATCGACCGAGAAGACTGCGCCCTGGCTTTCCTTCACCTGGCCGACATCCGCCTCGTCGACCGCGACCTGCAGTTCCATCTGCCGGAGGTCTCCGGCGATGGTGAACAGCACCGGGGCATTGAGTGAGGAAGCAACTGTCTGGCCGGGATCGACGTCACGCGTCAGCACGATACCGTCGACGGGCGACACGATCGTCAGCTTGGAAAGGTTTACTTCCGCAAGGCGCAATGCCGCTTCGGCCGACTGTACAGCAGCCTCATTGATGGCTTTGGTGGCCAGCGTCGATTCGTAGGTATATCTCGCGGCATCCAGATCCTGCTGACTGGAAACACGGTTGCTGACGAGCCCGCTCAAGCGGTCGAGGGTGGTTTTCGCCGAAGCGGCTTCCGCCTCGGCCTTCAGCACGTTGGCTTTTGCCGACGCCAGTTGAGCCCGCGCGCTCTGCACATCGGCTTCCTGTTTGTTCGTATCGAGTTCTGCGAGCACCTGGCCGGCCTTGACGGCGCTGTTGTAGGTGACGTGCACCTTGCGGACCGTGCCCGACAGTTCGCTGGATATATCGACCTGCTCGGTTGGCTGGACCGATCCAGTGGCTGTGACGATAACGGAAAGGTCGCCGCGCGCAACCGGCATCGTGCTGTAGGTATATTGGGGGCCGTTGCTGCCGAGATAGGCGTAGGCGCCGACCGCTATCGCTAGAAGCACGATGAGCAGGAGCGGCCAGAAGAACCGGCGGCGCTTCTTGCCGGATCCCGACTCCGTGAGAATTGCGGCGAAGTCGGCTGCGCCGGCCGTCTTCTCTGCGGGTTCTAACGTCTTCTGCACGTTCAAGGTCATGTCCTTCGTGGTGAAGTGGAGGCGGATCCGCACGCGATCTTCAAGGCTATCCGGTATTATGCACCCGTATCCGGCAGATGCATGGGGCCACGCTTCCGATGACACGAAATGCGTCGGCGATGTACTTAAATATCGGTAAGGTAGTCGACTTTGATCCGCATCAGCCTGCGGCACTTTTCCCGATGCATCGATATCGCCGCTCGCACGTTGTTCAGCCGCAGAAAAGGAGGTCTCCAATGATCGATGCTGCGAGAATCAAGGAACATGCGGAAGTCATCGGTGCCGACGGCGTCCATGTCGGGACTGTCGATGGCGTCGAAGGAAGCCGGATCAAGCTGACCAGGAAAGACAGCGGTGAAGGAGGCCATAAAGGCCATCATCATTTCATTCCGCTCGATCTTGTTGCCGATATCGAAGGAAACACGGTGCGGCTTTCGGCTAATAGCGATGTGGCTGTCTCCTTCGAAGAGGAAGAGGGCGGCGGTTCAGTTCATTGAGAAGCAGGAGCCGGCGCCTTTACGCGCCGGCTCCGTCGTCGAGATGGATGTCTTACTGTGTGGAGCTCGGGACGCCAAAACGCTCCGGCATGAATGCCGTTTCCGAGGGTGAGCCGCTGAGGCGATCCGTTTTCGCCGTCGCCGTCGGCCCCGCCGAATGCAACAGAAGCGCTGCGACCAAAGCCCCGACGATGGCTGATCCCAAAGCCATAAGGATGTTTCGGGCGTTCATGGAAATTTCTCCTCTTTCGCATTTGAACATCCCAAAAAACGGAAGGTTCCGCCGTAGAAGGGGCCTCTGAAGTCAACGATGCGTGAGAATAGTCATGACTTCGCGGAGGCTGCTTCCGGATGTGCCGGTGAGGCGGGTAAAGCTTGCTTCCGAGAATACGGACGAAGCTTTAGCGGGATGGTGTCGCTTAGAAAAAGGGTTGATGCGGCATCGGAAGGTGACAAGGTTGCGGGGGTCAGTTCAATTCTGAGCTGAGAGTTCGGCTGGCGAAGCCATGATTTCACCGCCGCCGAGGCCTTGATCCACATATTTAAATGCCAGGATACTCAGTACCGAGGCAATCATGACAATAAAGATAATCCGCATAGTTGCTCCTTTGGCCGTCAAACGTGATGAATGACCAAGAAGTTCCATCCCTTCCGTTCGCAGAACATTTGGCGTCTGCGGCATCACTGAAGACGGCAAGTAACGCGCTAGCTACAACGAGCAGAAGATGGAAAAAGGGCAGCGTCTTCATTGTGCGATGCACATGCGGCGTAGTTTGCCTTGGGAATCGCCAACATGAAGCTTGAAGGTATAGGGTGCCCGACCCGAGAGAT
>UBYX01000026.1 GCA_900469955.1 Hyphomicrobiales bacterium | reverse complement strand
GAGCCCCTCCGCCTTGTGGGGCCGTTGCTCGCATGAAAACCCCTCCCGCCTGCCGGCCCCCCTCCCCACAAGGGGGAGGGTTAAGACCGGCAGCCGCTGATATCCTCATGACCGTTAGGCGTAGCCGAGTAGGGGAAGACAATGGACAACCGGGCCGGTGAAATGGAAGTTTTCGCGCTTGCCGCCGAGCTGAAAAGCTTTTCGGCCGCCGGGCGCAAGCTGAAGCTTTCGCCATCGGCGGTGAGCAAGCTCGTGACGCGTCTCGAAAACCGCCTCGGCACGCGACTCGTCGTCCGCTCCACGCGCCTGCTACAACTCACGCCGGAGGGCGAAACCTATCTAGCCCGCGCCCAGCGCATCCTGGCCGAGATCGCTGATACCGAAGAGGTCGTTTCCGGGGGCGGGCGAATGCTGCCGCGCGGTCTGCTTTCCATCAATGCTTCGGTCGGTTTCGGGGAACGATACATCCTTCCGCTCGCGGGCGAATTCCTGCAGCTCTTTCCCGAGGTGCAGCTCGACATCACGCTGACCGACGACGTGGTCGACCTGATTCGCGAGCGGGTGGATATCGCGATCCGCCACGGGCCGTTGCGTGATTCGGCCCTGATGGCCAGAAAGCTCGGCGAGAGCCGGCAGGTGGTGATTGCCTCCCCAAACTATCTGCAAAAGCAGGGCACGCCGGAAACACCGGAGGACCTTGCCCGTCACAACTGTATCAATTTCAATTTCCGCAGAGCCGTGGAGGGCTGGCCTTTCCGTGATCCGGAAAGCGGTCGGCGCGACATCCGCCCCGTCTCGGGAAGCTTGAAGGCCAGCAGCGGTTCGATCATCCGGCAGTTCTGCCTTGCCGGCCTCGGCATCGGGCGTGTCGGCCGTTTCCATGTGGAACCGGATATCGAGGCGGGGCGCCTTATTCCGGTCCTTGAGGATTTCAATCCGGAGGATATAGAGGAAATCCATGCGGTTTACGCCGGCCACGAGCATCTGGCGGTGCGTATCAGGACCTATATCGATTTCCTGGCGGCGCGTCTTTGATCCCGCACTGTGTCCCAATCGCCTCAATCCTGCCATGGTTTGGCCGATTTTCTTGGGATATCCGGTTGGCTCAGGAGAATCTGACCATGTCCGAACAACTCAACGAAATCCTTGACCGCCTCCGCGCCGAAGTCAGCGCCGCTTCCGCGGAACGCCCGCATCTCAGCATCCCCATGGAAGACCTTCGGCTGCTGGTTCAGACCTTTGAAATGCTGCATTCGGAGCGGGAGGAGCTGCGCCGCAAGGTCGTTCAGCATGACGATGTGATGGAGGCCGTGACGACCTTCATCGAGGCCTATCGGCAGAAATACAGCAACTATTCGAGCGGGGGCGTGCGCCCGAGCGCGGTGCTCCGGCGCGAGGTCCGGATGATCTGGGCTGCCATGCACGGCCATGCGGTCGCGACGGACAGCAGCTTCTGACGTCTTTTCGCCGCCGGCGCTATGTCCTGTTCTTGGCTTCCAGGCCTCCGACGAGCGGAGGCCGCCAGTTTTCCTTGCTGACGCCAGCGGGCGGCGAACCCCAGGTATTGCCGTGCGTGTCCCTCTGCCTCTTGAAGAAGCGCACGATCAGCCGGTGCAGCATGTCCATATTCGGCAGGATGCCATGGAAGCCGCCGAACTGGGTGGCAGCCCGGTCGGCCAGTTCCCAGTAGCCGTAGTCGTGAGGGCGAACGCAGACCAGTCGCTCCAGCGGAAGGAAATGCGGAATGGCGCCGTCATAGGGCACAGTGCCGTCTCCGGTGCGGCGGCGCAGGTCCTCGTCCGTGTTGTCCCAGTTGTTGTCCCGGTCGCTGCTGCTGAACTCAAATTCCGGATGTCCCTGCCGCTGTGCGATCTTCAGAGCGACGCGGGTATTGGCATCAACACCCATGACGCATAGCCAATCCTCGTCCGTCAGGGACGCATCCTCGAGCTTGAACCGGGCAAGCGCCTGACGGGTCGTTTTCGCCTCGTCGAGCAAGGCCTTGAAAAGCGCCCGTGCCTGTTGCTGCCGGCCTGCCGGCTTCAGTCCGCGCAACCGGATATATTCGGCGATCGTCTCCATGATCGAGGGTTGCCAGACGGCGGGCTCGAAGAGGCTTTTCGGCAAAGATGCGTCGTCGATGGCGACGGCATCGGGAAGATCCGGCAGGAGATGGTAGAGCGACGGCGTCATGCGTGCCGCTTCGCGCTCGCGGGAACTCGGCGGTGAGGTGCCGAGATTAGCCGTTCCCGTGGTGATCTTGATGACCGCTTCGAAGGAGCCGCGATAGGGCGTCGCGAGCGTCACCACCTTCGCCACCTTCTTCTGGCTTCCGAATTTCCGCAGATAGTTGGTGATCACCAGGCCGCCCATGGAGTGGCCGACAAGATTGACCTTCGGATCGACCCCGTAATTCTTCTTGTCGTAATGGCGCATCAGCGAGGTGCGGTCGATCACCTCGTTGATCATCCGTGCAAGCTGCTCGGCGCAATCATCGAGCGGCTGCCGCCAGTCGTAGGAAAAGGGGTAGACCGGCACCGGCTCGGTTTCCCTTGCCCTGAGATTGTAGCGCAGCTCCTCAAGGAGTTCGCGGTAGCAGATTTCGAAAAGCTGGCCGCCGCGCACCAGCGCCGGTTCTGTCGCTTCGAAACGCAGATTGTCCGGATGCAGCGCGGCCCGGTCGTAATCCTTCTGGATCACCGACCATATGGTGTTGGGCGGAAGCGAATAGTGGTCGTCGAGATAGGTGGCGGTGATGCCGGGAACGACGATCACCGGATAGGGCAGGCCATCGAGCATCGGGTCACCTTGCACTGCATTGCGGAGAGAATGACTTGCGATACAACTACGGCAAGTCATCTTGCGTCAAGACAACCCTTTGGCTGGGTTCCTGCCCACTCAATCTCTGTCCGGCGCGCCGAGCGGAAAGAGCTGCCGATAGGGCCGCGCTTCGTCCACGGCGCGTGCGAAGGATGGGCGCGCGAGCAACCGGCCGCGATACGCCCGGACATTGGCGAACCGGTGGCCAATTTCATGCGACCAGTCGGCGTAAAACAGGAATGGCGCGGCCGCACAGTCGGCAAGGCTGAACCGGTCGCCGGCGGCCCACTCCCGTCCCTCCATCCGCTGATCGAGCCAGCCATAGGCGGCGTCCAGCATGTCGCGCGCATCCTGCACGCCATAGGCATCGCGCTTGTCTTCCTCTCGGATGGCGTTGAAGACGATCTTCTGCTGCGGTGTGGAAATGTAGTTGTCGAAGAACCGGTCGAGCATCCGGATCTCGAGCGCTTCATCCGGATCGTTCGGGATCAGCCGCACCGGGCCGGGATAGTGCAACTGCATGTATTCGATGATGATCGTCGCCTCGAAGACCGGCTTCCCGTCGTCCACCAGCACCGGAAAGCGCTTCACCGGCCACATTGCGATGAGTTCCTGATAGGCCGAGGGATCGTCAGGCCCCAACATACGGGTGTCGAAAGCGGTGTCGTTTTCGTAAAGCGCCGTCAGGACCTTCTGGCAGTAGGACGAGAACGGATGAAAATAGAGGACTGGACGCATGACGGCCTCCCAACCGATTGCATTGTGAAATCGGATTCTACATAGCTTAACCGGTTCGGAATTGCAACCGGTTATGCGTGTTCGGAGATCGAGGCCTTGGCATGCATCGCCCTGATCTCCTCCGCCACCAGTTCCTGCAGCCTCCAGAGATTGCGGTCGTGAATGCCGAATTCGGCAAGATGCACGACGGTATTGTAGAGATATTCCGCGCAGGAACCGCGATGCCCGCAGGCGCGGGCAAGAACCGGCGCAACGTCGTGAAGCGGCAAGAGCGGGCGGACGAGCCGGTCGCTGTTGCCGCCCACCCAGAAGGTAAGCGCCTGTACGGTTTCCCCGTCTTCGGTCCTGACCGTCAGCCATCGCATCGAGGTCAGGCTGTCGCGATTGCTGACCTCGCGGCGAAGTGCCTTTTCGATCTGCATCCGCTTTTCGTCGTCCGCCACCTGATAGATCACCCCGTCGCAGCGCCCGCCGCGGGAAAGCACCATCATCAACCCCGGTTGTGTGGGCGAGCCGCGGCCGCGTTCGATCCTGAGCGAGAAGGAGCGGTGCCAGCCGAATGCGGTTGCCCGCCGCGAGGCGATGGAATCGAAGCCCGGTTTCCAGATCAGCGAGCCATAGGCGAAGATCCATAGCGGCCTGTCGCCGATCTCCTGCGTCAACCGATCCGTCAACGAGGCGTAGTCCTCCTCGGTCATCGGCTGCCATGAGGGCGGAGGCCCCGGATCGGTCTCTTCGCGAAAGCAGAGATCGACCAGTTCCTGCGTGAGCGACATCCTGCGGATCTTCGGCATGGTTCCAGACGATTTGATGGTGCGGAAGCGGCAACGGTGCAATCGCTGCGACCAGGAGTCAATCCGTTTTGCCGCGCTGCCGCATCACCGCCAATATGTTTTGCTGTAAGGGTCACGGATTATATCCGGCTGAAAGATGTCGAAATAAACATCGTCACGGAGGATGATCATGGACGTGATCCCCAACACCGGCCTCGACGAGATGCGGGTGAAACACAGATGGCTCGATCTTGCGGGCATGAAGGTTTTTTATCGGGAAGCGGGTAGGGCAGGCGCTCCCGTTCTGCTTCTGCCGCACGGTTATCCCTGTTCCTCCTATGAATTCCGGGAGTTGATGCCCCGGCTTGCCGACCGCTGGCACCTCGTTGCGCCCGATTTTCCCGGCAGCGGCTATACCGACACGCCGGACGGCTTCCGCTACGATTTCGACGGTTTCGCCGACTTCCTGGACACCTTCACCCATAAGCTCGGTCTGCAGAGATTCGCGCTATATCTCCACGATTTCGGTTCGCAGATCGGCCTTCGCCTAGCTATCCGCGACCCCCAGCGGATCGCGGCGCTGATCATCCAGAACGGCGATATCTACGAGGATGTTCTCGGTCCGAAATATGCGAGCCTCCAGGAATACTGGCGCAATCCGACGCCTGAGGCGAGGCAGAAGATCGCCGATGCGGTAAGCGAAGAGGGGTTCAGGGAAGAATTCCTGAACGAGGTGCGGCCGGAGATCGCCGAACGGATTTCGCCAGACCTTTGGAAACTGCATTGGTCGCTGATGGATGAGCGCCGGCGCGAGATCGCCATCGACGTCATCGCCAAGCTTCGCGAGAACGTCGAATGGTTTTCGCGATACCAGCAGTATCTGCGCGACCACCAGCCTCCGACGCTGATCGTCTGGGGCCCGCAGGACGGCTACATGCCGGAAAAATCCGCCCGCGCCTATCTGCGTGATCTGCCGAAGGCGGAACTGCATCTGCTCGATGGCGGCCATTGGCTGCTGGAGACCAACCTCGACGAGGTTGTGCCGCTGATCCGCGGCTTCATGGGCCGGTTCCTCGCCGCCTAAAATCTTCTTGTTCCGGAAAAGTGGAGTTCCCGAACTGATGCGTTGGCTTTTTGTTGCGGTTTTGTTGATCCTGATCGGGTGTGTTCTGAGTATCGTCTGGATGAACGATCCTGGCCAATGGCCCCAGAGCGACAGCCGCCTCGACCCCGCCAACCCTTCCCATGCCAATCTCCTGCAAGGTGCTCCGCCGCCACGAAATCCGTGAGCGAGGCAGGCAGAGTTCGCGAGCCGCCGCGATCTTACTTCGACCCGGCCGGCCGGCGGTGGAACTTGTTCCGCAGGAAAGCGGATGTGCGATAGGTCACCCCGGCCGGCCGTTCCGGGTCGGCCATGTCGGATTCTGCCATCAGTTCTTCGGCCGGCGTGAGTTCACGAACCGGGACCGGACGCAGACCGCGGCCCGTATCGCGATTCAGGAGGTCGATGGCACCGATGACCGACCCATGCGCCTGCTTCAGACCGTTTCGGACATCCGCCCGCGAGCAGCCGAGATGTTCGCAGAGCAGCGCATCGCGTTCCTCCATGATTTTTCGGCGAAGCTCCGGCTGGTCGTCACCGGCCTCCAGTATGAGGTCGCATTCCGTATCGTAACCCATCGAGCGATTGTTGAGATTTGCCGAGCCTATCTTGAGGACGCGGTCATCCGCGATCATCAGTTTTGCGTGCACATAGATCGGTGTGCCGGCGTCGTTCACCGGATAGTATATGCGGAATCTTTTGCGGGTATCCGCGTCCTGGACGAGCTTGATGAGCCGTATGCGGGCCGAATCCATCGCCTTGGATTCCAGCCAGCCCTCCGCGCCTGCTGGATTGATGAGGACGATTTCCGGCCCGTCCGGTTCGCGCAGGCGCCCCGCCATGGCTTCGGCGACGCGGCGGGAGGCGAAATACTGGCTTTCCACATAGAGGGTCTTTTTCGCCGTGGCGATGATCGCGAGCGTTGCGGTCTCGATTTCGCTCACCTGCTTCCGCTCGAGATATTCAGGGGCTGTGCGGGCTATGCCGACGTCGATATTCTCGTATTCGACCTCGAGATCCTCCGGCCACGGGTCGCCGTCCACCACATGGCGTTCGAGTGTTTCTCCGGTTGCCGTCTTCCAGCGTTCGCGTGCAAGCTCTCCAAGGGCCGCCGCCAGCGGTCCGGAGCAGCAACTCGTCGCGTCGTGCCACGGCGCTTCCGCAAAGCCCATGGGAGAACGCCGAGCCGGATCGGCCTCGCGATGTTCCCGCGTGTCCCAGCGGCCGGCCGTCATGTCGATGCCGCCGCAGAAGGCCAGGCGGTCGTCGACGACCAGCAGCTTCATGTGATGAGCCGACGTCAGTGGATGCGCGCCATCGAGCTTCAGATGGATGCGGTCGTTGAAAAGCCAGCGAAGGATGTAGAAGGGCGTTTCGCCGCGTGTCAGCGAAGACAAGAGGCCCACGTCCCATTTGAGGATCCGGATGTCTATCTTGGCGTTCTTCTTTGCAAGCGCGTTGAGGAAACGCCCCAGCTTGTCCGGCCGCTGTGCATCTTTTCTTCCCGGCTCCAGCCGGATGCGCGTATCGAAGTCCCAGCCGATCAGATAGATCGAGCGCTTCGCCTTGAGCATCGCCTGCTTGGCGTAGTGAAAGAAATCGGCGGCGTCGATGATCACCGAAAGCCGCTCGGCGCGGGCAATCCGCCAGCAGCTTTGACCCTCTTCCAACAAGGAGATCATGTCCGCCCAGCCTCGTTCCTGCCACGTCTCGCCGGCACCGTGACTGCCTTGGTGCGCGGCGGAGCGGGAACGCATCATCGGCCCCGGAGTTCCCTGCCGCGTCTCTCCACAAATCGCATGATTTTTTGTGATACATCTATTCGTCGCGGTGCGGGCCAGCGAAAAAGAATCGTGATTTCAATGAATTGGCGAGCATATGCCGTTCTCCTGCCGAGGGCCGGACGACAAATTTCTCCTTGACCTTCCCGGTGGCTAAGGCCTTCACTCGGCGCGCAATTCGAAGAACGTCAAGGAGAATGCCAATGGCCGTCGATACATCCGCCCGCACCACCACCTGGACCTTTGTGGATGGCGAGTGGCTCGAAGGCAATCCCAAGCTGATCGGTCCGACGTCGCATGCCATGTGGCTCGGCTCCACGGTCTTCGACGGTGCCCGCTGGTTCGACGGCATCGCGCCCGATCTCGACCTGCATTGCCAGCGCGTCAACCGCTCGGCCAGAAACATGGGCATGAAGCCGGTGGTGAAGGCGGAGGAAATCGAGGCGCTCGCCTGGGAAGGGGTGAAGAAATTCGACGGCAGGACCGCGATCTACATCAAGCCGATGTACTGGAGCGAACACGGCATGCCCTTCAGCGTCGTCACCGCCGACCCCGAATCCACCCGTTTCGCGCTCTGCCTCTTCGAAGCGCCGATGCACACCGCGAAGCCGTCCTCGCTGACGGTTTCGCCCTACCGCCGTCCCAATCCGGAAGTGGCGATGACCGCCGCCAAGACCGGCAGCCTCTACCCCAACAGCGGCCGCATGATCCTCGACGCCCGCAACCGCGGCTTCGACAATGCGCTCGCCCGCGACATGAACGGCAATGTCGCCGAAACGGCATCCTCCAACATCTTCATGGTCAAGGACGGGGTGGTGATGACGCCGGTCGCCAACGGCACCTTCCTCGCCGGCATCACCCGCTCGCGGGTCATCGGACTGTTACGGAAGGCGGGCTTCGACGTCCGCGAAACGACACTGACGGTCGAAGACTTCATGGATGCCGACGAGATCTTCACCTCCGGCAACTATTCCAAGATCGTCCCGGTCAACAAGTTCGAGGATCGCCCGCTGCAGGAAGGCCCCGTCGCCCGCAAGGCGCTGGAAGTCTACATGGACTGGGCGCGCTCCACGACCGGCGACGACGTCTGAGATTTGAGGACGGCGGCGTTTCTAGATCAAGCCGCCGCCGTTTTCCTCGTCGTCATGGCCAAGGCTCTTGCCGGGATGCAGGATGCGCATGATGACACCCCAGTCGCCTTCAATCCGAAAGACAATGCTCGCCTTGTGCTTGAAACCGACGATTCGAATGCTGCGGCCGATGTCGTTATGCCTGGTGCCGCGAGCGGGAAATGTCTCGAAAGAAGTACAGTAGTCGACAAGCTGGTTGATGTATCGGCGTGCAACCGAACGCCCGCCTCTCGGCGCGATATAGTCGTACAGTTCAGCGAGATCTGCGTCCCGCCACCGGATCGAATACAACCGGAAAGCGAGCATCTTTATCGCGCGCATCCATATGAGCATTGATCCGCCGCCGGACCTCCTCAATTGGAATAGCTTTGGACGGGTCGTGCGCCTTGATTGTCGACACGAACTCATCCCTCAGCCACTGTTCGATTTCCGCATCATGGTCGGAAAGATAACGCAGCCCTTCGGTCACAACTTCGCTTTCATTGGCGAATTCGCCGGAGGCCACCGTCCCATCATATATAGCATGAGGAGAAGTCGGTCGACAGTCCGCCTTACTCCCGCCCGGTGGGTCCGGAATATTTCATCCGCATATACGCGCCGCCGGCTTTGAGCTCGTCGAGCATCTGGCGGATGCGCTTTTCGCGGGTCGCCTCCTGCTTGGCCCGCGCAATCCAGCCCAGATAATCGTTGCGTTGATAGGCGGGTCGAACCGCATAGGCCTTTTCCAGCCCCTCCGCCTTCAGCCGCTCCGCAATGTCATCCGGCATGGGCTGAAGTTTGCGCTTGAGGCTCTCCGTACCCGGCGATCCTGCCATCCCGCATTCTCCCTCAGAAGAGCCGGATGGCGGCCGTGCCGATGATGATGAGCGACACCGCGATCATCAGCGGCTTCACCGGCAGCCTTCGGACGATCAGCGCGCCGAGCGGGGCGGCAAGCACGCCGCCGATGATGAGGCCGACCGCCGAGGAAAGCTCCGACCAGCCGAGCGCCAGAATGAAGGTCAGCGAGATCACGGTGGTCACGGCGAATTCGGTGAGGTTTGTGGAGCCGATGACCTTCTTCGGATCGTGGCCGCGGCCGAGCAGACTGCTGGTCACGATCGGCCCCCATCCGCCGCCGCCCATGGCGTCCAATACGCCTCCGCCGGCGCCGACGAAGGGCACGATCCAGTCGCGTACGTCGCGCGGCCATTTCGGCTGAAACGCCTTGTAGAGAATGAACAGGCCGACCGCGATCAGATAAGTCGAGACGAATGGCTCGATCGCCTTGCCGTCGATATTGGAGAGCAGATAGGCGCCGATCGCGCCGCCGAGCATGCCGGCTGGCGCAAGCCGCGCTACCAGCCGCCAGTCGACGTTGCGGTGGTAGAGATGCGATAGCCCGGAGGCGGCCGTGGTGAAGCATTCGGTGACATGGGTCATCGCGCTCGCCACGGCAGGTGGCACGCCAACGGCCAGCAGGCTGGTGGTGGTCAGCACCCCGAAGGCCATGCCGAGCGCCCCGTCCACGATCTGCGCCAGAAAGCCGATAACTATGAAAATCAGGAAGTCGGACGCCAGGAAATCGAGCGACATGCAGCCTCCTCTTTTGCGGCCTGCGGTCGCATTCAATTCGCGGATGCGATCAAAGGTTCCCGCCCGGCGGGATCGGCATATGGCCGCTCCTCACTTCGGCAGCGTCAGTTTCAGCATGTCCGGTCCGAGTTCCCCGCCCAGTTCGACCGCCTTGGTCTGCTTGTCCATGACGCAGATATGGCTGATCTGAACCCTGGCGCCCTTCGCCTTGCCGGTGACGATTGCGAGCCCGAATTTTTCGCTGCCGAAGGGATCGACCACCGCTTTCGGCGCCTCGATCATGCCGTTGGCGGCGGCCAGGCATTTCTGTTCCACCACCCTGGCGAACTCCTTCCATGCGTCGTCCGAGGCGGCCTGGGCTGAGACAAAGCCGGCTGCGGTCACGAGGGCGGCAAGGGCAAATTGGGACTTCATGGCGAGCGCTTCGAATCGGTGATGTAGCCCTTTTCTTTTAAGTCCGAAATTCCGCAAGGTCTTGGCTCGATCCTCTTGATTTTTGGCAGTTTCACCGTTGCCTCTTGCCCACCGCGCACCTATGTTCCCGCACGACGTCCATTCAAGGTGTTTGCCGAAAAGGAGTAAGACAATGGCTTTCGAACTTCCCGAACTCCCATACGACTACGAAGCGCTTTCGCCCTACATGTCGAAGGAGACGCTGGAATTCCACCACGACAAGCACCACAAGGCCTATGTGGACACGGGCAACAAGCTCGCGGCCGAAGCCGGCCTGGGCGACCTTTCGGTCGAGGAAGTCGTGAAGAAGTCCTTCGGCACCCACCAGACCCTCTTCAACAACGCGGCCCAGCACTACAACCACATCCATTTCTGGAAGTGGATGAAGAAGGGCGGCGGCGGCACCTCGCTGCCGGGTAAGCTGCAGGCTGCGATCGACAGCGATCTCGGCGGCTACGACAAGTTCAAGGCCGATCTCATTGCCGCCGGCACGACGCAGTTCGGCTCCGGCTGGGCCTGGGTTTCCGTCAAGGACGGCAAGCTCGTCATTTCCAAAACCCCGAACGGTGAAAACCCGCTCGTTCACGGCGCCGAGCCGATCCTCGGCGTCGACGTCTGGGAACATTCCTATTACATCGACTACCGCAATGCGCGCCCGAAATATCTCGAAGCCTTCGTCGACAACCTGATCAACTGGGACTACGTGCTCGAGCGCTACGAAGCGGCAACGAAGTAATTCCCAAAAATCATCGTCCTCGGTTTTAACCCGAAACATGCACCCGGCGTTTCCGAACGCCGGGTGTTTTTGTTCTGGGTGCCGGGAGAGGCTTGATTCAGCAAAAGCCAGCCTCTAAAATGGTCACAAATGACCACTTTGGAGGCCCTTATGTCGGAAGTCAGCCTGAAGGATGCCAAGGCAGGCTTTTCCAGTTTTGTCGATCAGGCGGCCGCAGGCGAGTTCGTGACGATCACGCGTCACGGCAAGCCGGCGGCGGTCCTCGTCAGTGTCGGCGCTGCCGAGCTGGCCCAGAAGGCACTTGGAAAGGACCGCCCGAGCCTCATCCGATATCTCAGGAACTTTCCGGCAGATATCGATCTGAATGACGACGTATTTGCAAGGAACCCGGCGCCGAGCCGCGAGGTCGATCTTTGAACGGCTTCCTTCTCGATACGAATATCATCTCGATGTTCTCGCCTTCCAAGACCGCGGCGACGCCGGTCTTCGCGGAGTGGCTGGAGGAACAGGAGAAGCTGAAAGCCATCTATTTGTCTGCCATGACCATCCATGAGATCGAGAAAGGTGTTCGGCTGCTGGAGGCCAGAGGAGCGACGTCCAAAGCGGCACTTGTAGAAATGTTCCTGCAGGGGCTTGTTGCGGGATATGGGGATCGGATCCTTGAGGTTGACGCGGCGGCGGCACGCGAATCAGGGAGGCTGGAAGCGAAGGCCGTTTCGGCGGGCCACAACCCGGGCGCTGTAGATGCGATAATCGCCGGCACTGCCAGTCATCATGGGCTGACGATCATCACCCATAACCTGAAGCACTTCCGCCCATTCGAGGTACCTGTGAAGTCGCCCGCGGAACTTCCCTTCTGACTGTTGCGGCGATGCGGGATAGTCGCTATCGACCCTCTGTCACATACCTGTCTCAACACCGGTCTATTGCCGCCCCATGCCCCAGGAAAAACCTCTCGTTCGCTTCGGCGTTATCGCCGATCCGCAATATGCCGATGCCGAGCCTTGGGCGGACCTCAATCGCTACTACCGCAACAGCGTGGGGAAGCTGCAGGAAGCCGTCGGCATACTGAACGGCGAGGATCTGTCCTTCGTGGTAACGCTCGGCGATCTCATCGATCGCGACTGGGAAAACTACGATGCGATCCTTTCGGTCTACGAGGGCCTGCGCCACGAGAGTTTCCTTCTGCCCGGAAATCACGATTTCTTCCTGTCGCCTGAGCGGCTGGACGATGTGCATGCGCGGCTCGGCATGCCCGCCCCATGGCATGATTTTTCACGCGGGGGGCTCCGTTTCGTGGTAATCGACGGAAACGAGGTGAGCCTGTTTTCGACGCCGGGCGGCCACCCGCGCCACGCGCTGGCGCAGGAGCAGCTGGAGGCTTTGCAGACCGCGGGCGCGATCAACGCCAAGGAATGGAATGGCGGCATCGGCGAGGAGCAGTTCGCCTGGTTGGAAGACATCCTGGAACGCGCGAGCGCCGCGGGCGAAAAGGTCGTTGTCATGGGGCACTATCCGCTCTATCCGGCAAACGAACATAACCTCTGGGGCCATGAACAACTGACCAGTCTCTTCGCCCGTTCGGGCAATGTCATCGCCTATCTGAACGGCCACAACCACGCCGGCAATCTCGGCCGCGACGGCACCACCTGGTACGTCAATTTCAAGGGCATGGTCGATACCGAGACGGAAAACACTTTTGCCGTCGTCGAGATCTTCGCCGACCGCATGGAAATCATCGGCCACGGACGCGAAGAAAGCCGCACGCTTCCTTTCTAGGCACGCGTATCACGCGCCGCCCAGGTTAGTCCTCGCTTGAGGATGGTGCGCATATGCGGATGTTGGAACTCGGCCGCCACATGGCCGAGGGCGGAATAGAAGACGCGTCCCCTGCCGAAATGCCGCTTGAAGACGACGGGCATTACCACGTTCCGCACCGCTTCGTCATACTCGCCGGTAAAGGTCGTCGTCGCCAGGATTTCCACAGAGGGGTCATAGTGCAGGTAGTATTGTTCGGACCGGTAGTCGAAATCCGGGATGCCCTGCATCAGCGGGTCATTCGGCCTGGTGATGTTGACGCGGTAATCGATGATATTGCCGGGATGCGAAACCCAGGTGACACCGGCCACGTAGTGAAACGCCGGGCTTTCCTTGAAGGAGGTCGCGAGCGCGCAGTGATGGCCGCCGAGCCCAAGTCCGCCGCGCACCGATTCGACAAGAGCCTTGGCATGCGTCTTTTCAATCGTCTCGCCGGTGACTATCGGCACCAGAAGGTCGGCTTCGGCGACGTGCGGAGAGCCGAAGATCCCGAGATCGCCGGTGATCTCCACCGAAAAACTGTCTTCGCGAAGCATCTCTCCGACGATCCCGGCGCATTCCTCCGGCTCGTGGATCCTCGATCCTCCCCAGACGATGATCGCCTTGCGCATTGATCCGCTCCCGTGGCTGGCTGTCCCGATGATGCGGGCGCACCATAGGGGTAAAGCTGTCGCCTGTCAGGCCGGCATTGTCAGAGCGCCGACGCCGCCCAGCCCTCGACCCACAAGGCCCGTAGTTTTTCCCCTTCGCCGCGGAAGAAGTCATCCGCCGGCCCGCAATGCTCCACGCGGTCGGCGCGAAAATTGCGGATCGCCTCCCGAAGCTCGCACCAGGCGACGATATTGGCCGTCTGCGAATAATAGACGAGCGCGATCGGCCGGATTATCCGCTCCGTCGCGCGGCCCAGCTCGTCGCGGTAGTCGAGCGCCAGCTTCTGCTCGTCGCGGATCGCCCGGCGCACCATGGCGAGGTCCACCGCTTCGGGCACCGGTGCCGGCGAACCCCAGGCATGCAGCGCATTGTCGGAAAAGAGGCCCGCCAGCGGCGGCGGCACGACGCCCGCGATCTTCCGGTTCACCTGCTTTGCCGCCTGTTTGAGCCCGGTATCGCCGGTGCGCTCCAGAAGCGCCAGCGCCAGCACGATCGCCTCCGTCTCCTCGATCGAAAGCATCAGCGGCGGCAAGGTGAAGCCCGGCCGAAGGATATAGCCGATGCCGCGCCCGCCTTCGATCGGCACCCGCATGGCCTGAAGCGCGGCGATATCCCGGTAGATGGAGCGCACGGTCACCTCGAGCTGCACGGCAATTTCGGCCGCCGTCACCGGCTTTCGGGCGAGCCGCAGAATCTGGATGATCTCGAAGAGGCGCGACGCCTTGCGCATGCTTTTTCTCACCGCGGAAATGACCGCAACTGACAGAACGCTGTCAGTTGGTCTGCCGTATAGGACTTCATATCCGATTGAAAAACAAGGCTCTCCCTTTCAGGAGACCGCAAGCGCGACAAGAGAAACTGACATGACCTATACGGAAAACCTCTGGCTCTTCTTCACCCTCCTCTTCGGCATCATCGTCGTGCCGGGCATGGATATGATCTTCGTGCTCGCCAACGCGCTGACCCGCGGCAGAACCGCAGGTCTTGCCGCGACTGCCGGCATCATGCTGGGTGGGTTGGTGCATTCGCTCTATGGCGCGATCGGCGTCGGTCTGCTGGCAAGCCTGATGCCGGTGCTGTTCAGGCCGCTCCTCATTCTCGGCGCGCTCTATATGGCCTGGATCGGCATCAGCCTGATCCGCAGTTCCATCACCGTTGACCACGTCGGGCCTGCCGACACCCGCTCTAACTGGGAAGCGTTCCGACGCGGTGCCGTCACCTGCCTCATCAATCCCAAGGCCTATCTCTTCATGCTCGCGGTCTATCCGCAGTTTCTGAGGCCGGATTTCGGGCCTCTCGCGCCGCAGGCGGCGGTCATGGCGGCGATGACGGCGGTGACCCAGCTCGCAATCTACGGCGGGCTTGCGGTGGCGGCGGGACGGGCACGAACGCTTCTCGTCGGCAACAGCGACGCGACCATCTGGATTGGACGGATTGCAGGTCTGCTGCTGCTCGGGGTCTCGTTTCTCACCCTCTGGGAGGGTGTGAAGGGGTAATCAGTATGGCCCGAAATCGGCGAATGCGCGGCAGGGGATGCCCGGCTAGTGATTTGATTCTCCTGACAATCTCACTGATTTGTTACTTCATTGTCATCGGTAGGGACGTCATGGTGCGGCGCATCATCGAGATCGCCCGGATTCGATGCCAAAGAGGAGAATGTCTTTATGCGCCTTAAGTCCATAGCCCTCGCGGCCGTTGTCGGCTGTCTTGGTTTGTCCGTTGCCGTTGCTCAGGAGGGCCCCCAGGTTCAGCGCCAGAAGCAGATGAAAGCCGTCGGTGGCGCCCTCGGCGCGCTCGGTGGCATTGCCAAGGGCGAGAAGCCCTACGAGGCCGCGACGGTAACTGCCGCTCTCACCACCATCAGCACGACAATGAAGGCTTTTCCCAACCAGTTTCCGGCAGGGACGGAATCCGGTGCGGATTCGGAAGCTGCTCCGGCCGTCTGGCAGAACCCGAAGGACTTCCATGCCAAGGCGGAAAAGCTTGCCGCCGAGGCGGATAAGCTGCTCGCCGCCGTCCCGGCCGATCAGGCAGGCGTCGGCGCTGCGATGAAGGCGCTCGGCGGCACCTGCGGCGACTGTCATCAGACCTACCGCATGAAGAAGTAGCACCCATGCGCGGGAGTGGGCGGCTCTATTCCCGCTCCCGCCTTCGGTAGGCCGTCCGTCGCAGAACATTGAATATTATCACTGCCTTGTTACTTCCTCCCGTCGAGCACCCATCGCATCGTGAGCCGTTGTCAACACACCGGCCCTGCCGGCTCATGGGAGGAATGTGCACATGCAGTTGAGGTCTTATGCCATTGCGGCGGCTGCCGCCTGTCTCTGTCTGTCCGCGGCGTTCGCGCAGGAAGATGCGATCGCTGCCCGGCAGAAGCTGATGAAGGAAAATGGGCAGTCGGCGGGCGCACTGGGTGCGATCGCCAAAGGCGAGAAGCCATACGATGCGACCGTGGTGAAGACAGCGCTGACGACGATCAGCACCAATATCAAAGCTTTTCCCGAGCAGTTCCCTGCCGGCTCGGACAAAGGCAAGACAAAGGCTTTGCCGACAATATGGGAAAAGCCGGATGATTTCCGCGCTCTGGCGGCCAAGCTCGGATCCGAGGCAGACGCCATGCTCGCCACCCTGCCGGCAGATAAGGCCGGTGTGGCGGCGGCATTGGGACGGCTCGGACCGATCTGTTCCGACTGTCACAAGACGTACCGGGCTCCCATGAACTGATCGGTGGGACCGGAAGCCGGCGGCTATCCGCCGCCGGCCTTTCACGAATTTTGAAGGAGAAGAGCATGGCGTCTCGGTGGGCGAAAGTCTTGGGTGCCGGCGCGGTCATCGTTGCAGTCGGCGCCGGGATAGCCTGGGCGCTGACGAAGCCCGCCCCGCATCCGGGAAGCTATTGGGCCAATCTCGGAGAACCTGATCTCGCAAACGGCGAGCAATTGTTCTGGGCTGGCGGCTGCGCAGGCTGTCACGCCGCGAAGGGGGCTCAGGGCGATGCCTTGAAGGTGATGTCGGGCGGACGCGCGCTGCCGAGCCCCTTCGGCACGTTCCACATTCCGAATATTTCGCCCGATCCGAATGCGGGTATCGGCAACTGGACGCTCGCGCAATTCGGCAATGCCATGACCCGTGGCGTTGGTCCGAACGGCGAACATCTCTATCCGTCCTTCCCCTACGGCTCCTATGCCCGCCTCTCGGCAAAAGATGTCAACGATCTGTTCGGCTATCTGAAGACGCTGCCGGCAAACTCCAACATCGCCCCGCCGCACGAACTCGGTTTCCCCTACAACATCCGCCTCGGTGTGGGCGTCTGGAAATATCTCTATTTCAACGACCAGCCGCGCGTCGAATTGGCTTCGGCCGATGAAAAGGTGAAGCGTGGTCAGTTCCTCGTGGAAGGGCCGGGCCATTGCGGCGAATGTCATACGCCGCGCGATCCCATGGGCGGCTTCCAGCCCGACCGCTGGCTCGCCGGCGGTCCCAATCCGGAAGGCAAGGGCAGCATCCCCAATATCACACCGGGGTCGAAGGATGTCGGTTCTTGGAGCGAGGGCGACATTGCCAATTATCTCGAAACCGGCTTCACGCCAGATTTCGACAGCGCCGGCGGCTCCATGGTCGAGGTCCAGCAGAACGTCGCGCATCTGCCGAAGAGCGATCTGGAGGCGATTGCCGCTTATCTGAAGGCGGTGCCTTCCGTGGAGTGACATGCTTGCAAAAAGTGCTATCATCCACTAGATTGGTTGCATGAACAGCAAGCACCGTAAGACGCTGGAAGCTGTCTTTAGAGATCCGGTATCGGGAACGCTCGAATGGGCGGCTATCGAAAACCTGCTTGTTTCAGCCGGTTGCACCATCATCGAAGGGAGCGGCTCTCGTGTCCGCTTTGACAAGGGCGGGGAGATCGAGACTTTCCACCGACCGCATCCGGCTAAGGAAGCAAAGCGCTATCAGGTGCGCGCTGCACGTGCTTACTTGACCCGTCTGGGGATAATGCCATGACGAATGTAATGACTTACAAGGGGTACTCAGCCCGTATCGAATACGACGACGAGGATGGCATCCTGTTTGGCCAGATTTCCGGCATCCGCGACGGTGTCGGCTTCCACGCGGATGGTGTAGACGAACTGCGGGCTGCCTTTCGTGAGGCAGTCGACGACTATATCGAGACCTGTGCCAAAGTCGGTAGGCAACCGCAGAAACCCTATTCCGGCAAGATGATGTTCCGCGTCAGCCCCGAAGTGCATAGGCGAGCCGCCCAGGCTGCCGAACTCGCGGGCAAGAGCCTCAATGAATGGGCCGGCGACGTTCTGGCCAAGGCCGCCGGATAAGCCTTGGCCAGAGCCGTTCAGGCCAGCGCCTGCATATAGCGCATGCCGGTCACCGGGCGCGGCTTGAAATCCATATTCTCATAGAAACGATGTGCCGCGAAATTGCCGGTCGCGGCGCTGACGGAAAGGTAGTCGCAGCCGGCGTTTTTGGCGATTTCCCGGGCGCGGGCGACGAGATGCTGGCCGATGCCGTGGCCGCGATGGCCGTCGAGCACGAAGAGATGGTGGAGGTCCATGCCGCGCGTGCCTTCCTGGGCTCTGTAGAGCGGCACGAGGATCGCGTAACCGATCAGCCCCGAGCCGGTATCGGCAACAAGCGCAGTGATCCACGGCATGGGGCCGAACAGATCGCGTTCCAGCTTTTCGGGCGTGATGGCGGCGGGGTCGTTGTGATGGGCGGCGAGAGCCGCGATCATCTCGTTGAGCTCTGGCAGATCGCGCGGTTTGGCGCTGCGGATGGTCACAACGGGCGGCCTAAGCAGTGAAATTTCGGTATCTTCAGTCATTTCCGGCATCCTTTTTCGGTCTTTGTGTCGCCGTCAGGTGCCGTTTCTCATGAACAAAGCCGCCTGATGGCGGCTTGTTGACATGATGATCTGTCGAGCCGCCCCTTAGAGGTAGGCCCAAAAATACGAGCAGGCGGTGGTCGTGCGCGTCGTGATCATGGAGTGTTGAATGCTACCGATCGCGGAACTTGTCAAGCGGGATTGCGAATGGTTCTGCGGCAACCCGCCGTCAATGTTCTCCCTCGCAGAGTCCGTGATCCGACAGGGCGCGGATCACGTAGCATTCCTCGATCGAATGGCCTCCGTCGCAATGGGAGACGATCCTGTCTAGTTCCTGCTCGAGCTTCCTCAGTCTCGCGATCTTCTCGCGCACCGCCGCAAGATGTTCGGCCGCGATCCTGTCGGCATCGGCGCAGGGCTGCTGCGAATGTTCGCTCAACCTGATGAGTTCGCGGATCGCCGGAATGTCGAGGCCGAGATCGCGCGCATGGCGGATGAAGGCGAGCCGCTCGAGGTCGCTTCTTTCGTAGCGCCGCTGGTTGCCTTCCGAGCGTTCGGCGGCTTTCAGCAGGCCCATCTGCTCGTAATAGCGAATGGTCGGCACCTTCACGCCGGTGCGTTTTGCGAGACTGCCGATCGACAGCATGGCGAAAATTTCCTCTTGAAGCTCTAGTGACTGTAGGAATTATCTAGGTGATCACCGGACAAGGCGCAAGCGGAGAGGTGACGTGATGGATACAAGCTGCAACCACTGCCACGGCAGGTTCCGCGAATTTTCCAGGGGTCATATCCGAGCCTTCTGGGCGCTCGTCGCCATCGCGGCCGGCTTCTGGCTGATCCTGGCGATGGAGGTTCTCAGGCGCTCTCGGGAGGCGCAGAGGCCTTGGGATGATCCTGAACACGGCAGCTTCTTCTTGAGCGGCGCGGATGATGCTCATCCCCGATAGGCCGATATAACCCCGTTTGCGTCCCCGGTTTATTCCATATAGCCTACCCCACTATACTAATAGGAGCGGCTTATGGCGCATACCATTCGGGAGAAGGCAAAGCTTCTGGCGCGGGTGCGTCGGCTGAAGGGGCAGATGGAGGCGGTCGAGAGGGCGTTGGAGGCGGAGGCGCCTTGCGGCGAGGTGTTGCGACAGCTTGCCTCGATTCGCGGCGCGCTCGCCGGGCTGACTGGCGAGGTGATGGAAGATCACCTTCATGGGCACGTCCTGCATGCCGCAGATGAGAAGCAGAGAGCACAGGCGGCGGAAGAACTCGCCGAGGCGCTCAGAACCTATATCCGCTAGCGGGTTCGACACCGAAAGGGAGAAATAGAATGGCCCATTCCGTCGAAGAGCTGAAGCACGACCACTTATTTCTCGGCGCCGATCACGAGCGCAACGAACGCAAGGTCTGGCTGGTGATCGCGCTGACGGCAACGATGATGGTCGCGGAGATCGTCGCCGGTTCGATCTTCGGTTCCATGGCGCTGACGGCCGACGGCTGGCATATGTCGACCCATGCGGGCGCCATGCTGATCTCGGCGCTTGCCTATCTCTACGCCCGTCGCCAGGCTCGCAACCCGCGCTACACGTTCGGGACAGGCAAACTTGGGGACTTGGCCGGGTTTGCGAGCGCCGTCGTGCTGGCGCTGGTCGCCCTTCTGATTGCCTGGGAAAGCGCCATTCGTCTTGCCCGTCCCGTCCCGATCGATTTCGATCAGGCGATTCTGGTCGCCATCCTGGGGCTGGGCGTCAATCTCGCGAGCGCCTGGCTGCTGCGGGAAGATCACCATCATTCTCATCATGGCGGTCACGCCGCTCACGATCACGAAGGCAGCCATCATCAGCATCATCACGACCACGGCCATCACGCCGAGGACCACAATCTGCGCGCGGCCTACCTGCATGTGCTGGCCGATGCTCTGACCTCGGTGCTGGCGATCCTCGCGCTGATTCTCGGGCGCATCTACGGCTGGAACGCGCTCGATCCGCTGATGGGTATTGTCGGCGGTATGGTGATCGCGCGCTGGTCCCTTGGACTGATCCGCGTCACGGCCAGCGTGCTGCTTGATGCTCAGCCGGAGGACGACGACCTGGCGGGCGAAATTCGCCGGACGATCGAAACGGAGGAGGACCGGATTGCAGACCTGCATGTCTGGCAGGTGGGGCCGGGGCATCATGCGGCGATCGTCGCCCTGGTAACGCCAAAACCCCGGCCGCCTTCCTTCTACAAGGAGAAGCTCCGGGCGATCGGGAGCCTGTCGCATGTCACGGTCGAGGTGACGCCGGCGGATGCGGCATAAGCAATTCCAGGAAAAGTGGGAACCGGTTTTCCGTCCGGAATTGCGCCAAGACTTTCAGGGAAATTCCGGAAAAGTGGGAACCGGTTTTCCGTCCGGAATTGCTTCAGTCTTTGAAGATCGGGAATATCAGGTGAATTCCTGGTAGATGCCTTCCACCCAGTCCTGCGGAATGGCCGGCATCGGCTGCTCGGCTGCGGCCTCGCCGGTTTCCATGACCCAGAGAGCGTTGGCGAGCGACGACGAAAGCAGCGTGCTGCTGCCGGTCAGCGCGTTGGGAGAGCGCTGGATGGACAGCGTCTCGCGCTGGGGCGCTTCTTCCGTCTTCCGGTCCACCTCTTGCGTCCGGTTGGGATAATAATAGCCGCTGAGGCCGCTATCGATCTTCATGGTAAACACGCCCGTGTTCAGAATGGTTAACGAAGGGTTAACGGCTGAAGCTTGCGCGAGGCTTGCGGCGAGTGTTTTTGACTGACGGGGGACTCTTGACAAAAAAACGCGGCCGGCCCGTGCTTCGCGACGGTTCCTTATATGTTCATGCCGCGGCGAAATCTGTCGATGATCGCGGTCGTCAGCCGCTGATTGTTCCGATACCAGCTGTCTTCGGTGAAGAAGACCGGTTCGTCCGGGTCCCAACCGCTCATGGTGAAATCGCTCTGGCGGGAGAAGAAGGCGATGAATTCTTCCTTCGTTGCCCATGTGGCAATGGCAGCGTCCGGAAAATGACCGTCCTGAATATCGCACAGAATAATGCCGGCATCCGTACGGATCAGCCCTTGGCCGCAGAAGTCGCGGTGGAACTGGTGGATCAGGCCTTCGCCGAATTTTGCCCGTTGCAACTGGTCCCAGAGCTGCCGCGCCCTTTCCGTGCCGAGCGGCTTGCGGGACAGCCGGTCGCGCAGCTCGGTTGCTCGGCTGTCCATCTCGTCGTCGCTGGCGTTGATGAGGGGGTAGGGCGGCCAGTTGGCTACCGTGTTCTTCCGCTGCCGCCATATGGACCAGGAAATCGTGCCGACGACATAGGCGATGATGGCGAAGCAGACGATGGGAATGATGATGCCCGCCATCGTATCGTCTGCCTATTCCATCGCCCGCGCCATTTCGGCGAGCTTGCGGACGGTATTGAGGTTGCGCGACGTGCCGGTTTTGAGCGCCGGCAATTTCAGCTTCGAACGGCCGGACCCGTTCGGATAATGCACGTAGATTTCCCGTCCTGCCACGACCGCCTCCTCGCTATCAGGCGCCACCATAACCTCAAGGGCATCGGCCGACGCTTTCTGCGATAGGAAATAGACGAGCAGGAAGTTCGGCTTGGCATCGGGAAACGGGACATTCGCCACGACCGCTTCCAGTTCCTGCGTCGTGCGCGCCATGACGCCCGGCTTCTTGCCGAATTTACTGCCGAGCGCCTCGTTCAGCTTGTCGGCGACGACCGCTTCCTTGTCATCAGAGCGGAACAGGACATTGCCGCTCTGGATATAGGTCCTGACGTCCTCGAACCCGAGATCCTCGCAGATCGCCTTGAGTTCGGTCATCGGGAATGCCGTGCCGGTAACATTCACCGCACGCAGCAGAGCCACATAGACGGTCATCGTTTTCGCCTCCCGGGACTGCAATCCTATCTTCTAGACCTTCCCCGCCACCTTGATGGCAAACGCATATTCGAAGGCGATCTCCTCCAGCCGTTGGAAGCGACCGGACTTGCCGCCGTGGCCTGCCGCCATATTGGTCTTCAGGAGATAGGGGCCTGCCTCCGGCGCCATCTCCCGCAGCTTCGCCACCCATTTGGTTGGCTCCCAATAGGTAACGCGCGGGTCGGTCAGACCGGAAATCGCCAGGATCGGCGGATAGGGCTTGGCACCGACATTGTCATAGGGCGAATAGGCGGCGATCCATTGATACTCGTCCAGCGACTCGATCGGATTGCCCCATTCGGGCCATTCCGGCGGCGTCAGCGGCAGCGTGTCGTCGAGCATGGTGTTCAAGACGTCGACGAAGGGCACGGCGGCGATGATGCCGGCGAATTTTTCCGGCGCCATGTTGGCGACGGCGCCCATCAGCATGCCGCCGGCCGAACCGCCCTCGGCGATGATCTTCGAGTAGGACGTGAACTTCTGTTGATCGAGATAGTCGGCCGCCGCGATGAAGTCTTTGAATGTGTTCTGCTTCTGCTCCATCTTGCCGCTTTCGTACCAGGCAAACCCCTTGTCCTTGCCGCCGCGGATATGGGCGATGGCGTAGACGAAACCGCGGTCGGCGAGCGACAGGTTGTTGGTGTTGAAGCCTGCGGGAATGGTGATGCCGTAGGCGCCGTAGCCATAGAGCAGGCAGGGCGCCGAGCCGTCGAGCGGCGTATCCTTGCGGTAGAGCAGCGAAACCGGCACCAGTTCCCCGTCATGGGCAGGCGTCATCACCCGGCGCGTGACATAGTCGTCCGGATTGTGGCCGGAGGGGACTTCCTGAGTCTTCAGGAGCACCCGTTCGCGCGTCGCCATGTCGTAATCGAAGAGCTGCGAGGGTGTCGTCATCGAGGAATAGGAGAAGCGGATGACATTGGTGTCGTATTCTGCGGCACCCTGGAGTCCCAGCGAATAGGCCTCTTCTGCAAAAGCTATGGCGTGTTCCTCACCGGTCTTCCGGTCGCGGATAATGATCTGCGGCAGGCCGTCCTTGCGCTGCAGCCAGACGAGGTGGCGGGCGAACGCCATATGGGAAATGATCAGCCGGCCGGGTTCGTGCGGCACGACCTCGGTCCAGTTCTCCTTGCCCGGCGCGTCGACGGGCGCCTCGACGATCTTGAAATCCTTTGCTTCGCCGTCATTGGTCAGGATGTAGAAGACGTTACCGCCCTCCGTCATCGAATATTCCACGCCTTCCACCCGTTCGGCGACCAGCATCGGTTCGGCCGTCAGATCGCGGGTCGAGAGAAGACGGTATTCCGACGTCTCGTGGTCATGAATGTCGATATAGATGAAGTCGTCGAGCAGCGACCCGCCGACGCCCATGAAGAAGCCCGGGTCGTCTTCCTCGTAGACCAGCCGGTCTTCCGATTGCGGCGTCCCCACGATGTGGTGGAAGACCTTGGACGGCCGGTGGTTCTCGTCCTGAAGGGTATAGAAGAAGCTCTTGCCATCGGGCGCCCAGACGCCGCCTCCGGCAGTGTTCTCAAGCACGTCCGAAAGGTCTTCGCCGGTCACAAGATCGCGGATGCGCAGGGTGAAATATTCCGAACCCTTGTCGTCGTAACCCCAGATGCCCCTGGCGTGATCCGTGGTGTGGTCGATGCCGGAGAGGCGGAAATAATCCTTGCCCTCGGCTTCCTTGTCGCCGTTGAGCAGCACCTGTTTTTCGCCGCCGTCACGTGGCGTGCGGAAATAATGCGGCTGTTCGCCGCCCGTCACATAGAGCGTTCCGTAGGCAAAGGCGCCGTCCTTTATCGGAACCGAGGAATCGTCTTCCTTGATGCGGCCGCGCATTTCGGCAAACAGCACCTTCTGCAGGTCCGCCATATCGCCCATGGCCGCTTCCATATAGGTGTTTTCGGCCTCCAGATGCCTGCGGATCTCAGGGTCGAGAATGGACGGATCCTTGAACATGGCCTGCCAGTTGTCGGCACGGAACCAGGCGTAGTCGTCCACCCGGGCAATGCCGTGGCGGGTATCCGAGACCGGCTTCTTCGGCGCTACGGGGGCTGCGGGAAGATGGGCAAACGGCTTTTTAGGGGCGGTGTCCAAGGACGCACTCCGGATTGTCTGAAAGGAGTGCCAGAGATAGGTGTCGCTTGGGCAGGAGGCAAGCGGGAAGGTAGGCGAGTTATTTCTTGTCGTGGCGCTTGGCGTCACGTTCGTTCTGCCAATAGACGAAAGCTGCAATCAACAGCAGCCCCACCATCGGGGTCAGAATCAGCATAAGGTTCTCGATCATCTATCTAGCCTTCGAAGGATCACATCACCCTATTTCCCGTTCTGGTAGGTGGTCAACCGGTCGTCCATCTCCTAGTTTCCGCGCCGTCCGAGTCAGATTGGATGGGAATGCCCATGAAAAAACACTGGTCGCTGGCAGCATTGTTCGTTCTTTCCGCGCTGCCGGCACATGCCCTCGACTCCCGTATCGCCAGACAGCTCGATGCGCTTGCGCCTGACGAACGGCGGGAGCAGCGTTGCGATCTCGAAGCGATCGACCGCATCAAGAAAGACGCCGAGGGTGAATACAAGCCCGACAAGGTGATCGCCTATACGTTTGCCGAGCCTATCGAGACCGGCAACTCGATCCGCGCCCCCGGTGCCGTTTTCCGCAGCGGCGGCGATTGGTACCGCCTCAAATACAAGTGCGAGACCGGCGAGGAAGGCCTCACCGTCATGTCCTTCGACTACAAGATCGGTTCGAAGGTGCCCCGCAACGAGTGGGACCAGCATTACCTCTATGAATGAGATGGTTAGCCGGGCAGGTTGGGCGTCGTCTTGCGTTCCGGGAAGAGTTCGGAGAGCGTCGTCATCACGATGAGGGAGAGCGGCAGCGCCAGCATGGCTCCGACCGCCCCCCACATCCAGGTCCAGAACAGGATGGCGATAAACACGACGAAGGGATTGATCTCCCATTGGCGGCCCATGATCGCGGGAAAGATCAGGTTCTCCATCACAAGGTGCACGGAAAAGAAGATGAAGGCCGGAATGAGCCCGATGATAATCGCGTCGTGCGTCAGGATCCCGGCAATCGCGACCGAGAGGGTCATCAGCGTGATGCCCAGAAACGGAATGAAGCTAGATAGAAACGCGAACATGCCCCAGAGTATCGGCATGGCCAGCCCGCCGAAATAGGCGATCAGCGTCATCGATACGCCGAGCGCGAGGTAAAGCACGCTGGCGGTCGCGAAATAATAGCCCAGCACCCGGTCGATCGAGTTCAGCACCCGGATCGCCATCAGCCGCTGGCGTCGCGTCGGGAAAGCCAGGATGATCGTCCTCCTCAGCCTCAGCCTGCCGTAAACGAACAGCAAAAGTGCTGCGAAAAAGATCAGCCCCTGGATGACCGCGGGCGTCAGATTGGCGGTGATCACGCCGAGGATATTGCTGGAATTCTCGAGCAGTGCCTGCATCGACATCGGCCCGGTCTCGAAGGTCGCCGGCGAGACGTTCAGCCAGTGCTGGCTTTCCAGGAAGGGCATGATGCGGTTGATCATCCGCTCCATGAAGTTCGGGCCTTCCTTGATGAGGATGCTGACGGGTTCGGCCAGTGAATTGATAATCAGGAAAAGCACCGCGAAAACGAGCGTCGAAAGGATGAACGCGATTCCGAAACGCGGCACGCCGGCTTCCCCCAGACGGTCCGCCACACGCCCGAGGATCAGCCCGACAACGATTGCGAGCGTCACCGGGATCAGGATCATCGACATGTAGTGAAGGATGGCAAAGAAGGCGATCCCGAAGATGCCGATCACCGCCCAAGCCATGGCTACATCGAGAGCCTCACGGCCGAGCGGCGTATGCTCGGTCACATCTTCTTCTTCCGGATAGATGCCGACCGCTTCCTTGCGGTTGATCGCAAGCTCCAAAGGTTGTTTTTTCGGCTTTGCGCCGCGCGCACCGAATATGGCCATGTTCCAGCGGTCCCCGTGATGCCCTTTAACGCGAAAGCGGCGCTCCGGTTCCGGAGCGCCGCCTTGCGGGGAAAACGCGGGAAAAACTTACGCTGCGAGCGTCAGGCCGATGCCCCAGGGGTCCTTCAGAGACCACCCTTCGGCGGTTTTCGTGGCGGCGATCTCCTGGCGGTCGAGAGCCGCCAGCGCCGTGTCCAGCGTTTCCTTGTCGTTGAAGACGACGCTGTAGTCCGAAAGGCCGGTCATGTTGTCCTGGCGGACGCCGGCGCCGCGGCTGTTCCAGATATTGGCGGCGATATGGTGGTGATAGCCGCCGGTGGCGAAGAAACTCGCCCCCGGATATCGGGCCATGACCTTCAGGCCGAGGACGTCCCGGTAGAAAGCATCGGCTTCCGGAATATCGCCCACCTGCAGATGGATGTGGCCGACGGCGGTTCCATCCGCCATGCCGCCCCAGTTCTCTTTCGGCGCCATCTCGTGGAGCGCCTGCAGGTTCAGCCGCTCGGTCGCCATCGCAATCGTGCCATCCTGTTGATAGGTCCATTCCTCGGGCGTCCGGTCGCGGTAGATCTCGATGCCGTTGCCTTCGGGGTCCGACAGATAGATCGCTTCGCTCACCAGGTGGTCCGAGGCGCCGTCGAGGCGGACATTGTTGTGGGCGGCATGGGCCAGCCAGTGGGCGAGCTCCTGCCGGTTCGGCACCAGGAAGGCGGTGTGGAACAGGCCGGCGGCATTACGGGGCGCACGGGCGACGTTGTTGCCCGTCGAGAGTGTCAGCAGCGGCTGACCACCGGCGCCCAGCACCTCGCCGCTCGGGCCTTTTTCGAGCACCTTGAGGCCGATGATCTGCCGGTAGAAGTCGGAGACCTTGGCAAGATCCCCGACGACGAGATGGGCGCCCTTGACATGCGCCGGGCGCGTCAGCGCGAAAGGTTGTACATTGCCGTTCATAGGAACATCCTCATTGATCGGGCGCTTCAGCGCTGTGTTGAAGGCAATATGGCGTAGGCCAACCGTTCACGGAAGAGCGCAAAACGACGATTGATCGTTTCAAAAAAGTAGACAATGAGGAGCGCCCTTTGATCTCGATCAACGCAATCCATCGGCTGCGGTCTTAGAAAGAGTGCGAAGAAAGAGGAAGGTGAAATGTACGCAAAGATCATCGTCGCGGTGGACGTAGCTGAACTGGAGAAAGGGGAGAGGATCTTCCGCAAGGCAGCGACGCTTCTCGATGCTGGAGGCAGCCTGGTTCTGCTCAACGTAGTAGAAGACCTGCCGGGCTACTACGTGGCCGATGTCTCCGTCGACCTGATGGTCAAGGCACGCGAAGAATCCGAACAGCTTCTTGTCAGCCTGCGCGAGAAGGTCGGCCTCGCCGCCGATATCGAGATCCGCCAGGGTGCTCCGGCGCGAGAAATTCTCACCGCCGCCGAACACCGGAAGGCGGATCTCATCATCGTCGCGTCCCATGTGCCGGACATTTCGAACTACTTCATCGGCGCCACCGCCGACCGCGTCGTACGCCACGCCAAATGCTCGGTGCTGATCGACCGCTGAGAAGGAGATGCCGAGATGGATGCCGCCAGATACGAACACATCCTGCGGGCCCGCAAGGCCGAACTTGAAAACCGGCTGAGCCGGATCGAGCAGGATTTCACCGCCCCGCGGAACCCCGACGACGACGACCGCGCAGTCGAACGCAATAACGACGAAGTGCTGGAAGAACTGGGCGAGGCCGGCGAGAAGGAACTCGTCGCGATCGACGCCGCACTCGCCCGGATCGGTGCCGGCACCTTCGGAACCTGTGCGAAATGCGGGCGGCCGATTGCCGAAGGACGGCTCGACGCCGTGCCGCACACCCCGCTGTGCCAGACGTGCGCCGGTCAGGTTTAAACTGGAAGATTTAGGCTGGAAGTTGAACCTGAAGGTTAAGCCTAAAACCTAATGTGAATCGCTTGTCTCTTGCCTTCCGCCACTGCTATGGCCATTCTGAAGCGGGAGGCGGAAGGCAGGATGAGCGAACTCTTCAACTTCGGACGGCGGTACGATTTTCACGAGATTGTCGCGGATGGAATCATCAACGGCATCGGGATCGTTTTTGCGCTGGTCGGGGCAACGGCACTGATCTTCTACGCGACTGCCTGGTCGAGCCACGGCGAGATCGCCGCTGCATGGATTTACGGCCTCGGCCTCATCCTCTGCCTGTCGATTTCGTTTACCTACAACATCTGGCCGCACTCCCGCACCAAGTGGTTCCTGAGGCGTCTTGATCACTCGGCGATCTTCATTCTGATTGCCGCGACCTATACGCCTTTCCTGCAGCGCGGCTCGGGAGATGGCTGGATCTTCGCCATGCTGCTGGCGATCTGGGCGACGGCGATTGTCGGCATTCTGCTGAAATGCCTGTTTCCCGGCCGTTACGACAAGCTGGCGATCCTGCTGTATCTCGGTATGGGCTGGAGCGGCGTGATGGTGATGGGCCCTGTTTCCACCTATCTGCCGCCGGTCACCGTATGGCTGATCGTGATCGGCGGGCTTATCTATTCGCTCGGCGTGATCTTCCACGTCTGGGAGAGGTTGCGCTTTCAGAACGCCATCTGGCATGGCTTCGTGGTCGCCGCCGCCGCGGTCCACTACGGCGCGGTGATGACCTGTTTCAGCCTTTCGGGCGGCGGGCTCTGAAGTCGGCCTGACGGCCGCCAGCTCTATGTACCTCTCCAGGCTTTTCCCGTTGTTCCGCCGATGCCTGATGGCGAAGAGTGCAGCGGGACGGCCATTTGAGCTTGATTCCTCCAGCACCTTTGCAGGCGGGCTGGACAAAGGTCGACCGCCGTCTCATAAATCAGATATGATCTACTATAATGGACGAACGACCTATGGCCTTTTCCATTCGCCTTCGCGATGCCACCGAAGCCGATCTGCCGGGCATCATGGACATCTATAACGACGCGGTCGCCCATACCACGGCGATCTGGAACGAGGTGCTGGTCGATCTTCCAAACCGGAAGGAATGGTTTGCCGCCCGGAAGGCTAAGGGTTTTCCGGTGCTGGTTGCCGAGGTGGGGGACAAGGTTGCGGGCTATGCATCCTATGGCGACTGGCGCGCTTTCGATGGTTACCGCCACACGGTCGAGCATTCGGTCTATGTGCATCGGGATGTCAGGGGCGGCGGAATTGGCCGGCTGCTGATGCAGGAATTGATCGCGCGTGCCGCTGCCAATGGCGTGCATGTGATGATCGCTGCGATCGAATCCGAAAACGCGGCCTCGATTCGCCTCCACGAGACGCTCGGCTTTCGCGTTGCCGGCAATTTCTCGGAAGTCGGCACCAAATTCGGCCGCTGGCTCGATCTGACCTGTATGGAGTTGAAGATTCCGGGCTGCCGTTGATAATAGTTAGCAACTTTGCTGATTTTATGCCTGGAGAAACCGATCATGGCAAGCAGCGCGAATCTTGGACGGCATGTGGAAAACTACGTGGGCGAACTGGTGAAATCCGGGCGCTACAACTCCCGAAGCGAAGTCCTGCGGGAAGGCGTGCGGCTGGTTGAGGAGCGGGAGAAGCGTCTTGCTGCCCTGGATGCGGCGGTGGCCCGAGGACTGGCGGATGCAGAAGCAGGGTGTGCAAAGCCGATCCAAGAAGTCGCTGCTCGGCTGAAGGCAAAATATGCTGCCATGCCAAAAGATGACAGCCAGTGATCATTGTTATCACGTCCGAGGCGGAAGGGGATTTCGAGCGAATCGGGACTACATCGCTCAATCTAATCCGGTAAGAGCGCAATCGTTCGTCGACGAGCTGGTGGAGCGTTGCTTGCGTCTTTCAGAAATGCCTCTGAGGTTTCCTCTTGAACGCGTCGCAGGATTACCAGGCCATCCTCTTTCCCGAGGAATAATCCCTAGCTCCGCTGCAGCGCCAGATGGGCGCCGAGACCGACGAGAAGTGCGCCGCCGGCCCGCTGCATCAGCCGCTGCGCGCCGCTCGAGCGCCTCAGCCGGGTAATCACCGCGCCTGCCAGCAGGACGCAGACGATGTCTGCCGAGGAGAACATCAGGTTGACGATCGTGCCGAGAATAACGAACTGCAGCCAGACCGGGAAGGCTGCGGAAGGGTCAATGAACTGCGGCAGGAAGGCGAGAAAGAAGATCGCCGTCTTCGGATTCAGCACCTCCACCGTGATGCTTTGGAAAAATGCCCGCCGACCGGATTTTTGCGCAATCTCCGGAAGTTCGGCATCGCCCGCCGCCTTGGCGCGGAAGAGCGAGATGCCGAGCCAGACGAGATAAGCTGCGCCAGCAAACTTCACCGCCATGTAGAGTATCGGCACCGCGTGAAAGAGCACCGAAAGCCCGGCGGCGGCGGCGAACACATGGGCATAACCGCCGATATGGATGCCGATGGACGCCATCAGTCCCGACCAGCGGCCGCCCGCCAGCGTCTGGGCCGCAGCGTAGATCATGGCGGGGCCGGGAATATAGGCAAACACTGCGGTGGTGACTAGGAAAGCGATAAACAGCTCGGTCGAGGGCATATGCGGCTCCTTGGGATCACAGAGGCATCATTGCAGCAGCTTGCGCCTGGCTGCAAGCCGCTCGAGGGACCGCTTCCGCCTCAGGTTTCCTCGATCTTTTCCGCCCGGGCGGCAAGATATGCCTCGACCGTCAGGTTCAACTCCCGCAGCAGCGCGGAAATCTGTCGTTTCTTTTCCGGGTCGAACCAGGCGATGGCATCGGCTTCGCTGGCCATGTCCTGTCGGAATGCCGCTTCGGCCCGGCGAATGCCTTCGTCGGTGAGCTGGACCGCAAGACTGCGACCGTCATTCTCCGAAGGCACGCGTTTGACCAGACCGGCCTTTTCCAGCCGCGCCAGCCTGTGCGTCAGGCTGCCCGAGGCGATCATCAGCGAGCGGTAGAGTTCGGTGGGCGTCAGCCGGTAGGGCGGGCCCGAGCGCCTAAGTGTCGCCACCACGTCGAACTCGCCGCGGTCGAGCCCGAAGGAGGCGAATGTCGCCTCGATGGAGGGCGTCACCAGCCGCGACAGCCGGTAGATGCGGCCGAGGATCTCCATCGGCTCCGTACTCAGATCCGGCAGTTCCTTTTCCCATTGGGCGCGTGCCCGGTCGATGTGATCCTGCGGTTTTGCTTCGCGGCTCATGCGGCTTTCCATGCTGTTTCAAAACTATCTTGACATGAAGATAAATAATGTGCAAATATCTTCACATGAAGATAAATGGAGGCCGCCATGATCCCGCATGCCTTACGGAAGTCTTTCGCCGTGCCGTTGATCGTGCAGATGCTCGCCTGCTCCTTTCTGTGGGCAAGCGCCTTCATCCTCCTGAAAGTCGCGGGAACCTCGCTTTCGCCGCTGGCGCTGACCGCGCTGCGCGGATTGATGGGCGGCGGACTGATCGCAGCCTTCATGGTGGCAACCGGACATCAGGTCCTGCCGCGCGGCCGCGAGATCCGTGACTGGATCATTCTCGGCTTCCTGCAGGGCGTCGTTCCCAACGCGCTGACCGCCTATGCACTCACCCAGATCTCGGCCGGCCTGACCTCGATGATCCAGGCCTCCACGCCGCTCATCGTCGCGGTTTTGGCGCAGGCCCTGTTCGCGAGCGAGCGCCTGACGCTCAGGCTGGCGCTCGGACTCACTACCGGTTTTTCCGGAATGGTTCTCTTGATCGGCCCCGCAGCGTTCGGCGTGGGTGATATCAGCCTGAACGGTGTCGGCGCCATGGTGATCGTGGCCTTCAGCTACGCGCTCGGAAACCTCTATGTCCGCGCGATCCCGGACCCGCGGCCGATGCGGCTTGCGCTCGGCCAGCAACTCTTTGCCGGCCTGCCGACCTTTGCTGTCGTGGTCTATCTCGGCGGGGTGTCGTCCTTCGCCCCGGCGCTCGATGCGGTGGTCATCCTGCTGGTGCTCGGCATCTTCGGAACCGCCTTGCCTATCGTCCTCTACATGAACATCCTGAAAAAGGCCGGCCCCACCGTCGGTTCGATGAATGGCTATTTCCTGCCGCCGTGGACGATCCTGCTTGGCTTCGTCCTGCTCGGCGAGCCGGTGAGCCTGCGCGAAATTATCGCCACCGCGATCGTGCTTGCAGGCGTTGCGATCGTATCGCTGAAGGGTGCCTCGTTCCGCTTCCCGCGGCTGCGGTCAAGCTCCTAACCGTGAGGCAGACGCATCGCCGCCAGAAAGGCGTCCAAGCTTTTGCGCACGTGCGCGTCGATCGTTCCGGTCGGGTTGAACCCCCACCAGAGAAGGCTGCCCTGCCATTGGGACGCCATCAGAATACCGATATTGTCAGACGTTCCGGCCTTCTCTGAAAAGCAATCGGTTATGGCACTGGAAAGCCGCTCACCCCAGGCGGTGCCGCGCTCCCGCAGCAGAGGATCGCGAAAATCCTCGCGCAGCATCAGCAGTCCCTCCGCATAGGCTTCGATGCCGCCATAATCGCCGGACAGCGCGACGAGAATGTCCACCGCGCCCCCGGGCGTCTTGGGCGCTGCCGCGATGGCCGCTTCCGTCTTGGCATCGAGCTCGTCCCAGGCCTGCAGCAGGGCAGCCCGGGCCAGTTCTTCCTTGTTGCGGAACCGCTGCACCAGCGTCGAAGGCGAAAGGCCGGAGGCCGTGGAAAGGGAGGCGAAGGTCAGCGCGTCCGGGCCTTTTTCGTGCATCAGTTTCAGCGCCGCCTTCAGCACGTCGCCATCCGGCATGGTTTTTGGTCTCGGCATCTTGTCTCGCAAATAATAAACGAATAAACGTTTATATATTGAAGTTGTCCTGAAAACCAGTTCTAGCTGTGCGGAATGCGAAGGGAAGGAGGTCCCATGTCGGATTTAGGAAAAAAGCCGCTGACCGGGAAGATCGCGCTGGTGGCGGGTGCCACCCGTGGTGCGGGCAGGGGGATCGCGGTCGAGCTCGGTGCCGCCGGCGCAACGGTCTACTGCACCGGCCGCTCGACACGCGTAAAGCGCTCCGAATATGATCGGCCCGAGACGATCGAGGAGACGGCAGCCTTGGTGACCGAAGCGGGCGGCACCGGCATCGCCGTCGCTGTCGACCATCTCGTCGCGGAGGATGTGGCGGCTCTGGTGGAGCGAATCCGAAGCGAACAGGGCGGGCTCGATATCCTGGTCAACGACATCTGGGGCGGCGAGCGTCTGTTCGAGTGGGACAAGGCGGTCTGGGAGCATGATCTCAAGAATGGCCTCCGCCTGCTCCGGCTGGCGATCGATACTCATCTGATTACCGCCCATCATGCGCTGAAGCTGATGATCGAAAGGCCGGGTGGGCTGCTGGTGGAAGTCACGGACGGCACGGCGGACTACAATGCCGATCACTACCGCCTGTCGCCCTTCTACGACCTTGCCAAGACCTCGGCGACGCGGATGGCTTGGGCGCATGCGAAGGATCTCGAAAAGCACGGTTGCATGTCGGTCTCGATCACGCCCGGCTGGCTGCGGTCTGAAATGATGCTGGAGGCATACGAGGTCAGCGAGGCGAACTGGCGCGATGCGACCAGGGTTCAGCCGCATTTCTGCATCTCCGAGACACCGCATTTCATCGGCCGGGCGATCGCCGCGCTGGCTGCCGATCCGGACCGCGCGAGATGGAACGGCCAGTCGCTATCGAGCGGCGGTCTTGCCCAGGTCTACGATTTCGACGATGTCGACGGCTCGCGGCCGGATTGCTGGCGCTACCTGAAAGAGGTTCAGGAAGCGGGCAGGCCGGCCGATGCTACGGGCTATCGCTGATCAGCCGCCCATCGCCGCCCGCCCTGCTGCCAACCGTTCGGCCTCGTCACGCAGGTCGAGGGTGATCAGGGTGCCGTCGCGGATGCCGCGTTTCAACGCATCCTTCCGCGCCGGTTCGACTCGGATATCGCCCGCCTCGAAAAGCACCTGCAGCCGGCTGCGGGAAAGCGGCAGTTCCGCCGCCAGCAGCCGGTCGAGCCGCAGTCCGCAGGGATAGGGTAGGGCAAGCGTGATCCCGATCCGCCGCCAATCCGCGTCGTGGCGCAGGACCTTTCCGTCTATGGCAATGTCCTCGCTTTCCTCGATGCGCCCCGCGCGGGCCTTCAGCCCTTCCTGGTCGAATTCGAGGCTCGCCACATAGCCGGGCGCGCTCACCTGCAGCGCTTCCAGCAGGGCCGGATCGAGGCATCGGACGGATTGCCGTTCGAAGATCGGCCGGTTCCAGGTGCCGTCGCAATCGACGCATTTGTAGATGAGCCAGGCGTCGAGCTGTTTGCCATTGGCGTTGAGGCGGGTCCGCCCGCTGGAGCGGAAGGGCCTCGTGTCGCCGCAGGAACTGCAGCGGAGTATCGCCCGGGGTGGAGTTTTGGGACTGAGGGTCCATTCAACATGAAGGATGTCGCACATGCCGTTTTGATCTTCCGGTCAGGAAGTTCATGCGAAACGGCGGTCGAGAAGCCCCTCTTGCGGGCGCGGCGTGGCGATGGTCCGGACTTATGGAGAAGAAAGCGTCGGGTGTGTCAGGGCGGCTTCCGAGCAGCACTGGCAGATCAATGCCAAACCGGTCTCAAGCCGCCACCCCGATGAACAGAATTTTCCCACGCGCAGGCGATCGGCCAGGCGGCATGGAAGGGTGAAACTGTCGAGACCGGGAATTACTTAGGCAAAATGAACCTCAAAAGCCGACGCTCTTCGGTTGCAACCGATAGCAGACGGCACGGGAAAGTCAAAGCGGCGCGATCTTTCCCGCGAGCGTCATTCCTCCGGAATGGGGCTGAACTTCATGCCGTCCCCGACCTGTTCCAGCGTCACCGCTGAAGGCCCGGGCAACCGCAACTTCTTCGTTTTCGTGGCGTCGTTCTGGATATTGCCCGTGATCACCCTGAGGCTTCGGGCTCCGTAGTCCGCGATGATACGTTTGGTCTCTCCGGTGGCGCGATGGGTATAGTCGTGGTCGAACCGGGAAAGGACGAATTCGTTCTTTCTCCACTTGAATGAATAGGTCTTGTCCCACATGCCCCAGCCGCCCATCGTGGCGAAATAATGCAGCTTGATGGTGAGCGTCCCCCGCTTGATGCTCAATGCGCCTGACTCAGCATCGAAATAGTCCTCGACGAAGCGGCTGGAGGCGCGGGGGATCAACTGGTGATTGACCGTGATCCGCTGATAGCCTTTGCGGGCTCCGAAAGCGACGACAAGCATGCGCGGGCCGACAAGCGGCTCGCCGGTTGGGTCGAGATCCGGCTTTTCCGATTGAAGGACGAGTGTGAGATCGGTCCGCTTGTCGCCGTCGAGATCGCCGGATGCCTCCGCCTCCAGGGTCCATCCGGCAGGAACCAGTTCCGCGCGTGTTGCGACAGCGGCTGGAAGGGTCGGATAATCGACGGGCGGCAGGCCGTCATCCTCCGCCGAAGCTGCACCGATCCCCGTGGCCGCCGAAGCTGCGAAAACCAGCAATGCCGCCAGAACGAAACGCATCCGGACCCCCTTGGTTTGTATCGTTCCCGGAGCCGGGCGCCGATGGCGCGGCAAAACCTGCGCGAAGCTAAGCTATACGCTCATGCCCGCTTAGAAAGCCACCGCCGCGATATTCTTCGCGAAAGGGCTTAATTCTCGATGACCTCCTCCTATGTGAAGGGGGAGAGCGGATAACAGCGAGGACATCGACCATGGACATCAAGCGCAGCGGTTCGCAGCCGTCCAAGAAACAGCCTGGGGACTATTTCACCGGCGCGGTCCGCCTCGATCCGCTCAACGAAGCGCAGGCGCCCGCCCGCGTCGTCGCGGCATCCGTCACCTTCGAGCCCGGCGCCCGCACCAACTGGCACACCCATCCTCTCGGCCAGACGCTGGTCGTCACCGCCGGCTGCGGCCTGGCGCAGGTCTGGGGCGAGCCGATCCGGACGATCCGGCCCGGCGACGTCATCTGGTTCCCACCGGGCGAAAAACACTGGCACGGGGCAACGGGCACCACCGCCATGACCCATATCGCCATCCAGGAGGCCCTCGACGGCAAGACCGCCGAATGGCTGGAGCCCGTCGCAGACGATCAATATTCCGGCGAGGTCGCGAAGGACTGAGGTCAGTCCTTCTGATCGATCGCCCCGTCGAGTTCGTACCAGCCGTGTTTCCGTCTGGCCCAGAAGAGGGCTGCGGGCGGTGCGAAATCGGGATCGCTGAAGCAGCCGACGGAAACCACGAGCGCTCCCGGCATCACTTCCGCCTCCATGTAGATGAGCGTCCCGCAGGTCGGGCAGAAGATCTGGTCCATCCAGTGGCCCTTGTCAGCCATGCGCCGGAAACGTCGGCGCTCGCCGACGTCCTCGACGACAGCCTCGGCATGGAACCGCGCCCGATAGGCGAAGGCTGTGCCGGTTGCGCGCTGGCATTCGAGGCAGGCGCAGGCATAGACCCGAAGCGGTTCGCCGCGGAAGGAAAGCCGCAAGCCGCCGCAGGAGCAGCTTGCGGTGCGGATTGCCGCCTGGTCTGAGGCCCGGTCGCCGGTCACGACGGCACCATGAAGCGGGCGAGCATCGCGAAATCGTCGTCCTGATGGCCTTTGGCGATCGCCGTCTCCAGAAGGCTTCCGAAGGCGTCGGAGATTGCGGGATTGATGCCGCGCTCCCGCACGACGTCGCGCAGATGGTGGAAGGCAGCGCTATGGGCGGCGATGCTCGCCAAAGTGTCTTCGTCGCCGCGGTCGCGTCCGTCGCGGACACGCTGCATGAGGTCCTGCGTCGCCGCGTCGATGACCGGCTGGCTCTGCTTCAGGAAGTTCGCGTAGGTGTCCGCGTCGATATTTTCGACGCGTGTGACGGCGAGCGCCTGAAGCGCGCCGAACAGCGTGCCCCACATCTGGGCGAGGAGTGCGCTGTCGAGCGCCGAGGCCGCGCCGAAATCCTCGCTCACGAAGGCGGATTTGCCACCGAGGCACATAAACAACGCCTCGAGCTGTTCGAAATCCGGTCGCGAACCGCTGTAGAGGACCAGTGTTTCCGGATCGCCGATCAGATCCGGCGTCGCCATGATCGCTCCGTCGAGATAGGCGATGCCGTTACTGGTCGCCCACTCACCGGTTTCCCGGCCGGTCATCGGCGAGCCGGAGGTAAGCTGCACCAGAAGCTTGCCCTTCAGCGCCTCCGTCACTGCAGGCCGGCGCAGCTGCGCGTCGGACGCGGCATAGTCGAGCAGATTGACGATCGCCATGTCCGCGCCGCTGATCGCCTCTTCCGGCGTCGCCTTCGCCCTCGCGCCGAAAGCAGCAAGCGCTTCGGCCTTTTCCGGCGTCCTGTTCCAGACATGCACGTCATGGCCGTTTTTCAACAGTGTCCTGACAAGCGCTGTGCCCATCCGGCCGGCGCCGAGAAAACCTATTGTGGTCATCGGGTCGAACTCCATATTTAAGACGCCGTCTGATATGGCTGCCGGCCGGTTGGCGGTAAATTACGCACCTTCGGGTAAGCGGTTACGTTGAGGTTAGGAGATCAAGGATGAAACGGCTACCGGACGACGATTGCGGCTTTGCGAGCGCCCTCAACGTGATCGGCGGAAAATGGAAGACCGACATCCTTTGGGAGATCAACGTGGCGCCGCGCCGCTTCGGCGAGTTGAGGCGCATCCTGGCGGGCGTCAGCGAAAAGGTTCTCGCTCAGCAGCTTCGCGAGATGGAGGCGGATGATCTGATCCGCCGCGAGGTGTTTCCGGGAAAAGTGCAGCGGGTGGAATATTCGGCGACGGAATTCGGCCGCAGCCTCAACCACGCCGTCGGCGTCATGGCGGACTGGGGCAAGGGCTACGAGATTCGCATGGCCCAGAAGGCTGAGGAGCAGGCCGAAGAGCAGGCCGAGAGGCCGATCGCGCTCAGCGCCTGATTAGTTGTTGCCTTGATACGGGCTTCATCCGGCCCTGATATCACCTCCAGAGAATCAAGCCCAAGAGGAGTCGCCATGCCCAGCCAGACCCGAATCGCAAACCACCATCTGACGGTCGATGTCTCTTCTCTCGGCGCGGAAATGCAGACCCTCACGACGACCGATGGCCGTTCCTGGTTGTGGAATGGCGATGCCGCCTTCTGGAATGGCCGCTCGCCGGCGCTTTTTCCGATAGTCGGCAAGGCGCCGGAAAACAGGATTAGCGTCGACGGCAGATCCTATGAGATGGCCCAGCACGGTTTTGCGCGCAGGGCGGAGTTCTCGCTCGCCGCTTCCAGCCAAACCATGTGCCGCTATGAACTTGCCGCCTCGGAAACGACGCGGGCTGTTTATCCGTTCGAATTTCTGCTTGCGGTTGAGCACGCGCTGGACGGTCTGAAGCTCACCGTATCGGCGGAGGTGGAAAACCGCGACACGCGGCCGATGCCCTTCGGCCTCGGCTTCCATCCGGCTTTCCTCTGGCCGCTGCCGGGCGCTGAGGGGCAGGCTCATACCGTGACGCTCGACAACCATGCCGAACCGGCGCTCGTACGCCTCGGCAATGGATTGATAGACCCCGAAAAGCTTGCTTCGCCCTTCAAGGCGGGCCGGCTCACGCTCGATCATGCCATGTTCGAGGCCGACGCGATGATCTTTCCAGAAGGCGCCGGCGAAGGTCTCGTCTATGCCGCCGAGGGTGGGCCGGCGCTCAGGTTCTCCTTCGAAAACCTGCCGAATCTGGCGCTCTGGCAAAAACCCGGCGCACCCTTCATCTGCATCGAGCCCTGGCATGGCACGGCGGCCCAACTCGGCGGTTCCGACGACCTCGCCGAGCGTCCCTACAGCGTCATCTTGCAGCCGGGCAAAAAGGCACGGTTTGCCTTCACGGTGGAGCTACCCGGCCAGGGTTGAGGGCCTCCATCTGCCGGTCTACCTCCCTCGGACTATTTTCGGGGAGGGCGGACGCACGTATCATCCGGGCGCACATTGGCGGAGGATGGGCAATGACCGAAGCTTCCCGGCATGATGCATGGGAGATGGGCGACAGCTACGATCTCTATATGGGCCGATGGAGCCGACAGGTCGCGCCGCTTTTCCTCGAATGGCTCAGGCCCGGCCGCAAGCTTGACTGGCTGGAGGTCGGCTGCGGCACGGGCGCGCTGTCGGCGGCGATCCTCGCCGACTGCGATCCTCGAAGCCTGATCGGCATCGATCCGTCGGAAGGGTTCCTGAACAAGGCGAGGGCGAATGGGGAGGATCCGCGCGCTGAGTTTCGCGTGGGCGACGCGCAAGCCCTGTCGCTCTCTTCGGGCACGATGGATATCGTGGTTTCCGGGTTGATGGTCAACTTCGTTCCCGACCGGCAAAAGGCCTTGCAGGAAATGGCGCGTGTCGCGAGGGCGGGTGCCACGCTCGCCTTCTATGTCTGGGACTATCCGGGCGGCGGGATGGGGTTTATGCGCGCGTTCTGGACGGCAGCCGGCGCGCTGGACGCTGATGCCCGCGAGCTTAGCGAGGACCGCCGCTTCCCCTTCTGCACCCAGGATCAGCTGGCCGATCTGGCGCGGCAATCGGGATGGGCGGATGTCGAAGCGGGCGAGGTCGAGGTTCCGACGCGCTTCAAGAATTTTGAAGATTTCTGGCGCCCCTTTACACTCGGCGCGGGGCCGGCGCCCGGTTACTGCGTCAGCCTGCCGGCCGAACGGCGGCAACGGCTCAAGGAAAAACTGGAGGCCGATCTTCACTACGAGAGCGACGGCTCCATTGCCTTCCGGGCAAGGGCCTGGACCATCCGTGGCGGGGCCGCGTAGGAGGCCCCACCGATTCTGAAAGGCGCGGACCGGCGCCTCCTCTATTACTTCAGCGGCTCGAAGGTCATCGCATGGCCGTTGATGCAGTAACGCAGGCCGGTCGGCGGGGGGCCGTCCGGAAAGACGTGGCCGAGGTGACCGCCGCAATTGGCGCAGCGCACTTCCGTGCGGACCATGCCATGCGAATTGTCGCTGTATTCCGCCACCGCACCCGGCTTGACCGGCTCGAAATAGCTCGGCCAGCCGCAGCCGGAATCGAACTTTGTGTCGGAGATGAAGAGTTTCTCCCCGCAGCCGGCGCAGTGGTAGACACCCTTTTCCTTGCTGTTCCAGAAGGGGCCGGTGAAGGCGCGCTCGGTGCCGGCCTGCCTGAGGATGCGATACTGCTCGGAGGAGAGCTGCTCGCGCCATTCCACATCGCTCTTGTGAACTTTTGGGGTGGTGACATCGGACATCGACGGGATCCTTTCGTTTTCCCCATAGATAGGCATCCGGAGCGTTCTCGGAAAGCGTGTTCCTGTGTGTTATGCCCGGTTTTGCTTGAGGCGGGGAAAGCTTTACCCTAGAAAGCCAATTCCTTCCGAGTGCTCGGGGGAGTTATGGGGTTCCAACCGAGGAGATGACATGGCCGCCAACGCGCCGGCATTGACATTCATCGTCCTTTTTCTCCCCATCCTGGCCGCTGTCCTCGCCCCCGGTTTGACCCGCTTTCTCGGTGACAGGGCCGCCTGGGTCCTGGCGCTCGCTCCGGCGCTCGCCTTCCTGCATTTTTGCACCTTCCTGGGCGAGGTGGCCGGGGGCGAAGTGGTAACCGGCGGCTATGCCTGGGTACCGAGCTTCAACCTGTCCTTCTCCTGGTTTCTCGATGGGCTGTCGCTCACCTTCGCGCTGCTGATCACCGGCATAGGCACGCTGATCGTCATCTATTCGGGCGGCTACATGAAAGGTCATCCGGATCAGGGGCGGTTCCTGGCGTTCATTCTCCTGTTCATGGGCGCGATGCTCGGGCTTGTCGTCTCCGACAGTTTCCTGATGCTTTTCGTCTATTGGGAACTCACCTCCATCACCTCCTTCCTGCTGATCGGTTTCGACCATGAGCGGGAGGCCGCGCGCCGCGCCGCTCTGCAGGCGCTGGTGGTGACCGGCGGCGGCGGGCTCTGCCTGCTCGCCGGTCTCGTCTTTCTCTGGAATATCACCGGGGTGACACAGCTTTCGCTGCTCGTCCATCTGGAAAACGGTCTGCGCGAAAGCCCCTTCTATCTGGCCGCACTCGTTCTGGTTCTGGCCGGCGCCTTCACCAAATCGGCCCAGTTTCCGTTCCATTTCTGGCTGCCGAACGCCATGGAGGCGCCGACGCCGGTGTCCGCCTATCTGCATTCGGCGACTATGGTGAAGGCGGGCGTCTATCTGCTGATGCGGCTGAACCCGGTGATGGGGCAAACGCCCGCCTGGGAAATCCTGTTGCCGTTCTTCGGCGGCATCACGCTGATATCAGGCACGCTTCTTGCCGTCCGGCAGACGGACCTGAAGCTGATGCTCGCCTATACGACCATGGCCTCACTCGGCCTTCTCGTCATGCTCACCGGCTTCGGCGCGCCGCATGCGGTCGAAGCGGCCGTGCTCTATCTGATCGCCCATTCGCTGTTCAAGGGCGCGCTCTTCATGGTCGCCGGCACGGTGGATCATGAAACGGGCACAAGGGATCTGACGAAACTCGCAGGTCTTCGAGCCGCCATGCCGATCACCTTCGGCGCGGCGCTGCTCGCGGCCTTGTCCATGGGCGGGCTGCCACTCTTTTTCGGCTTCCTCGCCAAGGAGGAGATTTACACAGCACTTGCGGCGGGAAATCCCCGCGCCGTCTTTTTCACCGGCCTTGCAGTGGCCGGCAATGCGCTGATGTTCGCGATCGCATTTGCCGTCGGGCTGAAACCCTTTCTCGGCCCTCGCATCGAGACCCCGAAACATCCCCATGAAGGCCCGGCCGCCCTCTGGCTGGGTCCTGTGGTGCTGGCGGCACTCGGCTTGCTGGCGGCGCTCTTTTCCGGCCTTGCCCATCGCTACGTCTCCTCGCCGATGGCAAGCGCCATTACCGATCAAAAGGTGACGGTCGACATTACCTCCATGCCGCATCTCGGTCTGCCCCTGATGCTTTCCATTATCACCATGGTGCTCGGCGCGCTCGTCTACTGGCGGCTCGACACCGCCCGGGCGCTGATGGTCCGGGCGCTCGAAAATCTCGGGCCGGGGCCTGATCGCGGCTTTGATCGCCTGATATGCGGGCTGGTTCGGCTGTCCGTCGCCGTCACCCGCTTCGTGCAGCCCGGGCGGCTGGAGATCTATATCACCGCGACCTTCATCCTGCTGGCCCTGACGCTGCTCGTGCCGCCCCTGGTCTTCGGCGAACTGCCCGGGGTGCCCGCCTGGCCGCAAAACCTGCTGGTGCAGGAGGCGGCCTTCCTGCTGATCGCGCTGATCGGCATCCTCGCGGTGGTGCGGGCGACGGACCGGCTGACGGCGATCGTCTCGCTCGGCATCCAGGGATTTGCCGTCGCGGTGATCTTCCTGCTGTTCGGCGCGCCGGACCTGTCGTTTACGCAGTTCATGGTGGAAACGCTGTCGGTCGTCATCCTGGCGCTGGTCATGACGCGGCTGAGGCTTTCCCCGCGTGATCACCGGCCGGTCGGGCAGATGCTGTTCGACGCGGTGGTCGCCACCGCCTGCGGGCTCGGATTCACGCTGCTTTTGATGAAGTCGGTGGAAGCCCCGTTCGACAACCTGCTGACGGATTTCTTCAACGCCTATTCCAAGACCATCGCCCACGGCGCCAATGTCGTAAACGTCATCATCGTCGATTTCCGAGGCACGGATACATTGGGCGAGATCGCCGTCGTCATGATTACCGGGCTTGCGGTCCTGGCTCTGATCCGGGTGCGGGCGGGCAGCCGTACCGGATCTGGGGAGGGGCGATAATGTCGGCATGCGCGGCCCGCAATCCTCTGCCCTGCCGGGCATCTCCCCCACAAGGGGGGAGATCGAATCACCGCAAGACGCCTATCCCCATTGACCTTTGCAATTTGGCGGTGCCGGTGCGCCCCGCCGATCTCCCCACCTGTGGGGGAGATGCCCGGCAGGGCAGGGGGCGACTTGTTCGGCGGTCCTTCTGGGGCTTCCGTCCGGCACTGCAATGGGTGGAGCTGTCTCGATGAATACGCTCATCCTGCGCACCGTCGCGCCCGTGCTCACCGCGCTGATGCTTCTGTTTTCCGTCTTTGTGCTTCTGCGCGGCCATAACGAGCCGGGCGGCGGTTTTATCGGCGGGCTGATTGCCGCCTCCGCGCTGGCGATCTATGGCATCGCCTTCGGGGTTTCGGCCGTGCGCCGTGCGATCCGCTTTCATCCGATGGCGATCGCCGGTTCCGGCCTGCTTCTTGCCACGCTCTCCGGTCTGGTCTCCATCTTCGCCGGCGTGCCATTCATGACGGGCCTCTGGATCTATCCGGAAATCCTCGGTGTGGAAGTGCCGCTGGCAACCGTCATGTCGTTCGATATCGGGGTCTATCTGGTGGTGGTCGGAGCCATCACCTCCATTGCGCTGGCGCTGGAGCAGGAAGAACCCGAACGGGCTGAAGCCATTGGCGAACAGCCACCACCGCCGGTCCGGGCGAAAAGGCCTCGGAAACCGCGTCCCAAGCCGCAAGTGGAGGGCTGATGGAAGCGCTGTTTGCCATCCTCATCGGACTGTTCTTCGCCGCCGCGATCTATCTCATGCTGTCGAAGCATACGGTCCGCATCCTGCTCGGCGTCGTGCTGCTCGGCAATGGCGTGAACCTGCTGCTCTTTACGACGGGCCGCCTGACCCGCGAAGTGCCGCCCATCATCCCGGCTGGCATGGATGCCTTGCCGGCGGGCGCCGCCAATCCGCTGCCGCAGGCGCTCATCCTGACGGCGATCGTCATCTCCTTTTCCTTCTTCGCCTTCCTTCTGGTGCTGACCTACCGGGCCTACCAGGAGCTCGGCACCGACAATTCGGACGAGATGCGCCTTGCCGAACCGCGAGACGAAGAACGTCCGCCGATGGGGTATTGAAGGGATGATGTTGTACATTCCGCCAGATACCCCCCTCTGCCCTGCCGGGCATCTTCCCCACAAGGGGCGAGATCGACGGCCGGCGCGCTCCCCGCTCCATATCGGCGGGGGAGAATCGGCTATAGCCAAGTGTCACGGCCGACGCCTTGCTTCGCGACCATTGATTTGGGCGGAACGCGGGCGCCATCCGATCTCCCCCTCTGCGGGGGGTGTTTCGGCCCGAGGGGAGATTCAATAAATGGCCGCCCCCTCGACCGATCTCTCCGCAGCCCTTGTTCTCGCTTCCCCACAACTCGCCGACTGGCTGGTGGTGCTGCCGGTCGTGCTGATGATCGGCTTCGGTGCTGTGCTGATGATGGTGCGCAAATCCGTTCGCCTGCACGGGACGATCGCGATCACGGGCCTAGCGCTGCTCGTTCTCCTCGATGCGGCGCTGCTCATCCGCATCTCGACATATGGTCCGATCACCATGGTCATGGGCCGCTGGCTGCCGCCTTTCGGTATTGCCTTCACCGCCGATCTCTTCGGTTCGCTGATGGCGTTCGTCTCGGCCGTCGTGGCGCTCGCCGCGGGAGTGTTCGCGCTGCGGGACATCGATGCGGGCGGCCGCCGCTACGGGTTCTTTCCGTTCCTGATGCTGCTGATGGCCGGCGTCTCCGGCGCATTCCTGACCGGCGACATCTTCAACCTCTACGTCTGGTTCGAAGTGCTGCTGATCTCGTCCTTCGGCCTGCTGATCCTCGGTTCCGAACCGGAGCAGATCGATGGCGCCCTGAAATATGCCGTCCTCAACCTGATCGGCACGACGCTGTTCCTGATCGCCGTCGGTTATCTCTATGCGATCTTCGGCACGCTCAACATGGCCGATATCGCCGGCAAGGCCTCAAGGCTCAGGGAGACTGCCCCGCTCGTCACGCTGACGGCGCTCTTCATCCTGGCCTTCGCCATGAAGGCTGCCGCCTTTCCGGTGAATTTCTGGCTGCCCGCCTCCTATCACACGCCGCGCATCACCGTGTCGGCGCTGTTCGGCGGCCTGCTGACCAAGGTCGGCATCTATGCGCTGATCCGCGTTACCGTCATGCTCTTCCCCGTCGAGCGGGAGGAACTGAGCTTCGTCGTGGCGGTCTCCGCCGCGCTGACCATGGTCATCGGCGCTCTCGGCGCACTGGCGCAGAACGATCTGCGCCGGCTGGTCGGTTATGTGGTGATTGCGGGCATCGGCAACATGATGGCGGGGGTGGCGATCGGCACGCCGGCGGCGGTCAGCGGTTCCATCCTCTACGCGCTGCATTCGGTGGTGACGATGACGGCGCTCTATCTGGTGGCCGGCGAGGCGGCTCGGCTCGGCGGCGCCTGGTCGCTCTCCGGTCTCGGCGGGCTTTATCGCCGTGCGCCGTGGTTTTCCGCCGCGTCGCTGGCCCTGTTCCTCGCCGCCGCCGGTCTGCCGCCCTTGTCCGGCCTCTGGCCCAAGGTGGCGCTTCTCAAGGCTTCACTCGATATCGGCGCCTGGTGGCTCGCCGCCGCCATCCTGATCTCCGCCTTCATCGTCACGCTTGCGCTTGCCCGCGTCTTCCTGCTCGCCTTCTGGCGGCCGCGGCCCGAGCCGGCGCCCGAACTGGCAATCGCGCGCGACTGGCGGATCGCCTGGCCGCTCGGGTGCCTGACGGCGCTTTCCATTCTCTTCGGCCTGTTTCCGGAGACGGTTTTGGATCTTTCGCAAAGGGCGGCAACCGGCCTTGCCGAACCGTCGGCCTATATCCGGTCGGTTTTCCCCGGAGGTGCCGCGCCGTGACCACGTATATCCTCTCGCTGGTCTTTGCCGTCATCTGGGTCGCCGTCACCGGCAGCGCCACGCTGCACAACCTCATCTTCGGCTTCGCGCTCTCGACCCTGTCGCTGTGGATCGTCCGCGAACAGATGAGCGCCCGCGGCTACTGGCGGCGGATGGGCCGCATCCTGTCGCTGCTCGTCCTGTTCTTCAAGGAATTGGCGCTCTCGGCCTGGAAGGTCGCGGTGCTGGTCATGAACCCGCGGATGGACTTGAAGCCCGGCATCTTCGCCTATCCGCTGACGGTCGACCGGGATTTCGAGATCACACTGCTTGCCAATCTCATCACGCTGACCCCGGGAACGCTTTCCGTCGACGTCTCGGAGGATCGCAGGACCCTCTTCGTCCACGCGATCGACTGCTCCGACGTGGAAGCGGTCAAGCGGGATATCGCCGCCGGTTTCGAAAGGAAGATCATGGAGGCCTTCCGATGACGGCGGCCCAGATGATCCTCTCCTCCGCCCTCTGGCTGGCACTTGTGGTACTCGGCCTCTCCTTCCTGCTGACCGTCTGGCGCGTCATCAAGGGCCCGACGCTTCCCGATCGCGTGGTGGCGCTGGACATGCTGGTCGGCATCGTGATCGGCTTCATTGCCCTCATCGCCATCCGCACCGGCTTCACGCTCTATATCGATATCGCCATTTCCCTCGGCCTGGTCGGTTTTCTGGCGACCGTCGCCTTCGCCCGCTTCATCCTGGCGCAGGGCAGGGGAGACGAAACGGTCGAAGAGGAAGTAAGACCGGTGGTTCCCGCTCCGCCCTTGGCGCAGAAACGCAAGCGGGCAAGCAGCCGCAAGCCGGGAGCCGGTCCTGCCGTCAGTGGAAAGGCAAAAAAATGATCGAGGTGCTGATCGCCGTTCTGACCGCTCTCCTCATCCTTGTCGGTGCGGGTTTTGCGCTGGTGGCCGCGATCGGCCTCACCCGGCTGCCGGATGTCTATACCCGCATGCACGCGGCGTCCAAGGCGGGCACCGTCGGTTCCGGCCTCATGCTTCTGGCGGTCGCGCTCCATGCCGGTGATCTCTCGACCCTTGCAAGGGCGCTGGCTGGCTTCTTTTTTTTCGTTTTGACGGCGCCGATTTCGGCGCATCTGCTCGCCATGGCGGCGCACAAGAGGGGTTACCCTCTGCACGAGAAATCCGTGCGGGATGAATTGAACGATTACCGAAACTGAATATAACCCGTCACAAAACGAGTTATAAGCTTGTCATAATTGGGAAAATTAGCGTCTATACGTCAGTAATGCTGATCTAGGGCGTCTATAGCTGATAGAAAGCCCTGTATCCGAAAAATTTCTCACTTGGACATTGAGCGAAGCAGTGGTACTTCATTTCAAGTAGAGTGCAGATGTTGTTCGAGATTAAGCGTCCCCATCGCCAATATGGCAATGACGGCAAGTTCTTCAAGTGGAAGAACACACGAAAGGTGGCCGCGGGGCAGGTTTCAATCGAAAGCAATATCCGGTGAAAATCGGCTTTTCTTCCGCATGAAGCTTAGGGGTAGGCTTCGGTCGCAAGACGGTGCGGGGCAAGTGGTTACTCTCCGAAAGACTCTACGAACGGCAGGATCTGCGGAGGTCGCGGAGCCTGCCACGACGTTGAACAGGAGACGACAAATGACAGAAATCGCATTGGGCAAAGGCCAGGATCTGCTGGTGGAATTGACCGCAGATATCGTGGCTGCCTATGTGAGCAACCACGTGGTACCCGTCAGTGATCTTTCCAATCTGATCGCAGACGTACACTCGGCGCTGAGCAACACCTCGTCGCCGGCTCCGGTGGTGACGGCCGTCGAAAAGCCGAAGCCGCCGGTTCCGATCAAGAAGTCGATCGAAGACGACTATCTGATCTGCCTTGAGGACGGTCAGAAGTTCAAGTCGCTGAAGCGGCATCTGATGACCCACTACAACATGACACCGGAAGAGTATCGTGAGAAGTGGGGCCTGCCGGCCGACTATCCGATGGTGGCGCCCGCCTACGCGGAAGCCCGTTCCAGGCTCGCCAAGGAAATGGGCCTTGGCCAGCGTCGCAAGCGCGGCAAGGCTTGAGCCGGACAATCCGGCCGGGCATGGGAGGATTTTAATCTCGTCCGATGAGGAACCGATCGCGCAAACGACGGGCGGATGAGCTGTATGCCGAGCTGCATACGGACAAGAGCCGGGCCATCGCGCCCGGTTTTTCTTTGTTCTGAAGGAGGAAGGGTAGAGGAAAAAAATCCCAATCTCTTTCAAGTGCTTGCGAAAAATATCAATCTTTTCAGCAATAAATTACAGGCGGGCCGGTTCCTGTATCCCCGTTCTTGCTCTAGGCTGTATGAATTAATTCCTATTGATTGAGGAGTTGTCATGCCTTTAGAGAAACATTTCGAGCCTTCGGCTCCGCCGCTTGGCCCCGTTGCTGCCTTCGAAGCGCCTGCCGATCCGTCCAGGCTTCCCGCCAGCATGCCGGTCAGGACTGCATGCCGCATCGTGCGCCAGATGGTCGCGGAATTGATCCTTCTGTTCGGCGACCGGGTGATGCTGCGCCGCGATCGCCATCGCTACGCCTGCCATGTGCGGCAGATCGCCATGTATGTCTGCCATGTTTCGCTGCGGATCTCCATGAGCGATATCGGGAACGCCTTCGGGCGCGACCGCACGACGGTCGGTCACGCCTGCCATGTGGTCGAAGACCGCCGCGACGACGCGGCCTTCGACGACTTCGTCTCGGCGGTGGAGCGTATCGCCACCGCGGTCTTCGGCTTGTCGGAAGTGCCGTCTCATGACTGAAAAGACATCCAATCCCGCCTCGAAAAAACAGCTTCTGCGGCTGATCCGTCAACTCGCCCGCGGCGAATGCGGTATCCACCGCACGGAGGCCGGCGAAATCAGGCTTTCGGGCGCCGAAGAACGGCTTTATCCGGAGGCGGTGGTGTCGCAGGCCCGCTCTCTCGGGCTTGTGCACCTGTCTGCGACGCGAATCGCCGCCACCGCCGAAGCCTCCACCTTTCTTCGCCGGTCGTTGGTGACGGGCGAGGAGGCGTTCATCGAGCAGCATGGCGAGATCGCCATTGCCTCGGCGGAGGTGGAGGGGGCACGCCAGCCGGTTCGCCGCAATCTTCTGGAATCTCCGCTGGGGGTAGTCGCCCGGCTGAAGGACCGCGACGGCAAGGACTTTCTTCCCGCGGAGGCGATCGATGCGGGCGAGCGGCTGTTGTCCGACTTCACCCGCGGCCAGCTCCAGCCCCGCGTCACATCGTCCTGGGAGCCGCGTCTGGCGACCCGGACGAAGGGCCAGGCGGGCGGGCAGGCGGAAATCGCCGACAGCGCGATGGCGGCACGGATCCGGTTCTCCAAGGCGGTGGGTGCCATGGGGTCGGAATTATCAGGCGTGGCGGTGGATGTATGCTGCTTCTCCAAGGGACTGGAGACGGTGGAGCGTGAACGCCAGTGGCCGGCGCGTTCGGCCAAGCTGATGCTCAGGACCGCACTTCTGGCTCTCGCCCGCCATTACGCGCCGCCGCCGGCGAATCCTCGCGGGAGCCACCATTGGGGCACGGAGGACTATCGACCGGAGTTGTGATTGCTCGGGTGATGCCGGGAATCTTGTGGTCGAATTGACTTCTTGGGAGGAGCGAATATTCAATCGCTTCTCAACCCAGGGGTAAGCAATGAAATACACTATTGCGGCTTTGTCTGCCGCCATGATCTCATTGTCGTTCTCGAATTGCGCGGTAGCCGACGAGAGCTTCAAGCGTCAGTCGTTATCAAGGACCGTGCTCAGCGGCGAACGGACCAAGCTCGGCCAGCACTGGCATATCAATAACGACTGCAGCCTCGCTGATGTCCCGGCTACTCGTATTGTGGAAGCACCCAAGCATGGTCGCCTCGAGATCGTGCGCCAACCCGTTTTTCCGGACGCGAAGGGTAAACTTGAGAAGTGCCGGGCCGTCAAAGTGATGGGGCTGGTCGCCTACTATACGGCCAAACGCGGTTATGTCGGCAAAGACAGGTTTGTATTGCGCGCGCCATTCGGAGACGGAAGGATAGCGGACACGACGATGAACATAACCGTTCTGAAATAGTCAAGGCCCTGCCTCCTTCCGCAAGTGGGGAGGCCGGCGCCTTACGCCGCCACCTTCATCCTCGCCTCTTCGCGGATGCGCTTGACCATGGATTTGAGGCCGTTGGCGCGCTGCGAGGAGAGGTGTTCCACGAGCCCGATGCGGTCGAAGATCTCGATCGCGTCCGTCGCGGCGATTTCGGAAGCGCGCTTGCCGGAATAGACAGCGAGCACGATGGCGACGAGGCCGCGCACGATATGGGCGTCCGAATCGCCGTCGAAGGTCATCACCGGATCCGGACCGCCGTCGATATGGCTGACGAGCCAGACCTGGCTGGCGCAGCCCTGCACCTTGTTCTGGGAGGTCTTCTGGTCGTCGGCGAGGTCCGGCAGTGCCTTTCCCAATTCGATCACATAGCGGTAGCGGTCCTCCCATTCGTCGAGGAAGGCGAAATCGTCTAGGATCTGGTCGAGGCTTGCCATGCGTGCTCCGGTTGGTGGCTGCACTCCATATAGGTATTGCGGCGGCCCGAAAACAGCAAAAAAATGCGCCGTGAGGAGTTCATTCCTCACGGCGTCAGCAAAAAGCCGAATAGCAGGGCAGGCAGTCCGGCGCCGGGAACCGTGGCAATGGGGCCCGGCGCAAGCTTTGAATTTCGGTATATGAAGCGGCAGCGTTTAGTGCGTTGGGCGCTTCTGGGGCACCGGCACGGTGCCGGTGAAGATCGTGTCGGAGGCCGAAGCGGCGGCGCTCTCGAGAGGTTTTGTCGGAAAGAGCGTGGGCTGCGGATCGGCGAGCACGGCGGTTTCCGGTTCGGGCTTACTGCTGCCGAACTGCTTGTCGAGCAGCTCGAAGGCAACGAGAGCGCCTTCCTTGGCCCTGACGCCGAGCGCCGAGAAGGTCTCCGCACCCTTTTCGCAGACATCCGGCTTTTCGGCGCAGATGGCGCTGACATATTGATAGGCTTCGGTCGCGGCGGCAAAGGCATCGCTGACCTCCAGCACCGAGGCGCCCTGGGTTTCGGTCGCCGGGCGGCTGCTGAAATAGGAAAGCACCACCAAAACGGCTGCGAACCAAACACTTCCCTTGATGAGAAACCACATCGTCCTGTCCACCTGTTTTTCCCGCAGGATCTAGCGGGCCGCCGGGTCTGTGCCGGTCTTGAACATGGTTGTACCGGCCGGAAGCAAAGATCGCTTTGACGCAGCCGTTCGGTTTTTCGGCAAATTTATCTAAAATTCGAACGATCGCCCTTCCGGTGTGACGTCTGCGGACACTTTCGTTCGAAGGCTAACGACCCATGTTAAGCATAATTGCGGCAGGCCCGCCGAAAGCCTTGGGCTTGCCGTGTGGTCCTTCGCCACAGAAGTTAACGGCGCTCGAAAAATCAAGCCAAATCCGTCGCTTACCCGCCGTTAACCACAAGCAAAGAAGGCCCTTCGAATATGTCCCAAAGCCGGATTTGAAGCCTGCTTGCCGGGGAGAAGACCCCTATTTTTATCCTTTCCTTAAGTCGCCGGGGCCTATTGTCGGCCTCGTCGAACGAGTTTGTTTCAGGGTTTTGCGTGCGCGTATTGAGTAACATTGCCGGGAAGGCGGTTCTGCTGGTCGACAAGACCGCAATCCGCTGGCTGACCCGCCTTGGCGAAGGCGAGGAGACCCGCGCCGGTGATATCGCGCGGCTCCGGCGTCTGGTCTTTGCCTGCGCCGCCGCCCTGATTGCCGTGCCGCCCGCGCTGACCATGCTTCTTGCGCCGGCCCTGGCGCTGCCGGTCGGTGTCGCGCTCGTGCTCTCGCTCTTCCTCCTTTGCGTCGCGGCCTCCTTTGCCTTTCCGCGTCCGGCAGCCGTTTCGATCGCAGCCGCACACCCGGACGACGTGCTTTTCGATGCCTGCCCCGGACTTTCGCTGGTCCTCGATCCCCACGGCCATGTCGTGAAGACGGGCGGACGTGACCGAAACGGCTTTCCCGCAAACCTGTGCGAGGCAGCCGGCCAGTCGCTTGCCGAACTCGTGCATGTGTCGGACCGGATCGGCCTCATCCAGGCCTTCGACATGCTGCGTCAGGGGGCGGCAAGCGCTGTCGCCGATATCCGCATCGAACGTCCTTTTTCCTCCGCCGGTCGCCAGTTTCTGCCCGTCCGTTTCGACATGACCGCCATCCGCGACGGCGAGGGCCAGGTTCTCTATATCTTTGCGCAGGCGCGCGACGTTTCGGAAGAGCAGGACCTCCACGCCAAGGCCGCCGCCCATGTCGCCGAAGCCCGTTCCGCCCATGAGGCCAAGTCGCGTTTCCTTGCGGCCGTCAGCCACGAGCTGCGCACGCCGCTCAACGCCATCCTCGGTTTTTCCGACGTGCTGGCCGGGGAATATTTCGGCCGGCTCGCAAACGACCGCCAGCGCGAATATGTCGGGCTGATCCGGCAGTCGGGCGCGCATCTCCTTTCCGTCGTCAACACCATGCTCGACATGTCGAAGATCGAGGCCGGGCGTTACGAGCTGCTGGCAGAACCCTTCTCGCTTGCCGAGGCGATGGAGACCTGCCGCGCCATGCTGGATCTCACGGCCCGCGAAAAGGGTATCACCCTGACGAGCCGCGCCTCGCGAAGCCTTGGCGAGGTGGTGGCGGACCGCCGCGCCGTGCAGCAGATCCTCATCAACCTCGCCGGCAATGCGATCAAGTTTACCGGTCAGGGCGGCGTCGTCTCCATTGATGCCATGATGTCGGGCGATGACGTGGTGATTTCGGTGAGCGATACGGGAATCGGGATCGCTGCCGAGAAGCTCGAATTCATTGGACAGCCGTTCATGCAGGTTGAAAACGCCTATACCCGCTCGTACGAAGGAACCGGCCTGGGTCTCTCGCTGGTCAAGGGGCTGGTGGCGCTGCATGGCGGCCGCTTCTCGATCGCCAGCCGGTCGGGCGAGGGGACGGTGGTCACCGTCGCGCTTCCCGTCGATGGTTCGGGGATCGGTGGCACACCGGACGAAATGCGTGAGGAGAAGATTGAATTCCCGCCGCGGCTGCAAGCAGTCCGGCAGGCGCCCATGATGGACGAACAGGATTTTGCCGATGACCGCGCGGAAGCGAAAATCGCCTGACAGGAAAAAAGCCGTCCGGCAGCCGCGTCTTCTGTCGAACCTCGCTTCGGCGGCGGGGCGCGCGGCCCTGCGCCATCCAAAACCCCTGTTCGGCTGTGCGACCGTCGGCGTCATCTTCAGTTTCGTCGCCGCCAACGCGCTGTGGTATCAGCCCGGCGGCCATCCCGCGCCTTTCCTCGCCACCCGCGATGCCGAAGACCCGAACGCGATCGCCGGCTACCGGCCGATAAAGCGCACGGCGCCCGCCGATACCACGACCTTCCGCATCGAACGCGCAGCCCCTGAGGCACCCGCCGCACCGCCCGTTGCAGCGCCCGTTTCCGATCCGGCCCCAGTACCGGTCTCCGCCCCGGTTCCGGCCGCGCCGCCGGCCCCGCGCCCGCAGCTCGCAGCGCCCCTTCAGGCCACCCCCGTGACGCCGAGGCCCGCCCAGGGCGAAACCGCCAGGGCGCCGGCTCCCGCCTCCGTCAAGCCGTCCCAGCCGGCGCCGTCTCCCGCGTCGAAGGCTGCCTTGCCGCGCCGGCCTGTGCAGAATGGCGGTGCCCAGAGCGAGGATCCGGTGGCGGCGGCAATCCGCGCCGCCGAGCGCATTCCGGCCATGACGCCGCCCGCCGAAATCCCCAATGCCCGCCGCGCCGCAGCGGCTATCCCTGTTGCCGCCCGGCCGCCGGCCGCAGTCCCCGCCGGAGTTCGGCCCTCCGCTGCTACGTCGCCTTCGACCGACCTTGTCTTGCAGATCCAACGGGGGCTCTCGAACATCGCCTATGCGGATGTTGAGGTCGACGGCGTTGCCGGCGAACAGACTAAGGCCGCCATCCGCCGGTTCGAAAAGCACTATCGCCTGCCGGAAACCGGCGAACCCAACGCCATGGTCCTGAAGAAGCTGAAATCGATCGGCGCCCTGTAGCCGCGGCGCGATGCGTCGGGCTGAGCGGCCGATATGCCGGAAGCCGTTACGGCCTGTCTCCAGCGGCGGTCAGCTTCAGGATCTCCAGAGCCAGTTGATCCTGGGTATAGGGCTTGCCTAACCTCGCGACATCAAGCTCCAGGCCGGGTGGGAGCTCGGCATAGCCCGATGCAATGACGATCGGCAGCCCGGGCGCGATCTCCCGGGCGGCTTTGGCCAGCTCGGCGCCGGTCATCCCCGGCATCGAATAGTCGGTGATCATCAGGTCGAAGCGGCCGTCCTCGGCAAGGCATGCGAGCGCCTCCTGCCCGGAATGCGCTTCGAGAACTTCGTGTCCCAGGTCGCTCAGCATGTCTGCCGAACTCATGGCGATCAGAACGTCGTCATCGACGAGCAGTATCCGTTTCGGCAGCACGGCGTTCGCTGCGCTGTCTGGCGCTGCCTGGCTTGGCTCCTGTTCGGGAACGGACGCTGTCGAGATCGGTATCCAGAGTTCCGCCGTGGTGCCCTTGCCGGGCGCGCTCGACAATTTGAGATCGCCTTTCAATTGCAGAGCCAGGCCATGGATCATCGAAAGTCCGAGCCCTGTTCCCTTGCCCAACTCTTTGGTGGAGAAGAATGGCTCGATCGCCTTCTGAAGGGTCTCCTCGTCCATCCCGTGTCCCTGGTCGGCAACGGAAAGAACGACATAGCGCCCGGCGGCGAGCGCATCGGTTGCTGAAATCTGCTCTTCTTCTCTGAGGTCTATACGGATCGCACCGCCATCCGGCATCGCGTCCCTCGCGTTGACGGCGAGGTTGAGAAGCGCCAGCTCGACCTGGTTGGCGTCCGCCGATACGGGAGGAAGGTGATCGGGAACTACGACGTCCACCGAGACCGTGGAGCCGACGGAACGCGCCAGCAGGTCCTTCATCCCCATTACCAGGCCAGCCAGATCGACCGGTCCTATATGAAGGTCCTGACGGCGTGCGAAGGCGAGCAGTCTCTGGGTCAGCGAGGCGCCGCGCTTTGCCCCCTGCAAGGCGCCGTCGATCAACCGGATCGCCTTGATGTCGTCTCCGACATGCTTGCGCAGGAGTTCGAGGTTGCCGAGGACTGCCATCAGGAGGTTGTTGAAGTCGTGCGCCACGCCGCCGGTGAGCTGACCTATGGCCTCCATCTTCTGCGCCTGGCGAAGCTGCTCCTCAGCCCGCTCGCGCTGGCTCACCTCGGCCATCACCAGCGCATGCGCCTCTTCCAGCTCGCGGGTACGCTCTGCAACCCTCTCCTCCAGAACCTCGTTGAGCTGGCGCTGCTGTTCCTCGGCCTTCAATCGCTCCGTGATATCGGCCGACACGCCCACCAGCTTGATCGCTCTGCCCGCCCGGTCCTTGTGAAGTTGGGCCCGAATTTCTACCCAGTGAATGGAGCCGTCTTTCCAGACGGTTCTGCATTCGACGGCACAATCCGATCCATCCGCAATCGCAGCCCTTATCGCAGCTTCCACGCGTTCGAGATCGTCAGGATGAGCTACGGCCAACAGGTCTTCATAGGCAAAGGGGTCATCGGGACCGCGGCCGAAAATCCGCTTGCAGGGGGCAGACGTCGTCAGCTCCTTGGTTGCAAGATCCAGCTCCCATGCGCCCAGTCGTCCGGCTTCGAGGGCAGTCTGCAGGCGCCGCTCGCCTTCGTCCAGGGCTTCGATACGCAACCGGGCTTCGTATTGCCGCCGCCTCCCTCGCATTGCGGAGCGAGCCACGCTGATGAAGGTCGTTGCGTGAAAAGGGCGCTCCACGAAGCTGACATTGCCCAACACCTCTAACAGCCGGGCTGCCGCGGGGTTGCGCTCGGGCCCGCCGCCCCGGGCGGTCAGGATGATGAACGGCAGATCCGACCAGCTCGGCTGACCTTCGATCCATAAGGCGAGCGAACGCAGATCGGCAGAACGCACTGCCTCCTCCGTCATCACGGCAAAGGCGACATTGTCGTTCAGACCGGCGACGAAGGCAGGGAGATCCGGCGCCGCTTTCGACGCTATCCCCGCCTCCTGCAGAAGCGACGCGGCAATCTGCGCGTCCCGTCCGAGCGGCGCGTGAATCAGGCCGATGGCCTCTCGGTTAGGAATGGTCGCCGTCCTCTTCTGGGTTCTGCAGCAAAGGCTGGCTCTTGCCTACGAATGTCGGCACGCCCCGGAGGACACCCTGAAAGTCCGAAAGCGGCTCGCCCAAGGTCAATCCCCCCTCGCCAATACGGTATTCGCGAATAGTCTCCTCGTGTTTGCCGGTCCGTTTCTTGATCACAGAAACCGCGCGGCGTACTTTACCCACGGCCTCGAAATAGCGAAGCAGGATCACGGTATCGGCGAGATACGTGACATCCACGGGTGACTTCATATCACCGACCAGACCATGCTGCGCAACAGTCAGGAAAGTATTGGTACCTTGCCGGTTCAGATACTGAAGCAGTTCGTGCACGTGAAGGATGAGCGCATTTTCCTCCGGCATCGACGCCTGATAGCCATTGACGCTGTCGATGACCACGGTTTTTGCATCGAAGCTCGCAACCCGATCCCTGACCCGCTGAGCGAACTCACCCGGTGACAATTCGGCCGCGTCCAGCTGCTCGATGTGGATCAGGTCGTCGTCACGCATCTTTTCAAGATCGATTCCCATCGGCTTGATCCGCGAAAACAGAAGGCCCAGTTCTTCATCGAAGATAAAAACGGCGGCTTTCTCTCCACGTTTGACTGCCGCATCGACGAACTGGAGGGCAAAGAGGCTCTTGCCCGTACCCGCCGGACCGATCAGAAGCGTGCTCGATCCACGCTCGACCCCGCCGCCGAGAAGGTCGTCCAACTCACGAACGCCGCTCGAAAGCGTGCTGCGCTCGAAGCCTAGCCTATGCTCGATCGCGCGTAGGCGGGGAAACGCCATCACGCCGCCAGTCCTGATCACGAAGTCGTGGTAGCCCCCGCGAAAAGATTGACCGCGATATTTGATGACGCGAAGCCGTCGGCGCTCCGCTCCATAGTCCGGAGCAAGCTGCTCCAGATGGAGGACACCGTGGACAACGCTGTGCACGGTCTTGTCCATGTGATCCGCGGTCATGTCGTCAAGAAGCAGCACCGTAGCATCCGAGCGCGAGAAGAAGTGCTTCAGCGCAAGAATCTGTCGACGATAGCGTAGCGAACTCTGGGCAAGCAGTCGGATTTCGGAAAGGCTGTCGATAACCACCCTGGCCGGTTTTACGCGCTCGAAGGCTTCAAATATGAGCTTGGTCGTTTCGCCAAGTTCGAGGTCGGATGAGTATAGCAGGCTCTGCTGCTGATCGGCGTCGAGCAGGCTTTCGGGGGGCACGAGCTCGAAAATCTCGACCCGCTCGTCAATTTCAATTCCGTGCGACAGAGCGCTGTCTCGCAGCTCTTCCTCAGTTTCCGAGAGGCTTATATAGAGGCAGCGCTCCCCGAGTTCTGCCCCTTCCATGAGGAACTGCAGTGCGATTGTCGTTTTGCCTGTACCTGGTGATCCTTCAAGCAGGAAAACATGGCGTCGTGTAAACCCGCCCGACAGTATATCGTCCAGCCCCTGGACGCCGGTCTTTGCTTTTTTACTCAAGACTTCGTTCATACTTCCTCCTGGGTCAGGCAAAAATTAGGGCGGAAGTCTTTGGCGGCAAGCTGAGCTTTTGCGGCCGTTCCAAAATGAAATGGCATTTTTTTCCTTTCAGCATTGGCTTTTCGCGCGGCAAACAACCGCACCATCCTGATTTTCAGACATGGTGATGGAACGCGCGGGCGTTCAACAAGTTCGCGAAAAAAAGAGAACAGGAGAGCGTTTTGCCTATGGAGCCGCACGAAAGAACCTTTCCTATCTCCGCCGGTATCCTGTTTGGTCTCGGCCTCGGAGGTTTTTTCGACGGCATCGTCCTGCATCAGGTGCTCCAGTGGCATCATATGCTCAGTTCCTGGTATCCGGTCTCCACCGTGGAAAACCTGGAGCTGAACACGTTCTGGGACGGCATATTCCATAGCAGCACCTATCTTTTTGTCGTGGCCGGCCTGTTCATCCTTTGGCGTCATGCCCACCGCCGTCATCTCTATTGGTCGAGCAGGCTCTTCGTCGGCACCATGCTGATCGGCTTTGGTGTCTTCAACTGCGTCGAGGGGCTGATCGATCACCAGATGCTCGGCATCCACCATGTCAATGAAACCGTCCCAGAGTCGTCCCGCATCTATTGGGATATCGGGTTTCTGATATGGGGTGCGGCCATGATCGTCGGGGGCGGGCTGCTCGTCCGTGCTGGAAAGAAGGAAGAGCGGGCGCAGCAGACGGTGGCCCGGTGGAAAAGCTAGCCGAATACGCCCGCACACCCTATGGGGTAGCGCTGATCTGGTGCGGCTTTGCCGTGATGGTGATCTTCGCGACCAGGCCGGTATGGAGCCGCCTGCTGTTCGGCTATGAACCGACCCTCGATGATCTCCTGTCCCTCAGGTGCTTCGGCTAGGCTTCGAATATGCCGGTCATCGGCCGGACCATTGCCCCTTGAGACCTCGTTATCAAACAGGCTTCAGCTGAACGCCGGGAGAATGCCCTGCAAGGCGTCGTGCGAGGTGATCGTTGCGAAGACGAAACCGGATTCGTCGGCGATGGCTATGGCATGGAGTGTCAGTTCTTCACCGCTCCTCAGGCAGTCCGCGGCAATATCGCGGATGCCGAGGAAGGTCTCGACAATGGCTTTCTCGACGGAGGGAAAATCGATGCCTTCGAGATCGTGAATGAAACCCTTCTGCTCATCCACGTGAAGAAAAAATTTCATATCGCTGTGCCCCTCCTGATCGGCCTCAAATATCGCCAGACGGACCCGGATTAGCCCGATTGGCCTAGGCAAATTGGAAGAGTCCCCCTGGCAGCGCAACTCAGCCTAAAGAGGTAGGCAGACAACCGAAAGAAAATGTTTTTGGGCGAAAATCAGCAGCTTGGCCGCAGGTTTCGCCAGTTCCTGCGCCCGCATGCCGTCGCTGGCGAGAAGGCGCGCGAAATTAATTTCCCCGGTCCGATCTGATTTGTCCCGGCGTTCATGAATTTTCTTTCATTGATGCCAGACGATGGGAATGTCCTTCCAGATATTAGCATGAGCTACCTTACGGTGGGCAGTTTCGAAGTCGCCTTTTAATTCTCCGGGCTTCCGATGCTCTCCCCCTGCTTCTTCGGCGCAATAGCTGTGGAAAATTGTCAGGGGCCGCGACGACACCGCTCTCGAATGCCGATTCCCCTGGCTGCTCACAACAGCATTGGCTGCCTTGAGTCTCGTCAGTGCACCGTCACCGCCTCCAGCAGCAGCCGTTTAAGCTCGTCGACGGGCGGCGCGAGCCGGCTTTCGGCCGTATGCAGCGCAAGCTCGATCTCGCCGAGCGCCGGCAGCCCCGTCCTGCCCGGGTCGAGTGCAACAAGATGGGCGGGCTTTCCCTCCATGATGCGCGGCGTCACCCCGAGGCCTGCGGTCACCGCCGCCCAGAGCCCCGTGAGGCTCGGACTGGCAAAGGCGGGCCGCCAGGCGATGCCCTCGCGATCCAGCGCGTCGACGGCTGCTTTCCGGAATGCGCAGGGCGCGTCGAAGGCCACCACCGGCAGTGCTTCACCGGGGTCGCGGCGGAAATTCTCCGCGCCGATCCAGGCGACCTCGCGGCGCGCGACGATTTCCGAGCGGGGATTTCCGAGCGCCCCCCAGGTCAGAGCGACATCGAGTTCGCTTTTCTCGATCGACTGCACCATGCTCGAGCCCCGGTCGACGCGCGCTTCCACCCGCACGCGCGGATGGTTTTTCGAAAAGCGGCCGAGCAGGGCGGGCAGCCAGGTTTCGGCAAAATCCTGCGGTACGCCGATCTTCACCCAGCCCTCGAGTTTGGCGGCGCTGCGAACGGCCGCCCGCGCCTCGTCGTTGAGTTCGAGGATCCGTCGCGCATAGCCGAGCAGGATCTCGCCCGCTTCGGTGAGCACCAGCCCGCGCCCCTGCTTTTGCAACAGCGTCTCGCCGACCTGCTCTTCCAGCTTCTTCAATTGCAGGCTGATGGCCGAAGGAGACCGGCCGAGCCTGTCTGCCGCCTTGGCGAAACTGCCGAGTTCCATGCCGAGCGTGAAACTCCGCAGCAGGTCGATGTCGAGATTGAGCGGCAGCATAATTGTTGAGATTTTCAAAACTATGAGTTCTAAACTTCGCGATTTTCAAAACGATTGTGAAGGCCGATGATGTCTTCGTCAACCAAATTCGAAAGGAAGAACCAATGCCCTTCGTCCATGTTATCATCGCCGGCACACGCCTGGACCCGGAAGCCAAGCGCCGCATCCAGCAGGAAACCACGACCTTCATGAACACGATCATGCGCAAGCGGCGGGAAGTGACCGCCGTCCTTCTGGAAGAGGTCGGCCTCGACGGCTGGACGGTCGGCGGCGAGCCGCTGTCCGTTGCAGCTCACGTGGAGGCCAATGTGACGCTCGGTACCAATACGCCTGACGAAAAGGAACGCTTCATCAAAGCCATGGATGCGTTGCTGAAGGAGAATCTCGGCGACCTCTCGATCGCGACCTATATCATCGTGCGGGAAGTGCAGGCGGACGCCTGGGGTTACGACGGGGTGACGCAGGAGCATCGCCGCGTGGCGGCACTCCCAATGTGATAAAGCGAACTCGGCCGGACCCTCTCGACTTGAAGAGGCGGTCCGGCCGCAAGCCCGATCAGAATACGGCGAGATATTTCAGAAGCGAGATGATACCGATTAGGATGACGATGATACGGGCGATCTGTTTCGCGCGTCCGTCGATCGGCAGGCGCGCGATGAGATAGAGAACCAGAACGATCACCAGGAACGTGATCAGCATGCTGATGAGAACGGAAGTACCCAAGCCCCAACTCCTTTTTTAAGACAATGCCTTAATGGCACAGCGCTTAAACTATGGTGCGGCGCAGGAAAGGAAAGAGGGGCGCAGAGTTTGAGGCCAGGAGGCGCCGCCAGCCCCTCAGGTCAGCTCGGCACCCAGCTCGAAAGCCCAGTGGGTGAGGCGGTCCTTCAGCGTCCGGTCCTTCAGATAACCCGTCAGCTCCTCATCGATCTCCTCCAGCGGCCTGAATTCGAAGTCCTCGGCGGAGTGAGCGTCCCAGGCCGCCTGCAGGCTTTTGCTGACGTGGCTCCCGTGCTGCAGCGTGAACCAGATGCGGTTTCTGATCTTGTCGAGATCCGCCGCCCGGCCGACCCATTGCTGCCCGGTGGACGCGCAACGGATCGCATAGATGCCGGCGGGAGCTTTTCTTTCCTTATAGGCGGCGATCGCCGCTTTCCTGTCGATCATGGTCATGTCGTTTCCTCATTCGAGGACCGCAATATCACCCGGATAAAATTATTGCAAGATTATACCCGGGTAAAATGGAAGCCGCGCCATTTGCGCTGACCGACTATCCGCCGTAAGAGGGGTGATGCGCCTGAAATCCCATATCTTCGTCTCCGCCCTGATCCGCCGCGTCTTCGGGCTCGGTGGTTTTGCCGCCGTTGAAAAGAAGGGTGCGGAGGAGGCCGGCGCCGTCTTCATCCGCCACCGCTTTCGCGACGGGCTGGAAACGCTCTATGCTCCGGCACCGCAGAATTTCTTCGGTGAGGACGACGGGCAGCGCAAATTCGAGGTGAGGGCGGACAAGGCGGAGCCGGATGCCGTCCGCGAGATCCTGTCGCGCGAGCTTCGCTTCGATCCCGATCTCTGGCTCGTGGAGCTGGAGACCGACGACGTCGCCGATCTCTTCGAGGTGGTGAAGCCGGCCTGATCCTGGTCTAGCGAGCCCGGTGGACGGCGGCCGTCGAGCGCCGGAGGCTGGCGCTGGTGCGGACGATGCGCGGTTCGGCCTCGTGCTCTTTCGTCTCGTTGGCTGCGGCCGGCTGCCGTTGCGGCTCGGCATAGGTATAGCTGTCGGCCCGGCGCCAGGCCTCGATCCGCTTGCCGCACTCGTCCTCGTCCAGCGAGTTCCAGAGCTTTTCTGCGCGCGCGAGGCCGTCCTCGGTGCTCCCGAGATGATCGTAGATCCGCTGCAGGATGAAGATCGCATCCTCCTCCCGCATCGCAAGGCCTTTGAGCGTGGTGGCGAGCTGCTGGCCGGAAATATCCAGCATGATCCGCTCGGACAGCCAGAGGCTTGCCGAAAGGGAGTCGGCGAGAACGGTTGCGAAAAGGCCGGCCTCCCGGTCACGCGCGAAGCGCACCAGCAGGGCTTCCTGGATCGGCGAGAGGGTGCGCAGGCCGAGCCGGTCGTGAGCCGGACGGTCGATATGGCTGGCGAGCGCCTTGATGCGCTGGCGCAGGTCTTCTTCCCGAGTCAGCCGCTCGGCAGCCGCCGTGTCCTCAACGGACGCGGCAGCTTCCGCTTCCGCCGCGGGCGTTTCGAGAGGCCGGGCGGTGCGGTTGTGGCGCAGCCCGACCAGTGCGTCGATGACGGTGGGCGACAGCACCTCGCGGCGGACGATCGCCCGCGCATGCGCTTCACCCTGGGTGCGGGCGATGGTGATCAGCGTCTCGTCGGAGAGGCAACCGGAGGAGGTGAGGAAAGGCGCGGCGATCGAAATCGGCTGGCTGGCGATGAAGAAGGCGACGGCGGGCGGCACGTTCCTGCATTGGGAAAGGGCCGCGACAGCCTCGCGGCGGGCTTCTTCGGAGGAAGCGGAAAAGAGCGGGACGAAAAGCTCTGCGAACTGTCGAAGCTCCGACCGCGTCGGGTGCGGCAGGCTTTCGAAAACAGTCACGGTGGCCATCAGCACCACATCCTTCTTACGCATGGCACGGGGCCTTTCGAGGTCGCGGAACTCATTCGTCACAGGCAAACTCACATCGACGCAATACAACTCATGAGGTGCCGTGAAGCCTTCAGGTGGGCCGTCGGGGCTTGCCTGATGCTGTCATCGTACCTTTCCTGGGGAACTCCCGGCGGCGCTGCCGCTTGCGCAGCCGTAAAATCTGCCTCGCGGGACGCCTTGGTTTAACCGTATGCTAACCCTCTGAGAGTTAACGGTCGGTGAAGACGGTTCGTATCGATACGCCTGTCATTTTTTGGTGGTCTGTTGTTTCACAAGCGGAGCCGAAAGACGCATGGGCCCGCTGCGCCCGCTCCACCAGGAAATCGCGACTACGTTTCTGCTGCAGACAACAGGTAAGCATCGGTAGTAAGTGGTAATTTAGCATTAACTGACTGTTAATGCCGTTCTGGCGAAATTCAGCATAACCGGCGTGTGTTGCCGGGGCTTCGAGTTCCGGGTGGCCCTCGCGTTCATGTATGTCTTGAGGGCCATCCCATTCCCGGCCGGCTCAGGCGGAACCGGCCGTCAATGCGAAATGTCCCTGCGCTTTTCAACAGGCGCACCGACGAGAAAGACGCGAATGCCCGGGGGTTTTTCCCGGAAGCGTCGGCCCATTCAGAGGGCAGGGTGAGATCGATCCGTCTTCATCCGTCTCGAATTCCGAAAACGGAGACGAGCATGGCAGAGATCGTATTGTTGAATAGATGGCGCAACGAGCACCCCCGCCGGCCGCAGATCAAGATCGGCGAGGCGAAGGACGCGGGTCAGCTTTTGTTCTTCACCGGCGTGCGGTACGAGCGCTTCGACGACCGGATGGACCGCAAGGCGGAAAACCACGCGGTGCGCGCCGACTGACTTTTCGAAGGACTGGTCTCCATCAGAACCGGCTTCTGGTGCGCCATTCAAAAGGCATGCAGGTTGCCTTATCCAGGAACTGCGACGCGATATCCGCAAAGCTTTTTTGCGGTGCAAGACTTCTCAAAACGGCATAACCGTCCGCCTGCCGCGTTTCCACCAGGATCGACTGCGATATCGCTTGGGGCAATGCCTTGCGCAGCGTCGTGAGCTGCACCGGCGTGGCGATCACCAGGTCCAGGCCGTCGCCGGCGGATGTGCGATCGTTGATGCTGAACACCTCGTTGGACGACTGGTCGTAGATCGCCAGCGACCAGAAGGGCGCGCCGCTATTGGCGGCCGTCAGCCGCACCGGACCGTCCGCCACGTCGAAGGCGCAGACGGCCACCTCCACAAAGGGATCGTCCTTGGCAAGCCCGGTCCGATCCGGCTTTTCCCCGAGCCTGTAGAAGCGATGGATCTCGCCCTTCGCCAGGATGCGCGTATAGGCGTCCCGCTCGCTGAACTCCGGCAGGAGCAGGACGATGATGAGATGCAGCAGGGCCGCGCCGACAAGGCCGGTTACCACGGCGAAGACCACCTGAAGGGCGAATCTGGATCCGGATCTTAGCCCTGAACTCAGCCCCGATCTAAGCCTTGCACTAAGCATTGCCGCACCCGGTCTTTTCGATGCGCGGCATGGTGAGGTCGATGAGGCCGGAACTGCCGGCGGTCGGGGTGTCGAAAAGCGTCAGCGTCAGGCGAAAGTTTCCGTTCGCGGGCACGGCGAGCCAGTTGTCGGGCTTTGCCGTCGCGGCCAGGGCGATATCGAAACTGCCGGTCTCGTCGCGCAGCACGATGCGGGAGTTGAGTGCGGTCGGCAGGTCCGACTGCGCCGAAGGCGTAGCGCTGCCGGGAGCAGCGGCAAACAGCGTCCAGAGGCGTGCCGGCGGTGTGTGGCCCGTCAGCCGATAGGTGCAGTTGCCGGAAAGGCGCGCGCCAGTGTCATCGACGGACGCGGTAAAGACGAGGCCTTCGGCGCTGGCATAGAGCAGTCTGCCGCCATTGGCCCTGTGCGATTTGGCGTAAGGATCCGCCGCCGCCGTCTGTACCTCGGGAAAGGCTTCCCAGGGGCCGAGCTTGATGGCGCCGAAACCGACGGTCGCATCGAGCGCCACCAGGGTGGACCAGATCCCGCCGCCGAAGGCGATGGCAAGCGCGATCGCGATGAGGATGGGAACACGAAACACGGGTTTGCTTGGGTCCTCGGGAAGAGCTGCGTCAGAGGGTTAGCATTGATTCTGCCGGGAAGGAATGGGCAAAGAGGCGAAACTCCAGCCTGTTCCAGGCTATAACGCGATGCGTTATGGTGGCGCTATGATCAGAGATTTTGCGGATCGTGAAGCCGAGCGGATTCGGTCGGGCCTGAGAAGCCGCGAGCTGCCTGCAGACATCCAGCCGATTGCGCTCAGGAAACTGCGCTTGCTCAATTAGGCTCGCGAATTTTCGGATCTACGGGTTCCGCCTGGAAATCGGCTTGAGCCTTGGAGGGCGATCGTGCCGGCCGACTTTCCATCCGATCAATGATCAGTGGCGTATTTGTTTCATCTGGACTGAAGGAGCACCTGCCCATGTCGAAATCATCGACTACCACGGCTGAGGCCCAATGGCTTCCCAATCCGCATCCGGGGCAAATTCTGCAGGAGGAGTTTCTCGGCCCCATGAGCCTAAGCCAGAATAGTTTGGCGCGGGCGATCAACGTACCTCCACGGCGCATCAAAGAAATCGTCTTGGGCAAGCGTGCGATAACGGCCGATACCGACCTCAGGCTCGCCGGTATTTCGGAATGTCCGAGGGTTTCTTTCTCGGGCTTCAGGCCGACTACGATCTGATGCAGCGGCGCCGGGAGCTCGGCGAGACGCTTGACCGCATCCCGCCCAGCGCTGCCTGACTACCGCTTCAGTTCGGCGCTGGTGGGGGCGGCCGAAAGCGATGGCCGGGGGGCGCCATCATCGCCCGAGGTGCTTACCATGCCGGCATCGGCCACCTTGGCGGGAACCGGCGGGCTGGCGGCCTTCAGCTTGCCGGCAATCTGCTTGAGGATCCGGGTCGATTCGGCCGACAGCGAGCGGGGCCGGACAAGCGGCGGCAGGGCGGGAGCCTCGCCTTCCTTCTTTGCAACCTCGCTGCCCTTGTGATCGCCGGTCGGCAGCGGATTTTCAATGCCTGGGATGGGTTTCAGCTCGATGCCCTGATGGGCGTAGTCCATCACCGTCTTGAACGTCATCGCCGGCAGCGAGCCGCCCGTCATGTTGTCCATCGAGGTGAAGTCGTCGTTTCCAAACCAGACGGCCGTGGTGTAGTTGCCGGTAAAGCCGATGAACCAGGCGTCGCGATAGCTTTGCGAGGTGCCGGTCTTGCCGCCCGTGACGATGCCGCCCTCGAGCGCCGCCCGCTTGGCGGTACCGATCACCGGGATCTGCGTCAGGATGCGGTTCATGGACGAGGTCGCCTTCTCCGACAGCACGCGTCGTGCCGGGGGCTCGTCGCGATTGAAGTCGTAAAGCACCTCGCCGCCATAACTCAGCACCTGCTCGATGCCGTGGCGGCGGGACTGCATGCCGCCCGCCGGCATGACGGCATAGGCCGTCGCCTGGTCGAGAACGGTGACTTCCGACGTGCCGAGCGGGACCGTCTTGTCGCTCCTGAGCGGAGTTTCGATGCCCATTGCCTTGGCCGTCTGGACGATAACGTCGGTGCCGAGATGGTCCTTGGCGAGCCGGACCGGCACGGTGTTCAGCGATTGCGCCATGGCCGAAAGCAACGTCACTTTGCCCTTATAGGAACGGGCATAGTTTTGCGGCGACCAGCCGCGCCAGGTGATCGGCGCATCCGAAACGACCGATTCGGGCGTGAAACCGTGCTCCATGGCGGCGGAATAGGTGTAGAGCTTGAAGGAGGAGCCCGGCTGCCGAAGCGCTTTCGCGGCACGATTGAACTGGCTTTCGCCGTAGTCGCGGCCGCCCACCATGGCCCGCACGGCGCCGCCGTTCTCGATCATCACCAGCGCGCCCTGCTTGGCCTTGTAGCTTTCGCCATATTCCCGCAGGCTCGATTCCATCGCGGTTTCGGCGGCCTGCTGCAGGCCCGTGTCAATCGTGCTGCGCACGATGACGGAATGCTCGCTGAACTTGCCGGCCTTGGCGAGACGCTGAACTTCGTCGAATGCCCAGTCGAGGAAATAATCCGGCGCATTGACGTCGGCCCGGTCGACGACGGTCGCGGGGCTGCGGCGGGCCGCAATCACCTGGCCTTCGGTCATCAGCCCGCCCTGGACGAGATTGGAAAGCACCTCGTTGGCGCGCGAGCGCGCCGCCGGCAGGTTCACATGCGGCGCATATTTGGCCGGCGCCTTGAACAAGCCGGCCAGCATGGCGGATTCGGCGAGGTTCACCTCGGTGATGTTCTTGCCGAAATAGAACTGCGAGGCCGCGGCGGCGCCGAACGTCCCGCCGCCCATATAGGCGCGGTCGAGATAAAGGGAGAGGATTTCCTTCTTGGAAAGGTTCGCCTCGAGCCAGAGCGCCAGGAAGGCTTCCTTGATCTTGCGCTCGATCGAGCGCTCATTGGTGAGAAAGAGGTTCTTGGCAAGCTGCTGGGTGATCGTCGAACCGCCCTGGACAACGCCGCCGGCCTTGGCGTTCTCGCTCATGGCGCGGGCAAGACCGAGGAAATCGATGCCGAAATGGTCGAAGAAGCGCCGATCCTCGGTTGCCAGCACGGACTTGATCAGGTGATCCGGCAGCTCGTCGATCGGCACGGAATCTTCATGGATGATGCCGCGATGGCCGATGGTATTGCCGTAGCGGTCGAGGAAGGTGACGGCGAAATCGCCACGGTTTCGCCAATCTTCCTTGGTTTCCTCGAATGCGGGGATGGCGAGTGCCAGCACGACCACCGAGCCGGCCGTGCCGAGCGTCATGGCCTCGCCGGCAAGCTCGAAGCCCAGGCGCTTCCAGCCGCGAACGCGGAAGCGGCGGAAAAAGATGGTGATCTCTTCCCAGATTTCGCCAAGCTTGAAGCCCAGGTTCCAGACGGTGGAATCGATCCAGGAATCGATGCGCAGCAGGATATGGCGCCTCCGGCGCGGCCGCTCGCCGGATGATCTTGGTTCGTCCTGCGGCTCTTCCTGCACCTTGAAGTTCCCCCGCCTGTAGTGGATGAGTTTTGCTTGACGCCGTCCCTTGCAGGGATCAAGAGCATGAGCCTCTCACCGTTATTCAGCAATAGCTGACAAATGGTTGATGCGCGATAGCCAATTCGCAACAGGTAAAATGCAGATACGGCGAATTGTTCCGTTCTGCCGCAAAAGTGATGTTTCATCGATGACGGACAAGCCTTTCTGGAAAACCAAACGGCTCGACGAGCTGAGCCAAGAAGAGTGGGAAAGCCTCTGCGACGGCTGCGGGCTCTGTTGTCTCAACAAACTCGAGGATTGGGATACCGGTGACGTGGTCTTCACGTCGGTCGCCTGCCGGCTTCTCGATGGAACGAGCTGCCGCTGCAAGGACTATGACAACCGCCAGGCGACCGTGCCCGATTGCATCCAGCTCACGCCGGAGACGGTCAATGACATTTCCTGGCTACCGCCGACCTGCGGCTACCGGCTGGTGCGGGACGGGGAGGATCTCTACTGGTGGCATCCTCTGGTATCGGGAGATCCGGAAACCGTGCACCAGGCGGGGATCTCCGCCCGCGGTCGCACGGTGAGCGAGGAAGAAGTCGATGTCGACGATTTCGAAGACTATCTTGTTGATTGGCCTCTCACTGTAGGTCAAAATTGACTTAAGACAATTTTTTATACGAAAATTATATATATGCTTCTGTTTTAGCAGCAGGTAATACTTTCTGCGTGGCAGGGGCAACCGATCGGCAATTTCAATGAAGTCAGAAGGTACGCTTTCGGACCGTCTGTATGAGGCGGCCCTCGTTCCCGAACTATGGGCTGAAACCTGCGAGTTACTGGCGGCTGAAATCGGCTCCAGCACCGCATCGATATTCACCGTCGATTCCCACGGGACCCACCGCTACGTCACTACCCGCAATATTGCCGCGGTCTACGAGGCGTTCGCCAACAGCGAGCATCGGTTCAACAATATACGTGCGCTTCGGGCTCTCGAGCGCATTCCGTTCTCGTTTGGACGCGACGTCGATGTTCTGACCAAGGAGGAATACGAGCAGGATGTCATCCGCCCGATCTTCCTTGAACCCAATGGCATGCAATGGGAAGCGGGCTGCGTTTTCCAGGAGCCTTCGGGGCACATGATCGCCATCATCCTGATGCAGGCGAAAGGGCGCCTGCATTTCTCCGACGAGCAGCTGGAGCGGATGAACCGTTTGAAGCCGGACCTTGCACGCGCGGCCTATATATCCTCAAGGCTTGCCTTCAATGAGGCACGCTCGATGACCGAGGCCCTCTCCCTGCTGGGGCTGCCGGCGGCCGTGATCGGCGACGGCGGCCAGGCGATCGCCCTGAATCCCGAGATGGAGAATCTGAGCCCTCGGATCCGCACCGGTGCCGGCGATCGGCTGCTTTTCGAAGGCAATGGCGCCAGCGCCCTGTTCAACGATGCGATCGAGCGCTATGCGGCCCGGGCCGTTCCCTTCGTGCAGTCGCTGCCGATGATGCCGCGCGACGGCGCGCCCGCGCTCATCCTGCATCTCCTGCCGATCCGTCGGGCGGCCCGCGACATCTTCTCCCGCTCCATGGCGGTGCTCGCCGTGACGGAGGTGGGTAAGGTCGGCGCACCCGACATGCGGGTTCTGTCCGGCCTTTTCGACCTGACGCCGGCCGAAGCGCGTGTGGCGCGCGGCATCGCCCTTGCGCAGACACCGGAGATGATCGCCGCCTCGCTCGGCATTTCGCTCGAAACCGCCCGCTCGCATCTGAAGCGGATCATGCAGAAGACCGGCACGACCAGGCAGGCCGAACTGGTTCTTTTGCTGTCGGGACTGAGCGCGCCGACCTTCGGCGGTGGCGAGAGCACGATCTGAGCGCTATATGTGTATAGCATTCAGGGAGAATGGTTACGCTTGCACTTCGGCTTCCGCCCGAGATTGAGGCTCGTCTCGATGATCTTGCCCGGCTGACCGGCCGTAGCAAGAGCTATTACGCGCGGGAAGCGATTCTCGCCCATCTCGATGACGTCGAGGATATCTATCTGGCTCAGCAGAGGCTTGAAAGTCTCCGCCGAGGCGAGAGCGATACGGTGTCGTTGCCCGAAGTCATGAAGCGTTGTGACTTGGAGGATTGATTTCCAGAGGGACGCCGAGCGCGATCTTTCGAAGCTGGGCCACGACAATGCGCGGCGTGTTCTTCGTTTCCTGCATGAGCGCGTGGCCAAGCTCGATGATCCCCGTTCGATCGGCGAAGCATTGAAAGGCGCGGAGCTGTGAGATTTCTGGAAATACCATGTCGGCGACCTGCGCGTCATCGCCGATATCCAGGATAATGTGGTTCGGATCCTCGTCGTGCGGATTGGAAATCGAGGCGAAATCTATCGCTGAGAAATCGAAAAATCTTCCTTGACCTTCCCATGATGGGAAGGTCCACATAGGGCGGGAAATGGAGATTCCGCCCATGAACCAGATGACAAAACACGTTCATCCCGCCGAGCCATTCACCATTCCGGTAGAGGGAATGACCTGCGCGTCCTGCGTACGCCGGGTCGAAAACGCCGCCGCCAAGGTGCCGGGCGTGGATAGGAGCGCCGTCAATTTCGCCACCAAGAAGCTCACGGTGGAATCGGCTGAAGGGTTTTCGCCGGACGAGCTGGAAAAAGCGATCCGCAAGGTGGGTTACGAAATTCCGCCAGGCGCCATGGATCACGCCATGCGCGGCGCGGGCATGCTGCTTGCGGCGCCGGCGGCGGAGCATGCCGGGCATGACCATCATCACGACCACGCAGCGCATGCGGGGCACATGGCAGGCCACGACCAACTGGCTGCGGCCGGCGGGCACGACCACATGCACATGCATCAGGGTGAGGAGGGCGTGCTGAAGCGCGATCTCGTCATCGCCTTCGTTCTGACCTTGCCGCTCTTCGTGCTTGAAATGGGCAGCCATTTCTATGACCCGTTCCACCACTGGCTGATGGGCGTTATCGAGACACAGAACCTCTATTACGCCTATTTCCTGGCTGCGACCGTGGTGATCTTCGGCCCCGGCTTCCGCTTCCTGAAGCTCGGCCTGCCGGCGCTTTTGCGCGGCGCGCCGGAGATGAATTCGCTGGTCGCAGTCGGCGTGCTGGCCGCCTACGGCTATTCGCTGGTGACGACCTTCGCCCCCGATCTGCTGCCGGACGGCGCCCGCTTCGTCTATTATGAAGCGGCAACCGTGATCGTCACGCTGATCCTGTTCGGCAGGCTGCTGGAAGCGCGGGCGACCGGCCGCACCGGCGAGGCGATCGAGAAGCTAGCCGGGCTTCAGGCCAAAACCGCCCGTGTCGAGCGCGATGGCAGGACGATCGATATTCCGGCCGATCAGGTCGTGGCCGGCGACATCGTGGTGATCCGTCCCGGCGAGCGACTGCCGGTCGACGGCACGGTGATCGACGGGCAGTCGAACGTCGATGAATCGATGATATCAGGCGAGCCGCTGCCCGTCGAAAAGGCGGCGGGCGCAACCGTCATCGGCGGTACGATCAACAAGACCGGCTCCTTCCGCTTCCGTGCCGACAAGGTCGGCCGTGATACGATGCTGGCGCAGATCATCCGCATGGTCGAGCAGGCGCAAGGGTCGAAACTGCCGATCCAGGGGCTGGTCGATCGGGTGACTGCATGGTTCGTGCCGGCAGTGATCGTGCTGGCGGCGCTTACCTTCGCCGTCTGGTTCTTCTACGGCCCGAGCCCGGCGCTTTCCCACGCGCTCGTCAACGCGGTCGCCGTGCTGATTATTGCCTGCCCCTGTGCCATGGGGCTTGCCGTGCCGACCTCGATCGTCGTTGGCGGCGGGCGCGCGGCGGAACTCGGCGTGCTGTTCCGCAAGGGCGAGGCGCTGCAGGAACTGCGCAATGTCGATCTCGTCGTGCTCGACAAGACCGGCACCGTCACCAAGGGGCGGCCGGAACTGACCGATCTCCTGACCGCGGATGGTTTTGCCGAGGACGAGGTGCTGAAGCTCGTCGCCGCCGTCGAAGCGCAGTCCGAGCACCCGGTCGCCGATGCCATCGTCAAGGCGGCGGAAGCAAAGGGCATTGTCGTACCGAAGGCGGAGAGGTTTCAATCCGTCACGGGCTACGGCATCGAAGCCGACGTGGACGGCCGCCGGGTGGCGGTGGGCGCCGATCGCTTCATGGAAAAGCTTGGGGCCTCGGTCGAAGGTTTCGCCGAAGCCGCAGCGCGCCTCGCAGACGAGGGCAAGACGCCGCTTTATGCCGCGATCGACGGCAAGGTGGCGGCCGCGATCGCCGTTGCCGATCCGTTGAAGCCCGCCAGCCGCGATGCGATCAAGGCCTTGCAGGACATGGGCATCGAGGTCGCCATGGTGACCGGCGACAACCGCCGCACGGCACAAGCGATCGCCCGACAGCTCGGCATCGAAAGGGTCGTTGCCGAAGTCCTGCCCGAGGGCAAGGTAAAGGCGATCCACGAGATGCGCGCCGGCGGCAGAAAGCTCGCCTTCGTCGGCGACGGAATCAACGATGCTCCCGCGCTTGCCGAAGCCGATATCGGCATCGCCATCGGCACTGGCACGGACGTGGCGATCGAAAGCGCCGACGTGGTGCTGGTGGGTGGTGAGCTTTCCGGCGCCGTCGCGGCAATCGCCATGAGCCGCGCCACCATGACCAACATCAAGCAGAACCTGTTCTGGGCCTTCGGCTACAACGTGGCGCTGATTCCGGTTGCGGCGGGCGCCTTGTATCCGGCCTTCGGTTGGCTGCTGTCGCCGATGATCGCCGCCGGCGCCATGGCGCTGTCGAGCGTCTTCGTGCTCGGCAACGCGCTCAGACTGAAGGCCGTCACGATTGGAGAAAAGAGATGAATATCGGCCAGGCTTCCGACGCGTCAGGCGTATCGGCCAAGATGATCCGCTATTACGAGGAGATCGGCCTGATCCGCCCGATGGGCCGCACGGGCAACAACTACCGTGTCTACGGCGAGGAGGAGGTGCATGTCCTGCGCTTCATCAGGCGGGCCCGCTCGCTCGGCTTTTCGCTCGAGGAGACCGAGACGCTCCTGAAACTCTGGCAGGATCAGAGCCGCGAGAGCGCCGCCGTCAAGGATGTGGCGACCGCCCACATCGCCGACCTTGAACGCCGGATCGCCGAGATGCAGGGCATGGTGAAGACGCTGAAGCACCTTGCCCATTGCTGCGGCGGCGACCAGCGGCCGAACTGCCCAATCCTCGACGACCTCGCCGGCGACGCTCCCGCGCCGGCACCCCGCAAGACGAAACAACCCGCTTGATCTCTACTGAGGGATGAGCGCAGAAAAGTAAAATCGGACAAGGAGACCCCTATGACTGCTGTTTTCACCGTGCCGGACATGACCTGCGGCCATTGCGAAAAGACCGTGCGCGGAGCGCTTGAGGAAGCGCTGCCGGGCGCCGCCGTGGCGGTCGATCTCCCGTCCAAAAAGGTTGCGGTCAAAGGCGATGCGCTAAAGGCCGAGGAAGCCATTCGCGAGGCAGGCTACAGCCCCGAGCGTGTGGCAGCCTGAAACACGGCTTGCCCTCTCTGAACGATGCGGGCCGCGGGCGACTACGAAACGCGGTGCTTCGTTGGCGCCGCACTTATGCGCTGCGGGCGTCGATTGCGATATGCAGCATCCTCAGTGCACCGGCGGCATCCAGCAGATTGGCCTGTAGCTGGTCGTTGGTGATCTTGCCCACTCCAAGGGTCAGCGAAATGGATTGGAGGTCGCCGACGATCTCCTTGTGCATGCCCGCAACGCAGGCGCCTTCCTGGAGGTCGAAGACCTTCTCGCTGGCACTGGTCAACAACTGCCGCTTTCCGATGTCCGAAAGCCGCACGAGCTCATTTGCCGACCGCACAAGTTCAGATACCAGATCCGTTATCGCGCTCACGTCGCGGGGCCTCGTTACCTCAATTCGATTTGCGCAGTAGACGGCAGATCTGCAAGAAAATCCATCCCCCAAATTGGGGGTTGCATTAGAGATACAGAGGAACCTGTGGATAAATGCACTGACCTGATGTGTAGAACTAATGTTTGGGGGCTGCGAATAAAGTAGAGTTGGTGCTGCTGCTAGTAAAACCAAGGGCGGACCTCATGGGCATGCCGCTCACGGTGTCAATGTTTCATCCAATTTTCGAAATCCACGGGTGCGACGTTGCTTCCACACAGAACCGTCGCGACCGTTTGCCCGCGAAAACGGTCCGGGCTTTCGAGAATGCTCGCAATACCTAAAGCGGCGGCAGGTTCGACGATCAAGCCGGAGTGTTTGTAGAGCAGCCTCATGCCCTCGACGATGCTGTCTTCTTCGACCAGAAGGGCATCGTCCACGACTTCCAGCATATCCGCCAAAACATCGGGGATAACGTATCTTCCGGCGACACCGTCGGCGATCGTTTTGGGCGGCCCGGATTCCATGACTTCGCCCGCAAGATAGGACCGGGTCAACGCGGGCGCGTTTTGCGGCTGAACGGACAAGGTCCTGGTGTTCGGGCTATAGGTTTTCAGCGCGAAACCAATACCCGTCGCCATCGCCCCGGCGCCAAGTGAAATCAGGACGCAATCCAGCGGGAACGGCAGTTTGGCGAGTTCGAGGCCGATGGTCGCCGCTCCTTCGCAGGTGTCGATGTTTTTACTGTCTTCGACGAGGAATGCGCCGGTTTTTCGGGAATGGGCGATCGCCGCTTCAAGCGCTTCTTCGATCTGCCCTTCGACCAGAACAACGGTGGCGCCCAAGGCTTTCATGCGTTCGATCTTCAAGGGATTGGCAGCGGATGAGGCGGCCACCGTAACTGCGAAGCCTCTGTGCCTTCCGCAGTAGGCAAGTGCCTGGCCAAGGTTTCCAGCACTTGCGCAAACCACGGCTTTCTCACCGCCGTTTGCTTCGAGATTGGCCAGCACGGTCTCTGTTCCGCGCCCTTTGAAACACCGGACGGGGTTCAATGTTTCGACCTTCAATACGATGCGGCATCCCAAAGCTCTGCTGAGATGGGGGCAATGATACTGAGGCGTGTTTCTAAAAACGCCGTCGATCTTTTGAACGGCGGCTTCGATCCGGTCGATGCTGAGTCTCGTCATGAAGTTATGATGGCACGCGCAATTTGCGGTCACAAGTTTGCGGCGGGCGCAAGCATCATCTGACCCTCTGCTCAAGTCGATTTGGGCTCAGTTTGAGTTGGGCTTAGTTTAATTTAGTTTCGTCTGTCGGTTTCGGCCGGTTCCACGCGTCTTTCGGGAGACGGCCGTGGTGGCCGGTTGGAAAGAGGAGAGAAAAATGCGTGTCATGGTGATGGTCAAGGCGACCAAGGACAGCGAATTGGGCGTGATGCCGACCGTTGAGCTTTTCGAAGCGATGGGGAAGTTCAACGAGGAATTGGTGAAAGCCGGGATCATGCTGGCCGGCGATGGTCTTAAGCCGTCGTCAAAGGGCAAGCGGGTGGCCTTCCAGGGCGCCGACCGGCTGGTGATCGACGGGCCTTTTACGGAAACGAAGGAACTCGTCGCCGGCTACTGGCTCTGGCAGGTCAAGGATCTGGATGAGGCGATCGCCTGGGTCAAGCGGTGCCCCAATCCGATGCCGGGCCCGAGCGAGATCGAGATCCGGCCCCTCTACGAGATGGAGGATTTTGCCGAGGTCCTGACGCCTGAGATCGTGGAGCAGCACGAGCGTCTGCGCGAGCAGATTGCCAACCAGTGAGCGGGCATCGCGCGAGCGGTGCTGTCCGAGGAAAGCGGATCGCAGCCCAGACCGCCGGAATTCCCGTTCCGGCGGCTTTGGTCTACCAGGCGCCGCGTGCCTAGAACTTCACGCCGATGCCAACATTGATGATGTGCTGGTCGAAGTTGAAATCGGCGCCCGCGAGATCGCCTTCACCGAAATCGTTGTAACGGTATTCGATACGGCCGAAGACATTGTCGGTGAAGGCGTAGTCGAGACCGGCACCCAGCGTCCAGCCATGCAGCGTGTCGTCGTCGTCGAAGCCGCCGCCGTCGATGCTGGCATTGGTCGCCGTCCAGCCGCCGGCTGCAAAGATGAGCGCCCTATCCATGGCATAACCCACACGGCCGCGCACCGAACCGGAGAAGCCGGTGCCGATGTCGACGCCGCCGGCATAGCTGTTTTCATTCCAGTCATAGTTCACGTCGCCTTCAAGACCTGCGACGAAACCGTTCGAGAACTGCCAGTTGTAGCCGACAAAACCGCCGAACCGCCACCCGTCGAAGCTGTCGGACCCGCCGACGATCGCATCGCCATCTCCCCATCCATAGCCGGTGTGAAGACCGATATAGGGGCCGGACCAGGTGAATACGGCTGGCGTTTCCACCACTTCCGGCGCGGCAGGAACCGCTTCGACCGCATCCGCGGCAAAAACAACGGAAGAGGCGGTCATGGCGGCCGTTGTGGCGAGAATGAAAATAGCCTTCATGGAATATTCCCTCCGATTGATGATGATATTGATGTAGTGCGCATTGCTTGGAAAGCTGTAGCTAAAATACAACAAAGCGCCAAAACTGACGAATCATTTTAAGATGCTGAAATTGCTTCGCTTTTATTTTTATCTGTCGCCTTGACCTCAACCGTGCTTGAGGTCGTAGCGTGCCGCGCATTGTAAAACGGACATGGAGACAGGCGTGCTGCAGGAAATGGATACGAGTTGGTCGAGGCTTTTGCGGGGTCGTGACGGCGCAATGCTTGCACTGATCTCCTCGGGGATCGGGCTGCATGCCTTCAACCAGTTCGCAATCGTCGCGGCACTGCCGCCGGCGGCGCGGGAGATCGGCGGCACGGATTATTTCAGCTGGGCCTATACGCTTTATTTCCTGGGTTCGATTGCCGGCGGCACCGGGGCGGCGGCGTTCCGGGACCGGATCGGCGTGAAGGCGAGCCTGATGATCTCGGCGCTCGTCTTTGCGGCCGGCGGACTGCTGGCGCTGGCCGCGCCTGCCTTTTCCTGGATCATGGCAGGGCGTCTCCTCCAGGGCCTGGCCGACGGGCTGGTGGTGGCGATCTGCTACAGCCTGATCCCCGCAAACTTCTCTTCCGCGCTGATCGCCAAGGTTTTTGCCGTCGAAGCGGTCGTCTGGGCGGTGGCGGCAATTGCCGGGCCGCTTGCGGGCGGGCTGCTGACCGAGGCCTATTCCTGGCGGGCGGCATTCCTGGCCGTCGCCCCCTTCGTTCTCCTTCTGCCGATCCTGACGCTGGCGGCGAGGCCTCGCGTGACGGAAGCGGCGCCCATGCCGCTTTCCTTCGCCACGATCGGGCTCTGCCTTGCCGCTTCCTTCGTCCTGTCGCTTTCTTCCGTCGCGACCAGTGGCGCCATGCAGGCTGCGGCGATCGCCGCCGGGGCGGGGCTTTTCCTGCCGGCCCTGAAGCTCGATGGAAAGATCGGCGCCAGGCTTTTCCCAGCCGGGGCCTTCAGGCTGGGCTCGGTGCTGGGGAACGGCTTCTGGGTGCTGTTCCTGATGTCGGCCAGCCACTCGGTCGGCAGCGTCTACCTGGCGGTGATGATTGACGCGGTGTTCGGGTTCCGGCCGGCGGTGGTGGGGTATATCGTCGTCTGCATGGCGCTGACCTGGAGCGTGGTCGCGGTCGCCGCAAGCCGCATCGTGGCGCTGGGGCCCCGGCATGCCTGGATGCGGAGCGGCGCCCTGTTCCAGCTCTTCGGGTTCCTGGCGCTTGCGGCATCGTTTGTGAACGGCTCGCTGGAGCTCCTGCTTTTCGGCCAGATCGCGATCGGCACCGGTTTCGGCCTTGCCTGGGCCAGCATCAATCAGGCCGCCATGGAGGCGGCCGAGACGGCGGAGCGGGATCTGGCAAGCGCGCTGCTGCCGACCATTTCGACCGCCGGTTACGCCATCGGCGCGGGGCTTGCCGGGATGATCGCAACCGCAACGGGGCTCATATCCCGGCTTGAGGGCGGGGAGGCCGGCGGCCCGGCCTTCTGGCTGTACGGCACGGCGGCCGCAGGCGCGCTGCTGACCTTCCTGTTCGGCTTCGGCGTCAGGCTGAAGGACAACTGAGGTCGGGAAGAGGGTTTTTTCAGCTCTGGCGCAGCTGGTCGAGATTGCCGCAGGCGCCCCGCTGGAAAACCCCGATGACCGGCCGGTAGTCGTTCTCGATGCCGACGGCGTTGAGGAGAATGAACAGGATGTGCCGGGTCAGCGCGTTCAGATAGGGAAAGTCGTCGCGCAGCCTTCCCTCATAGAGAAACGACAGCCGGTCGTATTCCTTGGATAGTTCGGTGAGATAGCCGAGGCTTTGCCCTCGCGGATCGGCAGGCTGCAACAAAAGCTCGCAATCCGCCGCTTCCGCCTTTCCCTCCGAACCGTTTGCGGCGACGATGAGCGGAATGCCCGTCACCCGCATTGCCGCCACAACGCGCTCGTCGGCGACGCCTTCCCGCCAGCGGGTGGAGGCAAGATCGCGCAGGCCGCCCGCCTTTTCCTTCAAGGCAATCGGCAGGACGAGCAGCACGACCAGGGCGAAGAGCAGTCGGATCATGGGCGCGCCGTAGTCTTCGGACGCATGGAGGCGATGGCGATCATCCAGACGGCCGTGATCAGCCCGACCACTTCGCCGGCGGTGCCGTCATGTAGGGGATGGTAGAGATCCATGAAGCGGATCATCGCGAAGAGCCTGATCCAGTTGATCAGCATGACACCGGCCAGACCCGCCGCCAGCCATCCCGGATGCCGCAGCGGATTGACCCGGTTCACCGCCGAAAAGGCAAGCCATGCAAGGAGCATGTAGGAAATGCCGTGGAAGGAGGAACAGGCCCACAGGATGAGCACCGGGTCGTTGCCGTCGGTGGGGATCACCAGGTTGCCGCTGATCTCGTAACCGGCCGCCAGCGCCGTGACATAGGCGTCGAGCGTGAGCACCGGCGTGCCGATGGCCATGACGAGGATGAGGCCCCAGAATTTGGGGACCGTCAGATAGATGCAGAGCGTCCCCAGCTTGCGGTCTGACAGAAACAGCCTGCCGCCGACAAGGGTGAGGGCGAGCCAGGAAAACCAGGTGAGCGGCAGATAGAGGAGAAGCAGGACGAGGCCCAGGATCACCCCTTCCGCCCAGACCGGCAAGCGGCCTTCCAGCGGCGTTCTCCAGACGGTCCAGGCCAACCAGAGGACCGAAAACATTAGAACTGGGTGAATGCCGCCGCCCGCGATGAGAGCAGACAATGCGCCATTTTCGGCAAATCCCCTGAGGACGTCTTCGAAAATTGCGTTTCCGAAGACGCAAAGTAAAAGGACAGAATAGATATGGCCAAGGTGTTGGATTTCAGGGACAAGTGAACGCCCGGTAGGCAAAAAATACCGACCGAAAGGGTCAGTGTTTTCTGTTCTTGATCGTGACATAGGCGAACAGGCCGGCTGCGAGCGGCAGGCCGAGCAGAGCTATTGGAAAGGGAGCACCGCGGGGACCGCCACCGCCACCGCCACCGCC
>UBYX01000016.1 GCA_900469955.1 Hyphomicrobiales bacterium | reverse complement strand
CGAAAGTGGGGGCAGTTCAGCCCCCTACCCAAGCTCTCTAAAAGCCCAAGATCTTTGGCTTGTAACTTTGCGCAGGTTACAAGATAATTTATGGATTCAACGAGCTGGGTCAGGGGCTTTGAAATGTTGATAAGGTTTTCGCAAGTTGAAGCCTTTCGCGCGGTCATGCTGTCCGGCTCAACCACCGCAGCGGCTGAGATATTGCATACTGCGCAGCCCAATGTTAGCCGCGCCATTGGACAACTCGAAAAAGCAACTGGATTGCGGTTGTTCGACCGGCTCCCAGGGAAGCTTTCTCCGTCCAATGACGGTATGCTGTTCTTCAAGGAAGTGCAGCGCAGCTTTACGGGGCTGCGGCATTTGGAAGAGGCGGCAAATCGCATCAGGCGTTTCAGTGGCGGCTCCCTGACAGTAGCAGCCATACCGATTCTGGCTCTCGGCCTCATCCCGCGCACGATCAAACGCTTTGTCACTGCCTATCCGGAAACAAGTATTTCGATCCATACCGGCCATTCATCTGCGGTTGCCCAATGGGTTGATGACCAGACCTGCGACATCGGGATCGTTTCCCAAATCAGCGAGACCTTTGGCCTAGCGCACGAACCGCTTTTCGAAATCGACGCCGTCTGCGTGATGCCGCGCGGTCACCGTCTACAAAGCAAGGAGTTAATCGTTCCAGCCGATCTGGCTGCGGAGCCATACATCTCTCTGCCCAGGAACGAATATGGACATTCGGCTATCGACGCCATTTTTGAAGATGCTGGCATCAGCCGTCTGATCAACCTCGAAACGTCCTATAGCTCGATTACCTGCTCACTGGTCGCGCAAGGGCTGGGAATAGCTATCGTCAATCCCCTTGCAACGCTGGATTTCCGCCACCAGGAAATCGTGACAAGACCCTTCCAACCCTCCATCAAGCACAATGGTTACTTAATTTACCCAAAAGGCCGCCCCAATCAGCGCCTCATATCGAGTTTTGTAGAAACGCTGAAGGCGGTTATGCGTGAAGATCGCGATACTTTAAAAGCCTAACGTGTGCCGCCAGTGCTTAAAAGCACCGCAATATATAGCGACTGATCGCACCATCGATTTTTCGGAGCCGTGTGCCGCAAATTTCTAAAGAGATGCCGCAAGACTCTATATCAAAAATGCATAAACCCGCCCAGGATTTTTATTTGCTTCCTTAGTTACACCGACTAATTTCGATTTGCGGAAACATCCTAAATGTGTTCGGGCAAGGAATAATCTACTCAAAATAAAGGGGAGCGACATGAATCGCGTTCATGCACTAGTACTTCTGGGGGCAACAGCCTTAAGCACTCCCGCTCTGGCTCAGGAAACCTTATACGTCGCTGGATATTCCGGCGACTTCCAAACGATGTTTGAGAAGGAGATCGCGCCGGGGTTCCAGACGAAGAATGACGTAAAAATCGTTTTCGTCGCCGGCAATTCCAGCGAGACCATCGCAAAACTGCAGGCTCAGAAGGGCAACCAAGAAATTAGCGTGGCGATCGTCGATGACGGTCCCATGCATCAGGCGGTCCAGTTTGGTCTCTGTGATACTGTGGCAAAGGCTCCAGTCTTCGCCGATCTCTACGACGTGGCCAAAACCTCTATATTCGGCGGAAAGGCAGTCGGCATTGGCCTTGTTGCTACCGGCATCACCTACAACAAGAGCTTGTTCGAGAAGAATGGTTGGGCGCCGCCCAAATCTTGGAAGGACTTGACCGACAAAAAGTACGCAAAGCGGGTGACGTCCAACCCGATTTCGGGAACTTTCGGCCTAAATACGCTGGTGATGTTTGCCCGAATGAACGGCGGAAGCGAGAAGAACATTGATCCGGGCTTCAAGGCGATCCGTGATGGTCTGGCCCCCAACGTTCTAAGCTGGTCGTCTTCCAATGCCCAGCTCGCCCAAATGTTTCAGAACGGTGACATAGATCTAGCGGTATGGGGCAGCAACCGAGCAATCGCACTGAAGAAGACGGGCTTCCCTGTGGAATTCGTATATCCGCAAGAAGGCGCCCCAGCTATCGTCGCCTCAGCTTGTGCTGTAGCGGGCAACAAGATGCCGGAGAAGGCGCAGAGCTTCCTGCAATACCTTGCTTCGCCTGAAATACAGGCCAAGCTTGCAACGCAGGGCTTTGGTCCGACCAACAGGACCGCCAAGCTCGATAGTACGTTGGCTCAAGAAGTCCCTTATGGCGACGAGAAGCTGTCTAAACTCTCCAATATCGACTGGGTTACCGTCAACCACAAGCGCGCCGACTGGACAAAGGAATGGACTCGTACCGTCGAATAAAGAAGCGCGCCTAGCGCGCTTCCATTCCTAAATTGTTTTCAGCGCGAGCTTACGTATGACGAAACTATCCATTCGGGGACTATCGAAAACATATGCCGGCAATGTTCAAGCCGTTCGCAAGGTCGATCTTGAAGTTGAAAGCGGCGAGTTCCTGTCGCTGCTCGGATCCTCTGGCTGTGGCAAGACCACAACACTGCAAATGGTTGCCGGGTTCGTGAGCCCAAGCGCTGGATCTGTGTTGGTTGACGGCGAAGACATCACCTACGCGGCTCCCGAGAAACGAGACATGGGCATCGTTTTCCAGAGCTATGCCCTGTTCCCTCACATGAGCGTTTCCCAAAATGTCGGGTTTGGCCTTGAAATGCGAAAGGTAAAGCGCCCGGAATTGGAACAGCGTGTCTCCGAGGCGCTTTCGATGGTGCGCCTCACTGGCTTAGGAAACCGCTATCCGAGCGAGCTTTCAGGCGGTCAGCGTCAGCGTGTGGCAATTGCGCGCGTTCTGGCGATACGCCCGCGTGTTCTGCTTCTGGACGAGCCGATGTCCAACCTCGACGCCAAGCTGCGCGGGGAGATGCATGTGGAGCTTCGCGCCTTGCAGCGGCGTCTGGGCATCACCACGATCCTGGTAACCCACGATCAGGTGGAAGCAATGACTATGAGCGATCGCATCGCGGTCATGGCAAACGGGGTGATCGCGGAACTGGGTACCCCGCAGCAGATTTACGATCATCCGACATCGGAATTCGCATTCAAATTCCTTGGCCATGCAAACGTGGTCGAAGGAGAAGTAGTAAGCGCTGACAACGGCCAGACTGCGGTTCAAGTCGGCGCGGCGATCGTCCCTGCAAGAACCGAAACCGTCCAGATCGGCCACAAGACGAAGTTGTTCGTGCGGCCGGAACGGCTACGCCTCTGTTCGACCGAACAGGGGAGCATTCAGGGCAAGGTGGTCACCAAGCTATTTCTCGGCGGGATATGGTTCTACGAAATAGACAGCACCGTGGGCAAGCTCAGGCTGACGGTGACAAACGCTGGAACAGCACAGCCGCAAGAAGGCCAGGCCGTCGGCATCACCTGGAACGACGGAGATATGCAATACGTGTCTTCGGAGGCTGCCCATGGCTGAAGCAACCTCTCAGTCGAACCGCCAGCACTGGCTCCTCTCGCTTCCGGCCGTGGTCATGTTTCTCGGCCTTTTGGTCGTGCCTCTCGCGTTAACAGCCATCCTGTCGTTCAACGCGTTCGACTCCACGCGCGGTCCGCTGGACGAATACACCCTATCCAATTACATCGAGGTATTTACCGACAGCTATTACTACGATCTTTTTGCCCGCACGGCACTGATGTCGCTCGGAGTTACCGCAATCTGCATCCTCGTCGGCGTTCCCGAAACGATCATTCTCTCGCGCATGCGGCCCGCATGGCAAGGAGCGTTTTTCGTGATCATCCTTGGCCCCCTTCTTATCTCAGTCGTGGTTCGTACCTTAGGTTGGTCGATCCTGCTCGGACGAGAGGGCTTCATCAACACGACACTTCTGTCGATCGGCCTGAGCGATGCGCCTCTACAGCTGATGTTCAGCATGGCCGGCGTCGTCATCGTCCTGACACACGTGATGCTGCCCTTTATGGTTATTTCCGTGTGGAGCACCCTCCAGAAGCTCGACCCGCAAATTGCCTACGCTGCCCGGTCCTTGGGGGCGGGTCCGCTTACCGCGTTCCGCCGCATCGTTCTTCCGCAGCTTCTACCCGGAATCCTATCTGGTGCGATTATCGTGTTTACCTTGTCGGCTTCCGCATTTGCAACGCCTGCCCTGATCGGGGGACGCCGCGTGAAAGTGGTAACGACCGCCGTCTACGACGAGTTCCTCAGTTCGCTTAACTGGCCGCTTGGCGCTACTGTCGCCGTGCTTTTGTTGATCGGTATCGTTCTTGTGGTTGTTGGGAGCAACCGGATCATCGAGCGTAAATTCAAACAGGTGTTCGCATGAGCAATCGCAGCATGGGAAAAAACGGCCCGGTATCGCTGATCTTTCATACGCTCTTCACGGCTTTTATCGTCGCGCCCCTGATTGTGATCATTCTGGTTTCGTTTTCGGACAAGGGCTACATTTCTATGCCCTTCGGCGGAGCGTCGCTTCGGTGGTATCAAGCCATGCTCGATGCGCCCGAGTTGATGGGTGCTATCTGGTTGTCGATATGGCTGGGTCTGGGCGCAGCATTGTTGGCCACCGCCGTTTCAGTGCCTGCGGCCATTGCGATCGCCCGCTACCGCTTCATCGGACGCGACGCTTTCACGGCCCTGCTTCTGTCCCCCCTCATGATGCCTCATGTGGTTCTGGGGGTGGCCTTTTTGCGCTTCTTCTCGCTGATGGGCTGGACTGGGTCTTTTTTAGCCCTTCTATTGGTACATGCCCTGATCGTTGTACCCTACTCTCTCCGCCTGACGCTGGGTGCGATCATCGGGCTGGAGCGGGATGCAGAGCTGGCGGCCCGGTCGCTGGGAGCGTCACGCTGGATTTCGTTTCGGCGAATTCTCCTGCCGTTGATTCTTCCCGGCGTCGCCGGTGGCTTCGTCCTCGCCTTCATCCAGAGTTTTGATGAGGTGACGATGACCGTCTTCGTGGCAACGCCAGGAACCACAACCTTGCCGGTTGCTTTGTACCACCGCGTAGCTCTGCTGACGGATCCGGTTACGACGTCCGTATCGACCGTCATGATCGTGGGAACAATGGTTCTCATGTTCATTCTCGACAGGGTTGTTGGTCTGGACAAGGTACTGATCGGCAAGAAGTAGACTGATTTCATTTCGAGACTTCCCCGCTTTGCGCGGGGTGATTTCCTGCGTCCAAAATTTGGAACAATGACCCGTAAAGGGTGAGGTTGATGAGTAAAGAACAATTGACGGTAGTTGGCGGAGGTCTTGTCGGAGCCGCGATCGCCTATGGCGCCGCGAGGAAAGGCGCAAAGGTTCGCGTGCTCGATCAGGGCGACGCCGCCTTTCGAGCATCACGCGGCAATTTCGGCCTAGTTTGGCTCTCCAGTAAAGGCGGTGGAATGCCTCGTTACGCCCGTTGGACAAGAGACGCAATTCGGCAATGGCCGGAATTGCACAAGGAACTGCTTGAGGTCACGGGTGTCGATTCGGGTTTGGAGCAGAATGGCGGCTTCTGGCTAGGCTTCAGCGAAAAGGAAGTGGAAAAGCGCGCCAACCTGCTTGCCAAGATCCATGACGAAGTCGGCGACATACCTTTCCAGATGATGGACCATTCCGAGTTGAAGCAATATCTCCCGGGAATAGGACCGAAGGTCGTGGGGGGAAGCTTTGGCGCCCATGACGGCCATGCCAATCCCCTAATGCTTCTCAGGGCGCTCCATGCTGGTTTGAATGAAAAGGGTGCCGAGGTCATAACTGGCGCTGACGTCGTCGACCTTCAGCACCGGGAAAACAGCGGCTTCATTGTAACCGCCCGTGACGGACAGAGCTGGAAGAGCGACAGGCTCGTTCTGGCTGCCGGTCTCGGTATCTCCAAGCTCGCGGAAAAAGTCGGACTTTATGCCCCCGTTACCACGACGCGCGGACAGGTCCTCATCACCGAGCGGCTGAAGCCCTTCATCCCATATCCCACCAACAAGGCACGTCAAACGCAGGAGGGTTCGGTCCAGATCGGATCCACATCGGAAGATGTCGGTTTCGACGACCGCACCACGACCGACAAGATCGAATGGCTGGCCAAACGCGCTGTCGACACCTTTCCATCACTCGCAAACGCCCGCCTTGTCAGAGCCTGGGGAGCGTTGCGCCCCCTCACTCCCGACGGCTACCCGATATACCAAGCCTCCGAAGCATGTCCCGGAGCCTATGCCGTGATCTGTCACAGCGGAGTCACCCTGGCCTCCATCCATGCTTCTGCGATCGGCCCGTGGATGAGCGGACTTGCCGAAGCACCTGAGGAATTCGAAACCTTCCGGAGCGAGCGCTTCCTGGATCCAAATGCGAGCTTTACCAATGACCACTAGGTCGCTTTTCTCGATACCGGCCACTTCTCAGGAGCCGATGGTGACGATCAGTTTCGAAGGCAAGAACCTTGAGGTTCCGGCGGGCATCAGTGTGGCTTCCGCGCTTCTGGCCGGAGGCGCACGCGACTTCCGCTCCAGCATTGTGGGAAATGCGCCGCGCGCGCCTTATTGCATGATGGGCGTATGTTTCGAATGCCTACTTGAAATAGACGGAGTACCTGCCCGCCAGAGCTGTCTGATAACTGTTCGCGATGGGATGAAGATCAAGCAGCAGCTTGGGGCGCCGGAACTGGAAGATATCAATGCCGGAGTTAATCATGAGTGACGAAATCGCGGATCTGGTGATTATCGGTTCAGGCCCAGCCGGAATGGCCGCTGCATGCGAAGCTCGCTCCGCCGGATTATCGGTTGTTGTTCTGGATGAGCAGCAGGCCATCGGGGGCCAGATATACCGGCGTGTCGAAACCGCGCCGTCTAGCCTACTTGAGATACTTGGAAAGGATTACACCGCCGGGCAGAAGTTGATTGCGGAATTCAGGTCAAGCGGTGCACGCTGCATCGCTGGTGCAACCGTCTGGAACGTGACGACCGAAGGCGTTGTCAACTATGTGACGGATGGGCACGCCGACGAGATTTCTGGAAGGTTCGTGCTTCTGGCAAGTGGTGCCATGGAACGTCCCTTTCCTATTCAAGGCTGGACCCTGCCCGGCGTTATGGGTGCCGGCGCGGGACAAATCATGTTGAAGGGCGCTGGTGCTGTGCCAGCCGAACCTGTCATTCTGGCAGGATGCGGACCGCTTCTTTACCTTCTCGCCTGGCAATATATTCGCGCCGGCGTCAAGATTGCGGCTGTCGTCGACACCACGAAGCGGTCTGCACTTTTTAGCGCTTTGCGCCATTTCGTCGGCGCAGTTAAAGGGTGGCGCGATCTCCTCAAGGGCATCAAGCTGATCGCTGCCATCCGCAGGCATGGCGTTCCCATATACTCAGGAGCCACGGATCTAGCGATCACCGGAATCGTCCGGGCAGAGGGAATCGATTTCAAGATTGCGGGCAAGCCGCAGCATGTCGCGGCGTCGCTTGTACTTCTACATCAGGGCGTGGTTCCCAACACACAACTGAGTTGGTCGACGGGCGCAAAGCATCGTTGGGACGACCAGCAGCTTTGCTGGCAGCCGGAAACCGATGCCAACGGACGGCTGGGGGACAGTGTGATCTATGTGGCAGGGGATAGTCGCGGAATCGTCGGAGCCAATGCTTCCGCTGTTCAAGGTAGGCTTGCGGCGCTCGCAATGGCAAGACAACTCGGTCACGCGGACACGGCCGCCCGCGTGCGCAGGCTGCTTGCTTCCCTGCAACGCTACACCCACGTCCGGCCTTTTCTCGACACCCTGTATCGTCCGCAGCAGAAGAACCGGATTCCTGATGATGACGTTCTGGTATGTCGTTGCGAAGAGGTCACTGCGGGCCAGATTCGCAAGTATGTGGAACTAGGATGCAAGGGACCAAACCAGACAAAGGCGTTCGGACGTTGTGGAATGGGACCGTGCCAAGGACGGCTTTGCGGGTTGACGGTAACCGAAGTGATTGCCCAGAAACGTGAGGTTGATCCTTCGGAAGTCGGCTACTACCGCATCCGCCCGCCCATCAAGCCAATTCTTCTCGGCACCTTTGCCGAGTGAACGACCTTAATTCAGATCAACCATGGAAGGAAATGTAATGAGCGACATTACCCGTATCGAAACCGATCCACGTCGCAGCCGTGCGGTTGTTTATAACGGAATGGTCTTCGTCGGGGGCATGACGGCCGACGACCGCAGCCTGGACATCACCGGCCAGACCACGCAAACCCTAAAAAAGATCGAGGACTTTCTTGCAAAGGCGGGAACAGACAAAAGCCGGCTGCTGACGGCCCAAATCTGGATCAAGGACCTCGCTCGTGATTTCGAGGCAATGAACGCCGTATGGAACGCCTGGACCGCACCGAACTCGGCTCCGACCCGTGCCACGGCCCAAGCCGACATGGGTGCACCTGATATCCTGGTGGAGATCATCGTAACAGCCGCCGTGGCAGAAAAATAATTGCGATGTTCCTGTCGGTCTTCGATGTCTTCAAGATAGGAATTGGCCCATCAAGTTCGCATACGATAGGCCCGATGTCTGCTGCATCGCGCTTTCTCGGGCTTTTGCAGTCGAACGAGTGGCCACGCCCCCAAGGCGTCCGCGTCAGGGCATTGAAGGCCAGTCTCCATGGATCACTGGCATATACAGGCATTGGCCATGGCACGGGAAAAGCCGTTATCCTCGGCCTCAATGGAGAAGAGCCGAATAGCGTCGATCCCGACCGGATCGATGCTATCGTTGCCGAGGTAGAGCAACAGGAATTCGTCTCGCCGCCCGGCCACCCAACATATATCTTCAATCCAGCAACCGACCTCATATTCGATCGGAAAAATCCGCTTCCGGGCCATGCGAACGGAATGACCATTTCCGCGTTTGATTCCGACCGCCGTCTGCTGCTGCGGCAGGTCTACTATTCCATCGGCGGCGGTTTCGTGGTGACCGACACGGAGCTGGAGGCGATGCGTGACGCAACATCTGCGCCGATAGGACCTCGGGTGCCGTACCCTTTCTCCACGGCCTCGCAGATGCTCAGCATGTCCGATGCTTCAGGCATGACGATCGCGCAGATGAAACGGCAAAACGAGTTGGCGGTAAGGAGTTCGGATGAACTCGATGCCGGTCTCGATCAGATCTGGGCCGCTATGGCGAGCTGCATAGACCGCGGCCTGAATATGGAAGGCGTATTGCCGGGCGGCCTGAACGTGCGTCGGCGTGCTCGTTCCATTTTCGATAAGCTCGGGCGGGACAGGCTCAGCAATCGCTACAACCCCCTGCTCGCCAATGACTGGCTGAGCGTTTACGCCATGGCAGTCAACGAGGAAAATGCTGGCGGCGGCCGGGTCGTAACAGCACCGACCAATGGAGCATCGGGCGTCATACCTGCAACTCTTCGCTATTACCTTCACTTCCACGAGGATGCCACTGACGAAGACATCCGGACATTTCTGCTCACCGCAGCAGCGATTGGCGGCATCATCAAACATAACGCATCTATTTCAGGAGCCGAAGTCGGCTGCCAGGGGGAAGTGGGATCGGCCTCGGCCATGGCTGCAGCCGGCTTGGCTGCGATCATGGGCGGCACGTCGCGACAGATAGAAAATGCCGCCGAGATCGCACTTGAACATCATCTGGGTATGACATGTGATCCGATTGCCGGTCTTGTCCAGGTTCCCTGCATCGAGCGAAACGCCCTTGGAGCCGTCAAGGCGGTCACGGCAGCCTCGCTGGCGCTGAAGGGCGATGGATCGCATTTCGTACCGCTCGACGCTTGTATAGAGACGATGCGCCAGACGGGCCACGACATGAGCAATAAGTATAAGGAGACTTCGACCGGTGGTCTGGCAGTCAATGTTGTGGATTGTTGACATCGTTGATTAACAAGAACAAAATGCGTCGCATGTTGACCTGTGTAGTTGCTCCTTAACCCAGACACGACTCCCACCCTGTTAAGTCTGGGGAGTAATTTGCCCATTACGCCGGTCACATACCGAAAAGCGAAGTGCTGTCGGCCCTGACCCGCCGTCGCTGGTCGATAACGGACAAGCTCGCCATTGTGCAGGAGAAATATGAGCCCGATGTCACGGTCAGTATCGTTGCTCGCGTCATGGCATTTAGGGAACGAGTTGTTCGCGTGGGACAAGCTTGCAGCGCAGGGTGCGTCAACTGCCATTGCTTCACAGGAAGAGGTCGACCCTGCATCCGAATACAAGGCGCTTCGGAACCAGTTGAAAGAGCTGCAGTGAACCCTCGGGTGTGTTTCGGCTCTGACGCAGATTTGGTGCATTTCTCTGGTTTCGCGCCGATCAGTTCAGGCCTGAAGGAGATCAAGCTCTCCGCGACTGTACATCTGGCGCCTCACCAGCTTGAGCTTGGTGATCTGCACTTCGGTTATGTTCGTTGCACCACGGCGAGACGATCGCTGCTCGAACGCCTGTGTTGTCTTTCGCAAAGCCATTACCGAAAGAGGCAACCAGACTGTCGCAAGCGCGGTCGATCCATGGAGTGAGCTCGTTTTGTTGGTTTCCACGCGGAACTGAGCCGGTTTTTCCACCGAGAAGTGAGCCACCTCTAAGTATGGTTTTCTGATCAGGGTTTGGTCAATGGGCTGGCCTTTTCTCCTCTCTTTTGTGCTGCTGCGGCCGAACTGGCCTTGAAGCGAAAGCTGTCGTTGCCGGTTTCCAGGATGTGGCAACGGTGGGTCAGGCGGTCGAGCAAAGCGGTGGTCATCTTGGCGTCGCCGAAGACGGTGGCCCATTCGCTGAAGCTGAGGTTGGTGGTGATGACGACGCTGGTGCGCTCATAGAGCTTGCTCAGCAGGTGGAAGAGCAGCGCTCCGCCTGACGCGCTGAACGGAAGGTATCCGAGTTCATCGAGGATCAGCAGATCGAGGCGGACCAGCGCTTCGGCGATCTGGCCTGCCTTGCCTCTGGCCTTCTCCTGCTCGAGAGCGTTGACCAATTCGATGGTCGAGAAGAAGCGGACCTTTCGACGATGATGCTCGATTGCCTGGACGCCGAGAGCGGTCGCGATATGTGTTTTTCCTGTGCCCGGTCCGCCGACGAGCACGATATTCTGCGCTCCGTCAATGAACTCGCATCGGTGCAGTTGGCGCACCGTCGCCTCGTTGACGTCGCTGGCGGCGAAGTCGTATCCGGAGATGTCTTTGTAGGCCGGGAAACGGGCAGCCTTCATATGATAAGCAATCGAGCGGACCTCGCGCTCAGCCATCTCGGCTTTCAGCAACTGAGACAGGATCGGCACGGCCGCGTCGAAGGCTGGAGCTCCTTGCTCGATCAGGTCGGTGACGGCTTGGGCCATGCCATACATCTTCAGGCTACGCAGCATGATGACGACGGCGGCGCTGGCGGGATCATGACGCATGGCGACCTCCCACGATCCGAACACGTAAGCCATCGTAGCGTTCGACGTTGGCCTCGGGTTCGCGCAGCAAGGTCAGCGCCTGTGGTGTGTCGATATCGGGACCATCACTGGTTTTGCCGTCGATCAGCCGATGCAGCAGGTTCAACACATGCGTTTTGGTTGCCACGCCGGCATCCAGGGCCAGTTCCACAGCGCGCAGGACGACCTGTTCGTCGTGATGAAGAACGAGAGCAAGGATATCGGCCATCTCACGATCACCGCCAGAGCGGCGAAGCATCTGGTCCTGCAGTTGTCGAAAGGCCAGTGGCAATTCCATGAAGGGTGCACCATTACGCAGGGCACCTGGTTTGCGTTGGATGACGGCAAGGTAGTGTCGCCAGTCGTAAATCGTTCGCGGTGGTTTGTCGTGACTGCGCTCGATCACTCGCGTGTGTTCGCAGAGGATATTGCCTTCGGCCGCAACGACCAGCCGCTCGGGGTAAATCCGCAGACTGACGGGCCGGTTCGCAAACGATGCGGGCACGCTGTAACGATTTCGCTCGAAGGTGATCAGGCATGTCGGCGAAACGCGCTTGCTCTGCTCGACGAAGCCGTCAAACGTGGCAGGCAGCGCCATCAATGCTGCTCGCTCATCAGCCCAAACATCCGCGATCGTGCCGGGCAAGGTGCCGTGCGCGGTGTCGCGCCATAGGTCCTGACAATGCTGTTCTAGCCAGGCATTTAATGTCGCCAAGGCTGGAAAGTCCGGCATCTGTTGCCACAGCCGCGGTCGGGCGTCCTGGACGTTCTTCTCGACCTGACCCTTCTCCCATCCTGCCGCTGGGTTGCAGAACTCAGGCACAAAGACGTAGTGGTTCGCCATCGCCTGGAAGCGGACATTGACCTGCCGCTCCTTACTGCGGCCGACGCGATCGACCGCGGTGCGCATATTGTCATAAATTCCTCGCGCAGGCACACCGCCGAAGACCCGGAAGCCGTGCCAATGGGCATCGAAGAGCATCTCGTGCGTTTGCAACAAGTAGGCCCTGACCAGGAAAGCCCGGCTGTGCGATAATTTGATATGGGCGACCTGAAGCTTCATACGCTCGCCACCGATCACAGCGTAATCTTCACTCCAATCGAATTGGAATGCTTCGCCAGGGCGGAAAGCCAGCGGAACGAATATGCCGCGGCCTGCCGTCTGCTGCTGAACCCGCCACTCACGGGCAAAGGCGGCGACACGGCCATAGGAGCCGGTAAAGCCCAGAGCCATTAGATCAGCATGAAGTTGCTTCAGCGTTCGACGCTGCTTGCGTGACCTTCCGGCCTCGGTCTTCAACCAACCAGAAAGTTTGTCGGCAAAAGGATCAAGCTTGCTCGGTCGTTCCGGTACCGTGAACGTCGGCTCGATCGTACCAGCGCTCAGATACTTTGCGATCGTGTTACGTGACAGCCCGGTGCGCCGGCTGATCTCGCGCACCGACAGCTTCTCACGCAGCGCCATCCGACGGATGATGTTTAAAAGTCCCATGTGGATCACTCCGTTGCCCCCGTCGCTTTCCGCGTTGGGGGAAGGTTCACATGGCTCAATTCTCAATGGAAATTATGCGCCTAAACGGCTCAGTTCTGCGCGGAAACCAACACTCGTTTTCCAAAAACCTGATCCTGTCCGCTCTTGAAAAAATCCAGCCTAATATAATGGCGCGACGGTGCCGAAAGAATAGGCAGCGCCCGATGCTGCACAAATGCACAAACTGACAAACAAATTTCCGCATAAACAAATTATTCTTCGATAATGCCCGGTCCTTCAGTGACTACGGCTTCAGAGGCACAATGCGCCTGACAGGCCATGACATGAGCAACAAGGAGAGGAGACCTCGACCGCTGGTCTGGCAGTCAATGTTGTCGAATGTTGACTGCCGTTAATAAACGGCGTTAAGGCGAAAGAACGTCGCATGAGAGCCTATTATAATGGAGCGCCGGTGCCGAAGGAACAGGCAGAGCCCGAAGCTGCACAAATGCACAAACTGACAAACAAATTTCCGCATCGATTATTCATCGACTAAATATTCGATCTTATGCGTACTACAGCTTCATATATCCTGCCAACCCTAACCCTAACCCTAACCCTAGTTGTTTATCGCTCGGTCATTCAAAACTTGAGAACAGGAGGCCAATATTTTTTCGCAGAGTTCGCATTCAATGAGAAAAGGTTTTAGAAACAATGCCGAAGGTGGAGCTTCCACCTATGACACCGCTTTTTATTTTTTTCTATATTAAGCAAAGCTGACAACCCTAACTACCACCACGCCCTTCATCCCCTTAACCCGGACCATCGTCACCCACCGATGCCCAGGGGGGCTTAAATACCGAAAACGGAACCGTTTCCGACAGTGGTGAAATTAGAAATCACAATTGCCGAGACAACGCGACGCTTTGTCAATTTGCGTTTGAAGAATTCGCCAAAATCCTTGATCCACTCACCCCAAAGCCTGGTAGGCAATGTAAAGCAGAACAATCCTGCCAAGGTGCACCAAAAGCGAACAGACAGGTAAATGAACAAGCCGACGCGGCGTCTTATCCACCATCCCAGGTTCACAATGAGCGCAACCGTCGACGGGAGAGTAGGCCCAGCAGTGGTTGTGAAGAGCCTGAGCACATCCTCGAAAGACTGTGATGGATCCCAGACATCTCCAGCCGCCCGGACGCTGAGAGGAGCATAGTAGGCGAAAGCGATTAGTCCTGCATAAGGGTCGCTGGGAAAGCACGAGGCGCATATAACAACTCCAATCAAGATGATGGCGACCCAGACACAGAATTTGCCGAACATGTCTCCGCTCTGGAAAACATGAGTTACAACACGCGCCCGATCCCCTTCTCGCTTAATGCGACGAACAAGAAGACGAAGTATCCAGCCGTCTTCGACAATCCTTGCGGACCATTTCAGACAGGAAAGAGCGTCCTCCTGATCTTGCTTGTGATAGCTCAATTGGGCTCCGGCGCGGTTGCTGACCTTGAAGTGATCGATGTATGCGAAAGTGTACATGTTGCAGAGACGGAGCTTGAAAACTAGTTGATCCATCGTGGCGTAATCTTCTCCCGTGAGCGACTGCTCTCTGACCAGAAGAAAGAAAAACAAGTCGTAAATGCTCTTCCCGTTGTGCATGAGCATCTGCCAGACGGTAGAGACAGCACAGGCCCAGACGAGGACTTTGATGCCTTTGAACGAAGCGGAAAACTCCGGGTCCAGCTTCTTGAAAACGCCAATGATGAAGGTTGGAAGCAGCCCATAGAAACGAGTGCGGCCGAGAAAAAGTGCAAGGCGGGCGTCGGCGTAGGGATAATCCCAAATCGCAAATGCCATGAGAGCCGCCTGAGGGCGGTTTGGCAAAGAGCGAAGTACCGCCAGATATGCCTCCAAAAAGAAGTTGAGCGTATCTGGAGCGATAACACCGGCGACCATCAGCAGCAGCAGGATCCAAAAGGCGAGCCTTCCGAAGAAGCCCTTGGGAACTCCTGTCTTGAACCTCTTTTCCTGGTCATGAACCTTCGCTACTGATTTCTTGAAAAACCAGAGCGTCGGGCACCAGGCAAAGAGCCGACAACCGAGGACATTGAAGGTGCGAAAGAAGGTCTGGCCTTCAACCTGTCTGTAGATCTTGTCACGCTCGGCGCGGTTCCAGGCAAACAGTTCGGCCTTGAGTTTTACCGGTACTTGGTTGTGTTCAAGAAGATATTCCCACAAGAGCCTCTTTTCGTGAACTTTGCATTCCTCATCGAGTTCTTCCCCGTTGCCTCGGAAGGTTGTTTCCCGAAGGGCACGGATTTCCTGCGCCGTTTTGCGGCGGCGGTCGTCCGAAAGCGGAAAAACGTTGATGAGGGCCCCAAGAGCAGCTTCGAAGGTAGCGGGAAGGGTCGCGTCCGCATCCAGGCGCAGTGCCTGTCTGAGAACAGCGGACCCGGTACCGATCGTTGCATCACCTTGGAACGAAGAAAGGCATTCCTTCTCCTCCTTGGGATCGAGTTCCAAAACGCTGTACCACATGGGGCCTGCCAGGAAGGACAGGAGCCAGTGGTGGTGCACCGCCCTCCAGAAGCGGAACCATGGCTTGTGAAGCCAGCTTCGGCCGAAGGGCGAGCGACCTTGGATCTCGATATCCATCGGAGAAGTTGCAACGGTTTTTGCAGATTGTTGGTGTTGGTTTTGGTATTGGTTTGGTTGGTTTGGGTGGAGAGTGAATGTGAGCGGAACTCTCCAATCTTATAGCTCATGGGAGCACGCCGTAGCGCAAGGAGAACCTTCCTCCCTCATGCTGACTGGATATATTATCCAGATACGGCAGTGGGTCATCACGCCTCGGCGGCAAGAAAGATGGTGGTGACGTGGCACCCCCGCTCATATCGGCGATACAACAGCTGCGGATGTATATCCTTCGCGCCACGAGCTGTTCGGATCCAATCAGCGGAATGCTGACGTGTCAGCTGAAGCCTCGTTTCGCAACCGAGGTCGCCGACCTCCAAAAGCGCCACTCCGACAGGCTGCCTGACACCGAAGCTCTACATCGCTCGTATCAGGATGATATCGCCGCAATCAATGGCAATGCGCCACGTCTCGTCGGTGACGTGGCAGTACGCCTCCTTCGGCAGATCCGGGAAAGGCAGCGGTTCGATGATATATTTAAACCAGATCACCGGCCTTCCTGAAATGCTCGTCACCAAAACCAAAACCAAAACCAAAACCAAAACAAAACAACCAGTACCCAACAACGAGCCACTTCCGTAAGTCTCCGCCCCTGCCAGCTTGCTTCAACTGCTGATCAATTAGAGCATCCACGAAAATGTCTTCCCACGTAGTCAATCCACTCAATCTGACGCCGGTTACTCCACCCACTCTGTGGACGGGCAAACTGCCGAAGATCGGATACTTGACCGCCGGACATGTTTCCTTCACGGAAGCTGGACAGTGGAACGTCCGCACGGACGAGATCGTGAAGATCCATGCTCTCCCTAATCATCCGGGATATTCCGCCAAGGCAGGTACGCAGAAGGAGATCGGGATTTACACCCCGAACTCTGACTTCGACACCCTGTTCAAGGTGGATATCGAAGATGACGTGGAAGCCTTCTGCCGCCATTGCGATGTGATGGTCATTCCGGCAGGCTCCGACGCGGATGAGGAAATCCTCGCATATCTCGAGCCGTACAAACATCTGTTCGGAAACCTCATCATGGAATGGGTCAGCGGCAATGGTATCGCTCCCAAGGCCCATCGGATCTTGCAGCCTCTCATCACCTTTGAGACTTCGCGCGCGCGCAACACCTGCCGCATCGAGGTCAAGGAGGATGGCATCAAGGTCCGTTTGAACGGGCGGAAGGAGCGTGTCGTTGGCGCCAGCTACCCAGATGCCGATGGAGAACAGCTTCGTTTGATGGCCCTCTGCCACGGGGTTCGCTACGAATACTATGGCAACGTCCTCAACGTGCTGCATGTCAACAACCATGGCAGTCTCCACCCTTCGGCTGTCCGAGATGCGCGTCACCTGATCAACAAGCAGGTTCCAGCGTTCCTTTATCGCGATGTCATGGGCGACCCGCTCACCTCCAATCGTATCCTTGAGGTTGACGGTTGGAGGCGTGGCCTCTACGCCAAGCTTGGCGTCGTCATCGTTGAAGATCTGAACGACACGTTGAACGGCGATTATGGAACCAAGTTTCCTAATTTCCGGGAGACCGCGATCGGAAACGAGCCGCTGAACCGCAAACCTCAACTCCCCCCCTCCACCAAAAACAGGATGGTCACGCAAGATTGCAAGATCGTCAACGTTCTCGAGTGGTCGATCGCCAAGGCGATCGACTATGATACGACCGTCATCGAGCGCATCATTCGAGATTGTTCCCTGATGAATGGCGAGGACTACTTCAAGACGGGGCGCACTCTAGCCTTCTATGGCCTTTCCGAGAAAGCGACGGTGGAAGAGATCCGAGAGTACTTCGGTGCGCCGAAACTTGGCCAAAAGTTTTCGGTCATTCGTGTCTTGCCCCCGAGCCTCCCCGGAAGGCGTTGTTAGGAATTGGCTTGCCGGAGTTCAAGATAACTGGTGTGTGCCTGACTTTGAGTAGCTAAATCTATAAAAATAAAAAAATTGTCCGGGTATCCGAGGGCGACCTCGAGTGCTCGGACACAAAAACCTCCTGTGCCATCTTGCCCGTGACAACGTTTCAAGTAACAGTGCCCACTGTGACACGATGTGAAACCATGTGAATGCTGCCCCACCGTAAGAAGAATTACTCCTTCAAATCGACCGTGACAGGGTAGTGTTTAAGTCGAGCCTCGGCGGCTACTTGTGCACGCGGACCAAAAAAACTTGAAGCACCTCTGTCGGGATGATGTGCTCGGTTAACGCTTCAGAATTTCACACGACCATTGGGAGCTGCCACGTCATCAAGTGGAGGCAGTGCATTTTTTGAGTTTGAAGCCGATCCAATCCGCAACGCGAGCCAAGAAGATAAGCACCTTAACAGGGTTTGTGGAGAGTGACGTGGCGTCGGCAACACCAATCATCTGCATCACACGGCTCGAAACGCGGTCCATGCTTTCGTCAGCAGATTGCCACATCTTGCTGACGTGGCACGCCGGCGGGAAGCATATAAACCGCCCAAACCGCAACGCAGAGTGAACAACAAAACGAGAAACACCAAAATCTAGAAACCAAAACAACCATGTCCGACGCCGAGACTAAGACAGCTTCTCCTTCAGCGGCCGTAGCCAAGCGTAAGGCGTCAGTCGCCACCGCCAAAGCGGCAAATTCGTCTGATCCTTTGGCGCCATCTACGAGCAGGGAGATCGCGGATAGGGAAGGTTCTGGGAAGAAGACCAAGAAGACCAAGAAGGCAGCCTTCAAGCTCTCGCAGGAGCAGGAGACCTCGTACCAGAACAACAAGGTCAACTGCTGCTTCAAGGTCGAGCCCCTCCACAAGAAGGAGGCCATCAATAAAGGTGCATGGTACGACACCGCATCCCACAGCGCGGTATTTACCGAACATATCAGTAAGAAGCAGTTTGCCGCCTATTGCCGTAAATGGGGGGAGCCGGTTAAGCCCCCTGCCATTCCGGACAAGAAAGGAAGAACCAACCTCACCTTTCTCGCCAGCCCGGATCAGCAGCACTTTATCACCACCCACAACGGCATCTACGACAGCGAAAACAAAAAGGCCCGTTTTCCCGGCGAGCTAACGAAGGCAGCCTTTTTCGTGGTATCCAACAGGCTCGGCGCTCCTGTTCCGAAGGAGGACGAGGACCGGATCTGTCGTGCGTTCAACATGAACCCGGAGCAGCGTGTCTACGTCATTCTCCGTGGGGGAACCATCACTACTCTGAATGAACCAAAGAAGGAAATCGCCTATTTCCCTGGAGAAATTCCTGTCGCCATACTGAAAGACTTGATTTCGAAGTTGGGGCCACCAATTCCACGTCTGGCGTTCCTCACCCGCTTCAAGCAGAAGGAGGAGGTCAAAAAATTAGGCGGGATCTTCAACGCACCAACGGGCTGCTCGATCTTTTTTGGTGATCAGTCACCCGCCACTCTCAAGTCACTGGAGGAGAGCTTCGGCCCGCCAGTGGGATCCGAGGCTCTGCTTCAACTGAAACGGCAGCGCGATCATACCAAGCCAAAAGCCCGAGACAACTCAGTAATAAAACGTTATTCTGCAAAGGCAAGTAGGGCATTGGAGGATACAAATTGGAATAAGACTAAGAGGGGGCTTAAGGGTTAACGTATTATCTCGGATACCGCGGTATCGTAAATAGGGTTTTCTGTTAGCTCTTGTTTCATTCAGCTCGATGATATTCCCGGAAAAGATCCGGCAGGTCCTATCTTCAAGCAATTCGTCCGCACCAATCTCCTTATATAGAAGCAGATCATTTGATTAATGAAAGGCCACCCTTGTTTTTACTCTTTCATGCCTGCATAATTTTTATTTGAAGGATTCTTACGCTAGAACTTGAACTAAGGTTACAATTCATTGAAATTCAACTTAATCATCAGCCTGAAGACAAACGAGCCAGAGAGCCTATGTCTAACAATTTTAGACTAGATTAATTTGCGCGCCAAAGCCCAATCCTCCTCGTCGCCCAGCCAGGCCCTATCCTCTTCATCCTGCCCCTCCCATAAGTTCATCCTGCCACAAGCTTCGATCCCAAAATACAGATCGCTTTGATCACGTGGTTTCCCATCCTTATTCTCCACCTTTGTTGAGCGTGTTCGGCGTTTTGCACTTCTGTGATTGTAATCGAGTTGCTGTTGCTCGTTCGGTTCGAACCTAATGGTTACAGTGGCCTCTCCGTCCGAGTTGAAACCCGAGTATACTTCGATATCCGGATGACCGTCGGTATTCGAAAGGGGCTGTCCGTTCCCCACGTAGAAGCTTGCGGGACACTTTCCGCGGTGGAGCGGGTTCTGGCAGCGCAGGCAGTGGGTCTGGTTCTGCCATGCGTCATCGTCGAAAGCTACAGCGGGTTTGGTCTTAAGGCCTCTATTACGGAACGGATTGCTAGAATGCTCGGCGTGCTTAGCCTGTTCCTGCTGAACCCCTGGGCGATTTTTGAAGAGAACATAGGCAGGATCATTCCATTCATCTTCGATATATCGAGACATGATTGCAGATATTGAAGAAAGAAAGATGTCTGGCAAATGTTAATTGTGGCAGCGCAGGTGATTATAACGTGTTGTCAGAACACACCAAATGAAGCAGACCGTTTGGATGCTCATGCTTGCCGCCCGGCTTGCGCCACTTCCGGCCGGGTACAGAGTTTCCGAAAGAGAACGGCTACGAGAGGCACGTCGGTTGGCTCACGAGATTGCCATTTTCTATCTGACGTCCTCACTTCGCCGACCTCGCGCAGATGGACCAGTCATCTCACGCCACGTAACACGCGCATCGGTCACGCGCCTGCCAGCGAATTGGCCAAGGCATCATCGCTAATCACGCTTGCATCTCGGCGGAGGACTATTGGACGTCACGCACAATCCAAACAGGGCTACGGTCGACTGTGGCTTGGCAAATTAATTCGCGCACATGTGTTAAGCCAGTTGAGGATGTCGGTTCAATTAGATGACGTGGCCTCAGGGCTGTGAAGCGGACTAGCGGCTAAGTCTCAAAGCATAAATAGCAGTGTTCACTGCACCTCGAAATCTCCAAAGATCAACTTGCCATATCCAACCTTCCTCACATTTCCGTTCACCATGCCCTCGACCATCTACACCGAGCCACAGCAGCACTTGCTTCAAAACGGCTTTACGGAAAATCAGATCCGGCAGATGGAGGATCATGAAGTGCAGCCGGACGATATCAAAGCCGTTCTCGACGCAAACCTTACACCTGCCGACCGCCGAAAAGTTGTTCACGTCATAGTTTCTCTATTGGAAAGTCTACCGCTGGCGGCAAAATTCGAAATAACTCTTCAGGCCGACGACCTCCCTAGCATCACGACGTATGTTCGCAACCTCCCTGAAGAAGATAAAGATCTGGTCGGAGGGATCTATTCATCCCTGTCCGACAACGAATATATTTTCGACATGGGTAAAGGTTACGTTCGACTGCGATCTCTCCAAGCTGAACCGTTGGGTTAACTTTGAGATTATGGGTGTAATTAGGTGAGGCGTAGGTTAGACTTAGCTAGGCGCTACAATGTTTACATCTGCATATATCCTGCAACAAATTTCGATTCACTGAAGCGCACTTCATTCCGATTTGGAAAGAGCATAAGCAGAAGGTTCAAGGACAGGCTTGAGAACATGTTCCGACGTTTCCGGGTGCGCAAGACGTATGTTTTGGGTGGCGTCGTAGTTTGGTGCGGGCATGTGTTCGGCTTCTTTCGCGGCAAAACAAAGCCGCCAGCCAGTATGGACGGTGCGAGCTCGGGCCGCCGGATGAAGTCATCCGTGGACAACGACCGCTTTGTGTGGCGCTACGAAAGGACTGCGTGGAGAAACTTCGAGGCAATGTCGCCCTCGAGCACTCTTGGAGGCGATTGGATAACGTTGGGAGGCTCGGTCATGAGACGCTCGAACGACCTGGCTGTGCTGATCGAGCGGTGGTTCACAGATCGGCTTATGAAGCATCTAGGTCTAAGTTCCAACACCATCGCCTCCTATCGCTGCACCTTCAGGCTCCTGTTTGCGTTCGCACAGGCGCCTTGGGAGATCCCCATCGGAGTTGGCGCTGCGGGATTTGGACGCTCCCTTCATCGGCGATTCCTGGAGGATCTTGAGACGAAGAGGGCCGCCTCGGTGAGGACCGGAATCTCCGCCTCACAGCCATCCGATCCTTCATCCGGTATGCAGCGTTCGAGGAGCCGGCACGTAGCGCCCATACTCAGCGTGTGCTCGCGCTCCCCAGCAAGCGATGTGACAGGCGGCAGCTTCAGTTTCTAACCAGGCCCGAGATTGAAGCGATCCTGGACTGCACGGATCGAAGACCGTGGCTGGGGCGCCGCGATTACATCCTGCTATTGTTGGCTGGGCAAACCGGATTGCGGGTCTCGGAGATCATCTACCTTGACCGGGACTCGGCAGTGCTCGGCCGAGGTGCGCATGTCCAATGCGTCGGCAAGGGCCGCAAAGAGCGACGTACGCCGTTCACAAAGGTGGCACAGTAGGCCCTTCAGCATCTGCGGCATCGTTCTTATTGGTCTTACATACGGAAGAACGAACTGAGGCGGCATTGATCGAACATCATGCTTAAGCTGCGCGATTTCCCGAGCCAAATGACGAGCTCCGGATCCCGTTTCAAGCCCGACGAGACAAGATGGAAGCCTCGCAAGAAGTTCCAGGAAGCCGCCTCGCGAGATTTTGCGCTTCAGCACTGCATTGCCTAAACTATCAACTGCGTGGATTTGGAATCGTGCCGGCGAGTGACGTCGGCAATCCTGGCATCCGGGTTGGCCGCCTCTTGCAGTATCGAAAGCATTTCGTCGTCAGACCAGTCCCGGCCAGGGGTGAAAGCCGTGCACACAGACTCGCCCAACGTCAATGCTGGAGACGCGCCCACCAAGCCGCCGCGCAACACGCGCGAATGCACGAATTAATATAGAAATTTATTTTCAATTTTATTGATTTTCGAACACTCGAAGGCGTTAACACAGAGATTACATCAGCATAGATCCTGGAATAAAAAATGCTCAGGCCCTTCGCGTCTGGCTATATGTCAACTCGCACCCTCTATCCACCGATTTGCGATGGGTTTTCAAAGACCAATGAAATGGACTGCTGAGCGACGAAGGAGGCACTGATCACAAGGTACTTGTCATAAAAAAGGATGCGATAATCCGAGCCACCTATTTATCTAATCATCAGCGCCAGCTAGTGCGGCACTCAAGCGTTTAACTTTAGAACCGCTGCCTAATCCATTTATGAGACCTAAGATTTTCACACAATGTTCGCGCGTAAACTGTCGTTCGGCACAGGCAAAGAATTTATTCTCAGCGGCCTGAGCCGTCATCGGCGCGGAACGCGAGCCATCCCTGTGAAATCGGATGTCTTCATACTTCTTTCCATCCTTAAGCGTAATTCGAGCCCTTGCAGGCTGCGCAAGATATTCTTCCTTGTCCGAGCCCGGTGATGCCCCCATCCTGATACGCTCCATTATTGCTTGCACCTCTGGCCGAAAAACAGCTCCCTTCTCGAAGTCAGCAAGACTAACTGAACCATAGACAAGCGCAACTGCGCAGGTATAGTGCATGCTGAACTTCCCCTCGGTGCCTGTCTTTGGTCTTGTGTATTTAAGATTGTTGACATTTAGCTGAGGCACGGTGATCTGAACGTCGGCGACCTCGTCTGCTCTGATATTGTGTCTCCGACGGAGCTCTAGCATAGCTGCAATGCTGCGGTGTGAGCTACCGGAGGTAGGGTAAGGCTTGAACGTGAGCCCAGGCTCGTTGATCGCCAAGGACGAGTCGTGCTGCGGAAGATTTACCTCCTTTGTGGAGCCGTCGTGAGAGGTATACAATGAAAAAAAACCTCGATCGCCCAGCAACGGCTCAGTATTCGCTTCAAGTCCCGCGTTAGCCATCACTGCAGACTGTAAACCGTGCTGTGCCGCAAAGCCCGCTTGCATCGCCTTTGCGTCCCATCCGATTTGCATGCAGGTACCAGAACTCTTGCTGACCGCGTAACTTATCGCGGTTGCAACCGCTTTCGGATCAAGCCTTAAAAGTCGTGCACAGGCTGCCGCTGTAGCTATAGTTCCAATAGTCATGGTAGCGTGCCAACCTCGCATGACATGACTAGGGTTGGAAATTTTTCCTAAGCAGGCTGCGACCTGCAAGCCAACGACGTAAGCATCAATCATGTCCTCGCCCGTCTCGTCTAATGTCACCGAGAGAGGTATGAGTGCCGAAGCGATCGTGACCGATGGATGCCCAGTGAGTGGGTCGAAGCTATCATCGAAATCGTGTGCGTGACCGGCAACGGCGTTCAAACATGCGGCCCAGTCCAGTTGAAAGGTAGCAGTCTGACCAACGGCGCTTGTATTTCCCCTGCCAAGCATCTCTGATACCTCGATAGCTGAAAGGACGACACGTTCGTTTGCACCGGCTAGCATGCAGCCAATTACGTCGCGAAGCCCATTTATAGCGAGGGTCTTGGCTTCAATAGTACGGATGCGCGGGTATTTTGCGACCCAATTTGCAAGCTCCGCGGTAGAAAAGGGCGCCATTGGTTAGAAAGGTAGTTGTATTTATAGTATGAAGTAACTTCAGCAAGGGTGAAATGTATTTTAATATTGATGTCTGATCTAGGGGACTCACAAAATCGTGGGGACGGACGCTCTATATGCTGTTCACACACATATTTTGTTTCCTTTTTTAGACAATAGTCATATAATCTTAGCAACGAGATGTAACAACAGTGTCGCGGGCTTCCACATCAGGAAGTAACGCCGTGTTTCGATATTGGCCACCTCATCAATCTCGGCCGATCTTAGCCATTTTGGTAAAAGCGTGACTCACCGTCATAAGTTTCTGCATTTGAACTGGTTGGGTGCATTGGCCAGGTGACACGTCAACAAACTCGTATGGCGCTGACCCCCTTCGGGTCAAAGCGTAGCTGACACGTTACAAGGCTCTCGACTAGCAAGCGGTGCGGTGCAATAGCTGCGCGCCACGTCAACAACTCGTACAATGCCGACCTCATTCAGTCAAAGAGGGACTGACACGTCATCAACTTTCACTCGAAAATAATCTGATCACGATTTAACCCCGCTGAAAAAGAATAACCCACATAAGCCTCGACAATATGACTTGTCGAAAAGGTTGACTCTTAGGTCTATGGTCTCACCCGTACTTCGGCCTCCTTACCGAGGGCTCTGATGAGCCTATTGCGATTGTCGACACTCTTCGTGCCATCAATCACGCGATGCACCGCGCCAACGTAAGATCTACAATTACCAGTCTGGCACGGTCGTTCAACTCACGGGCATACTTGGCAGCAAGCTATGGCTGTTACTTTAGGGGAGCGCTCGGCTGTTCGTATCGTCAACAGGGTCATCATTGATAAGGCTGCTCGAGATTACGAGGAAGATTTGCTCTCTTGGCGATGAGCTGTTTTTCAACTGGTAGTTAGAGTTAGGGTTAGGGTTAGGGTTAGGGTTAGGGTTAGGGTTAGGGAGTTTACGTTTCAATATATCCTGCCAAAATTTGCTTCAGCCAGCGCTTAATCTTTCCAAGGGTCTTGACCCCTCGTCTCATCCTGACCGTGTGAGCGAGACTATGGATGGGCCGTAGCCAAGGTCCTGCGCCGCTTGCATTGCCCCGAAGGCAATTTGCCATGTCCATTGGACCCGATGATCATCATGGCGGGCCTGCGGAGGTCGAGATATTCGCAATCCCATAGGTCGGCCTGGACTATCCGCCAGCGGCCAATCAAACGGCAGTTCGAGCCCGCGCTCATGATGGCACCGCAATCAGTTTCGGCAACCGTACGAAACTATAGGTGGCCGCGAAGGTGAACGCTCAACCGACGCGGTCGCGGCCGCGCAACTTCGTCTTCTCCTGCACGGCTGCGATCTTGATCCAGTCGAAGGCCTCCCCGATCCACTTGCGGATGCGTAAACTGATGCCATAAACTGAGTAGCGCGTTGTGCGCCCGTCGAAGGCCGAGCGGCGACCGTCGACATTCTGCGCCACATGCGGCGTCACCCTCATCGAACGCAACTCGTTGACGAAGTCGTGGGTGTCGTAAGCCTTGTCGGCACCCAGCGTGAGTGCCCGCGGTCGGTCAGTCAGCGCGCGGCTCGATCATTTGTAATGCGTTGACCCTTTCGGCATGCCCCGCTCGCCTCCGTTAGATGTTTGATCCCGGATTTTTTTTGATGGCGCAATCTTTTCACAAGTCTAGGGAGATTGTAAGCTTACGGTGAAGTCCTCACTGTAGGCTTACGAGAGATTCGTTTCAGACCAATTTTCCTGGGATCGTGACCTTGCCCCGAAGTTTTATCCAGTTTTGAGTTCGCTCCAGCGGTTTTGGGTTGCTGTATTTGGGGCGGTAGCGGCGGGTTGCGGTGCGGCGCCATTCCGGCTGCGCAGCACCGCATCACGTCGCGGGTTGATTGTCTGAGCGAACTCGGCAGGTGTCAGCCAGCCGAGGCCAGAATGCGGTCGATGATCGTTGTAATCGCTGCGCCAGTTTGAAAGCGCTGATCGAGCATGGGTCAGTGACGAGAAGAGAGTTTCATTCAGGAGCTCGTCTCGCAGCCGGCCATTGAAGCTTTCAATGAAGGCGTTCTGGATCGGCTTGCCCGGCGCGATGTAGTGCCAGTCCACCTTGGCCCGATCTGTCCATTGCAGGATCGCGTTGCTGGTAAACTCGCTGCCATTGTCGCTGACGATCATCTTCGGCTTGCCTCGTCCCTCGATGATCCGGTCCAGCTCACGGGCAACCCGCAGGCCGGAAAGGGACGTATCGGCGACAAGGCCCAGGCATTCCCTGGTGCAATCGTCGACGACTGTAAGCACTCGGAACCTGCGACCATCGGTGAGTTGATCCGACACGAAGTCCAGCGACCAACGATCATTGGCTGCCATCGGGATCAGCATCGGTGCTCGTGTGCCTATCGCTCGTTTCCGACCGCCACGTTTGCGCACTGTCAGCTTCTCCTCCCGGTAGAGCCGGAAGAGCCGCTTGTGGTTCACAAGGTGACACTCGCGCCTGAGCAGCACATGAAGGCGTCGATATCCGAAGCGACGGCGCTCATGCGCCAGCGCCTTCATCCGCTCGCGAAGGTCTTGGTCATCGCTGCGTCTGGTTTCGTAGCGGGTCGTCATTCGGCAAAAGCCCATGGCTTTACACGCCCGCCGTTCGCTCATCTGGTGGTGATCCATCAGATGAGCGACAGCTTTCCGCCTTGTTGCGGGCGTCACCACTTCTTTCCCAAAAGGTCTTTCAAAGCGGCATTGTCGAGCATGGCGTCTGCCAGGAGCCGTTTCAGCTTCGTGTTCTCGTCCTCCAGCGTCTTCAGCCGCTTGGCTTCGGATATATCCATGCCGCCGAATTTGGCCTTCCATTTATAGATGCTGGCATCGCTGACGCCGTGCTTGCGGCAAAGCTCGGAGATCGGCATGCCAGCCTCGTGCTCCTTCAGAATCCCGATGATCTGGTCGTCTGTGAAACGGTTGCGCTTCATTCTCTGGTCCTCTCGATGGGCCAGAGCTTACTTCAAAATGGATTATTTCAACGGGGCAAGGTCACTTGGACCCACCTCAAAGACCGCAACGAGATCGGCGCGCGTCAGGATGGGTCCTACGCCGGACACTTCAGTATTGTGGTGGCGCAACGAAGAGCCCGCCACGATGGACTTCAAGCGCCCGAGCGACGCGAAGGGCCATCGCGTCGTCAAAACGGCGAACCACGACCTGAAGTCCTGAGGGCAGATTGTCAACGTCCCCCATTGGGATACTTATAGATGCAAGATCCATAAGATTGGCCAAACGGGTGAACGTTCCGAACGGAGCAGGGCTGTAGTGTATTCCTTCTAGTGGCTTAGCTGTTATTGGCGAGGAAGGAAGTAGGAAAGCGTCTGCGCCAGTAAAATAGCCTTCAAATTCGATTTGCATGACGCGGCGTTGCTCGAGATAGTCAAGATAGTCTCCAACGGTCATCGTTACGCCACGAGACATGCGCTTTGCGATTTCAGGATCAACAAGGCTGTTTTTCTTCTCGACCAGCGTACGATAGCGACCCCAAGCTTCCACCGTGGTCATGTTGGCGGTGAGGCTTGCGTAGACGTCGAGCGAGCGAGGCAGCGGCTTCTCGTCAATTTGCGCACCGATAGCCTTCAGATCGTCGAGTGCTTGCTCGAACCTGATCAAGATGCCGGCCTCCGCCGCGGCTAGCTCGCCCATTGGCGGGTGACGCAGGACAAGTCCCGATACCCCTTTATCGAGGTCGCTAATCAGGTCTTGCTGTGGCAAGCCAAATGTCGTCGGGTCATTGGCATCCTCGCCCTGTAGGCTCGCAAGAACCAATGCCGCATCTTCGACGCTGCGTGTCATCGGCCCCACGACGTCGAATAGGAATGCGAGCGGCTGCACACCACCTCTTCCGACAAGACCGGGTGAGGTTTTCATCCCTACAACTCCACACAATGCCGCAGGTGTTCGAACCGATCCCCCCGTATCGGTGCCCAGTGCTACAGGAACCAGTCCGGCCGCAACGGCTACACCAGACCCGCTGGATGAGCCGCCCGGAACTCGCGGGATTGCCGCATCTCGAGGGTTGACCGGAGTTTTACTGCTGGGATTGGTGCCCCAACTGCCGTAGGCAAACTCAACGGTATGTGTTTTGCCGATCAGAACCATGCCTTGATTGAGCAAGCGCTTAATAGCGTTAGCCGTCCGCGTAGCTGTGGTTCCGGAAGTGGCTTTTGAACCGGCAAGAGTCGCATGGCCTTCCACATCGAAAAGGTCTTTTGCTGCAAATGGCACACCGTCCAGAGGACCCCTGCTCTGGTCTCTGGACCTTCGACCGTCCGACTCGCGAGCAGCAAGGAGCGCGCTCTGTTCATAAACTTCAACAAATGCGTTGAGTTGCCCGTCATACCTCCGGATACGCGCCAGCGTCGCGGTCACCAGCGCTTCCGACGTTATATCCCCCTGGGCCAAGGCCCGACCGAGTTGCGCAGCTGAATTAAATGCTTGGTTCATGTTCCACACCCTCGTGCGCAGTTGTCCATGCTCATAACTTCCAACCAAATGTGGCTTGCGCACAGTGGGGTATTGCTATGCACACCCCACTGGCAGCATGCGGGATCGAAGTGAAATCCAGATTTTTCCGTACTATTCAACACCGCTCCTCGTAAATCAGGCAGTTTGAAGTCAAGCCGCGTCGTGCAGATGATCAAAACTGCAGAAGGGTTCGATCGCTCCGAGATCAATCTCCGCGCCGAGTCCCGGTGAAGATGGTACGGCGAGCTTTCCGTTTACGATCGATTTCTCAGGAGGATTTTTGAGAACCTGAACGTAATCGTTTTTCTCAGAGTAATATGGGTAGGTTTCGAGCGGCATGGCCATTGCTGATGCAGCGGCAACTTGGACTGAGGCAGCAGTTAACAGCGAGCTCGCACAATTGTGGATCGAAAGTCTCGCGTTGTATGCTTCGGCCATCGCGGCGATTTGGACAAGTTCGAAGACGCCACCACAATTGCCGACGTCTGGCATGACGATATCGACACCCCCTGTATCAAGAAGGTTTCGAAAGCCTTGGCGTGTGTAGATACGCTCGCCGGCCGCGATCGGTACGGACCAGCGACCTGCCAAGTTCTTCAGTCCCTGAAAATTGAAGGGATCGAGCGGCTCCTCTACCCATATTACATCCAGGTCGGCACAGACGTCCATGAACCGGATCAGCTGATCGTTGTTCAGCCCCCCGGAAAGATCAAACATCAGGCCGATATCTGGCCCAACAACCTTTCGCAACATCTTCACGCGATCGAGTGCGCGTCGGAAGGCAGCGTCGTCGAGTTGCCGTCTCTGAACATGCCGAAGGGTTGCGCCCTTCTGTCGCGTCGCAAGAGGATAGCATTTCAGAATCCGAAAGCCGTCCTTGAGCGGACGCTCTGCCGAATTCGCCCAACCGGTCACGTCATCATGCAGAGTGCTCCAACCGTTCGCGTAGACTTCAATCGTGCTATCGAACTTGGCGCCAAAGAGCTCATAAACCGGCACCCCTAGCGACTTGGCTTTTATGTCCCAGAGTGCTTGATCGATCGCGCTGAGCGCAGCGAACTCGATTGCGCCACCTCCCTTTGTCCAAAAGGAGTTGTCATAGATCTCTTGCCACACGTGACGCGGATAGGTCGCGTCAGCTCCGATGACCCGCGGCGAAAGGTCCGACAGCATGCCGGCAGCTGCGTCTGCACCCAAACCGTATGCTACCGCTGCCTCGCCGTAGCCAACGATACCGTCCTTGGTGGTAAGCTCGACGATCACAGGATGCAGTCCGCCACCTCGGATGTTGAACACCCTCATGTTCTCAATGATATGCATTTCCATTCCCTTTGAAGACGTCAGGCTTGGCTAGGCGCTGTTTGTACCAGCCTTACACCTCGACGACGGCCGAAGACTGCGGCAATACCAATCGCGATAACCAGGCATGTGATGCACAGCAGCATCGCTGAAACGGCGGCCGACTCAGGGCTTGTGTTGAAGCGGATCCCTTCCCACAGCTTTCTCGGAAGTGTTTTGACCGACAGATTGCTGAGAAAGATTGAAGCGACCGATTCATCGAATGAAAGAAGCATTGCTAGAAGCGCGCCGATCGCCAGTCCCGGCAGGAGCAGTGGGAAAACGACTGTCTTGAATATTCTCCACGGATTGGCCCCGAGAGTTGCCGCCGCGAAAGACAGCCAAGGATCGATGGAGCTAAATGTAGCTGACGCGATCAGATAAACGACTGGAAAAATCAAAACCGTATGGGCAATGACGATCCCCATTTCCGTATCGACGAGCCCGACGCGGGCGAACATCAGATAAGCGCCCAGCGCAAAAACGACCGACGGCACCGTCAGTGGCGACTGTACCAAAGCCTCGGCAACACCCTGGAAACGCGAGCGGCGGCCGAGACCAAGAACGGTAAGCGTCGCCAAAATGAAGCTGAGCAAACAGGTGGCAGCACCAATGCGAAGACTGGTTAGACCGGCAGAAACCCATTCGGGGCTACCGAGGATCTTTTCAAACCAACGCAGCGAATAGCCCGGTGGCGGGAAAATGAGCACATCGGCCGAGCTGAACGAAACTGGAAACAGTACGAGCAGTGGAAGAAGCACGTAAATAGAGATGACCAGGAGATAAGCCGGTTCTGCAATCAACCAGAGAGCACGAGATACCCCAGGTAAGCTGATGAATGGCTTTGGCATCACCACCGATTTGCGGAGAATGGCTGTGTCGGCAGGCTTCGCCTGCTGAGATGCAGCCAACGGCAATGCACCTGGATTTTGCCATCGCGAAAATAAGCTCGCGACCATCGATAGCACGAAGACGATTATCGTTGCCGTGGCGGCAAGCGTTATGCCGAGCGCCGCCGCAAGCGGCCAATCTGCGCCATTTTCGAGCTCTGATTGAATTACCTGCGCCAACATTTGCTGACGCTGATTGCCAAGCAATGCCGGGGCAATGAAGCTTGCCATTGTGAACAGAAACACGATGGTTACGCCGGATTGGATGCCGCGTATTGCAAGCGGAATGACGATCCCCATCCAGGCGCGAAGTGGGGGTGCACCGAGCGTGTGGGCCGCCAGCAGCGTGCGTCCATCTATTCGGCGAAGGACGGTGACGAGCGAAAAGACCATCATTGGAATGGAAGAGTGGACCAGTGCCAGGATAACCGCAGGCTCACTAAAAAGCAGCGGCAGGGGATCCACGATCAGGCCCAATTTCAAGAGCGCTGCGTTGACGAGGCCACGCTGTCCCAGAATGGCTAGCCAAGCGAACGTCCGTACCAGCACGCTCGTCAAAAAGGGGATCAGAACGAGAAGACCGAGCAGGAGCATTTTTACTCCGGAGGCCCGGCTCAAGATCCATGCCAGCGGAAACGCCACGACAAGTGTAATCGCAGTCGCTTCAAAGCCGATTCGAACCGTAGTAAGGATCACTGTCCGAAATACCGGACTACCGAAAATTTGGACGAAGCGTTCGGCGGCATCGCCGCCGAACGCCGTTGGTACAATCGTCAGCAACGGCAAGGCGAAAGCGAAGATAAGCAAGAGGGTTACTGGTAACAGCATCATCAGCTGTCCCCAGTTTACTCCCCAACCTCCGAACCTACTGCTCTGCTTCATTCTCGCCGCCTCCCCGTTTGAATATTATGTGTTACTGCATGATATAGGTGGACCAACGCGTCGACACTGACGCGAGGTTATCGTTCCACCATTTCGAATTGAGAACTCCGCCGAGTTTTTCGTTCTCCGGATTGCCTGGCAGATCCTTGGCAAGCGCCGGCTCGAGGAGCTTCAGGCCCTCGACGTTGGTCGGGCCGTAGAAGATTTGCTTGGGCAATTCCGCCTGTGGCTGCGGCTGGACGGCGAAATTGATGAATTTCATCGCTTCTGCCGCATTCGGAGCACCCTTAAGAACGGCCCAGTATTCAACGACCGTAACCGAACCGTCGTAGGTGTAAGCCCAGTTCGCCCCTGCCTTGATCGCGTTGTTGAGCCGGCCGCCCGGGCCGAAGGCTGCGTCCACTTCGCCCTGCTGGATCAAAGCTTGGACATCCGACGGCGGTTTGAAGCCAACAATCTGATCTTTGATGCGATCGATGACCTTCAGGCCGCGATCCACATCAAGAGGATAAAGATTGGCCGGCTTCACCCCGTCGGCCAGGAGTGCAAACTCCAGATTGTAATAGGGCAGCGCCAACATCACTCGGCGCGCTTTGACCGACGGATCGAAGAACTGCGCAGGCGTCAGACCCTTCGGGAACTTTTCTTTATTCCAAGCAAGGTTCTGGGCGAACTTCATGTAGCCGACACCGTACTTCGTTCGGAGTTCGGCCGGGATCCCGTCCGCCTTCACGACAGAATAGTCAATCGGCTGAAGTAGATCGTCTTTGACTTCGCTTTCATAGGCTGCCGCATCAGCGGAGATCACGTCCCACGTAACGTTTCCGCTGGTGACCATGGCCTTGACTTTGGCGTATCCCGTGCCGGTCGTCCCAGTGACCGTAGCTCCAGTAGCCTTGGCATATGGCTCGAAGAAAGCCTTGGTTTGAGCGTCCTGGAAAGAACCACCATAGGATGCCACGACGACCTTGCCGGGATCGGCAGCATACACCGTGGTGGCGAAGGTAACGCTGATTGCCGCGGCAAATGCAAGTGAGATGCCGGTGCAGAGATTACGTCTCATAGTGTTTACCCCTCTTTTTGTCATGTTTTTAGCCTCTCAGTGAAACCGCCTCGGGACTATCCTTCGGCCGGAAGTACAGCGACGGACATCGGTGCCCATCGGGCGAAGACCGGTTTGCCAGGGCCAAGATAGCCGGCAACGTCGTCTCCACGCACGATAGTTGCGAGCAATGACTGTCCATCGGGAAGTGTGAGTGTCACGCGCCAGCCGGCGCCAAGGTAAGTGATGTCGCGGATAGTCGCCGGAACTTCAAAAACATTTCCGCTCGCCTGCCCCGCCGTAGAATGGACCGAGACATTCTCCGGACGCACAACTAGGTCGAACGGCCCCGACGTAATCGACGGCAAAGATTGCCGTGCACCAGCAATCTCATAACCGCGGCCACCATCGATCGATGTCACTTTCAGGATCGAACACTCTCCCAAGAACCTGGCGACGAAGTGATCGGAGGGTGATGCGTAGATGGTTTCCGGGTCGGCCACCTGCAGCAGTTGTCCGTGAGCCATGATACCGATTTGATTTGCCATCGCCATGGCTTCGGATTGATCGTGCGTGACGTAGATCACCGTAATCCCCAGCTCACCCTGGATCCGTTTCAGCTCAAGCTGCATTTGGTCTCGAAGCCGTCGGTCGAGCGCGCCGAGCGGTTCGTCCATGAGCAGCAGGCTCGGTCCGAAGACGAGCGCACGGGCCAAAGCCACGCGCTGTTGCTGTCCGCCAGACATCTGCGAAGGATAGGATGCACCACGTTCAGTGAGGTTGACGAGACTCAGTGCTGCCTTAACCCTATCCTCACGCTCTGCACGCCCGATGCCACGCATTTTCAGCGGATAGGCAACGTTTTCTGCAGCAGTTAGATGCGGAAAGAGCGCATAGTTCTGAAACACAACCCCGATCTGACGCCTATGCGGTGGCACCTCGGTCACCGATGTGCCCGACATGAGGACGCGGCCTTCTGTCGGCTTGTCGAAACCTGCGAGGAGCATCAGGAGCGTGGTCTTGCCTGAGCCGCTCGATCCAAGAAGAGCAAAAAATTCGCCCTGAGCAATATCAAGGCTGACATCGTTTACTGCGGCGACGGCTCCATATCGCCGTGTGACGCCCTGGAAGGAAACCGCAGGGAGGAGTCGATCTTTCATCAGGCATTCCTTCCGAGCTGTCGAATTTGCAGGTGGCGAGGCGAGCGCGTCAGGATCTCGACGCCTTCGTCGGTGACGCAGATCGTTTCGCTGGTCTGTATCCCGCCGGCCGAAAGATACATGTGGAACACCATGCCCTGCTGGAGTTCCCACTCCGCTTCCGGCGTATACAAGTGCGCGGAATCCATCAGCTTCGGTGCCGTGATAATCCCAATCCCGTACCCGGTGTTGTGCGGAAAGCTTGCCCGAAGACCGGCTGTGGCCAGACCATCTCGTGCGATCCTGTCAATCTCCTTCGCTGCAACCCCCGGCCGGATTGCTGCAAATTGGCAATCTTGGATCGCCACCAACTGGTCGAAGCTGGCTTGAAGGTCTGTGGGTGCTGCACCGAGTACAGCGGGTCGCATTATACGCGACGAATAGCCATTTGACTGCGGAAGCAGTTCAATATGAACGGGCTGACCGGGCTCAAGACGCCGGTCGCCGACACTTCCATGCATGTGCTGGGTCGCGGAGCCCATGCCGAGCAGGACGATGCGTGGAGCGTTGTTGTCAGCGCCAGCCGCAAGTGCTGCGGAATACCCAGCTGCAACAAGCTCACGTTCGTTTACGCCCTCTTTGATCGCATCAACAATAGCAGCTACGCCCCAGTCGGCAATCGCGGCAGCACGACGATGCTCCTCGATCTCAGCCGGCGACTTTCTAGCACGCATTGTCAGGATGACGCCTGAAATATCAGCAAACTGCGCATCCGGAAGCGCGGCTTCGATGCGTCGCTGATCACGTACAGTAAGGAAATGGGAGTCGAGCTCCTGCGCGATCGTTGCGTTTGCGAGCTTGAGTCTGCGAATCTCGGCGACCAACACGTCGAACGGGCTTTCCCAGTCGAGGTATGTAACCCGATCTTCGACCCACGAAACAGACGCGAAAAGCGCCTCGTCCAACTTGCGTACGACGCCGTGTACGTTGCCGTCAGCCGTGACAATGCAGCATTGGTACATGGACGCGCTTGGGGCGTACCCAAACAGATAGCGCAGGTGTTCAGACGCATCGATGATTGCGGCGTCGATTTGCCTGCGTCGCAGGACTTCAGCGAGCGCGGCGACCCTGCTCTTCTGGTCGGCTCGGTGAGGCAGATGTGGAGCCTCATGGCGCGACTGCGCTATTTCTGACGCCGAAGCACGAACAGCGTGGTCAGCATACGCAGCAAGTTTGATATTCGTGGTTGCTGAATTCTCAATCATGGCATTTCCCAGTTGTCCAATCGTTTGTATTACTCATGCAATCGGTTGGATTGTCAATATTGAATCGTCGTTGCGGGACTTTTATGTGATTTAGATGTCGAAGATTCTCTCTGTCGGAAGTACGGCCCCAGAGCGCAGCAGGCGTCAACTGAGCGAGAAATTCAGAAATAGAGGCTTATCGCGTCCGCTAAGGTCTTTGGTCTTTGATCGTTGATCAATTTAGGCGATTCTGGCGACGCTTTCTCTAAGCACCAGCCGGTGTTCGAGCACGACCTTCGTTGAAACTGGGGCGTCATTGTATACCTGTCGAAACAGCGCCTCCGCGCCATTATGGCCCATCTCAAACCGTGGAACTGCCACTGTTGACAATGGGGGCGACATCAGCGGGGTCAGCTTCAAGTCATCGAAGCCAAAGAATGACATGTCATCTGGTATGGCTTTATTAGCTTGCCGAGCAGCGGCCATCGCGCCAATTGCAAGTTCGTCAGTCGCACAGAAGACCGCAGTTGGACAAACTCCATCGTTAAGGATGGATCTCATAATCTCGAGACCGGATTCTGCATCATTGTTAAAGGTGTCGGTCGAGCGCATATTCGTGAAATCGTTGAGGCCGTTCTCACGCATAAAATCGGCGTAGGCTGCGCTTCGATCGCGGTAGGTCTCAGAGTAACTCGGGCCACCAATGTAAACAATATGCTGATGTCCCATCTGGCGGAGATGTTGCATCACCTGTTTGGCGGCAGAGTAATTGTCGATGGTAACGCACGTCACACCTTCGTGGGGGACTGCCCGCGATATTGCGACGACCTTCCGCTCGAAGCCTGGCATATTGAGAATTGGTTTTGGTATACTGCCGGTGACGGTAATAATTCCATCTACCACTCCAGTCAGTAATTGTTTAGCGAGCTGCGTCTCTCGTTTAGGCTGCCGTAGGGTGACGCCGAGAAGAACGTTGATCCCACGTTCAGCCAGCGTTTCGACAATGCCCTGGACAACGTCAGAATAGAATGGAGCGGCGATATCTGAAACGATTACAAGAATCTGGTTTGCTCGGCCGCCCCGAAGATGCCTCGCCGTCTCATTTACAACGTAGCCCGTCTCCTTGACGATCTTGTCGATTAGTGCCCTCGTCTCTTTCGTAACACGTGGGCTGCCTGCCAGCGCCCGGCTCACCGTCGAAGTATCGACGCCGGCAATCCGTGCAATCTCGGCCATAGTCGGCCGGCGCCCAGCTGCTGGCAAATCAATGTTGTGGTCGATTGAGGAAGGCGGCATATCTGTTCCAGAACGAGTGCATCGGAAAAAAGCGCCACTCGCGCCTTTCCGGCGAAGGTAACAGTCGGATCAGAAAGGTACAATGCTCATCAGATCGTTCTGAACAAGTTTTCTTGACAATCCAACCGATTGCATTATCGCTCCAACCGATTGCATCGACCCGTCGCGGACGGTGAAATGATTGGAGAGGAAGCGGAATAAGATGGCTGATACCACTTCTGCGGAATGGTCCGCTGCCCCGAAAATTTATGTCGAAAATGTCCGGAATGGCGACGCTGCGTATCATATTTCTGAGGAAGCAGTTCTCAAAAGCCTAATTTCAGTTTCCAGTCCTGCTGCGCTAACGTGTCGATTTTCGGATGAACGAGATATTGAGGCATTCAAAGCCGCTGATATCCTCATTGCCAGCCGACTGGACACAGCATTCATAGCGTCTGAAGGAAGAACACTGAAACTCATCCAATGCACGAGCGCAGGTGTTGAAAAATACGCACCTTTTACGTGGCTGGCTCAATCTACAATGTTGACAAACGCGAGCGGCGTTCACACCAAAAAAGTCAGCGAATTCGGCTTGATGGCGACCCTTATGTTGCATAACCGAGTTCCGGCAATTGCGACACGTCAACGTAACCATGAATGGTCGCGCCAGCTCCGCGGTACGGCCGCTGGCCTGCGGGTTATGATTTACGGTGTTGGAGCGTTGGGCGGCGCTATCGCGCGGAGTCTGCACCGCGCGGGCTTCTTTGTCACCGGCGTTCGTCGCGCTGGCAAGTCCATCGAAGGGGGAAAGCTCATGATTACACCGGATAGGGTCCTTCAGGAGCTTCCAAACGTCGACGTCCTAATCTTAGCCTGCCCTCTCACTCCGGAGACGCAGCGCGTAATTGGGCTGCGCGAGTTGTCAGCTCTACCTCGTGGCGCAGGCGTCGTGAATGTAGGTCGCGGCGGCATCATGGACCATTCGGCCCACGTGTCTTGTCTCGCGAGCGGGCACCTCTCCGGAGCGATCCTCGATGTTTTCGATGAGGAACCGCTACCAGATGACTCTCCGCTTTGGGATGCACCAAACCTGATGGTGTTTCCGCATGTATCAGCCGATGCTCCAGACGACTACATCGAACGCTGCCTCGCGATCCTTGCCGAAAATTTGAAACGTGCGCGCGCAGGCGAAAGCCTACGCAATAAGGTCGACCCTACACTTGGATATTGAAGTCAAGGACGGCAACATGTGAAATGCCGCCTCCTGAGGCTCGCGGGAACGGTAATGTCAATTAGGCATGTTGCCTGCTTCCATCAAAGCAAGCTCCCCTAGAGTTACCGGTTTGAAAGGCGGTCTGATGTTATAAAATCCCAATTTCTCAGGTGACTGACCTGATGCCTTAGATATGATTGACTGCACGGTATAGCCACATTGCCTGCCTTGGCAGGGTCCCATGCCGCAACGGGTCGCCGCCTTCACTGCATTCATGTCCGGTCCTGAATAATCTGCTGCAGTCTTCACCGTAGATGCCGTCACCTCCTCGCATCGACACACCATTACGTCACCTTCAATGTCGTGTCGTGGAGGCGGGTAGACGGCGTCCAGAAAAGGACGCAGCGCAAGGGCCCGTGCCTGACGCTGACGCAGATGCGCCTGGCGTATTATTCCGTCGACGTCGCTTATGGCCCCTAGTCGAGCGGCTATTCCGATCGCGGCAATCTCCCCGGAAGCTTCCGCGGCAACCCAGCCACCGATCCCGCCGGCATCGCCGGCAACAAATAAACCGATGCGGCTGGTTTCCCTCATCTTGCTAAGAGCCGGGGCGAGATATCGCTGCGCGTCGTTCCATCGGTGCTCGCAGCCCAATGCTAAGGTTTCGTGAATACGTGGCACCACGCCCTCATGAACCAATAACACGTCCGCAGCTGCTGATTTGAGTTCGCTGTTTTCCATCCATGATATGTGTTCAAGCCGTTCGTTACCCTGCGCCGCTAGCCCCTGAACCTTCCAATGAAGCAGGTTTTTGCGACGCATTCCCCATTGCCACCCGATGCCCTTGATCAATTGCGGGACGTTTCTCCATCCGCCGACAAGCTTTCCGATAGCCGAGAAATCAAGGCCTGGAGAAGTATCGAGATAACCTGAGATCGATTTGCCTCGTTTGAGAAGTTGCGTGGCATAAAGAAGTGGAAGCGGCCCTGACCCTGCAATCCATATACGCCCCTTCGGTAGCATGTCCCCGGACTTCATAAGGATCTGTGCCGCGCCGACCGTCATGACGCCGGGCAAAGTCCATCCCGCAAATGGCGCAGGTCTTTCCTGAGCCCCTGTAGCAAGAAGAACAGCACGTGCCGAAATTCGCCTTGCTCGGCCCGCACTCGTAAGGAACAACGTCCAGTCGCCTTCTATCTGCCAAACCTGCGTAGACGGAAGATAGTCGACATTGGCCGCCCGAAATTCCCGAACTGAAGACATGCCCGCCTGATAATCCGCGCCAAGAGCCGACAGGGAAGCACTCGACATTATGGATGCATTGCGTTCAATTCCGCGCCAAATTTGGCCGCCTGGCGCCGGCTGCTCATCAACGAGCAAAACAGATAGCCCGAAGTTCTTGAGTTTAACTGCAGCCGCCATGCCGGATGGACCGCAACCGACAACCGCAACATCATAGATCATATGAAATTTCTCTCCGCCCATGCTGACTGTTGATACGCATGCTTGGGCTCACCTGCACCAGGCAACCTTGGCTCGAAGCTACTCCATCAACAATGACGAGACACTCGAAGCAGACACCCATCTGGCAGTAAGGAAGTCGTGGGACACCCCCGACCGTGGAAGCACGGCAGGATTCTGGTAACCTCAGCATCACGCCCGCCACCGTCTCGCCTTCCCACGCCGGAATTTCCACGCCATTTACGAAAACTGTCATATCGGGTGGCCGATCGGACGCATCAAATAGGCTTTTCAACATTGGGGTTCCCTGCAGGCCACGCACCAGGTCGGGCAATGGATCTGGTTGTCGCCTCATGAAATAGCGATTATTGACGGATCGCTGACGAAAACTTATCGCGCTAATCATTGACCAGAGTAAAATTCTCCCGGTATGACGTCCAATACGATTTTTTCTTACAGATTATATCGGGAAGCTATACCGTGGGACGTCCAATCACCCTTCGCCAGATCGAGATTTTTAAGGCGTTTATAGAACATGGTACCGTTAGCCGCGCTTCAGAAATTCTCAATATCTCGCAGCCCTCAGCCAGCAAGGCTCTGACATATTTTGAAGCCGACTGCGACTTGCGGCTTTTCGAGCGAAAGAAAGGACGCTTGCTGCCCACACCTGAAGCGATGCGCTTATACGCAGAAATCGATCGTATATTCGCGGGAATACGGCAGGTGGAAAATGCGATTGCTTCCGTTCGGAGAGGCGATCAAGGAGTGCTGTCCATTGGTGTGCTTCCTGCTCTGGCCAATGCTTTCGTAGAAAGGGTGACGACAGTATTTAGGGTGCAGCATCCCGCCCTGACGTTCTCGATCCGGTGCGGCGGATCGCGGTGGGTTTCGGAACATGTTCTCAGCCGTAAGCTGGATATTGGACTGATCAATGCGCAGGTCGATGATCCGCTCCTTGCCGCCGAGCCTGTTTTCGAAAATCCTTTGGTGTGTGTGATGCCGATCGGGCATGCCTTGGCGGATCGGGATGTGATCCGTCCAGACGATCTCGACGGAATTCCTTACGTCGCTCTTGATAGCAACGTTTATTTCGGTCACCGAGCGACAAAGATATTCGACAAGTATCACGTAAAGCCTCAAGTCGTCGTTTCGACGGAAACAAGTCACACTGTCCGGCAATTCGTTGCCGCCGGATATGGTGTTTCGCTACTGCACCCATTGTTCGTGGTAGGGGTAGAGGACCGCGTGGTCGTGCGACCGTTCGAGCCGCAAACGTCCATAGGGCTGCTTCTGTGTTTTGCGCGTAATACCAGGAAGGAAGAACTGATCGCAGGGTTCGCGAACCAAATTAAGATCGTTGGGGATCAAATGGCCAAAGCGATCGTTATGAGCGCCTAGATATCCGACGCAACCTTTTAAAACAAGGCGAAGTTGGGGATGCCTTGCGAAGAATATCATGTCGCGGCTTAACCCGCAGGAAGAGGAATGATTTTCTCACTAACTTTCGAACATATAAACAATCTAACAAACATATAGACAATTTAACAGATACATGAATTTATTCACACACTTATAACACTCCTCCATATATCCTGACAAACCTAACCCTAACCTAACCCTAACCCTTGATTGTCCGCGAGACCTCCTACGAAGGCACCCACAGACGTTGGCCATTACAAGTTCACCAATCACAATCGTTATGCGACAACAAATGCGGGATTTAAGCAGGGGCCAAATTTGGACCCTGACGATTTAAATGAGTGTATGGACCGCTACCGCTTCTGCCTCCCCTGAAGAAAATCAGACCGCCCATCCTACCAGATCGAATGTTCTAAGCCTGCTGGAGCTCCTCCGCCCTTGCAGCTCCAATGGACCAGCACATCGAATTCCTCCATGCACCGGAAGAGCGGTATCATATTGGCATGAGGTATTTCCTCCGACTATATCATCTTTAGAAATCCACATCTGCGCCGTAACAAGATCAAATGGCGGCGCTTCGCATACTTCAGGTCTTCGCGAAGGAAGTCTAGCCGGCCAGCTCCTTGACCTTGTCGCAAGCCTGCGTGGCAGTCGTTCCAGCAGGCATGATTGTCGTAGTTCCCCGGTAAAGGATCTTGGTATTGTTGTCGGAGATCAGGAACTTCTGTCCCGCGTCGACAAGCTGGGTTTTGTCCGACAACTGCTGCTGGGTCGAAAAGGGGTGAATGATGACAACGGCTCCCTCGTTGTAGCCAACAACCTTCTGCTGAATTTCGCCAGCGCGGGGAAGATCGTGGTCAAGGATGTTGAGAACACGATAACCGTCGCCGATCTCGATGATCTCGGGTTTGAAAAATGCAGCCATGTTGCTTGGGAAGACGATGATTGTTTTTGTTGAATTTGAAAAGTGAGGTGCAGTACTGACCCGAGGATAGAGGGAAATGAGGATTTTATACCTCACCTCGGGAAACTCGTTTAAATCTTTTCAGCTGCCACGTCATCACGACACGTCATCGGTTCTGCCACGTCATCGCACGGATATCATTACCGGATGCGATACGACGAATTAATGCCTCATCTCCCGCGCCCGGAACCGGACCACTTTTCAGCTGCCACGTCATCGCCAGGCGCAAGATGTGGATATTACCGCTCCTTTCGGCGTCCTCGGCGTCGCGTCATAAAATGTCTGCATGACAAACAATAGACCTGGTCCATGCCAACTTATCCGGCACACCGAACTTGCCAGTACAAATAGCTTCCTCAATTCCAGATCATTCAATCATCCAAACCAACTTCTGAACTTGGACTTCAATTGCACTCGACACAGAACCGCCATCATGGAGTTAGATTTTTCAGGAAATTTCGCAGCCCTCCCCGACGCTTTGTCCCCGGTATCAATCATCAAAGAATTGTTAGGGTTCCTGACCATCTTCGATGACGCCTTTTCTCGCAACGGCGGCGACTTGCACAAGGCGCTGATCAGCTTCAAAGGGACGCTCATCAATGCCGACAAATCCGAAGTCTACGCACACCACCGCCTAGCCGACCAGCTTAAGAGCCTTCTCGAAGAGACACGCCAAGAACGTAACCCCAAAGGTCTCCAAGAGGCTCTGACGAAGCACGGCAACATCATCATGGGAGACCTATCGGCCATCGAAGGAAACGGCCTTTCCATTGCTGGAAGGGTTTTCTGGGGATCCATCATCTACCCGCAACTCGGATGGCATGCTTATCTCTGTCTCAAAGGCCCCGACACCTCGCTCGCGCCCGCTGTGGCTCCAACAATTGAACGCAGCATTTCCATCTTCCTCAACCAGCTGTTCCAGGGATCCGCCAACCACCGTCAAGTTCGCGAAAAAGCCTTGGACAGGCTTGCTCGATCGGCTCCGGGAATGGCCGTTTATCACTATGCACTTATCCATCCGGAATTCTATGGAACCAGTGAGTACAACTACATCAGCGGCGGCGCCGGTGCAGCCGTTGTCGCGGCTCTCATCGGCCGGAGGGAATTTGCGAAATGGCAAAACAGGCATGCTGTTAAAAAAACCATCGAAAGCTTGATGGATATCGATGACGAAAGCCGCGTGGATCCCGAAGCACTCAGGCAGCGCTTACAGCTATCGAAACGCTCGTTCGAAGATATGAGGGCGTTCATCAAATCGCTGAAGAGTAAGTATCGCGCAGGAAAAGCAGAGGCGGCCACGATCACGGACATTACCAGCGAACTGAGCCAACTGATCGCCATCATGCAAAAGATCATTGGAGAACAGGACGTCGATGACGATAATCCTGAACGGCTCGATAAATGGAGCGCCGTCCTGTTGGGCGTGGTGATCGTGGCGATGGCTATCGGTCCGACATTCCGAAACCCGGTAAATCTCTACGGAAATGCCACTTGGGCAGCATATTACCTTTACAGGCTGATCGACAGTGCCGAAAACCCAGGCCACGGCTTGGACGATACATTGGGTGTCCTTTCTGAAGGTGGTACCACTGTCGTGTTCTCCTTCCCAACCGTTTACATCCCACTTCTGGTGAAGGGACCGAAAGCCTTCAACGATCCGAAATTGCGCAAGGCGATGATCAAATTGAATTCGGACTTGAACTGCGCTTTCGGACACCGCGTAGGACCTTTGTTCAAGCCTGTCATGAAACCTGTCGCCGTTGCGCTGGCAAAACTCCTCCGCGCCATTGCTAGAAAACTTAAAGGCGCCAAAGGTGGAATCGCCCAATGCTTTGCATGCTTCGCTGAAGAGGATGACGAGGATAACGCGCAGAACCCGAACCATATCGAGCTGCAGGTGGGCGGGACAGGCGCTCCACCACCAAATGTCGGCGCTGCCGCTGCCGATGATGCATGGATACAGGCCGCTGAATGGGAGGCTGAATGGGAAGATGACAAACTCGACGATGAGGTTCTTGATCTTTTCGATCGCGACCCGGACCCCGAAGCTCAAATTGGGGACGAGACGGAGGATACCGAAGCCGTGGAAGAAACCAGGCGTCGTATCCGCTCAATCATGATTGAGGTCTTCAGGAACCCAACGGTGGATAATTTCTACAGGCACATTGTCACGGTCATGTAGCTGAAGCGGGGAATGGTTCATAGCTCCCTTGTAGATTTCAGGAGTTTAGGCGCTCTTGCTTCCTTATCCAATTATCAAATCCGGGCTATAGAATTTTACCTTGATCCTTGTCCTTATGACCTATGCAAACATATCGCATTACTGTGCAAACCCCGTTAGCGTGAAACGGCAACAAGCTTGATCAGCTGCCATGGCGAGCAACGCAAAAAACGTCTGCAGCTATCATTGCGATACAGGTCTCAGCGCAACGAATTTCAGTTGGATTACTACGATGCCGGACGCCCGCGTTGTGCCCACTAATCGGCCAAATCACGGGGATGCGATGCCTGACTTCGCTCCAGGGGTGAAGGTAAAGCGTGACAGGATTTGCCCACAACCGAGGTGACGTGGCATCGTCTGAACAGTGTGACGTGGCATCTCACCGGACACGTCAGCTCACCGGAAACGGTGTAGCGGCCTTTCCGAAGCATGAGTATAAAAACATCGGTTCAGAACCTCATCCACCAGCAACACAACCACTGAACTCTTCATCTTCATCTTCATCTTCATCTTTCGAAATTCACCATGTCCGAACGTCAAGACACCTTCAATCTGGTAACGATCCAGGAAAAAAATCGTGCTTACAATGTCCTCGTCTACGCCTTGGGAAACACCGGTGCGGCTGACAGCGTCCGCTTGATCGAAGATGGACATAAGGTTTACGTCCACACCGACCCCAAGCGTTCGCAAGACCTCATCAACCATGTGGAGAAAGACGGACTTCAGGCTTATGGTGACTACTTCAATGGCAACTATCGCCCTAATGTCGTACGCAATCTCGCGGAGGTGATGCCAAAGGTAGACGCCATCATCAACACCGTTCTACCGACAGGTCAAGCCGAAGCCGTGCGGGAATTGTTTAAGCACACCAACAGGAAGCAGGTCTATTACATGATCCATGGACTAGGACACGCCGGCTGGGTCAAGACCGATGAGAAGTCGCCGCATCTGCTTGTCGATGTCAACACCGCTTTCCAGGGCTCCAGGGTCCAGAAGGATGGCGAAGAAATCGGCAGGGTCCATATCGGCGCCTCTAAGGCAAACCTCACCCTATATGCCAGACGAACCGATGAGGAAAACGCCTCCAAGGACCCGTTTGATATCGTGTCCGAAGACGATCGCATCATGACCCGCATTCTTTTTCCGTCTCCAAACGCGATCTGGAATACCGTCCCCTTTGCAGCCTACGGTAAATCTTCCGCTTATGAACTTCATGCGGCACCGACTTTGCTCGGGCTGATCGGGCTGAGCCATGATAAATGCCGCGGTGTACTGGATTACTACAAGGATCACGTCGGTAACACATTCGCCAGAAATGTCATTCTGAAACTGGATGAAGCGCGTGTTGAATTCGGAGGCCCTAAGTGGATGAACTGGAACGCCCACAATATCGTCAAGGCGTGCGAGAACGACACGGGCCGGAAACTCAACACTGGCAACCCTCATGCGGATCTGAAGGTTTACGCGGATGGCAGGGGCAGACCCCCCGGAGCCGGATATCTGCCTGAGCCTCTCGGCCCCTATGTCGTGGACGAAATACTATACCATATGGTGCCCCTCTACGCGATGATGGTCGTCGCTGATTTCCCCATCAAGTACCGCAAACGCTACGAGGGCTTCATCGTATACGCCAGCATGGTCTATGACAGGGATTTCATGAGCGATGGAATGAACGCTGAAAAGCTCGGAATTGCAGATATGACCGCAGTACAGTTCATCGAGAAGTACCGTGGCGCGGGTTCTATCGAGTGAGTGGCGGCGCGTATGTAGGAACTGTCGATTTCGATCTTCTCTTTCGTCAGAGTAGATTTCAGTTAGGCAATGCAATCGATCTCCTCGCAATGATATGACGTCTGAATATAAATCCCCACGCTCCTCAATTTATCCTCCACCAGCTACAAGTGACTGCAACAACTTCGTGTGAAAGCAAAGCCCGTACCCGATGGAGATGGCACTTCACCGATCCTGCAAATGCCACGATGAGGGTTAGGGTTAGGGTTAGGGTTAGGGTTAGAGAGTTTACGTTTGGATATATCCTGCCATCACAGCCGAACTACTCGTGGATTGAGGATTCAGGTTGCCAGTTGTCCTCCCACCTGCTCCAGGACCCATGTCTCAAATTGGTCCGTCAGAAATTGCTTCTGGCGCGTTTCAGGCCGAACGATGTAGTAGTTGTTTTCCGTCAACATGGACAGTTCATCCACCGTTGCGAGTTCGCCGGACTTAAGTTCGCTCTCGATAAGGTATGTTGGAAGAAGTGCAACTCCGAGCGCCGATGTGGCCGCCGAGGTGATCATCGAGAACTGATCGAATCTCGGCCCTGAAAAAGGATTTCCAAGAGGAATATTATGATGGTGGCTCCATTGCGCCCAGAGCTCCGGTCTCGTTGTCAGATGTAAAAGTCGCGCGTTTGCCCAAAAACGCTCGGGGTCAGCCTCTGCCGCCATGCGAAGTTCCTTCCCAGCGACCGGCACTACGGTTTCATGACAAAGGAAAGTAGAGACACCGCCTGCCCAACTCGGCTGTCCGAAATGAAATGCCAGGTCGAAATTCTCGTCTGTGAAGCTGAACGCGGTGGAACGGGACTCTACTGTAACGGCAACACCGGGATGATGGCTCAGAAAATCCTTCAAACGGGGCACAAGCCATTTTGTGCCGAACGTTGGTAAGGTCGCGATCTTCAGCGAGTACTCCATTTCGCCTTTGGCGACGGCATCAATCATCAGCCGTTCGGAACGAAGAAGAAGCTCTTTCACGTCAGGGAGAAACCTCTGTCCCGCCTCGGAAAGCACCACTCTCTTGCGGACCCGCTCGAACAGCTTGAGTCCCGTCTGGCGCTCGAGATCCGCAATCTTACGGCTCACTGCGCTCTGCGTTAGATTGAGCTCCTCGGCCGCCCGGGAAAAGTTCTGGTAGCGCGCTGCGCATTCGAACGCCTGTAGATTGATGATGTCAGGAACAAGGCGTCTGCGCATATGCATTCCCTTCTTGCATGAACTCAGCATGAAATCTCACAAACTTCCTCGGTCGATATATCCTATTGTGCCGGATAGAAATTGTATCGCAATTTTAAGGGAGCTGGCGATCATGAATTCCTACGTACCGTCGAGCGACATTCGCGCCGCTTTCTCTCGGGCAATGTCGCTCATGTATCGCGAGGAAGTGCCCGCCTACGGGGCGTTGATGGATCTTGTTTCACGCGTAAACGACCAAACACTATCGAGCCAGGCCGAGCTGCGGGCGCGTCTCGAGGCCACTGATGGCCTCGATCGCATCTCTGAAGAACGCCATGGCGCAATTCGCCTGGGTAAGGCTGAAGAGCTTTCGATGATGCGCCGAGTTTTCGCCATCATGGGCATGTTCCCGGTCGGCTACTATGATTTATCTGAGGCCGGCGTTCCCGTCCATTCGACGGCTTTCAGGCCGGTTGAGGGCGATGCTTTGAAACAAAATCCATTTCGCGTCTTCACCTCTTTGCTTCGCTTGGAACTGATTTCTGATGAGGATCTCCGCTTGGAGGCTGAGCGCATACTGACGGACAGGAAGATCTTTACGGAGGGTGCGACCTCGTTGACGGAGAAGGCTGAGAAGCAAGGCGGCCTTGAAAGGTGCGATGCCGATCGCTTCGTCATAGAGGTCCTCGAAACCTTTCGCTGGCACAACAAGGCCAATATCAGCGGCGACATGTACCGGCGGCTACATGACGCACACCGCCTCATTGCGGACGTGGTTTCATTCCAAGGGCCGCACATCAATCACCTGACGCCTCGCACGCTGGACATCGATCAGGTACAGGCCCTGATGCCCACATATGGAATCGCTCCGAAGGCGGTTATCGAAGGGCCGCCGCCTCGCAAATGCCCGATTCTCCTGCGTCAGACATCGTTCAAGGCGCTCGAAGAACCCGTTGCCTTCAGAGACGCCGACCACGGCTGGAAAACAGGGTGGCACACCGCCCGGTTTGGCGAAATAGAACAGCGCGGCATCGCCCTTACGCCGAAAGGACGTGAGCTTTACGACAGGCTCCTTGATCAGTCCCGGAGAATCGTGCGTCCCGCGGCAGACGGTTCAAATGCCAAAGCCTACGAAGCGGAACTTTCCAAGGTCTTCGAGGCTTTCCCGGATACATGGGAGGAAATCCGCGTCCAAGGTCTCGGCTATTTTTCCTATTCCCTCACCGATAAGGTAAATACGGCAGGTACCGTTGTCGAGACCGATGTCGATAGTTTGGTTGCTGATGGTTTCGTTCAATTCGATCCGATCACATACGAAGATTTTCTTCCTGTCAGTGCGGCAGGTATATTTCACTCCAACCTTGGCGATAGCGCCCGTCAGGATTTTCAGGTCAGCCCCAACCAGCAGCGTTTTGAAGCGGATCTGGGCGCGGCCACTCTCGATGAGTTTGAACATTATGCCCAGATCGAGCGATCCTCCTGGAACGCGTGCTTGCGCTGGCTGAAGTCAGTTGCCTGACGGAATAAAATTGCGCGTTGCTTTGAAAGGGAAAAAGATGAACAATTCTGTACGAACGACTTCCGTAGCTGAGGAAGCCGCGGCGATCCTCGAACGGCTGGGCGTTGATCGTTCCCTTTATGCTGAAGGAGAGATGCCATCCTTCTCCCCGGTTACGGGTGAGAAGATTGCCACGTTGAAGACCGTCTCTCCAACAGATGTTGCGGCGCATATCGATCGCGCCGATAGGGCCTTCAAGAAGTGGCGCCTCGTTCCCGCCCCTCGCCGCGGGGAGCTCGTTCGGCTGCTGGGTGAAGAACTCCGTTCCGCAAAAGAAGATCTCGGACATCTGGTGTCCCTTGAAGTCGGCAAAATACTTTCTGAAGGTCTCGGGGAAGTTCAGGAAATGATCGACATCTGCGATTTTGCAGTTGGACTTTCCCGCCAGCTATACGGCTTGACGATCGCAACCGAGCGGGCGGGCCACAGGATGACGGAGACATGGCATCCGATCGGCGTAGTGGGAGTCATTTCCGCGTTCAACTTTCCCGTCGCGGTCTGGGCCTGGAATGCGGCGCTGGCTCTGGTTTGCGGTAACAGCGTCGTGTGGAAGCCATCTGAAAAGACACCGCTCACGGCGCTGGCTACGCGGGCAATACTGGAACGCGCCCTTCAACGCTTCGGCGATGCTCCCGGCGATCTGTCGGTGATCCTGATTGGAGACAGAAAAGTCGGTGAGGTTCTTGTCGATCACCCCAAGGTTCCCGTTGTTTCCGCCACTGGATCCACCCATATGGGTCGCGATGTGGCCCCCCGGCTTGCGAGGAGATTTGCACGCGCCATACTCGAGCTCGGCGGCAACAATGGCGGTATCGTCTGCCCATCCGCCGATCTGGACATGGCTTTGCGTGCAATCGCTTTCGGTGCGATGGGGACTGCCGGACAACGTTGCACGACCTTGCGACGTCTTTTCGTGCATGAAAGCACCTACGACCATCTCGTGACGCGTCTCAAGAAGGCCTATGAAAGCGTGCCCGTCGGCAGTCCTCTCGAAAGCTCCACCCTTGTCGGGCCGCTTATCGACAAACTCGCTTTTGACGGGATGCAGAAAGCCTTGGCCGAAGCGATAAAGCATGGAGGTCGGGTACATGGCGGCGAACGGGTCAATTGCTTGGGGGAGCATGCCTATTATGTCAAACCTGCGCTGGTCGAAATGCCGAAGCATGAGGGCCCTGTATTGGAAGAAACATTCGCACCTATCCTATACGTCATGAAGTACAGCGATTTCGATGCGGTCCTCGAGGAACACAATGCGGTGGGTGCGGGCCTGTCATCCTCGGTTTTCACCCTCGACATGCGCGAGGCCGAGCGCTTTGTTTCGGTCGATGGTTCTGATTGCGGTATTGCCAACGTCAACATAGGAACCTCGGGAGCCGAAATCGGAGGCGCATTCGGAGGTGAGAAGGAAACCGGTGGCGGTCGCGAATCGGGTTCGGACGCCTGGAAAGCCTATATGCGACGCGCAACGAACACCGTGAACTATTCAAAGTCGCTGCCCCTTGCGCAGGGCATTTCCTTCGAGATCGAATAAGGCTCCCGGATTATGAACGTATCGCCAACCAAAGGTACGCAATTCAGGCCCGCGTCGCGGATTGCATCGGTGGGAGTATCGAAGATACTCCAAATCGGAGCACGGGCAGCTGCAATGAAACGCGACGGGATGCCTGTTATCATTCTGGGCGCGGGCGAACCGGATTTCGATACCCCGCAAAACGTCAAGGATGCAGCGAAGATCGCAATCGATGCAGGCGATACGAAATACACCGCTCTCGACGGTACGCCTGCCCTTAAAGAAGCGATTATCGAAAAGTTCCGACGGGAAAACGCGGTGAATTACGCACTGGACGAGGTCACCGTCGCGACCGGAGCCAAGCAGATCCTGTTTAACGCTTTCATGGCAACCATGGATGCCGGCGATGAAGTAATCATTCCGGCCCCCTACTGGACCTCCTACTCGGACATCGTTGAACTGTGCGGTGGCCGCTCGGTCCTGATCCCCTGCTCCGCGCAAGCGGGCTTCCGCTTGCAAGCCGAGCAGCTCGAAAGGGCCATTACCTCGAAAACTCGATGGGTTCTGTTGAACTCGCCGTCAAACCCCTCAGGTGCAGCCTACAGCGCTCAGCACTATCGTCCGCTGCTCGATGTCCTTTTGCGTTATCCCCACGTATGGCTGATGGTGGACGACATGTATGAGCACATCGTCTACGACGATTTCAAATTCGTGACGCCCGCTTCATTGGAACCTCGGCTGAAAGATAGAATTCTTACGGTAAACGGCGTATCAAAGGCGTATGCAATGACGGGCTGGCGCATCGGCTATGCAGGAGGGCCGAAAGATTTGATCGGGGCCATGTCCGTGATCCAGAGCCAAGCGACGTCCTGCCCTTCATCTGTCAGCCAAGCAGCCTCCGTGGAGGCACTGAACGGGTCCCAGAATTTTCTTGCAACGCGACGCGAGAGCTTCCGCAAACGTCGCAATCTTGTCGTCAAGCGTCTCAATGAAATCCGTGGACTGGACTGCCGAACACCTGAGGGCGCATTCTACACCTTTTCCGGCTGCGGTGGCATCCTCGGGAAAACGTCTCCCAGCGGCCGAAAGATAAAAGAGGATCTCGATTTCACCGATTATCTGCTGGAAGAGGCACATGTGGCGGTTGTTCCAGGATCGGCCTTCGGTTTGTCGCCCTTCTTCCGGATTTCCTATGCCACATCGGAGGCACAACTAGGCGAAGCACTCGATCGCATACACCGGGCCTGCGATGCGCTGCAAGACTGAGCGGGTGTCTCAGGTCCCGTGTGGGCTCGTGTCATGATACCGTATTTAAAGTTCGATACCGAGAGATCGCCTCCCCCGCCCGAGCTATATGAAAGTCTCGTTGAAGCGTGTTTCCAAGGCGACGTGGAAATACGGGCCTCGTCTCAAGTGGTCTATTCGACCGATAACTCGATCTATCAGCTCCAGCCGGCGTGCGTTCTGTTTCCGCGCGGGATAAAGGATCTACAGGCGATCGCGGCGGTTGTTTCGCAGGCGCCTTATCGCGGAATTTCGGTTGCACCACGCGGTGGAGGCACCGGCACCAACGGTCAATCGCTGACCTCGGGCATTGTTGTCGATTGTTCGCGCCACATGAACCGGATTCTCGAGATAGACCCAGTGCGCCGGGTGGCGCGGGTTGAGGCGGGTGTGGTCAAGGACCAGTTGAACCGCGCCTTGAAACCCTACGGCCTGTTCTTTGCGCCTGAGCTCTCCACGTCGAACCGGGCGACTATCGGCGGGATGATATCGACAGATGCGTGCGGTCAGGGCTCCTGTCTTTACGGCAAGACATCCGATCATTTGCTGGGCCTGCGAATCGTTTTGATGGACGGCACCGACTGGTGGTCACGTCCGGCGGATGAGGCGACGCTTGCCGATCTCATGACGCGTCAGGACAGCGTCGGCAAGATATATCGGACGGTAGATGGAATCGCCCGGGAAAAGAAGGAACGCATCGCCAAGGTGTTTCCCAAGATCAACCGCTACATGACCGGTTACGACTTGGCGCATATCTATCGCAACGACGGGCGCTTCGATCTGAACAGCGTTCTGTGCGGGTCGGAGGGCACACTGGCGATGATCGCCGAAGCCGAACTCAATCTCATGCCGATTCCATCCTGTGCGGCGCTGATTAACATTCGTTATCGCGACTTCGATGCAGCTCTGGCCGATGCGCGCATGCTGACCGCTCTCAATGTGGCATCGGTAGAAACTGTCGATGAAGTTGTTCTGGATCTCGCAAAAAAGGACATCGTCTGGAACGAGATCGCCCGCTTCTTCCCGGAAGAAGGGCCTGCTGCAGGTAAAGGCATTAATATCGTCGAGATTTTGGCCGACAGCGAGACTGCGCTTGCGGACAAGCTTTTAGCAGTGACTTCGCAACTGGACGACATAGCTACGGGTTGCCTCGGTTATACGATCGCTCGCGGTCATGACGATGTCGAGGCAATATGGGCCATGCGCAAACGGGCGGTCGGCTTGCTTGGGAGTGTCGACGGTCCTTTACGCCCCGTAGCATTTGTAGAGGACACGGCCGTTCCTCCGGAAAATCTCGCCGCTTACATTCGTGAGTTTCGGGCATTGCTCGACGAGGCCGGTCTCTCCTACGGAATGTTCGGTCATGTGGATGCCGGTGTCCTGCATGTCCGGCCCGCACTGGATCTAACCCGAGACGATCATGTCCTCATGGTGCGAGAGATCAGTGATGCAGTGGTCGCTCTTACCCGAAAGCACGGTGGCGTGCTTTGGGGCGAACACGGCAAAGGGGTGCGCTCTGAATACGTTCCTGATTTCTTTGGAGATCTGTATCCATGCCTACAGGATATCAAACAGGCCTTTGATCCGGATAATCGTCTGAACCCCGGCAAGATCGCCGTACCCTCTTCATCGTCTTTTCTGAAAATCGATGCGGTTCCAATGCGCGGAGAGACAGACCGCGTCATCGGCAACGAAATCCGCGCTGCCTACAACAACGCGACGTATTGCAATGGCAATGGAGCGTGCTTCGATTTCGACGAAACGAGCCCGATGTGTCCCTCCTACAAGGCAACGCGCGATCGGCGGTATTCGCCCAAAGGCCGTGCCATGCTGATGCGCGAATGGCTGCGCCTCCTGGCCGATAAAGTCATTGACCCTCCTGAGGCGGCAAGACGGTTGCGCCGCTCGAACCCATTGAAACGCTTCGCGTCGCGCTTCATCAACAGTCTCGATCCAAGGAATACGAGCGACTTCTCTCACGAAGTACGTGACGCAATGGACACTTGTCTTGGTTGCAAGGCCTGTGCCGGCCAGTGCCCGGTGAAGGTGAATGTACCGGCTTTCCGTGCAAAGTTTCTGGAGCTTTATTATGGCCGCTATCTGCGGCCGCTGAAGGACCCGCTTGTCGCGGCCATCGAAACTATCTTGCCGCTGATGCTTCACATCCGGCCCCTGTACAATCTGGTTGTGCGCTTGAGGCTGGCTGGCGTGTTTGGCCTGACAGCGCTGCCCCTACTGCCTCGAACATCGCTGAAAAAGATGGTTCGACGTCTCGGTATCGGTCTTGCTGACCTGCAAGTATTATCAGAACTTCCCCTCGCGGAGCGGGAGCGTACTGTGGTGTTCGTTCCGGATGCATTCACCGCTTGCTTCGAACCCGGTACAGTCATTGCAGCCATACGTCTCGCTCAAAAAATGGGTTTGTCTCCGCTGCTTGCCGTTCCCCATGTCAATGGCAAGGCGCTACATGTCCACGGCTATTTGAAGCGGTTTGAAGCCGTCGCGGAAAAGACCGACGCGTATCTCCAGGGCATTGCCGACAAGGGCATTACCCTCGTCGGGATTGACCCATCCATGACCCTGACATTCCGGAGTGAATACAAAGAAGTGCCGCATGCTTCGAAAGCAACCGTGCTTATGCCGCAGGAATGGCTGTCGTCAAATCTCGCCCGGATAAAGCCGGGTGCCCGATCTCGAGACAAAAGCCGATTTGAGATACTCCAGCATTGCTCAGAGAGGGCGAACGCTCCAAAGTCACTTGGGCAATGGAAAGCTGTCTTCGCTCATCTAGGATTTGATCTCGATTCAAAATCCGTGGGCTGTTGTGGAATGGCAGGTACCTTCGGCCACGAAAAACGTAATCGGCCGACGGCTGAGCGCCTTTATGCGATGAGTTGGGCCGAGCCGGTTGCCAATGCCCGATTGGGCGCATCTGCTCTGATGGCAACCGGCTTTTCGTGTAGATCGCAGATCAAAGCTTTGGATTCAGTTCGCGTTCCTCACCCAGTGGAGGTACTTGACGGCTTGATCCAGTGAGCTTCAAGAAGAATAACCATCTTTCGCCAAAGCCTTGATATTGTCCACCGAATCAAGATCAAGGTGCATGAGCATATCGTTATCAGCCGCAAGATCGCGACCGTAGCATGCGCTAAGGATCCTGATACCGCTTTCATGCAATGGAAGGGTAATTCTCAGTATCTTCGCGAGATGAACGAGCGGAAAAAGGCCAAAAGGCACATCTTCCAGAACATAGCGTGTATCGATATGTTTCGGCCCGATTGGCTCAACTGGGGGCCCGCCGGGGGCCGAATTTGCGGCTCCTGTCCCCTGTGACAACTTGCGTTGTTCCGACCTTGATCTGACTGAGATTCCCAAGGCGGCGGCGACTTGGAGTCGTTCGCTATCCAAAGCGTCCAGCAAGCGATGGACCGACGCGGTCGTGTTTGTATTCTGCCCCCAGATCTCACCTCGTTCAATACGCGTCAGATTGCAAAGCGCTATTGCTAGATGGCTCTGAGGATTGAGGTTGCTGAGCATGATATTGAGGAGGCCCTCGTGGATTTCGAAGCAATCGCCGAAAATATCCGTGCATCTGGCAATCGCCACCTCCTGGAACCGGGACGGAACCACCGACATGCTTATCTTTTTTCGTAGCGCGCCAATCTTGAAATGCGTCGCCGATTGCTGCTTGCAGGTCAATGCGGTCGTGTTCCAGGCAATAACCGGTACAGTGATCCCTCGCGCTGCCAGTACCTTGGACATATACAACGCTGCAAACGAAAGGTGGCCGCTGATGATGATTGTGTGGTCGGGCCTGATTAGCGGAGCGAGTCGATCGAGGGCGGCCTTATGCCCGTTGGCGGGTAAAGCCAGTACCACGGTGGAAGAACGCGACAGGTGTTCGAGGCTACTGGAAATGTCAGGTTCAAACTTGGTTTCTATCGCCCCCGATAGTTCGAGCAATGCGCCATCAGCAAAAGGCGCTACACCGACACCGGAAGGCGACCATACCCGTGCCTCACGACCTTTGAGCCGGAGCAACCCGGCATATCCCATCGCAATAGCCCCAGCGCCTATTATTCCGACATCCATACTTGTCTTCCCATGAGTTTTGAATTTGCAGCCGGAAGCCGTACATGACCCTGGCTACAGCTTAAGTGTGATCCAGCGTAATCTCAAATGATCCTGACAGAGTCATGCCCTTTTATAGTGCTCGACCTACCAGATGACTTTGGTAGGATTGACCTCAGCATCAAATTTATATTGATCTGGCATCACAATACAGGCACGCCTCATTCCCATAATGGCTCTAATTTCAAGGCCGTTATGATGTCAATGAATAATCGAGATAAAACGTTACGGTGGATTCCCGCCATCCTTTTGCTCTAACAAGAGCTAAGAGTGTGGAGGACACAGCTTTCGGTCGCATAGCCTAGGTGAATAACTCATCACAATATTCCCTATTGGCGCTATCTGATTTGCTCATCTAAGGTCGCTGAATGTTCGTTACGCGGGTCGCGTCAGTGCTCAGGTTGGGGACGCGCACTTAGACTTGTGTATGGGAGTACGCTTCAAGTCCGCATATCGATGCATTCCGGCCTAATCTGGCGGTTTTTGCGTAATTAAAAAACAAACAAGAGGGAACTGAAGCTATGATTTTGAGGTGGCGGAGAGTGCTTCTCGGAAGCGCCATTGCGATCACGACGGCATTAACCACGCCAGCATGGGCCCAGCAAAAAGTCCTTCGCGTGGGTATGGGAGCGGACATTTCCGGTCTCGATCCCCATCGGGCTTCTTTGACCACTGACAAGGGTCCGGTCGGCTGGATGTTCAACGGCCTTGTGCGTTTCCCTCCAGGAAGCGCCAATCCGGACGAAATTGAGCCTGACCTTGCTGAAAGCTGGACGAGTTCCGACAACGGTACTAAGTGGGTCTTCAAGCTCCGCAAGGACGTGAAATTTCATGGAGACTGGGGAGTCGTAACGGCTGACGATGTTGTTTACTCTCTCACTCGCGCTAAGGATCCAAAGCGTTCGACCTTTTCTGCGGCCTATTCAGCTTTCATGAAGATCGAAGCGGTTGACCCGCTGACGGTCAGTATCGAACTAGAACATCCCGTTCCCGGCTTTCTCGGTCTGGTCGCCAACTACCATGGCGGAAACATCGTTAGCAAAAAAGCTGCCGAAGCCAAGGGCGCGGATTTCGGGAAGGCGCCGATCGGCACAGGACCTTTTAGGTTTGTCGAATACGTAACACAGCAGCACGCGATTTTCGAAAAGCATGAGGGATACTTTCGTGGCGCTCCCAAGATAGATCGTATCGAATACCGCTTCATACCATCGGAAGCCAGCCGCGAGCTTGCCTTCTCGTCGGGAGAGCTCGATCTCTCCTGGGGAAGGCGCGAACAGAGGTGGATCCAGCGCTGGAGTAAACAGGAAGGATCGGTGGTCGACGTGTTCCAACCTGGGGAATATCGTACAGTCCATCTCAATACGACAATGGCGCCTCTCACTGATCGCCGGGTGAGAGAAGCCGTCGCCCATGCGATTAACGTCAACGAGATCGTCGCTTTCGTTGGAGCTGACGTAGGTCCCAAGGGATGCTCAGTCGTGCCATCGGGATATCTCGGGGAAGACTGCAGCGCAGGGACATACGACTATGATCTCAAAAAAGCAAAGTCGCTTTTGACCGAAGCAGGCTTTCCGAACGGCGTCACGATCAAATCCGTCGTGTCGAATTCAAACGCCCAACTTCCCATCATGCAGGTCATCCAAGGTCAATTGGCCAAGGCAGGGATTAAGCTCGATATGCAGGTGGTCGATCACCCGACATATCAGGAGCTTTCACGCAAGGATGCGAGCGGCATGGTCTTCTATGGTGCAGCCCGCTTCCCTGTTGCCGATACGTTTCTAAGTGAATTCTTCCATTCGTCGGCGATCGTTGGAACATCAACGGCTATCACGAACTTCTCGCATTGCGCAGTCGCCGACAAGCAGATCGAAGCCGCCCGATCCGAAGGCGATCCCAAAAAGCAGCTCGCATCGTGGGCGGATGCCCAACGCCTGATTCATCAGGAGGTTTGTGCTGTTCCCCTCTTCAACCTAATGCAGGTTTTCCTGCGCAGCGACAAGCTCGACTACGGGTACAAGCTGACAGGCGCACTCAATCTCGTTCCTCCGATCACCGAGCGGACCGAATTGAAAAAATAAGGGCGTCTAGAGCGACACCGCCAGTTCGCGGTGTCGCAACTCTCCGCTTGGCCGCAGGCTTTCAATATGCCGGGTGAACCATTTTGGCAGACGATGATACGATCATAATAGGCGCAGGCACGGTAGGCGCAGCTATCGCTTATGGGCTAGCTCGTCTTGGGCAGAAAGTTCTGCTTCTCGACGGCGCGAAAAGTGATTTTCGCGCCGCCCGCGCGAACTTTGGTCTCGTTTGGGGACAGGGCAAGGGTCGAGGAATGCCTGCCTACCAGCGTCTTACGCGGCAGAGCATCGATCTTTGGCCAGAATTTATGGCGGAGCTGTACGATCATTCGGGAAGCGTAAACGTGAATTACGATCGCAAGGGTGGGCTTGTGCTCTGCCTAGGCGAAAAGGCTTTTGAAGAACGGAGAGCACTAAACGCCCAACTTGCGGAACAACTGCGCAATTCTGACAATCTTGACCAGGATCTAGCTACCGAAATGCTGGATCGCCGGCAGTTGCAGAGCCTGATGCCGAACCTCCGGCTCGGTTCCGAGATTGTGGGTGCCAGCTACTGTTCGAGTGACGGACACGCAAATCCTCTCTACCTGCTGGCGGCTCTGCATGCGGCCGTGAGGCGCCTGGGCGGTGAGCTGCTGAGCGAGCATCGTGTTGAAACGATTCGCCGGAATGACGGTAGCTTTGTTGTCGAAACGGAGCAGCGACATTTTCGGGCATCTCGTGTCGTCATCGCAGCTGGTATTTCGAGCGGAAAACTTGCAAAACAGGTTGGCCTGGAGGCTCCAATCAGGCCGCAGCGCGGCCAGATTCTTGTAACTGAAAGAGTTCAGCCTCTACTTCCCCTGCCGTGCAGCGGGCTGAGGCAGACTACAGAAGGCACCATCATGATCGGTGCAACGCACGAGGATGTCGGCGAGGATTCGTCGACAACCACCGAGGCCTCGATTTCGCTTGCGGCCAAGGCGGTGAGGATTGCGCCGGATCTCGCTCAACTGAGACTTGTACGGCATTGGTCCGGCCTGAGAATTATGTCTCCTGACGGTTTTCCGATCTACACGGAATCGGAAGAATTTCCGGGAGCCTTCGTTGTTACGTGCCACTCGGGTGTAACCCTTGCGGCGGTCCATGCTCACGTTATCGCCGCAAGCATTGTTCGCGGCACGTTTTCATCCGACACCGGTCCATTCAGTCACAGGCGTTTTCATGTCAATGCTGCAGCCTAATCCCTCCGCAACGCCAAGGGCTACTCGCCTTCCCTGCCCCATCAAATCCAGAGGTCACATCCAGAGCTTTTATCACAGGAAGCCTGTCACGGCGCCTTTCTACCGGCAGGAGGTCGCGCCATGACGGCCTATGTCATTCGCCGGTTGCTGCTTGCTATCCCGACACTTTTGATGATGTTGACGCTGATCTTCGTGCTAGTGCGTCTTGTTCCGGGCGATCCGGCCATCACGATTCTGGGCGATCAAGCCACCGAACAGGCCCTTAGCAATCTGAGAATCGAACTCGGCCTCGATCAACCGATCTACGTCCAGTACCTCGATTTTGTGATAAAAGCCGTTACCGGTGATTTTGGCCGGTCGCTATTTACAGGCCGCACTGTATTCGAAGAAGTATTGCTGGTATTGCCTTACACGCTGGAGCTTGCTGCGGCCTCCGTGCTTCTCGCAGCGCTTCTGGGCCTTCCGCTTGGTATCGTAGCTGCGCTCTATCGCAATTTGTGGCCTGACTACATGAGCCGGGTCGTATCCATGATCGGCCTGTCGCTTCCTTCATTCGTGACCGGAATTCTGTTGCTTCTCGCATTCGCGGTCAATCTGGGGTGGCTCCCGGTCATATCAAAAAGCACCGGCAGCTTAGCTGGCCACCTGTTGAGTCTCATTCTGCCGACGCTGACACTAGGGATCACGATGATGGCCCTGATCGCCCGCGTCGCAAGATCTTCAATGCTGACAGTTCTGAACGAGGATTACATCAGAACTGCAAAGGCAAAGGGCGTCAGGTCCGCAAGGCTCATACGCAAGCATGCCTTGCGAAACGCTATGATTCCGGTCGTCACGGTTATTGGTCTTTATTTTGGGACGCTGATCGGAAACTCTGTTCTAACGGAGATTGTTTTCTCACGACCTGGGCTTGGGAAGCTAATTGTAGGCGCGCTTAACTCCCGAGACTATACCATGCTGCAGGGCTTGATGGTCGTGTTCGCCGCTTTTGTTATCGCTGTCAACGTGATCACGGACATTGCTTATGGCTTCGTAGATCCCAGGGTGAAATTGAGCTGATGTCGATTTCGGAAACCGTTTCTCATCGAAAGAACAGACTATGGACCGCGTTTCGAACTAACCGGCTTGCGTGGGTTGGACTCCTTCTGCTGTCCCTCATAGTCTTCGCGGCAATCTTTGCACCAGTCGTCGCGCCTTGCGACCCCGCAGAACAGAACATCTTGCGCAGGCTGGAACCGCCATCAGCGGATTTCTGGTTCGGCACTGACGCCTATGGAAGGGATATTCTGTCGCGAGTGATATATGGTTCACGTGTTTCTCTGATGGTCGGATTTCTAGCGATCCTCGTCGCGATGGTGGTGGGATCGACGATCGGCATCATATCAGGCTATGTTGGGGGTATATTCGATCGTGTGGTGATGAGCGTTCTCGATGTGATGCTCTCTTTTCCTACCCTGCTTCTCGGTTTGATGATTGCCGCCATGCTGGGCGCCAGCCTCGAGAACCTGATTATCGCGATAGCGATCACGGAAATTGCGCCTTTTGCGCGCGTTGCTCGTGCGCCGACAATGGCATTGAAGCAGCGCGAATTCATAGAAGCAGGGCGAGCCATGGGCTTTGGTCGCGTGCGGCTGATGGGCTTGCATATCTTTCCGAACATGGCGTCGGAAGTAGTCGTTGTAGGCTCGATGTGGATGGCGAGCGCGATCCGCACCGAGGCATCGCTCAGCTTCATCGGACTGGGCGTGCCTCCTCCGACTTCCACGTGGGGCGCCATGATACGTGACGGCTTTGACAATATTCTTGACGCATGGTGGCTGTCAGTATTTCCCAGCCTCGCAATTCTGCTCACTGTGCTCGCACTGAACTTCGTCGGCGATTCTATACGCGACGCGATCGATCCGAAAACACAAGCGGAATAAAGGCAGACATCCATGCAACACGACAAGATGCCTTCCGAAAGTGCAGACACCATCCTTGAGGTTCAGGGTCTGCGGACAGAATTTCTCATAGGCGACAGATGGAGCGCAGCCGTCAGCGATCTTTCGTTAAAAATTCGCGCCAATGAGACGGTCGCGGTCGTTGGCGAATCCGGGTCGGGCAAAAGCGTAACCGCCCTGTCGATTTTACGTCTCCTGCCCAAAAAGGTTGCCCGTGTCGCCGCCGGCAGGATCATTTTCGAGGGCCGAAATCTTCTTGATTTAACCGAAGCGCAGATGGCGAAAATTCGCGGCAACCGTATTGCCATGATTTTTCAGGAGCCCATGACCTCCCTCAATCCAACCATGACGGTTGGGGAACAGATCAGCGAAGCCCTGCTCATTCATCAAGGCGCCTCGGGCGACGAAGCACGTAAAAAGGCTCATGCATTGCTGGAGCGCGTCCGAATTCCGGCGGCCTCACGCCGACTTGACGAATATCCGCATCAGTTCTCAGGAGGTATGCGGCAGCGCGTCATGATAGCCATGGCATTGGCCTGCCGTCCGAAGCTGTTAATCGCCGACGAACCCACCACCGCTTTGGATGTGACTATCCAGGCTCAAATTCTGGAACTGATCAAGGAATTGCAGGACGAAGAGCAGATGGGCGTCCTGTTCATCACCCATGACATGGGAGTAGTCGCGGAAGTGGCTGACCGTGCGGTAGTCATGCGGCACGGCAACATCGTGGAAAGCGGCGATTGTATCGGAGTATTTTCAAGGCCACAACATCCCTATACGCGGACACTCTTGTTTGCCGTGCCAAGGCTTGGTGCGATGGGCCAAAGCAGCAAGCCCCAGCCTTTCCCCATGATGAACGATGCGGGCGAGGAAATACCGGCACCGGCCTATGACGGCAAGTCACTTGCCACAACCGACACACCGTTGCTGCGGGTCGATGGCCTGACAGCGCGTTTCGAGATCACGGGCGGCATATTTCGCACCGTCCGCGGCAGGGTCCATGCCGTCGAAGGTGTTTCATTCGATCTACAAGCAGGCGAAACACTATCGCTTGTAGGCGAAAGCGGATGTGGGAAGTCTTCCACAGGTCGTGCCGTGATGCGTCTGATCCAAGCCACAGCCGGCAAAGTCGAACTTGGAGGCGAAGATCTCTTCAAGCTGTCGCGATCAGGCCTGCAGCAGTATCGGGGTCGCATGCAGATGATCTTTCAGGACCCGTTCGCGAGTTTAGACCCCAGGCAAACGGTTGGTGCCGCAATCACCGAGCCGCTTCTTGTCCATGGCCTGGCGACTAAACTCGAAGCGCAGGAAAAGGTCGCCTCATTATTGGTGCGCGTTGGACTCAGTGCGGCCGTTGCAACGCGGTACCCGCACGAATTCTCAGGGGGGCAGCGACAGCGGATCTGCATTGCGCGCGCATTGGCGATGGAGCCGAAACTGATCGTGGCAGACGAAGCGGTTTCGGCGTTAGATGTCTCTATCAAGGCACAGATCGTAAATCTGATGCTTGAGCTCCAAGAAAGCCTCGGCCTCGCCTATCTCTTCATCAGCCACGACATGGCCGTGGTGGAGCGGATCAGCCATCGGGTCGCAGTGATGTATCTCGGTGAGATCGTAGAGATCGGCCCACGTGCCAGCGTTTTTGGCAACCCGCAACATCCCTATACCCAAAAGCTGCTGTCAGCCGTGCCTGTCCCGGATCCAACAAGACGGAGGGAGAGGCGGCCGTTGTTAAACGATGAGCTGGCCAACGCCATACGTCCTGCCGACTATTCGCCTCCTGTTCGTAAGTACAGGCAGCTTGGCGAGGGGCATTTGGTCATGGAGATGTCCGATGGATAACGCGGGATCTCCGATTACACTTCCATTGGACCGTGAGGTTATCCGGATGCATAACTCGCATACGTATTACGGTGCTCGCCTCGGCGTTGGGCATCAGCGCGCTATGATCGATGGCAACATCACAGCCGATGCCTGCATAATTGGAGCGGGTCTAGCGGGTCTTGCAACTGCCTTAGAACTGGCGCGCGCCGGACTTGATGTCGTTATTCTGGAAGCGGCGCATGTGGGATTCGGCGCATCAGGACGTAACGGTGGTTTTGTCGGGCCTGCATGGTCCCAACGTCTAGATAACCTGAGCCAGACAGTGGGAGAAGATCACGCGGCTAAGCTCTACCGACTGTCGCTGGAAGGCGTTGAAATTGTCTCCCGGAATATAAAGCAACTCGAAATACCCCAACTGGAGTTGACGAGAGGAAAACTGTCGGTGGCACGCACGCCCTCGCGGGATGCATTCCTGCGGAGACGGGATCGGCTTCGAAATGAGTTCGGTCAAAACGTCGAGGTATGGGATACTGAACAGGTTCGGGCCGTCCTCAAAACGTCTCGCTATTTCCAGGCACTCTATTATCCTGATGATTTTCAGATCAACCCTCTCGCGTACGCCAGAGGTCTTGCGATGACTCTAGAGCAAATGGGTGGGAAGATTTTCGAACGCTCCCGCGTCAAACGTATTGATCGGGAACGTAACCATCTCAAACTTAACACAGAGTCCGGAAGCGTCACCACAAGTCAACTTGTTATTGCTACGGGTGGCTACACCGATGGTTTGATTAAGGGGCTTCAACGCTCCTTTATACCCATATCGACTTATATCATGCTGACGGAGGCCCGGCCTGAACTTATCGGCAAAGCAATTGCGACGCCCTTTGGAATAGGCGATCAGCGACGTGCGGGAGATTATTATCGGCTAGTCGATGGTGGAACCCGCATTTTGTGGGGTGGCCGGATCACGACGCGTATCAGCGAACCGAGACAACTGGCAAAAATCTTGCACCGGACCATGAGCGATACTTTTCCACAGCTGGAAGCGCTGAAGGTGGATTATGCCTGGTCTGGGCTCATGGGATATGCTCGGCACCTGATGCCTCAAATTCGTCAGATTGAAAAGAACGTCTGGAGTTGCACATCTTTTGGTGGTCACGGTATCAATACGACCGCGATTGGTGGAACAGTCCTGGCAGAAGCGATATTGCACAAGAGCGATCGTCTTCAGATGTTCAAGCCGTTTGGTCTGGACTGGAACGGCGGTCCGTTTGGCAGAGCGGCGGTTCAGGCAACATATTGGTGGATGCAGGCGCGTGACAAGTTTGCCGAACGTATGTGGTTCGCGGCAGACACTGGCGCCTAAACTTCTCATGAATGTCCATGAGATGAGCGAGCGGCGGGCGTGCAAGATCATCGGAGCGGATCCGTCATCGGTTCGGTATCCACACCGGCGCCGGGACTATGCGGAGTTGCGGGTGCGTCTTCGCACGGTTGCCGGCGAACGGCGTCGGTTTAGATATCGGAGGCTGCACGTCCTGCTCCGGCGGGAGGGTACGTGCTCAATCGTAGAAAGACACAGCACCTCTATCGCGAGGAGGGCCTTTGCGTTCGCAAGCGCAAGGGACGCAAGAAGGCAACGGGCCCCCGTGCCCCGCTGCTAACGATCGCCCGGCCGAATGCACGCTGGTCGGTCGATTTTGTTCACGACCGATTGCGCATGGCCGCCGGTTCCGCGTCTTCAACGTGCTCGACGATGTTACCAAGGAATGCCTGGCCGCGGTCGCCTATACCTCGACCTCGGGTCGCAGAATAGCGCGAGAACTAACCTTGGTCATCGCCCGGCGCGGCAAACCTGACCTGATCGTCAGCGACCATGGCAAGGAGTTCACCTCGAACGCCATGCTGGCCTGGAGCGAAGAGACGGGCATCGCCTGGCACTTCATCGCACCTAGCAAGCGGATGCAAAACGGCATCTTTTAAGCCTCTAATCCGAAGATGAGGGACGAACTCCTGAATGAGACACAGTTCTTCGGCGTCGATCACGCGCGGTCCGCCGTGTCCCGTTGGGTTGCCGACCATAATGCGGTCCGCCCACACTCAGCCATGGGCTACCAAACAGCGACGGCCGATGCCGCCCACCCCACCACAATGGGCGAAACGCTCCTCACAACGGAAACGCTGCGCACCCCCCATTGCTTCACCCGCGCAAACGCGCATATCTAACGATCGAACTCCAGCCGCGAATGGATGAGTGTCGGGGGCACAGCAGCCGCGACCTATTTAGTTTTCGCTAGCGCCGTCACCATTGCAACTAACGAGAAGTCCTTGTTTTCAGCCTTCTCTGTGAGATGGCGCAAATAGCCACCGGGCGAGTTGATATGCTCGGCTCGTTGCAGGATGCAGGCTACTGTAGCTGCTGCCGCCTCGACTCCCATCGTGTCACAAGCTGCCTGATAAGCAGACGGGCTTATACCAAGCATGGAGCGCACCACGACCGCTGCCGCTATTAAGTCACGCCAGCTGTTGATACGGCCATCCCGGCCATAAGCTGAAATTTCGCGGCAGGCCCGCAATACCATCCCTAGCGGGAGCATCTCTGTTGGCCGAGAGACATAAGGGGTAACACCAGCAGGGTTACCGTTTGTTGTAGCGCCAGGATAGCGCAGACTTCGGGCATTGCCCGGCCCACTTGGCCGGGCAGCCGGAGCGGCGTCTCGTTCCAAGTTCCCCTCACCTGTCGACCCATCCGATGGCGTTTGTGAGCCCCTTTTCAAGAGATCTACTCCCGTGGCCCCTAACGTGCGCTCCTCGGACCGGACCCGATTCTTGTCGCCTTGCTCTTCGTCCTTCCCTGCTTCAACTTCAAAAACACTATCTGTAATTTGTTTCTGTATGTGAGGGCGAAAACCGGTGTCATTGCCGCCATAAATATTAAAATTCCATTGCAGCTGCAGCAGGTTGAGCACTGTCTGTTTAAGAGAACTAAGCTCGGCCTCCAAGGCGTCTAATTCAGCTACTCCTGCTCCGCGTCCTCCTCCTCTTATCAGGGACGTAAACCGGACTTGTAGCGGAAGCCAATCCCCCGGCACACCATCAGCCAGCGAGGCATCTATTAGTTTTCGGATGTCACGCCGCAGAAGTGTAATCCGTTCCCGGGTTATGCAGAGACGCCGACGTTCCGCCCGGACCTCCTCTGCAAGCAGCGCAAGTTCTTCTGCCCTCGTGACAAGCGGCAGCAAGGATAGACCAAAAGCCACCACTATCTTGCCAGAAGAATTTTTCCGGGCGTACCGCTTCCCATTTGGACTGTCTCGCCGTTGGACAAGGCCTGCGTCCACTAAGAGTGCAAGATTATCTCGCAACGTCGTTTCGGCAATTCCGTTCGCCCTTGAGGCGAGTTCGGTATTAGAAGGAAAAACAACTAAGTTTTGGTCGACTGAAAGCTCTAATTCAGGATGGAAAGAAACTAACGCCTTCAACACAGCGAGCGATCGATCTCGCAGCTTGAGCTGTGCGCGTGCGTCGCAAATGTCTCGAAGCACTTTCCATTTATTCACCTTGAAGTTTGGCTCTCGCGAAGCCCTTACCTTGGAATGAGCTTGAATCTGAGCAAGCTTCGCAGGCCGCCGCCCAAAAGGCGTCGTGACATCATCTAAATTCATAATTCGGCTTTCAATGAGGCAAAGGAAATCGATCACCCGAAAGCGCAAAACAACTTGACAATGTTGCAGGAAAGCGAGATTCTCATTCCAGCTACAGAGTGAGATCAGGTCTTTCACGTTCGGTCGTCGGGAGGCCTTTTCTTTTGCGGTTGAAATTGATCTCCAGTCAGCAATTATAAAGCCCATTGCTCGCGTAGAGCACCGTTAGGCGAATGAGCTGAACGATTCAGTGAGGAAGGCGGGCTTTAGGATTGTAAGTATTGAGAACGGCCCCAGGTCAATAAAGTACGCAGAACCGGTTCGATACTCTGCCCGCGGGGGGTGATCGCATACTCTACCTTTACAGGCACCTCCGCATAGACTCGTCGCTCGACAAAGCGTTCTGCTTCGAGTTCTCGCAGCTGAGATGTTAGTGCTTTTGAGGTAATCCCATGGAGACTACGGCGAAGTGCTGTGAAACGAGCCGGCCCGGGCATTAGTTGATGCAGGATAGAGCACTTCCACTGCCCGGTCAGAAGCTTTAAAGTGTAATGCAGGACGGCGGCAGCATCTGCTTCGTTGGTTCGCTCCGCCTCTACGTAGGTCCCGTGAAAACTTTCATCTCTCGCCGGCGGATCATCTGCGATTTGACCAGCGAGCGCCGCTTGATCCTGCTGTGAGATCTTGACCTGCCGTTGGTACACTGGCTGCATCCTGGTATCCTTTCGACACTTTGGCACCTGTTTGGCTATTACATCTTCATCGAACCAAGGTTTGGCGACAAGCAGAGTCTTCACGGCGTCGAAAGTGTTTCGTTACATTTGTATAAGGTCGGCGGATTTAGGTGCCGCTTCGACCTTAGCGGTCCGCACATCAGACGCCTTCTAAAACATACGATGCAATCATACTGCGTACGCCCGTATGAATGCTACTGCGATGCCACCGCTCATGCCAAATTAAGGAAACCTGATAGCTAGGCGGAGTCGGCCCCTTTTGCGGGACGAAACTTACCAGCCCATATCGCGATGCCAAAAGCCGAGCCGAAGACATTGGAAGTACCAATATCGCATCCGTCTCTTGAACAAGTCGAGCTGCGGTATGTATATCCGGCACTGTCAACGTCTGCCGTCCCCGAGGGCGGATCGCCTCAAGCGCGTCATACGCCTCGCCAAACCCAGTATTATAGGTCGAACCAATTCGCAGAGATAGAAACTGCCCAAGGTCCGCGTAAGGCACCTTTCCTCTGGCGGCAACATGCCCTTGCCGGCTAACACAAAGCGTCGAGATAGGTGGCAGCGCTCTGCAAAAGAAGCCGCTTGGGGTATCATCAGTTATCCCAAGAGCCATGTCGATTCGCCCGTCCTCCAATTGCGAAATCACGTTTGACAGGCCTATCAAGGGCATAAACACCGTAGTAGGCGATACCTCCCTAAAATAGCCGCTGAGGCTGGAAACGAGAAGCAAAGCGAGGTGATCTGGCATAGCAACACTGAAACGTTCTGGCGCTAAAACTCGCTCCGAGAAGATCGTACTTATGTTCCCAAGAGCCGCCTCAACTTTGGGAGCCAGCATCTGTGCGAGCGGCGTAAGTTCAAATGATCGGCTGGTGCGCGTCAGAAGCTCATCGTTGAACATCTGCCTCAGCCGCCCTAGTGCACGGCTAGTGGCTGGCTGACTCAGTTTAAGTTCATTGCCTGCATGAGTAAGATTGCGCAGTCTAAGAAGCGCGTGGAGAACAATGAGAAGATTGAGGTCGAAGCCGCCGAGATCAAAAGCGTCTTCTGCTTCCTCGCTTTCGACCAATAAGGTTGAAGCCATAGGCTACTCGCCGCCGTCGATAGAGCGCAATATACGAAGGTGCGCTTGGTCTTGAGCTACGACGGTACGGGCGGCAGCGCCTATCTCGTCGATCACGTGGCGCCGAGTACCTCCTGGCGCTCCGGATAACCAGTACATAGATACCTTCTGCTGGGGGATAGCTATCGGAGGCAGAAGAGCCGAAAGACGCAGCGTTCTTACGAGCCACCCTGCGATTGAACGGGGTACAGTCAGCGCAAGTGAGCTCTCCGATACCATGAGTGCCGCAGAAGTGATGTCTTGAACCTCGAATAATTGCCCTCGGCGCCTGCCGTAGGTCATCAGCGTATCTATGAACTGCGGATAAGCTTCGGCACCATTCTCCACTAAATGAATGTGAGTTAGTTCAAGGAAACTATTTTTGCTCGGGCGAATTCCGCCGAACTGATGGCGTTCGAACGCCACAAGCGTGACAAAATCCTCCGCAAAGACGAGTTCACTTTCCAGATCCGGTTCATCTTCATTGCAAGTCCCAAGGAGGTAGTCTACTGCTCGCGCACGCAGCTGTAACAACCCCTCATCCGGACATTTATGCGTGTTGATACGGAATTGCTCATTCTTCCGAGCTGACGATTTGAGGAGGTGCGGGAGAAGTGCAGGTGTGAGGCTTGCGTTCATGCTGAGGCGAACACCCTGATCGATCTGTCGCGACGAAATGACTTCACGGACGTGTGCCATAGTCATTGGGACAATGTTCGCCAATTGCTCCCCTCGGCTTGTCAGCTTCAGACCGGTGGAAGAGCGAACCAGAAGATCATCCCCCAGAAGCTCGCGCAACCGAGCCAGGGCCCGGCTTACTGCGGGCTGCGTTTGTCCTAATCTTCGAGCAGCATGCGTTACGTTACGACAGAGGAGAAGTGCTTCGAGAACCACGAGCAAGTTGAGATCTACGCCTGCGAGCTTGGCATCAAGAGGTACGGCTTGTTCGACCGGCTTCGCTGCATTCTCAGCTCTTGATCCCGGTCCTATTCCCGATGCCTGTTTTTGCTCCATGCCTACTCCTGCTAAGCTCCAACTTTGCGTAGCTTACCATCTTCTAACACGGTAATGATAACTCAGCACTTAGTCCGACAGATGAAACCCTGCTCTGAGTACGAAAATTAAACCCGCTCTTCAAGAAGTTAGTCGATGGAGGCCCCGCCTGGAAGACTGTTATTTTATTATTTTCGTTTAACCGACATACCTTGCAATATAGCGTCGGCTTCTTCGATGGGTGCATCAATAGCAAGCTGACGCGCAAGATCGCATAGAGGCATCCAAATCCGATCAAGCAGCGCCCCTAAGGTGCGAGTTTTACACTGCCTACAGCCCTACCCACGCATGTCAGCACATAACCCGCATCGATGTCGGGCTGTGATAGCACGCTCTGGTCATCCATTTCGACTTTGCCCGACACCTTTTGCATCTTACAAGCTCCGCATATGCCTGACCGGCAGGAATGGGGTATATTTATACCAGCCCTATCGGCTGCTTCAAGAATGGTCTGGCCAGGCTCGACGATAAAGCCTTCCGAACTACCCTCGATGAAAACCCTCGCCTCTTTTGTATCAGGCACCATCTTTGCGACTACTGGAGCCGGAGTCTGAGCCGCCACCCCAACAGGAACAGGTGAACTCGACACCTGGCCCCGGACAGTCGGTTGCTGCACCGGCGCTTTAGATACGGAAACAGCTGGTCCACTGGGGCCGGCCGGGCGAGGTGGCGGGGCGGTGGGAGCTGTTGGTCGCGTTGTGACCGCCGGAGCAGGTCGCGCGGGTGCGACAGGCGCAGTGGCAGCAGAAGCAGCTGGGGCAAGTGCAACGGGAGCTACTGGTTTTGAAATGACGTTTACTGCTTGAACGGGCGCAGGTGCTGGCTGCACAGGCGCGCCGCCAAAGCTCTCTTCGTGATAACGTTGGGCTGGCAAACCCATTCCAGCTAACATACCTTTCACCATAGCCATATAGCCGGGCGGTCCACAGACAAAGGTCTCGCGATCTGCATAGTCCGGGGCATACGCACGTATCAATAACTCGTCGAGCTTACCACTCGGACCGTGCCACGGGCGTGATGGCGGCACAGCGGCCGGCACAATTGCCAGTCGCATTTGTCGTCCCAAGCGTGTGCTCATGTGAAGCAACTCTTGATGAAAGATGATATCGTCAGGTGTCCGCACGCTGTTGATGAAAACTACACTAGCGGTTGATGCCGTATCTGCCAGCCAACGCAGCATTGACATAGTTGGAGTGATGCCGCTACCAGCAGCAAGGAAAAGCAGCTTTTCGGAAGCATGGTCGAAACAAGTAAATTTTCCGGCTGGGCCGGTTACGGCACATTCTAAACCTTCCACCATATTATCGAACAACCAGTTCGACATCCATCCCATGGGAACTTTCTTCACGGTGATGGAGAGTACGTAAGGGCGCGACGGTGAGGAAGATATCGTATATGTCCGCCGCAGCACTGACCCCGGGAGAGGGACCTCAATCGTGAGAAATTGCCCTGGTTTGTAGTGAAAAAGCATTCGTGGTTCGGCTACAAAATTATAGGTTTTCGTGTCTTCCGTCTCCCATAAAACGGAGACACACCTGACTTTGATTTTGCCGCCGTTCCACACCGGGGTATTGCCTGGAGAAAGCCCTACGGCAGGCCACAGATGGGCGTGCTGAGGTGGGGTGAGCGCTGGCAATGACGGCGGATTTGTCGAGTTGGCGGGAATAGCTACTGGAGCTGCCACGGAGGCTACAGCCGGTCTCATCCCTGAAGATGGAGCCGTTGTGCTACCTACGGCAGCCACATCCTGCGTAGTGATGACGGTCGGAATCGGAACCTGCATTTGAACGTGTACGGGGATGTTCGCTGGTTCCGATTTTTTTGCTTGCACTAGCGGCCGGATTAGGACGGATGCGATGTCCTTACGAGCCTGCTGGCGCGCTTTATAGTCGCTACTGTTGGCCAACTTGATGCCATACGTCCCACCATCAAGCCTCTCCAAAAATTGTCCAAAGGCGCGGCGTAGTTTCATCGCCCGCTCGGCCCCTATGTCCTCATCGGCTCGCTGAACGGCCTCCGCGATTGCCACGATGTTGACTGGTAAGAGCCCATCCTCATAGTTCGCCCAGAACGTGGAATAATGTTGCTGCAGTTCATTTAGGGCTTGGCGCAGATCCTCGTTATCCATCCATGATGTCTCACGAATGAGCGTCTGAAACCTGCGGACTTCCTGCGCGGTGATGTTTTTATCCACGTCTGCGATGTGAATAAACATAGAGAAAGCAATGCGCGCAATGTTCGAAGATGTTTGCGGCACGGTGATCTGGACGTTGGCATTCATTACGGCTTCTCTCAAGCTGGCGTTTGATCGATAACGATGTCATTGGGACGCTGTCTGCTACGCACTACATCGGGGGGCCGTGGCTTGTTCGCACTCGACGTCGCGCTCCCGCCCCCCGGCCAAGGGTCGGAAGAAGCCCCTGGATGGGCGGTTGAGTGAGTGCGGGCACTAGGGTGTGCAAAGAGACGAGCGGCGATGTCAAATACGGGTGTTGCCGCGATCACATCTGGTGTGGGTGGGACCTGAACTACCACCGCAAATTCACTTATCACTTCTGGCAGAACCAGGGCATCGCGGCTCGCTAAGTCTGGTCCGATGAGGTCCCCGGGAGCAAACACCGTGTCTGCGACGAAATCCATGCCGGCCGGATTGAAAAGCCGGACCTGGCCCTGCTGAACAAGTAGATGCGACTGTCCATCGGAACTTTCGAGCTTGGCGCCTCGGATGTATCTTTCTACGCGTGATTGGAATGAAAGGTCAGCCAAAACGGCAAGCGGTAGATGACCAAGTCTGGCGTTGCGTGCAAGCATTGCTAGACGCAACATGGGGTGCACAGTCATTTGGCTTGCCCGCTCACCGGCCATGTCCCAATCTACCTCAATAGAGGGAGCGTCACTGCTGCTTGAGCCAAGATGGACAACGCTCATCTTCCTCAGAGCCACAGATTCTTCCAGCACTTGCCGGCCGTTAACATAGACGACCCCTTCGTCGAGCCGCATCAATCGCATCTCGCCATGAACGGCACCTATGGCCACGTGATAAGTCCAGGCGAGCGAATGTGGTACAGCGATGTCATTATCGGGCGCTCGTCCGATCGTGATCCGGTGTTTGTCTCGGTCAAATCGCCGGTCCGGCTGTCCGGGTATCCGAAGCGTCGCACGAAGGCTGATATTATCCTTTTCTTCCACTGGAACAGATCTTCCAGCCATATAATTGACCACTGCAACGAGCATCGGATGGTCACTATCAGAGAGATCATCAACTAAGCCGTGCGCGGCTTTGGCCGCGATCTCAGCATCTATGTAACCAAACACCATCAACCCGATCGCTCGCACCAAGGAATCGTCGAAAGCAAGGAGCTGGAGGAGATTATCTTCAACAGCCAAGCTGCCTATCAGAGCTGCCCGATGTGTGCGACGACTGCGGCGGCTCCCGTTCCCCGAAACTGTGTCTGGTTGTCCCGTGGCTTTATTCGCCTCAGCCGGGCTGCCAAGCAAGATTGCGAGGATGGACGGATGTAGCGTATCACGCCAGCGAACAGTCGGACGCGATGGTACGGCCTGGCGCAAGAGGAGGTCGAGATTACGACCACACAACGACGCGAGTTCCTCAGCGTAGCGTTGAAACTGGGGTTCTGGACCGAAGTTGCGTAGAATCGACAGCGCCTCGATCCTGATCGCCTGTTCGTGAGCATCAAGTGCGTCGTGGAGAAGATCTAGCAGCGACTGACCGAGAGGATCCGATATAACCGCGGCCTCCATGCACAGACGCATCGACTTCTGCCGCACAAGAAGTTCAAGAACATCATCCATCTTGGCACTGACGAGGCCATTTTGAGACGACAGTTCAGACAAGACCGCCTCATGTTCCGCATCTCCGATCTGCAGGCTCTGCCGGAGTATGTTGACGGTTGAAAGAAAACCTGGATCGATAAGGATGTCAGTTATCGACATGCCGCCATCCATCCTAGTGGCAAGTGAACTGCTAAGGATCCCTCGGTAGTGAGCGAGCGTTTCAGCTTTCTCCTCATCACTCATTGCCACGACATCGACTTCCGCGATGTGGGAGAGACCTAACTCTTCAAGTAATTTGAAGTGCTCCTCTTCCGTAATGTTCATCTGCAGCCGGAATTCCTGGAGCAACTTTAGCGAGGCGGAACTGGCGGTGGTGCCGGTTGTCACAGCCTCTTCTAGGATTTTGCGATAAGCCTCGAGCTTCTGCTGCTGAGAAAAGCCAGGCAGAACTTTCGTGAGGAGATAGATCTCATCCGCACGCAGGCTTTCGAGCTTCCGACCCTCTAGGAACTTACCGACGTTGACCTTCAACTTCTTCAGTTCAGTAAGAAGTCCAGATGCCATACTTTCCTGTTGGTAACGGGTGGGGCTTTGGTGCAGCGCCTGACGCAACCAAATCGTGGTGAGCGCAACGATCGCTATGTCCAGAACGCGCCCGCCCAAGGCTGGCAACAGTAGAATATTTGGCCGCCCGCCGAAAAGATAGAAGGCGTTGATCGATGCCCAAGCACTAATGCTCAGGCAATGGTGCACGATTATCTTTTCAGACAAGCTGTCCCTTTGAAAACGATATCGGCGATACAGCGTCTCCAAGCCGCGACCAAGGCCGAGTGACAGGATGCAGCAGACAGCAAGTGTACTCGGAGCCACTATGATTTTAGGAACATTCACAACCTCGCCCAGTATGAAGAGCCCAGGTGCGAGGATCTTCTGAGCAACGCCATCCTCATGGGTCCAGATGCCAGAAAAATAGTACTCCCAGTTCCCTGAGTAGAGGAAATAGAACCCATAGAAACCAAGGATCAAGCCAAAAAACATGTAATAGACGTTGCGGCGCTGGGGATCTAGTATCCCGCTCCAATACGATCGCTGCAGGTCAATATCACCACAGTTTGCTGTGCAGGCGACGCATGCGCTTACGTCACCTTTAGGTGTTGGTTTACGGCACATTGACTGCGGGAGCGACGGCCTTGTGAAATGAGGCGAGCTTTCCAATATTCCGCCGGGTTCGGTGTAAATCTTCTGAACGATGTTTGCGGGGCAGAAATAATTGCACCAGGTCTTTCCTCCCCACAGGAAGCCGGTCAGGATTGCTGCAAAGATCACCGTCAACAGTGCAATTCCCATAGCCTGGCGGTCGGTGTTGATGATGAGCAGGCGTACAGTCACACCAGTGAATAAAATTCCGAACTGCACGTACCAGCTGTGGCGCGCCAGCCAGCTGTTGGGAGTTATCAAAGGAATTTTACGACTAACCATTCCGGTGCGGCGTTCCAACTTGCTCCGGAAACGTCGTATTCCCGCATAGCCCGGAATCTGAGAGGCAAGCGACAGCGGGCAGACACGCCGCCAAGCCTCGTGTCCAAATACCATCAAAAATAGCGGGACGATCGGTACTGCCATTGTCCAGAAGATCCGGGCCCCTAAAGAATAAGGCGATGCCGTGAGGACATGATCTTGAACCACAACCGCATGATCGGTGACCCTAAAAGGGCTTAGAAGATTGTCGGGATGCGTTAGCGCCTCCGAAAAGGGATCCCAGAAGAGAGATCCAATTAGGATGAGCCATGCGACGAGCAAAAACCCGCGCACGCTAAGCATCTTGCGTTCTGAAACCCTAGAAAACATAGGTGATCCCCGTTGAACGGCCACGAACGGTAACCAGAGTATGGCAGCGGGCCGTAGCAGCCGGTACATCACCCCCTTTTGGTGGGTACCGAAATTCTTGCTGTTGAGCCGCTTCTCCTCGGTTCGGCTACAGCATAAGGCGGATCATCTGCGTGCAAATCATCGTCTTTGACATGTTGGTATAGCATCAATGCATGGTGGCATTGCGTCGCTTTTCATGCATAAGGATGCGGGGAAGATGCTCAGCCTCTTCCAGAGGGAAGGACTCAACAGAAAGGCATTGCCACTATGACAGAGACTTGTACCAGGTTAGGGCAAGGCGCTCTTTCACATGGAGTCGATGCGGTTAGCGAGCTACCAGTGGATGCAACAACGATGGCGAGACGCGTGGTCCTGGTGCTTGCCTCAACTCTTGCTTTTTTTTCTTGGTTAGTCCCTGCTAAAACGCAGGATCAAGCCCCAAACTTGCCCGCTGCACTTCAGCAAACGAGTCGGGAACCGATCGAACCCGTACCGCTTTCGAATGATCTCGATCAAAACAAAGTGGCCTTAGGTCGGCGGCTCTTCAATGACAGCAGGCTATCTGGAGGAAATGGTGTCTCGTGCACGAGCTGCCACGCTATTAACCAGGGAATGACGGATCATCTGAAGTTGTCCCGTGGCCTTCCGGGCTACCCAGGTATCACCAATACCCTAGGCCTGTTCAACGTCGGCCTGAACGCGAAATTCTCCTGGGCGGGCGGGATAACGACTCTAGAAGACCATACGGATCGAGTCATTGAGAACAAGCTCACTATGGGTGGGCGCTGGGATGATGTCCTCGAGACTCTGCGCGGTGATCCCAGCATGGTCGCGGCTTTCGAGGCGCTCTATCCTGACGGTATTCAACGCCGTAACGTAATTGATGCAATAGTTTTGCTTGAAATGTCTTTGAATACCCCCAATGCGCCCTTCGATCGATACCTGCGCGGTGATAAGGCTGCGATCAGCCCCCAGGCGGAAGCAGGGTATCGCCTCTTTAAAGATTACGGATGCGTGTCATGCCATCAGGGCATCAACGTCGGCGGCAACATGTTGCAAGTGTTCGGGATCTTCAAAGCTCCGGACGGTTCTTCGGAAGGCATATCTGTTCCCGGCTCTGCCGCCGACTCGGGCATTGCCGGTGATCGCCCTGTGTTTCGCGTGCCATCTCTGCGTAACGTAGCGCACACGGCACCTTATTTTCACAACGGCTCAGCCACTACGTTACGCCAAGCGATTGACACAATGGCTGTGGTACAGCTCGGCCGGAATCTCGCAGAGGATGATGTGGCGAAACTTGAGGCCTTTCTCCGCTCGCTGACGGGCGAGTACGAGGGCGTTTCCCTCGACAAGATGTAGATCCCACGCGATAATCCTACGTACCCTCGAAACAAGATGAAAAGAGGTAGGACTTGAAGACGATCTTGATCAAGGATTTCGTGACGTCTCACAGGGCATGGATCACCTGTCTTGCTCTGATCACCGTGATGTCCCTAATACTGGCCTCTCTGGTCTGGATGTTGCGCAGCCCCGATACTGCACTTCCTGATTTCCGCCGGCGCTTCGAGGTGCTCCGTACCTTGGAGAAACAGTGGGACAATGAAATTCTCTCACTTCAACTCGGCATCGCACCGAACTATGACGCCGTTACACGAGCAGCGCGCGACATAAAGGTCGCGATTAAAGAGATGCGCGAACCGCTGGAATCAGAAGAAGCCCTTGCTCTCCTTCGCGCCGGGTTTGAAGACTTTTCAGCAAAGATCGGGAGAAAGGATTGGCTCGCCGAGCAAGTCAAGGCTAGCTATGCTATGTTACGCAATTCCGTTAGCGTCCTGCCAACGACAATTTCTGATGCTTTCGGTCAGCCGGACGTTCTGCAGCCAGCGCCTGGCATGAACAAACGCGTCTCGGATTTGATAACCGAAGTCATTACCGGGATGGTGAGCTTCACCACCTCGCCAACTCCGCTTTTACGCGATACAGTGCAGACCAGAATTAATGTTGCTCGCGCGGCCGCTGCGCCGCTGTCGCCGGAGCTTCGGCAGTCTTTAGAACGGTTTCTCGTACAAGTCGAAGTCGCGATAAGGGAACGGAACCGCGGCAATGAGCTGATGCTCGCGTTGACGTCGGTTCCTACTGATGCCGCTGCCGCGAAAGTCGAGGGTGACCTACAGCTGCTAGAAGAAAAAGCCGCCGACCGCTATGCAGCCTTATGGTATCTCACCATTGCCATCTGTGGGCTACTTGTCATCTCGTTTGTCAGTTTTGTGGTCTTTCTCCGCTATCGGTTCGCGAAACTCGACAAGGACAACCGTATGCTTCAGCAGGTCAATGAAGACGTGGAGGAAAGGCTTCTACAATCGTCTAAGCTTTCAGCACTCGGGCAGATGGTGGCCGGCATCACTCACGAAATCAACACGCCGCTTGCGTATGTGAAGGCTGTCTTCGAACTGATCAAGGAGCGGGTACTAGCTGACCCGAGCTTCACCTTGTCGGTTCAAGACGTCACCGAGGAAGAAGAAGCACTACGTGAGCGCCGAGAGGAGATGAGGTTGCTTCTTGAGGACGGCCTGCACGGTCTGGACGAGATGACAACATTGGTGCGAACAATGAAGAATTTTAGCCGCATGGACAAAGGCCATATCGAACTCTTTTCCGTTGAGGAAGGCATCGAAAGCGCGCTTTTGATCGCTCGGCCTCAGCTCAAATACGTAGCGGATGTCAGGCGCGAATTTGACTCAGTGCCAGAGATCATGGGCTCCCCCTCACAACTTCGGCAGGTTCTTCTCAACCTAATCGTCAACGCAGCAGACGCAATGGCAGATATGGGACGGCGCGGAGTCCTCACCCTCAGGACCCGCATCACCTCCTCCGATACAGTCGAAATAGACGTCTGCGACAATGGCCCAGGCATTCCTGAAGAACAACTCGGTAAGATTTTTGACCCCTTCTACACTACGAAAGCCGTCGGCAAGGGATCAGGAATGGGCCTCTCAATTTGCTACCGTATTATTGAGAATCACGGCGGCACTATAACAGTCAATTCTAAGCCAGGTAGAGGAGCAGTGTTCACTATCACGCTCCCCCGCCAAGACGAGAAGTTCATACCCAGTTTCCGTGCTGACTTAGAGCATGACAATCGCGGAGCCGCACAGGTGGCTTAACCGCCACCCGTCCCTATGAACTTTGGATTGCATCGCATTACAACCATTCAAGCAAGGATGATGAGGATGAACAACAAGCCTGTGCTTCTTTTCGTTGACGATGAAGAGCGTATCGTGCGGCTGCTCAAGATTATGTTCCGCGGCGATTATGAAGTGCACACCGCGCTCAGCGCTCGTGAAGCTTTGGCAATTCTAGAGACTATCCCGGTCGACGTCATCGCGAGCGATCAACGCATGCCAGATACCACCGGCATCCAACTCCTGTCGCAAGTCCGTGAGCGTTGGCCGGAAACAGTCCGGATCCTGTTGACGGGGTACAGTGATCTGGTTGCTATCATCGGCGCGGTCAATGAGGGCGAAGTGTATCGCTTTCTCAACAAGCCCTGGGATCAAGCCGAACTTCGTGCAGTGATCGCCGAGGCCGTTGAAACCGCTCAGAGTGCCCGCACAGCACGGGAACACATCGTCCCCGTTTGGCAGGACAATAGAGCGGACCCCCAGTTCAGCATTGCCTCTCAGCTTCTCGCTATCGAAGGTTGCGACAGCGACCGGCAGGAGGTCGTGGAGATGTTCACATACGACTATCGCGTGCACGCGGCCTCAACAATGAGGGAAGCCACTGATATAATCATCCAGGAGCAAATCGGCGTTATTGTCACTAATGCCGAGGTGGATGGCGTGGATATGACGGAGATGCTAGCCGAGATTGCACGTATCGATCCTGCCATAACAGTCGTCGTCATGACCTCCTCCCCCCAAAGTGATACGATTATCAAGCTGATCAATAGCGGAAGAATCTATCGCTTTGCCATCCAGCCGCTAAGCCCAAATCTGTTTCGTCTTGCCGTCAACGCTGCGATGCGCGAGCACCACCGGCGACTTGCAGATCCGCGAGTGGTAAGAATGCGGATGCAACGCGAGGCCACACGCGAAACTGGTGGTACCGACGCGATCTATGACAGCTTTGTAAAAAGCTTGAGCCGGTTCACCGAGGTGAGTTAGGATAGGATAATAGGTGCCCATCTGCAACTATAGCGGTGGGCCAGTGCGTTGCGAGATGCAGCGAGACGTGCCTGGATGTCTACCGTAGACCAGGCCCACGCCACAGGTAGAGACAGCTTACCGCGTACTTGATCGAAACAGTCAATCTAGCGGCGGTGTCTCCTTGCCGATACGCTTCAACCGCCGCCGTTCGAAACAATTCGCTACTGAGCCACGGCCACGGTGTGGGCTTGAGGAAACGACGCCCCACATGAGCAGCGACTACAGCTAATAGCGCATTTTCCTAAGCAGCTCAGAGCTTCTCGTTCGTTTGTAAATAGCTAATCCATCGAGCCTTGCGGAATGGTCCAGGCTATGATCTCGCGGTCGAGGACCTCGATAGTTAAGGCGGGAAATGACCTCGCCATGCCAGCAACTGATTTCCAAACCGTCTGAGCACCAAGGCAGGTTCGAACGCATGACCTTGCCGCCGTGGCGTGGCCCTTGCGAACGGCCGTGTGCTTCTCCAGCAGCATGGCATGGTTGCCTATGATGCGATGAAACGGCTTGGCGTTGACGATCGGCTTATCGGCGGCTTTCCTTTCGCGATTGAGGAGCGCGGCGATCCGCCGATAGCCATA
>UBYX01000036.1 GCA_900469955.1 Hyphomicrobiales bacterium | reverse complement strand
AACTTTATGGGGTCAGTTCACATCACCGGGCTTTTCTCTATTATAACGCGTTGTGGCGCTCAGTCCTTCTTCGCCTGCGGCATGACGCGCAGCGAAAGCTCCATGAGCTGCTTCGGGGTCGCCGGCGACGGGGCGTTCATCAGCAGGTCCTGGGCCTGCTGGTTCATCGGGAACAGCGTGATTTCGCGCAGGTTCTTGGCGCCGAGTAGCAGCATCACGATACGGTCGATGCCGAATGCGCAGCCGCCATGCGGAGGGGCGCCGTATTGGAAGGCCCGATACATGCCGCCGAAGCGCTCTTCGACATCCGTCTGGCTGAGGCCCACCAGTTCGAAAGCCTTGACCATGGCTTCCGGCGACTGGTTACGGATCGAGCCCGAGGCGATCTCGAAGCCGTTGCAGACGGCGTCGTACTGATAGGCCTTGAGCGACAGCGGATCCTTCGTCTGCAGCGCCTCGAGGCCGCCCTGCGGCATCGAGAACGGGTTGTGGGCGAAGTCGATCTTCTTGTCCTCGTCGCTCCATTCGTAGAATGGGAAGTCGATGATCCAGCACAGCTCGAACCGGTCGCGATCGACGAGATTCAGATCCTCGCCGGCCTTGGTGCGCGCTTCGCCCGCGAACTTGTAGAACTTCGCCGGTTCGCCGGCGACGAAGAAGCAGGCATCGCCCGCATCGAGGCCAAGCTGGGTGCGGATCGCTTCGGTGCGCTCTTCGCCGATGTTCTTGGCAAGCGGTCCGGAACCACCGACCTTGCCATCCTCTTCCTTCCAGAAGATGTAGCCGAGGCCAGGCTGGCCGAGCGACTGCGCCCAGGCGTTCATGCGGTCGCAGAAAGCACGCGAACCGCCGGTCTTGGCCGGGATCGCCCAGACTTCGACCTTCGGGTTCGAGGCGATCATGCCCGCGAAGACCTTGAAGCCGGAGCCGGCGAAATGGTCGGTGACGGCCTGCATCTCGATCGGGTTGCGCAGGTCCGGCTTGTCGGAACCGTATTTGCGGATCGCAACGTCATAGGGGATGCGCGGCCATTCCTTGGTGACGGGCTTTCCTTCGGCGAACTGCTCGAACACCGAGGTCATGATCGGCGCCATCGTATCCCAGACGTCCTCCTGGGTGACGAAGCTCATTTCCAGGTCGAGCTGGTAGAACTCGCCCGGCAGGCGGTCGGCACGCGGGTCTTCGTCGCGGAAGCAGGGCGCGATCTGGAAGTAGCGGTCGAAACCGGCGACCATCAGCAGCTGCTTGTACTGCTGCGGCGCCTGCGGCAGCGCGAAGAAGGTGCCGGGATGGATGCGGCTGGGCACGAGGAAGTCGCGTGCGCCTTCCGGCGAAGACGCCGTCAAAATGGGTGTCGTGTACTCGCCGAAGCCTGCCGAATTCATCCGGTTGCGGATGTCGGCGATGATCTGCGTGCGCTTGACGATGTTCTTATGCAGCGTGTCGCGGCGCAGGTCGAGGAATCGGTACTTGAGGCGCACGTCTTCCGGATAGTCCGGTTCGCCGAAGACCGGCAGCGGCAGCTCCTTGGCGGCGGCGAGCACTTCGATTTCCTGGGCGTAAAGTTCGATCTCGCCGGTAGCCATGCCCTTGTTGACGGTGTCATCCGAGCGCGCCTTGACGAGGCCGTCGATGCGGATCACCCATTCGCCGCGCACGGTCTCGGCGACCTTGAAGGCCGGGCTGTCGGGATCGGCAACCACCTGGGTCATGCCGTAGTGGTCGCGCAGATCGATGAACAACACGCCGCCATGATCTCGCACGCGATGCACCCAGCCGGACAGGCGGACGGTGGAACCGACATCGGACTTCCGAAGGGCGGCACAGGTGTGGCTGCGGTAACGGTGCATTTTCAAATATCCTGGACTGGTGCGTTTTGCGGCAATCGGCGTGCGAAGCACGGCCAGCCGGCTTTAAGGAAAATCGGCGGGAAAAGCGCATGATGGGCCTGCTTTGTCAAGGCAGAACCGATTTTGGGGCGAAAACGAGAGCAATGGATGGGCAGCCCGCTCAGCGCCCCGTGGCCGCCTGGAACAGATCCCGCATCGCCCTTTCCTCCTGCACGATCCGTACGGCCAGGATGACGAGATAGACCGGCAACCCGATTGCAAGCGTGTAATAGGCATGGAAGATCAAGGCATAGCCAAAGAGTTCCGGCAGTATGTTCAGGAAATAGTTGGGATGTCGAACCGTGCGGAACAGCGCATGCCGGCTCACCGGATGGTTCGGCGCGATCATGATCTTGACGGTCCACACGGCCCCGAGAAGCCTGACGATCCAGGCAAGCATCAGCATCGCCGCTGCGAAGATGACCAGACCGATCATGGAAACGGCGTCGAACTCGGCACCCCTCACCCATCCTTCTGCCAACCCCGTGAAATAAAAGGCCATATGGGCGAGTGCGAGCAGCTTGGTGTTCAGGGTTCCGTGTTCGGTCGCTCCCTCGGCCCGCAGTTTCTTTTCGTGCCTCCTCGACACGAGGACGCTAGCGATTCGGGCCGCCGCTGCGGCAAGGAAGATAACGACGAGAATGGGACTCATGGGCTGACCTCCGCTCTTCCCTCCGCATTAATGCAGCGGTTGTCGCCAAGCCAACAGGGATCGACGCCGACATGCAGGATTTCCAAAGACAAAAGTGATGTCATTCGGCTATGACTCGTTCGGACCGCGTTCTGGCGCGATCAAGCAGCGCCTTCCGCGAAAGCCTCAATGAGCCACATCCGTCCGCTGATCCCCCTTCTCGTCACCGCAGGCATCCTGATCGGCGGCAACGGGCTGCAGGGCACGTATATCGCGCTACGCGGTTCCGCCGAGGGCTTTTCTCCCTCCATCATCGGCATGATCGGCGCTGGCTATAGCGTGGGTTTCGCGGTGGGCTGCATCTATGTGACGCGTCTCCTGCGCGCCATCGGCCATATCCGAACCTTCGCGGCCATGGCGGCGATCGCCGCGTCCGCTTCCCTCAGCGTGTCGATGATCATCGACCCCGCATTCTGGTTCGTGATGCGCTTCGTGATCGGCATTGCGGTGGCGAGCCTCTTCGCGACGGTCGAAAGCTGGATCAACGCCAAGGTCACGAATGCCAATCGCGCCCGGACCCTATCGATCTACCGCCTCGTCGATCTGAGTTCGGTAACGATTGCGCAATATATCATCCCGGCTGCTGGCATAGACGGCTCCGTCGTCTTCAACATCATCGCAATCGCACTGACGCTCTCCCTCGTGCCTATCTCGCTTGCGGACAAATCGAGCCCCGCGCCACCCGAAGCCGTTGCCTTCGATCTGAAGGCGGTCTGGCGCATTTCTCCCCTCGCCGTCGTCGGCGTCGTTTCCGTCGGCCTGTCGATGGCTGCCTTCCGCAATATCGGTCCGATCTATGCGGAAGCGATCGGCATGAGCATCACTTCCATCGCAACCTTCATGAGCGCCGGCATCATCGGCGGCGTCGTACTGCAGTATCCGCTCGGCATCTATTCCGACAAACTCGACCGCCGGCGCGTCATTCTCTGGACCACGATCGGTTCGATCGTCACCGGCGCCTATCTCTCCTTCGGCGCCGGCACCAGCGAGACGGCCAATATCATTAGCGTCTTCCTGTTCGGCGCCTTCTCCATGCCGCTCTATTCGCTCTGTTCGGCGCATGGCAACGACTATGCGAAGGAGGGCGAGCACGCACTAGTTTCGGCGGGCCTGCTCTTCTACTGGTCGGCAGGCGCAACCGTCGGGCCGCTGATGGCTTCCATGCTGCTCGAATATTACGGGCCGCGGGCCTTCTTCGCCTATACCTCGTTCATCTTCATCGGCTTCATGATCTTCACGCTGAGGCGCATGCAGGCACGCCCCTCGGTGCCGCCGTCGCAGCGAACCTGGCGCTTCCGCTCTCTCTTGAGAACGTCGGCCTATTTCAACAAACTTGCCAGTCCACCCGACAAAGATGAGCGAGAGTAACGCTCAAGCCTTCTCCTGTATTGACATATCCGGCAGGAAGGAGAAGGAAAGCTGACCACCCTCATGTGAATGAAAAGATGATCCAAACGACCGCCGCACTCGAAGAAGCCTGTACCCAGCTGGCTCAATCGGACTTCATCACCATCGATACCGAGTTCCTCAGGGAGACGACCTTCTGGCCGGAACTCTGCCTGATCCAGATGGCGAGCCCCACGCTCGAAGTGCTGGTAGATCCGCTCGCCAAGGGGCTGGACCTCAAGCCTCTCTTCGAGCTGATGGCGAACCCGGCGGTTACCAAGGTATTTCACGCCGCCCGACAGGACATCGAGATCATCTATCATCTCGGCAATCTGGTGCCGCATCCGATATTCGACACGCAGGTCGCGGCCATGGTCTGCGGCTTCGGGGACTCGGTCTCCTACGATCAGCTCGTCAGCCGCATCAAGAGCGTGCATATCGACAAATCCTCGCGCTTCACCGACTGGAGCCGCCGCCCGCTTTCCGAAAAGCAGCTCGAATATGCTCTCGCGGATGTCACCCATCTGCGCGATGTCTATCTGTTCCTGAAGGAAGAGCTGGAACGCGAAGGGCGGGCGTTGTGGCTGACCGAGGAGATGGCCGTCCTCGAATCCAAGGAAACCTACGACCTGCATCCCGACGATGCATGGCTGCGGCTGAAATCCCGCTTGAGAAAGCCTGCTGAGCTTGCCGTTCTCAAATTCGTCGCCGCGTGGCGCGAGCGCGAGGCGCGCAGCCGGAATGTGCCGCGCTCGCGCGTCTTGAAGGATGATGCGATCTACGAGATCGCCCAGCAGCAGCCGAAGGACACGGAAGCCATGTCACGCCTGAGAACGATCCCCAAAGGTTGGGAGCGCTCGGCCTCGGGCGCTGCGATCATCGAAGCGGTGAATGCCGCCCTCGCCTTGCCGAAGACGGAAATGCCGCACGCGCCGAGGCATGTGCATGTGCCGGAAGGCACGGCTGCGGCGGTGGAACTCCTCAAGGTCCTGCTGAAGCTGATCTCGGATCGCGAAGGCGTGGCCGCCAAGATCATCGCCAATACCGACGATCTCGAGAAGATCGCTTCCGAGGGTGAAAAGGCTGAGGTCGCCGCCCTTCACGGCTGGCGGCGCGAACTCTTCGGCGAAACCGCCCTTAAGCTGATCGACGGCGGCGTCGGCCTGCGTTTCGTCAACAAGAAGGTCGAGGCCGTCGAGTTCTAGAGTTCCCAGGGATTGATGACTTCTATGCCAGCCGCTTCGAACGGCGACGTGTCGCGGGTTGCTACAACGAAACCATGAACCTTGGCGATGGCCGCGATCTGGCCGTCTGCCATCAAGATCGACAAGCCTTTGGTCCGGGCAACGGCAACGATACGCCCATAAGCGTACGCAGATCGTTCATCGAACGCCAAAATTCTTGTTTCGAAATATCGGCTAAATATCCGCTCAATATCAAGGCGGAGTCCGGACTTGCGACGACCGTCTGGTAATCTCTCAATACCGAGCGTAACCTCTGCCAGGCTGATGGCCGTCATAAAAAGCGTCGTCACCAGCTGCCGATCGAGCCACGCCTCCACTTCATGATGGATATCGGCTTTCGCCAGCTCAGAAATCACATTTGTGTCGAGAATGATCATTCAAACGAGGCGCCTCGTGCCCGCGTCTGATCGCGAGAGAAGTCAACATCCTCCAATGGGCCGTATTTCTCGCGCAGTTGTCGCAGAGCGGTGCCCAGCCCAGCGGCGGGCGGCTCCGACACAGCTGATACCGCTAGCGTTGCATGAGGCAACAAGGTTTCACGAAGAATGCTCTCTGCTTCCGCTTCCGCGCTCGTACCATTTTCAGCAGCACGTGCCTCCAAGGCCCGGCTGACTTCATCGGACAGGTTTCGTATGGTGATAGCATTCATCATCTCACCTCCGATCTGATACTCATCACTCGCATGATATTCATTCCCATATGCTTTTCAACGGGAGTAACCACCATGGCCAACGCCCTGACCGCCGAAATCGCCCAGCAATTTGCGACGATCGCGCTAGGGCATGTGCGGCGGGAATATCCGAACAAGCCGGCCAATGCCTTTGCCGGCCCGGAAGATGCCCGGACACCCAGCCAGCTTCACCCGATCTTCCACGGCAGCCTCGACTGGCATTCCTGCGTCCACGGCTATTGGATGATGGGCTATATCCTGCGCAAGTTCCCGGAAATTGCAGCCGCCGAGAACATCCGCGCATTGTTTGACGAGATGCTGGTGCCGGACAAGGTTGCCGGGGAATGCGCCTATATGGCAGCTCCGCTCGCCCGTGGATTCGAGAGACCTTACGGCTGGGGCTGGCTACTCAAGCTTTCCGCCGAATTATGTTTGCTCTACGACCGGCGCTGGTTCGACAACCTGAAACCGCTCTCGGACGTGTTTGCCGGACGCTTTACCGATTTCCTGCCCGTCGCCACCTATCCGGTCCGGGTCGGCACCCATTTCAACACCGCCTTCGCGCTGCGGCTTGCAGCCGACTACGCCGAAACCGTCGGTGACGCCGCGCTCGGCAAGCTGCTTCATCAAACGGCGATACGATGGTACGGCGGAGACGAAGTCTGTCCGGCCTGGGGCGAGCCTTCCGGCGACGACTTCCTCTCATCTACCCTGATCGAGGCCGAATGCATGCGGCGGCTGATGCCGGAATACGCCTTCATGCGTTGGTTCGATCGCTTCCTGCCGGAGATCGGGGTCGAGAAGCCCGCGACGCTTTTCTCGCCGGCATCGGTTTCGAATCGCTCGGACGGCAAGATCGCCCATCTCGACGGATTGAACCTTTCCCGCGCATGGTGCTGGCGTTCGCTCGCGAAAGCGCTGCCGGGCGCCGATCCGCGGCGGTCGATCATGGAAAGGGCGGCCAGGGACCATCTGGCAAGTGCGCTTGCCCATGTCCAAGGCGACTATATGGGCGAGCATTGGCTGGCGAGCTTTGCCGTGCTGGCGCTCGAAGCATAGTGGCTCGCTCAGGGATGCATCTTGGCGCCCCTGGTGATCTTGTCGACGATCTTTTTCTCCGCTCTCAACGCAAGGCCGACCAGCTTGGCGTCATCCGGCGCGAATTTTGCGAAGACTTCGCGGTTGGCGGCATCGTGGCCGGTCGCAAACATCTCCTCGATATAGGCCGAGGTCGTCACCTCGCGCTCGAGCGCGCGGCGGTGGGCGGTCCGAAGCGTCTCCTGGTCCGCCGCCAGCACGACGATCGGCTGGATGCTCATGGGATTGTAGACATGGCCTGCCGCATCCCGATATGCTTCGCCGATAACCGCGGGATGCTGGGCGATGATGCCGCTCGTCAGGAATGCGGTCACATTAAGCTCCTGCCAGGGGGCGAGGTCATCGCGAAGCACGATCGCGATCTTGGTATCGAACATGAAGAACAACTCCGTCGAAGGTTATGCGAGAGGCGATGAGATAGCGGCGGCGCCCGCCGGCGGTCTTGAACGTTCGTGCCAAAGTCTGGAGAAGCCTGACGGCATCGTGCAGGCCCCCTCCTCTCTCGGCATCGAGCGGATCGAGGCGCGCTTCCATGGAAACGGTTTTTCTCCGCATCGGCACGATACCTATGCGCTCGGTTTCACGGTTTCCGGCGTGCAGACCTTCCAGTATCGGGGTGCGCTCCGCGCCAGCTTGCCCGGTAATGTCATCGTGTTGCATCCGGACGAAGTGCATGACGGCGCCGCCGGCACGGAAGACGGTTTGCGCTACCGCATGCTCTACCTACCGCCGGAGCGGTTGATCGAGGCGAACGGAGGCGTGAGCAGCCTGCCCTTCGTGCCCTTGCCGGTGGTCGACGATCCGGATTTCCGCCAATGCCTCGCCGAGGCGCTCGACGATCTCGAGGCCGAACCGCAGGAATTGCTGCTGGACGATATCGTCGTCCGTCTCGCCCAGAGCCTCTGGAGACACGCGGATACGCGCGGCGGAACTGCGGGCGGGTCGACAGCCCGCGAGGCCATACTCCGCTGCCGCGACTATCTGCAGGAGAATTGCGACCGCTCCGTTTCTTCGGAGGAACTGGAGGCAGTCAGCGGCCTTGATCGCTATACGACCGCGCGGCAGTTCCGCCGCCTTCTCGGCACCAGCCCGCACCGCTACCTCGTCATGCGCAAGCTCGACCGCGCCAAGCTCCGGCTCTCGGAAGGCGGCGGTCTTGCGGATGCGGCGGCCGATGCCGGTTTTGCCGATCAGGCCCATTTNNCCCGCCATTTCAAGAAGACGTTCGGCATGACGCCGGGCCGGTGGGTGGCGCTGCGGCAAAGCGCCTAAGCCATTTTTTAGCTTTTAAAAATCCCGTCATCAAAGCTTCACCGAAGCTTCAAAGTTCCATCACCTGCCCGTCATGCGCCCTCCTTAAGCGGTTGCCATCACGCCAACCAGAAGGTGATCCCATGACTAGACTCCTCCTCGCTTCCGTTGCGCTTGCCGCGCTCGTCGGCGGTTCTGCTTTCGCCGAAGAAAAGGCTTTTCCGGCCAAGCTCGTCGGACAGGCGATCCTGCCGGCCAACACGGTCGTCGCGGCACCCGCCGATGCTCCGGCCTTCCTGAAGACTTCCGGCAAGTTCACCACGGCTGACCGCAAGCGTACCGAAGCGCTGGGGACTGTGCCGGGCAAGGACGGCGCGCGTATCACCGACGTCAAGCTGCCGCTCGACGGCCAGCCGGTGCAGGGTTTTTCCGGCATAAAGACCATGGCCGACGGCACGTTCTGGACGCTCTCGGACAACGGTTTCGGCGGCAAGACCAATTCCTCCGACGCCATGCTCTTCCTGCATCAGATGAAGTTCGACTGGACCGGCAACAAGGCTGAAGTGGTCAAGAACGTCTTCCTTTCGGACCCGAACAAGATCGCGCCGTTCCCGATCGCTATGGAAGCATCCGATACGCGCTACCTCACCGGCGCCGATTTCGACATCGAATCGATCCAGCCGGTTGCCGACGGCTTCTGGCTCGGCGACGAATTCGGCCCCTATCTCATCAAGGTCGATCTGCAGGGCCGCCTTACCGACGTGGTCCCGACGCTGCTCGACGGCAAGCCCGTATCCTCGCCGGACAACCCGACGCTGACTACGCCAGCCAATCCGACCGCCAAGATGGGCACCTTCAATCTGAAGCGCTCCGGCGGTTATGAAGGGATGGCCATGTCGAAGGACGGCTCCAAGCTCTACGGCCTTCTGGAAGGGGCGATCTACAAGGAAGACGGCCAGGTCGAACAGGTGGACGGCCAGACGGCGCTGCGCGTCATCGAGTTCGATGTCGCCTCGAAGAAGTGGACCGGCCGTTCCTGGCTCTATCCGCTCTCCAAGGGCGGCGAAGCGATCGGCGATTTCAACATGATCGACGCCTCGACGGCACTCGTCATCGAGCGCGACAACGGCGCCGGCACGGCTGAAAAGGCCTGCGCCGATCCGGCCAAGCCGGAAGCCACCTGCTTCAACGCGCCTGCCAAGCACAAGCGCGTCTACAAGATCGAGATGAGCGACGCCAATGTCGGTCAGGCCGTCCGCAAGATCGGCTATATCGATCTGATGAAGATCCAGGATCCCGAGGAAAAGAAGAAAGCCGGCAATATCGAAGGCATCTACGACATGCCTTTCGTGACGATCGAGAACGTCGACATCGTCGACGCGACCCACCTCGTCATCGGCAACGACAACAACCTGCCCTTCTCGGCAGGCCGCGCCGTCGACAAGGCCGACAACAACGAATTCAGCCTCATCGAAGCCGGCGAATTCCTGGCTGCCAAGTAAGCGATCCAGCCCGAAAATCGAAAGAGCGTCCGGTGCAAGCCGGGCGCTCTTTTTTGTTGAGACACCACCGCGTCGGGCCACTTGGTGACTGTGCGCAACAGCAAGCGGTGCGTACTGAGCCAGCGGGGCAGATTTCGGTTCCTTGTCATTCCGTCGTCGTACACGATGCCTACCGAAGCCGCGGCTAGGACCGCTCATTTTCAGGCCGCGCTCATGAGATTGAACCAACCACGTATCACTGTGATCGGTGCCGGCATCATCGGTTCGGCCATCACCTATAACCTCGCCATTCGCGGTGCAGATGTACTGCTGCTGGATGAAGGTCCGGAACTGGGCTGCGGCGTCACCGGTCGTGCCTTTGGCTGGTCAACGTCATCAACGGTATGCCCGGCCATACCAGCTACGCGCTCTGGCGCGAGGCCGTCTCCGAGTTCAGCATCTGAAAACCGCTTTGCCTGAAGCCCTGTCTGATGCCCGCCCGGGGTCACTGATATGGAAAGCGACACCGCAGGAGACGGAGCAATTCGCGGATCTCCATCGGCGCGCGGGTGAGGACATCGAGTTGTTGAGGCGGGCGGTGATTGCCGAATGGGAGCCGCATCTGCGCCAAGTCCCGGAGTGTGCGGTTTTTTCGTGCAACGATCTCGCTCTCGACCCGGCACGACCGGCCGGCACCTATGTCGGCGCCGCTCTTGCGGCGGGTGCCATGGCGCGGTTCAACGAAAAGGTCGGCGCCATCCAAACCACAAACGGCCGAGTGACCGGTATCCGGCTTGCAGGTGGCACTCTCAAAGCCGACGTCGTTGTAATGGCTGCCGGAAGCGCCATCAAAACGCTTGCGGGCGAGATGGGCATCGATATTGGCGTCGAGACCTCACCGGCGATACTCCTGCGCTATGCCTGTAGCAGGCCCGTCGTCAGTCGCATCCTGCGCGGCCCGCGCCTGGAAGTTCGCCAAGCTCGCGACGATACGCTTTTTGTCGCAAAATCCTACGTCGATGATCAGGTCGAGAGCGGCCCGCAGGCGATCTGTCAGCGGACATTGGCCGTGATGAAAGATGAGCTGGATCTGCCCGATGACGTCAGGCTGACAAGCGCTGCGGTCGGAAATCGCCCGGTCTTCGCGGACGGCTTGCCGCGCCTTGGCCTTTTGCCGACAGTGGAAGGACTTTACGTCGCTGTGGGTCACCCCGGCGTCATTCTGGCGCCGCTGGTCGGGCGTCTCGCCGCCGAGGAAATAGTGGACGGGCGGAGGACCGGTCTTATACCCCTTGGGAAGGAGCAACCTCCCTTTCTCTGAAGCAGCTCCCGTCCTGTAAAGCCGGGCGCTTTTCGTTCACGTCGATCTTGTCGTGACGACAGGCTTCGCACGTCAGACGTTGCCGAGACAACCATCGGTTAATCTCCCACTAAGAGAACCAATGCAACTTTAATTGTATATTAATGCAACTTTAAAGATGCTCGGCGATCCACCAACTCTTCTGTTGGTTTCCGACCCAACCGGGCGCAGGTTTGGATCAGCGTTGAAGGGCGGCTGAAATTCACCTTCGCCAACATATTTTATTTATTGGATCGGTTCGGAATGATCTCTTTTATCGTCCGGCTCAAAAGCCGTGCCCATTTTGTAGTGAAGAGCGATCTCGCCGCGAAAAATGCGACCTTCATGGGCGCCGGCGCATACCGCAAGATGCAGGCGAAGCAGCGGCTCGGGATCATTATCGCCGGATTTCTTGCAGTTTATGTCCTGATCGGTGCGCGCCTCGTCCAGTATGGTCTTACCGACCCAGTCATGACCGGAATGATCTTCAGCAATCCCGCGGCGTCGCGGCCGGACATCGTTGATCGCAACGGGGAGTTGCTGGCCACGGACCTCAACACGATTTCGCTCTATGCCGACGCCCGCAGGATCGTCGATGCCGACGAGGTCGTCGAAAAACTTGCCTTCGTCATCCCAAATCTCGACTGGAGCGACACCTACAGGAAGCTGCGATCACGGACGGCATTCCAATGGCTGAAGCGTCAGCTCACACCCAAGCAGCAGGCGGATATTCTGGCTCTCGGCATTCCCGGGATCGGCTTCAGGCCGGAAAAGCGCAGGTTCTACCCGGGCGGCGTCACCGCGTCGCATATCGTCGGCCATGTCAACATCGACAATGAAGGTCTTGCGGGCATGGAACGGTATCTGGACCAGCAGGGTCTCGTCGATCTTCGCTTGGCCGGATTGACTGGCGGCGCCCCGCTCGAGCCGGTCAGAGTGTCCATCGATCTTCGCGTCCAGAATATCGTTCGTGAGGTCGTCGCGAACGCGATGACCGCGTACAAGGCGGAAGCTGCGGGCGGGGTCGTGCTCGATGTCGAGACCGGCGAAGTCCTGGCGATGGCATCGGTGCCCGACTACGATCCGAACGAACCGTCTCGGACACTGCCCGACGGCAGTGTGGACAAGGAGTATGAAAAGGGCTGGTTCAACCGGATGAGCAATGCGACGTTCGAGATGGGCTCCACGTTCAAGAGCTTCACCCTGGCGATGGGGCTGGACGAAGGCAAGATCACCTTGAATTCCGTTGTCGATGCCACGCGGCCGATACGCATCGGTGGCTTCACCATCAAGGACTTTCGCGGGAAAAACCGCCAGCTCACGATTCCGGAGGTCTTTCAGTATTCCTCAAATATCGGCACCGCCGCAGTCGCGGACAAGGTTGGGATCGAAAGCCATCAGCAATTCCTCACGAAGCTGGGGCTGCTGTCCAAGATGGAAACCGAAATGCCCGGCGTGGCGACACCGACTCAGCCGAAGATCTGGAAGAAGATCAACTCGGTCACGATCTCGTTCGGTCATGGGGTCGCGACCACCCCGCTGCAAACCGCGGTTGCCGCCGCCTCCCTCATCAACGGGGGAACCCTTGTTCCTCCGACTTTTCTTCCGCGCAGCCGCGAGCAGGCGGCATTGGTTTCGCGCTCGGTCATCAAGGAAAAGACGAGCGAGGACATGCGCTATCTCTTCAACTGGAACGGGGTGAAAGGCTCGGGCCGCGGAGCGCAGGTCGACGGTTTCAATGTGGGTGGGAAGACGGGCACTGCCGACAAGGTGATCAACGGACGATATGCCAAGGATATCAATTTCAACGCATTCGTCGCGGCCTTCCCCATGGACAAGCCGAAATACATCGTGCTCTCCATCATCGACGCTCCACGGACGGGAGAACACGGAGGACGGACGGCTGCATCCACCGCCGCGCCGATGATCAAGGAGATCATCGGCCGGGCGGCACCTTTGCTCGGCGTGCGGCCGCGCTTCGGACCAGCGGGCGACCCGTATCTGCTTGCCGACTACTAAGCCTTTCCGGATAGGATCGGACCGGAGCCCTCCGCCGGAATGCGCAACGAGGCGGTCAACCGGCGCGACAGCCGCCCCTATTCGAAAACGAATGCCAACCTCTTGCCGGTCAACTTGGCAAGCTGCTGCAGCCGTCCATCCAGCCGCTCTCCGGCGAAATTGCTGTAGGCGTGCGGCACGACGAATTCCAGGTCGAGATTCGGGTCGGATGACGGCCGGAAGGTCAGGTTGTGGACGAGACCCGGCATGGACGCGGAGAACAGGTAGACGACCCGGAGCAGGCCGCCGAGAAGCTTGGCGAGGTCGAGCAGGCGCGGTGTTGCGATGGTGGCGAGCGGACCGGTCTCGCCATCGTCGTGCAGGCCCTCGAAGCGGTGATAGTTGGCAAGCGCCAGATAGGCCCGGCCCGCATGGGTGATGCCGACGAAGGACGAATGGGCAATCAGGTTGAGCGCTTGCAGGCCGCGATAGTCCGGGTGAGCCCGCCAACTGATGTCGGCGAGCAGGCAGGCCGCCTGGCGATAGCGGCTTTCCTCTTCCGTCTCGGTAATCCCGAAAGCGGGCACCATTTGGCCGGTCCAGTCGGCAAGCTCGCGGGCGTGTTCGGGCGAGCGGGCGCGCAGGATCGCCAGCTGATCGGCGGCAACCAGCAGCGGATCGCTCGCCTTCTCCTCGTCGGGCAGCAGCGAATAGAGGTAACCTTCGCGCACGCCCTGGGCGGAAAAACTCACCCGCGCCGGCTTCATCACGTTCAGCACTTCTTGCATGGCGATGGCGCCAAAGGGCAGAAGCGAACGGCGGCTTTTCGATACCGCCTGCCAGGCCGGTTCCTTGGAATCCTTGGCGGCGATCACTTCTTCGAGGAACCTCTGCATCTCTTCGAGCGGCAGTTCGTAGCCCTGCATCATATGCAGCGGGTATTTGGTGATCTCCATGTGGAGCTTCGCGATGTTTCGCCAGGTGCCGCCGACGGCGTAGAAGGTACGGCCTGCGCCCTGCTCGAGAAAACGCGCGGTATTGACCTGCTTGCGGGCAAACGCGCGAGCCTTGGAGAGCGAATTGCCGGAGGATTCGGACAGCCGCAACCCTCCGAGCGGCAGCGTGATGCCGCGGCCGAATTCCTGCCCCCTTATATCGATCAGTTCAAGGGAGCCGCCGCCGAGATCGCCGGCGATCCCGTCGGGGTCGTGGAAGCCGCTGATGACCCCGAGCGCGGAGTAGCGGGCTTCCTCCTCGCCCGAAAGGACCTGAACCGGCTGACCGAGAATTTCCTCCGCCTCGCGGATGAAGTCCGGGCCGTTGGAAGCTTCGCGCGCGGCGGCGGTGGCAAGCACATAGACGTGGCTTGCGCGCGCCTGTGTCGACAGCGCGCGAAAACGCTTCAAGGCCGCAAGCGCTCGGGCCACGCCTTCATCATCCATGCGGCCGTTCGAGCCCAGACCTTTGCCGAGCCCGCAAAGCACCTTCTCGTTGAAGAGGATGGTCGGCGCGCGCGACATGCCTTCATAGATGACGACACGGACGGAGTTCGAACCTATGTCGATGACGGAAACAGGGGCAATGCCCGGAAGGCGCCCCTGGGCTTCTGATCTTACCATATTGCCTATTTCTTGCGTCCCGACATTACGCCGGCAATCAGTTTCGGAGCACTCGATTTCAGAGCTTCACCTCGCCCCGAAAGGCTCGGATTGGTCATGAAATAGTGCTGCGCGTTAAAAGGTTCCTCGCCCTTGCGCACTTCCATGCGCCGGGACGTGCCGTCGGGCAATATCTCGTAGCTTTGCTGGTTGTCAATCAGGTTGCCCAGCATGATCTGCGACAGGACCTGCTCATGCACAGTCGGGTTCAGAAGCGGTACGAGCGTCTCGACACGGCGGTCGAGGTTACGCGGCATCATGTCGGCAGAGCCGATATAGACGAGCGCCTTGTCGGACGGCAGGCCATAACCGTTGCCGAAGCAGAAGATGCGGCTGTGCTCGAGGAACCGGCCGACGATCGACTTGACACGGATGTTTTCGGAAAGCCCGGGCACCTGCGGGCGCAGGCAGCAGATGCCGCGCACCACCAGATCCACCTCGACACCCGCACGGCTTGCCCTGTAGAGCGCGTCGATGATTTCCGGATCAACGAGCGAATTCATCTTCATCCAGATCGCCGCCGGCTTGCCGGCCTGCGCATGGCAGATCTCTTCCTCGATATGCTTCAGAATGCGTGCGCGCAGCGTATAGGGCGAAACCGCAAGCTTCATGCTTTCAGCCGGCTCGCCGTAGCCGGTGATGAAATTGAAGATGTTCGCCATGTCATGGGCGATCTTCGGATTGCAGGTGAAGAAGGAAAGGTCTGTGTAGATCTTCGCCGTCACCGGGTGATAGTTGCCGGTGCCGAGGTGGCAATAGGTCCTGAGTTTGCCGTCCTCGCGGCGCACAACCATCGACATCTTGGCGTGGGTCTTCAATTCGATGAAGCCGAAAACGACCTGAACGCCGGCGCGCTCCAGATCGCGGGCCCAGCGGATATTGGCCTCCTCGTCGAAACGGGCCTTCAGCTCGACCAGCGCCGTCACCGACTTGCCCATCTCGGCCGCGTCGATCAGGGCTCGGACGATGGGGCTGTCGTTGGAGGTTCGGTAAAGCGTCTGCTTGATGGCGAGCACGTCCGGGTCGCGCGCCGCCTGCAGAAGAAACTGCACAACCACGTCGAAAGACTCGTAAGGATGGTGGACCACCATGTCCTTTTCCCGGATGGCCGCGAGGCAATCGCCGGCATGTTCGCGGACACGTTCGGGAAATCGGGCATTGTAAGGCTCGAACCTCAAATCCTCTCGCGGTGCCTTGGCGATTTCCGAAAGCGTATTCAGCGCCAGCAGGCCCGGCAGAACAGCCACGCGGTTTTCCGGCACGCCCAGTTCCTGCACCACGAACTGGCGGAGCGAGGCCGGCATCTCCGAGTCCGTTTCGATGCGGATGACCTTGCCGCGGCGGCGGCGCTTCAGCGCCGTCTCGAAGAAGCGCACGAGGTCTTCGGCCTCTTCCTCCACTTCGATATCGCTGTCGCGGATGATGCGGAAGGTGCCGGCGCCTTTCACCTCGTAGCCGGGGAACAGCCTGTCGGTGAACATACCGACCACATCCTCGAGCGTGATGTAGCGGATCGTGGCGCCGTCGTCCGGCAGCCGAATGAAGCGATCGAGCGTCGTCGGCAGGCGCAGGAGCCCCGTCATCGGCTCCTTGCCATGCTTGCTGTGAAGCTGCAGGCCCATGGAGAAGCCGAGGTTGGGAATGAAGGGAAATGGATGGGCCGGATCGATCGACAGCGGCGTCAGGATCGGGAAGAGTTCGGCGTCGAAGGAATTGGCGAGCCAGGTACGATCCTCCGGCGCAAGCGCCGCCGGCCGCACGACCAGAATATCTTCCTTGGCGAGATATTGTTGCAGTACCGCGAGCGAGGCCTGCTGCTCCATCTGCAGGTTGCCGATCTCCTGCAAAATCGCGTCGAGCTGTTCGACGGGCGTTTTGCCGTCCGGACTGCGCACGGCGATCCCCTGACGCACCTGCCCCTCGAGGCCGGCAACGCGGACCATGAAGAACTCGTCGAGGTTGGTGGCCGAGATGGAGAGGAAGCGCACCCGCTCCAGAAGCGGATGAGCGGTGTTCAACGTTTCTTCCAAAACGCGGCGGTTGAACTGGAGCCAGGAGAATTCACGGTTGATGAAGCGATCCGGGCTCAGCAGCAATTGATCGGCGGCATCTGCGGCCGTCGGCCCAGGTTGCTGCGTTTCCGTCGTCATCGAATCCATCTCATAAACCTCCGCTAACCCTTTGGGTTCTCGATCCAAGTTCGGCGACCACGGTGTCACAGTCAATCGCCGGAGCCTGAATTTCCAAAATCGTTGAGCACTTCCGCCGCCATGGGCCGGGTGATCCGGGTGCCGCGGGCAAGCGCCAGACGATCCAGCCGGTCGACGATCGCCTGAGCCGCCCCGAGCGACCGCTCCATGCGGTTGACGATGTAGCCGACCAGCTTGTCATCGATATAAAGCTGCCGGTCCGCGAAAAGTTTCACGATAACCTGCGCCAGCAGTTCCTCGTCCGGCTCGCCGATCTCCACGACCGTAGCCGCCTTCAGCCGCGACTTGAGGTCGGGCAGCGTCACCCCCCAGGACATCGGCCAGAGCCGCGATGTCATCAGCAGGCTGTGGCCGTTCTCCCGCACGCTGTTGATCACGTGGAAGAGTTCGGTCTCGTTGAAACCGCGCCGCTCCGCATCTTCGAAAAGCACCGGGCCGGCGGCGGCAAGTGCGGCTGCGTTCGAACCGGCCATCGGGTGAATGTCGGCGGCGCCAGCCTTTTCGCGCCAGATATGGGCAAGGTGCGATTTACCTGATCCCACCGGTCCTGCCAGCACCACGACAGGCGATGGCCAGGCCGGCCATTCGTCGACGATCGCGACGGCCGCCGCCAGCCGCTCGGAGACCAGGAGGTCATCCCGGCCTTTCGCCGCATCATATGTAAATTGCAGCGGCAATTGCTCGCTTTTCCGCCGCTCGCGTTCGCTTGTTTCTGTCATTGGTCTTTCGGTGCGCCGATCTGCGCGTCGTTTCCGCTGTGCTCCAGCACATGAGGCGGCGGCTCGTCCTGCCAGGGAAGCGTGGCCGTCCGACCGTAATAGATGTCGCTGTCAAGATACCGCGACAGGGCGAAGCGGACAAGCACGCCGACGACGGCTGCTGCCGGAACGGCGATCAGAAGGCCCACGAAGCCGAACATCGCGCCGAATGCAAAGAGCGCGAACATCAGCCAGACGGGATGCAGCCCCACGCTTTCACCCACCAGCTTCGGCTGCAGAATGTTGCCCTCGACAAACTGGCCGACAAAGAAGACGCCGGCGACTGCCAGTATCCACGGATAATCCGGCCAGAACTGTACCAGCGCGACGCCGACCGAAAGCACCAGCCCGATCAGCGAGCCGATATAGGGAATGAAGCTGATCATGCCGGACACGAAGCCGATCAGAAGCCCGAAATTGAGACCGACGATCGACAGGCCGACCGCATAGAAGATGCCGAGGATGAGGCAGAGCGAACCCTGGCCGCGAATGAAACCGGCAACCGATTCATCCATTTCACGGGCGATCCGGCGGACAGTATTGACCTGCTCGCGCGGAATCCAGTTGTCGACCTTGGACACCATCCGATCCCAGTCGAGCAGGATATAGAAGGCGACCACGGGCGTGACGATCAGCAGGGAAACCACGTCGACGATCGCCTTGCCGGAGTTCCATATCTGGCCGAGCAGCGAACCTATAAAACCCGCGCCCTGGCTCAGCACTTCGGAGAAATTCTGTTTGATCGTCTCGATCTGGCTGCCGATCCAATGGGGCAGGAAGGAGGTTTCGGGGCTGGAGATAATCTGCTGCAGCTGCGAGATATAGCCCGGCAGAGCGGCTGCAAATTCGGTGAACTGATTGATGATGATCGGGATCACCAGCATTAGCGACAGCACGAAGACCAGCACGAAGCAAACCAGGATCACCACTGTCGCCATCAGGCGGCTCAATCCGCGCCGCTCCAGCCAGTCGGCCACCGGATCGAGAAAATAGGCGAGCGCCATACCCGCCACGAAGGGAAGCAGGATCGAGCGGAAGAACCAGAGAAAGACGACAACAACCGCAAGCGCACCGATCCAGAAAAGGATGTGGCGTCTGAGGTTTGCACCGTTAACATGGTATGGCATCGCCGCTCCCTTCAAGCGTGACCGGGGTCGCCGACAGGGATAGGATGCCCGCGCCCGCATGGTCAAGAGTTCGATCGCAGTGCAGCGAGCCTGTGAAAAGCCTTCAAAACTGCGCCCAACGCTTGCATCCGGCGTCATGTCGTGCAATTGCGGGCCGCTATGACGATCATTGGAGACAGACGATGAGCGAGGCGGGCAAGAACGGTCTCACCTATAGCGATGCCGGTGTCGATATCGATGCGGGCAACCTCTTGGTCGAGAAGATCAAACCAGCCGTGCGCTCCACCCGCCGGCCCGGCGCGGACGGCGAGATCGGCGGCTTCGGCGGCCTCTTCGACCTCAAGGCCGCAGGCTTCACCGATCCGATCCTCGTTGCTGCGAATGACGGCGTCGGGACAAAGCTGAAGATCGCCATCGACGCCGATTTCCATGACACTGTCGGCATCGATCTCGTTGCCATGTGCGTCAACGATCTCGTCGTGCAGGGTGCAGAACCCCTCCTCTTCCTCGACTATTTCGCGACCGGCAAGCTCGATCCCGACCAGGGCGCTGCGATCGTCACCGGCATCGCCGCCGGCTGCCGCGAGGCGGGCTGCGCGCTGATCGGCGGCGAGACCGCCGAAATGCCGGGCATGTATTCCGACGGCGACTACGATCTCGCAGGCTTTGCGGTGGGTGCTGCCGAGCGCGGTCAGTTGCTGCCGGTCGGAGACATCGCCGCCGGAGACCTCATTCTCGGCCTCACCTCTTCGGGGGTCCATTCGAATGGTTTCTCGCTGGTCCGCAAGATCGTAGCGCTTTCCGGCCTCGCCTGGGATGCACCCGCGCCCTTCCGTGACGGCATGACTCTGGGTGAAGCCCTCCTGACGCCCACCCGCATCTACGTGAAGCCTCTCCTGAAGGCCATCCGCGAAACCGGCGCGCTGAAGGCCCTGGCGCATATCACCGGCGGCGGTTTCCCGGAAAACATTCCGCGCGTGCTGCCGAAGAATCTTTCGGCCGAGGTCGACCTCGATTCGATCCCCGTGCCGCCCGTATTCTCCTGGCTGGCAAAGACCGGAGGCGTGGAGCCCAAGGAAATGTTGCGGACCTTCAACTGCGGCATCGGCATGATCGTCGTGGTCGCTGCCGAGAACGCGCAGGCGGTCAGCGACATTCTGCGGGCGGAAGGTGAAGTGGTCGTGCCACTCGGCCGCATGGTCGATCGGCCGGAAGGCGGCGCCGGCGTCATCTATCAGGGCACGCTCGGTCTATGATCGGCACGCCGCGCAAACGCGTCGCCGTGTTCATTTCCGGCGGCGGCTCCAACATGCTCTCGCTCGCGGATGCCTGCGCTACACCGGACTTTCCCGCCGAAATCGTCGCAGTCATTTCAGACAAGGCTTCGGCGGGCGGGCTTGCAAAGGCGGAAGCGCGCGGTATCAAAACCTTCGCCTTCGAGCGCAAGAGCTTCGCGAGCAAACAGGATCACGAGGCGGCAATCCTCGCGGCGCTGGATGAAATCCGTCCTGACATCCTCTGCCTTGCCGGCTTCATGCGGCTCCTGTCCGGCGACTTCATCAGCCGCTACGAAGGCCGCATCCTCAACATCCACCCTGCCCTTCTGCCGCTCTTTGCCGGCCTGCATACGCATCAGCGCGCCCTCGATGCCGGCATGAAGATCGCCGGCTGCACCGTGCATTTCGTAACGGAAGGCATGGATGAAGGCCCAATCCTCGCCCAGGCTGCCGTGCCCGTGCTTGCCGGCGACACGGCCGAGACGCTCGCCGCCCGCGTGCTGACCGTCGAGCACAAGCTATACCCCCTGTCGCTGAAACTCTTGGCCGAAGGCAAAGTGCGGATGGAGGGCAACAGGGCTGCGCTCTCATCCCTTGAGGCTTCTCCTCTAACAGATCAGCGGATGATATCTGCCGGGATTTAGCCCTGACTCGACAAGGGCCGCTGCACGGACTACATTCTGTACGGAATTTCGTACAGGAGACCGGACGTGGCTAGCAGAACTCAAAAAATACCGGACTTAGAGATGCCGTCAGTGGAAGCTGATGCCGTCTCCACACGCCTCGGCATTTCCAAGCGCGAGCTGGCCGAAACCGCAGGCCTTTCCGCCAATACACTCCAGCGCAAAGAACGTGCGCAAGCGCCCGCAGTGACTGCGCGTATCGGTGAAATGGCGGAGATCATCCATCGCGTCAGCGAGTGGGCAGGAAGCGAACGACAGGCCTTGGCTTGGTATCGCGCCGAACCTATTCCGGCTTTCGGTGGAAGGACGGCTGAGAGCATCGTCAAGAGCGGCAAGGCGGCGGCCCTGCGCGATTATCTCGATCATCTGGCAATCGGCGGCTTTGCTTGAGATTCCAAGGGATCTGCTATCGCGCCCATGATCCCCGCTGGGCGATCAGCCCCGCATCCGGGGAAGGCGCAGCCATCCGCGGTGCACGCTTCAATCCCAAGGGAGTGCCGGCACTTTATCTCTCCACCTCCATCGAAGGTGCGATCACCGAGGCCAGCCAAGGCTTCGGTCACAAGATCCATCCGTTGACGATCTGCTCCTACGAGGTCGATTGCGACGACATTGCCGATCTCACAAACGAGTTTTCACGCAAGGAGGTCGGCATCCTCCTCGAGGTAATGGCATCGGCCTGGGCGACCGCGTTATCGGAAAATAGGAGGCCCGGCTCCTGGACGATCTATGACGAACTGCATGGCGAGTACGCCGGTATCCTTGTCCCGTCCTTTGCCCACAGGGCGGGGCCATCGATCAGCAATCTTGTTCTCTGGGATTGGAGGGCAGACCTGCCCCACAAGATCGAGGTGATCGATCCAACCGGACGTCTGCCGAAAAACCAGAGTTCCTGGGGATAGGGTTACCCGGCGAGCACCACTCGATTGATCACCGCCCATTGCAGCAGCATGATCGTCTTGGCGTCGCAGATCTCGCCGCTTTCGATCATCGCGACGGCTTCATCGAGCGGCAATTCCAGAACCTCGATGTCCTCGTGCTCGTCTGCCAGTCCCCCGCCTCCATTGACGCGGTCGGAGATATCAATCGGCGCGAAGAAGAAATGGACGTGTTCCATGATCGCGCCCGGCGACATGAAGGCCTTGAACAGGAAACGCACGTCGCGCAGACGGTAACCCGTCTCCTCCATCGCCTCGCGACGGATCGCATCCTCCGGGTGGTCTTCGTCAAGAAGGCCGGCGGGCAATTCGATCAGCCAGGCGGGTTCGCCGGCAAGATAGGCCGGCAGCCGAAACTGCTTCACCAGCACGACCGTGTCGCGCTTCGGGTCATAAAGCAGAATGCATGCCGCCGGCGTACGGTGATAGATCTCGCGGTGCAGCCGGTGGGTCTCGCCATTCCTGTCGGTATAATCGAGGTCGTAGTTGGAAAGCCGCGTCCAGCCGTCCGACAGCGTCTCTTCGCTGACGATTTTCACCCGATTCCCAGTATCCGTCATGCGGCATCCCTGCGAAGCCAGACCTTGTTGTCGTGGAAAGCGGCACCGCCATAGGGCGCAACCGCGTCCGCGCCGGTCAGCACGTTGATCCCCTCGCCGTCGAGATGCGCCTTGTTCGGCCACAGCCCTTCTGCGATCAGCACGCCCGGGCGCGCTCCGGGGACCAGCCGCGCATGTAGGCGGATTTCGCCACGCATATTGCCGAGACGGACGATATCGCCGTCGATAATGCCGAGCCGCGCCGCATCGGAAGGTTCGATCATCACCTCCGGCCGGCCTTCCTTCTGGATCGAGCTCCTCGTTTCCGCGAAGGTGGAATTCAGAAAACTGCGCGAGGGCGAGGTCGCGAGCCGGAAGGGATGCGCCTCGTCCACCACCTCGATCACGTCGACCTGATCGGGAAATTTCGGCAGCTCCGCCACCGGCCCCATTGCGCCGAGATTTTTCGGCGGCTTGTTGGGTGACGGACCGTTCGCCCAGTCCGGGCTGAACCGGAACTTTCCGTCTGGATATCCGAAGCCCTTCAGATAGTGGGCGGTCTCGAAATCCGGCTGCGCGTCGATCCAGCGATCGTGCTTCAGTTCGTCATAGCTCGACCAGCCGCTCGCTTTCAGCAGCCGGTCGATATGCTCTCGCTCATCAAGGCCGAAGCCGGCGTAGTGATCGACGCCGAGCCGCTTCGCCAGTTCCTCGATGACGAAAAGGTTGGTGCGCACCGTTTCCGGCGGCTCGACAAGCTTCGGCCCGAGCAGGATGTGGTTCTGCCCGCCTGCGCGATAGATGTCGTCGTGTTCGAGGAACATAGTGGCCGGGAGCACGATGTCGGCGACTTCGGCAGTATCGGTCATGAACTGCTCGTGCACGGCGACGAACAGGTCGTCACGCATGAAGCCTCGCCGAACTAGTCGCTGTTCCGGCGCCACGTTCATCGGATTGGTGTTCTGGATCAGAAGCGCGGTCACCGGCCCGCCATAACGCAAGGCCTCGGCATCGCCTGTCAGCACCCTGCCGATCTGCGACTGATCGAGCTGCCGGATGTCGGGGTCGGCATAGGCGGTACCCATCAACTCCGACTTGTTGAGCCGGAAGATGTCGCCGTTGTTGTGGAAGGCACCGCCGCCTTCGTATTGCCAAGAGCCGAGCACCGTCCCGATCGACAGCGCCGCATGCATGGAAACGGTGCCGTTGCGCTGGCGCGCAAAACCGTAGCCAAGCCGGAAGAATGTCTTTTTCGTCGTGCCGACGAGGCGGGCGAAAGTTTCGATTTCGTCCACAGAAAGGCCGGTAATTGCCGCCGCCCATTCCGGCGTCTTCGTCTTCAGATGCGCCTCAAGGCCGACCGGATCGTCGGCATATTTCTCCATATAGGCGCGGTCGGCATAACCGTCGCGGAAGGCGATATGCATCACTGCGCAGGCAAGCGCGGCGTCTGTGCCGGGCCGGACGACGAGCGCCATGTCCGCCTGCTTCATTGTCGGGTTATCGTAGATGTCGATGACGACGATCTTGGCGCCGCGTTCCTTGCGCGCCTTCACCGCATGGGTCATCACGTTGACCTGGGTGGAGACGGCGTTGGTGCCCCAGATCACCACGCAGTCGGCCTTCGCCATCTCACGCGGATCGGGACCGCGAAGCGCTCCGGTCCCCATCACATAGCCGGTCCAGGCCATGTTGGTGCAGATCGTGCCGAAGAAGCCGGAATATTTCTTGGCGTGCCGCAGCCGCTCGATCGAATCGCGCTGCACCTGCCCCATCGTACCGGCGTAGAAATAGGGCCAGACGGCTTCCGAGCCGTGTTTGGCTTCCGCCTTGACGAAGGCATCGGCAATCTCGTCGAGCGCCGCCTCCCAGGAAACCTCCTGCCAGCTTCCCTCTCCCTTCCGGCCCTTGCGCCGCTTTGGCACCATAAGGCGACCTGGATGATAGATGCGCTCGGAATAGCGGGCGACCTTGGCGCAAATCACGCCTGCGGTATAGGTATTGTCGGCCGAGCCGCGCACCCGACCGATGCGGCCGTCGGGGGTGAGGTCGACATCCAATGCGCAGGCGGACGGACAGTCGTGAGGACAGACGGTATGGCCAACCTTGGTCGGCGCGGCGGCGGTTTTCGCGGTGATCGGGGTCGCAACGTTCATGGCTTTTCTATATTGCATGCTAGGCCGCGCAAAAAGCGCGATTTGGCGCCCATCAAATTAATTCACGCGAGACAGCAGCGACGATGAACTACCGGCATATCTATCACGCGGGCAATTTCGCCGATGTCCTGAAACACGCAGTGCTGGCGCGGCTGATCCGCTATGCGCAGAACAAGGACAAGGCGTTCCGCGTGCTCGATACCCATGCCGGCATCGGGCTTTACGATCTTTCCTCCGAAGAGGCGCAGAAGACCGGCGAATGGCGCGACGGCATCGGCCGGCTGATGGAAGCCGAGTTGCCCGCAAAAGTATCCGAACTGCTCGAGCCCTATCTGACGGCGGTGAAGGAGCTGAACCCGAATGGCGGGCTGAAGCTTTATCCCGGTTCCCCGAAGCTCGCGCGTATGCTGTTCCGCCCGCAGGACCGGCTTTCTGCGATGGAGCTGCATCCGGAAGACTTCAACCGCCTGCACAACCTCTTCGAGGGCGATTTCCAGGTGCGGGCGACCGAACTCGACGGCTGGCTGGCGCTCGGCGCGCATCTGCCGCCGAAGGAGAAGCGCGGCATCATCCTCGTCGATCCACCCTTCGAGGAAGAGGGAGAATATACGCGTCTCGTCGGGGGCCTCGCCACGGCCTGGCGCCGCTTTCCGGGTGGCACCTACTGCCTCTGGTACCCGATCAAGAAGGGCGCGCCGATCAAGACCTTCCACGAGGAACTGCAAGCGCTGGAGATCCCGAAGATGCTCTGTGCCGAACTCACGGTGAAGAGCGACCGGGAAGCGACCGGCCTGTCCGGCTCCGGCCTCGTGATCGTCAATCCTCCCTTCACGCTGAAGGACGAGCTGCACGCAATCTTGCCGGTACTGAAGGACATTCTGGCGCAGGACCGGTTTGCCTCCCAGCGTGCCTTCTGGCTCCGCGGCGAATAGTCGGCTTCAGGAATTTTCCCGCTTGCCGCGCTCCATGTCGGCCGGATGCTCGATCTTCCACCGCGACCGCTCGAAGAGCAGGACGACCACCAGCGCCATCGCGAACGGAATGAGCAGGTAGAACAGCCGGAAGATCAGCAGCGCGGCGATCACGTCGGCCTGGTCCATGTCCGGCAGTCCCATGATGAAGACGAGCTCCAGCACGCCAAGCCCGCCCGGCGCATGGGAGATGAGTGCGGCCGAAAAGGAAATCAGGAAGATGCCGAGGACGATCATAAAGCCCGGATTTCCCGCCTCGGGCAGCGCGAAGTAGATGATTCCGGCTGCCCCGATGAGCTCGACCGGGGCGATGAGGAGTTGCGGCAGCACGACCGGCGGCGCGGGATAAAATATCTTCAGCGAGCCGATCTGAAGCGGCCGGAGCTTCATGAAGCTCGCCGCGACATAAAGCGCCACCAGTCCGAGCAGCACATATCCCGTCGCCGCCGATGCCTCCAATGGAAGGAGGTCGCCGAAACGACCCGTGACCTCAGGCTCGATGATCAGCACGATCCCGGCGAGGAAAAGCGTGCCCAGAATGAACGTGAAGGAGCAGACCGCGATCAGCACGCCGATCTCAGCCGGCGTCAATCCCTTGGCGGAATAGGCCCGATATCGTACCACCGCGCCCGATACGACGGAGGCGCCGATATTGTGGGAGAGCGCATAGGTGGTGAAAGAACAGAGGGTGATGAAGAGCCAGTTCACCTTGCGGCCGAGATGCATCAGCGCGATCCGGTCGTACCCGGCGAGCGCGGCATAGGCCAGCAATGTGGACAAACCACAAAGGATCCAGTTTCCCGTGGAGATGGCGTCGAAGCTGTCACCCAGCTTGTCGAGCGACAGGCCGCGAAGCTCCTTGTAGAGAAACCTTGCCGAAACGACGATGGTTATGGCACCGACCAAAGGCCAGAAGTACTTCTTGAATTTCATTCCGATATTGCCGTTCTTCCCACGCCTGTTTAAATCAACACCGTTAAGGCTTCGGTCGCATATTCATCGCAGGGGGTACCTTTGGCCGATCAACTTCGCCGGCGCGCTTTTGGTTGCTTCCTCGCCTGTTTTCTTGCCGTCGCTCCGGCCGCGGCGCAGGATCGAGCCGGAAAATTCGATTTCTATGTGCTTTCGCTCTCTTGGTCGCCGACCTTCTGCGCCACGCAAAATGGCGGCCGAAACGAGCAGCAATGCGGTGGAGACGAGGATTTCCGTTTCATCGTGCATGGACTCTGGCCGCAATATGAAAAAGGTTATCCCGATTTCTGCCAGACGCGCGAACCGGAGCGCGTGCCGCGTTCGCTCGGTCAAACCATGTTCGACATCATGCCGTCGATGGGGCTTGTCGGCCATCAATGGCGCAAGCATGGAAGCTGCACGGGCTTGAACCAGGGTGAATATTTCGCCAAGGTCCGCGAGGCTTTCGGGCGCATCCGCCTGCCATCCGATCTCTCCAGCGGCGAAACCTCGGTGACGGTCTCAGCCGATCAGATCGAAGACCGGTTCATCGCCGCGAATCCGGGCATGAGCCGCCGGGGAATCGCCGCAAGCTGCGAGGGAAAACGGCTGGAGGAGGTGCGCATCTGCCTGACAAAGGACCTGTCTTTCCGCGATTGCCCGGAAGTGGACGGTGACGGCTGCAAGATCGGCCAGATCACCCTGCCTCCTGCTCAATGATTTCAAACGAGGATCAATGATGAAACTATTATATTCGCCGGCCTCCCCTTATGCCGCCAAGGTGCGTATGGCCGCCCGCTATCTCGGCATTCAGATCTCCGAGGTGAAGATAGACACCAACACCAATCCGCCGGAACTGATCGACAACAATCCGCTCGGCAAGATCCCGGTCCTGATCCGGGACGGCGAGCCGCCGATCTACGACAGCATCGCAATCATGCACTATCTCAACCGCCAAGCGGGCGGACAGCTCTATCCGAAAAAGGATGCGAAGCGCACCGACGTCGAAGTTCTGGAAGCCTTGTGCGACGGAATCATGGATTGCCTGCTGGCGATCATGTACGAGCGCCGGTTCCACCCGGAAGAGAAGATCCACCAGCCATGGATCGACAAGCAATGGGAAAAGGTCGTTCGTGGTCTCGACTACCTGGAAAAGAACCTGCCGAAGACCGGCAAGAAACTCAATGGCGGCCATTTCGCGCTCGCGGCGCTGATCGGCTATCTCGACCTGCGCTTCAACGGGCAGTGGGCCGAGGGCCGTCCGGAACTGGCCTCCTGGCCAGACATTTTCAGCAAGCGCTTTTCGCATTATGGCGAGATGAAAGCGGCCGGCTGAATCGGGATAGGGGGGAGCCTATTGGCTCCGCCCCTCCCACACCACCCGGCATGCGGGTCCGCACCGGGCGGTTGGAGCAGTTGAGGTCGTCAGGCTCTTAGTTCTCCCGGCCTGGCGC
>UBYX01000001.1 GCA_900469955.1 Hyphomicrobiales bacterium | reverse complement strand
CGGACGGACTTCAAAGAGTCCGGCGAAACCATCCTTCGGGCCACCATGTGTGCCGCACAGGCACGCCCGGCGCGCGCTTTCGGGCATCAAGAGACGAGGGCCGGTCCGGTGCCCTTCATCTCTCCCCGTGTCGCCGGAGGGAGACCATTTTCCGCGGACCCCGAATGCAAGGACTTACGTCGTTTCCCTGCACCCGGCGCCGGCCCCGCTCGCCGGAACGCCTTCCGGTGTATCCGATACGGAACGGGGAGAGTGTAGGCATGGGTTGAGGGGACGGGGATGAGAGAGGATGTGGATTTCGGTAAGGTGTTGAAAAGATTGGAGCAGGAGTTCGGGAACATCCCCGTTTTGGCGCATGGCAACCGCATAGGAAGGCCTGAGGGCGGTGCATAGAGCCCCTCCGCCTTGTGGGGCCGTTGCTCGCATGAAAACCCCTCCCGCCTGCCGGCCACCCTCCCCACAAGGGGGAGGGTTGGGAACGCGGCGCCGCCGCACCGCCCGTATGCGCTCTGCCATCGGAGGCAAGGCTGGAGTTTTTTTCCGCCCCCGACGTGGCGCTGCCGGATTGCTGTCACAAGGACGGGAAGAAGGGCGCCTGGGGCTGCCGTCGAGAAAACCGACGCCTATTGCTCAAGAAGCTCGCGCAGGCTCCACGGATATTCGCCCTCCTGGTTGGCGATGTCGTCCACCTTCCAGCCGCCCTGTTCGCGCACCAGCGTGTAATAGAGCGTCACGGCCTCGCTGCCGTTCCGGAACGAGACTTCCAGCTCGGCCCGGTCATCCATCGTGATCGGCGGGCTGAGCCTGACGTTTTTCGCCTCGCCATCCTGACCCGATATCACCGGATCGAAATCCACCGCGCCGACCTCGCCCTCCGGCGTCGCGTCGCGGTCCGCCTGGAACAGCCGGTTGAGCCCGCGGGAAAAGAAGGGGCTGTAGGGCGAGGGCGCATCCTCGTCGCTTTCGGCCGTGTCATAGGCATAAAGCGCCTTGATCAGCGCCTGCGGCGTTTTGAAGGTCTCGGCACCGGCGGAAAGGGCGGAAAGGGCAAGCAGGGTGAAGGCGAGAAGGACGGCTGGGAGGCGCATGGTGTGGTTTCCCGAACTGCGATGGGAGATGGTTACGCGAGGATTGGGGGGAAGGATAGGGGTATGAGGTGTTAGCACGGCTGATAGCCGTGTGGTCCACCGATAGGATGTTCCGCAGACTCGGATGATGAGGTTTTGCGGCTTGCTCTCAACGCTCGCACGGCTGGAGCAATTATTCCGGTTGAAGGGTGTCTTCCGCGCCACTGACGCGAGGGTCGCCGGAGCCTGTGACGACACAAGAATGACGGAGCCGGGTGCGCCTCTGCGGATTCGCACCATATTACCGCACTGTATCTCCTCGGTCAGCAGCGCGGTCGTGTGATTACAACGCAGTCTTGAGGGCCTTATCCCACCCAAGTTCCCGACAAAGATCAAGATAACGATTTATAAATTCGGCGGATATTTCAAGGTAATCGATCAGAATGCGAGGATTTTTTGATGCGTGATAAGCGCGTCTGCCGTGTGCGATATTATCTCTGTCAATAATCAATTTTCTAAAGGTGGTAATCTGTTGCTCTGTAGCCACGACGGCATTTTTTAGTAGATCTTTATTCTTGCTTAAGGAGTTCTTATCCTGAAGGATTCTTGTTTTGTTTTCTGCAACTTCAAACATGAAAGCCAGATTCAGTATTGTTTGGTTATCTTCATAGGCCATAAATGCGGCAATGGCGGTAAGAAAATACTGTAGCGCGTCCTCACGTCCGTAACCGAGGCTCATACATCGCCCCACTTCGACCCAAATCGTCCGGTCAACCGGAATTTCTATTCCTACTAAATTCTGAGTGGCGGCTACACCATACCACGGGGCCGCGATCTGACCTGCCCCACAATGCTTTAGAAGAAGCCTGGGCGAATTGTCTTCTTGAACCTGAAAGTTGATCCTGACGCCAATATCAAAGGGGTTCTGTGCCGTGCTGACCCACCATTGTTTCGAATATTGACGAATTAGCTGAAGGAAAAATTCGAGTGCAACGTCGTGCGCTACACCTTCCTCAATATCGATTCGAAGCCCATAACAGGGTTCAGCATCGCCGATCTTCATATCGGTTGACGCGCCTTTGATTGCATAATCCGGAATATGAAGCTTGCTATCAACTACCGAGTCGCCGACGGGCAACGCCATTTCCGAGAATAATCCACCATTAGCTTCTTTTTGGTTCAGCTTAAATGGCGGGTAAATTCTTAGTCCGCTGGCTGATATTACATCTACGATGTCATTATTACAGACGATCGGCGTCTTAAGCTCAACGATAAAGCTGCTCCATCTTGTCTTTTTATTTCTTAAATGCTCCTTCTTGGTTGCTTCATCGACTTCCGGCCACCCCTCGGGCGCTAGAGCTTCGTCAAGAATTGGCTCCACCCAATAATATACCCATCCTCTATCCCAGCGGAACCTTGTGCCAGACACCTCAAAACTTTTGCGTTGCCACATTTATAGACTTTTCCAATACATAAACAGGAGGGAGTACATCACCCTGTATCTACCATCTTGAGTAGCAATTGGCCAGCGAGCTACCGACACATTGTGTATGGGTTTGAAGGCCGGAGGTTGCGAACGAGAGTGATACTTTCTGCCCACGGGGCTATGCCATTTACGTCTCTGTTTCCCTGACGTTATTGCGTGTTGATGTCGTTATACGAAGTACCCATATTGCTCTAACCTCCCGCCCGCTCCACCTTTCTCCGTTTACCGACCCCCAGGACCACCGCCATGAAAATCATCGTCGGGTTCTTCACCACCAAGCCGGGAAAGCGGGCGGAATATCTGGAGGCGGCGCGGGAGCATCTGGAGAAGAGCCGGCTCGATCCGGACTGTCTTTACATCGAGCTCGTGCCCATGCCTGACGATCCGGACAGGATATTGCTGGCCGAAGCCTTTACCAGCGAGGAGGCGCATCGGCGTCACGAGGATACCGACCATATGCGCGCGCTCTGGGCGGTCGGGCCGACACTGCTTTCGCATGTGGTGATCGACAACGTGATCTCGGCCGAGGTGCAGCATACCGATGAACGGTTCGAGTGAGGGCGGGACGCCGTCGCCCCCTCATCTGCCTGCCGGCATCTTGGCCGGCCCTTCGCTTTGGCTCAGGGCGTTCGTCGCTCGAAACGATTCGCTGGATCGTTTCGTCGGCTGCGCTGAACACGTCTCACCCCCGCAGGCGGGGAGAAGAGACCTAGCGGCTACCGTCCAGGCCGACCGGTCTTGCCTTTGGTGCGGCTTTTGCGCTTCTGCTCGCCGGGGTCTTCGTAAGAGCCGGCGCCTATTTTTCCTCTGACGAGCGGACGCACTCCGTCGTCGCGCTCCGGCTGGCCTTCGAGCAGGGGTGAGAAGCGCTTGCCGGGTTCGGTCTCCGGCGGCTTCGGCGGCAGCTTGCCCGCGACCGGCTTTTCCGTCCGCCCGACGGTCATTTCGTCCAGCGTGTTTTTCCGGAAGAGGGATGCTTTCGCGGGTTCGGCGATGTCGCGGCCCATGTCGTCTAGCGAGGGTTTGGCGAAGTAGGAGCCGCGGCCGCTTTCACCCTCCCCTTGAGGCGGGGTTCCCTGAACGGGACGAGACCCGTGGCTCGGCCCCTCGGCCCCGGCAGGGGCAGAGGGGGGTATATCGGACGTCGGAGCAAGATCGCCCCCCTCTGGGCTGCCGCCCATCTCCCCCTCAAGGCGGGAGATCGACTCGCGGCGGCCTCTCGTTCCGCCCTTGCCGGCTTTCTCCTGGCTGCGCGCTTCGTCTCTGGCGATCGGATCATCCATGACCGACAGTTCCGCCGCCTTGAGGCGTTTGATCTCGTCGCGCAGGCGCGCGGCTTTTTCGAAGTCGAGGTCGGCGGCGGCGTTGCGCATGTCCTTTTCGAGCGCGTTGAGATGCGCCTGCAGATTGTTGCCGACCAGGTGCCCGCCATCGGCAAAGCCCTTACCGGAGACGCCGGAAATGTCGGCGCGGACGTGGTCGCGTTCGTAGACGGAATCGAGGATGTCGGAAATCCTCGCCTTCACCGATTCCGGCGTGATGCCGTGTTCCTCGTTATAGGCCATCTGCTTTTCGCGGCGGCGGGCGGTCTCGTCCATCGCCCGTTGCATCGAGCCGGTGACCTTGTCGGCATAGAGGATGACCTTGCCGTCGACGTTTCGCGCGGCGCGGCCGATCGTCTGGATGAGCGAGGTTTCGGAGCGGAGGAACCCTTCCTTGTCGGCGTCGAGAATGGCGACGAAGCCGCATTCGGGAATGTCGAGGCCTTCGCGGAGCAGGTTGATACCGACAAGCACGTCGAAGGCGCCGAGGCGCAGATCGCGGATGATCTCGATGCGCTCCAGCGTGTCGATGTCCGAATGCATGTAGCGGACGCGCACGCCCTGTTCGTGCAGGTATTCGGTGAGGTCTTCCGCCATGCGCTTGGTGAGCACGGTGCAGAGCGTGCGGTAACCCTTGGCGGCGGTCTCGCGGATCTCGCCGAGCACGTCGTCGACCTGGCTGCGGGCCGGGCGGACCTCGACGGGCGGATCGATGAGGCCGGTCGGGCGGATGACCTGTTCGGCGAAGACGCCGCCGGCCTGCTCCATTTCCCAGCCGCCGGGGGTGGCGGAGACGGCGACGGTCGGCGGGCGCATGGCGTCCCATTCCTCGAAGCGCAGCGGCCGGTTGTCCATGCAGGACGGCAGGCGGAAGCCGTATTCGGCGAGCGTCGCCTTGCGGCGGAAGTCGCCGCGATACATGCCGCCGATCTGCGGGATGGTGACATGGCTTTCGTCGATGAAGATCAGCGCATTGTCCGGGATGTATTCGAACAGCGTCGGCGGCGGCTCGCCGGGGCGGCGGCCGGTGAGATAGCGCGAATAGTTCTCGATGCCGGCGCAGGAGCCGGTCGCCTCCATCATCTCGACGTCGTAGCGGGTGCGCTGTTCCAGCCGCTGCGCCTCGAGCAGGCGGCCGGCGGCTTCCAGCTCGGCGAGGCGGTGCTTCAGCTCCTCCTTGATCGACTTGATCGCGGCGTTGAGGGTGGGGCGCGGGGTGACATAGTGCGAATTGGCGTAGATCTTTACCGATTTCAGATCGCCGGTCTTCTGGCCGGTGAGCGGGTCGAATTCGGTGATCGCGTCGATCTCGTCGCCGAACATCGAGATGCGCCAGGCCGCGTCTTCCAGGTGGGCGGGGAAGATCTCGATGGTATCGCCGCGGACGCGGAACGAGCCGCGCTGGAAATCCATGTCGCGGCGCTTGTATTGCTGGGCGACGAGATCGGCCAGGAGCTGGCGTTGATCCAGCCGGTCGCCGACCGACATCTGGAAGGTCATCGCCGTATAGGTCTCGACCGAGCCGATACCGTAGATGCAAGAGACCGAGGCGACGATGATGCAGTCGTCGCGCTCAAGGATGGCGCGGGTGGCGGCGTGGCGCATCCGGTCGATCTGCTCGTTGATCGACGATTCCTTCTCGATATAGGTGTCGGAGCGGGGCACATAGGCCTCCGGCTGGTAATAGTCGTAGTAGGAGACGAAATATTCCACCGCGTTGTCGGGGAAGAAGTTCTTGAACTCCGAATAGAGCTGCGCCGCGAGCGTCTTGTTGGGCGCGAGGATGACGGCGGGGCGCTGCGTCTCCTCGATTACCTTGGCCATGGTGAAGGTCTTGCCCGAGCCGGTGACGCCGAGCAGCACCTGGCTGCGCTCGCCCGACGATATGCCCTCGACCAGATCGCGGATGGCGGTCGGCTGGTCGCCGGCGGGCTGGTATTCAGACGCCATGCGGATCGGAATGCCGCCTTCGGATTTTTCCGGCCGGGCGGGGCGGTGCGGCGTCCACATCTTGCCGTCCTTGAACAGCGGATTGCCGCTCTCGATCAGCTTCGACAGCGCCTCGACCGTGGCGGTGACGGCACCGGGGGCGAGGTTCTTGGCCTCCTCCAGCGACACGTCGAGGCCGGCGACCGGGTTGAGGCCGGCGGCGGCGCGGGTCTTCGGGTCGGAGGAGGCGCCGATCGACACGCCGCGGGCGGTCTTCGATGCGGTGGTGTTTTTGGCTGTTTTCGGCGCGTCTTTCGCGGCCTGTTTGATGGCCTCTTCGCGGGCGGCGATCTCGATCTTCTTGCGGTGCTTGCCGGCCTTCGAGGCGATCTCCCGCTGGGTTTCGACGGAGGAGGCCTCCGCCTCCGCCTCGAGCTGCTTCACCCAGTCGGAAACGCTGCCGGACAGGGGAGCGCCTTCGAAGGACGATTGAGGGGCTTCCTCGAAACCTGCGTTGTTTTCACGGGGCGAGGCGGGAGATTTCTTCGGGGATTTGGCCATGCGACGAATATGGAGAGGAATCGCGTCGAAGAAAAGGGGGCGCGGCCACAAAACGAGTACAAAAGGGAAACGATACCGCCCTCAGGCGACGGCGCGGTTGCCGAGCGCCCGCCGTCTTTCGATCCAGCCGGCGATCCGGTCCGCGGGCATGGGACGGCCGAAGAAATAGCCCTGGGCGCAGGAACAGCCGAGGCATTTCAGGGCTTCCGCCTCCTCCTCGCTTTCGACGCCCTCGATCACCACGTCCATGGACAGCGCCCGGCCGAGCCCGACCATGGCGGCGACGATCTCCTGATTCTGGCGGCTCTGGTGGATGCCGCTGACGAAGCGGCGGTCGAGCTTCAACCGGTCGACCTTGAGCTGCACCAGATAGGCGAGCGAGGAATGGCCGGCGCCGAAGTCGTCGACCGCCAGCTTGTAGCCGGAGCGCTCGATCCGTTTCAGCTGCTCGCCCGCGACCAGCGTGTCGAGAATGGCCTCCTCGGTGATCTCGATCTCGAACAGCGCCGGATCGATGCGATGCGCCGTGGTGATGCGGTCGAGCACGTCAGCGACGCTGTAGAGGTCGAATTCGCGTGGGGAGACGTTGATCGCCACCGTGGCCTTCGGCAGGCCGAGCGCCGGCAGGCTGTTCAGCAGCCGGCAGGCCGCTTCCGCGACGGTGGCGGTCAGCTTGTCGGAAAGGTTGGTGGCCTGCGCAGCATGAACGATCTCCGGCGGCGCGATCGGCCCGAGATAGGGATGGTGCCAGCGCACCAGCGCCTCGAAGCCGGTGATCTCCTCGGAGGCGAGATTGACCTGCGGCTGGAACCAGGCGTGGATGTCGCCGCTCGCCAGCGCTTCGCCGAGTTCCTGTTCGATCTGATGCTGGCGGTCGGCCTGGGAACGGAAGGTGGGTTCGAATTCGCGCCACTGGCGGCGGCCCCCATCCTTCGCCCGGTAGAGGGCCATGTCGGCGCAGATGAACAGATCTTCGGCGGTGTCTCCATGATCGGGAAAGACGGCGAGGCCGATCGAGGTGCCGACAACGGTTGCCTGCCCGTCGAGCATGACGGGCTGACGGCTGCGCTCCAGAATGCGCTCCGCCTGAACACGCGCCAGGTTGGCTGCGTCGGCGCCCCCGAAAATCATCGCAAATTCGTCGCCGCCGAGCCGTGCAATGATGCCTTTGCCGTCGGCTGTCGAACGCAGCCGGTCGCTGACCTCCACAAGCAGCGCATCGCCGGCGCTGTGGCCGAGCGTATCGTTGATGGACTTGAACCGGTCGAGATCAAGGATGAGGAGGGCGAGCTGCGTGCCGCTTTCGGTCGCCGCGGAGATTCCGGTGGTAAGGGCCGCGTTGAAGGCGGCGCGATTGGCAAGACCGGTGAGAGGGTCGCAATTGGCCAGCACCTCGAGCCGGTAATTGGCGCGCAGGATGTCCGAATTGGCGGATGAGAGAGAATCGGCCAGCGCCGTCGCCTTCAGCTTGCCCCGCACGTTGTCGATGAAGGTAGCCTGGCTCATGCGGCTGCTGCGGAAGAGGACCAAGGTCAGCGCCAGCACGTTGAGCGCGACCAGCCAACCGCTCGCATCGCCTCCTGCGGCAAGCGAAACAACGACGGCGGCAAGCGGAGGCAAGGCGAACGCGAGCGAAATCGGACTATATCCCATGCCCATCATGATCGCCCCGGTCGCCATGCCGCACATGATGAGATAGAGCCCGCTATCTCCGCCCACAGGATTGAAGTCGGGTACCGAGAGCGGAAGCATTGCCCAGGTGGTGCCGCTGGTCAGTGCACCGACCGTCAGGACATCGAGCGCCTGCTGGGGATCGTGTTCGGCCGTCTGCCAGCGTTTCAGGATCGTCCCGAGGAATGCACGCAGGACGAGACCGCCGATAACGGAAGCGAACCATACGCTGGTCGAAAACGCCAGACCGTGACTGAGGGTGGAGACAAACAGAGCGGACGCGGAGATCACAGCGTTGGTGATGAGCGTCGAGCGCAGGCGATCGAGCATCGTAAAGGCCTGGGCACGCCGGACATCCATGTCAAGCGACCGGTCGGCCTTGTCGGTTTTCGGATCCTTCTCCATAAGCTCCGTCGGATAGTGGCTGGCAACATCGCAACATGACCGATCCCCTATAAAATTCCTTTAAAGGCGATCTCTAACCCACAACCCGATCGAACTTATCAGTGTTCCCGCATTTAAAAAAGGAATCTCCCGCGTGACCGGTATATGGGTGCGATCCACGCGCGATGAGCTTGGAGGCTTTTACGGAATTCGATAGCAGTACGGCCGGCCGAGGGTCGTTCGTGGCTGAATCGCGCCACGAGCGGACGTCTCCGTACTTATATCGATGCGGCTTTCAGGACCTCGTCTGCGAGCCATGTCCTGATGGCTTGAACTTTGGGATGGTGTTGGTTGCCGGCCCTATAGACGAGGTCGTAGCCAAGCTCGACATCCAGCTTTGCATGCGGGAAAGGCGCGACGAGCCGGCCCTGTCGGAGGTCTTCAGCCACCAGGACACTCCTGCCGAGAGCCACACCTTCACCTCTGACAGCCGCTTCGATCGACATGCTGCCGTGGCTGTAGCCTGGACCACGCGCCTCCGGATAAGGGAGGTTCACCATCGCGAACCACCGCTCCCAGGTCGCGGTCATCCCGACCTCATGGATGAGCCGGCATCTCGACAGATCGGCAGGCTTGGCCAGCCCTCCAACCTGCTCCAGATATGTCGGTGCACAAACAGGTGAGACGGTTTCATTCATGATGCGCTCCGCCGTCGCTGCGGGATATGTGCCCGGGCCGTATCGCAAAGCAATGTCGAGCTGGCTCCTGGCGAAGTCTACCCAGTTGTCAGTAACCTCAAGGTGGATGTCGAACTCGGGGTGCAGGGCCATCAGCCTGTGGAGGCGCGGTGTCAGCCACCTGCTAGCGAAGGAGACTCCGGAGCTTATAACGAGACGCTGGGTCTCGCTGCGGCTTCGGATAGCTTCCGCTTCCCGCGCCAGCTCTGACAGGAGGCGGGTCACCACGCTGTAGAAGGAGACGCCCGCGTCCGTTAGCTCGATCTTACGGGTCAGTCGACGGAAGAGTGGTGTGCCAAGATGGTCTTCAAGCGCTCTGATCTGTCGACTGATTGCGCCGTGCGTCAAATGAAGCTCTTCAGCCGCGAGCGTCATGCTCAGGCGTCTAGCCGTTGCCTCAAAGGCACGGAGGTTCTGGAGCGGAGGAAGGTGTTCGGCCATGCGGTATAATGCGTGATCCTTCCTCACGCATCCTGTGAGAACCTATCGTTTGTCAGCGTGTCCAGCCGTAGCATAGGAATGAACCGCACGCACATCTCAAACTTACGAATGATCCTGCGCATGAGCGAGAACACGGCCGCGGCGGGCATGACTGCCACCAAACCCATATCCGCTACGAAGAACGTCCTTGCGATGCTGCTGCTTGCGGTCATTTGGGGCTTGTCGATCCCAATCACCAAACTCGGGCTGGAAACCGTGCCTCCGCTGATGTTCACGGCGCTGCGGTTCCTCGTGGCTGTGCCTTTGCTCTTGATCCTAGCGGCGGACCAGCTTCGGCTTCCGCTGAAGGCTGTCCCGAGCATTATCGCACTCGGCGTAATGGGCATCACCCTCGGTAATGTCGCGCAGTCCTTCGGTGTCCAGGGTACGTCGGCCTCCGTCGGAACTATAGTCTCCGCCACCATTCCCATCTTCATCGTCATCTTCGCGGCGATCCGTCTTGGGCAGCCGGTAGCGATACGGCATTGGGCCGGCCTCTTGGCTGCCTTCGGCGGTATCGCGCTTGTGGCGATCGGAAGCGGCTCCGGTGTCGATGACCTATCGAGGACCACGGTGGCAGGCGTGACCTGGATGCTGGTTTCGGCACTCGCAATCGCCTTCTACTACATCTGGAGCGCGGAGCTGACGGAGCGATATGGGACGCTTCCCGTCGCTGCCTGGAATGCCCTTGCTGGCTTAGTTGCAATCCTCCCGCTGGCTGCTTCTGAAATGGCTACCAGCTCCTACGAGCTAACAACTCAGGCGTTTTGGGCCGCTATCTATCTTGGCGTGATGGTTACAGTCGCTGGCTTGCTGCTATGGCTGTACATCCTCCGCGTCGTCCCAGCTCGGGTCGCGGCAAGCGTGCAATACCTCCAGCCCGTTTTCGGAATCACAACTGCCGCCTTCATGTTTGGCGATCAGCTAGGGCCTCTATTCGTTGCAGGCGTGGTGGTGATCCTGCTCGGGCTGGCACTCGCGGTGTCTTACAGGCGAGCCATTCCTAAAGAGGTCGTGACGCACGAATAGGCCACGAAATCAAGTTCCCCTCCGCTCTACTACTCCCAGAGCGGACTTCGCCTGCCCTTCGGGGCAGGCTTTTTTGTCCGCTTCGGGCCGGAATGCGTCATAGGCCGAACTCTTCGCCGAGTCATCCTTCCCCGGTGGCGGACAGGTTATCTCTTCTCCGTCCTCGCTCCGGCGTCCCGGCGGGGTGACGCCAGGGGATTGGACGGGGTCGCAGTTGCGTCCGGGCCGTAGATGATGGTGTAGGTGCCATCAGTCACTTTCTCGATCGATATGACGGTCAATCCGTCGATCGAAATGCTGCGGAGAACGTTGGGCAACTCCCGTTCGGGCACGCCTGTGATCGTTATCATCTGATCTCCTCCCATGGAGCCTGTCGAGATTGAAACCCAAGATGCCGGAAGCCTCAGCCCGGTTTCAGCCCGTATTCGCGGACGAACTGGCGGCGCGCCGCCGCAAAGCGCGCGTCGTTCAGGAAATCCGTCAGTCTCGTTATGTTGTGTCGGGCAACCCAGTTCTTGAGCGTCCGGGGGGCGTCGTCAGGATTGCGGTCGATATAGCTGTTAATGAGTGCGCTCGCGTCGTCTGCCGCATAGGGGTAGACGACTTCGGTCCTGCTGGCCTCGGTCAGAGCCAGAGCCTGCGAGGTCTGTTCATCGATGCCGATCAGTCCCGCAGTCACCGTGCCGGCCGAGGCGTATTCATTGACATCCATCAGGGCCAGTTCCAGCGGATAGGCCGCCGTATCCAGCGGCAGCTTGTCGATTATCGACGAGCGCACCCGGTTCCGGTTGGCGCGCATCTGCTTCTGCAGGAACTGGATCGTCTTCTCCGAGAGGATGCTCTTGTCATAGGCGGCATGCGCGCCCTTGAGGCCGGTGTCCACGGCAGCCAGCGCCGTCTTGGTGGCCTTTGCTGCAGCAAGCGTCCCCGCACCGCTTAGCGACAGGCTGGCAATGGTCGCGACGAAGGGAACGCCCTGGCCTTCCTGCGTCAGTTCGGAAGAGAAGCGCGCATACTCCATATCGATCGAACCCATGGCGCTGAGGACGATCGAATTGCGAAGCGCCTTTTTGTCGAAATCACCAGCGGAATGATAGGCCGCCAGACGCGACGGCGCGTAGCCGCCGGCAAAATAAGTTGCGGTCACACTGTTGTATTGTGCGAGGTTTGGGCCTCCGGCGATCGATGGAGTGCAGCCGGTAAGCGCAACCGTTGCTGCAGCCATGATAATGGCTGCCCGACAAGTTCTTCGTATCATTCAAGTTCCCCCGAGAATTACATAAGGCCACAGGTATTTCCGATTGAAAACGTATCGCCTGCAACCAAAGGGGGAGTTGGGGGTTGTAGATGTTTGGACGGCGGCCTGCCGCCTTCAGCATTACAAATTCTCCATGTCGCGAAATGGCCGCAATTTATGAACCTTTCCACCACAATTGTCGGGGACCCTGATCATGGTCCAAAGAGGAAATGATCGAATGAATCCATCTATCCCGACCTTGGCCGCTATCCGCTTCGGTTATGGTCTTCGCCCGGGGGAAGAGCCGCCCGGCGATGCCGATGCGCTGCTGGCACAGATCGAGGAGGGCGTGGCAGAAAAGGCGCGTTTTCCCCGCGAGGGGCTGACGGGACGAATCGAGACGGCGACCCGGGTGCTTTCGGTCAGGGCGGCGGAGGCGAAGGCCGCCAAGGCAGGCAATCCCAATGCGGATCTGCGCAAGGAAACGCAGCGTCAGGCACAACGCATCTATCGCCAGGATGCCATGGGCCGCATCGCCCAGGCCATTCATTCCCCGCTCGGGTTTTACGAAAGGCTGGCGACCTTCTGGGTCGATCACTTCTCCACGAGCGTCCTGAAGTCGCTGCCGATGCGCATGATCGTGCCGCTTTACGAGGCGCAGTCGATCCGCCCGAATATCGGCGGTTCCTTCTCGAAACTTCTGCAGGCCGCGATCTTGCATCCGGCAATGCTGATCTACCTCGACCAGAACCAGAGCGTCGGGCCCGATTCGGTCGCCGGCCGCAAGAACAGCCGCGGGCTCAACGAGAACCTCGGACGCGAGCTGCTCGAACTGCACACGCTCGGCGCCGGCAGCGGCTATACACAGGACGATGTTCGCGCCGCCTCGCTGATACTCACCGGCCTTTCGGTCGACAACCGGGCTCTGGAAGTCGTCTATCGTCCGCGGCTGGCGGAGGCCGGGCCTATTTCGCTGCTCGGCCGCTCCTATGAAGACGACGAAGGCGTCGGTCAGGATCATATCCTGATGCTCGAAGACCTGGCGGCGAACCCGAACACCGCTCGGCACATCTCTCGCAAGCTTGCGCACCACTTCATTGCCGACACTCCGCCGGAGGAGGTCGTTCAGGCGATGGTGGACGCCTGGACGAAGAGTCAGGGCAACCTGACCGAGGTCTATCGCGCCATGCTGACCCATCCGCGCGCGTGGTCGGATCCGGGGCAGAAGATCAAGCAGCCCTTCGAGTTCATTGTGTCCGGTTTCCGCGCTTTCGATCTGCCGGAAAAGAACTTTGCCGAACTTCTGCGCGACATCGAGGGCGAGGACGAGGGGCCGGTCGGAAAGGCCATGGAAATGGCGGGGGTAAGGGCGAAGGAGGATGCGAAGCAAAAAGCAGGACGGGCAAACGCGCTGACATTCGGCGCGCTGCAGCGCATGGGCCAGCCGGTCTGGCAGCCGCCGAGCCCGGCCGGCTTCGCCGACGAGGCCGGCGTATGGCTGTCTCCGAGCCAGCTCAGCGAGCGGATCGCCTGGTCGCGCATGGTTGCCAGGATCCTCGGGCAGAAGATGGAGCCGTCCGAATTTCTTAGCGCCGCGCTGGCCGATGCCGCCCGTCCCGAAACCCGAAGGATCATCTTGCAGGCGCCGAACAAGGTGCATGGCATCACCATGGTTCTCGCTTCACCCGAATTCAACAGGAGATGAACATGACCTTGCAGCAGAGCCTCCTGTTGTCGCGCCGCGGGTTTCTCGCAGGCGCCTGCTGTGCCGCCGCCGCGCCGATCCTGACCCCGGTTACCCTGGCCGCCGCGCCCGGCGACAACCGGTTCGTGACGATCGTCCTGCGCGGCGCGATGGACGGGCTCGATCTCGTGCAGCCCTATGGCGATCCCGCCTTTGCAGCGCTGCGACCGAAGCTCGGCCTGACGCCGCAGACGGGCCTTCTCGATCTCGACGGCTTCTTCGGCCTCAACCCGGCTGCCTCCGCGCTGATGCCGCTTTGGCAGGCGGGGGAACTGTCTTTCATTCACGCGGTCTCGACGCCCTATCGCGATCAGCGCAGCCATTTCGACGGTCAGGACATGCTGGAGACCGGCGGCGGCGACAAGGCCGAGCGGACCGGCTGGCTGAACCGCGCGCTTGCCGCCATTCCCCGTTCCGACGCCCGCAAGGCGATCGACATCAACGCCGCGAGGGAGCTCATCCTCAGCGGTCCGAACGACGTGGACTCCTGGTCGACCCAGAGCAATTTCACGCTTGCGGAAGACGAGATCGCCTTTCTCGATCGCCTCTATGCGGGTGACGAGGCCTTTGCCAAGGCGATGGAGGAGGCATGGAAGACCGATATGTCGGCGGACGCTCTTTACGGCGACGCCAAGCGCGGAGCGGGGATTGCCGAAATGGCGGGGCTTGCCGGCGGCATGCTTCGAGAGGAATATCGGATCGCCAGCTTCTCGATCAACGGCTGGGACACCCATGTGGGTCAAAAGGCGCAGTTCCGCAAAGCCGTCGGCGACCTTTCGACCGCCATCGTCACGCTGAAGGCCTCCCTCGGCGACGAGGCATGGGGCAAGACGGTCGTGCTGGCGATCACCGAGTTCGGCCGCACGGCGCGCGAGAACGGGACCGGCGGCACCGACCACGGGACCGGCGGACTTGCAGTGCTCGCCGGCGGTGCCATCCCCGGCGGCAAGGTTCTCGGCCAGTGGCCGGGGCTTGGCGACGAGCAACTGCTCGATCGGCGCGACCTGATGCCGACCGGAGACGTGCGCGAAATAGCGGCCGCCATGCTCTACCGGCAGTTCGGCATCGACCCGGACAGTCTGACCGGCAAGGTCTTTCCGGGACTGAGTTTCGGCAAGTCCTCGGCCTATCTGAAGGGCTAGCGGGATGGAGCGTGCCTGAACACCAGATCGACGGGATCTCGACGCGGTGCCGTGGCATCCAGCCTTGAACCCAGCCGTTCAGCGAGTTTCCGGGAGCGGCTGTTATCGGGGTGGATGTAGCTCACCAGGGTCTCGATGCGCCGCGTCTTGAAGGCCCATTCCCGCAATGCGGCGGCGGCTTCGTACGCATAGCCTTTTCCCTCGGCTTCGGGATAAACGAACCAGCCCAGTTCGTGTTCGGGAAAGAGCGGGCCGTGATTGATGCCGACCTGTCCGAGACACCGACCGGTCGCGCGTTCCTCCATCATCAATGCGCCGTGTCCCATCAGCGCCCACTGTGCGATGTCGCTGCAGAACAGGCCCCAGGCCGCATCTTCCGAAAACGGACCTCCCATGAAGGCGGCGCGCGAGGAAAACATCAGCCCGGCAAAGTCCGGCCAGTCCTCCATCGTCTGGGGACGCAAGAGCAGCCGCCGGGTTTCGAGAGTGGGTATCGATGGCATGTGTGCCCCCGGTCTATGTCAGGATGTCGTAGACGCGAAAGATCCAATAGAGCTGATAGGCGAGCGCGAAGATGACAAAACCGGCGTGATAGCGCCGGTTGGCGGTCGTCGCGGCGACGAGGCTCAGCACTATATAGATCATGGTGCGTGCCGGATATTCGAAGCCGAGCGACAGGAAATAGTCGCGGCCTTTGATCATGGTGTCGACGATATCGGTGATCAGCAATCCGGCGAAGAAACCGAAGAACCATTTCCGCCGCGACAGAAAATAGTCCTCGTAGCTGTCGTAATCCTGCATCGAGGTGGGGAAGAGGAGTGCGCAGAGGAAAAAGAACAGCGCGCAGAAGCCGATGAGGAACAGATAGGCGGCAAAGCCGAGGACGGGCAGGGCGTGCAGCCGGTGTTCCCACCACCAGAAATGGACCAGGAAGAGGAACATGAACGCCACCCATCCGAGATGGACAAGGTAGACGCGGGCGGCTTTCGGATGCTGCACGATACCGGCGAGGCCGTTCAGAAGCCGCGCCAGGCCAAGGCTGACCACCATGCCCATCACCACGCGGATATGCGTGAAGGTTTCGGTGGTGGTCACGGCGTCCATGGCTTACTCCTCCTCGGGCACCGGCGTCGGTTTGCCGTCTTCGTCGAGCGCCACCATGATGAAGGTGCCGGCCGTCACTTTTTCCAAGAACCGGTAGCGGGCCCGGTGCGCCCAGGCCTCGACGTTCAGCGTGATCGAGGTGCGCCCGACGCGGGTTATCTCGGTGTAGACGTTGAGCGTATCGCCGATCTTCACCGGCAGCTGGAAAGCCATTTCTTTCACCGCCGCCGTCACGACCCGGCCGCGGGCGCGTTCGGCGGCGCGGATACCGCTCGCAAGGTCCATCTGAGCCATGACCCAGCCGCCGAAGATATCTCCGGCCGCATTGGCGTCCGCAGGCATGGCGAGAGTGCGGAGCGTCAGCTCCCCCGTAGGTCTCGCATTGTCGGTCATGGCTCTTGTTCCCTTCTTGTCTGTCCTGATTCCTCCCATCCGAGCTTAGGGCGGATGCGGCCGGAAGCCTATCCGGTTTTCCAGATGGTTGCATGTGCGGAAGTCATCGTTCGCGCATAGGGCGAGGTTTCCCTTTCACGCCATAGTAACCATCGGTCATTAGAATGTGACAAACTTCAAATGGAGGGGGACCTCGTGCAACGTCTTACAATTTCCTGGCGGCTTTACTGTCTTGTGCTGTTGTCGCTTATCATTCTCGGCGGCGCGATGACGTTCAGCCTGTTCCAGAGCTATGCTTCTTCGGAACGGGAACGCAAGGCGGGCCTTGCGCAGATGAACGACGCCGCGCTCACCGTGCTGAAGAAATATCAGGGTCTGGAGGCCGCCGGCACCATGACCCGAGAGCAGGCCCAGACCGAAGCCAAGGCCATCATCGCCGGCATGCGTTACGGCGACGGGACCGGCTATTTCTGGATCAACGACATGACGCCGCGCATGGTCATGCATCCGATCAAGCCGGAAATGAACGGCAAGGATCTCAACGGTGACAAGGACCCGAACGGCAAGTTCCTGTTCGTCGAGTTCGTCAACACGGTGAAAGCCCAGGGCAAGGGTTTCGTGGACTATTACTGGCCGAAGCCGGGCTTCGAGCAGCCGCAGGAGAAATACTCGCACGTGGCCGGCTTCGCGCCGTGGGGCTGGGTCATCGGCACCGGCGTCTACGTCGACGACCTGCACGCCATGTTCCGGCGCGACGCGATCAACTTCGGTGCGATCTTCGCCGTTGGCGCGCTGGTCCTGGTCGGTGGCGCCGCCTTCGTCGTCAGAAGCGTCACGGGACCGATCGGCAAGGTCAAGCAGGTGCTGCAGGCGATCGCTGCCGGCGAGGTGGGCGTCGCCGTTCCCTGCACGGATGAGAAGAACGAGATCGGCGACATCGCCCGCGCCGTCGTGGTTCTGAGAAACTCGGTCGAGGAACGCAGCCAGCTGCAGGCCCGCGAGGCGGATCAGAGCCGCGCACTCGCCGAAGAGCGTTCCGGAAGGGAACGTGTGCTTTCGGCTTCGGCCGAGCGTCAGGCCCGCGCCATGGGCGAACTCGGCCGTGCGCTGGAGAGCCTGGCAGGTGGAGATCTTTCCGTATCGCTCGGCGATATCGGCGAGGACTACGCCAAGCTGCGCGACGACTTCAACGCTGCCGTCGGCTCGCTGCATCGTGCGATCGAGGCCATCACCGAGACGAGCCTCGTGGTTCGCGACAGCGCTGCCGATATCTCGAGCGCCACCGGCAATCTCTCCAAGCGCACCGAACAGCAGGCCGCGGCCCTCGAGGAAACCGCCGCCGCGCTGGACGAGATCACCGCAACGGTCCGTACCGCATCGGACCGGGCGCACGAGGCGCGCGAGATGGTGAGCGAGACGAAGGAAAGCGCCGGTCGGTCCGGTCAGATCGTCCGCAACGCGATCGACGCCATGGGCCGCATCGAAGAATCTTCGAACCGCATCAACCAGATCATCTCCGTCATCGACGAGATCGCCTTCCAGACCAACCTCCTGGCGCTCAATGCCGGCGTCGAGGCGGCGCGTGCGGGCGAGGCGGGCAGGGGCTTTGCAGTCGTTGCACAGGAAGTGCGCGAGCTTGCCCAGCGTTCCGCCAATGCGGCCAAGGAGATCAAGACGCTGATCAGCAATTCGGCCCGCGAAGTCGAAGGCGGCGTTTCGCTGGTGCGCTCCACCGGTGACGCCCTGGTCGAGATCGCGACGCTGGTCGAACGGGTCAACGCGCATGTGGACACGATCGCCACCGCCGCCCGCGAACAGGCGACCGGGCTGCAGGAGATCAACTCCTCCGTCAATCAGATGGACCAGATGACCCAGCAGAATGCGGCCATGGTGGAAGAGACCACGGCTGCGAGCCAGACGCTTGCGGACCAGAGCCTGCACCTGCAGGATCTGCTTGCCGCCTTCACGCTGGACAATGCCGGCCGGGGTGCTGCCTACGGCTCGACGACCCGTTACCGCGCCGCCTGACAGCCGCGCCGTCATCAAGAGAGCCGCCGGATGAAAGTCCGGCGGCTTTTTGACTTCGGTGCCCGTCGTGTTCGGCAAGATCGGAAGTCCCGGTGCCAGGTGACACTTCAACGGCGATAAGGCCCACTTGCACGACGATGATAGGTCAGCGCCGCGCGAATGCAGAATGCCAGCGGCTCATGAGGCAAAGGTCCCGCGACGGGGACGATGAGCGCGCGATTGTCCTCGAATGCGAAATCTTCGGCAAAACGGGTTCGCAAGGTCCCGATAAGCGAGGTCCGATTGAACAGCACGGCGCAATCCCGGGGCGCCGTTTTCGTGGTGCCGATCCGGATGGTTGTCCCGCTTCCGCTTGCCTCCGTCAGATAGGCCGGTTCCCCCCATTTGAGCGTTTCGGTGAGCGCGCCGACGCCTTCGGTTCCGGCTGCGACCGTAAAGATCACCTCGCGGATCTCAAGAAGACGGGCCCGCACCGGTTCAGGGTAGCGCGTCAATGCTTCGCCGACGAGTGCTGCGACGGGAGGGCTTGTCATGGGGCCGCCTTGAGGGGCAGGTGGATATCGGTACGCAGTTCATGTTGTGGCACTTCGCGCGGGTCGTCGAGATAGGCCTCGAAGATGGGAGCGTCATCCGGTTCGTGGCCGGAAGCCGGCAGCCACACACCTAGAAACCAGCGATAGGCGCTGCGCATACCCGCATAGGGGCCGGTGTAGTTCAGCTTCGCATGGAGCCCGCCGCGCAGGACCGTCATTTCAAGCGGAACTTCGACCGCCACGGACCTTGTCAGCGGCAGGCAGGCGCGCGAGCGCAATTCCGCTTCAGGCACCAGATCGGGATCGTCGAAGAACACGCCGATCATGGTGGGTTGCGGCGGCAGGCTCCGGCGCGCTGCGAGTTCCGTGAAGAGCCTGCCCATGGCATGGTCGATGGCCATATAGGAACCGGTGTGACCGATGCTGGCGCAGTGCCGTTCCGGCACGGTTTCGACCGTCACCGGAAAGCCGTTGGTATCGCTTGCCGCTCTGGCGGCCTTGAAGGATACGTGCGAGCCCTTCTCCCGATAGGCGGCGGGACTTATGCCGAAAGCTTCCCGGAAGGCTCGCCCAAACGTGTCGGTCGAACTGTAACGGGCATATGCGGCGACAAGTCCTATCTCGAGATCGGAATTGGCCAGCCGGTCGGCGGCGCGCTGAAGCCTTAGCCTGCGGATCGTCGCGACGATGGTCTCTCCGCGCATGGCCGAGTAGATCCGGCTCCAGTGATAGGGGGACAGGCAGGCGACCTCGGCCAATCGATCGAAGGAGATATCGTCCTCAAGATGCGCATAAACGTAATCATGTACCCGGTTCAGGCGGGCAAGATAGTCTTCGTGGGTCCGCACCTTGAGCATGGGGTCCTCCATCGGGCTTGAAATCGTAACGAGATTTGCACGATGCGGACAGGCAAATCCTGCGGAAGTGGCTGCCGAGCAACGCTTTACGGGGCTTCCGGCTTTTTGGTCTATAAGAGGCCGCTGCCTCGATCAGGCACCATAACGCCCCGAAAAGGCCTTGATTTCTCAAAGGTTCATTTACCGCCTCTGCTTAAACTGGAAACCTGTGTCATTTCGGCACCGGAAGAGTGGCAACTGGTATGGCGTATGCTTCCCTTTCCCGGCGGGTCATAGTCTCGCTGATGATTTCGTCCACGCTTGTTGCCTGTTCCTCGGGGGATCTGGTGCCGCCGGCGTCGATCGACAGCGGTACGCGCGTCGGCGCAATCGAGCCGATGCGCTCCCTGCCGCCCGAGCCGATGTCGCAGCAGGCCTATCAGATGAGCCGGGCGCCGGTTTCGCAGGCCAGTTCCGTCGACTACGGATATTCGCGCAGCAATGCTTCAGGACCGGGGGATGCCTATGTCGGTGACAGCGGTCACTATCTGCGGGTGCCCGACCAGGTGCAATCTGCGCCCCTCAACGCCGCGTCCTCGCAGCAAGGTAATCTGAGGGAGCCAGCTCCCGCGCCGCGCCAGGGCCGGCTGCCGATGATCGACAGCGACGAGGCTCTGCAGCAGGCATCTGCCGGGCACAACAACTATCCGCCCGGGAACTCGACCACTATTCCGGAAGAAGGCGTCAACATGGACGCCGAGTTGGGCTTCGGACCCGACGAAAGCGATATTACCGGTCTTGCCGAAGAACAGGATACCGACATCGCCGAAGGCGTCGGCGATCAGCCCGTGGTCGATGGTATCGGGACCGACGAGCCGGTGGCGCTGCAGCCCCGCCGCCAGCCGATCTCCGAGCAGATGTCCGACGATCGTGTTGTCGTGCCGCCGAAGCGCCGGGGTGCCGGACTGCAGAGAGACGGTGCAAACGGCGGGATGGTCTGGGGCGATGGATCCCGCGTCGTTTCGCCAAGCCGCGCGCCCGCTGCCGATACCCAGGAGGTGGCGATGCTGCGCCCCAACAACCCGATGAGCGACAGCGGGCCGATGAGCCAGCGCGACCAGCCGTGGCTCAGAGGCGCCATGCCCAAGTCGGAAGTCAGCTGCCGGTCTGAACTGCGCCGCCTCGGTGTGGAATTCAACGATCTGCCGCGCATTTCCAACGGCCCGAGCTGCGGCATCAACTATCCCGTCAAGCTCGCCGGGCTGTCCGGCAACATCGACGTGAAGCCCGCCGTCACCTTGAACTGCCAGACGACGCTTGCCTTCGCGAAATGGGTGAAGAACGAGCTCGCGGTTTCGGCCCGCACCCGCTATCTGACCGGTGTTCGCAAAATCGTGCCGATGGGGGGCTATTCCTGCCGCCGCATGAACAACAGCCGCCAGCGCTACAACCCGATGTCGGAACATGCGCGCGGCAACGCCATCGACATCGGCCAGATCGTGCTCAAGAACGGCCACGAAATCGATGTGCGGAAGAAAGGGCTTTTCTCCTTCCGCGAGGGCGGGTTGCTGAAATCGGTACGTAGCGACAGCTGCAAATATTTCAGCACGGTCCTCGGTCCCGGCAGCAATGCCGAACACTGGAACCATTTCCACTTCGACCTGCGCTCCCGCAAGAGCGGCCGGCGCTTCTGCAGCTGAGAGCGTCGATGGCAAATGCCGAGATGCTCCGCCGCCTTGCCCTTTCCCTCGACGGAACCGTCGAGGCGCCGCATTTCGACAGGACGGCCTTCAAGGTCGCACGCATCTACGCGACGCTCGCAAGGGACGGTCTGACGGCGAACTTCAAGTTCAAGCCTGACGAACAAAGCCTCAAATGCACGGTCCTCCCGGCCGCCTTCTCCCCCGTCGATAACGCCTGGGGGCGGCAGGGCTGGACGACGGCCGTTCTTTCCGAACTGAACGAGACCGATCTTCGCGATGCGCTGGAGACGGCATGGAAACATGCACTTCCGGCAAAGCGCAGGTCTTAGGGCTGCGGAGCAGCGTTCCGCCTCCGAAGGACAGGGGGCTCGCGCTGGTCCGCCGAGGCGCGAGTCCCCACCGGACGCAAGACCAGCCGGCCTGAAACGAGAAGAGATCGAATCTCGCCGAATCCAAACCAGTCTCCTCCTGCCGCGACAGGAGGTCATCGGGGGGTGGCAAGTCAACTAAATCAAAGGGTTTAGGTACCAAAGCATCGGGCGGCGATCCGAGCTTTCTCCCCGCAAAATACCTCATCCGAAAGGATGCGGGCCTGCAAATTGTGCCCATGCCGAAAGAAGGGATAGAGTTGGATCGGGAGAGGTGCTTCCAGTTGGGGGCGTGATGACGTTGGAACGGTTGGAGAGCGAATTCTATTTCGAGATGGGGAGGGGGATCCTGAAACACATCCACCTTCTGCACAGTCGCGGTCACTTGACGGTGACCACCAAACACCTGGCGGACGCGGTGCTCGATGAGACGGTGCAGCAGTTCGACAAGGTGGACAAACTCACGCTCGCGGTGGACGAATTCGGCGTGGATCTGCACATCGACCAGGAGGGCCGATCTCGTCTGTTCGGTGGGGCGAGGAACGTGCGCCTCTGATCCACCGACTCGACTTCGTGGCTCTACCCCAACACCTTATGTCGGAACCTCGCTTAGCCGGTCGTCTTCAAGACGGACAGGCTATGGAGAGCAGCAATGACTATCACTATTACCGCCTTCGAACGGTCGCCCGACAGAGGCAAGGGTCTGGCGCGTGACATGCGCGTTCGCTGGGCGCTCGAAGAGGTGGGCCAGCCTTACGACGTTCGTCTTGTTTCGTTCAAATCGCTGAAGGAGCCCGCGCATCTGGCACTTCATCCCTTCGGGCAGATCCCGACCTATGAGGAAGGCGATCTTGCCCTGTTCGAATCCGGGGCGATCGTGTTCCATATCGCCGAGCGCCATGCGGGCCTGCTGCCGGACGATGGGAATGCCCGGGCGCGTGCGATCGCCTGGATGTTCGCCGCGCTCAACACGGTGGAGCCGCCGATCTTCGATCGCGCGCTCACGCGAATCCTCGAGCGCGATGAACCGTGGTACGAGCAGCGCCTGCGCGTCCTTGAGGAAAACATCCGGATGCGGCTCAGCGGTCTTTCCAGTCGCCTCGGCGATGCCGCCTGGCTCGATGGCGCCTTCAGCGCCGGCGACCTGCTGATGGTCTCGGTGCTGCTCAGGCTGAAGGGATCGGATCTGCTGGAGGAGTATCCAAACCTCTCCGCCTACGTTGCCCGCGGCGAAGCGCGGTCCGCGTACAAGCGGGCCTTCGAGGCTCAATTGGCTGTCTTCACCGCCCTATCGACCGGCTGACGAGGTTCACTCTCTAAGCCCGCACAAAAAAAGAAGCCGGCACTGAAGCCGGCCAGGGCGGAGATCGACTTGCGGGGAGCAGCCATGCCTCCGAAATGAACTCTCTTACGCAATGTCAGAACCAATTAGGCAAGCGAAAAACGAAGATCTGAAACATGCCGGTCACGCAAGGGGTGAGTGCGGCGGGAAAGCGGGACCGTTGCTTGCCTGGCGACACAATGCTGCATGAACGTCACGGGAAAATGACAACCTTTGCAGGAAATGCGGCTGACGGGTTCTCGTGTGTATCTTCGGCATCAGCTTGCCGATTGTCTTTTGCGGCGATGACCGCCCGCAGCGATTGGTCAAGAAAAGCGAACGCAATATTCGCCCGGGCAGGGATGGTTTCGAGGAAAGGGCTGCCTATATTGGCGGCACTTCTCGCAAATCGAATCCGCAAAGACCCGTTCGCATGGCTTCCGTTGTTTCTATCCAAAATCTCACCAAAACCTACGGCAACGGTTTTGAAGCGCTGAAAGGTATCGACCTGGAGATCGAGGAAGGCGAGATCCTTGCTTTGCTCGGGCCGAACGGCGCCGGCAAGACGACGCTGATCTCGATCGTCTGCGGATTGGTCAATCCATCGGGCGGCAAGGTGCTGGTCGGCGGCTATGACGTGGTGCGGGATTTCCGCCAGACACGGTCAATGATCGGGCTGGTGCCGCAGGAACTGACGACCGACATGTTCGAGACGGTGTGGAACACCGTCAGTTTTTCCCGCGGCGTGCACGGCAAGAAGCCGAACCCCGAACTCGTCGAAAGCGTCCTCAAGGACCTGTCCCTCTGGGCAAAGAAGGACAATATGCTGCGCGAACTTTCCGGCGGCATGAAGCGACGCGTTCTGATCGCCAAGGCGCTGGCGCACGAACCGCAGATATTGTTCCTCGACGAACCGACCGCCGGCGTCGACGTCAACCTGCGCCGCGAAATGTGGCAGGTGGTCGAAAGGCTGAGGGAGAACGGCGTAACCATCATCCTCACCACCCATTACATCGAGGAAGCGGAGGAGATCGCTGATCGGGTCGGCGTCATCAACGGTGGCAAGCTGCTGTTGATCGAGGAGAAGACGGCTCTGATGAAGAAGCTCGGACGCAAGCAGCTCCGGCTGGAGCTTGCCGAGCCGCTGAAGATCCTGCCGGACAGCCTTTCGCCCTACAATTTGACGCTTTCCGAAGACGGCGCGGCGCTGCTTCACGAATACCAGGGCGAGGAGGGGGACGGCAGTATCGCTTCGCTCCTCTCTATGCTGCAGGCAGAGAACATTCATTTCCGCGATCTTTCCACGCGGCAGAGTTCGCTAGAGGACATTTTTGTCGCGCTGGTGGGAGAACAGGCATGAACGTCGAGGCAATAAAGTCGATCTATTTCTTCGAGATGGCCCGCATGCGGCGCACCCTGCTGCAGAGCGTCATATCGCCGGTCATCACCACCTCCCTCTATTTCATCGTCTTCGGTACGGCGATCGGCTCCCGCATCCAGTCGATCGAGGGCGTCTCCTATGGCTCCTTCATCACGCCGGGGCTGATCATGCTGACGCTCCTGACGCAATGCATCGGCAACGGCTCGATCGGCATCTATTTCCCGAAATTCACCGGCACGATCTACGAAATCCTGTCGGCACCCGTCGCCATGACGGAGATCCTGATCGGCTACGTGGGGGCGGCGGCCAGCAAAGGGCTGATCATCGGCTTGATCATTCTGGCGACGGCGTCCTTCTTCGTCGACATTTCGATCGCCCACCCCTTCGTGATGGCCGTTTTCCTGGTGCTGACGGCCGTCACGTTCAGCCTGTTCGGCTTCATCATCGGCATCTGGGCCAAGAATTTCGAGCAGCTCAACATCGTGCCGATGCTGGTGGTGCCGCCGCTGACCTTCCTGGGGGGCAGCTTCTACTCGATCGACATGCTGCCGCCCTTCTGGCAGGCGGTCAGCCATTTCAATCCGGTGCTCTATCTGGTCAGCGGCTTCCGGTGGAGTTTTTACGAGATCGCCGACGTCAACCCGTTGCTCAGTCTTGGCATGGTGGGCCTGTTCCTGGCCATATGCCTTTCCATTCTCGGCTGGATCTTCCACACCGGCTACCGGCTGCGGAGCTGACCGCAGCCGGTATGTCGTCAGGTCAGCCCTCGCTGAGCTGGAGCTGGCGCCCGCCGCGCGCAACCATGACGGACGCGCCCAGGATGGATGCGACGCCGAGGAAGGTCATGACGCCGAGCGGACCCTGGGCGTCGATCAGCAGCCCGCCGAGCACGGCGCCGCTGGAAATGGCGATCTGGAAGGTCGTCAGCAGCAGGGCGCCGGCGCTTTCCGCCTCGTCGGACGCCGCCCGGGTGATATAGCTCTGGATGCTGACCGGCAGCGCCCCGAAGGCAAAACCCCACAAGGTGACCGCGACGGCGGACGCCGTGAACGAAACGCCGGCTGAAACGAGGATCACGGCGGTGAGCGCGATAAGCCCGGAGGCGAAGACGACGCCGAGCGTCGCGCTGCGCTCGGTAATCATGCCGCCGACGATATTGCCGAAGAAGCCGCCGATGCCGAAGGCGAGCAGGACGAGCGAGATCATCTCGACGTCAAGCCGCGGAACCTCTTCCAGATAGGGGCGGATATAGGTGAAGCCTGCGAAATGGCCGGCGACGATGAGAAGAGTCGCCAAGAGCCCGATGCGGATCTTCGGCCGCTTCAGGACAGCCGCAAGCGTGCCGAGTCCGGCATGTCCGGCGGGTGGCAGCGAGGGCATGGTGACGGCCTGCGCGACGAGCGCCAGCACACCGACCGCGCCTGCCAGCACGAAGGCCGCCCGCCATCCAAGGGTGGAGCCGATATAGGCGCCGAGCGGTGCGGCGGCGACCGTCGCCACCGATACGCCGGTGAAGATCATCGCCATGGCGCGCGGCAGGTGGTCGAGCGGGACGAGCCGCATGGCAAGCGCCCCTGACATGGCCCAGAAGCCGCCAAGCCCGATCCCGAGCAGGACGCGCGATACGAGGAGCAGCGGCAAGCCGTTGGCAAGCGCGGCCAATGCGCAGGAGATGATGAGGAGGGCGCTCAGCCCGAACAGCGTCCAACGCCGGTCGAGATTGCGCGTGCCGATGACGACGCCGGGGCCGGCGAACGCTGCGACGACGGCCGTCACCGTCACCGTCTGGCCGGCGGTGCCGGAACTGATGCCGAGATCGGCTGAGATGGGGGTGAGCAGGCTCGCCGGCAGGAATTCCGCCGTCACGAGCCCGAAGACGCCGAGGGCGAGCGAGATGACCGCATCCCACCGGGCCCTGGTGTCGGAGCTGGACGTATCGCCCAGGCGATCGTCCTCTTCGAAAGTGCTGTCCGTCATGGTTCATGTTCCTGTGTTGGGAGGTGGCACAGTTCCCCGATCGGGTTGACCAGACGTAGGCGTGACAGGCTGTAGTTTCCATGCTAGAAAGTCCGACATGCTTGACCGTTCGTCCAAAACTGAACCCATAGCCCTGACCGATCCGCTGACCGAGATGTTGCGCGGGCTGCGGCTCGACGGCGTCGAATACGGTCGCTGCAGGCTGGCTGAGCCGTGGGCGACGTCGTTTCCGGCCCAGGAGGCGGCGCGGTTCCATTTCATCTCGTCGGGCTCCGCATGGCTGCAGACGCCTTCGGGGGAGTGGCTCGCGTTACGGCCGGGCGATGCAGCGCTTCTGCCGCGCGGTGACGCGCATGTGCTGGCGAGCGCGCCCGGCATTCTGGCTCTCCCCTTCGACCGGTTCGGCCGCAAGGAAGTCTGTCAGGGAGTGTTCGACGTGCAATGCGCCGATGCCCGCGGCGGCACGGTAGCACTCACGGCTTCGATGCGCTTCAATATCGACAAGCTTCATCCGCTTTTGCAGCTCATGCCCGAGGCAATGCTGACCAGCGATCTTGCCAGGAACGAGCCGTCCATCCCCCATCTCCTCGATGCGATGGCTCGGGAGGTGGAGATGGACCGTGTCGGTGCCGGCGGAATTCTGGCGCGCCTTGCGGACGTTCTCACCGCCACCCTGATCCGCACCTGGGTCGAACACGGTTGCGGCGACACGACAGGCTGGATCGCGGCGGTGCGCAATCCGGAGGTCGGCCGGGTGCTGGCGGCCATTCACCTGCAGCCGGAACGGGACTGGAGCGTGGCGGCCCTGGCGCGGATTATGGGCGTATCCCGCTCCGGATTTGCGGAGCGGTTTCTCCGGGTGGTCGGCGAAACGCCGGCGCGGTACGTGGCACGCGTGCGCATGCACCAGGCGCGCCAATGGCTCGGAAAGGGCATGCGGGTTTCCGTCGTCGCCGAGCGTCTGGGCTACGACGCAGAAGCCTCGTTCAGCCGCGCCTTCAAGCGCATCATCGGCGCCTCACCGAGCCAGTTCAGAAAAAAGGTTGATGGCGAGGAAACTGTTCGGGATCTGGGTTGAACTGCATCTGTTACCCACGTTGCCTATGGCCGTGATAGGTATATGTCGTTATTGGGGGAGACTCGCATGTATTATGCTATTTTGGCCTATCACGAAGAAGGTGTGGTTCAATCCTGGAGCAAGGAGGAGGATGCGAAGCTGATGGACGAGCTCCTGAAGGTCAACGACCGGCTCGTGCAACAGAAATCTCTTGGACCTGCTGCACGGCTCGGGCCCACCAAAAGCGCCGTTACATTGCGCGGCGAAGGGGCAGGCGTGGTGACCGACGGACCTTTTGCGGAGACGAAGGAACAGCTTCTCGGCCTCTATGTTGTGGACTTTCCGACACTCGACGCTGCAATCGCCGCCGCACAGGACCTGCGCCGTGCCAATCCGACTGCCGTCTACGAGATCCGGCCCGTCCAGCTTTACCTTCCCGGTGCGTCGTTGGAGACACGTGAGGAAGAATGACTGCGCGGGCGGAGAATTTGAATACTGCTCGCGATGAGCAACATGAGATGAAGGCCTTCGGATAAGAAACTCGGGAACGGAAAATGCCTGAAGAAAGGCAAAGCCGCAGGTGTCGAGTCTAGGCCCTGTATTCGCTGCGACAGCTCAATAGGACGTCGCAGCTATTTTTAATCCCTCAGCCGCAGCTCGTCGGTCTGCATCTGCAGGGAACCGAGGGTGGAGAGGAAGCTCATGCCGAGCAGGCTTTCATCAAGCCGTCCTTCCTCTGCGACCATGGCGCGGATGTTCTTTCTGGCAATGGGTCCTATGGCGATCTCGTCGAGGCGAACGGGCGCGGCCATGGCGCGGCCATTGGCCGTCATGACGCTGACCGAAAAATCGAGAGCCTGCGGATCAAGACCGATCGCCCGGGCGTCTTCATAGGAGAGCACTACGGTGCTGGCTCCCGTATCGACAAGCATCGGCAGCACCTTGCCGTCGACGCGGACATTGGTCTGGAAATGGCTGCCGCGCGTCTTGTGGATGATGACCTCGTTGCCGCCCTCGCTGGTGGTCACCGAGACCGCGGTGCCGGGCAGCAGGCCTGCGGTCATACGCGCGCCGAAACTGCGGGCGTCGTCGCGATAGAGATAGGCGGCAACCAGCCCAAGCACGATCAGCAGCCAGATGGCGATGTTGCGCAGCACCTCGCTGGATGTGCCGCGGCGGCCGGAGAGAATCCCGACCGACAGCAGACCTGCTATCGGCAGCAGATAGACGATCTGTCCGAAATCGTCGTTCGCGATGCCAAAAGTCTGACCCGCGTCATGATTGAAGATCAGCAATGCAAGTCCAGCGCCGAGGACGAGGAGGATGAGCGTGAGGGCGTTCATGCGTCGTAGCGCTCCCTGGCCAAACGCTGGCGTTTCGTTTCCCGGCGAGGCTTCCGTTCGACGGTCTCGAGCCGTGCGGGCAATGTTTCCATCAGCGCGAGCCGTTCGGCGTCCGTGTAGTCCATCCAGGCGGCGATTTCCTCGCGCGTGCGCCCGCAGCCGAAGCAGTAGCCGGTCTTGATGTCGATGGAGCAGACGAGGATGCAGGGTGAAATCATGCCACTCTATATCGTGGGTTCAGAGGACGAGAGCAAGGGTGGCAAGCATGCCGATCTCGCAGAGTTGTTGACTGGCCCCGATCGTATCGCCCGTATGGCCCTCGAGCTTGCTGCGCACATAACGGGTAAAACCGTAGCAGAGGGCGCCGGCGACGATCAGCGACAGAAGAACCTTGGGCAGCCCCAAAACGGGTACCAGGAGGACAAAGGCCAAGACGGCGCCACTGAAGAGCGCGACATTGCGTGCGGCTGTCCTGGGCAGACCCGCGCTGGCCGCCACTCCTGCCTCCCGGGCGGATGGCAGCGCGTGCCAGTGCGCGACCATCAGCGCCCGGCTGACGGCCGCAGCGGCGAGCACGGCAAGAGCACCCGCCGCCGGCTCGTGACGCGAAAGGCCGGCAAGCGCGCTCGCGCGCAGCCCGAAGGAAAGAACAAGCGCGATCACGCCGTAGCTGCCGATGCGGCTATCCTTCATGATGACGAGCGCATGTTCCTTGTCCCGCCCACCGCCGAGACCATCGGCCGCATCCGCAAGGCCGTCTTCGTGGAGCGCTCCCGTCAGAAGCGCCAGAAGCGCGAGCGCGATAAGGCTTGCAGTCAGGGCATCGCCGGGTGCGAAGAGGAAAAGGACGAGGGCGGGCAGGGCTGCGATCGCGAACCCGGCCGCGGGAAAGGCCCGGACGGCGCGCGAGATCGAGCCGTCCTCGCCCTTGAAGAAACGGTCCGGCACCGGCAGACGGCTCAGGAAACCGATCGAGCGCGCAAGGTCTGCGACGAATTCGCTTGTGTTTGGCAGTTGTCCCACCGTGAGTCCCCGACTATGAGAAACGCAAAGAAGCGCGATTTGCCGGGAAAGACAAGCCGACCCGGACGACCAGAGCAAGAGAGATCTCCATGAGCGTGAGTGGCCTGCCTTTCGACGATTTCCGCACCTTGCTAGCCAATCTTCCGGGACCGGATTCTCGGGCGCTCGTGGCGGCGCGCGAACGGGACGCTCAGCTCACCAAGCCTCCCGGCGCGCTCGGCCGGCTGGAGGAGATCGCTTTCTGGCTTGCCGCCTGGACCGGCAGAGCGCCGGCGGTCAACCGTCCTCTGGTGGCAATCTTTGCCGGAAATCATGGGGTCACGAAGCACGGCATCACGCCCTATCCCTCCTCGGTGACACAGCAGATGGTCGAAAATTTCGCAGCCGGCGGCGCCGCGATCAACCAGATCTGCGTGACCCACGATCTCGGCCTGAAGATCTTCGATCTGGCGCTCGATTATCCAACCGGTGACATCGCGACGGAATCCGCGCTTTCCGAGCGCGATTGCGCGGCGACCATGGCCTTCGGCATGGAAGCGATTGCCGGCGGCACCGATCTCCTGTGCATCGGCGAGATGGGGATCGGCAATACCACGGTCGCGGCAGCGATCAATCTGGCGCTTTACGGCGGGACGGCGGAAGACTGGGTCGGCCCTGGCACCGGCTCGCATGGCGAGCTGCTGGAGCGCAAAATCGCGGTGGTGAAGCAGGCGGTGGAATTTCACAGGGATCATCTCTCCGATCCGCTGGAAGTGCTGCGTCGTCTGGGCGGCCGTGAGATTGCGGCGATCGCCGGCGCGATCCTGGCTGCTCGCGTCGAGAAAATCCCGGTGCTGCTCGATGGTTATGTGGTGACGGCCGCGGCCTCTATCCTGAAGGCCGCCAATCCTTCCGCACTCGACCACTGCCTGGTCGGCCACGTCTCAGGGGAACCCGGCCATCTGCGGGCGATCGAGAAGCTCGGCAAGACGCCGCTCTTGGCGCTCGGCATGCGGCTCGGGGAGGGGACCGGTGCCGCACTCGCAGCCGGTATCGTCAAGGCCGCCGCGGCCTGCCATTCCGGCATGGCGACGTTCGACCAGGCCGGCGTCAGCAACAAGAGCAACTGATCCAGATGGAAAAGACGCCGTTCGACAGCAATATCGAAAAGGCGAGCGGCATCCGCCGGGTCATCGCCGCCACGCGCTATTCGATGCAGGGGTTGAGGCGTCTGTGGCGGGAGGAGGCCTTTCGCCACGAGGTGATAGCCTTCGCCGCCGGGCTGGTGCTCTTCGCCCTGGTCGGCGCGTCGCCGCTCGATTATTTCGTCTTCCTCATCCTGATGCTGGTGCTGTTCTCGGTCGAATCCCTCAACACGGCGATCGAAGAACTGGTCGACCGCATTTCCCCGGAAATCTCGACGGTCGGCCGGCATGCCAAGGATCTCGGCTCCTTCGCAGTGTTTTGCCTGCTCTGCGCCAATGGGTTCTTCGCGCTTTATGTGGTGGTGCGGAGCGTCCTGAGCTAGACGCATCAGCTATGATCGGCATGGAATCGGGATCTCGCGCGGCGTGACGGTGCCTGTGAAGCCTACGCAAAGCTCTTGCGGCGGCGTTCGATGGCTGGTGCATCGGCAACGGCGGGCACGCTCTGCAGCACGCGGGTCGCGGGCAGGATGGCGATTGCCTCGGTGCCCTCGCGCAGCTTCGAGCGCAGGATGAACTGGCCGTCGTGCTTGGCAAGGATCGCCTGTACGATCGGCAGGCCGAGGCCGGTGCCCTGTTCGGCGCTCTTGATGGCGATGGACCCCTGACCGAAGGCCGAGAGGACGACGGGGATTTCCTCGTCCGGAATGCCGGGGCCGTTGTCCTTTATGGCCACATACTGGCCGCCGCCGGCCGTCCATCCGACTTTGACCATGACCTCCCCGCCCTGGGGCGTGAACTTCACCGCATTCGACAAGAGGTTCAGCAATACCTGCCGCATGGCCTTTTCGTCGGCCCATACCTGCGGCAGATCCGGCTCGAACTGCTCGCGGATCGAGATGTTCTTGGCCCGGGCCCGCAACTGGACCATGCCGATGCAATCCTCGGCGATTTCGAGAAGCGAGAGCGCTTCTTCGCTGAGATCGTAGCGGCCCGCTTCGATGCGCGACAGGTCGAGGATTTCGTTGATGAGGTTCAGCAGGTGGTGTCCGGAACGGTGGATATCCGAGGCATATTCCCGATAGGTGGGATTGGCGAGCGGGCCGAGGACTTCCGAACTCATCACTTCGGAAAAGCCGAGGATGGCGTTCAGCGGCGTGCGCAGTTCATGGGACATGGAGGCGAGAAAGCGCGATTTCGCCAGATTGGCTTCCTCGGCGCGGCGGCGGGCCTCGTCCGACATGGATTTCGCCATTTCCAGCTCCGCGATCAGATCGTCCTTTTCCGATTGGTAGGACATCAGGGTGAGATTCGAGCGATAAAGCCGGTCGGCGATATAATGGAAGAAGACGACGGCGATGGCGCACATCGCGGTCATGCCGATATCGAGCACCTGCCGCGAGAAAAACGACATCGCCAGCAATACGGCCACCGCCGGCAGGAAGCCGCAAAGCACTCCGAGCCGCAGCATGAAGGTGCTCATCGCCATGATGGAGATTGCAAAGAGCAGAACCGCGCCCTTGTAGAAATAGTAGCCGTCGCCGGAGCAGGCGCTGCAGTCCTGGAGCGCGAAGAGCGCCCAACCGCAGCCGAGCAGCACCTGTGCGGCAAGCAGTCTGCTACGCCATTTCCGCGTCTCGATCGCGGCGATTTCCTTGCGGCTCGCACGCCGCGCCAGGAGCACGTTGATGGCGTGCAGGCTGAGCATCAGCAGCGCCCAGCCGAGCAGATTGGCGCTCGGATTGATATAGATGCCGATCGCCGTCACCAGCACGACGAAGAGCGGCATGATCGACGCGCTCTGCAGCACGGCGCTCGCGTGCATGGCCAGCATGTCGCGGTCGAAGACCTGATTGCCCTTGGAACTGGATTGCAGTCGCTCACGGGTAGCGCGAACGGCTTTGGAGACAGCCTTGTTGCGGTGGCTGCGCGATCGATCCACGATGATCTTGTCGGTCGAAGTGCTGACGCCGTTACTCATGACCACTGAACTGCTTACCCGGGTGGTTGAGAGACTAGGGTCAAAACCTTAAGAGAGTCCTGCCGGGAAAGGTTTTGTTTGCCATTTCTCTGAAGCTTCCGTTTTCCAATAAGGCGCGATTGTGGCGATGAGGTTCATGACTTTCAGGGATGGCGTGGTGCTGGTTGCCATGCTCGCCCTTCTGATGCTTATCGTCGCCAAATTGAACGAGGCGTCCGACGACGTAATACGCGGACCCTTTCATGCCGTCGACGGAGATACGCTTTCGTCAGGCGGCGAGAGGCTGCGGCTGGAGGGGATCGATGCGCCGGAACTCGACCAGATCTGCGAAGACGGCGGCGGACGGAGATGGGCCTGTGGCGCGGAGGCAAAACGGCATCTGGCGCGTTTGGTATCGCCGGGCGAAACCGAGTGTCAGGGGCACGAGCGCGACCGCTACGACCGGCTTCTGGTCCGCTGTCATGTGGGCGCGGTGAATGTCAACGGCACGATGGTTCGCGAAGGCCTTGCGATCGCCTATGGGCTCTACCTGCAGGAGCAGAACACGGCGCGCCGCGAGCGGCTTCGGCTCTGGGCCGGTCGCTTCGAAGACCCGCGCGATTGGCGCGCCAGCCGGGGCATGATGGATGGTTCAGGCTTCCTGGAGGTGATTCTGGATTGGTTCGGAAGACTGATCGGTTGGAACGGGAATGACGTGCATGGTCAATCTTGAGGCGGAGATCGAGGCGCTGCGGCGGGCGATATCCCTCTGTCGCATCTGTCGGGATACGCCCGCGCGGGGAGAGGGCGACCGCCTGGCCCACGAGCCGCGGCCCGTTGCCGTGCTGTCGCGGACGGCCCGCATCCTGATCGCCGGACAGGCGCCGGGCCTGCGCGTCCATGAAAGCGGTCTGCCCTTCAACGATGCCTCCGGAAACCGCCTGCGAGACTGGATGGCGGTGAGCCGGGAAGAGTTCTATGATCCTGACTGCTTTGCGATCGTGCCGATGGGGTTCTGCTTTCCGGGTTACGACGCAAAGGGAAGCGACCTGCCGCCGAGGCGGGAATGCGCGCCGCTCTGGCGCAACCGGGTGATATCGGCAATGCCGCAGATCGAGCTGGTTCTGGCCGTCGGCGGTTATGCCCAAGCGTGGCATCTCGGCGCGCGCCGCAAGAAGGGGATGACGGAAACGGTTGAGAACTGGCGCGAGTATTTTTTCGCCAATGAGGGGCCGCGCATCCTGCCGCTGCCTCATCCGAGCTGGCGCAATACCGGGTGGTTGAGGAAAAATCCCTGGTTCGAGACTGAGATACTGCCTGTCCTGCGACAGAATGTGGATAGCCTCATCCGTTGAAACAAAATTCGGTTAACTGCTATGATTTACGTGTATAACGAAAAATGATTTCGAAAGGGAACTGAATGGACCGCCTCGACCGCAAGATACTGCGCATTCTGCAGGAAGATTCAACTCTGGCCGTCGCAGATCTTGCGAAGAAGGTAGGGCTTTCAACGACGCCCTGCTGGCGGCGCATCCAGAAGATGGAAGAAGACGGCGTCATTCGCCGCCGCGTGGCGCTGCTCGATCCCGTCAAGGTCAATACCAAGGTCACCGTCTTCGTTTCGATTCGTACCGCCAGCCATTCAATCGAGTGGCTGAAGCGTTTTTCCGAAGTGGTCGTGGATTTCCCGGAAGTTGTGGAATTCTATCGCATGAGCGGCGATGTCGACTATCTTCTGCGTGTCGTGGTGCCGGATATCGGCGCTTATGACGCCTTCTACAAGCGGCTGATCGCCAAGATCGAAATCCGTGACGTCTCCTCGGTCTTCGCCATGGAGCAGATCAAATACACGACCGAACTGCCGCTCGACTACATGATGCTCGACAACCAGAAATCGGGCGAGGAATAAACCGCCGATCGGCAGAACGGAACCATTTTCTGGCAGAATGGGCGGAGTTCGTCCGGCCCGCTTCAGGTTATCTGGACTCCATTGTTGATGGAGCCCAGACATGCATAACCAAGCAGATGCGCACAAGACGATCGCCGGCCGATACATCGAGGAAATCTGGAACCAGGGCCGGATCGAGCGGTTTGGCGAGTTCTTTGCTCCGGACTATGAAGAATTCAACTATGAGCCCGCAAATGCCGCGGGGCATTGCGGCATGGTCGTGAAGCTGAAGCAGATCATGCCGGATGCGGTATGGACGATCGAGCGGATGACGGCGGACGATGATAGCGTCGTCTGCGAACTGACGCTGCGCGGAACGCACCAGGCGGAGTTCAGGGGGATTGCACCCATCGGAAACGCCATTGCTGTTCGGGCCTATCGCACCCTCGTCTTTTTGGAGAACAAGATCGTGCGGCATTCTGCCTTGCTGGACACCGCCGAACTGCTAAAGCAGATGCGAGAACAAAAGGCCGCTTGAACGAACCGGCAACGATGGCGATAATTTCTCATGCCTATCATCGGGTGTTCGACGAGCCCTTCGAGATCGAGCGGGCTTTCGACGCCGATTACCTCCTCTACGCCTCCTCGGGAGCCTTTGTGCTGGATGTCGCTGACTGTCGGTGGGTTCTGCCGCCGCAACGCGCGGCGCTGCTCGCCCGGGGAACGCTGATCAGGGTGCGAAGCAAGGGGCCGGCGACCGCTTCCTCTGTTCTTTTCGCAACTGGCGAATTCGCCGAGCCTCTGCAGCGCTGCAGGGTGTTCGGTCTTTCCGAACTCGCGTGACATATGATCTTGCATGTCATGCGCTGGGGCGCGGGGCGGCCTGCGGAAGATCCGATGGCGGACACGTTTTTCAGGGCTCTTGCTTCTATTGCCCTGGAACTTTCCGCGGACGAGGACGAAACGTGGCTGCCAAAACCGCAATCGGCTGCGATGGCCGTTGCGGTCGACCGGCTGCTCGAGAACTTGGAGAGCGATACGGATTTCTCCACCATCGCAGAGGCTGCGCGTCTGTCCGAACGGACGCTCGCGCGGCGTTTCGAGGCCGAGCTCGGCATGAGTTTCCGGGATTTTCGGCATCGGGCGCGGATGGTGAAGGGAAAGGAGCTGTTGCTTTCACGCCGAAATGCCGTCACGGAGGTCGGACTTGCCTGCGGTTTTGAAAGCACAAGTTCCTTCATCAAGGCGTTCCGTGCGTTTACCGGAATGACGCCGCGGCAATATCGCGTCTGGAAGTGCGGCTAACCCTTCAGCCGCTTCAGCACTTTCTCGCCGTTCAATTCCCTGACCGCATCCTTGCCGATCCAGCGGGCGGTTTTGTCGGTCGAGGCGGCAAGTTTTTCGGCGAGTGCCAGGGCCGGCGCGTGGCAGGTGCGGCTGCGCTTGCCGATATTGCGCAGCGCCCAGTTGGCCGCTTTCCTGACGAAATTGCGCGGATCTTCGGCATGTCGCTCGATCAGAGGCAGATAGCTGATGAACGTCGCGTCCGGTTCCTGTTTGTTGTGGACGGCCGCGCCGGCAATCATCGCAAACGCGGCGCGGCGCACGAATTCGCGTTCGTCTTTTGCGAACTCTTCAATCAGATCCCGCCAGAACGCCGTCTCGGTCAGGATGTCGGCGACCGCGTCGACGATTTCCCAGGACGCCAGATCGTCCGCCCAGGCCCGCACCTCGGCCAAGGTCAGCGAGGCGGGTTCCGCCGTGTAAATCGCCAGCATGCGCGCCTCGCGAATGCCGGTGCGCCAGAGTTCGAGCGCCCGACCGTGATCGCGTTTGACGAGGCGGGCGATCTTCTGCATCTCCGGATTGGAAATGCCGATCGCCCTGTCGGTGGCGATGCCGAAGCGAGCCATGCCCGCAAGGTTCTCCTCCGATCGCAGCGTCTGAAGATGCGCGACGATGTCTGCGACGCCGGAGGAGGGGCCGATCACCGGAAGACGCTCATTTCTTGTCGAGACGGGCCAGCAGCGAGGACGTATCCCAGCGGTTGCCGCCGATCGCCTGGACATCGCCGTAGAACTGGTCGACAAGCGCCGTCACCGGGAGCTTCGCGCCGTTGCGGCGGGCTTCGGTCAGCACGATATCGAGATCCTTCCGCATCCAGTCGACGGCAAAGCCGAAGTCATACTTGCCGGCGTTCATCGTCTTGTAGCGGTTTTCCATCTGCCAGGAGCCTGCAGCCCCCTTGGAGATGACTTCGATGACCTTCTCGATGTCTAGGCCCGCCTGTTTGCCAAAATGGATGGCCTCGGCAAGCCCCTGCACGAGGCCGGCGATGCAGATCTGGTTCATCATCTTGGTGAGCTGGCCGCTGCCGACGGGGCCCATCAGACCGACCATACGGGCATAGGCCTCGATGACGGGCTTTGCCTTGTCGAAGATTGCCTGCTCGCCGCCGCACATGACAGTCAGTACGCCGTTTTCGGCGCCCGCCTGGCCGCCGGAGACGGGCGCGTCGATGAAGCCGATGCCTTTCGCCGTCGCGGCTGCTTCAAGTTCACGGGCGACCTCGGCGCTGGCGGTGGTGTTGTCGATCAGGATGGCGCCCGACTTCATGCCGGCGAGCACGCCGGTATCGCCCAATGTCACCGAGCGGAGATCGTCGTCATTGCCGACGCAGGTGAAGACGAAATCAGCGTCCCTGGCAGCCTCCGCCGGGGTGGAGCCGGTCTTGCCGCCGTATTTCCCGGTCCAGTCGGTCGCCTTCGAAGCGGTACGGTTGTAGACGGTGACATCATGGCCACCCTTTTCTTTCAGATGCCCCGCCATCGGAAAACCCATCACTCCGAGACCGATGAATGCCACCTTCGCCATGCTTTGCCTCCTGCATTTTCTGTCCAGAGGATTAGAGCAAAGCGGGCATCGGGAAAAGGCGGATCCTGCAGAAAGCGATGGGTTCGCCGGCGAGGGCAAATTGACGGTCTGGAAGTCTGTCGTTTCAGGCAATCGGCGGCGTAGGGCTGCTTTTCTGGCAGACACCCATGCCGCAGCCCTCAACTTCCATGAAAACGACGCCGCCGTCTTCGAAGGCGCGGCGGATCTGGGCGGCCGTCGCGCGGTGAACGTCGTGGCGGCTGCCTTCGTAGTCGCGTATAGTGCTGCGCGAAACGTCCGAACGCTCCGCAAGGTCGCTCTGCGTCCAATCGAGGAGGCCGCGTGCCGCCCGGCACAAAGCCGGTGTCAAAATCATCTGTCTTGCGGCTTGACCCATCTGCTAAAGTTACCCATATTGGTCAATATAAGCCATATATGGCACATTTTTTAAAGGATTTCCAGAGGGAGGCGCGGATGCCGCACGATACGCCATTGATTTCGACCATCGTCGGCGGTCTCGTGCTTGCGTTCATATTCGGCGCCATCGCCAACCGGTTCCGTCTGCCGCCGCTGGTCGGCTATCTCTTCGCCGGCATCCTCGTCGGCCCCCATACCCCGGGCTACGTGGCGGACCAGAGCCTTGCGCCGGAACTTGCCGAGATCGGGGTCATCCTCCTGATGTTCGGCGTCGGGCTGCATTTCTCGCTCAAGGATCTTCTGTCCGTCCGGGGCGTCGCCGTGCCCGGCGCAATCGTCCAGATCGGCTTCGCGACGCTGCTCGGCTGGGGCATGGGTTGGCTGATGGGCTGGCCGCTCGGCGGCAGTCTCGTTTTTGGCCTGGCGCTGTCGGTCGCTTCCACCGTCGTGCTGCTCAAGGCGCTGCAGGAGCGGCGACTTGTGGAGACCGTGCGCGGCAAGATCGCGGTGGGCTGGCTGATCGTCGAGGACCTCGCCATGGTGCTGGCGCTGGTGCTGATCCCGGCGCTCGCGAGTATCGGCGGCGAGACGGCACATCCCGATCCGGTGGCGATCGCCGTTGCGAATCTTTTTGACATCGAGCTCGGCATCGCCGGCATCATCGGTATCACGCTGTTGAAGGTCGTGGCCTTTCTCGGGGTCATGCTGGTGATCGGCCGGCGCGTCATTCCCTGGATATTGCACCGCATCGCCCATAGCGGCTCGCGCGAACTTTTTAGGCTCGGCGTCCTAGCGATCGCGCTCGGGGTCGCTTTCGGCGCGGCAAAACTCTTTGGCGTATCGCTGGCGCTCGGCGCCTTCTTCGCCGGCATGATCCTTTCGGAAAGCGAGCTATCGCACCGCGCGGCGCAGGAGAGCCTGCCGCTGCGGGACGCTTTCGCCGTGTTGTTCTTCGTCTCGGTCGGCATGCTCTTCGATCCCAACGTCATCCTGGCGAACCCGCTGCCGGTGCTTGCGACCGTCTTCATCATCCTGATCGGCAAATCGGTGGCAGCTTTCCTGATCGTGCTCGCGTTTCGCATGACGGTGCCGACGGCGTTGACCATCTCGGCCAGTCTGGCGCAGATCGGCGAGTTCTCCTTCATCCTCGCCGAGCTCGGCGTTGGGTTGAACCTGCTGCCGCAGGAGGGCCGCGACCTGATCCTCGCCGGCGCGATCATTTCGATCATCCTCAACCCGGCGATGTTCTATCTCGGCGACAAGCTGATCCCGCGGCTGGAGGCCCGGCTGATCCGCGCGCCGGAAGGCGAGGGAGAGGCCGCGATCGCCACGCGCACCGGCGCCCACAGCGACGAAGGCGTGCCCGGCCAGGAGGTCCCGACGCCGAGGGAAACCGAACCGGTGCTGACCACTGCGGGCGAGGAAGGCGAGGTGGCGGTGAGCCGGCTCACCGATCATGCGGTGGTGGTGGGCTACGGCCGGGTAGGCAGCATCGTCGTCGCCAACCTGAAATCCTCCGGCATCCCGTTCCTGGTGATCGAGGACTCCGAAAACCGGGTAGAGGAGCTATTGAAGCAGGGGATCGAAGTCATCGTCGGCAACGCGGCTTCGCCCAAGGTGCTGGAGCTTTCCAATCTGGGAGCGGCAAAGAGCCTGGTCGTGGCGATCCCGAACGCCTTCGAGGCCGGCAATGTGGTAATGCAGGCGCGCGAGGTAAATCCCGCGCTGCTGATCCTGTGCCGCGCCCATTCCGACGCCGAGATCGAGCATCTGGAAAAGCTCGGCGCCGACAAGACGATCATGGGCGAACGGGAGATCGCCTTCGGAATGCTCGACGGCCTCGATCAAGTGCATTACCGAACCGAGCCTGTGGAGGAGACGGACGAAGAGCCTGGGCCCCAGGCTTCTGCGCCCGTCGAACTGGCGAAAGTCGATCCGGTGAAACCCCACGACGAGCCGGCGGCCCCGTCTGACGTCGAGCCGCCGATGGAGCCGCAGAGGCCGTGATCAGAACGGCTTGATCACGGCAAGCAGGACGACGAGAACCACGGAACCGAGGATGATCGGCATGCCGGCGCGTACGAATGCGGGCGGGTCGAGCTTCGGATCGGCCTGCATGCGGCGCATCCAGCCCTGCTGCATGCCGTGCAGGGCAGAAAGCAGGACCACCAGGACCAGCTTGGCATGCAGCCAGCCGTCGGAAAAGCCGACATAGCCGAAGATGAGCCAGAGGCCGAAGATCCAGGCCCCTCCGAGGGCTGCGGTCGTGACCGTCCGGTCGTATTTGCGGAGTGCCGAAATGACGCCGACGCGGATCGTGGGCGGCACCATGCCGATGACGAAGGCATTGATCAACATGCCGCCGATCAAGAGAAAGTCGGAGAGGATGTGCAGGGCCTTGATGACGAAATACAGCATGGGGGGTCAGCTCCAGATCATGGCTTCGGTAAAATTGAGTTCGGCGAAATCCTGCTTGCGCAATTTTTCTTCGTCGGCTGCGAAAAATTCATCGAGCTGCGGGGGTGCGACGGAGGTTCCCGACAGCATCGCGTGAACCTGGCCGCGATGATGGATCTGGTGCTGGAAGAGGTGCAGCAGCACCCGATCGGCGGTCTCCACCTGCACATGGTCCGCACGGGGAATGCGGACCTCCTGCATGACGGTTTCGGAAACCATCTGGCGACAGTGGTCGATGAGGCGCCGGTCGGCGGCATGCTGTTCGCGGTTGAGATCGGCAAAGATCCGGAAGGGATTTTCCGGCTCGAATGCCGCCGCGCCGATGCAGTTGCCCTCGAGCGCGCTGATATACAGCCAGTCGACGGTCAGGATGTGGTTCAGCGTATGGATGATCGACGGAAAGAAGCTGGTGCGCGGCGCTGCCAGTTCCTCCGGCGAAAGCTTGCCGCATGCCTTCAGAAGCCGATGATTGGCCCAGGCATTGTTATAGGCCTGGGCGAGAAGATAGCGCTGTGGGGTCATCGAATCCTCCGTTGCGGAGGCGAAACTAGCCTTTCAGCCGCGCGATGACCAGATGGCCGGGCGAGGGATGTCCATCCTGCATGCGAACATTGATTTCGGACATTTCCACGACCTCGAAACCGGTGTCGGCGAGCCGCGAACGGACATATGCTTCGGTATGGAGAAAACGCTGGTGCGGGCCGACTGCATAGGTACGGCCATCGGCGTCGGACAGGCTTTCGGACGAGAAGGCGAAAATGCCGCCGGACACCATGTTTTCCGCAACACCGAAAAACAGCGGCTCGAGCGCACCGAGATAGGGAAGCACGTCCGTGGCCGTGACCAGATCGAACGGCTCGTCGTCATTGTCTTCGAGAAAGTCTTCGACTTCCGCTACGTAAAGCGTTTCGTAGAGATCTTTTTCGTGTGCGATTTCAACCATGTTCTCGGAGATGTCGATACCGGTGATATCGTCCGCCATGTCGCGCAGGGTGCCGCCCGTAAGCCCCGTGCCGCAGCCGAGATCGAGCATTCGCTGGAAGGGGCCGAGCTTCAGTTCCTGGAACCGCTGACGCACCAGCACAGGCACGGCATAGCCGAGCTGCTCGACGAGGATGTCCTCGAAACTTTCGGCATGCTGGTCGAAGAGGGTTTCGACATAGGCATCCGGCGCCTTGGGCGGCGTTTCGCCGCGGCCCATGGCGGCGATCCGGACGGCGGCGCCGCCGTGATCTTCGGGATCGAGCGCCAGCACTTCCTCGTATGCCTTGACGGCCGCATCGATCTCGCCGGCCTTCTCCAGCGCCAGCGCGCGATTGTAGGCTTCCGCCAACGCTTCCTCGTCGATCTTCTTCATCACTTTGTCCTTCGTTTCGAGGCGGCTTTAAGCCGACGGCGCCCGTTTGTCCATCACCGGGCCATCACCAGGGAACGCGTCGGGCGCTTGCCCGTTGAGCCTAGGAACAGAAAATGCCAGGAGAAAGGGTCATGGCCGGCGATCAGGGACCGAACGTGCTGGAGCAGAATATCGAGCGGCGGGCACCGTCGCTGCCGATCACCTCCACCGAGAAGGCCAACATGATCATCCATTATTATCGCGGCGAGATGGGCCGGATGGCGAGCTGGCGCGACCGCATCGACCGCACGTCCAACTGGGCGATCACCATGGTCGCCGGTCTTCTGTCGGTGTCGCTTTCGACGTCCTCGTCGCACCACGGCGTCGTGCTCTTTGCCATGCTGCTGATCTCGCTGATGCTGTTGATCGAGGCGCGGCGCTATCGCTTCTTCGATGTCTATCGTGCCAGAGTGCGCAAGCTGGAGCGGCATTATTTCGCCCAGGCGCTGGACCCGCAAGCCGATCTGAAGCCCGACTGGGCTGCCGGCATCGCCAAAAGTCTGCGCAATCCCTGCTTCCTCATCAGTTATCGCGAGGCGCTGTTCAGACGCATCCGGCGCAACTACGTCTGGATGTATGTCATCCTGCTGTTCGCCTGGCTGCTGAAGATTTCAACGCCGAAACTGCTTCCCAACGAGCCCAAGACGGATGTCGTCTTCTCGGTGAGCGAAGCCGTGAACAATGCGGCCCTCGGTCCGGCGCCGGGATGGAGCGTGATCGCGGTGGTAGCCTTGTTCTATGCCGCAATCCTCTATGCTGCCATCCATCGGGAGCCCCATGACGGCGAATTCGCCCACGGCGAGGTGCATGTCTGACGGCGTCGTCAGTGCAGGATGATCTCTCCCTTGACCGCGCGCCACTCGCTTGCCGATATCAGCTTCCGATGAACATATCGGACGGAATGCAGCGGTCCGTCGAGTTTTTCCTGCCAGAATTTCAGGAAACCCTTCATTTCCGGAAACTCGGGAGCAAGGTCGTAGTTCTGCCAGATGTAGCTCTGCAAGAGGGCCGGATGATCGGGCAGGCGGTAGAAGATCTGCGCCGTTGTCAGTCCATACCCTTTCAGCATCATTTCCATTTCGGACATCGATAGTTCCCACTTGTTGTTTTTAAGGACGACGCGTTGACGTCACCCCAACATGGGAGCATGCCACGGTTAACCGAAGCTTTACAATTGGCCTTTAGAGGATGCTTTCATCAATTTATTCAGTCTGTTAGCAGCAAGTTTCGGTGAGTGCTGCTATCGCTTCAGGTGCCGGGTCAGGCGGGGTTCCAGGAAGGCCCACACGTGCCGCAGCGTTTCGACGATGGCGAGGTAGAAGATCGCCGCCCAGAGATAGGCCTGGTAGTCGAATGTGCGGGAAAAGGCGTAGCGGGTTTCTCCCATCAGATCGTAGACCGTCACGATGGCGACGACGGCCGAGCCCTTGATCATCAGCACGAGCTCGTTGCCATAGGGCCGAAGGGCGACGATCAGCGCCTGCGGCAGGATGATCTTTCCAAACGCGATGCGCTTGGAAAGGCCGAGCGCCGCTGCGCCTTCGTGCTGTCCGCGGGGAACGCTTTCGATTGCGCCCCGCAGGATTTCCGCCTGGTAGGCGGCAGTGTTGAGGACGAAGGACAGGAGGCCGCAATACCAAGCCTCTCTGAAGAACCACCAGAGGCCGACGCTTTCCAGTTGCGGCTTGAAGCTGCCGAGGCCGTAATAGATCAGGAAGAGCTGAGCGAGCAGCGGCGTGCTGCGGAATACATAGACATAAGCATAGGCGATGCCGTTCAATGCCCGGTTTTGCGACATGCGCGCAAACGCGATCGGCAGCGACAGCAGCGCACCGAACACCACGGCGAGACTGACGAGAGAGAGCGTCGTCCAAAGGCCGTTGAGGTAACGGGGGCCGTAGCGCAGGAATTTGTCCTGATCCCAGCCGCCGATGACCATGGCAATGAGCCCGGCGGCGAGCAGCGCCCAGAGGATCAGGATCGCGATACCGGCGATCCGCGCGCCAGTGAGGGGGCGTGCGGGCGCAAGGGGAGCCGGCTGCGGCGCGATGAGTTCCCTCACATAGGTCATCGGGCCGTCTCCGCGCGTTTTGCCCAGCGCTCGACAAACCCGAGGCCGAAGGACGAGATCATCGCGATGATCAGGTAAAGAAGGGAGGCGATGAAGTAGAAGAAGAAGGCCTCCTTGCTGACCCTGGCGGCGATACCGGTCTGGCGCAGGATATCGGCAAGGCCGATGACCGAGACGTAAGAGGTATCCTTCAAGAGGATCAGCCAGAGATTAGTAAGGCCCGGCAGCGCGATCCGGATGAGCTGCGGCAGGACGATCAGCCGCATGGTGCGCCCGCGATGCAGGCCGAGCGCATCGCCGGCTTCGTACTGCCCGCGCGGGATTGCCCGAAAGGCCGAGAGCAGCACTTCGGAGGAATAGGAGGAGAACACCACGGCGAGCGCTACCATGCCGGCAAGGAAGGCGTTGATTTCCACGCGTCCTTCGTAACCGAGGGAAGCAAGCACGGACTGGATCAGGATCTGCAGCCCGTAATAGACGATGAAGAGCGTCAGAAGCTCGGGCAAACCGCGGAAGATCGTGGTGTAGATGCCGGTTGCGAGCCGCAGCAGCTTTTCCTCCGATTGCGCGGCAAGCGCGATCAGGAAGCCGAGGAAAAGCCCGACAGGCAGTGTCGCAAGCGCCAGCGAGATAGTGATTCCGACGCCGAAGGCAATCTCGTCGCCCCAGCCAGCCTCTCCGCAGGCAACCAGGGTGCCGGAGCCGAAAAGCGAAAAAAGGCCGACAGGACCGCAAAGCGGATCAAGCGCGCTGAAGAGGGCGGAAAAAAATCCGCTCATAAGGTCGATTTCCCCTGCGGCTTCTGTCGTGCCGCTTGTCGTTTGAGCACGTTGGATGCTCCCGCCTCATTAAAAAGAAAAACGGCGGAAGGGCAAGCCTTCCGCCGGGTTCTGACGGACGATCAGGCGATTAGTTGCCGCCGTAGACGTCGAAATCGAAATACTTGTCCTGGATCTGCTTGTATTTGCCATTGGCGCGGATCGCAGCAATGGCGGCGGTGAACTTGTCGGCCAGCGCCTGCTCGCCTTTGCGCACGGCAATGCCGGCGCCTTCGCCGTTGATTTCCACGTCGACCGGAAGAGGCGCGAGAATCTTGCAGCACTTGCCGGCGTCGGACTTCAACCATTCCGACAGCACGACGATGTCGTCCACCACGCCGTCGATGCGGCCGTTGGAGATGTCGAGCTTGTATTCGTCGGCAGTCGGATAAAGCTTCAGTTCCGAATCGGGCATATGCTTTTCGGTATAGTTGGAATGGGTCGTCGAGCCCTGGGCGCCGAGCGTCTTGCCCTTCAGCGACGCAGGCGAGGCGTCCTTGATCGGCGAATCCTTCGGCACGGCGATTGCGGGGGGCGTGTTGTAATACTTCTTGGAGAAGGTGACCTGTTCCTTGCGCTCCGGCGTGATCGACATGGAGGCGATGATCGCGTCGAATTTCTTCGACTGCAGCGCCGGAATGATGCCCTCCCAATCATTGGTGACGAAAGTGCAGGTGACCTTCATCTCCTCGCAGAGAGCCTTGGCGATATCGACGTCGAAGCCGGTGAGCTGGCCGTTGGCTTCGAGGTTGTTGAAGGGCGGATAGGCGCCTTCCGTGCCGATCACGAGCTTTTCCTGAGCCATGGCCGAGCCGGCGAAAAGCGACAGCGCGGCGATCGAGGCGGCGGCGAAGAACCGGGTGGAGATATTCATTGTGATCCTCTCTGTTGGCGGCCCGACGGCGTGTTCATTTTTCTCGCCGTCAGGAAGCAGGGTTGCAGGCCCTGTCTCGGCTTTTTAGATACCGGCTCGCGGGAAATTGCAACGGCATATTGCGTGCCTGCCACAAGCTGTCTCGGGGGATGAACGACATATTCACACGCCGTTCAGGTAGGCCGCGACACCTTCGGGGAACCATTTCGAATGGAGAACATTCAGTCGCGTAAGTCCGCCCGAGCCGGCAATAAAGGACACGTATGAAAGGGATGACACCCGAGAAGAGGAAATGTCTATGTCACAGAAATTCAGACTGTTCGCCAGCGTTGCGGTGCCGTTCGTGTCGCTGCCGCTGATGATCCAGCCGGTCGCGGCCTTGCCGCTCACCCCGGCGGTGGACACGGGGCCGATGCCTGGTTTGGTCCAGGTCCAGCAGGAGGATCCGCTGGTCCCGAGGAAGCGTAAGGCGCAGGAAGAAGAGGGCGGCGCAGAACAGCAGAAGCAGGGTGGCGGCGGCGAACGGAAACAGGCTCCGCAGGCCCAGCAGGAGGAACAGCCTAGACGCCAGCGTCAGGCCGACCAGGACCAGGGCGGCGGCCAGCAGCCGCAGCGTCGCCAGCAGCAGGCAGACCAGGATCAGGGCGAAGGGATGCGTCCGCCGCAGCGCCGTCAGCAGCAGGCCGACGAGGATCAGGGTGGCAGTGAGCGCCCGCAACGCCGCCAGCAGCAGGCCGATCAAGATCAGGGCGAGGGGATGCGTCCGCCGCAACGCCGTCAGCAGCAGGCCGACCAGGATCAGGACGGCAGCCAGCAGCCACAACGTCGCCAGCAGCAACAGGCTGCTCCGGAAACGAAACAGCCTGCCGCGCGAGAGGCAGAACAACTGCGTCCGCCGGTAGCGCCGGAAGGCGGTGAACGTCCGCGCCGCAACGCCCAGGACAAAAACGCGGCTCCGGCGGAGAATCAGGCAGAAACCCCGAAACCACCGCGCGCCAATGATCGCGCCGCGACCCCGCAAACCCAGCCCGAGCGTCCGCCGCGTGGGAATGCGCAGGGCCAGGCACCGGCCCCTGACGACGGTACGGCTCAGGGTATCCGCCCGCCCCAACCGGCCACGGACAGCCCGGCTACCGGAACCCGGCAGGCCCAGGATCCGCAGCTTCGCAGGCAGCAGCCGGCAGAAGGCCAGCAGACGGCGCCATCCCAGGAGCAGCCGGCCCAGCAACAGGCTCAGCCGGAGCAGCCACGCACGCCCGAACAGGTCGATCGCGCCCGTCAGATCGCCCGCGATCCGGCCTCGGCCCGCGAAGGCGAGCAGGTGGTGCTGCCGGTCGAGAATGGTGCTGCGGTGCTCGACAGCGCCAAGGAGCAGCCGGCACGTCCGAGACGCGATGGCGAACGTCCGCGCCGCCAGCCGGCACAGGAGGCCGAACAGCAGCAGCTTGCTCCGCCCAAATCAGACGCCGAGGCACAGGCCGGCGCCACGCTCAACCGTGAGCAGGAACAGCAGGTGCGCACGATGATCGAAGAACGTGGCGAGCGGCTCGACCGGCGCCCGCAGTTCGAGCGGCCGCAGGGATGGCGGTTCGGCGAGGAGATCTCGGGCAGCAGAGATCGCGAGCGGGATCGCGATGGCGCACGCGTGATCATCTCGATCGACGATCAGAACTTTGTGCGCCATGACGACAGCCGTCGGTTCTACGACCGCGACGGGCGCCAGCCGGAATATGAACGGCTTCGTGACGGTCAGGTACGCGAGGTCATCGTACGCGATGACGGTACGCGCATCGTGACGATCCGCAACCGTTACGGCGAAATCGTCCGGCGGAGCCGTGTCGTAAGGGGCGGCGACGAATACGTTCTGTACTACGCGCCGGAACTGGTGGAGGCCCGCCGCGGCCCCGATTACGTCTGGCGTGACCCGGGCGAGGATCTGCCGCCGATGCGGTTGACGGTACCGATCGAGGACTACATCATCGACACCTCGAGCGAACCGGACCGGGACTACTATGAGTTCCTGGAACAGCCGCCGGTCGAACGTGTCGAGCGCGTCTACACGCTGGACGAGGTGCGCTACTCCGCCCGCATTCGTGACAAGGTGCCGCGCATCGACTTGGATACGATCACCTTCGCCACGGGCAGCGCCGAAATCCCGATGAACCAGGCAAGCTCTCTGCGCAAGGTCGCCGACGCCATCAACAAGGTGCTCGAGAAGGATCCGGCCGAGACCTTCCTGATCGAAGGCCATACGGATGCGGTCGGTGCCGATCAGGACAACCTCATCCTCTCCGACGAACGCGCCGAAAGCGTCGCCCGCGTCCTGACCGATGCCTTCGCTATCCCGCCGGAAAACCTGACGACCCAGGGGTACGGAGAGCAGTATCTGAAGGTGCGTACGGACGGTCCGAACCAGGAGAACCGGCGGGTCACGGTTCGCCGCATCACGCCGCTGGTGAAGCCGGTCGCGTCCAAGCAATAGTCGCTCAGCAAGCACGAACCGAGCCGCCGGAGCGATCCGGCGGCTTTTTCATTTGGCGGCAAGTCCGGTTGTTTGCAGAATGAAATCGGCTATGGCTTCAGTATCGGCCAGATCGAAAACCGGCAGCGTCGTGTCGGCCACGGGATGGTCCGCCGCAATGGCGACGATGTGTGGATCGCCGGGAGAAAGCGGTTCCTGACTTTTCGCTTCGAGACGCCGCAGTTCGATTTTCGGCACGGGCTCGCGCTTGTAACCCTCGATCAGGACGAGGTCGCAAGGCCCAAGACGATCAAGTATTTCCTCAAGGCTTGGTTCACTCTCGTCGCGGAGTTCATGCATGATTGCAAAACGCTTGCCGGAAACGATTGCCACTTCCTGCGCACCGGCCTCACGGTGACGGAAGGAATCAGCGCCCGGCTTGTCGATGTCGAAGTCGTGGTGGGCGTGCTTGACCGTTGAAATCCTGTAGCCCCGTCGGGTCAGCTCTTGAACCAGCCGCTCGGTCAGGCCCGTCTTGCCGGAATTCTTCCAGCCCGAAATACCGAAGACGCGGTGAGAGGTCATACGAGCATTCCCGCAAAGCGGCGGGCCTCGGCGAGGTCCTCCGGCGTATTGATGTTGAAAAAGGGATCGAACGGACCCGAGGCCGTCTCGATCATCGGGAATTCAACCGTCACCAGCCGGTGACGATGGAGAAAAGCCTTGATCCGCCGGTTCTCGGGGTTCGAAAGCCAGGTTTCGAGGTCGTCGGCGATGGCGAGCGGCCACAGCCCGAATACCGGGTGATCGCGCCCCTCCGAGGCGGTGATGACGATCGTCCCCGCATCGTCTGTTCCCGCCTCCAGACGGGCGGCGAGATCGATCGGAAAAAACGGGCTATCGGAGGGCACCGTCAGGAGATGCGTCGCCGGCAGGCCGCGGGCGATGATGTCGCGGAGCCCGGAGAGGACACCGGCAAGCGGCCCCACCTGGCTGCCCATCCGGTCGGGCACGAGGCGCAGATCAAGAGGATTGCGAAAGCCCTCCGAGGCGTTGAGGGTGATCTCGCAGACCTGGGGCCTGAGACGTCGGACCGTATGGCCGAGGATGGTGTCGCCGCCGATCTCCAGAATTGCCTTGTCGGTTCCCATGCGGCTCGACTTGCCGCCTGCCAGAATCAGACCGGGAGGTGCACCGAAACCGTTCATCGATCGCTGTCTCCCGTTGGCAAGTCCCCGGCGCGGCGATCAACTTGCCGTACATATTCCGTCGCGGCGAGCGCCAAGAGCGTGGAGACGCCCATGACGACGAGCAGCGGCATGGTGCCGTCGGACTGTTTCAGGACGGCTGCCGCCAATGTCGACATCGCGGCACCCCCGCCAACGGTGATCGCGCCGCCGAGGCCTGAAGCGGAACCGGCAAGACGCGGACGCACGCTGACGACGCCCGCATTCGAACTCGGCAAGGTCAGTCCGTTGCCGACACCGGTCAGCGCCAGCGGAGCGAAAAAGGCGGTGGCGGATGCGACGTCCGCCTGCTGCAAAGCCGCGGCAATGCCGATGCCGACCAGGCTGACGACGCTGCCCGAGAACATCATGGTCATGGTGCCGAAACGGCGCGTGTAGCGGCCGGAGATGAAGTTGCCGACCATGTAGCCGGCCGCGATCAGAAAGAACTGCATGCCGAGCATGGTGGGCGTCAGATGATAGATCGCCGTGCCGATAAACGGCGCTCCGCCGAGGAAGGCGAAGAAGACGCCGGAGGAAAAGGTAGACGTCAGCGTATAGCCCCAGAAGCGGCGCGACCGCAAAAGGTCCGGCCAGCTGCGGAACTGTGCCGTAAAGCTTTCTGCCGGCGTCATGTTGGTTTCCCCGAGATCGGCGGAAACCAGCAGGAGCGTCAGCAGCCCGAGCCCCAGCATCAGTATGAAATTGGACTCCCAGCCGAACAGATCGTTGAGCGTACCGCCGACCGTCGGGGCGACCATCGGTATCAGCGACATGCCCATGGTGACGTAAGCGATCATCGACGCGGCGCTCTCCATCGGCACGGTGTCGCGGATGATGGCGCGCGGCAGCACGAAGCCTGCAACGACAGTCGTCTGCAGCAACCGGCCGATCATGAAGACGGTGATGGTCTGGGCAAAAAGACAGATCAGCGTGCCGATCAGCAGGATGAGGATGCTGCCGATCATCACCCGCCGGCGGCCGAAGATGTCGGAAAGCGGGCCTAGCACCAGCTGCAGGAGCGCCGTCCCGGCGATGTAGCCAGAAACGGCGAACTGCATGACCGCATAATCGGTACCAAAATGCCCCGCCATGGCGGGAAGCGAGGGAAGGATGATGTTCAGCGACAGGGCGCCCAGGCCGGCGCAGACGACCAATGTCGTGATATGCGGCGGGGTCCGTCTGTCCAGAAACCGGCTTTCCTGCACGTCGTATCCTCTCCTGGCATTCCTGCTTTCGTCAGGCCGGCGGCGCTGCGCTGGCCTTTTCGGCCACCGAAGTTTGCCGCTTTCGTTCCCGATAGAATGTATAGAGGCCCGAACCGATGACGATGACCGCCCCGGTGAGCATATAGATGTTGGGCCGCTCCCCGAAGAAGAAGATCCCGATGAGAAGAGCCCATAGCAGACCGGTGTACCGGAAGGGAGCGACGAATGAAATCTCGCCGCTGCGCATCGATTTGATGACCGTCTGATAGCCGGCGAAGACGAGAACCGAGGCTAGCGCCAGATAGCCGAAGGCGCCGGCGCTCACCGGTTGCCAGCCGCCCATCGGCACAATCAGCAGAGCCCCAATGACGGTGTTGGCGAAAGACGTGAAGAGCGTCACGCTGATTGTCGGTATGTCGGCCTGGAGCCGCCTCGTCGTCAGGTCACGGCTGGCGGTGAAGAATACGGCCGCAACGGCAAGCAGTGCCGCCGGCGTAAAACCTTCCGGACCGGGGCGGATGATGATGAGGACGCCGAGAAAACCGACGGCGATGGCTGTCCAGCGCCTCCAGCCGACGGGTTCGCCGAAAAACAACGCGGCGCCTAACGTTACGGCAAGCGGCAGGGACTGCAGGATCGAGGAAGCGGCGGCGAATTCGATATGGGCGAGCGCCGAGAGGAAGGTGAGGGTAGCGCCGAGTTCGAAGGCAGTGCGCAACAGGACGAGCGGATGGGTGACGATCTTCAGGGAAATCGTCACGCCTAGATAGCGGGCGATTCCGTAGACCAGCAGCGTCGTCATGACCCCGCGCACGGCCATGATCTGGGGAATGCTGAGTTCGGAAGTGACGGCTTTGACCAGGGCGTCGTTGAAGGTGAAGGCCGCCATTGCGAGCGTCATGAAGAGCGCGCCTCGCGAATTTTCCGACGATGCCATTGCCGATTCCTTCTGTAACCACGGTCTCTTAAAGCAATGGCTTACCCCTCGCCAGCCCGATCGCGTCCCGCGCGGTACTGTTTTGTCCGGTGCGGGAAAGCCCGCTTGAAATATGGGCAGGTGTGGCAAAAGAGAGATATCGGGGTTGTGAATTAACGCTTGTTCAACTGAAAAGTCCGACTGTAGCGGCAATCATTCCCGCATGAGGCTGGAATCGTGCCGTTGCCGTTTCGCAAATGCCAGGACCCGCGAACCCGGTACCCGATTGCAGTTGGGGAAAACATGTCTTTCATCGATCGCCTTCTTCAGAGCCGCAGGATCGTCACCAAGGTTCTTCTGTTCGTCGTGCCGCTGGTTCTGTTGATCGCCGGCGTCGGGCTTGCCGGCTACTACACCGCCAATATGCTCAACGGCCATATGACGGTCACGCGGGCGACGATCGAGAATATCGGCGATTTCGAAAACCTGCAGGCATCCTTGCAGGCGTTCACCGAAGCGCCGGACGAGGCGTCCCTGGCAGCCTTGCGGGCGAGCATCGACCGGCAGAGCAAGGGCGTTGCCAATCTCGAGACGCTCTTGACGAACGATGGCGACCGAAGCCGCGTCGCCGTCGTTGCCGCACTCGCCGGCAAGCTTTCCTCAAACACCGACGCGCTCTGGGCGGTTGAGCAGAAGCGCAAGCAGAATGTCGCTGCCATCAACGATATCCTGAATGGCGTGCGCGGCGCTGCAACGGCCGTCGACAAGCAGGTCGAGGTGATCCAGAAACAGTTCGACGGCAAGGAGCGTTTTGCGAAGAAGCTGCTTTTCGAGGCCTTCGCCTACAGGTCGATAGCCCGCCGGCTGGAAAACCTGCGCACGGCTGTGAGGGCTGCCGACAGCGATGAAGGTACGGTCAAGGCGGGTTCCCTCTATGCCGAGACGTTGAAGAACGAGTTCGGCAAGATCGAGAGCATGTTGTCGTCCAATGGACGCACGGCGATGCAGCCCATCCAGCAGGCGACGGACAGTTTCCTCGCCATCGTCAACGGCAGCCAGACCGTAACCGAAAAAGCTCAGGCCATGCGGGTCGCCGCAAGCGCCTTCATGAAGCCCCAAGGCGATCTGAATGCCGATGTTACCAAGAAGTCCGGTGACGCATCCGAACGATTTGTCGAACTTGAAAGTGAGATCGCCGCGCTGAAGAGCGTCCTCGAACAGATCGACCAGTCGCTTCAGCTCGCCAGCGCGCTGCAGCTCCACACGGAGCGCTTCGTCACAAATCCGGGCAAGGAGCCCCGCGCCCTCATCGCTACGGATATCGAAGGCCTTCGTTCAACGAGCGCCAAGGTTTCCGATCTCAATCCACGCAATGCGGCGACGCGGGATTTCGGCGCGACGCTCGACAAGCTGCTCGGAACGCTGGGGCAGCGCGCCGACGAGATGCTGGTGATCACGCAGGAATGGGCCGGGGCAAGAGCTGCCGCGACCGAAACCCTGACGACGGGCATGGCGGGCCTGAAGAACTTTGTCGCGCAGGCCCAGGAGGTCGGCAAGGAGGACAGCGAACGCTCCGCCCAGCTTTCCGTCATCGCCATGGTGGTCGGCACGGTGCTGGCGATCGCCGGCGGTCTGATGCTGGTCGAGACCCTGCGCGGGCCGCTGCGGCGCGTGACGGACATCATGAAGCGGCTTGCCGACGGGGACCTCGAGGTAAAGATCGAAGGACGGGAGCGGGGTGACGAAATCGGCGACATGGTCCGTTCGGTCACTGTCTTCCGCGACGCGGCGCTCGAAAACGTCCGGCTGGAACATGAGGCGGCTGCGGCCCGTGATCTTTCGACTGCGGAGGCCGAACGTCGTGCCTCCGATCGAGCCCGCATCGCTGCCGAGCAGCGGCAGGCTCTCAGCGCGCTTTCAGAGGTGTTGGGCAAGCTCGCCGAGGGCGATCTGGAGCGCAGCATGGACGAAAACCTGCCCGACGATTTCGTCGAGATGGCAAGGACCTACAACCAGGCCGTCGAAGCGCTGCGTGCGACGCTTGCCGACGTTCGTTCGACCGCTGCGGAAATCGACGGCGGCACCGGCAACCTGGCCACCTCTGCGGACGATCTCGCCCGCCGCACCGAACAGCAGGCCGCGGCACTCGAACAGAGCTCCCGCGCGCTTCGGCAGTTGAGCGACATCGTCCGCTCCACCGCCGACAGCGCGCGCAAGACCTCCGTATCGGTCAACGAGACGGAGGAGTTCGCCGTGCGCTCCGGCGAGGTTGTGGCCCGCGCGGTCGATGCCATGGGCGAGATCAGCCGCTCGTCTGAAAAGATCGCCACGATCATCGGCGTGATCGACGAGATCGCATTCCAGACCAATCTCCTTGCACTCAATGCAGGCGTCGAGGCGGCGCGGGCAGGCGAGGCGGGCCGGGGTTTTGCGGTCGTCGCTCAGGAGGTGCGTGAACTCGCCCAGCGTTGCGCCGGGGCGGCCCGCGAAATCAAGGGCCTGATCTCGGCAAGCTCCACGCAGGTCCAGAGCGGCGTGCATCTCGTCGAGGAAACCGGCACGGCGCTCACCGAAATCATCGCCCACGTCACGGATGTCCGCAAACTCGTCGCCCAGATTTCAGCGGCCACCGGCGAGCAGTCGACGGGTATCAGCGAGGTGACCCGCGCCGTGCATGAGGTGGAACTGATCACCCAGCGCAACGCCGCCATGGTCGAAGAAAACAATGCCGAGATCCATGGCTTGCGCCAGCGCGTCGAGACACTGTCGGAGAAGATCGAGCGCTTCAAGACTGGAGATGCCGGTTCGATGTTTCATGCGGGCGCCCATCACCGCCGGGTGGACAATCGCCGCCGCGGCGCTGCCTGAACCCCGCCAGTCGCCTGATCAAAAAAGCCGGGGTGTCGCCACCCCGGCTTTTTGTTGTCCGGTGACGGGCAGAAAATCAGTTTCAGCCGCCGGTAACGCTCATATGGCGGGCGACGGCGGGTCTGTTGTGCTGGCGGTCGATGATGAAGTCGTGGCCCTTTGGCTTGCGGGTGATGGCTTCGTCGATGGCGGCGGAGAGATAATCGTCGCTTTCGGAGGCCCGGAGCGCCGTGCGCAGGTCTGCCGCATCGTTCTGGCCGAGGCACATGTAGAGCGTGCCTGTGCAGGTCAACCGCACGCGGTTGCAGCTCTCGCAGAAGTTATGCGTCATCGGCGTGATGAAGCCGAGGCGCCCGCCGGTCTCCTTGACCTCGACATATCGCGCAGGCCCGCCCGTCTTGTACGGAATCTCGGTCAGCGTGAACTGCTCTTCGAGATCGGCGCGCAGCTTCGAGAGCGGCAGATACCGGTCGGTGCGGTCCTCGTCGATCTCGCCCATCGGCATGGTTTCGATGACCGTCAGGTCCATGCCGCGGCCATGCGCGAAGCGCAGCATGTCGGCGATTTCGAACTCGTTGAAATCCTTGAGCGCCACCGCGTTGAGCTTGATCTTCAGGCCGGCCTTCTGCGCGGCTTCGATGCCCTCCATCACCTTGCCGAACTCGCCCCATCGGGTGACGGCCTTGAACCTGGCGGGATCGAGGGTGTCGAGAGAGACGTTGATGCGCCGCACGCCGCAGTCGTACAATTCGTCAGCGTAGCGGGCGAGTTGGGAACCGTTGGTGGTGAGCGTCAGCTCGTCCAGCCTGCCGGCATGAACATGAGCGCCGAGTTCGCGGACGAGGAACATGATATTCTTGCGCACCAGCGGCTCGCCGCCCGTCAGCCTGATCTTGCGCACGCCCTTGGCGATGAAGGCGGAACAGAGTCTGTTCAGCTCCTCAAGCGTCAGGAGGTCCTTCTTGGGCAGGAAAGTCATGTGCTCCGCCATGCAATAGGTGCAGCGGAAGTCGCAGCGGTCGGTGACGGAGACGCGCAGATACGTCACGGCGCGGCCAAACGGATCGATCATCGGCGCCTTGTCGGCGATGACTGGCGCTGCGGTTCCAATCGGACCTGCGAAACTGTTCACGTGATATCTCCCTTATCCCGAAAAGTGGGGACATGGTGCCTTCCCGTCAAGTGTATGACACTCTTGCCTCCGAGAACAGATGGAGAGCCGAAAATCGCTTGCGGCAAATCGGCGAAGCTCATAATCCTCGGCGCGATCGTGACGATGCGGAGGTTTCACCATGAGCGATATCTGGCCGACCGAACTGAGGGTCTCCAAGGACCGCCGCACGCTCAACGTCACGTTCAGCGACGGTGCGGCCTTTGCGCTGGCTGCCGAGACCATGCGGGTTCTCTCGCCGTCCGCCGAGGTGCAGGGTCACGGCCCCGGTCAGAAGGTGACAGTCCCCGGCAAGCGCTATGTCGGGATAAAGTCGATCACGCCGACCGGCAACTACGCGGTGCGGATCGGTTTCGACGACGGCCACGACAGCGGCATCTTCACCTGGACCTACCTGCGCGAACTCGGGGAGCGAGGTGCCGAACTCTTTGCGGATTACGAGCGGGAGCTTTCCGAAAAGGGACTGAGCCGCGACCCGGCGCAACGCTCCCGCTGAACTCCGGCTCAAGCTGGTTCGGTCTCGTCGACCATCTCCGCATGTAAGGCGAGGATGATCTTTTCCATCGATTCGGCCATCGCATGGCATTGCTCGATCGGCGTCGAGGAAAGAGTCCGTTCGATCAGGCCGGTTTGAATGGCCATGGCCTCTTCGGCGACCGCCCGGCCTTCCTCCGTCAGGAAGAGCCGCAGCACGCGCTTGTCCTTTGTATCGCCGCGCCGCTCGATCAGTCCGCGCTTTTCCATCTGCGGCAGCGTCATGCTCATGTTCGAACGCCCGACCAGCAGCTTGCGCGCCAATTCCTGCTGCGAGATCCCCTCGAAACGATAGAGATTGATCAGAATGTCGAGATGCGGCGGCTTGATGTCGAGATCGGCGAGTTCGCGCGTCAGGACGGTTTGCATCAGCTGGCAGGCGCGCGCCACGGCGATCCAGCTTCGAAAACGCGGGTGATCCCAGAGAAGGGCTTGATTTTTGTTCATCGTTGTACTTTATTGTTCAATATTGAACATTGTTGGATTTTTTCACTATGGCACCCTTTGCGCTTCAGGTCATCCGTTTCGCCTTCGCAGTCGGGGGAAACCTTTTTCCTCGTCCCGCCGCCAGGCTCGCATTTGCGTTATTCTGTCGAACCCCGTCGCGGCGCCCGAAGGGCGAGAAGGCGCGGACCGCCCATGCTGAGGGGCGGCAGAGGCTGGCGGCGGCGCAGTACATACCGTTTTCGGTCGGCACGTCCAAGGTCATGGCCTATCGCTTCAACGGAGACGGCCAGCCGGCACGTCGCCGCTATCTCGTCGTGCACGGCTGGGGCTCCAGCGCGGCCTATATTTCCGCGCTGCCGGCCGGATTGGCTGAGGCCGGCGCCGAGGTCGTGGTGCTGGACTTTCCGGGTCACGGGCTTTCGGATGGACGCAGCCTTAACATGCGCCAGGCTGTCGATGCCATCATCGAGGCGGAGCGGCGCTTCGGCCGCTTCGATGCGGCAATCGGCCATTCGTTCGGCGGCGCGGCATTGATGCTGGCGGCGGGCGGAGTGATGAAGGAGGCGGGATCGATTTCCCCCTCCAAGCTCGCGGTCGTCGGCTCGCCGAGCCATATCCACTGGCTGTTTGACGGCTTTTCGCGCATGGTCAGGCTGCCGCCGCGCGTCAAGGCGCTGCTGGTCAGCCATGCCGAGCAGGTGGCGGGTGCCTCGCTCGACGATTTCGACACGGTGGCAAGCGCGAGAAGGCTGGCAAAGCCGCTTCTGGTCGTCCACGCCGAAGAGGACAAGGAAGTCGCCGCCGACCATGCACGCCGTTTCGAGGGCGTCGCGACGGCACGGCTTCACTGGGCGAATGGATTGGGGCACCGCCGTATCGTCAGCGACCCCGCGGTGATCGAGACGATCAAGTCCTTCCTCGCCGAAGATCACCGATCGGTGCAGGCGAGTTCCGGTGAGGACGCGGCCGCTTGATCGGATAAACCTGTCATCCTAGTGTCGCCCGCATTGGCTAAAGCCGGCGCTGCATCGGGGGCGGGACATGAGCATCATCACATCGGTCGAGGAACTGAAAGCCATCTATGACGGCGTTTCGGAGGCTTCTCTCGTCAAGGTCACGAAGGTTCTGACGCCCGAATACAGGCAGATGATCGAAGCGTCGCCCTTCATGGCGCTTGCGACTGTCGGGCCTGAAGGCCTCGATTGTTCGCCGCGCGGGGACCTTGGGGGAGTGGTGCGGATAAAGGACGACGCGACGCTGCTGCTGCCCGACTGGCGCGGCAACAACCGCATCGATTCGCTCCTCAACATTGTGCGCGATACACGCGTGGCGCTGATGTTCCTGGTGCCCGGATCGAACACTGCGATGCGCATCAACGGCCGTGCGGTCATCTCCGTGGAGCCGGAACTGCTCACGAGTTTCGAAACGGACGGCAGGCATCCCCGCAGCGTCACCGTGATCACCATTCATGAGGTGTATTTTCAGTGCGCCCGCGCGCTGATGCGGGCGCAAGTGTGGAATCCGGAGCGGTTCGTGGATCCCAAGGACCTCCCGACGCCCGGAATCCTCCTGAAGGCCGCCAAGGCAGACTTCGATCAGGAAACCTATGACCGAGAGTGGTCGGCGCGCGCCGCCAGGACGATGTGGTAGCAAGCCCGTTCCGGGCGACGCCTACTTCTTGTAGATCAGCCAGTTCTTGCCGGTATAGTCCTTGTTCATGCCGTCCTCGAAGAAAACGGTCCGGTTCCGCCCGCCGTTCTTGGCGTGATAAAGGGCCGTATCGGAATTGGCGTAGAGTTCGCCCGGATCGCCGGCCTGCGAGGCCATGGCAAATCCGACGGAAATCGTGACCGGGCCGTAGTCGACACCGGAGCGCGAATTGCGGAAGGTGCGGGTTTCCAATGCCCGCCGAACCCGCTCGCAGATGGTCATGACCTCTTCGGCCGTGTTTCCTTCCACGATCATGGCGAATTCCTCGCCGCCGGAACGGGCGACAAAGATGTCCTTGCGGACATTCGACCGGATGACCGAGGCGACGGTGGCGAGGATCTTGTCGCCGACCGGATGGCCGTAGCTGTCGTTGATCTTCTTGAAATTGTCTATGTCGGCAAGAACAAGGGCGGTTACAGGGAGCACCGCCGAATTGTCGTAGGCCGAGGCAAGGCGTTCGTCGAAGGCGCGGCGGTTGGCGATGCGCGTCAACGAATCGGTATTGGCGATGCGCTTGTATTCGTCGAGTTCCCGCCGGACCTGCTCCATTTCCTGGGAACGCTGCGCGACGCCGCCAGCCGTCTTTTCCCCATGAGCCAGGGTCGTGCCGGTCGCTTCGTTGAGCAGAGCGATCGCGCTTGCCAGGATTTCCGCTGAAAGGTTGTTTTTCGAATTGATCCGCTGCGCGGTTTCTCCGAGCAGCTTGCTGTAGCTTTCCAGCGAGTGTTGCTCCTGACGCAGGAGCCGCAACAGCGATTCCACTTCGCCGAGAATCCTGTCGTGGGCGTTCTCGACCACGGTTGCCTGGTCGGTTCCTAGGTAGCGGCGGGAGAGTTCATCCAGCTCTTCCTGGGTCGCACGGCTTCCAAGCGCCGCAAGCTCCAGGGTCAATTCGGGGTTCGAGCCGATATAGGCTTCGTAGAAGAGCTGATAGTTGCGCGGAATCGGTGCGGCGCCCATGGAACGTACCGCATAGATGATCTGGCTGACCAGATCGTTAGATTGCGCCTTCGGCGCCGTTGCCGTCGTCATCGACGATCCCCATACCCACCCAGATTCGATAGATGAAAAAGTATGCGAAAACTATTGGAAAAGAATTAAGGGGTTGTTGTCGAAGGGTTTGTTCTGAAATTCGTGTTGTCGGCTGGAAGTTGTTGATTTTATTAAACGAAGAGGTGAATTTACTTCGTGCCGCCGGCAGTGGAAATTTTTAAAAAGATACAACACATGGTCAGAAACCAACATTTCCAGCCGATTCGAAAATATAACCCCGCCGGCTTACAGGCGGGGTTTCTTGTTTTGGATCGTAGAAATAAAGGTTATTTCGGTCCGATCATGTTCTCCGGCCGGACATACTGGTCGAATTCTTCGTTTGTCAGGTATCCGCCGCCGACTGCTTCTTCGCGCAGTGTCGTACCGTTTTTGTGAGCGGTCTTGGCGATCTTGGCGCAGACATCGTAGCCGAGCTTGGTGTTGAGCGCAGTTACCAGCATCAGCGAATTCTCGACGCCGCGCTTGATGTTGTCCTCGCGGGCCTCGATGCCGACGACGCAGTTGTCTGTGAAGGAGACTGCGGCATCACCGAGAAGCTGGACGGACTGGAGGAAGTTGTAGGCCATCATCGGGTTGAAGACGTTCAGCTCGAAATGCCCCTGGCTGCCGGCGAAGGTGATTGCCGCATGATTGCCGAAGACATGTGCGCAGACCTGAGTCAGCGCCTCGGATTGCGTGGGATTGACCTTGCCGGGCATGATCGACGAACCCGGTTCGTTTTCGGGAAGCGCAAGCTCGCCGAGGCCGGCACGGGGGCCGGAGCCCAGGAAGCGAATGTCGTTGGCGATCTTGAAAAGCGCCGCGGCGGCTGCGTTGACGGCACCATGGGCGAAAACCATGGCGTCATGCGCTGCGAGCGCCTCGAACTTGTTCGGTGCCGTCACGAAGGGCAGGTCGGTGATCTTGGCGATCTCCTCCGCGACCTTTTCGGCAAAGCCGACGGGAGCATTGAGGCCGGTGCCGACAGCAGTGCCGCCTTGCGCCAGTTCGTAAAGGCCTGGAAGTGAAATCTCGATGCGCTTGATGGCCGAAGCGACCTGCGCGGCATAGCCGGAGAATTCCTGCCCGAGCGTCAGCGGGGTCGCGTCCTGGGTGTGGGTGCGACCGATCTTGATGATATGCGCGAAAGCCTTCGCCTTCGCATCCAGCGCGGCATGCAGATGCTTCAGGGACGGAACGAGGTGGCGGACGATCTGTTCGGCGCAGGCAATATGCATGGCCGTCGGATAGGTGTCGTTGGACGACTGGCTCATGTTGACGTGGTCGTTCGGGTGCACGGGCTTCTTCGAACCCATGACGCCGCCGAGCATTTCGATCGCCCGGTTTGAGATCACCTCGTTGGCGTTCATGTTGGACTGGGTGCCGGAACCCGTCTGCCAGACGACCAGGGGGAAATGCTCATTGAGCTTTCCGTCGATCACTTCCTGCGCGGCTTCGACGATCACTTGACCAACCGCGGCGTCGAGGCCACCGAGTTGCATGTTGGCGCGGGCTGCCGCCTGCTTGACGATGCCGAGAGCGCGGACGACGGCGAGCGGCTGCTTTTCCCAGCCGATCTTGAAATTGCCCAGCGAACGTTGCGCCTGAGCGCCCCAATAACGGTCGCTTGCCACTTCGATCGGGCCAAACGTGTCGGTTTCGGTGCGTGTCGCTGCCATTTTCGCTGCCTCTGTTATTGGTGGTCCATCCCGGCTCCGGGTGATCAACAACGCGTTATCGCGCGTCTAGCCGGACGGCCGGCATTACTATACGATTGCGTCGGGTCCGCAAGCGGGCGGGCCGGGCTTTTTGCTAGACTTTCGGCGTGCCTTTTATGACACGGGAGATGGAATTGTGAGGCCGGTATAGTCTCTGGCACCGCCGGAAACCTCAAGTCGTCAGTAAAAAATTAACCAATAGTTTCTTAACCTTCTGCATACGCGCTGGCGCTTTGTTTGGCGCCGCGGATCCCGCCGGACCGGTCTGGCGTTTCTTTCCATCCCTTACGCGATCGGCTAGATGGCGTGATATATATTCAAGGCCCGCAACCAGCCGCGGGATGCACGTGACGGGGACGACATTGCAGCAAAGACACAAGAAAACTTCGATCGCACTGGCCCTCGCTTCGGGCATTTCGATCTTCGCAGGGACGACGGCCCCCGCTCACGCCCTGACCCTCATGGACATCCTGCGCGGCGGCCCCGGTGCGAGCAGGGCAAGCCAATCGGACAACGGGTTGCCCGGCGTTGGTAGCGGAAGATCCGCCATGCCGAGCGAGAGATCGCTTGCCGACCCGGAGCCGCTGCCGAAGGTTTCGGGGCCTCGCTACTATACCTACAAGCCCGATGCAGAACGCCCCGTGAAGACGGCAGGCTTTGCGGCCGCCTCCGCGGCCGACGCGTCGCGTCTGCTTGCCGAGGCAAAAGTCTCCGCGCCGGCCGATATCGCCGCAGCGTTGGAGGCCTTCTACGGCAAGACCACCCAGCCGATCTGGGTGTCCGATGGCGATATCAACGAGAAGGCCAAGGGCGTTCTCGCGCTTTTCGAGCGCGCAGCGGATTACGGTCTGGAGACTGCCGACTATATCCTGTCCGCGCCGACCCTGACGACGGCGAGCGTCGCCGACCCGGCTGCCTCCGGTTCGCCGGTCGTGACCTCCGATGCGTCGCCCGCTTCACCGGCCGATGGCCATGACCGGGCGCTGATGCAGTTCGAGCTGGCACTGTCAGCAAAGGTGCTGACCTTCGCCCAGGACATGCTGCGCGGCCGCATCGATCCCAACCGGATTTCCGGTTATCACGATTTCAAGCGCAAGGACGTCAATCTGTCGCTCGTCCTGCCCTTCGCGGAGAAGGGAACGGATGCCGCCGCCTATCTGGAGGGGCTCGCGCCGCAAAGCGCGCATTTCCAGGCCCTGAAGGCCGAGCTTGCGACACTGCGTGCAGAAGTGACCGACAACGGCCCGCAGGTCTCGTTGCCGGACAATCTTCTGCTGAAGCCCGGCAAGAGCAGTCCGGACATGGCCGGCATCATCGCCGCGATCCAGCACACCGGCTCCGATGCGTTGAAGACCAAACATGCCGCGACGCTCGCTTCCTATCAGCAGACGCCCGACTATACGCCCGAACTCGTCGAGGTCGTAAAGACCTTCCAGGCCGAGGTAGGGCTGAAGCCGGATGGCGTCATCGGCGCCGCCACCGTCCGCAAGATGATCGGCCATACGTCCAAGGACAGGATCGGCAAGGTGGTCATCGCCATGGAGCAGGCGCGCTGGCTGCCGAACGATCTCGGACAGCGGTATGTCTTCATCAACCAGCCGGCCTTCCAGGTCTACTACCACGACCGTGGCGTCGAGCAGTTCTCCATGCGCGTCGTCGTAGGCTCCCGGTCCAACCAGACCTATTTCTTCCAGGACCAGATCGAGACGGTCGAATTCAACCCCTATTGGGGCGTGCCGCAGTCGATCATCATCAACGAGATGCTGCCGCATCTGCGCCAGGATCCGAACTATCTTGACCGGCTCGGCTACGAAGTCTCGGTCAATGGTCGGGCGGTATCCTCTAGCAGCGTCGACTGGTACGGCTCCACCCAGAATGTCTCCGTGCGTCAGCCGCCGTCCAGCGACAATGCGCTGGGCGACCTGAAGATCCTGTTCCCGAACAGCCATGCGATCTACATGCATGACACGCCCTCGAAGAGCTTCTTCCAGCGCGACATGCGGGCGCTCAGCCATGGTTGCGTGCGCCTTGCCGAACCGCGCAAGATGGCCGCTGCCGTGATGGGCACCACGATCGAGGACATCAACGCGCGGATCGCCGCCGGCCAGAACGTCGCCGCCAAGGTTCCGGTCAAGATCCCGGTTTACGTCTCCTATTTCACCGCCTGGCCGAACAAGGACGGCAAGGTGGAGTTCTTCGATGACGTCTATGGTCGCGACGAGGCGATGCTGAAGGCATTTGCGGCAACCACCAAGGTCCGCGCGGCGAAGATCTGACGCAAGGCGTTTTTTAAGGGGATCGAGGGCGGCCGCAAGCCGCCCTTGTTATTTGGCCGCCTGTCTGGCCAGGGCCGCCCGCTTCGCCTCGAGGCCGATCAGCGCACGCACCACATCTGCCGTCAGATCCTCATAGGCACTGATCACGCGATCCGGGTTGAGGGACTGGACGGGCACATCCGAATAGCCGAAATCGACCGCGATTGACGAAACGCCCGCATTCTGGGCCGCCATGATGTCGTTGACGCTGTCACCGACCATGACGCTCAGAGCAGGGTCGCCGCCGGCCCGCTCGATCGTAGCGAGGATATGGCGGCCGTCCGGCTTGCGGACTGAAAACGTATCGCCGCCCGTCATCACCGCGAATCGCTTGGAAAGACCCAGCCTCTCCATCAGCGGAAACGCGAGCTGCTCGATCTTGTTGGTGCAGATTGCAAGCCGCATGCCGGCGTCCGCCAGCCGGTCGAGGCATTCGATGATGCCCGGATAGGGGCGGCTCTTGCCCGGCAGGTGGTTCTTGTAGTGGTCGATGAAATAGGCAAACAGCCGATCGGTTTCCCGCTCGTCGATCGGCGTTTTCCTCAGGTCGAAGGCCCGCCTAATCATCACCCGTCCGCCCTGGCCGACAAGATGCGTCAGATCATCGAAGGTGACGGGGGCAAGTCCGGCCCCTGTGATCGTATGATTGAGGCTGTCGATCAGGTCCGGCGCCGTATCGATCAGGGTGCCGTCGAGGTCGAAAATGACGAGTGGAGCGGTCAATGAAACCTCGCAAATTGTGTCGGGACATTTGCCCGCCTTAAGGAATGCGGCTGCGAAAAGCAAATATGCGAGATTCGCGCCCGCCTTAAAAGCCGGTCCAAAACCGGGAGAGGGGACTTTCGTTTGCGGGAGGAGGCGTGTAAACAGCGTTTCGGCGAAAACAGCGGGGAGCTTGTGGCGGATGGACGCCCGGGAAATGAAGGTCAAGGCGGCCGAGGCTGCACTGGCATATGTCGAGGACGGCATGAGGCTGGGTATCGGCACCGGTTCGACGGCCGAGGAATTCGTGAGGCTGCTGGCCGAAAAGGTCCATGAAGGCCTGAGGGTGGAGGGCGTTCCGACATCCGAACGCACGGCCAGGCTCTGCGTCGAACTCGGGATTCCGCTGAAATCACTCGAGGAGCTTCCCGAACTCGATCTGACGATCGATGGTGCCGATGAGGTCGATGAAAACCTGACCCTCATCAAGGGCGGCGGCGGAGCATTGCTGCGGGAGAAAATCGTCGCCGCAGCGTCGGCCCGCATGATCGTCATTGCCGACGAGAGCAAGCTTGTCGGGACGCTCGGCGCCTTTCCTCTGCCGATCGAGGTCAATCCTTTCGGCGAGGCTGCGACCCGTATTGCGATCGAAAAACTGGCGGCAAAGCTCGGCCTCAGCGGCGAATTGAAGCTCCGCAAATCGGGCGACGATACCTTCATGACGGACGGCGGCCACCATATTTTCGACGCATCTTTTGGCCGCATTCCTGATGCAGAGGCTCTCTCGAGGGAGCTGAATTCCATTCCCGGTGTCGTGGAACACGGGCTGTTCATCCATATGGCGTCCCTTGCGATCATTGCCGGCCCGGCAGGAGCGCGGACGCTTCAGGCGAAGTAAACTAGGAGCAACCAACTTATGATCAGATTCGCGGTTCTCGGCCGTGCCGCCGCATTGGCGGTTCTCTTCTCCGGCGCCCTTACGGTATCCGCCCGCGCGCAGGAAGTGTCGGAGGCCCAGCTCGCCGCTGCACGGGAAGCGATCGCTTCGCTGAACGTCACGGATCGTTACGACAATATCCTGCCGAACCTCGCTGAGCGGCTGAAGGCGCAGTATATCCAGGCCTCTCCGAACTTCCAGGAACAGATTGGCAGCGTGGTGGACGAACAGGCGCTGGCGCTTGCGCCGCGGCGCGCCGACCTCGAAAAGGAAGCCGCGACCATCTACGCCAAGAGCTTCTCGATCGACGAATTGAAGGCGATCGCTGCCTTCTTCAACACCGAAGGCGGCAAGAAGCTTCTCACCGCGCAGCCGCTCGTTTCCCGGGAAATGGGCAAGGCCGCCGAAATCTGGGCCAATGGCATTTCCCGCGATCTGACCAATCAGAGCACGGAAAAGCTGCGCGGCATCATCGACGCGACGCCGATCCAGGCACCGGTTGTCGATCCTGCGCAGCCTGAAGCACAGGCGGCAGCACCCGTACCGGCCAAGCCGGCAGCACCGGCCAAGCCCGCGGCTCCGGCTGCAGCACCGGCAAAGCCTGCCGCTCCGGCTGCGGCCCCGGCCAAGCCTGCTCCGGCACCCGCCGCCAAGCCGGCCCCGGCACCCGCTCCGAAGCCCTGAGGGCTTCTCGCGGATTGATGATTTTGTCGAAGCCCGGAGCGATCCGGGCTTTTGCTTTTCAGGGCGGGAACTTATATGAGGGCGACCCCGCCGCATGAAGGAGATTGCCATGGCCGCCTATGATTATGATCTGTTCGTGATCGGCGGCGGATCGGGCGGAGTGCGGGCAGGCCGCGTGGCCGCGTCGCTCGGCAAGAGGGTGGCGATCGCGGAGGAATACCGCTTCGGCGGCACCTGCGTCATCCGCGGCTGCGTGCCCAAAAAGCTCTTCGTCTACGCCTCGCAATATCATGAACATTTCGAGGATGCCGCAGGCTACGGCTGGGATGTCGGGGCGAGTACCTTCGAGTGGAAGAAGCTCATCGCTGCCAAGGACAAGGAAATCGCTCGCCTCGAGGGCCTCTATCGTCGCGGCCTCGAAAACAACGGCGCCGAAATCCTCGAAACCCGCGCCGAACTGGTCGATACCCATACGGTGCGGCTGGTGAAGACCGGCACGACGGTGACGGCGGAGAAGATCGTCGTCGCGACCGGCGGAGCGCCCAATCCGCATGTGTCGCTGCCCGGACACGAACTCTGCATCTCCTCGAACGAGGCCTTCCATCTGCCTGAACTGCCGCGCTCGATCCTGATTGCGGGCGGCGGCTACATCGCCGTCGAATTCGCCAATATTTTTCACGGTCTCGGCGTCGACACCACGCTCATCTATCGCGGCAAGGAAATCCTGTCGCGGTTCGACCAGGACATGCGCCAGGGCCTGCACAAGGCGATGGTCGAAAAGGGCATTCGCATCGTGCTGACGGATGTCATCGAAGAGGTGACCAAGGCGCCCGCCGGGGGCCTCGTGGCAAGGACGCTCTGCGGTGAAACCATCGCGGTCGATACCGTGATGCTGGCGCTCGGCCGGGATCCGAACACAACCGGGCTCGGGCTGGAAGCGGCGGGCGTCGAGGTAAACGAGCGTGGGGCGATCGTCGTCGATGAATATTCCCGCACCAGCGTCCCGCATATCTATGCGCTCGGCGATGTCACCGATCGGGTACAGCTGACGCCGGTGGCGATCCACGAAGCCATGTGCTTCATCGAGACGGCTTTCAGGGACAATCCGACGGCCCCTGATCATGACCTGATCGCGACGGCCGTCTTCTCGCAGCCGGAGATCGGCACTGTCGGTCTGTCGGAAGAGGAGGCCGCCAAGCGCTATCCGGAACTCGAAGTCTATCGGGCCGAATTCCGGCCGATGAAAGCGACGCTTTCCGGGCGGGCGGAAAAGATGATCATGAAACTCGTGGTCGATGCGGCAAGCCGCAAGGTGGTCGGCGCGCATGTGCTCGGGCACGACGCAGGCGAGATGGCGCAGCTTCTCGGCATCTCCCTGAAAGCGGGCGTGACCAAGGACGATTTCGATCGTACAATGGCCGTCCATCCGACGGCAGCGGAAGAGCTCGTGACGATGTATAATCCGAGCTACCGGGTCAGGAACGGAGAGCGTATCTAGAGCAATTCCAGGAAAAGTGCGAAGCGGTTTTCCGTCCGGAATTGCGTCAAAACGAAAAGTAGAGCATCTCCGTGACGAGCAGAAAGACGGAGATGCTCTAGGGCCGAGGGCGGCTATGCAAACCCTCTATTAAGGTTTATAAGCCGCCCCTATTTTAACGGGCGGTCGCCCGGCATTCGACGCCGGGCCGTAACAGGTGAGTGAGATGGCACAGAATTGGACCCCGAGCAGTTGGCGGCAGAAACCGATCCAGCAGGTCCCGGAATATCCGGACGCAGCAGCGCTGGCGGCGACGGAAACTCAGCTCGCGACCTTTCCGCCGCTCGTCTTTGCCGGTGAAGCCCGCCGCCTGAAGAAGCAGCTCGCCAATGTCGCGGAAGGCAATGCCTTCCTCCTGCAGGGCGGCGACTGCGCCGAAAGCTTCGCCGAACACGGTGCCGACAATATCCGCGACTTCTTCCGCTCCTTCCTGCAGATGGCCGTCGTGCTGACTTTTGGCGCGCAGTTGCCGGTCGTCAAAGTGGGCCGCATCGCCGGACAGTTCGCCAAGCCCCGTTCGTCGAACATCGAGAAGCAGGGCGATGTGGAACTGCCGTCCTACAGGGGCGACATCATCAACGGCATCGAGTTCACCAAGGACGCCCGCACGCCGAGCCCGGAACGCCAGCTTGACGCCTACCGCCAGTCGGCCGCGACGTTGAACCTCCTGCGCGCTTTCGCGATGGGCGGATACGCAAACCTCGAAAACGTCCACAAATGGATGCTGGGCTTCGTGAAGGACAGCCCGCAGGGCGAGCGCTACCGCAAGCTCGCCGATCGCATCAGCGAAACCATGGACTTCATGCAGGCGATCGGGATCAGCTCGGAAAACAATCCGAGCCTGCGGGAAACAGACTTCTTCACCAGCCATGAGGCGCTGCTGCTCGGCTATGAAGAAGCGCTGACCCGCGTCGATTCGACCTCCGGCGACTGGTACGCCACGTCGGGCCACATGATCTGGATCGGCGACCGCACGCGCCAGCTCGATCATGCGCATGTGGAATATTTCCGCGGCATCAAGAACCCGATCGGCCTCAAATGCGGCCCGTCGCTTCAGCCGGACAACCTGATCGAGTTGATCGACGCCCTCAATCCGACCAACGAGGCGGGCCGGCTGACGCTCATCTGCCGTTTCGGCTACGACAAGGTCGCCGATAGCCTGCCGAAGCTCATCCGCGCCGTCGAGCGGGAGGGCAAGAAGGTCGTCTGGTCCTGCGATCCGATGCATGGCAACACGATCACCTTGAACAACTACAAGACGCGGCCTTTCGAGCGCGTCCTGTCGGAAGTGGAAAGCTTCTTCCAGATCCATCGTGCGGAAGGCACCCATCCGGGCGGCATCCATGTCGAAATGACCGGCAAGGACGTGACCGAATGCACCGGCGGCGCCCGCGCCGTCACCGCTGAGGATCTGCACGATCGCTATCACACCCACTGCGATCCGCGCCTCAACGCGGACCAGGCGCTCGAACTCGCCTTCCTGCTCGCCGAGCGGATGAAGAGCGGTCGCGACGAGAAGCGCATGGTGGTGAACGCCTGAGCCGAACCATATCTCCCGACGGCTTCGAAACGTCTTCACCGACCTCGAAGCCGTCGGCCAATCGCAAGAGCCGGCCATCGCTGGCGCGAAAGAGGAATCCGCCGCGCCCGTCCAGATTGAAATCCTGTTCCTCGTCCTCCCGGGCTGCCGTTCGATAGACTCCGTAAAAAATGGAGTCTCGCCATGTCCGTTTCATCGACGATTGAACCGCAGACCGCCAGGGTGCCGCCGCTCGGCATACCGGGACTATTGTCTCTGGCCGTTCTGTTGCTCGGTGCCGTGACGCTCGGCATTGCCTACGGGCCTGCCCAGGGGGCGCTCTTCCTCATCGGCGGCGCACTCGGCATTTCGCTTTATCATGCCGCCTTCGGCTTCACCTCTGCCTGGCGAGTCTTCATTTCCGAAGGCCGCGGCCGGGGGCTGCGCGTGCAGATGATTCTGCTGGCGCTCGCCGTCATCCTCTTCTTACCGGCGTTATCCAGCGGCACGCTGTTCGGCAATGAGGTGCGGGGTTCCGTGTCGCCGGCCGGTACCGGCGTCATCGTTGGCGCCTTCATGTTCGGCCTCGGCATGCAGCTCGGCGGCGGATGCGCGTCCGGCACGCTTTTCACCGCCGGCGGCGGCAATGCCCGCATGCTGGTGACGCTGTTCTTCTTCATCGTCGGCTCGGTGCTTGCGACGATCAATTTCTCCTGGTGGACGAGCCTGCCGGCGCTGCCGCCGATTTCCTTCGTCCAGAGCTTCGGCGCGCTGGGCGGCATTGCGCTTTCGCTGCTGATCTTTGCCGCGATCGCCGGCATCACCGTTCTCGTCGAGAAGAGGCGGCACGGCGCCCTCGAAGCCGAACCGGCGTCGCCGCGGCAAGGTCTTTCGCGATTTCTGCGCGGTCCGTGGCCGCTCGTTTTCGGGGCCGTCGCGCTGGTACTCCTCAATTTCGCAACGCTGGCGATCGCCGGTCGCCCCTGGGGGATCACCTCCGCTTTTGCGTTATGGGGTGCGAAGGGCGCTCAGGCGATCGGCATCGATCCGACTGCCTGGGGATATTGGCAACAGCCTGCCAATGCCAAGGCGCTCGCCGGCAGCGTCTTTGCCGACATCACATCCGTGATGGATTTCGGAATCATTGCCGGGGCCATGCTCGCTGCAGCACTCGCCGGCCGCTTCGCGCCGAGCTTCGATATCCCGCTCCGCTCGGTGCTTGCCGCCGTCATCGGCGGCCTGCTGCTCGGTTATGGGGCTCGCATTGCCTATGGCTGCAATATCGGCGCCTATTTCTCCGGGATCGCCTCCGGCAGCCTGCACGGATATGTCTGGGCGGCAGCCGCCTTCGCCGGCAACGTGGTCGGAGTGAAGCTGCGTCCCTGGTTCTTCATGGAGCGCAACGCCGTCCGCCGTATCGACGGATAGACCGGTCGGCTTCAGTTGGCTTGTGTCGCGACATCGAGCAACTCGATCTTGCCGCTGTCGTTGTGATCAGGCGCGACGATCAGGCGATAGCCCGCCAGCCGGGCGGCGGGGGCGAGCACGGCGTACATGAGCTTCTGGATCCGGATCGGCGGGCCGGCGATATAGAGATGGTCGCGGTAGGCATTGAGCTTCAGCGCGATCGGCAGCAGCTTGGGGTCGCCCGCCGGGGAAAAATTGTCCGGCGTCAGCACGGTGGAGGCTGCGAGGTTCAGGAAGAACCGCAGGTGCTTCTGCCCGGGCGTGAAGGAAACGGTGGCATGCGTCTCGCCGTCATACACGTTTTTGAAGAAATGCGCCTTTCCTCGCGGCACAGTGACGGTCTCCCCGGCACCGGCGCGGTATTCGACGCCCTCGATCATCACCATCAGCATTCCTTTGTGGACGTGGAAATGCTCATCCGCATTCGGATGGATATGGGCAATCGCGTTGCCGCCGCCTGAGCCACCCTTTTCCAGAATGACGTCAAAACGGGCGAGCGCCTCGCTCTCCACCGGATCGGTAAAGACGAAGGTCTCCTTGTTGAAGCGGTTCACGATCTTCGTATGGGCGGGCACGAGGGGGGTGGGCATGGGTTCCTCCGAAATCGGTGCGGACGCGAAAAGCCCGGCAGAACAGCAGCGGGGCGTTCCTCAGGCGGCAAAAGGCGTGTAGATTGCCGCTGCCACAACCGCAAACCCCGTTTTTGCTCCGCCGTTCACCGTTTTTGCATAACCTGAGATGCGCAAGCTGAACTATGACGATCTACGCTTCCTGCTCGCCGTTGCCGAAACGGGGTCGACGCTCGCCGCTGCCCGCGCATTGCAGGTGAGCCAGAGCACGGTTTCCCGCCGCATCGCGGGTCTGGAGCAGGATCTTGCCGTCGAACTCTTCGATAAGCGACGCAGCGGCTACATGTTGACCGAGATCGGGCTTGCCCTGGTCGGCCCTGCCGAAGATGTCCGCAATGCCATGACGGCGTTTTCAAATGCGCTGGAAAGCGCGTCCCGCGAAATCCGCGGAAATGTCCGCTTCACGACCAACGATGTCTTTGCCAGCCGTTTCCTGCCCTTGATCCTCAGTCGCCTGAAGGCCCTGCACCCGAACATCGGCCTCGACGTGGTGACCACCGACCAGCGGCTGGATCTTCTTCGCGGCGACGCGGATATCGCCCTGCGCGCCGCTCCCCGCCCGACCGAGGCGGGGCTGGTCGGCATGCGAATCGCCGACGATCTGTGGAGCCTCTATTGCAGTCGTGCCTATGCCGAAAAATACGGCGTGCCACGGGAGGTCGGGGAATTGAAACAGCATGCGTTGATAGCCATTGATCCGCATGTGAAAAGCCATCCCATGGTCGACTGGACGCGGGAGAACTATCCCGAGCAGGCAATCGTCGTGCGTCAGAACACGGTTGCCGCCGCGCTTGCCAGCATCCGCAATGGTCTCGGCATCGGATTGTTCTCCGAGTTCATCGCGTCCGGCGATGCCGATCTTGTCCGTTGCTTCCGCCCGTCCATGCCGCCGGCGGCGGAAATCTGGCTCGTCACCCAGGAGCGTCTGCGGCATACGCCGCGGGTGAGGGCGGTCATGGACGTGGTCAAGGAAGTGCTGATGCACTATGCGGCCGCTGTGCCGACGCGCAGTGAGGCTGCGCCGGCTGCCGGAATGTCCGTCCCGGGCTAACCTATCGCGCCTTTTCCGTTTCTTTGCTATTGAGCCATCCGGAACAAAAACGGGAGGGTGGTCGATGGTGCAGAAAATAGGCAGGACGCTTCAGGATTTCTGTCGACCGGACCGGATGGCGCTTGTCGTCTACGACATGCAGGTCGGCATCCTGCACCAGCTCAAGAATGGGGCGGCCATCACGGCGAAGGTGAAGACCGTTTTGGACGCTGCGCGTTCGGCCGGCTTCCCGGTCATCTTTTTTCGCCACCTGTCGATGCCGAAGCCGCTGATGGGGCAGTTCCAGATGCGCCAGGCGATGGCCTGGCAGCGGACCGAGGACCCTGATGCCGTTCATCCGTGGTTCCTGCGCGATTCCCCAGGCTTTGCCATCGCTCCGGAACTGGAGCCGACTGCTGACGAGGCGGTTCTCGACAAGATCACCTTTTCCGCCTTCGAAGGCACCCCGCTCGCCATCATCCTGCGCGATCTCGGCCTCACTTCCTTTGCGATCTGCGGGGTGGCAACCGAAATCGGCATCGATCCGACGGTGCGCCACGGATGCGATCTGGGGCTCGTCCCGATCGTCATCCGCGATGCCTGCGGAGCAGGGCACGCTGAAGCCGCGGAGCGCGCCATGGAAAATATTGGGTTTATGGGTGACGCCATCATGTCCAATGTGGCACAGATTGTCGGCACGATGCGGCAATAAGGCAACACTTGCCGTGGATTCCCACTCTCGCGCCGCTGCCCAAGTATTGACTGTCACAGTTTCGCATACCACAAACACCTTAACGCCATATTTCGGCTAAACTTCTGGCGGCATGCGCTTTTATGTGCACCACCGAAACCAAATCGGGGCGGGCGTAAAGACATTGGTTACCATAATCGTTCATTCTCACCGGCAGTCCTCTGGCAGTGACCGGTACACATCTTCTTCAGCTGTGTCCTGCCTCGGTTGTATCGGCGGCGACGCGCAAGTGTTCTCCGCCCGTGTGGGTAACGGTTCGGGTAACAAGTGATGGCGCGTACGGTCCAGGCTTCCGCGAATGGCAAACAGGCACGCAAGGCGCCGCAACGCCGCAAGAAATCCCGCTCTCTCCTGACGAATGTCGCAGTCGGTATCGGGTTGACGATGGTGACGCTTGTCGGCGCTTCCGTGGTCACCATGGCGACTGCGGTCAAGTCCACCGCCGACGTGAAGTTCGAGATCGCCCTGGCGCAGCCGGCGGCTTTGACGGCGGCGCCTGCGGCCCCCGCCGAGCGCGAGATCGACGTTTCCAAATTTTCCCGCCTTTCCGACGGTTCTCCGGCCAGCCCGAAAAGCGGCCGCCTCGCGGGTGCCGATGTCGCAGCGCTCGAAGCGCTGAAGCCGGATCGTTCCAGCGCCCGGCAGATGCTTGGCGCGATGCTCGCCAAGGCCAACCGCCATGCCGAGAGCGAAAAGCAGTTTGCAGCGCTTGCGACGCGCCGCCCGGGCGTCGAAGCCATCCGTGCCGCACTCGCGCCGGCCATGCAGAGCCTCGTCGTGGTGGCGCCGCGTGGCGATGACGCCATGCCGGATCTCATTCAGGATGTCGCGCCTGCCACCTCCGTTGCAGATCTGGAGGATATGAAGCCGGTCGAGATGGCCGCGCTCGAGGAAACGGCTGTCGAAGACAATGCCGACGCCCTGGAAGAGGCTGCCGTCGAGGTGACCGAAGAGCCGGCGCCCGCCGAAGCCCATGCGCTTCCGAAGGCCGGGCCGCTTCCGGTTATCCGCCCCTCGACCGCGCTGGCAGGCAAGCCTGCCAAGCCGAATGCACTGGCCGCGATTGCCGCCGTCGCACCGCAGAAGCCGGCCCAGCCTGCCGAAGACGAGAAACCGACGGCGCTTGCCTTTGCCAAACCGGACAATCCCATGCGCGACACGCCTGCGCGTCCGGGACCTGCGCCGAAATGGCCGGGCATCGGCACCAAGGTCGCGATCTACGATATCAGCAACGCCGTCGTTCACATGCCGAACGGCACCAAGCTCGAGGCGCATTCCGGCATCGGCAGCATGCGCGACAACCCGAAATTCACGCATGTAAAGATGCGCGGTCCGACCCCTCCCGGCACCTACAAGCTCTCCATGCGTGAAAAGCTGTTCCACGGGGTGGCCGCAATCCGCCTGACTTCCGTCGATGGCCGGCATCCGCAGAACCGCACCGGACTTTTGGCGCACAGCTTTCTGCTGCGGGTGCGCGGCGACTCCCACGGCTGCGTCGCCTTTGCCGACTACGACCGTTTCCTGAAAGCCTTCCAGCGCGGCGAAATCACCCATATGGTGATCGTGCCCAAGTGGGACGGCAAGCGTCCGGGCAGCGGTGGCGGTGGCGATAACTTCATCGCCAAGCTCTTCAGCGGCAGCGACGCCTGATCGGCGTCGCCCCTCCGACGCTCATCCGAGAATATCCCGCGCCACCCGTAAGAACACCTTGGCCCCGATCGGGATCAGGTCGTCGGGAAAGTCGTAGTCGGGATTGTGGAGCGCCGGATGGCGCTCGCCGGCACCGAGAAAGAACATCGCCGATTTTGAAACGGCCGCGAAGCGGCCGAAATCCTCCGAAGCCCGGAAGGCTTCTCCCGCCTCCTGCGACACGCCTTCCGTTTCCATCGCGCTCCTGAGGAGTGCCGCCGCTTCCGGATGGTTTTCGCAGTGGGCGAAGATGTCGTGGTATTGGAAACGGTATTCCAGGCCGCCCTCCGCGGCAGCTTGGCCGACCAGGGCTTCGGCGGCGTCAACCAGCGCCTGCATCTTGCCGTCCGTCATCGTCCGGAGCGTTACCCAGATCTCCCCGTGACCCGGTGCAATGCCGAATGCGGGTTCGCCGACCGACGCATGTGTCACTGTCGCGAGCACCAGATCCTCGGTCGCAATCCTTCCGCCACTCAAGCCCGTCAGCGCCGGCATCAGCTTCGCCACCGCCGCCACCGGCGAGATGCCGGTTTCCGGCGCGGAAGCGTGCGCCGTTCGGCCTGACAGCGTGATCTTCAGGCCGCGCGAGGCGCAGTTCACCACCCCGTCCTTCAGCCAGACATGGCCGAGCGGCAGGCCCGGCATGTTGTGGAGCGAAAAACTGTAGTCCGGTGAAAGTTCGGCGAACCGCGCGTCGGCGATCACCGCGGCCGCGCCGGCGCCCGTCTCTTCCGCCGGCTGGAAGAGCAGGATGACCCGCCCCCGCGCCGGACGCTCCCGGCCGAACTGGCGTCCGAGTGCTGCAAGCGTCGCCATATGGCCGTCATGGCCGCACATATGACCCTTGCCGGGCAATCGCGAGCGATGCACGGGCGTGCCCGTCTCCTCGATTGGCAGCGCGTCGAGTTCGGCCCGGAAGAGTAGCGTAGGCCCGGGAGCGCCGCTGTCGTAGATCACCGCCACGCCCGTGCCGCCGAGGCCGGAGATCACCCGGTCCGGGTTCGTCCCGGCAAGAAAAGCCTGCACCTCGGCAGCCGTTGCGGTCTCATGGCCGGATACTTCCGGCATCGCATGCAGCTTCTGCCGCCAGGCGGTGAGCTCGATCAGGTCGTGATTGGTGAGATACATGCTGCCTCCTCGATGCGGTGCTGAAAGAGAGGTAACCGGGCAGAGGCAAAGCCGCAAGCCGCGGGGAACAAGGAGGAGCTCAAGCGATTTTCATCGCAAACGTCAGGAGGCAGTGATGCACATCATTCTCGGCGGAACGGGCCACGTGGGTTCGGCCGCGGCAAAAGCGCTTCTTGCGCGCGGCGAAGCGGTCACCGTCGTTGCGCGCAATGCCGACAAGGCGGAAAAGCTGCGGCAGCTCGGCGCCGAAGTGGCGGTCGCCGATATCCACGACACCGGGGCGCTCCGCCGCATCTTCCGGCGTGGCCGGCGTCTCTACGCCCTCAATCCTCCGGCAGCGCCGAATATCGACACCGATGCGGAGGAAAAGAAAACCATCGCCTCGATCCTCGCGGCGATCGAAGGCTCCGGTCTCGAAAAGATCGTCGGCCATTCCACCTACGGCGTCCGCAAGGGCGAAGCGATCGGCGATCTCGGCACGCTCTACGAGCTGGAGGACGGTCTGAAGCGCCAGCCGATCCCGGCAAGCATCCTGCGCGCCGCCTATTACATGACCAACTGGGACATGAGCCTCGAAGCGGCGCGGGAGAAGGGCGTACTCAACACATTCTTTCCCGAGGATTTCCGCCTGCCGATGGTGGCGCCCGAGGATCTCGGAGAGGCCGCCGCCGACCTGATGACCGAACCCGCCGCCGAGACCCGATTGCTCCACGTCGAAGGCCCCGACCGCTACACCCCAGCCGATGTCGCGGAGGCCCTATCGGACCGGTTCAAGAGACCCGTCAAAATCGCCACCACGCTGCCCGACAAATGGGAGGAAACCTACCTCTCCCTCGGCTTCTCCGCCAAAGCCGCCAAATCCTACGCCGGCATGACGGCCCTCGCGATGGACACGCCCGTGCCGCCGATCAGCGAGGTGAGGAGGGGGCGGGTGGGGCTTGAGCATTATCTGAAGCAGCTGATCGGTAAACAAGCCTAGGATCAGACGGGCTGTGGCTCGTGCCAACCTATTGCTGCCAGGACCTCCAGCGCGATCTCGGAAACAGACCGTCCGTCGGTCTCGATACGAAGAATATCCTTGTCGGTCTCTGCAACCATATGGTTCACCTGACGTAGAGACCGCTGGAGCTGGGCATCTATGCTGCGTTCCGTTTCCCGGCGAGCCAGCCTCTCGGCTATGCTCTCGCCTGTCGCAATCAGCCGAACGACGGTAAACTTTGCATTCGGTATCGCAGCGGCTATCCATTGCCGGTCGAAGGCTAGATGCATCATCACACCCGACATGATCAGCCGGCTATGCCCCAATTCCCGGTAAGTCGACCACATCGCCCTCAGGTTGAGGGTGCTGATATCGATGGTCCCTGGTGCAAGCCGCTGCAAGTCCTGACGTGATGGGCGCGGAAAGACCCGGTCGAGTTCGTCGCTTTCGATTGCGGCGTGGGCGATACCGCGCTCGGCCAGCAGAGTAGAAATTTCCCAGGAAAGGGTGCTTTTTCCTACGCCGGCTGGTCCGGTAAGCAGGAGAATTTCGACCATGATATCAGGTTCGGAATGATGATGACCGGGGCTCAAAGCGCTCTCAGTTTGATCAAATTGCCTCACACCCGCTCCACAAACCCCTCAAGCACCCGCTTCTGCCCGGCGCGATCGAACTCGATCGTCAGCTTGTTGCCCTCGATGGCCGAGATATTCCCGTTCCCGAACTTGATGTGGAAGACGCGGTCGCCGACGGAGAATTGAGACGGCGTGTCGGCCACGGATTTCGCCACCAGTTCGCCTTCGATCATCCGGCCGCGCGGGCCGCTTTCGCCGTAGCCGATGCGTTCGACGGCATGGCCGGAGCGGGTGCCCCAATTGTCGCGGGTGGCGTCGGTCTTGTTCGCCTGGGCGCGTTTCCAGCCGGGGGTCGAATAGGAATTGGCGAACGGATCGGCCTTGTCGAAGCGCGACTGGCCGTAGCCCCCGCGGCCGCCGTAACCGCCGTAATTGCTGTCGGCGACCGCGACGTCCACATGCGTCTGCGGCAGTTCGTCGAGGAAGCGTGACGGCATGGTCGATTGCCAAAGCCCGTGGATGCGGCGGTTGGACACGAACCAGATGTGGCAGCGGTGTTTGGCGCGGGTGATGCCCACATAGGCGAGGCGGCGTTCCTCCTCGAGCCCCGAGCGACCGCCTTCGTCGAGCGCCCGCTGGTGCGGAAAAAGCCCTTCTTCCCAGCCGGGCAGGAAGACCGTGTCGAATTCGAGCCCCTTGGCCGAATGCAGCGTCATGATCGAGACCGCATCCATGTTCTCGTTCTGCTCGGCATCCATGACCAGCGAGACGTGTTCCAGAAAGCCGCGCATCGACTCGAAGGCTTCCATCGAGCGAACCAGTTCCTTGAGGTTTTCAAGCCGCCCCGGCGCTTCCGCCGATTTGTCGTTCTTCCACATGTCCGTATAGCCGGACTCTTCGAGGATCTGTTCGGCAAGCTCGATATGCGGCGTGGTCTCCAGCCGCGTCTGCCAGTTCCTGAAGCTCTGCACCACGTCGAACAGCGCCTTGCGGGCCTTCGGTTTCAGTTCGTCCGTCTCGATGATGTCGGTGGAGGCGGCCAGCATCGGTATGTCGCGGGCGCGGGCATAGTCGTGCAGGTAGCGAACGGTCGTGTCACCCAGGCCGCGTTTGGGGGTGTTGACGATCCGCTCGAAGGCGAGGTCGTCGGCCGGCTGGCAGACGAGCCGGAAATAGGCCATCGCGTCGCGGATTTCGAGCCGCTCGTAGAAGCGCGGGCCGCCTATGACCCGGTAGTTGAGGCCGAGCGTCACGAACCGGTCTTCGAACTCGCGCATCTGGAAGGACGCGCGCACGAGGATCGCCATGTCGTTCAGCGCATGTTTCTTGCCGTCCGCGTCGCCGCGCTGCAGGCGCTCGATCTCCTCGCCGACGGCGCGCGCCTCTTCCTCCGAATCCCAGGCCGCATGCACCATCACCTTCTCGTCGTCCGGGTTCACCCGGTCGGTGAAAAGCGTCTTGCCGAGGCGCCCCTCGTTATGGGCGATCAGATGCGCGGCGGCCCCGAGAATATGTTCCGTGGAGCGGTAGTTGCGCTCCAGCTTGATGACCTTGGCGCCCGGAAAATCCTTCTCGAAGCGCAGGATATTGTCCACTTCCGCGCCGCGCCAGCCATAGATCGACTGGTCGTCGTCGCCGACGCAGCAGACGTTCTGGGGGATGCCCTTCGGCCGCTGGGCCAGCAGCCGCAGCCACATATACTGTGCGGTATTGGTATCCTGATACTCGTCGACCAGGATGTAGCGGAACTTGTTGTGGTAGTCCTTCAGGATGTCAGGGTTCTGCCGGAAGAGCGCGATCGGATGCAGCAGCAGATCGCCGAAGTCGCAGGCGTTCAGCGTCTTCAGCCGCGCCTGATAGGCGGCGTAGAGTTCGCGGCCCTTGCCGTTGGCGAAGGCCCGGGCGTCGCCCTCGGGAATGTCGGCCGGCAGCAGGCCCTTGTTCTTCCAGGTGTCGATCATGCCGGCGAACTGGCGGGCCGGCCAGCGCTTGTCATCGAGCCCCTCGGCCTGGATGAGTTGCTTGATCAGCCGGATCACGTCGTCGGTGTCGAGAATGGTGAAGTCGGAGCGAAGTCCCGCAAGCTCTGCGTGGCGGCGCAGCAGTTTCACGCCGATCGAGTGGAACGTCCCAAGCCAGGGCATGCCTTCGACCGCCCCGCCGACCAGCACGCCGATGCGCTCCTTCATCTCGCGCGCCGCCTTGTTGGTGAAGGTGACGGCAAGGATCTGGCTGGGGAAGGCCCGGCCGGTCGCAAGGATATGGGCGATGCGGGTGGTCAGCACGCGGGTCTTGCCGGTGCCGGCGCCGGCGAGCACCAGAACCGGGCCGTCGATGGTCTCCACCGCCTCGCGCTGCTCGGGATTGAGGCCGGAGAGATAGTCGGGTGCCGCGCGGGACTGGTCGCGGGCCGCCATGGCGCGGGCGGCGATGCCGAGCCCGGCGTTGTTCTCCTGAGGAGCGGCCGCCTTGCGCGGTGCCGGCTCCTCGTCGAAGAACGGAATGTCGTCGAAACTGTTACTCATGCGGCCAATGTAATGATTCGGACCCGAAAGACCAGAAAATGTTCCTCTTTTATTCCCAGTGTCTGCGAGGGAGAGGGCCAAATTGTGGACAAGCGGAGGACTGCGTCCTGCATGGGGGCCGAATCCCGCATGCATGTATGCATTCCAGTTAACAAAACCGTGAAATCCCGTGAGGTTACATTTCCGTAAGGTCGGCATTCTTCCATTGCTTGTGCACACGCAAAAAAGGATACTTGGCCAACGACTTGCATCTGGCATGCCTGCCTGGAGTATTGAATGCGGATTTGGAAACAACTCCTTCTGTGTCTTTGTGTCATCGTCCTTGCTCTCGGCCTGTGGGTCTTCATGGTTCCGAGCGCCGGCGAGACGCTGGCAAAATACGGCGTGCCCGAGCAGGTGGTTGCAGCGATCCGTCCGCAGGTGTCAGGCGAGACGACGGCAAACGATGCCGCAGGCGGCAATCGCCCGGCGGGACAGCAGCAGGGTCAGTCGGGTCAGGGTTCCGGCGGTCAGCGCGGGCAAGGCGGCGGCAATCGCGGCACGCTGGTCAACGCACAGCCGGTGACGACAGGCACGGTCAACGACCGGCTTTCGGCAATCGGCAGCGGCGAGGCGATTCAGTCGGTCGTGGTGATGCCGCAGGCGGCCGGCACGGTGAACGAGATCAGGGTCACCTCGGGAGAGAAGGTCGTGAAGGGCCAGGTTCTCGCCAGGCTCGATGACGACGAGCAGGTGATCGAGCGCGACAAGGCGCAGGTGGCCCTGCGAAGCGCTCAGGAAAAATCGGCCTCCTACCGGAATCTGCAGTCGGTGTCCCGCCTCGACGTGCTCGATGCGCAGATCGCGGAGGAGGCGGCCAAGCTTGCGCTCTCCACCGCCGAACTCAATCTGAAGCGCCGCGATATCGTCGCCCCCATCGATGGTATCGCCGGCATCGTGGCAGTCAATATCGGCGACAACGTCACCACCCAGACCAGCGTCGTGACGATCGACGACCGGTCGGCAATCCTCGTCGATTTCTGGGCTCCCGAGCGCTTCGCCGTCGCGATCGAGCCCGGGCAGCCGGTCGAGGCGACGTCGATCGCCCGACCGGGCCAGGTCTTCACCGGCAAGGTGGAGGCGATCGACAACCGTGTTGATCCGGCAAGCCGCACCATGCGCATTCGCGCCCGGGTCGAAAATCCGGGCGACGTGCTGCGCGCCGGCATGGCCTTCGGCGTCGGCATGCGCTTTGCCGGCGAGCGTTTTCCGGCCGTCGACCCGCTCGCCGTCCAGTGGGATGGCGAAGGCTCCTATGTCTGGCAGATCAAGGACAACAAGTCGGTCAAGACCCGCGTGCGTGTGGTTCAGCGCAATCCCGATACGGTGCTTGTCGAAGCAGACCTGAAGGAAGGCGACCGGGTGGTGACGGAGGGCCTGCAGCGCGTGAGAGAAGGGGCGCCGGTCCGCGTCCTCGGAGCTCCGGAAACGGCAGAGGTGGCGCGCCAATGAAGATGGAATTCCCAAGCTTTGGCCATGGCAGCCCGGAAAAGGACAGCTCGGAACAGAGCCGCGCCGAACATCACACCGCCGAAAAGGCGGGCGAATCCTTCACCGCGCTGTTCATCCGCAGGCCGATCCTCGCCGCCGTTCTGAATACGCTCCTCGTCGTCGCCGGCCTTGCCGCGCTCGCAGGCGTGGAAGTGCGCGAGCTGCCGGATGTCGACCAGCCGGTCATCACGGTCCGCACCGACTATGACGGCGCCTCGCCGCAGACCATGGACCAGGAGGTCACCCAGGTTATCGAAGGCGCGGTCGCCCGCGTCAGCGGCTTGAAGGCGCTCTCCTCGCAGTCGCAGTTCGGCTCCAGCCGCGTCACCATGGAGTTTTCCGATTCCGTCGATCTTTCCGACGCGGCAAACGATGTCCGCGATGCGGTGGGCCGCGTTGTCAACCAGTTGCCCGACGACGCCGACGAGCCGCGCATCGTCAAGGCGGACGCCGATTCCGAGGCGATCATGCGGCTCGCCGTCACCTCGTCTAAGCTCTCGATGGATGACCTCACCCAGCTCGTCGACAACGAGATCGTCAATCGGCTGGCTGCCGTCGAGGGCGTCGCCGACGTGGAGCTCTACGGCGACCAGGACAAGGTGTTCCGCGTCGACGTGGACCAGGCCGCTCTGGCCGGCCGGGGTCTGACGGTCGCCGACGTCTCCAAGGCGCTGGACAGCGCGGCACTTGACGTGCCCGCGGGCTCGATCGAAAGCACGACCCAGGATATCGTCGTGCGGGCAACCGCAAACCTCACGACGCCGCGGGATTTCGAGAACGTCCTGATCGCGCCGAACGTGCGGATCCGGGATGTCGCGACCGTCTCGCTCGGCCCCGATGACGGCACCACGGTGCTGCGCTCGAACGGCGTGCAGGGCGTCGGCCTCGGCATCATCCGCCAGGCTCAGTCGAACACCCTCAACATCTCCGAAGGCGTCAAGAACGCCGTCGCGGAAATGCAGAAGACCCTGCCGGAGGGCACGCGCATCGCCGTCACCAGCGACGACGCAACCTTCATCCAGGGTGCGCTGCACGAGGTGGAGATCGCGCTGATCCTGTCGGCGGCGGTCGTCGTCGTGGTCATCTTCCTGTTCCTGCAGGACTGGCGGGCGACGCTCATTCCGGCGCTCACCATGCCGGTGGCGCTGATCGGCACGCTGGTGGCGATCTATCTCGTCGGCTTCTCGATCAACATTCTGACGCTGCTTGCCGTCGTGCTGGCGACCGGTCTCGTGGTCGATGACGCCATCGTGGTTCTGGAAAATATCGTCCGGCGGCGGGCCGAGGGCATGGGTCCGCGCGCCGCTGCCGTACTCGGCACCCAGGAGGTCTTCTTCGCGGTCATCGCGACGACTGCCACCCTTGCCGCCGTCTTCATTCCGCTCTCCTTCCTGCCGGGTCAGATCGGCGGCCTCTTCAAGGAATTCGGCTTCGTGCTCGCCTTCTCGGTCGCGCTCTCTTCGGTTACGGCTTTGACGCTCTGCCCGATGCTTGCGTCGCGCATGCTGACGAAGCCGATCAAGGAGCATCACGGGCTTCTCGGCAAGTTCGGCAATCTGTTTGCCAGCGTCTATGCCCGCGCGCTCCGGTCCTGCCTCAACGCGCCGCTGGTCGTCATCGTCTTTTCGGTGATCTTCGCGGTTGCCGCCTACAATGTCTTCGGTCTCGTCAAGAGCGAGCTGACGCCGCGCGAAGACCGCGCGTCCGTCATGCTGCGCGTCACGGCCCCGCAGGGCGTCAGTCTCGATTTCACCCGTGACCAGATGCAGCGGATCGAGGAAAATCTGCAGCCGCTGCGCGAGTCCGGCGAAATCACCAATATCTTCTCGATTTCCGGCTTCGGCAGCAACACCAACAGCGGCTTCATGGTTCTGACGCTTGCGCCCTGGGCCGAACGCGAGCGAAGCCAGGACGAGATCGCCTCCGACATCAACGCTGCGGCGCAGAAGGTCCCGGCGCTGCGTGGTTTCGCCATGCAGTCGAACAGCCTGAAGATCCGCGGCGCCGGCAACGGCCTGCAGATGGCGCTGGTCGGCAATGACTACACCGTCCTGACATCCACCGCCCAGAAGCTTGTGTCTCAGATGGAGCAGAGCCGGCTGTTCGATACGCCGCGTCTCACCAATGAGCCGACCCAGGCGCAGCTGTCGGTCTCGATCGACCGCGAGCGTGCCTCCGATCTCGGCATCGATATCACCGGTCTGTCCACTGCCATGCAGGCGCTGCTCGAGGGGCGCTCCGTGGTGGATGTCTTCGTCGGAGGGGACGCTCTGCCGGTCAAGCTGACCTCGACCACCCGGCCCGTCGATGATCCGACGGATCTCGAAAACATCTTCCTGAAGACCGGTGATGGCAAGATCGTTCCGATGTCGACCATTGCGACGCTGAAGGAAGGGGCGGTCGCGCCGCAGCTCAACCGCGAACAACAGCTCGCCTCGGTCTCCATCTCGTCGAATCTGGCCAATGGCGTGGCCCTCGGCGATGCCGTGAACGAGGTGACGGCGCTTGCCCAGCCGCTGTTGCCCGCCGGGGTGCGGCTGATCCCCATGGCCGAGGCCAAGACGCTGGGCGAAAACTCCAATGCGATGCTGCTGACCTTCGGTTTTGCGATCGCCATCATCTTCCTGGTGCTGGCTGCCCAGTTCGAAAGCGTTCTGTCGTCGGTCATCATCATGTCGACAGTGCCGCTGGGCTTGGCTTGTGCGGCGATCGCGCTCGTGCTGACCGGATCGAGCCTCAACGTCTATAGCCAGATCGGCCTTGTCCTGCTGGTCGGCGTCATGGCCAAGAACGGCATCCTGATCGTGGAGTTCGCCAACCAGCTTCGCGATCGCGGAGTGGGTGTCCGCGAGGCCATCGAGCAAGCCTGCGCTACGCGACTGCGTCCGGTCATGATGACGATGATCGCAACGATTATCGGCGGCGTGCCGCTGGTCGTGGCGCAGGGTGCCGGCGCCGAAGCGCGTATCGCGCTCGGCTGGGTCATCGTCGGCGGTCTCGGCCTCGCCACTGCCGTCACGCTGTTCATCACCCCCGTCGCCTATCTCCTCGTCGCACGCTTCGCCAAGCCGCATGTCCAGGAGGAACAGCGGTTCCACCAGGAACTGGCGCACGCGGTCCGGCACAAGGAAGAAATGGCAAACGAGGACGAACGGAAGAAGGAAGAGCCGCTACTCGCCGCCGAATAGGAGGAGCGGCGCGCCTTCTGCTCCACGTCGCTCGGTGTAAATCCGCGATTGCCAGGTGTTATGACTGACGCCTTGTTTGCCTTTGCTGATCTGGGCAGAGTTCCTGCCCCAGCCGATCTTCCCCTTGTGGGGAAGATACTTCGCAGGGCAGAGGGGGTGAGGTGAGGCAAACCAAAGCCTTGGCGGAAACCCCGACGAAATTCACCCTTGTTTTTCCCCGTCTCCTCAACCCGTGCCTACACTCTCCCCGTCCCGCATCGGATACACTGGAAGGCGTTCCGGCGAGGCGGGGCCGGCGCCGGGTGGTGAGGGTAAGACGCGGAACCTCATCCTCCGGGTCCGCGGAAAATGGTCTCCCTCCGGCGACACGGGGAGAGATGAGCGGCAACGGACCTGCCCTCGTCTCTTGATGCCCGAAAGAGCGCGCCGGGCGTGCCTGTNNACTCTTTGAAGTCCGTCCGCCTCAAGCGGAAAGTCCGGCGGCGGTCCCTTCTCACCCTTGCCGGTAAGTTGGTCCGGACGGGTATCTGGGACCAGACGAACACCATCCGGAAAGGCCACGGCAGAGGGACCGGAGTCCCGGATAAAAACCGCCGAACGGGGCGCTGAGAGGTGTCACCAAAAACTAAAACTTACGAGGCAGCTCCCAGCGCCCCGTCCGACAAGAAAACCGAGGATCCCCAAGGGAGGATTCTGTCTTCCGTCACCCTCGGGCTTGACCCGAGGGCAAGGGACGACTCCGTCGTTCATGGGGCCTGATCGTGGTTGCTATTCTTCTGGACAAAGCAGGACCCGTCGCCTAACCAATCTCTCTGAAATCGGTGGGAGTTGAGCATGGCGGTCAAGGACGTGAAGGCGGGCCTTCGCAACGAGGAAGGCATCAAGACCGTCCTCGGCATCCTGAAACAGTCCCTCGGCGAGCGTTTCCAGACCGGCCAGTCCTTTCGGGAACAACACGCCCACACGACCACCTATCTTCCGGCCCAATTGCCGGACGGCGTCGTCTTCGCGGAAAGTGTCGAGGATGTGAAGACGGTCGTGAAGGCCTGCGCGGCGCATCGCGTGCCGGTTATCCCATTCGGCATCGGTTCTTCGCTGGAAGGACAGATCAATGCTCCGTCAGGCGGAATTTCGATTGATTTCAGCCGCATGAGCAAGGTTCTTCGCGTCAGCGCGGCCGACCTTGACGTTACGGTAGAGCCCGGCATTACGCGCGAAGAGTTGAACCGGGAACTTCGCGACACCGGCCTGTTCTTTCCGATCGATCCCGGCGCAAACGCCACCATCGGCGGCATGACGGCGACACGGGCTTCCGGCACGAATGCGGTTCGCTACGGCACCATGAAGGACAACGTTCTTTCTCTCACGGTCGTGACCGCCGATGGCGAAGAGATCCGCACCGCTCGGCGCGCCAGGAAGTCCTCGGCAGGCTACGATCTCACGCGGCTTTTCGTCGGCTCGGAGGGCACGCTTGGCGTCATCACGTCGGTGACTTTGCGCCTCCAGGGCATTCCCGAAAAGATCGGCGGCGGAGTCTGCGCCTTTCCCACCGTCAAGGCGGCATGCGATGCGGTGATCATGACCATCCAGATGGGCATCCCCGTTGCCCGCATCGAACTGCTCGACGACGTCCAGATGCGTGCCTGCAATGCCTATTCGAAACTCTCCTATCCGGAAAAACCGACGCTCTTCCTCGAATTCCATGGCACGGAAGAGACGGTCGCCCTGCAATCGGAACAGTTTTCGGAGATCGCGGCCGAATGCGGCGGCGACCAATTTCGCTGGACGGCCAATGCGGAGGAGCGTGCAAAACTCTGGAACGCCCGCCACAATGCCTATTGGGCGAGCCGGGCGCTGGCGCCGGAACTGGATGGTCTGTCGACCGATGTCTGCGTGCCGATCTCAAGGCTTGCCGAATGCGTTGCCGAAACCCAGGCGGATATTGCCGAACAGGGACTGCTTGCCCCGATCGTCGGCCATGCGGGCGACGGCAATTTCCATGTGCTGGTGCTCTTCGACGGCAAGCAGCCGGCGTCCGTCGAAAAGGTGGAAGCCTTCATCGAGCGTCTCAACCGCCGGGCGCTCGCCATGGACGGTACCTGCACCGGCGAACACGGCATTGGCCAGGGAAAGATGGCTTTTCTGGAGGAGGAACTGGGAAGTGCCGTTGGCCTCATGCGCTCCGTCAAGAAGAGCCTCGACCCCGATAACATCTTCAATCCCGGCAAGATCTTCCGGGCGAATGAGCTGCTCCCTGAAGCTTGACTTGCTTAAGGACCCGATGGAACTACTCTTTTAGTCGAGATCACGGAGATACCTGTTGCTCGGTCGCATCTTTTTGGCATTCGGCGGATTGGTGGTGGTGGCGCTGTTCACGGCGTTGCTCGCGCCGTTCTTTGTCGACTGGTCCAGCTTCCGCGTCCGTTTCGAGGAACAGGCAAGCCGCATCCTCGGGAAAAAAGTTTCCGTCCACGGCGACGTCGATGCGACTATATTGCCGTTTCCGTCCGTCACCCTTCATGACGTGCGGGTGGGTGCGGATACGGACGGCCAGCCGCTGGTGCAGGTAGCGCGGTTTTCCATGGATATGGAGCTTGCGCCGTTCCTCTCCGGCGAGGCCAGGATCTTCGACATGCGTATCGAGGAGCCAAAGGCCCGGATCCGGTTGCTGCAAGACGGCACGCTCGACTGGATGCGCGGCAGCCGCGCATCCATCCCCGCGCGAAACGTCGTGATCGAAGACGTTCATGTGACGGGTGGCGAGGTCGATCTGATCGATGAGCAGTCCGGCCGGTCGCGGCGAATAACCGGCCTCTCCGCGGATCTCTCCGCCGCATCGCTTCAAGGCCCCTGGCGGGGCGAGGGTAACGCCGCGCTCGATGGTTACGAGGCGCGGTTCAATCTCTCCAGCGGTGCCGCGGCTGCCGCGACGAACCGGATGCCGCTGCGCCTGCGTCTGTGGCCCGATCAGCAGCCGGTCGAAGTCAATCTCGACGGCGAGCTGACGCTTGCAGGCAACAAACCTGCCTATAACGGGAATTTCACCCTCGATGTGCTCCAGGAGGAGGATGAGACCGAGCCCGTTGCGCCGCCGCCCCCCGGACCGCGGGTGAAGGGTGGCTTCGAGCTTACCAATGATCGCATCCGCATCCCGCAATACCGGTTGGAGGTGGGTGCCCTCGACAATCCCTACGTCGTCACCGGCGAGGCGACGCTCGATACCGGCCAGAAGCCGGAATTCCTGCTGACGGCCGACGGCCAGCAGATCGACGTGAACCGGCTGGGCGAGGGCGTAAGGGCAAAAACCGGCCGTGACCCGGCGGCGTCCGCACAGCGCCGTATCAACAACTTCATCCGCATGGCCGCGTCGATCCCGATTCCCCAGGTACCCGGCCGGGCGAGCCTGCGACTGCCGGCGATTGTTGCCAACGATACGACCATCCGCGATATCAAGCTCGATATCCGTCCGGCCGGTCGAGGCTGGACGGTCGACAACGTGGTGGCGACGCTGCCGGGCCGTACGCAGCTCGAAGCGAAGGGTAATCTTCTCCTGCGCGACCGGATTTCCTTTGTCGGGAACATGCTCGTCGCGTCCAATCAGCCGTCCGGGCTTGCGGACTGGCTGTCGGGCAATGTCGCACCGGAAATCCGCCAGCTCCGCTCGACGGGTTTTTCGGCGGCGGTGAACCTGACGCCCGAGCTGCAGCGCTTCGACAATCTTGAGCTCGCCATCGGCCCGGCAACGCTGAAGGGTCGGCTGGAACGCCAGTCGCCCGATGGCCAGGCGCCGAACCTTTCCGTCAGCCTTGCCGGCAACGAGATCGATATCGATGCCATGCGGGCGCTCGCCTCGCTGGTGACGGGCGAGGATGCCGGACGGGACGTACTTGACCACAAGGTTGCGGCGACGCTCAAAGCGGATCGGTTCACTGCGTTTGGCGTTCCGGCAAACAATGTCGATACCGCCTTTACGGTTGCAGGCGGAGTGCTTTCGCTGGAGCGACTGACGGTCGGCGACCTTGAAGGGGCGACGATCTCGGCGAGTGGCCGGATGGAAGGCTCGCTGCTCTCCTATGCCGGTAACGGCAGCTTGAATTTCCGTTCCGCGGATCCGGCGGCGTTCCTTGTCATGCTGCGCGACCGGCTGCCGCCGCATCCGGTTTTACAGCGGCTTGCCGAGAACGCCACGTGGTTCGCCAACACCAATTTGGCTGCAAATCTCACGGTCGGCGGCGATACCGGCGGCGTGGACGTCAGCGTCAGCGGAACATCGAACGGCAGTACGGTGGCGGGAGCCGTGACGCTTTCCGGCCTCTTCGACCTGACGGGCAATACCACCTTGACGCTCAACGCATCGCTCGAAAATGCCGAAGCGATGGTGCTTTTCGGGCAGGCAGGGCTGGATCCACTGCCCTTCGACGGCGATGGAGCGGGACGGCTTTCGCTCGATCTCAGGCAGGGGCCCGAGGGGCTTGCGAAAGCGGATCTCGCCTTCAAAACCGGCAAGACCTCCTTGTATCTCAACGGTGACGTCGACATTCTGGATCAGACCTTCGGCGAAGGCCGCGGCCATGTTACGCTGAAAAGCGTCGATCTGGAACCCTATCTGCTGATGAACGGCATCGGGCTGCCGCAATTCGGGACCGGCCTGCCGATCACCCTGGACGCAGATATCAGCATGACACCGGGCGCCGTGGAAATCGCGGCAATCAGAGGCGACGTGGACAGCAATACGGTAAGCGGCGGCATCACCGTGGACCGCAAGACGCCGGGCATGCCCGCGACCGGCACGCTTCAAGTCGATACGCTCGATCTTGCCTGGTTGGGGGAGGCGATCTTCGGCCCGCTCGGCAATCCGCAGACCGGAAAGCTTTCGTCGAAACCTTTTGCGCGGCCTATCTTCGGCGATCTGGATATCGCCCTCGATGTGAAGGCCGGCGCGCTCCGGACCGATGTTCTCGGTGATATCGCGGAATTTTCCGGCCGGATCACCCATCGCAGCGGCGGCATCGTCGTCGAGAATGCGACAGGCGCCTGGCAGGGAGGCAGGCTCGCCGGTCGCCTGATGATGTCTACGGGAGACGGCACGGGGCTTTTGCAGTCCCGGCTGTCAGCGGAAAATGCCGATCTTGCGCCGCTGGTCTGGACGACCGACGGAAAGCCGGTTGCGACAGGAAAGCTGGATTTCGCTCTTTCTGCGGAATCGACCGGTAGGAACTTCGCCGAACTGCTCGGCGGGGTGAGCGGTTCGGCCGAGTTGAGGCTCCGCGACCTTACCATTGCCGCTCTCAATCCCGACGCGATGAAACCCCTGATGGCGGAGGTGGACAAGCTCGGCGGAGAGGTGACGGAGGAGAAGGTTCGGCCTATCGTGACCAAGCTTTTACATCAGGGAAGTGCCAGGATCGGCAGTCTTACCATCCCCATCACGATCTCCGCGGGTGAGGCCAGGGCTCAGAATGTGGCCGCAGTCGTCGGTGCGACGAAGCTTGCGGGCGAGGGTCGTTTCGACCTTCTGGAAGACAGCATATCGGCCGACCTCGCTGTCACCTATGATGCCGGCGAAGAGGCACTTGCCGGCGGCGACCCGACCGTCAGGCTCGATTATTCCGGCGAATTGACGCGGCCGACCAAACGGATCGACGTCACGGCGATCGGCAATTTCCTCTCTCAGCGCGCCTTTGAGCAGGAGCGGCGGCGCGTCGAGACACTGCAGGCTAGCGTCCTGGAGAAACAACGGCTTCGCCGCGAGGTGGCGCTTTACAACTTGCAGGCTGCAGAACGGCAGCTTGCGCGCGAAAAGGCGGCGGCCGAAGCGCGGCAACAGGCAGCCGAAGCGGAGCGTCAGCGACAGGCTACCGAATCCGCGGCGCGCGCCGCCGAGGAGGAGCGACAGCGGCAGATCGACCGCACGCCGTTCATCGTATCGCCCACCGAAGACATGCTCCGGCAAAACCTGCCCGCCATGCCGCCGGCCGATTTGCCGGGCCTGCCCGGCGTTCAACAATAACTCGTAAGGAACGGCTTTCGGATCCGAGCGCTTCTGGCGACGAATTTGTGCGGCCGGTTGGACCCCACGGCGCTAACGCCGGGGCGTCTTCAACCACTTCAATACGTGCAGCCGCAAGGCCGAGGAGAGGTTGCTTTCCGGGGAACGCTGGTCGTCGATTTCGGCGATCAGGCTGGCGAGGCTGATGCGGCGTTGTACTGCGATCGCCTTCAACTCCAGCCAGAATTCGTCTTCAAGCGAAAAGCTGGTGCGATGACCGTGAAGCGTCGCGGAATGTTTGCGAATCACGAAGCTCTCCGGGACAGGCGGAAACAAGGTTCCGCCTATACAGACTGCGACGCCTGCAACGTCAAGCAGACGGGATGGGTGTTGGTTAGCGGGAGGTTAATCTATCCGGAGGTCATTCATCGCCTTGGGGCGGCTTGTCCAGCCGGCCCTGATCGAGCGCCTTTTCAGCCTTCTCGTTCCGCGCCTTGGTGAGTGACTTTTCCGCCTTGGCGCGGCCGAATGTAAGGCGGTTCTGCTCCGCCTTCTTCTCTTTTTCGAGTCTCGCCTTGTCCTTCCGGAACTGGCGCAGATTGACGATGTCGGCGCTCATGGACAGCGCCTCCTTGCTACTGTTTCTTGCGGAACGAATCGAGCGAGACGACGGAACCCGGCTTCTTTTCCTCGTCCGTCTTCGACTTGGCTGCGGCGTCCCCTTCGGCGGGCTTCGAAACAGCCTCGACCGGGATCGCGGTGATCTCTGCGGAGGTATCGTCGTCTTCGTCTGCCAGCGGTACCTCGAATTCCAGTTCGAAATTCACGGAGGGGTCGTAGAAGCCACGGATGGCATTGAAAGGCACGACAAGACGTTCCGGGGTGTCGGAAAAGGAGAGGCCGATCTCGAACTGCGTATCCGAGACCTTGAGATCCCAGAACTGATGCTGGACCACGATGGTCATCTGTTCGGGATATTTCGACTTCAGATGCTGCGAAATCCGCACGCCCGGCGCACCGGTCAAAAAGGTGATGAAGAAGTGATGATCACCCGGCAACCGACTGGTTGCCGCAACCTCGGACAAAACCTTGCGGATGACGCCGCGCAAAGCGTCCTGCGCCAGAATGTCGTAACGGATGTGATCCTGCCCCATACGGTCGTCTTTCCATTTGTCTCGTCTGTTAGTCAGACGTGTTATGCCATCTCGGCCGGTTGCGGAAAAGCCCGCCCAGTAACCGAGTCAGACCTATAGTATTCGACTGAGGCGTGAAGGTGAAGGCTTCTGTTGCCAGGTGCCTTCGGACCCCGCCTTAAAGTGCTACCTCTAAGGACTTAGTTCGGATTTCCCGCACCGCCATTAGGCAGCGAGAGCATAACCCTTAGCGTTGTTGTCGTTTGCAACTACACTTTTTGACCCGATAACGGTGGTATCATGCCGAGCAAAAGTTCGATCTTTACGCCCTTGTCGATCCTATTTCGCCCCCATCAAAAGCCGGTCTCCAAGGTTTCCCAATGCGACCGACCGGTTTTTGGTGGAGGCGCCGGGTACCGCCCCCGGGTCCAATAGGTTTATTACACCGACCGTTTATTGCCATAGCCGAACCGAAATCCGGCAATTGTCATATAGGCGCTTCCTCCCGCCGTGAAAAGGGGTACCGACGTTAAAGGCTTCCATAAGTTGACGCATCGACGGTTTTTACAGCCGACCTGTTGGACAAGCAAAGAGCAGCGGGGCATCGCCGATCCCGTTCTTGCCTCAACGCCGGTCGCGGTAGCCGCGCCTCGCTGAGGAAGCGCGGCCGTCGCGGTCACTTCACCTGTGTCACGGTCAGCTTGCCGTTGACGCGTGCGGCCACGAACTGGATGTTCGCGCCTTGCTTGAGTTTAGCCAGCAATGTGTCGTCGCCGACCTGAAAAACCATGGTCATCCCGGGCATCTCAAGGCTCTTCAGTTCCTCGTGCACGATCGTGACCTTTTTGGCCTTGGCATCGACCTTCTTGACCGTGCCCTTGGTGAATTCCTGGGCGAACGCCCCAGCCGCCGAGGTCAGGACAAGCCCTGTGACGAGGGCCAGTTTGAAAAGGGTTTTCATGGGATAGTCCTTCCTTCTTACTTGTTGGCGACGGTGACGTCGCCGTGCATACCGGCGTCGTAGTGGCCGGGAACGAGGCAGGCGATCTTGAAGACGCCGTCATTGGTGAATTTCCAGACGATATCGCCGGACTTGCCCGGCTTCAGGCGGATTGCGTTCGGATCGTCATGTTCCATGTCCGGAAACTTCTCCATGACCGCCTTGTGCTCCATCACCTTCGCCTCCTGGTCGAGGACGAATTCATGATCGAGTTCGCCTTCGTTCTTGATGGTGAAGCGGATGGTCTGACCCTTGCGAACTTTGAAGTTGTTCGGCGTGAAGATCATCTTGCCGTCCGGCGTTTCTTTCATGCTGACGCGGATGGTCTGGGTAACCTTCGACTTGTCGCCGGGTTCGCCGACAGCCATCTCGCCGTGGCCGCCAGCGTGACTGCCCGATGCCAGAACCGGCGTTGCGAACGTCGCCAGAAGCAGGCCGAGGATTGCGATTTTCATGGTCATATCCTTTGTTGTTTGGGGGAGTTCGATCAGCCGTGGTTCGAATGTTTCGAGGGCGGCTGCGTCTTTGCGTCCTTGGCCTTGGGGGCGTCGGGAAGGCTTCCCGTCCACTCCCAGGCCTGTGTGCCGGGTGGGTTTTCGTACCAACCCGGATCGGTGTAGTCGCCCGCCGAGATTCCCTCGCGGACCTTCACCACGGAGAACATGCCGCCCATCTCGATGGGACCGTGCGGGCCCCATCCGGTCATCATGGGAACGGTGTTTTCCGGAATTTCCATCGACATTTCGCCCATATCCGCCATGCCGGCGGTGCCCATAGGCATATATTCGGGACGGAACTGCCTGATCTTCCTGGCGACTTCCTTCTTGTCGACGCCGATGAAGGTCGGGATGTCGTGGCCCATGGCATTCATCGTGTGATGGGACTTGTGGCAATGGATCGCCCAGTCGCCGACATGCTTGGCGTCGAACTCATAGGCCCGCATCGCGCCGACGGGAATATCGATGCTGACCTCCGGCCAGCGGGCCTCGGGACGAACCCATCCGCCGTCGGTGCAGGTCACCTCGAAATCATAACCGTGCATGTGGATCGGGTGATTGGTCATCGTCAGGTTGCCGACCCGGACGCGGACCCGGTCGTTTTTCGAAACGACCAGCGGATCGATGCCTGGGAAGACGCGGCTGTTCCAGGTCCAGAGGTTGAAGTCGGTCATCTCCATGACGCGCGGCACGTAGGTTCCCGGATCAATGTCATACGCGCTGAGCAGGAAGACGAAATCGCGGTCCACCGGCATGAATGTCGGGTCCTTCGGATGAACGACGAAGAAACCCATCATGCCCATTGCCATCTGGACCATCTCGTCCGAGTGCGGGTGGTACATGAAGGTGCCGGACTTCACGAGATCGAACTCGTAGACGAAGGTCTTTCCGACCGGAATGTGCGGCTGCGACAGGCCGCCGACGCCGTCCATGCCAGATGGCAGGATCATGCCGTGCCAGTGGACAGTCGTGTGCTCCGGAAGCTTGTTGGTGACGAAGATGCGAACGCGGTCTCCTTCGACCGCCTCGATGGTCGGACCGGGCGACTGACCGTTATAGCCCCAGAGGTATGCAGTCATACCTTCCGCCATCTCGCGTTCGACCGGCTCGGCGACCAGGTGGAATTCCTTGACGCCGTTGTTCATGCGGAATGGAAGGGTCCAGCCGTTGAGTGTCACGACAGGATTGTAATCCGGCCCCACGGAAGGACGGGCCGGCGTCTGCGTCGCGGCAGTGTCCATGACGGCTGCCTCCGGCAGACCCATGTTCGAGGTCTGGCCCCAGGTTTGCGAGGAAACGAGTGCGGCACCGGCGGCACCTGCTCCAAGCAGTTGTCTTCTACTGAACATTCTCGTTTCCTTTCTCAGTGACCGCCGCTCGCCGCTTCTTCAGCCGATGCGACTTCGGTTTCGGCCGAGGCTGCTCCCGTGCTGCCGCCATAGATGACGGGAGCGAGGTTTGCTTCTGCGAGCCAGAAGTCACGCTTGGCGTTGACGGCAAGGATGGTGGAATCGATCTTTTCGCGGGTGTCGGCGATCAGTTCGAAGGTGCTGGTGATCATGCCGTTGTAGGTGAGCAGCGACTGCTCCTCGATGGCGTTTCGCAGCGGCAGGACATTGTTCCGGTAGTGGCGCGCGATGTCGTGGTTCGACTTGTAGGCCAGATACGCTGATCGGGCATCGGAACGGATGTTGACCGCAAGCTCAGCCAGCTGGTTGGCGGCCCGCATGTAGGCGAGCTCGCCCTTTCGCAGACGTGCCTGGCCGGAATCGAAGATCGGTATCGTGAGCTCCAGCGACGCGGTCTTCGAAACGTCCGAGAGGATCCTGCCGTCCTCGCGCTCGCGTTCCTTCTCCCAGGCTCCGGCAAGCTCGATGTCAGTCACGATGCGAGTGACGTCCTCGAGTTTGTAGGACTGCGCGGTGGCCCGGAGTTCCAGGCGGGCGACCTTCAGATCCATCCGCTTCTGGATGGCCTCCGCTTCAATGTCGTCACGCTTGATCAAAGCCTTCGGCAAGGACGGGAGGCGGTTCGGAATCTGGAAATCGATCTCCGATCCGGAAAGGCCCATCAGCCTGATCAGCTCTTCCTTGGCGAGCTTTGCTTCGAGCCGTGCCTTGGCTGTCTCGCCTGTCAACTCGGCATAGAAGACGTGCTCACGGGCCTGCTCGGCCTTTGTCATCGACCCCGCTTCGCCGATCTTCTTGGCGAGTTCGGACGCGGAATCGGCCGCCGCTTTCGCCTGGTTGAGATAGGCGACATTCTCCCAGGCGGCGACGGCGCTGATCCAGGCCCGGCGCGTTTCTGCGGCAAGCGAAATGGTCTTCAGCGCGGCGTTGAGTTGGGCCTGGCGGAAACGGGTGTCGGCAAGCCTGATGTTTTTGTCGTAGGTCGCCAGCGCCAGTATGTTGGCGGTGATCGCCCCTTCAAGAACCCGATAGGCTTCCAGGCCGGGCGTGCCGATGCCGGTCAGGCCAACGGAGATGGTCGGTAACACCGACAATTGCGTCTGCCATGCGTCCGCCGCACTATCCCCGAGATCGGCGTAAGCCGCCTGCAGACCCTTGTTGTTGAGGAGCGCCACCTGGACGGCAGTCTCGACGTCGATGGTCTTTTTAGCGATCAGCGTCTTCACGCGATCGCGGACGGCTTGGGCCTGCTGTTGGTTTTGCACCCAGACGGTTTGTTTGCCGGTCGCTTCGCCGCTCTTCAAAGATGCGGCCATGAACCCGGCGTCCTTGGCCGAATAGTCGGTCGTGACGCAGCCCGCCGTTGCCAGCGGAAGCATGATGGATGAGATCAGCCTGATCGTCCTAGACACCATCATGCGCCTCCCTTCGGAGCTTGCGCGTCGTTGAGGTCGCGCCAGGGCTTCGGATCGACAGGCGTACGATGGGTATAGGCGCCGACGGGGTTTTGGTAGCGGACGGGCCTGATATCCGTAACGGAATCAGGATGGTCCGTGGAGGCGATGACCGCCGGAAGGGAGGCGGCGCATCCGCTGACGAGCAGCGGCAATGCAACCACCAGAAACAGGTGCTTCATGATGAAATTCCGAGAATGAACGCATGATCGCGCTATCGGCCGACGAGGCTCGCAGCGCGGCTATGCCCGCGGGTGCGGGTGTCTGTTCTCAGATGTTGGGCGGTCGATGAAGGCTCGGCGGCTGGCCGTGCGGATCCGTATCGTCGTCGAATTCGCGAATGGATGAATGCGCGAGGACTTCGGGCGCGTCATAGCCTGATGGGAGAGCCATGCTGAAGCAAAAATCCTGGCAGCAATCGTTTTTCGCAAGCTTTCCACCCGCATCCTTGCCTGGCTGATGATGCGAGGCATCGGAATCGTCCTGCATTGTGGCGTGGGCAGGCAAACCGTGATCATGATGATCCGCCTCGACCGCAACGACCGCCAGATCGTCGTAGGCGCTTCCATGCATCGCCGCATTCGCATTGGGCAGCGTATAGCCGACCAGCGACACGACGATCGCCAGACGGAAGACAATCATGATCCTGCTCAACAGGTCGCGAAACACTATGCCCATACTCCAAGGACCGAAACTGATCCTGTAGCCGTTGAATCGCCGATTCGTGCGGCGAAATTGCGATGACGCTCAGTGCCTATGGCACGTCACAGGATCCTCCTAGAGGTTCCCCCAGTGGGAAGGTCAAGCATTATATTTTCAGTCGAAATTTCCGGATCACGTCGCGCGGACCGCAAAGAGCGTCGATGGAACATTCTGGTTCGCCGTTCTGTTGTCACAGCGAAGGATCGGCAAGATGCAAGTGGCAACGGATTCCAAACGTCGTCCGGCCATCGATCCTCCTCCTCGAAACGAGAGCGTCTCTGAGGAACGAACGCAACCGATTCAATGGAGACTGAAATGAAGAACATCAGAAATCTGGCGATCCTGACCGCCGCAATCGCCATGCCCGCCTTCGTCACGAATGCCGCCGACATGGCCTTTCCGGATAAGTGCAAATCCGAGATGTCGTCGGGCGGTGACATGGCGATGCAGAGCAACCAGATGTCCGGCATGGCCGAATACCAGATGGAGACCATGGACGGCATGAAGGCCATGAACATGAACATGATGCAGGGGATGATGAAGAAGGACCCTGATTTGTCTTTCGTGTGCGGTATGATCGCTCACCACATGGGGGCCATCAGCATGGCCGAGGTCGAACTGAAGCACGGCGACAATGCCGAGGCCAAGGCGAAAGCCCAGAAGATCATCGAGGATCAGGGCAAGGAAATCAAAGAGCTGACGGCCTGGGTCGACAAGGAAGTAAAGTGAGGAGCGCCACCCTCACTCGATGTCCTCTCCTTACCCGATGATGGAACCGGCTTTGGATGGGCAAGCACTCAAAGCAGATTTCATTCGCTCCGCTTTTTCTCCGCCATGTCTGGCCACCCGTTCGGTTCGGAGATACTTAAAGTGAGACGTTAGCGAGAGGCGCAGGCGTTGATGGCGCTCTGCAGTGGTAACCTTTGAGGAGGCGGTGTGATGGGGAAGCGGATCGTATTCACCGGAGGCAGCGGCAAGGCCGGGCGGCATGTGGTGCCTTATCTTCTCGGTGAAGGACACGAGGTATTCAACCTAGATCTCGTGCCGCTCGATTGTCCTGGCGTCAACACGCTTGTCACAGACCTCACGGATAGCGGCCAGACCTTCAACGCGCTTTCCATGCATTTCGACTTCGAGGGGCTTCAAACCGGGAGGGGACCGGCGCCGGTCGATGCGGTGGTGCACTTCGCTGCCGTACCCCGGATCCTGATCAGACCGGACAACACGACCTTTGCCGCCAATACGATATCGACCTACAACGTCATCGAAGCGGCAATGAAGCTCGGCATCCGCAAGGTGATCATCGCCTCCAGCGAGACGACCTATGGCGTCTGCTTTGCCGAGGGAGACAAGGACTACCATTCGTTCCCGCTGACCGAGGATTATGACGTCGACCCGATGGACAGCTACGGGCTCTCCAAGGTTGTCAACGAGAAGACGGCACGCGCGTTTTCCATGCGCTACGGCGCGGATATCTATGCGCTGAGGATCGGTAACGTGATCTCTCCGGAAGACTATGCCCGATTCCCCGCTTTCCTTGCGGATCCGCCTTCGCGCAAGCGCAATGCGTGGAGCTATATCGACGCTCGTGATCTCGGCCAGATCGTTCATCTCTGCGTGCAGAAGGACGGGCTGGGCTTCCAGGTCTTCAATGCCGTCAACGACACGATCACCGCCTGGGAGCCGACGAGGCCGTTTCTCGATCGATGGGCTGGCAATACGCCGATCACGCGGGAACTGGACGAATTCGAAGCTCCGATCAGCAACCGCAAGATCCGGGAGGTTCTGAATTTCTCCGAGAAACACGACTGGCGGAATTACGTCTCCAGATGAGGTCATATCCGCTTCCGCCGAAATGCCGGGGAAAGCGTCCTGGCGAGATTGGCCCGGCTTCGGCGTGCTAGTATGTAAATCTCTGGCTAAAGAATCGGCGGTTCTCACCGGCCCTGGCGCGAATGAACGCAAGGCGGTGGATCATCGCGAAAGGACATCGCCTTGACGTTGAGACACCCGGAATACCAATATCTCGATGTATTGGCCCATCTTCTGGAGAAGGGGGACAAGCGGATCGACCGTACGGGCGTAGGCACGCTCTCCATGTTCGGCGCGATGATGCGTTTCGACCTGTCAGACGGGACATTTCCCGTCTATTCGACGAAAAAGGTGTTCTGGAAAACCGCGGTGAAGGAGATGCTGTGGTTCCTGACCGGGCAGACCAATATCCAGTCGCTTCTGAAGGAAAACGTGCGCATCTGGACGGACTGGCCGCTCGCCGCCTATCGCAAGGCGACCGGTTCCGACATTTCCCAAAAGGATTTCGAGGACAGAATTCTGGCCGATGATGCCTTCGCCGAAGAATGGGGCGATCTCGGACCGGTCTATGGAAAGCAGTGGCGGCGCTGGAAGGGCGCCGACGGCAAGGAATACGACCAGATCGCCGAGGTCATCGGGACGCTGCGAAAGAACCCTTCAAGCCGCCGAATGCTGTTTCATGCCTGGAATGTCCCCGAGCTGAACGAGATGGCGCTGCCGCCGTGCCATATGACCTATCAGTTCTATGTCTCCAACATCGGCGAGGGGGAGCGGCAGAAGGTCTCGCTTCTCGTTCTGCAGCGGTCGAGCGACATGGGACTTGGAAACCCGTTCAACGTCTGCCAGCAGGCGGCCCTGCTCGCAATGGTCGCGCAGCAGGCGGACATGGTGCCCGGCGAGCTGGTCTGGGTCGGCGGCGACGTCCACCTTTATCTCGATCATATCGACCTTGCGAACACCCTGCTCGAGCGGGAGCCGAGACCGTTCCCGAAGCTGCGCCTGCTGCGGCGTCCGGATAGCATCGACGGCTACCGGATCGAAGACTTCGAGGTGACAGATTACGATCCTCATCCGGCTGTCGAGGCTCCGGTAGCGGTCTGAGGTTCCGTGACGGAGACACCAGTCCCGCTAGCCGTGGACATTGGTGCGGATCAACGTTGCGGAGCGGCTCCGACCCAATCCGTGAAATCGCCGAGGATCGGCTCCTGTCCCTTCAGAATTTTCTGCCTTGCCTCGGCAATCGCGAACCAGCCGGCCCGGTCCACTTCCGGGAACTGTTTCGATACGCCTGAACGCGGCGGCCATTCCAGAGAAAACAGGTTGCTGACCAGATGACCTTCGTCGATCGGCGGGTTGGCTTCGACCGCCCAGGCCAGAACCCTTTTGCCGCCGGGTTGCTTGTATTCCCCCAACCACTGGAATGAACCTTCGATCTTGGCTCCGATTTCCTCCGCAACCTCCCGGATGGCGGCGGCAAGTTCGTTCTCGCCTTCTTCCACGAGGCCTTTGGGGATGGACCACGCGCCTTCGTCCCGGCGGATCCAGAACGGCCCGCCCGGATGTACCAGGAGAACCTGCAGGTCCTTATCCCGATGGCGAAAGATCAGGAGGCCTGCGCTGCGCTTCGGCATGGGTCTGGCTCCCGAAAGATCGAGGTCCTCACGTTGCCTTCCGGCAACGCCACTTGTCCAGTTCGGTCACCAGCAGGATCGATGATGCGGCAAGCAGCATCAATGCCCATTCGGCAAGCGAGATCGGGGCAAGGTCGAGCGTATCCCGAAACCAGGGAATGTACATTGCCGAAATATGCAGGGCCTGTGCCGCGACGACGGTGAAGATCAGCAGCGGATTGCCGAAAAAGTTGAGCGAAAAAATCGAACGCCGTTCCGACCGGCTGGTGAACGTCTGGACATTCTCGAACATGACGAAAAGCAGAAGCAGCATGTTCCGCGCTGCTGACACTTCGTAACCCTGTTTGATAAGCCAGTAGAAGGCGACAAAACCACCGCCGCCGATCACGAGGGTCGACAGGAGAATGCGGCGGATCATCAGCCGGTCGAAGATCGGCTCCTTGGGGCGTCGTGGCGGCCGCGCCAGCTCGTCTCCCTCCGGCTTCTCGCCGGCAAGCGCGACGTCCTGGATCCCGTTGGTGACGAGATTGAGCCAGAGGAGTTGCACCGGCAGCAGCGGCATCGGCAGGCCGAGGGGGATCGCCAGCAGAAACAGCAGTATCTCCGCCGCGCCCGTGGCGACCAGCATCAGGATGACCTTGCGGATGTTCGAATAGGCGGTGCGGCCCTCGCGGATCCCGCTGACGATGGAGGCGAAGTTGTCGTCCGTGACGACGATGTCGGCGCTCTCCTTGGCGACCTCCGTGCCCTTGCGGCCCATCGCCACGCCGACATGCGCATGCTTCAGCGCCGGTGCATCGTTGACGCCGTCGCCGGTGACGGCGACGAAATGGCCGTTGCGGGCAAGCGACAGGACGATCGACAGCTTCTGGGCGGGAGCGACGCGGGCGTAGATCCGGGCGCGGCGGGTCAGTTCGTCAAGTTCGCTCTGGCCCGCTGCCTCGGCCCTGGCCACGTCTTCGCCGATCGTCACCTGATCCGGCTGGAATGACAAGCCGGCTTCTTTTGCAATCGCCGCCGCTGTCTTCGGATCGTCGCCTGTCACCATGGCGACCTCAACCCCGGCCGCATGGCAGTCCGAGATCGCCTGCGGGACTTCCGGCCGGATCGGGTCCTGCATGCCGGCTAGCCCCAGGAAAACCAGATCGACGAGGTGATGGTGTCCGAAAGCCTCGTCCGCCCCGCTTCGAATTTCCCCTTCCGCAAAGGCAAGTACGCGCAGGCCGCGCCCCGCCATTTCCTCCTTCTGCCGGAGAAGCGTTCCGCGATCGATCGGCACCGCGCTTTCGCCCGCGTCCATCCGGTCTGCCATGTCGATCAGGACTTCCGCCGAACCCTTGACGAAGATGCGGACGCGTTCGCCGCTGCGATGGAACGATGCCGCATATTTGAGATCCGGCTCGTAGGGAATGCGGCCGATTACCGGATAGGTTTCCGCCATTGCGTCCGGTGTCAGGCCGCCTTTGCGAGCGGCCGCGAGCAGCGCCACATCGACCGTATCGCCAATGCCTTTCCAGCCGTCGCTCTCGCGTGTGAGGGAGCCTTCGTTCGCAAGCATGGCCGCCTTCAGCAATGTGGCAGCCCGGTTGCGGGCTTCTGAAGGGCTCATATTCGAACTGCGGATGTCGCAGGCATCCAGATCCTGCCCGGCGTCGAGCAGGAGGTCGGTGCCGTCGGGAAGGCGGATATCCGTCACCGTCAGTTCATTCAGGGTCAATGTCCCGGTCTTGTCGGTCGCGATCATCGTGCAGGAGCCGAGCGACTCGACCGCCGGCATGCGCCGGACGATGACGTTTTGCTTCGCCATGCGCCGCATGCCGATCGCGAGCGCGATCGATATGGCGATCGGCAAACCCTCCGGAATGGCACTCACTGCGAGGCCGACGGACATCAGGAACAGGTCGTTCCAGGCCATGCCGCGCAACAGGCCGACGGCGATGAGAATGATCGAGGCAATCCCGACCGTCCACGCGATGACGTTCGAAAAACGGGCGAGCCGGATCATCAGCGGCGGCTTGGAGATGGATGCCTTGCCGATCTCGGAGGCGATCCGGCCGATCTCGGTGGAAATCCCCGTTGCGGTGACAATACCCTTGCCCCGACCGCGGGTAACCAGCGCTCCCGCGAATGCCATGGCCGCTTTTCGATCCTCCGCAGACGTGCCGGGAAGGGGGATACTCTTGCGCACCGGCAGGGACTCGCCCGTCAGCAGCGACTCGTCGCAGAGAAGATCGTTGGCCTCGATCAGTGACAGATCGGCCGGGACCCTCCCGCCGGCATCGAGTTGCACAAGATCGCCGTGGACGAGAAGACGCGCTTCGATTTCCTGCACCTGACCGTCGCGGACGACAACGGCACTCGGCTGTTCGAGCGCACGAAGCGCCGCTGCGGCCTGACCGGCGGAATATTCCTGGAAAGTCCCGATCACGCCGTTCAGCAGGAGCACCGCGCCGATGAAGATGGCGTCTTCCGGCTCATTCGCCATCAAGGATATGGCGGCTGCCAGCAGCAGGATATAGATCAGCGGGCTGCGGAACTGGCGCAGGAAGACGACCCACAGAGACGGCACTTGCGGAGTCGGCAAGAGGTTGGGGCCATGCTCGGCGAGCCGTACTTCCGCCTCCTCGGCCGACAATCCCCAGAAGTCGCCGTCACTGGAAGGAGGATCGCGGTATCGCAGAGACGAGACGGGCATGGGCGGGCTCCAGCGAAACACCGTCCTTCAGCCTGTGTCGTGGTCGACGGTCTTTCCTGAAGACAATATCCCGACGAAAGTCGCCCGCCATTGACATCCATCAATTCGGGCGCGCGCCGCCTAACGTTTCCATCTCCAGTTCTGGATCTCCGGCATGTCTTCGCCGTATTCCCTGACATAGCAATGGTGATCCCGAAGTTTTGCATGCAGGGCGTCCACGACGCGGCCCGCCTTCGGCTTGAGGCCCGGGACCCGTTCGATAGCCTCGATGGCCAGGTGATACCGATCGAGCTCGTTCAGCACGGTCATGTCGAAGGGCGTGGTCGTAGTGCCTTCCTCCACAAAGCCGCGGACGTGGATATTGCCGTGGTTGGTACGCTTGTAGGTCATCCGATGGATGAGATAGGGATACCCGTGATAGGCGAAGATCACCGGCCGATCCGTGGTGAACAGACGGTCGAACTCTTCGTCGGCAAGCCCGTGCGGGTGATGTTCCCTAGACTGCAGCGCCATCAGGTCGACGACATTGACCACGCGGATCTTCAGGTCCGGTACTGCCTCCCGCAAAAGGGCGACGGCTGCGAGCGTCTCCATCGTCGGAACGTCGCCGGCACAAGCCATTACGACGTCCGGGGCGGTTCCGTCCTCTGTGCCGGCCCAATCCCAGATGCCGATCCCGGCTTCGCAATGCGCGACTGCTTCGTCCATCGTCAGCCATTGAGGTTCCGGCTGCTTGCCGGCGACGATCACGTTGATGCGGTCCCAGGTCTTGAGGCAATGATCGCCGACCCACAGCAGGGTGTTGGCGTCCGGCGGCAGGTAGATGCGCACGATATCCGCCTTCTTATTGGCGACGAGATCGACGAAGCCGGGGTCCTGATGGGAAAAGCCGTTATGGTCCTGCCGCCAGACATGCGAGGTGAGCAGGTAATTGAGCGACGAGACGGGTTTGCGCCATGCGAGTTCCCGCGACACCTTCAGCCATTTTGCATGCTGGTTGAACATGGAATCGACAATATGGATGAAGGCCTCGTAGCAGGAGAAGAAGCCATGCCGGCCGGTGAGCAGGTAGCCTTCCAGCCAACCTTGGCAAAGATGTTCGGAGAGCACCTCCATCACCCGGCCGTCGCGCCCAAGGTGCACGTCATAAGGCTCGATATTCTCCATCCAGACGCGATCGGTGGCTTCGAAGACGGCGCCCAGCCGGTTGGACTCGGTTTCGTCGGGGCCGAAGATACGGAAGTTGGACTGCTTATCGTTGAGCTTCAGGACGTCGCGTAGATATCTGCCGAGCACTTCCGTTGTCTGGACCATGAGCGCGCCGCGCTCGCTCACCGGCACCGCATAGTCGCGGATGTCCGGCGCGACGAGTTCTTTGCGCAGAAGACCGCCGTTGGCGTGCGGGTTGGCGCCCATCCGACGTAAGCCTTTCGGCGCCAGTGCCCGCAACTCGTCCTTGAGCCGCCCGTCCGTTTCGAACAGATCGTCAGGATCATAGCTCCGCATCCAGTCTTCGAGGATCTTGCGGTGGCCGGCGTCGCCGCGGCAATTGGCGACCGGCACCTGATGGGCGCGCCAGAAATCCTCGACCTTCTTGCCGTCCACCTCCTTTGGTCCCGTCCAGCCCTTGGGGCTGCGCAGCACGATCATCGGCCAGCGCGGGCATCGGTCGCCGGCATCGCCTTGGCGGGCGTCCCTCTGGATCGTCCTGATACGGTCGAATGCCTGATCGAGTACGGCCGCCATCCGCCGGTGCATCTTTTCCGGCTCGTGTCCTTCAACGAAGAAGGGCTCGTAGCCATGGCCGCGGAAGAGATGGTCGAGGTCCTCGTCGCTCACCCGCGCGAGCACCGTCGGATTGGCAATCTTGTAGCCGTTGAGGTGCAGGATCGGCAGAACCGCTCCGTCGCGTGCCGGATTGATGAACTTGTTCGACTGCCAGCTTGCCGCAAGCGGCCCGGTCTCGGCTTCGCCGTCACCGACGACGCAGGCCACGACGAGATCGGGATTGTCGAACGCGGCGCCATAGGCATGTACCAGCGCGTAGCCGAGTTCGCCGCCCTCGTGGATGGAGCCTGGCGTTTCCGGAGCCGCATGGCTCGGAATGCCGCCCGGAAACGAGAACTGCCTGAAGAGCCTCCTCATGCCCTCGGCGTCTTCGCCGATATCCGGATAGATCTCGCTGTAGCTGCCTTCGAGATAGGTGCTGGCGACCATGCCCGGCCCGCCGTGGCCGGGTCCGCAGATATAGATCATGCTGATGTCACGGCTACGGATGATGCGGTTGAGGTGGGTGTAGATGAAATTGAGCCCAGGCGTCGTGCCCCAGTGGCCGAGCAGGCGGGGCTTGATGTGTTCCGGCTTCAGCGGTTCGCGCAGAAGAGGGTTGTCGAGCAGGTAGATCTGCCCCACGGAAAGATAATTGGCGGCACGCCAATAGCGGTCCATCAGGGTCAGTTCTCGTGGGTCGATCTCGGACTGTGCGGGCGAGGGGACATTCGGCTGCATCGACTTCTCCTTGGGGTGAACCGTTAGGTTGGCGCGCGATCGTTCGTTTTCAGGACCGAAAGACATTCGTCGGCGATCATCTGTTCTTCGTCTGTGGGAATGACATGGACTGCGACGCGGCTCGTGGGGGTGCTGATCCTGATGGCGTTCCGCCCGTTGGCCGCGGCGTCGAGTTCGACACCCAGCCAGAGCAGTCGCTCCGCGATGCGCTCGCGGATGACCGGCTGGTTTTCGCCGATGCCAGCGGTGAACACGAGGCCGTCCAACCCGCCGAGCGTCGATGCCAGACGGCCGATTTCTCCGGCGATCCTGAAGCTGAAAAGATCGATCGCTTCTCTCGCTTCCTTCCCGTGGTCCTTGAGGAGTTCGCGGATGTCGCCGCTGAAGCCGGAGACGCCGAAAAGACCGCAATGGTGGTAGAGCATTTCCTCCACTTCCTTGAGGGTCTTGCCGAGCGGTCCAAGGAAATGCAGCAGCACGCCCGGATCGAGCCAGCCCGGGCGTGTCGCCATCGGAATGCCGTCGAGCGTCGAAAAGCCCATGCTGGAATCGCGGCTGGAACCGTTCTCGATGGCGCACAGGCTGGCGCCGCTGCCGAGATGGGCGATAACCACCTTGCCGTCGGCGATGTCGGGCGCCTTTGAAACGAGCGCGCCGGACACGTAACGGTAGGAAAGGCCGTGGAACCCGTACCGCTTGATGCCCCGGTCATGATAGGCCCGTGGAATGGCGAGACGCCGTACAAGGTCGGGCTGGTTCGCGTGAAAGGTCGTGTCGAAGGAGCCGGTCTGGAAGAGCGACGGACGGAGATGCCTTACAGCCCTGATAAGCCGGAGCGCCTGGGGCTGATGCAGAGGCGCAAGTTCCGTCAGCCTCCGGATGCTTTCGAGCGTCTCCGCCTCCAGCTCAACCGGCCCGTCGAATATATCGCCGCCGTGGACGATCCGGTGGCCGGCGGCTTCAACGGTATCGAGATCGAAATGATTGCCGAGTTCCCGGAAGACTTCGCTGATGAGTTCTGCGAGATCATCGCCTGGCTCGCCCTTCAGAGGCAGTTCGAATTGCTCCGGGCCTTCTCTGAGATGCAGCGTCGGAGGCTGGCTGGCAAAGTCGACAACCGCCTTGCCGATACGCTCTGCCCGACGGCCGTCAAGTCTGAAGATGCCGATCTTCACCGTCGATGAGCCCGCGTTGAAAGTCAGCAGAAGTTTGTCGGTCATGGGATATCCATTGTCTTGCGATGCCCGGTCACGCTGAGCCCGGCAGGAGCGGTCGCCACAGTGCGGAACCTCGGCCGGAAAGGTGCGGCCCGGCTTTCATGATTTTTGCTGTCTTTGCCTCGTCTGGATAGAGATAGGGTCTCGGCGGCGATTGTCCTCAACTTCACTGCCGCTTCATTGATGCAGCGCAATGGGGAGAAGATTGCGGTCCGTTGACGTCGATCAATGCCGATCTCGCCGGATCTGCAAGGTTTTGAGCAGCAGGGAGACCTGGTTTAAGGACTTTCGGCGGAATGGAGGAATGAAGACAGTGTACGATGTGGGAGGGCTCGACGCGGCAGATGTCCATCGCGCCTATGCGGTCATTCAGCACGTAATGCCGGGTCTCGATCTGGAGGCGTGGAAAATGCTGACGGCTACTGTCGACGCTCGTCACGACTGGCTGATCGTGACGGATGCCCACGGCTATATCCGCGGGCTGTGTTACGTCTTCACCCGGGAACATCCGGCACGCGGGTCCCAGCTGGAAGTTCCGATCTTCGCGGCAGTCAGCCTCGTAGACAAGCACGGTGTCGCACGCGAGCTTTTCGAACTCGCCAGGTTCCGCGCAAAACAGGCAGGTGCCGAGACCATCCATTTCTGGTCCGCCGGCTCCGCGAACTGGGAGAATCTAGTGAAGCTCAGGGAGGCTGCGCCGTGGGACGACGGCGTGATGTACGATCTGAAGACCGACCAGACGTTTCTTTGCTGAGGAGACGGGAGGGGCATCCCGCGGGCGGATAGCGATGTCGGTTCTGGGATCCTGTGGGGATCGCAGAACGAGGCGACGTTTCCGGCGGCAAATGTGTTGCGCATTCGCACCGGCTCAAATACCGCTGAGGTCGTTGCTGTCGGTGTCCGATCTCACCGGCGCTCTGATGCTCCTTTGAAAGCGATTGATGTGACCAAACCACGCCTCGTCATTATCGTTGCAGTTTCCCGCAACGGCGTCATCGGCCGTGACGGCGACATGCCGTGGAGGCTTTCCACCGATCTCAAGAGATTCAAGGCGCTGACGCTCGGCAAGCCCGTCGTCGTGGGTCGGAAGACCTTCGATTCGTTCGGCGGAAAGCCGCTGCCGGGACGCCCACACGTGGTGGTAACCCGAAACCACGAATTCCGGTACGACGGCGTGGCCGTTGCGTCGTCGTTCTCCGAAGGGCTGCGCATGGCCGAGGAGAAGGCGGCCGAGATGGGTGTCGACGAGGTTTACGTGCTTGGCGGCGGTGAAATCTACAGGCAGGCGATCGAACTCGCGGAAAAGCTGTACGTCACCCATGTCGACGCAGACATTTCGGACGGCGACACTTTCTTCCCGGCCATCGACCCGGAGGTTTTCGAAAAGGTGGAAGAGGTCGCCGTTCCCGCTGGCGAGAAAGACAACTACGCGACGCATTTCGTGACCTATCGGCGTCGAAGCGCGGCAAACTGAAACATTTCGTTACCAAACACTGGGAAGTTATTGAAGCCGCGTTGAAAGCGGGGCTGCGGATACCTATAACGGCAAGGCCCGGCTGCCTCACACGGCATGGTCGCGGCGAGGGAGTGGTACGAACAAAGAGGTTTTGATGCCCTGGAGCAATCAGAATGGCGGCGGCGGCCCGTGGGGCGGCGGTGGCGGTAATAATCAAGGACCCTGGGGCCAGGGACCGAACCGCCCACGCGGCGGCGGTGGTAGCGGCAGCGGCGGTCCGCCTGATCTGGAGGACATCATCCGGCGCAGCCAGGATCGCCTGCGCGGCGTGATGCCCGGAGGCTTCAACGGCGGCGCCTTCGTGATCGTGCTCCTTGTCATTGTGGCGTTTCTTGCATTCCAGTCGGTGTACACCGTCCAACCGGACGAGCGTGGCGTCGAGCTGCGTTTCGGCCGTCCAAAGGACGAAATTTCCATGCCGGGCCTGCATTTCCATCTCTGGCCGCTGGAGTCCGTCGAAATCGTCAAGGTCACGGAACAGCAGCAGAATATCGGCGCGGCGCGGGGTTCGAACTCCAATGCCGGCTGGATGCTGACTGGCGATTCCAACATCGTCAACGTGCAGTTTTCCGTGCTGTTCACCGTGACCGATCCCAAGGCTTATCTCTTTAATCTGGAAAGCCCCGCTTCGACGCTGCAGCAGGTCGCTGAAAGCGCCATGCGCGAGGTTGTCGGTCGCCGTCCCGCTCAGGACATCTTCCGCGACAACCGCGAAGACATCTCGACCGAGGTGCGAGGCATTATCCAGGGCACGATGGACACCTATGGTTCGGGTATTTCCATCAACGCCGTGCCGATCGAAGATGCGGCGCCGCCGCGCGAAGTGGCCGACGCCTTCGAAGAAGTGCAGCGCGCCGAACAGGACGAAGACCGCTTCGTGGAAGAGGCAAACCAATACGCAAACCAGAAGCTCGGCCAGGCTCGCGGTCAGGCCGCCCAGGTCCGTGAAGAGGCATCCGCCTACAAAGACAGGGTCGTGAATGAGGCTCAGGGTGAGGCGCAACGCTTTATCTCGATCCATCAGGAATATGCAAATGCGCCTGAGGTCACCCGTCAGCGCATCTTCCTCGAGACGATGGAAACGGTCCTGAAGGGCTCTTCCAAGATCATCCTGGAGAACAAGGAGGGCGTCATTCCTTACCTGCCGCTCAACGAAATTAACCGGCCCCAGGCCCAGCCGGGAGCTGCCCGATGAACTCCAACAGACTTCCGGCAATCCTGATCGGCCTCGCGGTCATCCTTTTCCTGCTCTATTCCTCTGTCTTCGTGGTCAACGAACGGGAACAGGCGATCGTGGTTCGGTTCGGCCAGATTCAGGACGTCAAGCGCGAGCCTGGCATCTATTTCAAGCTGCCCTTCGCCTTCATGGATGCGGATCGCGTTCAATATCTCGAAGACCGCGCGCTGCGTTTCGACCTCGACAACATCCGCGTCCAGGTGCGCGGCGGTGCCTTCTATGAGGTAGACGCCTTCGTTGTCTATTCGATCACCGATCCGCGCCGGTTCCGCGAGACCGTATCGGGCGATCGCGAATCGGCGGAATCGCGATTGCGCACCCGCCTGGATGCAGCGCTTCGCCGTGTCTACGGCTTGCGTAATTTCGATGCCGCGCTCTCCGACGAACGCTCCTCGATGATGCAGGAGGTTCATACCGACCTCAACGCTGCTGCCGAGACCTTGGGCCTCACCATCCGTGACGTGCGCATCCGTCGTACCGACCTCACGCAGGAAGTCTCGGCGCAGACCTTCCAGCGCATGAAGGCGGAACGTCTTGCCGAAGCGGAACTGATCCGCGCTCGCGGTAACGAACAAGGGCAACGTCGACGGGCGATCGCCGATCGTCAGGTCGTCGAACTGGTCTCCGAGGCGCAACGGGATTCGGAAATCCTGCGCGGTGAAGGCGACGCCGAACGCAACCGGATTTTCGGCGAGGCCTTCCAGCGCGACCCGGCCTTCTTCGAGTTCTATCGCTCGATGCGTGCCTATGTTGCTTCGCTTGCCGATACCGGCACGACCATGGTCCTCTCGCCGAATTCGGAGTTCCTCCGCTTCCTCAATTCTCCGGCCGGAACACGGCCGGGGCAGGAAGCGCCGGCTGCACCTGCCGTGCCCGCAGAACCTGCCGTGCCCGCGGCGCCTGCTAACTGACATCCTGAGCAAGAGGGGCGGTGAAGAGCCGCCCCTCTTGTTTCGAGAGATGATCCACAGGCGAAACCCGCAGGGGGCAGGCGTCCTCACGAAAAGGTAATTTCCCCGGCATGCATTCCGCCTTATGCTCTGCCGAAACTCCGCCCGATTCAAAGGGTCCAATGACCTGCCCGGGTGAATGTCGCTCGTCGGGAGCGATGTACTAATCCAATAGCGAGGATGCCAGATGGCCCAGTCGGTTCGATCGTCCTTCATGCGCCTTGCCACGTTGACGGCCTCTCTTGCCGTGCTGGCAAGCCCTCTGCAGGCGGTTGCGCAGACGCCGGCACCTCCGGTACCTGAGCAAAATGGAAACGCGCCGGGTTCGATGCTGCCGGCTCCGCCGCCGGTGTCTCCGACGATCAATCCGCCGCCGGCACCCGGCCCGGTGGCCCCGGTTGGACCGGCTTCGATCGCCGATATGGCGGAAGGTCTGCTCGATGCGGTCGTCAATATCTCGACTTCGCAGAGCGTCAAGGATCAGGGTGCGGGTCCGCAGCCGCAGATCCAGGAGGGCTCGCCTTTCCAGGAATTCTTCGAGGACTTCTTCGACAGCCCGGGCAACCAGGGCGGAAATCAAAAGGTTTCTTCGCTCGGTTCCGGCTTCGTGATCGATGCAAGCGGCTATGTGGTGACCAACAACCACGTCATTGAAGGCGCGGACGACATCGAAGTGATCTTCCCGAACGGCAGCAAGCTCAAGGCCAGATTGGTCGGAACCGATACCAAGACCGACCTGTCTGTTTTGAAGGTCGAGCCGAAGACGCCTCTGAAGGCCGCGCGCTTCGGCGATTCCCGAAGGATGCGCATCGGCGATTGGGTCATGGCGATCGGCAATCCCTTCGGTCTCGGCGGTTCGGTGACGCTCGGCATCATTTCGGCGCGGGGCCGCAACATCAATGCCGGGCCATATGACAATTTCATCCAGACCGACGCGGCGATCAACAAGGGCAATTCCGGCGGTCCGCTGTTCAACATGAGCGGCGAGGTCATCGGCATCAACACCGCCATCATCTCTCCGTCCGGCGGTTCGATCGGCATCGGTTTTGCGGTGCCGACGGAACTTGCGGAAAATATCGTTCATCAGCTCATCGAATTCGGCGAAACCCGTCGCGGCTGGCTCGGTGTGCGTATTCAGCCGCTAACCGACGACGTGGCGGCGAGCCTGGGGCTCGACCGGGCGCGGGGCGCACTGGTTTCCGGCGTTGTCAGCGGTGGGCCAATCCAGAAGGGCGAGATCAAGGCGGGGGACGTGATCCTGACTTTCGACGGTCATCCAGTCAACGAGATGCGCGACCTGCCGCGCATCGTCGCTGAGAGCCCCGTTGCCAAGGAAGTCGATGTCGTGATCATGCGAGACGGCAAGGAGCAGACCGTCAAGGTGACGCTCGGACGTCTCGAAGACAGCGCCGAGCCTGAGGAGGACGCCGAGCAGCCGACGCTGCCCGAGGACCAGGGCAAGAGCACGGAACCCGACAATGGCGCGCCGGAGGATCAGAAGGGCGAGACAGATGCGAAACCTGCGGTAACTTTCGGGATGACGCTCGCGGCGCTCGACGAGGAACGCCGCAAGACCTTCAGTATCGCCGAAAGTGTCGAGGGCGTGGTGATTACTGCTGTCGAACCCAATTCGCCTGCGGCCCAGAAAGGCCTGAAGGTCGGCGAGGTCGTCGTGGAAGTGGGGCAGGACTTCGTGGAGAATCCGGCCGATGTCGTGAAGAGGATCAATGCGCTGAAGGCGGAGGGTCGCCGAAATGCGCATGTGATGATCGCAGATCCCGCCGGCAATCTCCGTTTTGTGGCCTTGCCGCTGGAATAGCTCTCTACCGGATTTTATCCGCGCGCTGTTTCTGACGCAGCCACTCGTCCTGCGTCACGGCATAGACGATGTGGTGTTTCAGGTGCGGATGGGTATCGGGCACGCGCGGATGCTCGAAGTCCAGGCTTGCGACGCGATGCAGGCCAAGCCGCTTCATGACGGCGGTCGACCGGTGATTCTCGGCGACCGCGAAGGACACGACGGCGTCCAGATGCCTCTTGTCGAAGGCGAAGTCGAGCAGAGCCCTAGCGGCTTCTGACACATAGCCTTTGCCCCAGAAACGTGTCGCAAGTCTCCAGCCGATTTCCACCGTCTCCGCTGGAAAGATTTCAGGCATGTTGGCGAGAGACAGCCCGCAAAAACCGATCGGCTCGCCCGTCGCCTTGAGTTCCAGCGCATAGAAGCCGAGGCCGGTTTCGATGATCGAGTCGTTTAGCCGTTTGAGCAGGGCATCCGCCTCCTCGTGGCTTCGCCGAAACGGAAAGAACTCCATGACCTTTGAATCGGCATTGATCTCGCGAAACAGGTCGCGGTCGGAGTCGAGCCAGCTGCGGAGCCGGAGACGTTCCGTTTCGAGGATGACCCTTGCGTCTTTCACGACCCTACGAAGTCCGTTTTGCGATAGCCTTGGATATAGAGGAGGGCGGTGAGGTCGCCATGGTCGATCCGCATCTTCGCCTGGGCCGCGACGGTTGGCTTGGCATGCAACGCGACCCCCGAACCGGCGATGCCGAGCATGCCCAGGTCGTTTGCGCCGTCACCGACCGCCAGGGCTTCGTCCGGCGAAATGCCGAGTCTCTCGCTGATGGTCAGAAGCGCGTCGACCTTGGCCTGCTTGCCGAGAATGGGTTCGGCGACCTCGCCAGTGAGAATACCATTGCTTTCGATGAGAATATTCGCCTGATTTTCGTCGAAGCCCAATGTTTCCGCGATACGGCTGGTGAAGACGGTGAAGCCGCCGGAAACCAGCGCCGTATAGAACCCTCTGGCTTTCATCGTGGCGATCAGCTGCGGTCCGCCGGATGTCAGGGTTATGCGTTGTGCGATGACATCGTCCACCACCGTGATCGGCAGGCCTTTCAAAAGCGCCACGCGTTCCCGCAGTGCCGGCTCGAAGGCAATCTCGCCGTTCATGGCGCGAGCAGTGATCGCAGAAACCTTGTCCTTCAAGCCAACCACGTCGGCGAGCTCATCGATGCATTCCTGACCGATCATGGTCGAATCCATGTCGGCAATCAGGAACTTCTTCCGCCGGGTCTCGGTCTCCTGCACGACGACATCGATCGGTGCGTCGGCAACCACGGCTCGCAGATTTGCTTCGGTGGTCTGCGGATCGGCATCGTCGCGAAGCGCGATATCGCAGGCGATACCGTCCGCGAGCCAGTACAGGCCGGAGGCTTTTGCCGCCTCGGCCGCCTGCTCTCCGAGCTTCGAGGTGAGAACAGGATTTGACGGATGGGCAATGAGCGTGGCAACGAAAGCCATATGACCGACCTTATGGATGATTTGGACGCGATCCTGATAACCGGGCCGACGGCGAGCGGCAAGTCGGCCCTTGCTCTTCGGCTGGCGCGGGAGACGAATGGCATCGTCATCAATGCCGACAGCATGCAGGTCTACGATACGCTGAGGGTCCTGACCGCGCGGCCTTCGGAAGACGAGATGGAAGGGGTGCCGCATCTGCTTTACGGACACGTGCCGGCGACACGCACCTATTCGACCGGTGAATGGTTGCGGGACGTCACGGCCCTTCTCCCGGAGCTGAGGGCCGAGGGACGTTTGCCGGTTTTTGTGGGCGGCACCGGCCTTTATTTCAAGGCGCTGACAGGCGGCCTCTCCGACATGCCTGACATTTCCCAGGACGTCCGTTGCCGGGTCCGGCTGCGACTGAAGGACGAGGGACCGGAAGCGCTCCATACGGAACTTTCCCGCCGCGACGCGCCGGTTGCCGAAGGCCTCGAGCCGCGGGATGGCCAGCGGATCGTTCGGGCGCTGGAAGTGCTGGAAGAAACGGGTCGGTCGATTTCCGAGTTTCAGGGAAAACAGGGACCGATGGTGATCGATCCGGCGCGGGCGAAAAAGCTTGTCGTCTTGCCGGACCGCAAGCTGCTCCATGAACGGATCGGCAGTCGATTCGAGACGATGCTCGAGAGCGGTGCCGTCGACGAGGTGAGGGCGCTTCTGGCGCTCCATCCCGCTCCGGACGCGCCGGTCATGAAGGCGATCGGTGTGATGCAGATCGCGGAGTTGCTCAAAGGCCGGATGAGCCGGGAAGAGGCCATAGAGCGCGGTTCTGCCTTGACGCGCCAATATGCCAAGCGGCAAATGACCTGGTTCCGCAACCAGATGGACGAAAGCTGGGAACGGATCGGCTGATTAGTCCTTGTCGTAGAGGCTGCTGAGCGGCTTCTTCAACAGGCTTTCGCGGAGCGACCCCTCGCGCCGGAGGAGCGGGTTTGGACGCGGGTTTTCCGACGCGAGCGGGCGCTGGAATATCGGTTGCGGGGGTTCGCCGCCGCGTTCACGGCGCAGATCCGCGAAACGATCCGGACGCGGCATCGGCGGCTCCGATAGTGAAGGGCGCGGCAGCATATCCGGCCTGTAAGGTTCTGGCTGCGGGTCGTCGAGAGGCGGCGTGCGATTTACTACGACGTGGCCGTTTGCACGGATTTCCTGCGCCCAACGTTCCATTTCGGCTTCATCTGCCGGTGGGAAGTCGGCGTCCACGTCTTCGTCAGGTGCCGACGCTTTGTCTGCGAATGCCGGGTTGGCAGCGGCATAGCTTTGCTGGAACGCGGCGATGTCCGGTCCGGTGACGGACCGCAGGCGCGCGACCACGGCGCGCAGGTCGACGGTATCCGGCGTATCTTCGCAACCCTTGTCGGCAACCCCGTTGGCCTTCGGCAGATATCTTTCTTCGACGCGCGCGAATTTCATCCGCATCGGCACGGCTATGGCCTCGCCGAACGCAATCGCCTCGCCATTTCCGATCGACGAAAGGAAGCTGGTCGTCGAGATCGATGAGTTCGGAATGGCCGACTTGATGATTTCCTGGTCCCGGTCGTTGGAAAGGCGCATGGCGAACAGGGTCGAACACTGCGACAGGATCGTCTGATCCAGTTCACCCGGACGCTGGGTGATGATCCCGAGCGAAACGCCGTATTTCCGGCCTTCCTTGGCGATTCGGGAAATGGCCTGACGCGTCGGAAAGAAGCCAAGCTCGCGATCAGCGGGCACGTAGCGGTGCGCTTCTTCGCAGACGACCAGCATATGGATGGCGCCCTTGCTCCAGAGTGCCAATTCAAACGCCATGCGGCACAGGATCGAGGCGACCGAATTGACCACTTCGGAGGGAATGCCGGCAAGCTGGAAGGTGGAGATCGGTTTGTCCCCGCCGGGGATGCGGAAGATATGCGCGATCGTCTCCATGATCGTGTCGTTGATCGTGTTGTTGGAGAACATGAAGTGGTAGCGCGGGTCGTTGATGGCCGACATGACGCGCATCTTCAATGAACGCAGATACGGCTTTTCGTTTCGGCCCTCCAGGCGGCCGATGCGTTCGTCTATCAACGCCAGAAGATCCGCCATGCGGTAAGGCACGGGAGTATCGGCGGTGACCGAGCTTTTTTCAGTCGTGCGACGCATCAGTGAGGAGTCGCTGCCGCGAAAGGCCCGTTTGGCGTCCGGAATGAGATCGCGGAGGATATCGAGTTCTTCAGGCACGGCGGGGCGGCCGCGGAAGACCACTTCGGAGAATTCCTCGAGCCGCATCAGCCAGAAGGGCAGGTCGAGCGTATCCGTGTCGATGACGACGGCGTGCTCCGGAAAGGCGGAGGCGAATTCGTTGTGCGGATCGAGAATCAGGACACGCAGTTTCGGATCGACTTCGATGGCCTTGTGCAGGAGCAGCGAAACGGCCGTCGACTTGCCCACCCCTGTGGAGCCGACAATGGCAAAGTGTTTCGACAGCATGGAGGGGATATGGATCGCGGCGTCGATGCTCTCGTCCTGCGTCAGCTTGCCGACGGCGCAGGTGTCGTCCTTGCCGGTATCGTAGATGCGCAGGAGGTCCGCGGCGCGGATGCGATGTGCTACGGCGCCGAGATAGGGATAGCGGGAAATGCCGCGGGAGAACTCGTCGCGGCCGTTCGGGCCCTTGCGGACTTCGCCCAGCAATTCGGCCTCGATGTGGAATCCTGTGTCTTCCCCTTCGCGCCAACCGCGGGCGCCTGTCTCCATGGCGTAGGCCAGTGCGACAACGCGGTTCTCACCCACGCTGATGGAGATCAGCCGGCCCACCGACCAGAGTTCGGTAAGGTCGGTTTCACCGCTTTCGGCGATCGCTGAAATAGTGGCATGAGCGCCGTTGCACGCAACTACACGACCCAGCAAGCGATTGCCTGGTTTCTGGATATCGCGACGATCCTGCTCTCCGGCGGAGGCGGAACGATGGAGATCATTGTTCAGCAAACGTAACCCCCTATCATTGGGGTGGCGGATCGGGTCATGGCTCATCCGTCGGTCGGGTCGCAACCCTCCAACAGGCGAAAGATAGACGTTGCGGCTTAACAACTGGTATAGGCAAATGCCGCCTCGGGTGTGCAACGACCAGCAAAATCAGGCGGATGGCGTTTTTTGGTGCAAGGTGGCGTTGACGAATGCTATTTATCTGGCTAACACTTCGCGCCATGAAAATATCGATCGCTCTTATTGTGGTGGGTACGCGCATGGGCAGGATGGTGTAACCATCCGGCGACAGCCATCCATGCGCGAAAAGACAGGCTCCTCAAGGGGCCTTTTTTTATGCCTTCAATCCGGCTCGGAGGAGCCGCCGGTAAAAATCCAGCAGCGAATGGACCAAGACAATGACGGACAGCAATAACCAGATGCCAGATAACCGGATGACAGGCGCGGAGATCGTGCTGAAAGCACTGAAGGAAAACGGCGTCGAGCACCTTTTCGGATATCCGGGCGGCGCCGTTCTGCCGATCTATGACGAGATCTTTCAGCAAGACGAGATTCAGCACATTCTCGTGCGTCACGAGCAGGGCGCCGGTCACGCTGCAGAAGGTTATGCCCGCTCCACAGGCAAGGTCGGCGTCATGCTGGTGACGTCCGGCCCGGGTGCGACGAATGCCGTCACGCCGCTCCAGGATGCGCTGATGGATTCCGTCCCGCTGGTCTGCCTGACCGGCCAGGTACCCACCACGCTCATCGGTTCGGATGCGTTCCAGGAATGCGACACGGTCGGGATCACGCGCCCCTGCACCAAGCACAACTGGCTGGTCAAGGATGTCAACGAACTGGCGGGAATCATCCACGAAGCCTTCCGTATCGCCCAGACCGGCCGTCCGGGGCCAGTCGTCGTCGATATTCCGAAAGACATCCAGTTCGCGACGGGTACCTATACGCCCAAACCCGAAATTGCTGCCAATATCAGCTATCAGCCGAAGACGCAGGGGGATCTGAAGGCAATTCAGGCCGCGATTGATCTGATGGCCACGGCGCGCCGTCCAATCCTCTATACCGGCGGCGGCGTCATCAATTCCGGACCGGAGGCCTCACGCCTGCTGCGTGAACTGGTTGAGCTCACCGGCTTCCCAATCACCTCCACGCTGATGGGGCTCGGCGCCTATCCCGCTTCCGGTGCGAACTGGCTCGGCATGCTCGGCATGCACGGATCCTACGAAGCCAACATGGCGATGCATGATTGCGACGTCATGGTCTGCATCGGCGCGCGTTTCGATGACCGTATCACCGGCCGCCTCAATGCGTTTTCACCGAACTCGCGCAAGGTTCATATCGATATCGACCCGTCCTCAATCAACAAGAACGTTCACGTCGATATCCCGATCCTCGGCGATGTCGGCAGCGTCCTGGAGGACATGGTTCGGCTGTGGCGGGCTCTGCCAAAGAAGCAGGCCAAGGCGCAGACGGAGGAGTGGTGGCAGGAAATCACCCGTTGGCGTGCCCGCAAATCCTTTTCCTACAAGAATTCCAACGACGTCATCATGCCGCAATACGCGCTGCAGCGGCTCCATGAATTGACGAAAGACCGCAATACCTACATCACGACCGAGGTTGGCCAGCATCAGATGTGGGCGGCGCAGTTCATCGATTTCGAGGAACCCAACCGCTGGATGACCTCGGGTGGTCTCGGCACCATGGGCTATGGGTTCCCGGCGGCAATCGGCGTCCAGGTGGCGCATCCGGATGCGCTGGTCATCGACGTTGCCGGTGACGCATCGATCCAGATGTGCATCCAGGAAATGTCGACGGCCATCCAGTACAATCTGCCGGTCAAGATCTTCATCCTGAACAACCAGTACATGGGTATGGTCCGCCAGTGGCAGCAGTTGCTGCACGGCAACCGCCTGTCGAACTCCTACACGGAGGCGATGCCGGACTTCGTGAAGCTTGCGGAAGCCTATGGCGCCGTCGGCATGTACTGCGACGATCCGAAGGAACTGGACGGCAAGATCGAGGAGATGATAGCGGTCCAGAAGCCGGTGATCTTCGACTGCCGCGTCGCCAATCTCGCCAACTGCTTCCCGATGATCCCCTCGGGCAAGGCCCACAACGAGATGCTGCTGCCGGACGAAGCGAGTGATGAAGCGGTTGCCAATGCGATCGATGCGAAGGGTCGCCAGCTCGTCTGAGGCGAGCTGCGAACCTTAAACGGAATTCTGAGGAAACGGACTCAATACCATGAATGCGCATCAGCAACCGACCGGATCTGCCTATTTTATCGCCCCGGAAACGGCCAAGGCGGAGAGCCACACGCTTTCAGTTCTCGTCAATAATGAGCCGGGCGTGCTTGCCCGCGTGATCGGCCTTTTTTCCGGGCGCGGCTACAACATCGAGAGCCTCACTGTTTCGGAAACCGAGCACGAAGCCCATCTTTCCCGCATCACGATCGTGACACGCGGCACGCCGACCGTCCTCGAGCAGATCAAGGCGCAGCTGGAGCGGATCGTCCCGGTCCATCGCGTCGTCGATCTGACCGTGCGTGCCCGCGAACTCGGCCAGGAGCGGCCGATCGAGCGTGAGGTCGCCCTCGTCAAGGTTGTCGGCCGGGGGGAGCACCGCGCCGAGGCGCTGCGGCTTGCGGATGCCTTCCACGCCAAGGTGGTCGACGCCACGGTCGAGCATTTCATTCTTGAGATCACCGGCAAGTCCTCAAAGATCGACCAGTTCGTGGCGGTCATGAAGCCGCTCGGCCTGGTCGAGGTGTGCCGTACCGGGATTGCCGCGATGAACCGCGGTCAGCAGGGGATGTGATCGGCGCGTCTAAGGGGATACATGCGAATAGAGGGTCAGATCGGACGTCATGAAAGATTGGTACCCTCCCGCCGGCACGCGCCTAGGCGCCACTCATTATGTGACGCGATCTGCACCATGGCTGAAGCACTATTTCGGTTTGCATGAACTGGAGTCGGCCTTTTCGCCGGGAGTTAGGGGCATCCTATTCTGGGGTGGGCGATCCACCGCAAAGCTGGCGCGCCGCATAGCCTGGTTCCGCAGGCTGCCCTATTGGTATCTCGAAGACGGATATCTTCGGTCGGTAGGACTCGGCAAGGAGAATACCTTGCCAATCTCGATTGTAGTCGATGATCTGGGTATGCCGGTGGACGCCGCAAGGGCATCCCGGCTGGAGGGGCTGATTGCCGGCTCGGCGCACATGGATGTCGGCTCGCTGGGGTCGGATATCCGCAAGGCGCTCGTGGAATACAAGCTCTCGAAATACAACAACCTTCCGCATCGCCAGCCGAAGCTTGATCGTACTACGAAGCGACGTATTCTCCTTGTCGATCAGGTATTTGGCGATGTCTCCGTTCCGATGTCCGGCGGCTCGCCGGAAAGCTTTGCACGGATGCTTGATGATGCCGTGGCAAGCGGCGGGCAATGCGTGGTGCGCACCCATCCGGATGTGGTGGCCGGTTTCCGCAAAGGTTACCTCACCGAAAGAGCGGCCCAAACGCCGGGAGTGATCCTGCTGGCGGATGCAGTTTCGGTGGCGTCCATGCTGGAGGTCGTAGACGAGGTCTGGACCGTTTCCAGCCAGTTCGGGCTCGACGCCTTACTGCGCGGGCTGCCCGTGCGTTGTTACGGAGCGCCCTTCTACTCCGGCTGGGGGCTGACGGAGGACCGGTTAAGCCAATTTTCGAGGACAATGCTGCCGCGACGGCAGGCGCGGCCGAGTGTCGATCAACTGGTCGCCGCGACCTTCGCATTCTATCCGAGCTATCGCGACACCGGGACATGGGCTGAGATCGACGTTTTCCGGGCAGTGGATACGTTGGTGGCCGAACGGAAGGCGCTCGATCTGGACTGACCATGTCTAGATCATCGCCAATGGTCTTTTTTCTCTCGGCGGCGGAAAGGCGGCATCAAGGGCTGCCCAGTCCTCATCGCTGATATCCAGTTCGGCCGCGGCCGCATTTTCCGCAACACGGTCGGGATTGGCGGATTTAGGGATGGCGATCACACCCTCACGCTCCAGCAGGAAGGCGAGGGCCACCTGCGCCGGCGTCGCCTGATAGGCCTTGGAAATCTGGATCAGTTTGTCGTTGCGGAGCAGCCGGCCCTGTTCGATCGGCGAATACGCCATGACGGCGATGCCGCGCTCCTGGCACCAGGGCAGGAGGTCGTATTCGATGCCCCGGCGCGAGAGGTTGTAGAGCACCTGATTGGCCACGCAGTTCTTGCCGTCCGGGACGCTCATCAGCTCTTCCATATCCGCAACGTCGAAGTTCGAGACGCCCCAGGCGCCGATCTTGCCGGCACGCTGCAATTCTTCGAAACCGGCAACGGTTTCGGCAAGCGGATGTTCTCCACGCCAATGAAGGAGATAGAGGTCGAGACGGTCCGTCTTCAACCGCCCCAAACTGCGTTCGCAGGCATCGATCACGCCCTGGCGGCTTGCGTTCCACGGATAGACCTTGCTGACCAGAAACACCTCGTCACGACGCCCGGCGATCGCTTCGCCGGTGATCTGCTCGGCTCCGCCTTCGGCATACATTTCAGCCGTATCGATCAAGGTCATCCCGAGATCGAGGCCGCGTTTCAGGCTCTCGATCTCTGCCGCCGCCTTTCGGCTGTCCTCTCCCATGTTCCAGGTGCCGAGGCCGAGCGCCGGCACAGGGAGTTCGTACGGCAGGGTGACTGTAGGGATATCGGGCATTAGAGACCTCGGTCGATCGATTGCAAATGTTCGTGACTATTCAGATATAGCTTTAATCCCGGCTGCCAAGTTCCGCTTGCAGATCGACCGAAACGATCCTATCACCGGCATACGGCCTCCCGCAGAGGAGGCGACGCAAATAACGGGATCGGATTGGCGCTCGGAGTCCTTATGCCGCTGGAAACCTTTCTGGCCCTCGTCCTGTTCGCCTTCACCACCTCGATCACGCCAGGACCGAACAACATGATGCTCTTCGCATCGGGTGTGAATTTCGGATTTGCGCGAACGATTCCGCATATGCTCGGCATCGGAGTCGGTTTTCTTTCGCTGCTGATCGCAGTCGGGCTGGGGCTCGGGGCGCTGCTGCAGACCGTCCCGGCCGTCTATACGGCGCTGAAATTCGCAGGCGGGCTGTATCTGTTGTGGATCGCCTGGAAGATCGGCACCTCACGGAGCCTCTCGGATGGCAAGACCGGCGCGCGGCCGATGACCTTTTTCGGTGCCGCCGTCTTCCAATGGGTCAACCCGAAGGCCTGGGTCATGGCGGTTACAGCCATGGCGACCTACACCAATCCAGACTATTATTTTCCGACCGTGCTCCTGGTGGGGTTCGCATTCGCCGCCGTCAACGTGCCGAGCGTATCCACCTGGGCGGGGTTCGGATCTGCCCTGCGGGAGTGGCTGTCGGTGCCGGTCCGGCTCAAGTGGTTCAACATCAGCATGGCCGTCTTGCTTGTTGCAAGCCTCTGGCCGATGCTGCGATGAAGGAAATCGCCATGTCCGCAGACCATCATCACCACGATCATGTCCATGACCACGATCATCATCACGACAACCGCTACAGCGACATGCAGGCGCGGGTGAAGGCGCTGGAAACCGTGCTGACGGAGAAGGGACTGATCGACCCGGCGGCGATCGATGCGATCGTCGAGACCTACGAGACGAAGATTGGGCCGCGCAACGGCGCCCGCGTTGTCGCCAAGGCCTGGAGCGATCCGCACTTCGCGGCGTGGCTGAAGGAGGACGGAACGGCTGCGATCGCGAGCCTCGGCTATACCGGCCGGCAGGGGGAGCATATGCGGGCGGTGTTCAACACGCCGGAAACGCATAACCTCGTCGTTTGCACCCTCTGCTCCTGTTATCCCTGGGCCGTGCTTGGCCTTCCGCCCGTCTGGTACAAGGCGCCGGCCTATCGGTCTCGTGCGGTCATCGATCCGCGGGGTGTGCTTGCCGAATTCGGGCTGACGCTGCCGGAAGACAAGAAGATACGAGTATGGGATTCGACTGCCGAACTTCGCTACCTCGTCATCCCCGAACGCCCGGATGGTACCGACAATATGAGTGAGGAGGAGCTTGCCGAAGTCGTCAGCCGCGATGCGATGATAGGCACGGCGATTGCGGGAGCACCGGCATGAACGGGCCTCATGATCTGGGCGGGCAGATGGGCTTCGGCGCCGTGGCGCCTGAAAAGGACGAGCCCTATTTTCACGCCGAATGGGAAAAACGGGCATTGGGGCTGACGCTGTCCTGCGGCGCTTTCGGTGCCTGGACGATCGATGAAAGCCGCCATGCGCGGGAAAACATCCCGCCGACGGCCTATCTTTCCGCGAGCTATTACGAGATATGGATGCGGGCGCTGGAAGTGCTGCTCGAACGGCATGGCTTTGCGACAAGTGGCGAGATCGACGCAGGCGCAAAGCAGATGGAGCCGGCCACCCCGAAGCGTGTTCTGAAAGCAGAGATGGTGCCGGAGGTGCTCGCCCGGGGCGGACCTTGCGACCGCTCAGTCGAGACGGCGCCGCTCTTTCAGCCTGGCGACAAGGTCAGGACGAAGAATTTCAATCCGGAGACCCACACCCGGTTGCCGCGTTATGCCCGCGCCAAGACCGGGGTCGTTGAGGCGGTGCAGGGTTCGTACGTCTTCCCGGACAGCAATGCGCACGGCCGGGGCGAAAACCCGCAATGGGTCTATACCGTCGTCTTCGATGGCGGCGAGATCTGGGGCGAGGGGAGCGATCCGGCACTCACCATTTCGATCGACGCATGGGAGAGCTATCTTGAGCGCCTGTGAAATTCTCTCGCCGCTCGCGCGTTCGCCGGGCTTGCCGAAGTCGCCGGAGGGCGATCCGACCTTTCCCGAGCCCTGGGCCGCGGAAGCTTTTGCCATGACCGTGCATCTGCACGAGAGGGGCCTGTTCACCTGGAACGAATGGGCAGCGGCTCTTTCCGCAGAAGTGCACAAGTCCGGCCGCGCCGAGGACGGCCGCGATTATTTCGACTGCTGGGTCGCGGCGCTGTCGGGCCTGCTCGTCGATAAACACATCGCGGACGCCGATGCCATCCTTTCTCTCCAGAAAAGCTGGCAGCGGGCGGCGGAAGCGACACCGCATGGCCGGCCGATCGAGCTTGAGAACGATCCGTTGCGATAGGTTTTCGGCCTCAAAACGTGGCTATGTCCGGCTTGGTCAGCATCAGCCAGAAGATGGCGATCACCGCAAGAAAAGCGGGAAATCCGCACGCGAACCAGATGCGGTAGAGACCGAACCATTCCGGCGGCAGCGGCGCAGAATTCCCCGCCGCGATGCGTGCGAGGTTGCGCAGTCTCATCTGGATCCAGACAACCGGCAGCCAGAACAGTCCCGTAACCACATAGAGGACGAGCGACAGCGCGATCCAACCCTCCGCCAATGACCAGCCTGTCCTTTCGGCGAGCAGATAGCCCGTGATCGGCTGCAGGAGCACCGCCGTCGCGGTGAAGACCGTGTCCGCCAAGACGACCGTGCCTGCGGTATGGGCGATCAATTTCGGATCTTCGGTGCGACGGGCAATCACCATGAAGAAGGCGATGCCTGCGCCGGTTCCGAGCAGGACCGCTGCGCCGATGACGTGGACGAGGCGCAGCAGGCCGTCGATATCCACCATCATCGTTCGTCCAGAATGGCAAGTGCGGCGAGCGTCAAAGCGATCGAAGGCAAGACCTTGATGAGCGGCCCGAGCGGATCAAGCCAGAGCCATGGCTCCAGAAGGGTAGCGCCGGTGAGGTAGATGAGGCTTACGGCAATCATGCCGATCATTGCTTTCCGCGCCTGTTGGCGGAAAAGGATGGCAAGCCCAAGCAGGATATCGATAAGGCAGGCGGAGATGGCGAGTACCGTGCCTGTTCCAGCAGACATGAAGCGCGGGAAATGGGATGCCGCTGCGGCGAGGTCGAAGAACGGAATAAGACCCGAGAGCAGCCAGAAGAGCGACAACGTCACGATCATGACCGGCTTCATCAGATAGAGCCGAGCAAACCAGAGATCCTGAACGCCGCTCGGATGGGCAGCCAGAGTGGCGGCGGCGTCGGCAAAAGCAAGATCCGCCGGTTTCGACCGCGTACTCAGAACGCCTTCCGACATGACCGCCATGGCCGTGGAACGCAGCGGCGAGCGCCAGCCGAGCCAGCCGGCGAAATCTGCGGCCAAAGCGGGCGGTTTCTCAAGCCACGGAGGTAGATGAGCGACACGGGCAGGAGGCAATCCGAGCCAGGCACGATGAAGCTGCACGAGGTCCGACAGCGTCAGTCCACTGTCGGACGCAAGATCGAGGTCGCTACCGGGTGGGATAGCACCCTGGATGGCAAGTGATACGGCTCCGGCAACGTCTTCCACCGAGACGGTTTGAACCGGGCTTTTCGCATGGATGAGCGGCAGAACGCCGGGAAAGCTTGCGAGCGACCTCAAGAGCCCTGTGCCGCCGTGCGCGTTACGGCCAATGACCAGTGCCGGGCGGAGGATCACGAAAGGCAGACCGCTTGCGGCCAGCGCCTCGTCGGCGCGGCGTTTCGTGGCGAGGAAAGGCAATGTTGCGCCCGGACCATCCGTTCGGGCGGAAATCTGTACGATGAGCTTGTCGCCCGATGCTTTCACGGCCTCATAAAGCGCGACCATCGCCCTTTCCTGCGTGGCGGCGAGATCGTCGGCATATCCGTCCTGCAGGGCGCCGGCGCAATTGACTATGACGTCCCGGCCTTGGATCAGCGGACGCCAGTCTTCCACGGAAAGCGTCGCGACATCGGCTCTCAGCCACTCGGCTGCAGGCCATTTCAGCCGAGCCTTTTGCGGGCCGCGTCCCAATCCCGTGACATGATGTCCGTCCGAGACGAGACGCTGCAGGATCGTGGAGCCGATAAAGCCGGTTGCGCCGAGAATCAGAACGTTCATGCGCAGATCATAGGCGACCAAGATAACAACTGAACAGTCGACGCGCCGTAGCTTGATCTACTTTCGTTCTTTTTCTGTTGCGATTCCCCCTCGAATCCTGCCAAGTCGCGCGCATGCAATTTGCACCACAACAGGACGAGGCTCTCAAAGCCGTTTCACGCTGGCTGAAGGAAGGCCGCAGCCAGATTTTTCGGCTGTTCGGTTACGCCGGCACAGGCAAGACGACGCTTGCCAAGCATTTTGCCGAAAATGTCGATGGCGACGTGCTGTTCGCGGCCTTCACCGGCAAGGCCGCTCAGGTGCTGCGTTCGAAGGGGGCTCGCAACGCCAAGACCATCCATTCGCTGATCTACCGGCCGCGCGGCGAGGAGGCCGTGGAAGACGAGGAAACCGGCAAGACGTCGATCGCGCCGATGTTTTCGATCAATCGCCAGAGCCCGGTCGCTAAGGCGGCGCTGATCATCATCGACGAATGCTCGATGGTGGACGAGGCACTGGGCAAGGATCTGATGAGCTTCGGAACGCCGATCCTGGTGCTTGGCGATCCGGGCCAGCTGCCCCCGGTTTCCGGCGGCGGTTTCTTCACCGAGCAGGAGCCGGATTACCTGCTCACCGACATCCACCGCCAGGCCCGCGACAATCCGATCATCCAGCTCGCCATGAACGTGCGCGAAGGCAAGGAGATCATGTATGGCGACTACGGCACGGCGAAGGTGATCTCACGCGACGAGGTGACCCAGCCGCTGGTGCTGGAGGCCGACCAGGTATTGGTCGGCACCAACAAGACCCGCAAGCGCTACAATCAGAGACTCCGGGAGCTGAAGGGCTTCACGGCCGACTATCCCCAGTCCGGCGACAAGCTGGTCTGCCTGCGAAACGATCAGGTGAAGGGTTTGCTCAACGGGTCGCTCTGGCAGGTGATGAGCTCCTCCAGGGAGACCGTGAAGCCTGGTATCAATCTCATGATCCGGCCCGAAGACGACGACATGGATCGGGGAGCGGCGAAGATCAAACTTCTCAAGCAGGCGTTCGAAAGCGACGAGGAAGTCCCCTGGTCGACCCGCAAGCGCTACGACGAATTCGACTACGGCTATGCGCTGACGGTCCACAAGGCGCAGGGTTCGCAGTGGAACAATGTCGTGCTGTTCGACGAAAGCTTTGCCTTCCGCGATACGCGCGAGCGCTGGCTCTACACCGCGATCACCCGCGCGGCAGAGACATTGACGATCGTTCGCTGATCAGTTGGGTACCATGCCGAGGAGCAGCGCCTTGGCAACGGCCTGGAAACGGTTGCTGGCCTGAAATTTCCGGATGATGCCGTCTTCCATCTCTCGGAGTTCTTCGAATTGCAGATCGAGGGTGCGGGCCAGGCGCGGCGCGGAATAACCTTCCGCCATCAGCGCCAGACACCGTTTCTCGATGTCGGACAGGACCAGCGACATGGGGCGCACCGTTTCGGTCGTGCCATCCTCCTCGTCCGCAGAAAGAAGGCTCTCGATCTGCTGCATCTGCCGGCGGATATTGGATATGTCCGCGGTCAGCTCGCGCTTGCGCCGGGCCAGCATGTTCTGGAACAGCTCGTCCGCTTCCGTCTGAGAGGTAGTGCCGGCCAGCTCGTCCATCAGTTCCTGGATCACCGCAACCGACATGCCGATCTCCCGGCAGGCATTGATGACGGCCATGCGCTGGATATGTTCGCTGCCGTAGACTCGCATGGTGCCCGACCGCTCCGCGGTGATCAGACCCTTTTCCTCATAAAAGTGCAGGGTGCGATGAGTGACGCCGAAGAGATCCGCCATTTCGGCAATCGCCAGCGGTTCCTCCGGCAATTCGAAGGGCAAGGAAACCTGGGGAAGAAACTTGGTCTGTCCACCGGCTGTCACTACGTTGAATCCGGCTGTCGGGTGTCTGGCGTCGCTTCGCATCGGGCCTCCCTGCGAATGGCGTCTGGCTAAAGCATCACCCCAGAGTTGCACGCTTATCGCGCGCGCTTCGGGTAAGCTCTCGGTACTGAAAATGCGGACCCGATATGATTGGCTAACAGAATTCGCCGGCAAGTCCTCCATTCCGCCGCTTTTGGTCCGACCGGCGAATTCTGTTAGTAATACATTATGTAAAAATTTAGAAAATGATAGTCCCTTCAGCCCCGTGGATTCTCGTCGATGAAAACTCTTTATAGGTGTAATTCCTCAAAGCCGGTGGCGTTTGCGCGGTCCATGTCCTAAAAGCTCGGCACGTCCTCTGAAAAACGGATATTGCCATGCCGACCAAGCTCTCCGTAAACCTCAATGCAGTCGCCATGTTGCGCAACCGCCGGGACCTTCCGTGGCCGAGCGTCGACGGATTGGGGCGGATCGCGCTCCAGGCGGGTGCGGCGGGACTGACCGTGCATCCGCGCCCTGATCAGAGGCACATCCGTTTTTCCGATCTGCCGATGATCCGTGCCTTGATCGATGACGAGTTTCCGGCGGCGGAGTTCAATATCGAAGGTTATCCCAGTGAAGACTTTCTGGCGCTCTGCGAGAAGATCGAAGCGGAGCAGGTGACCCTGGTGCCGGACGATCCGAGCCAGGCGACGTCGGACCACGGATTTGATTTCCGCGTCAGCGGCGAAATGTTGAAGCCGATCGTTGCGCGTCTCAAGAAGAAGGGTATGCGGGTGTCGCTGTTTGCCGATGGCGACGGCGATGTGGAGGCGGTCAAGCTTGCGAAGGCGACGGGAGCGGACCGGATCGAACTCTATACCGGGCCTTACGGCGGCTGCTTCGACGATCCCCAGCGCGGCGCGGAAGTCCTCGAATTGCTCGGGCGTACCGCGGACGCGGCATTGACCGAAGGGCTCGGGGTGAACGCCGGCCACGATCTGACGGTCGACAATCTGCCGGCACTTGTCAGGCGGATTCCCAAGCTGGCCGAGGTTTCGATCGGCCACGGATTGACCGCGGACGCGCTGGAATATGGCATGGCCGAAACCGTTCGCCGTTTCCGCCGCGCATGTGGGCAGACAGTTTAAGCGGCCGAGAGTTTTGCCTTCCCAAGCTCCAGCTCCCAGGTCTGGCCGGTGCATTCCGGCCCGAACATGGCATGTCTCTCTTCGGAGACAAGCCTGAAGCCCGTCTTTTCATAGATGTGGATGGCCGCAGACAGCACATCGTTGGTCCAAAGCGACAACTTTCGATAGCCGGCTAAGGTTGAGAACTTGATGCATTGTTCCACCAGCGTTCGGCCGAGGCCGAGACCCCGGGCAGCCGGATCGAGATAGAGAAGACGCAGCTTGGCAATCCCATCGCCACCATCGGCCACGAGCACGGAGCCAACCCTCCGGCCGTTGCGTTCCGCGATCCAGCAACGCTCGCGCTCCGGATTGAAATGGGCGATGAATTTGCCCGCCACTTCCGCGACCAGTCCCTCGAACTTCTCGTTCCAACCGTATTCGCGAGCATAGGCGACCGCCTGGGCCTCGATCAACCATCCCAAGTCGCCTATCTGATGCGGCCGAATGACGACGGGCGGTGAGGGCGCCGCCGATTTCGGGTCGAGGATCATCCGGATCGCCTGCATGGAGCCGATCAGCTTTTCGCGGTCGGACTCGTCCACATTGCCAAGATCGTTTTCGATCTGCTGGCGCGAACGCTCGCCCAGCATCTCGTACTCGGCTCGTCCAGCCGCCGTGATCGTCAGTACCTGGCTTCGCTTGTCGGCCGAGTCGGGTTGGCTGTCGATAAAACCGGCCTCTCGAAACTTCTTCAGCACCCGGCTCAAATAGGCGGGATCAAGGCCGAGATCATAGTTGAGTTCCGTGGCGGAAACGCAGCTGCGCGACCCCATCTCATAAAGGATGCGCGCTTCCGTCAGCGTGTACGGGGAATCGAGATAGCCCTTGGCGAGAAGGCCCAGCTTGTTCGTGTAGAACCGGTTGAAGGCGCGAACGGTGTCCAGAAAGGCAGGATCGGTCATGGTGGAAATCTCCTACTGAAAGATCTTGTCCACCATTTATTTGACTGAGTCAAATAATTTAAGCAGCTACCTGACTTGCGTTGGCAGGGCCGAGAGCGAAATCCACGGCAGCCCCCGCATGGATTGCCGTCGAATCTACGCCGGGAAGCGGCAGACCTTCCGGATCGAGCAAAAGGCAGATCTCGGTACAGCCGAGGATGATGCTGTCGGCACCTGCGGCTTTCGCCTTTTCGATCATGGCGATCGCGCGGTGGCGGGATGCCTCGGCGACGGTTCCGGCGCAGAGTTCGTTGAAAATGATGTTATGGATACCGGTGCGGTCGTCGGCATCCGGGACCATGACGTCGACGCCGAGAGATTTCATCCGGTCGGAATAGAATCCGTGCTCCATGGTATAGCGGGTGGCGAGTAGAAGCGGACGCGTCAGGCCTCGCGATTTCAGGGCCTTCGCCGTTTCGTCGATGATGTGAATGACGGGAACGTCAACTGCCGCCTGGACCTCGGGCGCGACGAGGTGCATGGTGTTGGTGCAGATCAGAATGCATTCGGCCCCAGCGCCCAGGAGGCTGCTGGCGCTTTTTGCGAGATGCTCGGCCGCCAGATCCCAGCGGCCGGCTTTCTGCATGTCGACGACTTCGGCGAAGTTGACCGAATGGAGAAAAACATTGGCGGAGGCGAGGCCGCCGAGACGGTTGCGGACCATCTCGTTGATGAGGCGGTAATAGACTGCGGTGCTTTCGAAGCTCATCCCACCAATCAGGCCAATCGCGCGCATTTTTTCTCCAAATCAGATAGAGTTTAGCAACTCAATCTAATTATCGCGATTTTTGGAGATTTGCAATCCTTGGGCGGGAATTAGCTCGAAAGTGCCGCTTTCTGGGTTTCCAGATAGGCGCCAAGCGATTGCGGTTTGCTTCCGGTCAGCTTTTCGAAAGTATCAGTCAACAGATCGAAATTGCCTGCGCGGATATTGGCGTCCGCCGAAACCAGCATTTCCACGACGAAGGGCGGGAGGCCTGCACCAGCAAGTCCGTGCGACAGCTGGTCATCCGTGACGTGAACAACCTCGAGGGGCTTTCCGGCTGCCTTCGAAACGCGCACGGCAATGTCTTCGGCAGAGAGCGATTCGGGACCGGTGAGGGTCAGCGTCTGGCTGCCGGCGGGCGGATTGGCGAGCGCGGCTGCAGCGGCGCGGGCGCAATCGTCGCGGCTGATGTTTGCCACCTTGCCGGCGCCCATGGCGGTGTACCACCGGCCGACCTGCAGATTGTGCGGCATCGACATGAGGTAGTTGTCGCCATACCAGGAATTGCGCAGGATCGTGTAGGAGACGCCGCTCACCTGGATCGCCTCTTCCGTTCCAAGGTGATCTGGAGCGAAGCTGACGAGCGATTTGTCCGGGTTCGGCATTGAGGTGTAGAGGATATGCTTGACGCCGGCCTTGGCTGCAGCGGCAACAGCATTCCTGTGCTGGGTGATGCGCTTTCCGGGTGTGGCGAGTTCGTCCGTCGAGATGATCAGCACGCGGTCGATACCGGTGAAGGCTTTGATCAGGCTTGCCTCGTCGTCGAAGTCGGCAGCGAGGGTTTCAATTCCCTCCGCTGCAAACTGAGCCAGCTTTTGAGGATCGCGGCTTGCTGCGACGATATCGCCAGGCGCTACCTTGGAGGTCTGCACCAGGTGATGCAGGACGGCGCGACCGAGCTGTCCGGCGGCGCCGGTGACGAGAAGTCTGGTCATCTCGAACATTATCCCTCTATCAATTGAACCGACGCCTGCGGCGTGGATGTGAACATTGGTCTCAAAAAGAGACTAGCACTAAAATAAGAATTGACGCCTGACTGTAAAGAAGGCAGTTTTGAGGGAGATGGTTATCTGAAGGGAACCACTGTCATGGTGATCAAGGCGGCGCGCAAGCCTGCGCTCGGCGGTCAGGAATGCGATATGTCCGGGTGGGATGCCGGAAATTGTCCGGTGCGGGACGTGATCGACCGAATCGCCGGCAAATGGTCTACGCTGCTGCTGGAAGCGTTGTCGCACCGGCCCTACCGTTTCGGCGAGTTGCGACGACTGGTGCCGGATATTTCCCAGCGCATGCTCACTCAGACGCTCCGCGATCTGCAACGCGATGGCTATATCGAACGGGAAGTCTTTCCGACAAAGCCGCCGAGCGTCGAATACCGGATGACGGATCTTGGGCGCTCGCTCTTCGAACCGCTCTCGAAGGTCCTGCGATGGGCAGAAAAGAATCACTCCTCGGTCAAGGCCGCCCGTGCGAAATATGACGAGAGCGAATTGGCTTGAGGCGAAAAGCAGGACCGGCGGCAGCCTGCGTGAGAAGTCCGCAAATCAGCTAGTTTGGCCGCAGCGGAAACGGTGCGGCCATTTTCCGTGGCACATGTCGCACTTCCACAATCTTGCTGCTAAAAGCCGGAGCAATCGCATGGAAGGAGATTCCCGATGAGCCGTTCTTGCCTTGCCGTCATCCTCGCTGCTGGCGATAGCACGCGGATGAAATCGTCGATGTCGAAAGTGCTGCATCCGGTCGCCGGTCGGCCAATGATCGCGCATGTGATGGCGGCAATCGCATCGACCGACGTTTCCGATGCAGCGCTGGTCGTCGGGCGCGACGCGGAGGCAGTCGCCAAGGCCGGTGCAGTGGACGGTATTTCCGTCGAGACATTCCTTCAGACGGAGCGGCTTGGTACGGGCCATGCCGTGCTCACGGCGAAGGAAGCGATTGCCCGCGGCTACGATGACGTTCTGATTGCCTATGGCGATGTCCCGCTTGTGACATCGGCGCCCTTTGCTGCGGCGCGCGAAAAGCTGTCGCAAGGTGCCGACGTGGTGGTCATCGGCTTCCGCACCGGCAACCCGACCGGCTACGGCCGCCTTCTGGTCGAAAATGGTGAGTTGATCGCGATCCGGGAGGAGAAGGACGCGACGGAAGAGGAGCGGAAAATCACCTGGTGCAATAGCGGGTTGATGGCGATTGACGGCCGCAAGGCCTTGCCGATTCTCGAAAAAATTCGCAATAACAACGCGAAGGGCGAATACTATCTCACTGACGTGGTCGAAATCGCCCGTGCGGACGGGGGTAGGGTCGTGGTCGTCGACGCCCCGGAAACGGAAGTCGCCGGATGCAACAATCGCGCTGAACTCGCTTTCCTCGAAAGGCTCTGGCAGGAGCGCCGCCGTCACGAGCTGATGGTCTCCGGCGTCACCATGATCGCGCCCGAGACCGTCTTTCTTTCCTACGATACCGAGATCGGCCAGGACGCACTGATCGAACCGAACGTTGTCTTCGGTCCTGGCGTGACCGTGGAGAGTGGTGCCGTGATCCACGCCTTCTCGCATCTTGAAGGCGCACATGTCGGTGGCGGTGCGACGGTCGGACCATTTGCACGCCTGCGTCCGGGTGCCGACCTTTCGGCCGGAGCCAAGGTCGGCAATTTCTGCGAGGTGAAGAACGGCAAAATCGGCGAGGGGGCCAAGGTCAATCATCTCACCTATATCGGCGATGCTGTGATCGGCGCCCAGTCGAATATTGGGGCCGGAACCATTACCTGCAACTACGACGGTGTGAACAAGCACGAAACACGCATCGGCTCCAACGCCTTCATCGGCTCGAATTCGGCCCTTGTTGCTCCGGTTTCAATCGGCGACGGCGCCTACGTCGCTTCCGGCAGCGTCATTACCGAAAACGTGCCCCCGGATGCGTTGGCTTTCGGCCGGGCACGCCAGGAGGTGAAGCCTGAACGTGCCAAAGTGATCCGGGAACGCGCCCTTGCATTCAAGGCCGCTAAAAAAGCAGCGAAATAAGCAACTGCGCCTTTACTGCCGAGCATTACTTTCCGACATCGAAAGTGACCGGCCGGCCGGTTGCGCGGCGCCGGCAATCGGCTAGGACTTCGCGCAGGTTCCAACGAAAGCGAAGAGGGTGGTTTATGTGCGGGATTGTCGGGATCGTCGGGAAAGAACCGGTGGCGGCGCGTCTGGTCGATGCGCTGCGGCGGCTCGAATATCGCGGTTATGATTCCGCAGGCGTCGCGACCATACACGATGGCAAAATGGACCGCCGCCGCGCCGAAGGAAAGCTCTTCAACCTCGAGAAAAAGCTGGATGCGGAGCCGCTTCCCGGCACGATCGGCATTGCCCATACCCGTTGGGCGACCCACGGCGTGCCGAACGAGACCAATGCCCACCCACATTTCGTCGACGGCGTCGCCGTTGTCCACAACGGTATCATCGAGAATTTTTCCGAGCTGAGGGATGAGCTACAGGCTGAAGGCGCAGTTTTCCATAGTCAGACGGATACCGAAGTCGTTGCCCATCTTCTGGCGAAGTATACGCGTCAGGGGCTCGATCACCGCAAAGCCATGCTCGCCATGCTGAACAGGGTTTCCGGCGCTTACGCGCTGGTGGTGATTTTCGAAGATGACCCGGCCACGATCATGGCGGCTCGCTTCGGGCCGCCGCTCGCCATCGGCCACGGCCGTGGGGAGATGTTCCTTGGCTCGGACGCTATCGCGCTATCGCCTTTCACCAACGAGATCACTTATCTTGTCGACGGCGACTGCGCGATCATGACCCACAAGGGTGTCGAGATCATCGACTACAAGGGCACCCCCCTGAAGCGGCAAAGCCAGATCTCGCAGGCCGCGGCCTTCATGGTCGACAAGGGCAACCACCGCCATTTCATGGAGAAGGAGATCTACGAGCAGCCGGAGATCATTGCCCATGCGCTCAGCCACTATATCGATTTCGCCTCCTGTAGGGTGAAGTCGAATGAAACGGCTATCGATTTCGGCAAGGTCTCGGGCCTCGCCATTTCCGCTTGCGGCACGGCCTATCTCTCCGGTCTGGTTGGCAAATACTGGTTCGAGCGCTATGCGCGCCTGCCGGTCGAGATCGACGTCGCCTCGGAATTCCGCTACCGCGAACTGCCCCTGTCGCCGAGTCAGGCGGCGCTCTTCATCTCGCAATCCGGCGAGACGGCCGATACGCTCGCCTCGCTTCGGTACTGCAAGGACCAGGGCCTGAAGATCGGCGCGGTGGTCAACGTCAGGGAATCGACGATAGCGCGTGAATCGGATGCCATCTTCCCGACCCTGGCAGGCCCCGAAATCGGCGTCGCCTCCACCAAAGCCTTCACCTGCCAGCTCGCGGTGCTGGCCGCGCTTTCGATCGGCGCCGGCCGTGCCCGTGGCACCGTGACCGCCGAGGACGAAAAGGCGATGGTCAGGCACCTTGCCGAAATGCCGCGCATCATGAGCCGGGTGCTGAACGACATCCAGCCGCAGATCGAGGTGCTGTCGCGCGATCTGGCCCGTTTCAAGGACGTGCTTTATCTCGGTCGCGGCACGAGCTTTCCACTCGCCATGGAGGGCGCGCTGAAGCTCAAGGAAATTTCCTATATCCACGCCGAAGGTTATGCCGCAGGAGAACTCAAACACGGTCCGATCGCGTTGATCGACGAGAACATGCCTGTCATCGTCATTGCGCCGCATGACCGCTTCTTCGAAAAGACCGTGTCCAACATGCAGGAGGTGGCGGCGCGCGGCGGCAAGATCATCTTCATCACCGACGAAAAGGGCGCGGCCGCATCGAAATTGCCGACCATGGCAACCATTGCGCTACCGAATGTCGACGAGATCATCGCGCCGATGATCTTTTCGCTGCCGATCCAGCTATTGGCCTATCACACCGCAGTATTCATGGGGACCGACGTCGACCAGCCGCGCAACCTCGCGAAATCCGTCACCGTCGAGTGATGCCTGCCGCTTTTCCTTGCATCGCAGTATTGCATCCGGCATTGTCGCGTTCATATGAATGCGGCAGTGTTTTAGGTGATTAGGGAAGCGGAATGAGCGACAGTCCAGAGCGAATATCGCTGGCCGGCCGCCTCCGGAACAACTTCCTGACCGGGCTCATCATCTGTGCGCCGCTGGCCATCACCATATGGCTGACCTTCACCTTTATCGACTGGGCCGATAGCTGGGTTACGCCCTACATTCCGCAGCGCTACGATCCGCAATATTATTTCAACATAACCATCCCCGGCACCGGCCTGGTGATGGCGGTGGTGCTGATCACCATCATCGGCTTTCTCGGCAAAAACCTGATCGGCCGCTCCATCGTCAATTTCGGCGAATCGATCCTGCATCGCATGCCACTGGTCCGCACCATCTACAGGAGCGTCAAACAGATCCTGGAGACCGTGCTGAAGGAACAGTCGACCTCCTTCAAGAAATGCGGACTGATCGAATTTCCGAGTCCCGGCATGTGGGCGCTGGTCTTCATTTCCGGCGATGCGCAGGGAGAGATCGCAGCAAAGCTCAATGCGGAGGGCGAGGAAATGGTTGGTGTCTTCCTGCCGCCGACGCCGGTGCCGACCGCCGGCTTTCTGATGTTTGTGCCAAGAAGCAAGGTCATCATGCTCGACATGACGCCGGAAGAGGGCGCCAAGCTGCTGATCTCCGGCGGCCTGATCGCGCCGGACTACAGGCCGAGTGCCGGTGTGCCGACTGCGGTTCTGCCGCCGCCCGTGGTTCAGGGGTGACTATCCGGCTCTTAAGAAGCGGATGGCCTCGTCACGGCGATGGAGGTAGAGCAGCACCCGCATATTCTGCCCCCGCTCACTGGTGAGATCCGGATCCCGTTCCAGCAGATAGGCCGCGTCCTTGCGGGCGATCTCCAGAAGATCCGCATGCGCCTCCAGGCTGGCGATCCGGAAACCGGGCGTGCCGGATTGCCGGGTCCCCAGAAGCTCTCCCTCGCCACGCAGGCGCAGATCCTCTTCCGCAATCAGAAATCCGTCCTCGCTGTCGCGCAATATGGAAAGCCGCGCCCGGCCGGTTTCGCTTAAAGGACCCTTGTAGAGGAGGATGCAGGTCGATGCCTCGTCGCCGCGCCCCACACGACCGCGAAGCTGATGGAGTTGGGCCAGCCCAAAACGCTCGGCATGCTCAATCACCATGATGGTCGCGTCAGGAACATCGACGCCGACCTCCACCACCGTCGTCGCGACCAGCAAACGCAGTTCACCGTTCTTGAAGGCGGCCATGACCGCGTCCTTCTCCGGTCCGCTCATGCGTCCGTGGACCAAGCCAACATTGTCGCGGCCAAGTTCCTGCGCCAGCACCAGATAGCGTTCCTCCGCCGACATCAGGTCGGAAACATCCGATTCTTCGACAAGCGGGCAGATCCAGTAACCTTTCTTTCCTTCGGCGATCGCGGTTTTAAGGCGGGAGACGATCTCCCCGATGCGCTCCGTGGGAATGGTGACCGTCTGGATCGGTTTTCGTCCGGCTGGCTTTTCCGTGAGCTTGGAAACATCCATGTCGCCGAAGGCGGCGAGCACCAGCGTGCGCGGGATAGGTGTCGCGGTCATCACCAGCATGTGCGGCGAGATACCTTTGGCCGTGAGCCGCAGGCGCTGGTGGACGCCGAATCGATGCTGTTCGTCCACCACGGCCAGCAATAAATTGTGATAGTTGATCGTATCCTGGAAGAGCGCATGGGTGCCGATGACGATCTGGGCTTCACCGGATGCGATGCGTTCGACGATCTGGTCGCGTTCGCGGCCCTTGGTCCGGCCCGTCAGCACTTCCACCGTCACGCCTGCGGCACCCGCAAACTTTGAGATTGTTGCGAAATGCTGGCGTGCGAGGATTTCGGTCGGCGCCATCAGAACCGCCTGGCCGCCCGCCTCGACGGCAGCCGCCATGGCAAGCAGGGCGACCAGCGTCTTGCCGGCGCCGACATCGCCTTGCAGCAGCCTCAGCATGCGGTCCTCCCCGGCCATGTCCTTCAAAACATCTTCGACGGCCTTCTTCTGGCTCGGGGTAAGCGAGAAGGGCAGGTGGGCTATAATCGTCGCCGCCAAGTCGCCTTTGACGCGGACTGGTTGTCCGGGCACCTTGCGGATCCGTTGCCTCACCAGAGCGAGCGACACCTGACCTGCCAGGAATTCGTCATAGGCGAGCCGCCGGCGGGCGGGCGATTGCGGATCCACATCCGTCTCGTCGCGCGGATCGTGCAACCGCTGGAAGGCTTCCGTTACGGAAGGAAAGCCCTGACGTAACGTCAGGTTGACGTCGGCCCATTCCGGCAGGATCGGAAGGCGCGCGACCGACCCGTCGATTGCTTTCCGCAATATCTTCGGAGAAAGGCCGGCCGTCAGCGGATAGACGGGTTCGATCAGCGGCAAGTTTTCCGCTTCGGAGGATTTCACGATGAAATCCGGATGCACCATCGACGGACGGCCGTTGAACCAATCGACCTTGCCGCTCACCATTACCGTCTCATCGATCGGCAGCGATTTTTCGAGCCAATTGCCCTTGGCGCGGAAGAACGTCAGCGCCAGTTCGCCTGTGTCGTCATGCAGAAAGACACGATAGGGCAGGTTGGGTTTGCCCTGCGGCGGCGGTTGGTGTCGGTCGACCCGGCCTTCGATCGTCACGATCGCGCCCTGCGGCGCAAGGGCGATCCCCGGACGATTGCGTCGGTCGATCAATGAATGGGGGGCATGGAAGAGGAGGTCGACGACACGGCAGTCGTCCGCGTCCTCTCGGCCGGTCACGCGGGCGATCAGGTCTGCAAGCTTCGGCCCCACGCCCGCAAGCGAGGCGACCGGTGAGAAGAGCGGATCGAGGACGGCAGGACGCATGGCGCGCAAAATGCGATGAATTTTGGCCGTTTGGCAAGGTGACGAGGCGGTATTTCCGTCCTATATGAACCGCGAAACAAGGACACCGATATGACAGGACTATCGCGCACCAGCGCGGATCTGGACCCGCGCCGCCGCCGCATCCTTTATCGCTGCTGGCATCGCGGCATCCGCGAAATGGACCTCGTCTTCGGAAGCTTTGCAGAGGCTGAGATCGCTCGGCTTTCGGACGAGGAACTCGACGAGTTCGAGACGATCATGGGCGAGGACGATCATGATCTGCATGCCTGGATCACGGGAGCCATGCCCTTGCCGGAACACAGGAAGACGCAGCTTTTTGCGCGGGTTGCCGCCTACACACCCGATTTCGACCCTGTCACCAAAGCTTCCCTCGAAGCAAGGCTCGGGCAGACGCAATGATCCCAGGATTTGATGCCAGGAAAATAGCGGCCGCGCAGGCACCGCTGACCATCAGCAATGTGCCTCCCGGCATGGAACCGCTTGTGCTGGCCGAACTGGCAAGGGCGGGCCAGCCGGTGGCCTATATCATGTCCGACGGCCAGAGCATGCCGGATCTCGAGCAGATGCTGTCCTTCGTCGCACCGGAAATTCCGGTGCTGACGCTGCCTGCCTGGGACTGTCTGCCATATGACAGGGTTTCGCCAAGTGCCTATATCTCCGCCCGGCGACTTGCGGCGCTTTCCGGCCTGATCTCGCATCGCAAGAAGCCCCATGCCGCGATCGTGCTGGTGACAGTCAACGCGATGCTGCAGAAAATCGCTCCGTCGGAGATTATCGAAAGCCTCGCGTTTTCGGCCAAACCCGGCAATCAGATCCGCATGGACGACATTGCCGCGCGGCTGGACCGCAACGGCTTCGAGCGCGTCGCGACCGTGCGCGAAGTGGGTGAATTTGCCGTCCGCGGCGGCATTCTCGATGTTTTCGTGCCGGGCACGGAAGAGCCTGTTCGGCTCGATTTCTTCGGCGATACGCTGGAATCGATCCGCTCATTCGACCCCGCCAGCCAGCGCACGACCGGGCAGACCCGTTCCCTCGATCTCAATCCCATGAGCGAGGTGACGCTGACGCCGGACACGATCAGCCGCTTCCGAAAGAACTATCTTTCCCTCTTCGGCGCGGCCACTCGCGACGATGCGCTTTATCAGGCGGTTTCGGAGGGACGGCGCTATGCCGGCATGGAGCATTGGCTGCCGCTGTTTTACGACGGGCTCGAGACAGCCTTTGATTACCTAAAGGGTTTTCGGGTCGTCACCGACCACACCGCCCGCGAGGCGGCCAACGAGCGCTCGAAACTGGTCCTCGACTATTACGAAGCCCGGCGTGACAGCGGGACGCAGGGCAAGGGTGCCGCGGCCCAGGCCGCCCCCTACAAACCGGTCTCGCCCGGTGAGCTTTATCTCAACGGCAAGGCTTTCGCCGCTGCTCTCGATGCGGTCAATGCGTTGCGGCTAACACCTTTTAATGAAATGGATGCCGAAGGTCGCCGGGTGGTGACGCTCGACGCGCATGCCGGACCACGCTGGGCCAAGTCGCAGACCGAGGACAAGGAGCGAGACGAGCGCGTCAATGTGTTCGATCTGGTCGTCAAGCATATTGCCGACAAGCGAGCGGCTGGCATCAAGGTGCTGGTCACAGGCTGGTCGGCCGGGTCGCTCGACCGTCTGCTGCAGGTTCTGGACGAGCGCGGCCTGAAGCGTATCAAACAGATCGAGAAGCTCTCCGATCTCGACACGCTCGAAAAAGGTGAAGCGGCCTCGGCAGTGCTGAGCCTGGAAGCGGGGTTCGAAACCGACAAGATCTCCGTCATCGGCGAGCAGGATATCCTCGGCGACCGCATGGTCCGCCGTGGCAAGCGCCGCAAGCGAGGCGCCGATTTCCTGACGGAAGTGGCGGGCCTCGACGAAGGCTCGCTGGTCGTCCATGCCGAGCACGGTATCGGTCGCTTTGTCGGTCTCGTCACTATTGAAGCCGCCGGCGCGCCGCGCGCCTGTCTGGAACTGCATTATGCCGATCAGGCAAAGCTCTTCCTGCCGGTCGAGAATATCGACCTGCTGTCCCGCTATGGTTCGGATGCCGCGGAAGCGCAGCTGGACAAGCTTGGCGGTGGCGCCTGGCAGGCCCGCAAGGCCAAGCTCAAGAAACGGCTGCTCGATATGGCGGATGCGCTTATCCGTATCGCCGCGACCCGTATCACCCGCCGTGCCCCTGTATTGACCACGCCGGAAGGGCTCTACGACGAATTCGCCGCACGTTTCCCCTATGATGAAACGGACGATCAGGCGAATGCCATCGATGCCGTACGGGACGATCTGGGAGCTGGTCGGCCGATGGACCGGCTGGTGTGCGGAGATGTCGGATTTGGCAAGACCGAGGTTGCGCTGCGGGCGGCGTTTTTTGCGGCGATGAACGGCGCGCAGGTCGCCGTCGTCGTGCCGACGACGCTGCTCGCCCGCCAGCACTACAAGACCTTCCGAGACCGTTTTCGCGGCCTGCCGATCACCGTTGCCCAGGCCTCTCGTCTCGTGTCCGCGAAGGAACTGGCGGAAACCAAAAAAGGTCTGGCCGAAGGCAAGGTGGATATCGTCGTGGGCACCCATGCGCTGCTCGGCGCCGGCATCAAGTTCGCCAATCTCAGCCTGCTGATCATCGACGAGGAGCAGCATTTCGGCGTCAAGCACAAGGAGCGACTGAAGGAGCTGAAGAGCGACGTACATGTTCTGACGCTTTCGGCTACGCCGATACCGCGTACGCTGCAGCTCGCGATGACAGGTGTCCGTGAACTCTCGCTCATTACCACGCCACCGGTCGACCGCATGGCGATCCGTACCTTCATCTCGCCTTTCGATCCGCTCGTCATCCGCGAGACGCTGATGCGCGAGCATTACCGTGGCGGCCAGAGTTTCTACGTGTGCCCGCGGGTTGCCGATCTGCCGGAAATTCAGGCTTTCCTTCAGTCGGACGTTCCTGAGCTGAAGGTGGCCGTAGCCCACGGCCAGATGCCGGCCGGCGAACTGGAAGACATCATGAATGCCTTCTACGACGGCAAGTATGACGTCCTGCTGTCGACGACCATCGTCGAGTCCGGTCTCGACGTTCCGACCGCCAATACGCTGGTGGTGCATCGCGCCGACATGTTCGGACTGGCGCAGCTCTACCAGCTTCGCGGTCGCGTCGGCCGCTCCAAGGTGCGCGCTTTTGCGCTCTTCAGTCTGCCGGTCAACAAGCCGCTCACGACGACGGCGGAACGTCGCCTGAAAGTTCTCCAGTCGCTCGACACCCTCGGCGCCGGGTTCCAGCTTGCGAGCCACGATCTTGATATCCGCGGCGCAGGCAACCTGCTCGGTGAAGAACAGTCCGGCCATATCAAGGAAGTGGGGTTCGAGCTCTACCAGCAGATGCTGGAAGAAGCGGTAGCGGAGGTGAAGGGCGACGACGAGATCGTCGATACCGGCTGGTCGCCGCAGATTTCCGTCGGCATCACCGTGATGATCCCGGAATCCTATGTGCCTGACCTGCATCTGCGCATGGGGCTCTATCGCCGTCTTGGCGAAGTCTCCGAGCTTTCGGAGATCGACGGTTTTGGCGCGGAAATGGTTGACCGGTTCGGACCGATGCCGCCTGAGGTGCAGAACCTTCTGAAGGTCGTCTACATCAAGTCCCTATGCCGGAAAGCGAATGTCGAGAAGCTTGAGGCGGGCCCCAAGGGCGTGGTCGTTACCTTCCGCGACAAGCAGTTCCCGAATCCGGCAGCACTCGTGGGATATATCGCCAAGCAGGGAACGCTTGCGAAGATCCGCCCGGATCAGAGCGTGTTCCTGACGCGGGAGCTTCCCACGCCGGAAAAAAGACTGACGACTGCGGCGCAGGTGATGACCCAGTTCGCGGAACTGGCGAAAGCCTGATCCTGCCGGTCAGTACGGGACTGGGAGTGGTGCAGTATCGCCCTTGCGAGCCGCTTCGGTTCGCAAGGGCGGAACTGACGAATCAGATCATGCCTTTGCGGGCTTCGGCCTTGAGCTTCGCAATTTCCCGCAAAGCGTTGACGAAGACATCCGCTGTTTGCGCCCCGCTGACTGCATATTGCCCGTCGATGATGAAAAAGGGCACGCCGGTGACGCCCATCTTCTGGGCCGAATCGATTTCGGAAAGAACCGTGTCCTTGTCCGCATCCGTCGCCAGAAGGTTTTCGATCACCTTTCGGTTAAGGCCGGATTGCTCGGCGATATCTGCCAGCACGATGGGGTCACCGACATTTCGCCCTTCTTCGAAGTTTGCCCTGAAGAGCGCCGTTGCGACCTTGTCCTGAGCTTCGCGGCCTTCGGTCATGGCCCAATGCAGCAGGCGATGCGCGTTGAGCGTATTAGGGCCGATCTTGATCGCGTCGAAATTGTAGCGGACCCCGACATCCTCGCCTAGCTTTTGCAGCATGGCATGGGCGCGATCCACCGCATCCTTGCCACCGAGCTTGCGCGCCAGATCGCTCTGATGATCGACGCCTTCCGGCGGATGGTCCGGATTGAGCCGGTAGGGGCGCCAGTTGATGTCTACCCCGATTTCGTCCTGCACTTCGGCGATGGCGAGTTCCAGTCGCGCTTTTCCCAGATAGCACCAGGGGCAAACGACGTCCGAAACGATGTCTATGGTCACGCGCTCCATTACGGGCTTCCTCTCCTGGGCGGGCTTGGTTCGGCTACTGCGCCCGTTTGTCCCACCAGGTGTTGAGCTGGTAGCCATAAAGCGGCAGTTTCTCCGGATAGCCGATGTAGCTGCGGCGCGCCAGCCACTGTTCCGGTATGTGATAGAGCGGCACCAGATAATGGCCGGAGATCAGCAGCCGATCATAGGCGCGTACCGCCGCCTCGAAATCCTCCTTGCTGCGGGCAGACAGGATGGACTCGATCAGCTTGTCGACGTCCGGGTCGGCGACGCCAGCGAAATTGAAGCTGCCTTGCCGATCGCGCGAAGAGGATCCCCAACGGCCTACCTGCTCGATGCCCGGTGACAGCGTCGAGGGATAGGACTTGACGATCATGTCGTAGTCGAAGCTGCCGGAACGAGCCTGATATTGTGCGTCATCGACGGTGCGAATCGACATGTCGACACCGATCATCTTCAGCGTGCGCTGATAGGCGATAGCGAGCTTTTCCTGGTCCGGGGTCTGCGTCATCACCTCGAAGACGAGCGGTTTTCCCTTGGCATCGGACATTTTGCCGTTCTTGATCGTGTATCCGCCTTTTTTCAGAAGATCGACTGCCTCCCTCATCACCTTTCGATCGGCGCCGGAGCCGTCTGTTTTTGGCAGACGATAGGTGCCGTCGAGAACCGCGGGTTCGATCTTGTCCTTGACCGGTCCGAGAATGGCGAGCTCGCGTTCATCTGCCGGTTTGCCGAGTGAGGAGAGTGGCGAGTCCTGCCAGTAGCTTTCCGTACGCGTATAGGCGCCTTCGAAGAGGTTCCTGTTGGCCCATTCGAAATCCAGGGCGAGCGACAGGCCCGCACGCACGTTGACGTCGGAAAAGACCGGGCGGCGGGTGTTGAACACGAAGCCCAGCATGCCTGTCGGAAGCTGCGGCTTGAAGGCATCCTTTATGACATCGCCTTTCTGGACGGCGGGAAAATCATAAGCGCGCCCCCAATGGGTCGGGCTGCCTTCCAAATAGACATCGATCACGCCCTTCTTGAAGGCTTCGAAGAGGGTGTTTTCCTGGAGGAAATATTCGATCGAAATCTGGTCGTAGTTGTCGAAGCCGATCTTCGAGGGAATGTCCTTGCCCCAGTAATCCGGATTTCGCTCATATACGATGCGTTCGCCGGGCGACAAGGATTTGACGAGATAGGGTCCGGACCCGACCGGCGGCTTCAAAGTCGACTGATCGAATGTCGCAGGGTTTATGACGTGTTTCGGCAGTATCGGAGTGGATGTGGCGAGGATAAGCGGAAATTCGCGGTCGACCTTGTTGTTGAAGGTGAAACGCACGCCGTGTTCGCCCACCTTTTCCATCTTTTCCACGGGCGCGAGCCGATTGGAAAAGGGAATGCGGCCCTTGTCACGCAGGATTTCGAACGTGAAGATCACGTCCTCCGGGGTCACCGACTGGCCGTCCGACCACTTTGCCTTCGGATTGAGGTTGAACTGTATGAAAGTACGATCTTCATCCCATTCCACGCTCTCGGCGAGCAGCCCATAAAGCGTGAACGGTTCATCGCTGGAACGGGTCATCAAGGGTTCGTAGAGAAGATGCCCGAAAATGGTGTCCCAGAGCCCGCGTGCGGTGGTGCGCATGCTCTTGAGAATAAACGGATTGAGGCTGTCGAAGGTGCCGACCACCCCATAGGCCACCCTGCCGCCCTTTTTCACGTCCGGATTGACATAGGAGAAGTGCTTGTAATCTTGCGGCAGGGCCGGGGTACCATGCATTGCGATCCCATGCAGGGGCTGGGCCGCCGCGGGCACACCCATCAGAACGGCTGCGATGAGGGGAACAAAACGTCGCATCGAACTCATGGTGAAGACGTCCTCGCTGATTCGAAGTCAAGATAACGCATACCCATATGGGGTCCAACCCGGCACTGCGCGCGAAAGATTGAACGGTCGCGTTAACGCCTTGTGAAAAAATACGAAAGAGGGGGCTGGATATCGTGGCCGCCGCGATGTAACAGGTTTGCCGGACGGGCGGGTCATTCAAATGCCTCATTTCGCCGACAGGTGACGGGCAGTAGGACACCCCGAGGGAATAGAACGGCGTCTTGCCGTACCCACGGATTTCAGGAGACGGATCTCGTTATGATGCTTAAGGCAACCCAAGTTCTGCGGACGGCAATGTCCGTTCTCGCTCTCTCGGTTGGCGCGAGTGTGCTGCCGGCTGCAGCCCTTGCACAGGATGCCGCGGCACCTGCCGCTGCCGCTCCGGGTGCGCCGCCGCTCGGCTGGTTCAAGACTTGCAGCAAGCAGGATGACAGCGACATCTGCGTCGTGCAGAACATCATCGCCGCCCAGAACGGTCAGTTGGTCACGGCTGTTGGCCTGATCACCGTTGAAGGCAAGGTAAACCGCAAGATCCTGCAGGTTTCGGTGCCGACCGCGCGCCTTGTGCCGCCGGGCATCATCATGCAGATCGATGGCGGCAAGGGCCAGAAGCTGGATTATGTCGTCTGCCTCCCTGACAAATGCACTGCGGAAGTACCCTTGACGGACGCGATGATCGCCAGCCTCAAGAAGGGCAACGACGTCGTTTTCACCTCGATCAACTTCCGCCGCGCGCCAAACCCGATCAAGGTACCGCTGTCTGGCTTCACCGGTGTATTCGACGGCCCGGCCATGCCGCAGGAGCAGATCGCCCAGAGCCAGCGCAGCCTGGAAGAAGGCCTGCAGAAGAAGGCGGAAGAAACCCGCAAGAAGCTGGAAGACGCACAGAACGCCGCCAAGCAGGGCCAGTAACCGTTCTCTCGTTCATTTGACGAAAAGCCCGGCCGTATGAACTGACCCCATAAAGTTGGACGGTTTACGGGCTGGGATGAATTAGGGGCTGGGTTCTGTATTGCA
>UBYX01000073.1 GCA_900469955.1 Hyphomicrobiales bacterium | reverse complement strand
TAAACAACATCATTGCCTGCTGCGCCGTTCAAGATGTCGTTCCCGACGCCGCCCCAAAGCTGATTTATTCCAGAATTTCCTAGTATTGTATTGTTCAGACCGTTGCCAACTCCGTTGATAGTCGAAGTTCCAAGCAGAGTCAGGTTTTCGATTGTGCCCAGGCTGGCAAGCGACCGGCTGATCGTGCAGGTAATCGTATCAATCCCGCCGGTGTCGACGACAACGGCATTCTGGGAACCCAATACATAGGTGTCATTATCGGCGCCACCCTCGAGCCGGTCCGTTCCGCCGCCACCGACCAAGACGTCGCTACCCGTGGCGCCGATCAATATATCGCTGCCCAAACCACCGTTCAGAGTGTCATTACCTCCGCCACCGTTCAGAGTATCGTTACCGGCCCCACCCGAAAGCTGATTGGCTGCGGTATTGCCGATGATCGTGTCGTCAGCCGAGCCTCCCACCGCATTCTCAATGATGGTTCCTATGGCAATACCAAAATTGCCCACCGAGCCAGCCGCGTTGGAGTATGTGCCCGGAGCAAGTTCGATCCTTTGATTTACAGTCACCCAGCTAAAATCCACCGTATCGGTGCCAGAGGAATCGACAATTGTGTAAGCGACAGCATTCGTCGCGACTTCCGATTGGAAATTATAGGTTGTGTTCCCGGCGTTAACGCTGGTCGATCCGTACAGATCCTGAATGGCCACTATATCCGCAATCATAGGCGTCACCAGATAAGCAAAGCTGGCGCCGACATATGTATTATCCGTTTGGGAAAAATACGACATGATGGTCGCTTGCCAGGAGTCGTTCATATAATGATTGTCGACCCCGAATGTCGCGCTACCGTTATAGTTGCCAGCATGCCCCAGACCTAAGGCATGCCCGATTTCATGAATATATGTCTGCAACGAATAGGAATCTCGGGTCGTTCCCGAACTGGTCAACCAATCCGTCGAGACATTTACAAAGGAAGAGAGAATAGTATTGCCACTGGTCGTGGAACTGGAATAGGCACCTGTATCAGCATCATCGAAGGTGATTGAAGCGTCTGCGGTCGTCACATATTGAAAACGAATTCCTGAGACAGACGTCCATGCGTCCAGCGCCCAGCGCACCAGCTGCTGACCTTCAGTTGTCAACGCAGTGATATTTACCGTCAGCGTATCCCCGGCATCGATGTCGAAAGCTCGACGCCCGCTACTCACGCTTGCCCAATAGCCATCGGTCAACTGATTTGCAATTTGCTCAAAGGCATACACTGGGAGAGATGTGCCGGTAGCGGTAGAGAGCGTATAGCCGCCAGTGTAGGAGCCGCTGTATCCACGCACACTGATGTAATAGGTTCCGCTTGTCTGCGCTACAAAGCTTAGTTGGGAGTAGAGGTTGCCGGAATGGTCGTCGTTGAATTCCAGCAAGCTCCCTGATGAATCATGAATTGAAATAACGGTATCGGAGACGGGAGTGGAGCCAGCCGCAGACGTCTCAAATGTATAGGCTTGGCCGGCAGTTAACGTGACACGAATCCAATCCGTGTCATTTGTGTCCAAATTTCCGGTAAACGTATCGCCGATTGATAGAGTATATCCGGTAGATACCCCACTTGCAGCATCGTTGGTCTCAATAAAGTTGGCTGCCAAAGGCGCTGCTCCGATGTCCTGTGCCTCTAAAGCAAAGCTGCTATCATTACGAATGTCTTGAGTGAGATTTGGTGCGGTCATAGTAGCCCCGAAGTTAGCGCCGTGGTTCAAGAATTAGTTATCTGCTACGAATTTAATTTTCGATTCCCTGATGAGCCCTTCGACAAAATTTTCAAGAGCGCGATCATTTAGTTTGGAATCCGTAATCACAGTTTCGAGTTGCGGGCCAATGGAGGTTTGGGCCGCTCCTATTTGGCGCCATTCAAGTCGTCCTGAAACCAACCGGTCACTCAATCGCTCGACGACAAGCCAAACAATATTCTGATTTCCTGCGGCAGGCGCGACATCCGCGTGCGACACTCGCAAATCCCTCTGCATGAGATTTCTGGCCACTATGTCACACAGCTTGCCGACGGCATCTGCATGGGCATTTTCGCGAGGGGCGACGCATACGAGCGTCGTGGGCATTTCAGAAGACACTGCAGATCTGGCCCCAGACAAAATTAGGATAACCATAAGCAGCGGTTCAATTCTCACAGCACGTTCTCATACTAGGTTCTGTTGACAAAGTAGCTTTAGTTGCGCGTTGAGAGATACTTGTCTGCGTCGCCCAAAAAGGCTTCGATGCTGACTTCGTGAAGCCTTTGACGCGCTGCGACAGAAGTCAGCCTGACGTCGGGATTTTCCTCCACCGCTCTTCCATACCAATATTTCGCAGCATGCAAGTCGCCAATCTTTTCATAACACTCTCCCAAACGCTCCCCGAGATATCCGGCATCCAACGACTGGTCGCCATCTGCCATGAAAAGATAAATCTTGATCGCGTCCGCTGCCTTCCCACTTGCGATTAGGTCTTTTGCTTGGCGCTCTAAATGGTTGAACTCATACAAGACTTTTCTCCTATTTTTGTAGCGTGTGGGCGTTGCAATTAAGGTGCACAACTCATGAACCGGAGCAAGTATGGCAACCATATTTTTGCGGCGGCCAACACGAGAAGGGCGGCGAAGGATTTTCGGGTGTTATTGTATCGGGTGGCGACACGACGAAACTGCTTGAGCCTGTTGAACAGCCGCTCAATGCGGTTTCGGTTCCTATAGGCTCTAAAGTCACAGGCGGGCGGGTCCTTGCGTTTGGCCCTCGGAGGGAAGACGGGCCTGATCCCGTGGATTAGCAACTCTTCGCGCAGAGCGTCGCTGTCATAGCCCTTGTCTGCGAGAAACAGTCTCGGCTTGCCAACCGGCATTGCCAGCAGATCGGGAACGGCATTGTAATCCGAAGCTTCACCACCTGTCAGGATGAAGCCAAGAGGGCGTCCCTGACCGTCTGCACGGGCGTGGATTTTCGTCGAAAAGCCGCCGCGTGATCGACCAAAAGCTTCCTTATAAGTCCCCCTTTAGCGCCCGCAGCCTGAGAATGGCCGCGAACCGTGGTACTGTCGATCATGTGCTGCCAGTCATCGGTCAGCCCCAGTTCGACAAGCGTCTCCAGCAGTGCGTCCCATACGCCTTGTTCTGCCCAACGGCGGAAGCGCACGTAGACGGAATTCCACTTGCTATATCGCGCATGCATGTCGCGCCAAGGGCACCCGACCCGCAGAACATGCAGCATTCCGTTGAGATACTGTCGATTATCGTGAGCAGGGCGAGACTTCCTCCCGCGCTCGGTAAGCAGCAGTCCTCCAATAATCCGCCATTCCAAATCCGTCAGGTCGCCGCGAGCCAAAATCGCCTCCCAAAAGGCAGTCTTGAATCATGCTTTCGCTGATTTGAGAATCCACTTTGTCAACAGGGCCAAATCTGCCGCAGCGTTATCAAGCTGTTACTTACTTCGGCGGGCTTCGCTCAGCGATCCTCTGCAGTTTAAAAGCATTTCCAATAAAGAACTAACGAACTCTCACGTCTCAAGCTTCCAAGATACTAGTGGAAAATTAACATTTCCCATGAATCTATGAACCAAACCTGTGGCGGCTTTTTGATGGTAAATCGCAAACACCTCCGCCCATAGGGACCTTAACCACCCCGTCGCGATCTCTCGTCACAAACGCAAAGCATCGATTCCTATCATCCCGTCATCTAAGAGCTTGGCCGGAGGCACGCACACCTGTTAACAACGGGGCGCTAGGGACTTTAACCAAAGCTCCATCTCTGGCCTCCGGCGGCATATTTGGAAGGTAAGCTTATGCATGATACCGCGCTCGAAAATTCGAAGTATTTTTTCAATACCTACACCCAGGGGCGCTCCGGTTTAAAGATCATCGAGATCGGATCCCAAAATGTAAGTGGTACGCTGCGTATAAACGCCCCGGTAGACTGTGAATACTTGGGTTTGGATTTCGCCGAGGGTCCCGGGGTAGATAAGATAGTCGATGACCCCTATGCGCTACCCGTAGAAGACGAGTTTGCCGACATTGTCGTATCTTCCTCGTGCTTCGAACACTCCGAGTTTTTCTGGCTGCTGTTTAACGAAGCTCAGAGGATTTTGAAGCCTGACGGACTCTGCTACATCAACGCGCCGTCAAATGGCGCCTTTCATCGTTATCCTGTCGATTGCTGGCGGTTCTATCCGGACAGCGGCATCGCGTTACAAAAATGGGCTCGTCGTTGCGGATACCGCACGACGCTGCTGGAGTCTTTCGTGACACTTCGACAGAATGATCAGTGGAATGATTTTGTCGCCGTATACGTGAAGAATGAGATCTACGCTGAGAATTATCCTAACCGGATCCACCTTCAGCGAGAGGATTTCATGAACGCACGAAATCTCGGCTCTACCTCTTTCAAAAAACCCAGCAATCTGACGGAGGATCAACTCATTGCCAAGGAACGCCTTGAAAGGTTAAAGCAAATTAACGAAATGGCATCCCGCGGGGGATGAGCCAATACTTTGGCCTGCTGCCGGTTTCATGGACATCGAGCTAAGGTGTTCCTCCTGAAACCGGAGCGAGTCGCGCCTAACGAAGCTAGCGTTGCTGCCAACTCGTCGAGACCGGCGATGCTGATCTCGGGTGGCCCAAGCGTCATACCGCTGCCGTAGCTCTCGTCGAACATCCAATTCGGCAGTTCATGGGATAGATCAGGCCGCTTGTCCGTATAGATGGACATCAGGCTCTTGCCGCGCCGATACGGCGAAACCCGCACCGTGCTCCCGAATAGGGGATGCCACGGATAGGCGATCGTCGCGAAACGGAAACCGTATGCAGAATGTTGGTCGTTGGGCGCGCTTTCCGCGGAAGCCGAAGATCGCGCCCGAGCCCGGCGCCTCCTTCACGACCGTTTCGACCAGCGCCGATAGGCCATCGATGGCACGCCGCATATCCGTCACTCCGCAGGCCAGGTAGACCCGCACATTCCCCGATGGCCCCATCATGCCGCGTCCACGCAAGCGACGAGCGGGCCAAGCAGCTTCAACTCAACGTCAACCGGAACCTTCAAGCTCCGACCGTTTCGAAGCAAGATCTCGACGATCGCCGGCCTCGTTGCTGCGGTAGACGGCTGGCTTACGCCAACCTCCTCGGTGATTTCCACCGGGAGGAACACCGTCGGCCGATCGGCATAGCTGAATGATTGCCGCCACAAGCGGATCTGGCCCGGATGAATGTCGTTTCGGCACGCCACATCGCCGATGCGAGTACCGGGCTCATCAGCTTCCGCAAGTATCCTCAGCTTCGCCTCGTCCGACCAACGCCGTCTGCGCTCGGTACCGGACATGATCTCTATGCGAGCCATGAAACCTCTTGTTCTGGTATTAATGTCAGCAATAATGCTGGTTCTAATGCCAGAACAAAGCCTGATTTGCCCGATCAGCAAAAACAGCTCACCGGACGCTCACGTGTCGTTGGCTGGTCGATGAATGCCAACATGACGGCCCAACTCGTCACCGATGCACTTATCATGGCGATCTGGCGTCGAGGAAAACCGGACGCACTGCTGCATCATTCCGATAGTCATATGATTGGCGCCAGTTCTCGGGTGGTTTGACTCTAACACCGATTGACCATTCGCTGGGTTGGTGCCGCATGGCATCTTGGTGTGATCTGACCCTCATTCCGATCGACCCGATATGTGTCTTTCCCTGGACCTGTCGATCATCCGAGAACGCCCTGCGGCGAGGCCTTGTCTCGCAGGTGCTGCCGTGACCCAAGAAGAGCATGACCATCCGGTCCCATGACTGTCCTGTCCCCGCATCCTTACGAGCAAAGAATGTTCACGCATTGCAGGAAAGGATGATCGGATGATGGACCACGCAGCAGAAACTCACGTCATTGGCGGCGTCGATACCCATAAACACCTGCATGTCGCGACGGTCGTCGACCATCGCGACTGTGTTCTCGGCACGGCGAGCTTCCCGACAACCCGACACGGGTATCGCTTGATGCTGGCTTGGATGAGATCCTTCGGGGATCTCCAGCGTGTCGGGGTCGAATGCTCCGGCAGCTACGGTGCAGGGTTGCTGCGCTACACGCAGGGCGCTGGTGTCGATATTCTGGAGGTTACCACACCTAACAAACTAGACCGTCGCCGGCGCGGTAAGAATGACGACTTCGATACAGAAAGCGCAGCCCACGCTGCCTTTGCCAAACGGCACACTGTGACGCCGCGCACGCGAGACGGCATGGTAGAGAGTCTTCGCGTGCTGCGGGTATGCCGAAAAACCGGCAGCAGGCCACTTCTTTTAGCAAGAGTCCGGCTTATTTGTAGCGACGACCCTCGAGGCGTCCGTGCAGGAGATAATGAAAAAACGGGTCCACGCCCGCCGAGTGAACATCCGGGTTGAGAACAAGATAGAGGCGTGGATCGAAGTCTCCTGGGAGATCGGGGCTCGCACGATACGGGCTCTCGAACCATGGATGGGTGACGATGTTGGCTATGCGCTCCGCCAGCTCACATTGGACCTGCTGCTGCATACGAAGAAGCGCGGCTGCGCCCACAATAGGCGATGGGGTCGTTATCTTGCTTCCGTGGATGGTGTTATTTTGCGTTACGGGCTGTTCTCGCCCGCTTACCCAAGTTGGACCAATAACATTCTCAGCGCTAGCTTTCTTGCGAACTATGCAGAGGGAGTTGCGAAATTCAACTGAATGGATTTCGGCGAGAACCGTCTCTAGGCCATTTATCGCGTCACCGGTAATACTTCGCAGATAATCTTCGCGAAAAGTTCTATGGGGCCAATGCTCAAAATTAATGACATCCACTAGGAGCTTGAAAAAAGCATAGGACGATTTCGGTTCAAAAAGCCCACCTTCCCACGCAGGCCAATAGCTGCAACACAGATCTTCTGCTACGTAAAGCCCGCCCTCCCTTACCGCCGGGAAATAAAGGAGGAAAGATTTAATGATATCGGACGAGATGTGCGAGCCATCATCAATGACAATGTCGAAACTCGATGTTATGGCCGTAATCTTTTCGACGACACTGGAGACGTTCGCATTGCCGACTACAACCGCGACAGCTGCATGCGAAAACGAGAGATTTCTGCAATTCTCATTAATGTCACATCCAATAATATTCCGGGCTTGGGCAAAATATTTGCTCCAGATCTCCAACGATCCCCCGTTTTGAACACCAATTTCCAGAAGATCGATCGGCTTGCCTCGATATGGTTTGAAAATCTCCTCGTAATTCTTCAGATATGATGCCCATTTGTGAGCAAGCTTACCATCATGGGCGGAATACAGGTCGGTTAGCGTCTTTTCTTCATTTTCGTCGGTCACGTGAATCTCCAAAGCCGGCTCGACATCAGATGCATGCCATGCCGATTTTCTCAAGCCGGCTGTGTTAGACTCAAGCCCAGTCTGCAATACTTTCCTGACCCAACGGACGGCTGATCTGTGCTCTGAGAAAGGAGTGAACGTCTTTCCTTTCTCACGCCACGTAGAAGTCATTCGCTGTGAGAGTGAGGCTGGCTGC
>UBYX01000079.1 GCA_900469955.1 Hyphomicrobiales bacterium | reverse complement strand
CTAGAGCGTTTCACCTTTTGACGGAAACGTAGCCTGCATTTTCGAGATAGTTGGCACATTCATCGGATTGGATCGCCTCGACCAGGTTACCAATGTGCCGCCAGGTTTCGTCGATGGTCCTCCTTTGCGCATTGCGCATCCAGTGCTTGATCTTTGAGAAGGCCTGCTCGATCGGATGAGGTCTGGTGAGTAGGGCGGCAGGAACCAGAGCCGCGCGCCAGCGGCTTTGATCGCTTTACGGATAGCGGCCGACTTGTGACTGCCGAGATTGTCCATGATGACGATGTCGCCTGGCTTGAGGACTGGTATCAACTGTTGCTCGACATAGGCGCGAAAGCACGTGCCATTGATCGGGCCATCGAAAACGCAGGGTGCTGTCAGTTGGCTGCTGCGCAATGCACCGATGAATGTCAGGGTGCGCCAGTGACCGTGCGGCGCAAACGCCCGCAGACGCCTGCCCTTCGGTCCCCAGCCTCGGATGGGTGTCATGTTGGTTTTGATCCAGGTCTCATCAATGAACACCAGCCGCTCAGGATCAAGATGATGCTGCAACGCCTTCCACCGCTCTCGCCGACGGGCGACGTCGGCGCGGGCTTGTTCAAGGGCGAACAGCGTTTTTTTTGAAGCGCAGCCCCTCGCTGCGGATGAACTCCCAAACCGTATTGTGTGAGACGGCAATGCCTCGTGAAGCCAATTCGGCCTTGAGGCCATGTAGCGTCAGGTGAGAGTTCTGACTGAGACGCTCGATAATGAAATCACGATGTGGTTCAAGAATGCGTTTGCGATGGCCGCCCATCTTGCCCGGACGAACCGATCCAGTTGCCCGATGGCGTTGCGACCACTTCACCACCGATGACGCCGCCACCTCAAAGCGCGCAGCAACGGTACGGACGCTTTCGCCGCTCAGCACGGCGGCGACAACACGCTCGCGAAGATCATTGGATAAAGGTGCCGTCATGAGATGCTGGCCTCCATCCAGCCAGCACCAATGAATCAGATCAAAACTGATTTGGGAATCGAC
>UBYX01000035.1 GCA_900469955.1 Hyphomicrobiales bacterium | reverse complement strand
GCCTCCGCCCGAAAGATCTAAGCCCGCGCAAATATCGACGAGAAGGCGATCGCATCTGCTCATTGTAGCTGACGCTTTGTTGCGAGAGGGCTTTATCTTTAGCGCACAGCCAGTCTTGAATGAGACGGATTGGAGGCGAGCGCACTCCCTCCGCCACGGCTGGGGCAATACCCAGCCGGGACGTTTATCTAGCTGTTATCCTGCTGTTGTCCTTCGCGGGGTGAAGTCGGCTTGGCTGGAGCGTCGGCCTTATCTCCGGGGTGGTTCTTGTCCTTGCCGGGGTTTCTATAGGGCTCTTGATCAGGCTGCGGATTGTCGGGCATGCTCTTCCTCCTTGTCACGTGAGGTGACAGACACTTAATCCCCCAGCCACAGGTAGGTTCCCGCTCGTGCGATGTGGGCGCGACAAAGCCCGCGCCAGTTTCCCCAGCCGCGGGCTTCGTCAACCGAGGCTCTTCGCTACTCGGCTTGTTTTTCCATCTTACTCCTCTGAACGGGCCATACAATCTCTTCTAAAGGGGTAGGGGAAGCCGCAACCAAAGGTCCTTTTTCCCGGCAGGTGGACTACAGACAGACGCGGCCGGTCGTAGCCGGAGTTGTTCGATGGGCTGGCAACAGTAAGCCGGCTCGGGCGGGCCCGGCCCAAGGGTGTTCGCTAGGCCCGGTCGGATCCTGTCCTGCAATCGTGGGAACCAGCGCCAACTTTTGATCGTCGGGGCGGCTTTCCATCGGACCCTCGTTCTGATCGTTCTGCTGGTTTGGCTTGTGGTCGTTCCGTTGACTAGGTTTCGGGGTGTTCTACTCCTTCGTCGCATGATGCGGCACATACCTGCTGCGCGAAGGGCGTCGAGTTCCAGCACGCGCACCCTAACCCCATGCACGTAGGGAGAACGTTGTTGACTTCACCATCTGGGACGAACTGCGGTCGAACAGTTGAAACGATTGTTGAGGGCCGGTGAAGCAAGATATCCCGGCTGGTCATGCGCGTCTCGCCAAAGAGGCACATGGTTATCGCCCAGCCGCCGAAGCGCTGATCAGCGGACGCCTTAAAAAGCCCTGATCTTACGCTAAGGTGGCTTTGCTCTTCTTAACAAGAGACAACGTTCAGGGAGTTTCCATGACAGCACACGACACCGAAGACCATCTGGACTGGGGACCAGAGCAGCTTCGCCACGCGCTTGATGCCGCTGGAGTGGCTATGTGGTCCTGGAACGTCGACACGGACGTGTTCGTCATGGACACCCTGGGTTACCGCTTGTGGGACGTGCCGCGGGAGGGGGAGCTCTGTTTCGAAGACTTGTCTGCGAAGATCCATCCCGCCGACCGGGACCGGGTCAGGGCGGCATTCTCCGCAACGCGCGCTATCGTCGGGGCGTATGAAATCGACTTCCGGATTTTGGTCGGCCAGGATGTCAGGTGGGTTTCCGCCCGTGGCCAAGGCAACGACGCGGGTATCAGGAACCGGAACATGACGGGTATTTTTCTTGACGTCACGGGCAGGAAGCAGGCCGAAGAGGGCCATGAGCTGCTGGCAGGGGAAATGAGCCATCGGGTTAAGAACCTGTTGGCCGTAGCTTCTGGACTGACCCAGATCACGTCTCGGTCGTCGAGTTCTATCGAGGATATGGCCAAGCAACTGACGCAACGCTTGACGGCTCTCGGGCGCGCCCACGACCTCGTCCGTCCCTTGCCAGGTGACCAAGGCGAAGCCGCCTTGCTGGGTGACCTGTTCACGGTACTGCTCGCGCCGTATGAAGACGAAGGAGCGTTCGCTGGGCGTATCAGGGTCGCGGTTCCACGCATGGGCGTCGGAGCGGTGGCGGCGACCGGGCTTGCGCTCGTCATTCACGAACTTGCGACGAACTCACTCAAGTACGGAGCTCTCTCAGTCCCGGAAGGTACGCTTGACGTGTCCGGCAGTATGATCGGCGACGACGTGGAGGTGGTCTGGACGGAGCAGGGAGGCCCCGAGGTCTCGCCCCCAGAAGGAACTGGCGGGCACGGGAGCAAGCTCCTGTCACGCACGATGAAGGGGCACCTAGGCGGAATGATCAGCCATAACTGGTCCAAAAGCGGAGTCCTCGTCGAGTTGAAGATCGACGGTAAGAAGCTGGCGGTCTAGCGAATGGCAAGTTCGCGGGGGGACCTTAGTCGCTCCAGATTCTGTTGGCAGGCGCCATCACGGCTCCCCCATCAAACGGTGTTGAAACTTACCGCTAGCCGTACACTAGGAGGCGCTGAAAGGGCGCGACCTTAGCTGAACAAGGGGCCGTCGGAAGCTCTTTGCGAGATTGAACTCGCTGAATGGGGTTGCCTGGCGCTCTGGCGTGGACGAAGGCTGATACCAATATGATTTGGCTTAATGCGTCGGCGCGGCCAAATCCGATGCTCTAATGGCTGGCCGTCGGATGGCGTCGCCGGATACGCCCGTCATCGCTATCTGCCGGCGTTTTTGAGCAGATCGATCTCCTTAGCGATCGGCCCGAGCAACTTCCGCAGGCGATTTTCTTCCCTTTTATCGAGACGAAATCGCTGCGCGAACTCGCTGACGTACCAAAGTTTTTCTTTTTCGTGGTGGGCTATTTTATGCGAAGGGATCGGATGCTGCATGACAATATCCTTTGACGTAGGTCGATCAATTGAAGTTGTCGAGATCGAGGACGATCATGCTTTTTGGCGTTTTTGCGTAGACCGTCGCCGCAGCCCTTTGAATTCTAGGTCGCAGGGCGTCGAAAGAAGCCAGATAATCATCGGCGCTCGCAGTTCGCTGGCACAATTTATTGGCCAGCACGTCGCCGGATACAAAAAAACGAACCTCGAACATGCCGTCGTGCCCAAGAAAACGAACGCGTCGATGTGCTTCGTCATAACTACGCGCGGGGTTGAGGAAGGAGAGGGCCATTATCGGGCTCCTTCATCCTGGCATGGATCGACGACTTGGTCTTTTGGCAAGCGGCCAGTCTGAAGAACGTTTTTGAACTCTTTGCGACTGCCCTCCAGCGCGCGCGATAGCGCCTCCTTCGTCCTGTTTCCGTTTCCGAACTCGGAATGTAGGAAGACTGAGGCCATGTGCTTCGCATCAGAACCAGCTTCGGCTTCAACACCCCTGAAACCAGCAGCTCTCAAGATATCCCTGATCATCGCAACATCAACGGGACCGATGTATTCAAGTGATGGATTGGAAGACATATCGTCCTCCTTTGTTGGGGCGAGGGTTCGAGCCCTCAAAGGCAGCGCCCGTGAAACGAACTGCTATCACTGATACATGTCGTACACAGAGCCCTCAATTACAAGTCGAATTGGGAAAGTTGCAGCCTCTCCCACCTCTATGAAACGAGAGATAGGCGTTTCAGGTCCGCGAGCTAAGGCCGCCGGGCTTTGCGACTGTCGAGGCAACGCCAACTTAAGTCAAAATAGACCACGGAAGGCGCTGATCGGAATATTAGAACTTGTAATATTTCGAAATAGGCTCATATTGGGAGCTGAGCGGTGAATTAAGCACGCGAAATAACGAGATATATCTCAAATAATCATTATAATTATTGGGAAATTCCGCCAAATTCACCCGTATCCGGCGTGCAAATATTTTTTTACTTAGAGATTGAAGCGCCGCCGCTTCTAAGAAGGCTGCTCCGATCTCAGGTCATCTCGATCTTAGCGGTAAGATCCAGGAGGCCTCCATGACATTCGAGCACGCCAACGTGCGAACATCTTCCAAACCCTGGGGCAGCCACGATCTCAGACCTTGGAGCCGGTGCGGCAACAGCGAAACCGCAATTGGCGAACTCAGGTTTGATCGCCCGGAGACGGAGGCACCTGATCCAGCCCTGCTTTTCAAATTGCTCTTCACCAAGCAGAGACTGTCTATTCAGGTTCACCCTGACGACGCCTTTGCGCAATCGATGGGGATGGCCAACGGCAAGACCGAGGCCTGGTATGTGCTGTCTGCGGAAGACAGCGCCCAGGTCGCCATCGGGTTAAAGCGGACGCTGACCCAGCCGGCGCTGCGAGGCGCGATCGCTGACGGATCGATTGCCGACCTAGTCAAATGGCAGACGGTGGCCGCTGGCGATGTGTTTTTCATTCCAGCCGGAACTATTCACGCCATCGGCCCCGGTCTCGTTTTGGCCGAAATCCAGCAAAGAAGCGATACGACATTCCGCCTCTTCGACTACGGGCGGCCGCGCGAGCTCCACATAGACCAGGCGGTGGCGGTGGTCGATTTGGGGCCGGCGAAACCAGATATGACCCCCACGTATCTTACCGTCGAACGAATGAAACTCGTATCCTGCGATTTTTTCGTCCTGGAAAGGATCGATCTTCCGCCAGACGCAAATTGGGAATTGCAGGCGCAGCGAGAGACCTGGGCCTTGGTCACAGCGGGTGACGCAACCATGGGATCGCTTCATGCCGGTGTTGGAGATGCATTCTTTGCCGAAGCGGATCGAGCCGTCATCAATGTCGGGCGCAGTGGGCTGACGGTTCTGCTGGCCTATGCCGACCGCGCACCCCAGCCCGGACTTTTGCGCGATCTCGACGATCGTAAACCTAACCTTGCGACCCGCGATTTAACGCAGGTGGGCATATCATCGAGAAAACCCGCTAGCGTGTCGCTCCGCTCCATGGAGGGTCACCTATGACCAGCTTCAAGAATACCCATTTCAAGAATATTGCCTTCATCGGCAACTCATTGCCCCGCCGTTGCGGGATCGCAACCTTCACGATCGACCTGCAGCAGGCAATTTCGAAATCACCTGCTGGTGTGGAGACCGCGATCGTCGCGATGACGGATCATGGTCACGCCTATGACTATCCCGCCAGCGTCTGGCTTCAGATCCCCGACGAAAGTCCGCAGGATTACGTCCGTGCGGCGGAAGCTCTGAATGCCGGCGGGTTCGATGTCGTCTGCCTTCAGCATGAGTTCGGCATTTTTGGCGGCGAGGCCGGAAGCCATATCCTCGCGCTGCTTTCGCGGCTGAAGATGCCGATCGTGACCACGCTGCACACTGTGCTTGGGCATCCCAGTCCGGCCCAACGCCGCGTCCTCACAGAGATCATTAACACATCTGCCAAAATCGTGGTGATGGCGGAAAAGGGCCGGGCGCTGTTGCGCGAGGTCTACGGTGTTCCGGCTGAGAAAGTCGAGGTGATCCCCCATGGAATTCCAGATATCGCCTTCTGTGAGCCAGACCTGGCGAAGACGAAGCTCGGGTTCGAGGATCGGTCTGTCATCCTGACGTTCGGGCTGCTGTCGCCTAACAAGGGCATTGAGATCATGATCGATGCCATGCCGTTGATCCTGAAGAGCCGGCCCGACGCCGTCTATGTGGTGTTAGGCGCGACCCATCCCAACCTCGTCCGCAACGAGGGGGAAGCATATCGTGAAAGCCTAATTGCCCGCGCACTGAATCTCGGGATTGAGCACCACGTGGTCTTCCTCGATCAGTTTGTCGACCAGGCAACGCTCCTGGACTTCATTTCCATGTGTGACGTATACGCCACGCCTTATCTGAACGAGGTCCAAATGACGTCCGGTACTCTGGCCTATAGTTTTGGTCTGGGGAAAGCAGTCGTCTCGACACCCTATTGGCATGCTCGCGAACTTCTGGCGGATGGACGCGGGATTCTCGTTCCCTTCAGCGATCCGGAGACAATTGGCAGCGAGATCGCGACTTTGCTCACCGACAATGCTCGGCGAAATACTATGCGTGCGCGGGCCTATGCGAGTAGCCGGTCGATGACATGGCAGAGAACGGCGGAGCGGTATCTCTCGTTGTTCGGGGACGCCACCACCCAGCGCAGATCCCGCACCACCGCATTCGTGTCGAGTGGTTATGCCTCGGTGCGAGAGCCTCCTGCTTCTCCCGAGCTGCAACTAACCTATCTGCTTTCGATGTGTGACGACACCGGGCTGTTCCAGCATGCCGTCCACTCGGTGCCCGACCGTTCGCACGGCTATTGTGTCGACGACAACGCGCGCGCTTTGCTTCTGGCGGTCGCACTCAACACACCGGGCGAGAAGCTCCTTCCAGAGCCATTGACGACGCGCTTTGCGTCTTTCGTGCAGCACGCATGGAGTCCCGAAGAAAAACATTTTCGCAATTTCATGGGATTCGATCGTCGCTGGCTCGAAGATAAAGGTTCCGAAGACAGTCATGGCCGAACGCTATGGGCTCTAGGAGAGTGCGCCCGCGGCGATATCAATCCCTCGCGGAGACAATGGGCGGCCGGCTTGTTTGCCGAAGCCTTACCGACGGCGGAAGGTTTTCTCTCGCCGCGCGCCTGGGCCTTCACGCTGCTTGGGTTGGACGGCTATTGCGCGATACGCGGCGAAGACCTGTTCGCCAGGCGCATGCGACTGCTTTTCGCAGACCGTCTCATAGATCTGCTCGATCGCGTGGAGACAGAGGACTGGGTCTGGTTTGAGGAAGGTCTTTCCTATGACAATGCCCGCCTGCCTCAGGCGCTGATTTTGACGGGGCTTGCCAGTGAAACCCCTGCCTATGTCGCTGCCGGACTAAAGGCCTTGCGTTGGCTGATGACCTTACAGACTGCGCCTCTTGGGCATTTCAGGGCAGTCGGAACGGACGGGTTCCTCGACCGGCGAATGCCGCCGAAGGGTTTTGACCAGCAGCCCGTCGAAGCCGCTGCCACCATCTCTGCCTGCTTTGCGGCATGGCGCGCTGACCACGACAGCGAGTGGAAAAACGATGCAGCACGCGCATTTGCCTGGTTCCTGGGCAGCAACGATCTGTCGCAGCCGCTTGTCGATCTCGACACAGGTAGCTGCCGAGATGGGCTACACCGCACGCGGGTCAACGAGAACAGAGGTGGTGAGTCCGTCCTCTCCTATCTGCTGGGACTGGTGGAGGTTCGCAAGCTGGCGCGCATAAGTGGCCACCCAGTAACACTTGTTCCGCTTCATGCCCTGAGTGCTTGAAGTTCAATCCGGATGATATCGAGATCACTTTGCCACATGCCACTTTTCTCAACCGTCAGGCGCTTTTCCTGCGTCCTGATCCCACGCGCGTCGTCGTGCGCCCGTTCAAACCCGCGACCGAGCCACGGGATCTCAATCCGACTGACAAGACACGAGCGAATCATATTGTCGATAGGGTTTTGGCGCTCGATCAGGAGACGACGGAAAACCTGCTCGCCGACGTCCTGGAAAATTTCGAGGGTCGCCACCGGAACCTGCTTGCGACATTTGAAGCTCGGGCGAGCGAAATGGAGGATGCCTTCACTCCTCATGTCGAGTTCACCCAGGGGCAGCGTCATCTCATTGGCGCCTATTTCCTGCACGAATACTCCTTCGAGGCATCGGCGCTCTTCAATCCCAGCATCGTCGCCCATCCGGATCAGACCGGAGTACTCCCGGGCAGTCGGCGGTTCATCCTCAGCCTGCGCGCCGTGGGCGAAGGGCATGTATCCTCGCTGACGTTTCGAACCGGATTGATCGCGGCAGATGGGAGCGTGGAAGTAGAGCCGACTGCGCGGCTCGCCTCCACTCCCACAGTGCACGCACGGATATCGGACGCCCTCGGCGAGCCTGTCGAACTGAGCTTCAGCGCCCAGCAACATATCAGTGAACGAGTGATCTTTCCGATCACGCCGGCACAATCGAATGGCATCGAGGATGCGCGCTTCGTGGCCTTCGAGGATAAGGGGCGGACAATGTTCTACGCCACCTATACAGCATATAGCGGCACGGGCATCCGCTCCGAATTGCTAGAGACCAGCGACTTCATATCCTTCCGCATGACCCGGCTCGGAGGATCGGCGGCAAGAAACAAGGGAATGGCCCTGTTCCCCCGCAAAATAGATGACCGCTACGCGATGATCGGACGACAGGACAACGAGAACCTCTATCTAATCTATTCCGACGACCTCTATTCCTGGGATGGAGGGGAACTGATCCTGCAGCCCAAGTTTCCATGGGAATTCGTTCAGATGGGAAACTGCGGCTCACCGATAGAGCTCGACGAAGGATGGCTGCTGCTGACGCATGGCGTCGGCGCCGTCCGCAAATATGCGATTGGCGTAGCGCTACTCGATAAACAGGATCCCTCTAAGGTCCTCGCCCGCTCGAGCGAACCCCTGGTGCGGCCGGAGGCCTCGGAGCGAGAAGGTTATGTTCCGAACGTCGTCTACACCTGCGGCGCCATGCGCCACAACGACCAGATCGTCCTGCCATACGCTGTATGCGACACGTTCTCGAATTTCTCGACAATCAAGATTGCAGATCTTCTGCGAACGCTTGACGGCTGACCCATTTTGCTTCTGCCGCTGTGATGAATTTTACTCGCCCGGGGCTTTTTGCTCTTCGCAGGTCGCGGTCGCTGCGGCATGCCGCCCCGGGTTGCCCGAACGGTCTCAGATAAGGCGTTCGTCTTTCTTCGCTGGCAGCGCAGAGCGACGTGTGCCGTCTGCTGTCGATTTCCTATGTCCTTCTGCCGCGGCCTCCCGGATTTGATTGAACCGGTTGTTTTCGGCCTCCTTCAGCACGGGTTCGGAGGCTGCCTTCTTTTCGAAGCGGATCACGCGTCATCCTCTTTCTGTGACGGATAAGGGAGCGCCCCGATGGGGGGCGCCAGATCGAGCGTTGGTGAGCACGGCCTCAGGCGGAGAGCGCGGTGCTGCAACCTTCGGCGATGTTGCTGTCGATGGACGTTTGTCCCGGCATGGTTGCCCAGCCGCCAGCTTCGATGAACTGGCGCTTCTTGTAGCTGTCCGGGAGCGCCTTGAATTCGGTCAGCTTTGCGGCGGCATCCGGCGCAGTCCTGAACCGGTCAACGCATATGGCTGACGCGAGTTGTCTGCTTGCTGTCTCGCCCGCAGTCGCCGCCGCCTTGAGGGAGGTGCCTCCGGTTACCCAGCCGCCCCAGTTGAATCCGACAACGATCGTGGCGACTGCCGTCACGACGCAGGCCCATACCAGAACGGTCTTGGATGGCTGGTAGCTATCGAACCGCTGGAATATCGATGTCTTGCTGCTGCTCTGCATGGCCATTGGAATATCCCTTTATTGATGTTGAGGTTCCGCTCCCCGGCCGCGCCGGGCGAGCGGTTCAGGCACTGCTCTGCTCTCAGTATCCCATGCCGCCGTTCCCGGCTGCAGGTTCCTTCTCGGGCACGTCGGCAATCATTGCTTCAGCGGTGATTAGAAGTGCTGCGATCGAGCCGGCATCCTGCAGGGCAGTCCGAACCACCTTTGCGGGATCGACAATGCCGGCCTCGATCATATCAACATAGGTTTCCGTCTGCGCGTCAAAACCCTCGTTGGGGTTCGTGCTGTCGGCCAGTTTTCCGACGACGATCGAACCTTCGGCGCCGGCATTATCGGCGATCTGCCGGATCGGGGCTTCCAGCGCTCTGAGCACGATCGAAATCCCCGCCGTCACGTCGGCATTCTCGCCCGTCATGCCGGCCAGTGCCGATCTCGCGCGTAGCAGTGCGACGCCGCCCCCCGGTACGATCCCTTCTTCGACCGCCGCACGGGTGGCGTTCAGGGCATCATCGATCCGGTCCTTCTTTTCCTTGACTTCAAGCTCAGTCGAGCCGCCGACACGGATGACCGCAACCCCGCCGGACAGTTTCGCCAGCCGTTCCTGCAGCTTTTCCTTGTCGTAGTCGGAGGTCGCATCTTCGATCTGCGCCTTGATCTGGCCAATGCGTGCGGCGATCTCCGATTTTTCGCCGGCGCCATCGATGATCGTGGTCGTATCCTTCTCGATTAGCACGCGTTTGGTGCGGCCGAGCATGTCGAGGGTGACATTTTCCAGCTTGATGCCGAGATCTTCGGAGATCATCTGGCCGGAGCTCAGAACGGCAATGTCGTCGAGCATGGCCTTGCGGCGGTCGCCAAAGCCCGGAGCCTTGACGGCTGCGACCTTCAGGCCGCCGCGCAACTTGTTGACAACCAATGTCGCCAGCGCTTCACCTTCGACATCCTCGGAGATGATCAAAAGGGGCTTGCCGCTCTGTACCACGGCTTCCAGGATAGGCAGTAATGCCTGAAGGTTGCCGAGCTTCTTTTCATGGATGAGAATATAGGGGTCCTCCAGCTCCACGCGCATCTTCTCGGTGTTGGTAACGAAGTACGGCGAAAGATAACCACGGTCGAACTGCATACCCTCGACGACATCGAGTTCGGTCTCGGCCGTCTTGGCCTCCTCGACCGTGATGACGCCCTCATTGCCTACCTTGTCCATCGCGTGGGCGATCATCTCGCCCACCGTCGCGTCACCATTGGCGGCGATTGTGCCCACCTGGGCGATTTCGCTCGATGAGCTGACCTTGCTGGCGCGCGCTTTAATTTCCGAAAGCACCGCCGCAACCGCAAGGTCGATGCCGCGCTTAAGGTCCATGGGGTTCATGCCGGCGGCAACCAGCTTGGCGCCTTCGCGGAAGATAGAGGCCGCAAGCACGGTTGCGGTCGTGGTGCCGTCGCCGGCAAGGTCGTTGGTCTTGGACGCGACTTCACGGACCATCTGTGCGCCCATGTTCTCGAATTTGTCGGCAAGCTCGATTTCCTTGGCGACCGACACACCGTCCTTGGTGATGCGTGGCGCGCCAAAGGACCTGTCGATGACGACATTGCGACCCTTTGGGCCGAGCGTCACCTTGACGGCGTTGTTTAGCAGTTCGACACCGCGAAGCAGGCGATCGCGGGCGTCGGTGGAGAAGATGATTTCCTTGGCAGACACGGTCTGGTCCAGTTCGGTTTGAGATACAGGATAGGAATGCGACGGATTAGGTAGCCTTGCCGGCGGGCGCTCCGGTCCTCTCCACGATACCCATGATGTCGGACTCCGTCATGATGAGAAGGTCTTCGCCGTCGATCTTGACCTCGGTCCCGCACCTTTTGCCGAACAGGATTACGTCACCGGGCTTCACATCTCGCGGGATCAGCTTGCTGCTTTCGTCACGCAGGCCGGGCCAGTGGCGATCACTTCGCCTTCTTGCGGTCGTTCCTTGGCGGTATCGGGAATGATGATTCCGCCCTCGTGTATGAGCTCGCCTTCGGCGCGTCGGATGACGACGCGATCGTGGACGGGACGGAATGTCATTAGAAATCTTTCTGCTGCCGGCGCTTAGGGCGGCTGCAATTTCTTTATAGCATTTCTGGCACTCGATTGATAGGACTGCTGACAAATATTATTCATGGGAAAGAACATGTGTTGCGCGCCTAATAATTGTTGATACTGGCACCTCTTGACGCGGTGGATTCGTCCAATAGGGCGGCTCAAGAATTCTAGCTCACCCCAAGCCTGGACTTCGCCGCAGAATTTTGACCCCAAGTACGGTCTTCATCTTCATATGCAAGCTAGCAATGCTCTTACCATTTTGCTTGGGGAGCCTGTCGTCGCGCATCGAAATGGCTGGGTTTCCCCTTCCGTGTGATAGCTGCATCCGGGTGCTTTTACCCGTTGGAGCTATTGACGCCCAAACCTACAGGTGTCCCTATGAATATCCAACGGACTGTTTGGAGGCCCAGGCGGGAAAAACGGCTGGGCCTTCTCTTTGCAGCTGAGAGATCCTGAAGTTCGTGAACCGCTTCCGGGGGCTTAATCAGCTTCGATGCTCCGGAGCCGATCCTGATGGCGACTGAGTCTCCAACGCCTGCTCTGATCGGCTGTGGTTCCCACCTAACGGCACTACTTCAAAAGCGGTGGAGCGATGAGCAACGCGGACTCATCCCCCGATAGGTGCTAGGATGCTCGCGATTGATGAACGCAAGGACCATTCCGGTTGTTGCCATCCTTCATGAGGATCTCATGACCCACGAAACAATGAGGTATGCCGTTCGTCAGGAACTTGATCGCAGCTGGACAGTCTTCGATGTCTTTACGGGACAGCCCGCGAAACCGTCGACCTGGGCACTGGTAGACCTTTCACAAGGTCAGGCCGGCATGTACTGCATTATTGTTAATGCAAAGGATACAAACCGACGTCACGGCATTACCCAAGGATGAGTGGGTGACTACCTGATGATGAGGCGCGTGGGATCCGTCTCCAACTTCTTTTGCGGCTGCTGGTTCGGTTGGTTTGGTTCTGACGCTGTCAGTACCGGAGCAGTGCTCCCCTCATAGTGGGCTCTTTCGCAATTTCGGTGCAAATCAGGTTCCGATAATGCGGGAGCGCAAGTAGCGACCGCTAACGTCCTCCGCTTCGTTCCCCTCGCTGTCAAGGTAGCAACGTATCAATAGGACCTATGACGGCGTAGAATGATGGCGAGGTGAAAGGGATTTGTTATGCCTTCAAGCGCAGAACCATGATTAATTCGTCTGCTTCCGTGCCGAAACCCCGAAAGCCGTTTGGAATCCGGCCAGCTTTTGTGAAACCGTGGCGTTGGTAAAAGCGGATCGCAGCCGAGTTCTCCGCGTTCACGGTGAGCTCAAGCTGCTGCACCCTATGGTCGCTCGCGTGCTGGATGACGTGATCTAGAAGCTGTCTGGCCATCCCGGTCCCGCGTTGCTCTTTCCGCACATAGACGCCAATCACCGTCGCCCGATGCGAGAAGCGGCTCGGACGTTGGAACTTGACCCCCATCATGCCGACGGGTTCTTCATCCACAAACGCGATGAAGACCGGATGATCCAGATGTTGGCGCCATTCCTCGTCGGAAAGCTGGGCCCAGTCCTCGTATACGCTTGCAAATGAAAGCGGTTCCTGTGAAAGCGCCTCCAGCCTTATCCTGCGAAATATATCGACGTCATCGGGCGTTAACAGCCTGATGACAGCCTGTTGTTCGGTCGACACATCAATCCTCCAGCCGTGGTAAGGTCCAGCTCATCTGAAGGATCGAATAAGCATAGAAGCTGCTCACAAATCAAACCTCGCCTACGAACCTGACCACTGCCACGCGGGTGAATTGGCGGTTATGGCTCCGGTGCTGATGTGCTCTGAAAGGTTCGCCCAGATTGGATCCCTGGTGAAACTTGAAAGGTCGCCGCTCGATTGCAATAAGGACATTTCTGCGAATTGCCCAAGCGGTGTCGCGGCGCCTTGCAGAAGCTCCAGCTCACTATAGGGGTAGCCACCGGAAGGTTTCAGGACACGATGACCCCAAAGCCCTGGTCGGTCGTCGCCGCGCAGTTCCGTCAGGAGATCCTGCTCCCCCGATTGCTGAAAGCCGACCGCGGAGACGTAGCGCATAAGCGGGGAGTAGATCGCCTGGCGGCACCCTCCAAGCACTCTGACACCCGGCAGGATCGAGGTTACCAGGAACACGGTGTACAGGCTCGGCACGATCGCCCGTTGTCGAAGTGCCTCTGCGAGGATCTCAGGGCGAACTTTCACCTCAAAGCTCGACCGCGCCCTAAGAAGATTGTCCTGGAGCCGAAGCGGAATTATTCGGCCTCCTTCCAGGCGCCAGAAGAAGTCGGTGGTCCTCCGGACCCACCCTTGCCATGGTCCAGCATTGAGGTGGTCCATTGCGTCCAGGATACTCTCTGCAACCTTTCCTCCGATTAAGCGAGCCGATAGCCATGACTGCGGATCTTCGAGGTGGTCGGCAACCAGGTCCGCGATATCCATGTCATCAAGCTGAAGCAGTTTGGTGGGGAAGGGGAGCTTGTTGCGCCAAAGGGCTTGATTGGCGGCTCTGATCGCTTCTGCCGCAGAAGGAAAATCATCCGAAGGCAAGTCGGCGAGGAGACGGGCGGCGGAAGCATTTGGTGCCGGATCGCCTTTGGCGTTCGAAAGTGCGAAGCGATAGGGGCCACTCCAACCGCAGATGCTCAATGAGTCCATCCGGCTGCGGGGCAAGCCAAAGACGTTGAGCGGCTCGCCGTCGAGACATAGCCAGCCCGGCCCCTTCTTTGCCTTTTCTGAGAAACTCACCGTCGCGGCGTGATAGGTGATGTGCCATTCGCGGCCATGAGCCGTCAGCCCTGACAGGCTGAACAGATGCGTGTAAAACGCGTCGGGTTCGATGAGGAGCAGGCAATGTGGGCCGGTCTGCATCACTGGCGACGCCAGTATCTGAAAGCCGGCATTTCGGGCGTCCTCGGCATCATAACCGGATCGTCTCGCCGCCCGTTCTATACAGCGGCGAAGCAGATCCATTGCATGATGACGCACAAAACACCCGGTTCGAAATTTGGAGACATCGTAGGCCGCCGATGCATAGTCCTGTAGCGGACGTTCCCAGAACTCCTTAACACGCGGCATCAACACAGACAGTGTGTGTCGCACGTCGCTGGCGCTGCAGCGGTCCTCCGAGTGAGGGTTTCCCGTCATTTCACGATGCCAGGCGCTTTGGCGCGAGCAGGGTCATGGTGTTTGCGCTGCGCCAAGCCAGATCTAAAGCCAAGGGATTACCCCAGGAATCAACGATCGCGGCAGGTAACTGGTGGTAGCAATAGGCTGGTGGGATGGCCGGCTTCAACATCAGCGAAATCAGCTCCAACATGGAAGCCCGGGAGTTGGATGAGACGATGGTGTAGAAGTTGCCGCTGTTCCAGGTTATCACCGAGTAACGGAAGAATGTTCTGAGCGCCGCGATCGTCGTCGTAAGGTCGACCTGGAGATCGGCCATCGTATTGAGGACTTCATCCTTTTTCTTTGAGATGTGCCGCGTCGAGAAGAACCGGGACTTGAAAAGCTCGTCCTTTTGCCGCTCGCGTTCCTCATAGACAGCCGGGTCGGCATCCGAGAGTTTCTGCACCTGCACGAGGAGGCCACCAGGACGTATGCGAGGGGCTACAAAATCCAGCTGCATGAGCCGATCACGGTCGTACATCTGAAACGTCGTGTCCTCGAAAAGCACGTCGAACCCATCCCGAAACCGCAAAAGATCCTCGTCGGTCGCGTAGCGATCGTCGTCCAATTCAAAGAACGGGCCGTGGAAGAAGTGCGCGTGCTCGCTTCCCCTCCTTGAAAGAAACGACGTCTTATTGGCGGCTGTTGGACTGCAGGAGAGCGTCTCGATGCGACCATCGCCAAGCGTAGCGAGCGCGCGCGCAAGGCAACCGGTACCAGTGCCGAGCGTATAGATCGTCGTCGGGGAGGCATTTTGCGCCCAGACCCTCAAGGCGAAGGATAAGATCGCTGGCCCCAGTCGGCATTCTTCTTCGAGCCTATAGGGGATGCTGGCGAAATAATGGCTGTCGAAGTGCCCCCAGAGCCTTCGATGTGTATCGGCGAAAACAGCGGCGTCCAGATCGAAATCAAGCAGGCTCATGTCGAGCTGCGGTTCGGCAAGGTCGGGCGCTCCACCCTGTCCGCTTGCGGTCCTCTCGAAGAATGCCGCAAAGGACGTCAGCCTGGGCGCTTTCTTCCAGCGCTCAATTGTCAGTCGATCCACCATGGCCACCTCCCCATCTGGAAGGCGGAAGCCGCATCCCGGCTTTTGGCGAGATGTTACGGTTGCCGCCGATATCTGGGCTACATCTGCGCACGAGCTGAGAGCCTCGCCAATTTGCCGAATCCGGTAGATTGCTTTTTTTAAATCGGCCATGGCGAAGCGCCGCGCCCTTGGGTCGAGCGAACTCACAGTTCAATCAACTCGAGAAAGCTCGCCCTGCCAACCGCCTGACTTGTGGCGGCACCCAGTTTCAGCCTTGCCGACCGCAGGTACAGCTTCGCTTTCGAATCCGGATCGAGGCCCGTTCCGGACCGCCTTGTTCGTTTCCGCCCCTGACATCGCCGACCAGGCCGGTCAAGCGGCCCGTGAAGCCGGTCTATCTTCCGCGCCAGTCCGCATGCGGACCCGTGAAGATCGCCCGCCTTCCGCGCCACGCCGCTTGACAGTCCTGTCCGCCGCCGTGGGGCGGGCATTCGCCCTCCCCCCTCTGTCCGGGGGAATGTCAGAGGCCATTCCCCGGAAAGACCGGGAAGGCTTCGCCCGAGGGGCTTGCCCTTCGGGATGGCAACCGAAACCAATGGAGACAGAATATGACCATCTACACCGAGACCGCCCGTTTCGACACCGGTCGCGCCCTGACCGAAACCGAAATGCGTCGCATCGCACCGTCGATTTTTGCCGTGACGGCCCATGAAAGCCGGTCAGAGCGCTTTAAACCAATCCCGACCATCGAGGTATTGCGTAGCCTTATCACCGAAGGCTTCGTGCCGGTCGGCGCCAAGCAGTCACGCAGTCGCACCGAAGGCAAGGCCGATTTTACCAGGCATCTTATCCGCCTACGCCGCGTCGGTGACGGTAAGGTGTACAATGTCGGGGACACTGTTTGCGAAATCCTGCTCAAGAATGCCAATGACGGGACAAGCGCCTACGAGCTTATGGCTGGGCTTTTTCGCGTTCGCTGCCTCAATTCCTTAGTGACGCAGACTGGCACCATTGACGCCATCAAGGTTCGCCACTCCGGCGACGTGCAGCACAAGGTCATCGAAGGTACTTATCGGGTCCTTGGCGAGGCCGAACGCACCCTAGCCGCTCCGCAGGATTGGTCGACCTTGAGGCTGAACCCTGAGGAGGCGGACATTCTCGCCGACGCTGCCCATGTGCTCCGCTTTGGAGACAACGAAGGCGAGAGCACGACGCCGATCAAAGCGCAGCAGTTGCTTGTTCCCCGCCGCTACGATGACCGCGCCAATGATCTCTGGACCGTCTGGAATGTGGTCCAGGAAAACGCCATCAAGGGCGGGTTGCGCGGCGTTGGCCGCGACGAGCTCGGCAGGCCGCGCCGTGTGAAGTCCCGCGCCGTCAACGGTATCGATCAGGATATCAAACTCAACAAAGCTCTCTGGCTGCTCGGCGAAAGGATGGCGGCGTTGAAAGCGTAAGCAGGCAAGCAAGCGCGCCGCCGAAGGAGGCGGCGCAACTCCCTTTAGTTTGCAAGGTTGCGAGCCGGTCCGCCGATATTTGCCGCTTGCCTGTCCCTTACCGCATCGAGCGGTGCTGGCCAGGACGAGGGATGCCCCAAAGCCCCTTCCCTCATGCTCCCGTCCCACCCGTCAAATTCAGGATCGCGAGGACAAATCGTCCTGATCGCCGGCCTCATCGAGCTGGTTACGGATGTAGCCGTCTATATAGTCGAAGACCTCGACTGCGCCGGCATCCGTCTCGATCGGACCGATCGGTCGTCGGCTGCCGACATGCGCATTTTCCTTGCGCGCCCATTTCAGGATTTCCCCCTCGGTACGCAGCACCGGACAGTCTTCAGGCGTTTCCACCGGCTCCGGTAACGATCGCTTGGTTCGGCGGCTGCTTTCGCATCCGGATCGCGGCCCATTCCGGGCGGCCTTGTTCGTTTCCGCCCTGACAGGCCGCTGTGAGCGCCATACGACCGGGCCTTTCGGCACTTCAGATCTCAACCAATTAAACTGTAACGGGCTCAGACTTTAATGTGTCGCGTGCACAACGGAGCATGCGGGACGCGCCAAAGCAGCACCATTGTTCGGCTCATCCCTGCGGTTGATTTTGATCAGGTCGACGGGCGGCGGAACGCCGTTGCAGGGACCCGTCAGGCAGTCGGGGCGTAGCTACCATCGCTGTATGCCTTTGGCCTGGGGCAAGCCACGTCCTTCGCGGGCTCGATGAGGCATGTCTGATCGAAAACCGGCTTCGCCTCGATCGTATTCCCGCAACGGCCTTCCAAAACTTTCTTCCCCTGAGCGCGGTGCGCCCATTCCTCGCGGACAACAAAGTTTCTCCTGGCCGCCCTCCACGCCATTCCGGCCTTTCAGGTGCGGTCCGACCGTCTCCGATCCTGCGACAGCCATCGAGGCCGCGATGGGCGCGGCCCGAAACAGGAAAGGAATACGACAATGGCAACCATCGGCATCTTCACCAGCTCGCAAACCGGTCTCAACGGCTCGATCCGAACGCTCGCCCTCAACGTCAAGGTCCGCATCACCCGCATCGAGAACCCCTCCGACAGAGGCCCGCACTTCCGAATCTACGCCGGCAATGTTGAGCTGGGTGCCGCTTGGCAAAAGCGCTCCGAGCAGGATCGCGACTACCTCTCGGTCAAACTTGACGACCCAAGCTTCTCCGCCCCAATCTACGCGACGCTCACCGGGGTCGAAGGCGAGGACAGCTACCAGCTGATCTGGGCTCGCCCCAACCGGGACTGAGGCCCGGAGAGGCCCCGCCGCGAGGCGGGGCCAACCGGCTTTCCCTGATAAATGAAAATTGAAAAGTCGGCCGTGCCGGCGCGCTTGGCGAGCGCAATCAGATTTCGATTAATTCAAGGAAGGTCGCCCTGCCGACCGCCTGATGACTTGTAGCGGCACCAAGTTTCAGCCTAGTTGACCGTAGGTATAGTTTGACGGCGTTTTGCGAGATGCCCAAATCTGCCGCTATCTGTTTAGAGATCCGACCTTTCGCAAGCAACTGAAGGCATTGGCCTTCGCGGCCCGAGAGAGTTCGATAGCGATCGTCCTCCCGAAGACCGCTGGCGGAGAGCGCGGCCTCATGGAAGTAGTGGGAAAGGATATGCAACTCATGAATGCTCGAAGCGCGTAGCCGTGCCCATTCGCGCTTCGGCAGATCGGATGTTACGGAAAAGAGCGAGCGTTCGCCGTTTCTGCCCCGGATTGGGATCGTCAAACCGTGCGGACCGATACCGTAGGAGCGGGCTTCACGAAAGAAATTCTGCACCTGTCTCGGCTGCCGATCGAGCGCGGACCAGTCGACCGGCAGTAACTCCGACCGAACCACGTGAATGACGGGGTCTATGTCGAAATAGCGCTTGTCGACGTATATCCGGGTCCAAGTGTCAGGATAGGTCGTGCAGTAGTAGGGGTAGGGCCCGGCATTGCCTCCACTGTGAACCACGAGGAACGATATGTGCGAAAGGCCGTACCGCTCGCGAAGGTTTTGCAGCGCAGGTAGAAGGTCCTCCCGACGCTTGAATGCCCGTAACATACGTAATGACAATGAAAGTCTTGCTTGATCGACCATTTGCAGAAAACGCCAGCTTGCTCCCATCTCGCCTTGTCGGGATTCTTGCTCTTCAGATTTTGGCACCCGGATCTTAGTCGTAGGGTTGCACTGAAAATTGTTCGCCGCCGCTTGGGCGAAGACCTGCGGCGGACCCGCAGTTTTGCACCTCACTCGTGTGGGACTACAGAAACAACTGCGAAGCCTGGCAATCAGGAATTGATTCTCAATCTGGTTGAGACTCGGACAAAATCTCGTCGGCCGGGAATATGATAAGCAGACTTGGGGCGGTTTTGATATCCGTAAAATTTCGTAGATTTTGATCAAAACGCCGCTTTTGTTGATGATTGACGGCTTTTTCGCTTACTCGGTGGGCGACGGCTTGCGGTAACGCGGCGGCAACGGGGAAGGGCGCGCTTACGAATTGATCTGCAACTTAAGCGCGCTCCTGGTGGATCGGGCGAGGGCCAGGCGTCGGCGATCTCACATGCAAGCATGAAGCTGATTTCAACCAATTCCGGACGCAGCGCCGTGGCCGCCGCACCTCGAGCGCAAAAGCCCGCCGTTGAACGAATGACTTTTATCGCCGACAAGACAGCATCGAGCCAGGCGTCGTTGATCCTGACAACCACCACACGCTTGATTAGGCCCAACGTTGCCTCAAGCAGATCGATGACCTTGGCGCGCTTCATCGCAACGCCAACCACATATGTGTCGTCGATCACATCGACTATGACGACATCTTTGGCAAGCGCCACCGCCTGAAAATACAGACGGCGCTAACAAGCGACTCCAAGAAGCTCCGAAGCAAGCTCGATATTATCCGACAACAGATGAATTCCCTGACCTAACGAATGTATGCTCTTCTTTCACGGCGCGACCTGGAGCATAAGGTGCTGGGCAAACCCAGCTACCTCTGATGCGTGCCCGAGACACATCTCGAACAGAGCGCCGGCTAATATCGGTTCAAGACGGTATGCTTGTACCTGCTGCGGTGGACACAATCGCGATGGTATAGACCGCCAGCGCAGGAGCCGCTAAATGCAAGGCTTGTTGCGATGCTCACTGCGTCGCTGAAACACCTCCGCAGACACCCAGGCTTCGCAATTGAAAAAAGTACAACGCAGTTTTGCCGTCGAGTACAAATCCGGCCGGCGAAAGACCGAACCCAAATCCAACTCGATCTGGGGAGACATAAACCTCAAGTCCCTGTCGCAAGATGTGCTGGAAGAGGCAATGCCATTCCTGTCAGTAGGCTCGCCAGATAATAAAACCGGCGCTGGTGGATCTTTATCTCCAGAAGAACCGGCCGGGCCATTATTGACAGTGTCGACCGACCAGCACACAACTGCATCGGATTTACAGGAGAGCAGAATGGCAGACGAAAACGATACGATCACTGATGCTGACGCGCCAGCCGCAGCAGCGCCTGAAATAGCCAAGAAACAGCGCAAACCTCGCGCTAAGAAGGCGTCCGCTGAAATTGGATCCAGCGAGGCCGCAACGGAACCGGCTGTTGCGTCAAATGCATCGGCTGGAAAACAAAGGAGGGGACGTAACCCCAGATCCAGCGAAGGCGCGATGGGTGCCAAGCGGGCGCCTGTCAAACGTGGCCCGAAGGCTGTGCAAACAGAGGCAGCTCCGTCGCCGGCGGCAACTGATGAGATGGCCGATCTTCTGCAGCTGGAGGAAGAAAACCGGCGACTTCGCAAGCTGCTTGCTGAGAAGCTTCGTGCTGAAAATGCCGATCTGCGGAAGCGGCTGAACCTCGATTAATCTGCAGCACGCGGCCAGGCGCTGGCCCCCTTCTCACTTATCGAGATGAACGTGTTGGCGGCGGTTTTTTCCGCCGCTAATGCCTAAAAACACGTAGTCCGCGTGCGGAGCAGAATTCGGGATCGGCTAGAATGGCATCTCCATGGAAATTTCTTTTTCGACTGGTGTCACCGCGACGGCAGCAGGGGCAAGAGCATGCCGTCATCGATGACGTGACGCCGGACAACTCCGCCATCACCACGTCGGCTGAAATTCCTACCGAGGCGATGTTGGCATCTACCGACCAGTCGGCAGGCGAGGAGCCACCACCGCACGGTCACGACAATGCGGCGTCAGCGGCTTTCGGGCATTCCGCGGCAGTGATCAGCGCCCAGGTCACGACAGATGTGGAAGGCGCCGACTTCGTGGAGGCTGCTGATCCGGTTCAGCTCGATAGTGCCGATACGGTTGATCGCGGTGCGAAACCAGCCGAGCTTCGCCAACGCGCAGAGCCAAGTCGTCGCGGACGAGGCAAGAAGACTGAACTGCTTGAAGCCGTAACGCAGAACTCGCTGGACTCCTCCGCCGTTTCTGACGACACGATAAGCCTTGATGAAGAAATCAGGCTGCTTCGGGAGCAATTAGCTAGCAAGCTTCAGCTGCAGAATGCACAACTGAGGAGGATGCTGGAGCGGTTTGAACGTTGACGTTCGCCTGATCAGGCAGGGTTCCCCGAACAGCGTCTCGGAGATCGCGACCGTCTAAAACCGCGCCATGTTTTTCCTGGGATCGGTTCGCTCGACGTAGAGCTGGTAGGGCTAGGGAGCATGCGGAGAAGATCGTCGAACGACACTTCTGAATTGGTTAATCGCAACCGATTCATTTTTGTGATGTTTCGCATCCAGGCGTGGACTCGGCTGAACCTCGCCTAAATTATCAGGGTGCTGGCCCTTCCACCTTTTCCTTGCAGATCTGCTCGACAAGTTCCTGGAGCACGTGGATCCGTTCGACCAGCCGACGGAGCTCCTCCTCGGTGATTTCGTAGTGTGGTGAATACCGCGCGTCGACATCGGCACGATCGAGCCGCTCAAAATAACGCCGCGTAAACTTGGTGTCCCGGGGCCATGCCTCGATCAGCCGCGGTTCAAGCCTTAAGATGGTTCAAGGCTTCGTTGTCAGTCACGCCACCGCTCATATCCATTAGTCGTGCCGTATCCTTGCCAAAACACTGCTCGCAAACCAATGCGTGACGTGCCCGTCAATCATCATCCTTGGTTTGATCCGTCAAGGATATACAACCGGAAGATCACGCCCGCCAGCAGGTTGAAGGCCGGGGACCGCGTTGAGGATGGTACGCGGCCTGTCGCGCCAAATCGGTGGAAGGAGGTGGTTGTTCAGATCGCATCAAACCGTCCCTTGAACTCCGGGTCGGCGTAGTAGCGGAGCTTGCCGGCAACAATCGGACGCCGGGCTGCCAGAAACAGTAATTGTTTTTGCTCGGCCATGTTGCGAACCTCATCCGGCGTCAACAGAGGACGACCGGTATGATGTTGGCTGAAGGAAAGCCCCGACTGTTCGGAATCAAGCGTCCGCGCCACCGTCTGGAAGACAACCGTTTCCTGTCCGAGCAGATCGGAAACAAGGCGCGCTGTATCGTGATCGTTGACACCAAACACCTGCAATACGCCGGCATTCGACAGGAAGGTGCCGGCGCGCCGGCCATAGGTGGCGCGCAGCTGATGGATGTCCTGCAGGATCGGCCATAGCTGCACCCCATAACCGGCCATCAGACCCATGGCGCGTTCAACCGGGGCGAGATAACCAAGGCTCGCGAATTCATCGAGGAGATACAGAACCGGCTTTGCCTCGGTGACTGACACGGCCGAGGTTCTGGCCATCTCGATCAGGCCCTGGGTGATCAACAGGCGAAGCCATCTCGAATACGTGGAAAGTCGGTCCGGTGGCAGGACGAGGAAGACAGTCGTATTGCGGCTTTTGAGATCGGCGAACCGGAAGTCGGATTGGCTGAGAACCGTGATCATCCGAGGGCTGTCGAGGAAGTGGGTATGGCGTTGCGCCGCCGACAGAACGCCTGCTGCCTCGCGATCGGACTTGCCGAGATGACGGTTGGCGGCACGAGCAATCAGTCCACCGACCTCGGTACTCTCCTGCATGCTCACCAACAGCGCTGTAAACGCATCCGGCGGCAGCGTCAGATATTCACGCAGCGTGCCGAGATGCCGACGGGTCATTTCCTCGTCCGAGAGGATCCTCAAGATCAAGCCGCCGATCAGCGCTTTTGCTTCCTCGTTCCAATGCGCTTCGCCGGCCATGCCCGGTTCGTCAAAGACAAGCGCGTCGGCGAGTGTACTCGCGTCTTCCGCGACGTCGTGGCTGGAGAGCTCAAGCAAATCGAGCGGATTAAAGGCGGAAGAGGTTCTGCCGGTGACGCCGAACGGATCGAGCACATGGACAGGCCCAAACGCTTGCCGAGCACGCGCAGCGATCCTGGCATTTTCTCCCTTCGGATCGATGCAGATGACCGAGCGATCTGCGGTGAGAAGGTTCGGAATGATAGTCCCGACACCCTTGCCGGTCCTAGTCGGGGCGATGGTGAGAAGATGGGCAAAACTCAAATAGCGGATCAGCCTTTTGGACGTCGGATCCCGCCCCAGCAGAAGGCCGGTATCGGAGCTGGTGAGAGAATAGACTTCCGTGTCGGTGGCGAAGCGGGCCGAGCCGTGGGTTTGCTGGTCTATATTGCCGAAATGCAAGATCAGCGGATTGGTGAGGATGCGGAAGGCGAGGATCAACAGGACGAGCGGCAGGAGAACGTTCATCGACTGCATCACCAGGCCGTCCTGTTCGAAGCCAAGCGCATTGAGCGCCGTTGCGCCGCCAAACCCGAGGACGAGTGTTACGACGCCCAGGAGAGCCAAAGCGTTGAAGATCGGGCGGATCGCGGCAAAAGGGGCGACCGAAATCGCCGCGAGCGCCCATACCGGATCACGCAGGGCAGCACGTATCATGTTCTTGAACGCGGCCCATGCCAAAGCGACTTGGTTCATGATCTTGACCTCTGTTCACGTGGGTTGCGGTGGCAGTTCCAAGAGAGTCAGCCGCCCGGATTACCGGTCAGCAAGATGTGCGCTGCATCGCTCGACAGGGTGAGCCCTTCATCAGGAGGGCAGGCTGATGTTGCCGAAGCTCGCGTCTTGGTCTGAGGTTTCGGCGGAGACTTGCTGGGGAAACCTCCACAGTTCTGCAAACAAAGCCTGATCGGCATCGCGGCTTAGAAATCCAGGCAGTTCACGCCGTAGCCATTCGCCAAGCTCCCGGCAAAATTCCTCGGATTCTCGGTTCTCGAGACGATCGAGCACAAAGGCGCCAAGCAAGATCTTGCGGCGGGTATCGGCGGCACGTTCCTGCTTGGAAAGACGCGCCTGAAGGGTCTTCTTCTGGGCCTCGAGTTGAAGAAGTCGCTCTTCGATGGTTTTCCTTGTCATAGCCTCTCCTCCTTTCGGTTCCGGCTTTGCTCGACGCCGCTTTGGCAAGACCTGCCACGGCCCCGCGGTTTTGCGCCTCACTCGTGCGGGACTGCAGAACCAACGACCACATCCGGCAATCAGGAATTGATTCTCAGTCTGGTTGAGATGCAGCCAAAATCTCGTCAAGCGGGAATATGATAAGCAGACTTGGGGCGGTTTTGATATCCGTAAAAGTTCGTAGATTTTGATCAAAACGCTGCTTTTGTTGATGATTGACGACGTCTCCGCTTGCTCGGTCGCGACGGCTTGCGCTAACGTGGCGGAACGCGGAAGGGCGCACTTACGAGTTGCTCTGCAACTCAGGCGCGCCGATCTCAGATCGGGACGGGGGCGAAGCCTTGGCGATCTATCATGCCAGCACGAAGCCGATCTCACGCAATGCCGGGCGCAGCGCGGTGGCAGCCGCTGCCTATCGCGCTGGTGAACGACTGGTCAACGAGCGCGACGGGCAGGTGCATGACTTCACCCGCAAACAGGGTGTTGAACATTCCGAGATCGTTCTGCCGACGGGCGTTGGTGCCGAGTGGGCGAGGGATCGTGCAGCTCTGTGGAATGCGGCAGAGCGCAGCGAGACACGCAAAGATGCCCGCGTCGCCAGAGAGTTCGAGATCGCGCTTCCTCATGAACTGACGCGAGAGCAGCGCCTTCGTCTGACGCGGGCCTTTGCACAGGAGCTTGCCAACCGGTTCGGGGCGGCGGTCGATTTTGCGATCCATAGCCCGCATGAACGAGGCGAACCATCCAGGCTTGGCGACATTCGCAACCATCATGCGCATCTTTTGATGACCACGCGGCAGGTGATGGAATACGGGCTCGGGATTAAGACCCATCTGGAGCGGGAAAACAAATGGCTGCTGTCGAACAATCTGCCGACCTCGCAGATGCAGCTTCGGGATGTTCGCCAGCTCTGGGAGCATCACGTCAACCGCCATCTGGCAATGGCCGGATTGGATATTCGGGTCGACCATCGCTCCCATCAGGAGCGAGGATTGGAGGTCGAGCCGACGCAGCATGTCGGCGTGCACGCAAGCCAGATGGAGCGGCGTGATCTGAGTGTGTCTCGAACCCGGCTCGATGCACATGCCGCGCGTCGGAATGCCGAGCTCATTCGGCAAAAGCCGGACCAGGTTTTGTCGGTGATCACCTCCGAGAAAAGCGTATTCGATCGCCATGATGTGGCGCGGACCCTGCATCGCTACGTCGACGAGCCTGAGGCATTCCAGAACGCGTTTGCGGCGGTCATGGCATCGCCGGCCCTCGTTGAATTGCAGCCCGAACAGGCGGGTAAGGCTGCCCGCTATTCGACCCGGGAAATGATTTCGATCGAGCATGTCATGGCGATGAGCGCTAACAAGATGGCAGGCATCGATAGTCACTTCGTCGAACGCCGTCATGTGGATTGGGCGTTGAGGGCGACGGATGCGTCGATCAAGGCAAAAACCGAACGCGGTGAAACCGGGGTGGAGGAAGGCGATCGGTCGCTTGATCCTGTGGGCTTAAGCGATGAACAGCGGATGGCGGTTCGCCACATCACCGGACCAGAGCAGATCGCAACGGTGATCGGCTTTGCAGGAGCGGGTAAGTCGACGATGCTGGCTGCTGCACGGCAGGCATGGGAGCGGCAAGGTTACCGTGTCCATGGCGCGGCTCTTGCCGGCAAGGCGGCCGAGGGGCTTGAGGCATCCTCTGGTATTCAGTCCCGCACCTTGGCGTCCATTGAATATGGATGGCAGGCTGGTCGGGGTGAGTTGGGAAGGAGCGATATTCTCGTCATCGACGAGGCTGGCATGGTTGGAAGCCGACAATTGGCAAGGTTCATCTCAGAAGCCGAGACGAAGGGGACAAAACTCGTCCTCGTCGGCGACCACGAGCAGTTGCAGGCGATCGGGGCGGGGTCCCCACTTCGGGCCATTGCCGAGCGCATCGGTGCCGTCGAACTTTCGGAAATCCGTCGCCAAAAGGCGAGTTGGCAGCGGCAGGCGTCGAGTGCGTTTGCAACGCACCGAACAGGCGAGGGGCTGAAGGCTTACGACAACCACGGTGCCATCAGCTTTGAGAAGGACCGGCAGACGGCAAGAGCAGCACTGGTGCGCGACTACGTTAATGACTACGAAGCCCGTTCCTCCGGCTCGCGCATAGCGCTTGCCCATCGCCGTGTCGATGTCCGGATCATCAACACCGAGATCCGGGCTTTGCTTCAGGAGCGTGGTCGGTTGGCGGGTGGGAAACAGGCGCAGGCAATGCCTGGGCGTGAGGTGACTTATCAAACGACGGTGGGAGAGCGGAGTTTTGCTGCCGGTGATCGAATCGTGTTCCTGGAAAACAATCGCGATCTTGGCGTCAGAAACGGCATGCTGGGGACGGTACTCTCCGTCGGGGCGAACGCAGTACAAGTGCGCCTCGACGGCCGGCAAGACCTTGCCCGGACCGTCTCCATACCGGTGAACAGTTACCAATCCTTTGATCATGGCTACGCGATCACGATCCACAAATCTCAGGGGACGACGGTCGATCGCAGCTTCGTCATGGGGTCGCGCACCATGGATCGTCATCTGGCCTATGTGGCGATGACCCGTCATCGCGACAGTGTGCGGCTTTATGCCGGGCGGGATGAACTGAAGGATATGAAGGTGCTGAGCGCCAGCATGAGCCGGTCGGGTTTGAAGGAGACCACTCTCGATTACACCAAGGCCTTTGTCGAGCGCCGTGGACTTGCGCAAACGCTGGATGTTCGCAGTGAGATTGTCGTTGGTCCCTCGTCTGGCATGGTTCAAAACCGGCTGACGGCCCACGTCGTTGCAGGAATGGAGGGGGCGCGCTCGTCCGCCGATGTTCCGCACCCAGCGAGCGCCGAGGCCTATCGGGATCGTCCAGGCGGTGACGCTCCAGAAAAGAAGGTCGAACCGCTTGTGCCGGCCCTGATGCAATATTCGCGCAGCATCGAGGACATCGGCTTTGAAAAAGCTCTGTCGGCTTTCAACCGAACCTTCGAGACAATGCGGGAAGCAGCTCGCGCGGTCTATGCCAATCCAGATGGTGCTGTTGCCAAGCTGCGAGTGGCGATCGTGGAGAAGGGGCTGGACGATTGGGCCTTGGCGAGACTGATTACCCTACAACCCGAACGGTTTGGTGAATTGCGTGGAAGAACCGGCATCTTTGGCGAGAGCAGGGAGCGTCGCGAAGCAAGGAAGTCTAGTGCGGCGTTCAGCAATCGAGTTGGCTCAGCAGTTCAGCTTTGGCAACGCCGGTTGCACGACGAGCGCCAATCCGAGATGTGGTTCCGCGAGAAACGCGACGTGATCGAGGTGCCGGGATTGAGTTCTCGTAGTGAGGCAATCCTGAAACAGCTTGACCGACGCTCAGATGGGGAGAAACGGAGGTTTCTCGAACAGCTTTCCAGTACTTCTGAAGGCAGGCATGCACTTGAAGAGGCGACGAAAGTCGTTCAGGCGCTCGAGCAGCGGTTTGGTAGCGCTGACTTTGGTGATTTGAGACGAGAGAACCTGCGAATGGCACCAGAAGACCTGGCGAGGCTCGATCGTATCAAGGATGTTGCCGGCATTGCTGAACGAGCCCGAACGGCAGACCTGTCTCGACCGGAGCCGGCGCGCCAACTCGAGATAAAGCGGGATCGGGACAGAGGGATCGAGTGGGAGAGGTAACCCTCTTTCTTGTAAACGCGATTTTGCGCGTGCCACGCATGTGGAAGGGCAGCGGAGGACCTTTCACTCCACAGGCGGCGATATGGGCAACCCTGGGGTGGCGACGGCAGGATGATCTATCCAAGGAACACCCCCCTAACCTCGTCCCGCACTCTCCGCGGTGAAAATGCCTACTTCTGGCCGCTTAGGATATTCCACCGCCGAATGAGGTACTTGCAACTTCGCCTTCTTTTATTAGATTTTTGAGGTATTGACGGAAAGGCTGGTGATGATAGGTCATGTTTGGGACGAGCCGGCGGTTGTCGGCGATCATCTGATTTTTACACCGCATCAGGCACAATCGTTTCTGCGAGCTCATCAAAGAAATATTACCAAGGATCAACGTTCTGCGGCTGAAAGCGCACTAGCGGCCGCCATGGACGGACGAGTCTCTCCCGAGGTTGCTCGCCAAACATTCCTGGAAGCGGTGAGTCTCTCCAAGAATTAGTACCTCGTGGTATCTCGCGAAAAGCAGCGGCACAGATGTTTCGCTACGTCACGATTACCTCGAAAGGCGTAACAGGGAGTGGATTCGCAAATCACTCGTTCCAGGCCATCCTCGGCCAATGAGCACGATTTCTAGACCCGTTGTCTCCCCTGATCATCCCGACCGTCACGCCCACTGTCAGGAGAGCCTCAGGGAGGTGTTCCAAAGTGTTGTCGATCGCGCAATGGCGGCCGGCTGGGGTGAACCAGAGGTGGCGTCCGCAATCGTCGAGTTGGCTGAGAACCACCTCCTCACAACAGCCTCCGGAACCGAAATCAGGGTCATCGACATCATCCGTCGTATCACATAAGGCCGTTCCCGTTTCGAAACGGGGTACGAAAGATCTGCCTCTCATTGTTGCGCCCGCCAGTTGTAAGGCCGGTGCACCTGCTGCTACCACCCCTTACGAACGCCCGCATGAACAAGAAGCGACATGCGCTGGATGTCGATGGGCGCTCACCGAAGGACCCATCGAAGGGCTGCTTTCAAGAAAGATGATGTTACCAGGATGCTTTCTCTCAGTGACAGCATTTGGTTGCGTCCAGCCTCGAACGAGCTACAGTGGGTGTGGCTGATGGACCAGAGGAGCTTTTCATGAAACGGATGTGGCCCGAGGAGTTCAACTTCATTCTGGATGATGCAGAGGAAGTGACGCTGGAAATTCCTCATACGCCAGGCGCGGACGGCTCAACCAGTGCCGCAACCCGAAGACAAGCGCTGAAGGTTCGACTACTGCAACAGGACTATGAGCGAATTTGGCCGCTGGCAGACGCCCGGTTCCGGCTCGGAGGCAGGTTTGGCGGCAAGGCCATCACCATGATTGTCAACAACCCGCTCTACCACCAGTGGCATCCAGCGGACGGCGGAACAGAAGGTGAGATCGACGACCCGGTAAAGCAGCCCGTCAAAAAGAACGTCGTCGTGCATTTCCTCCTGGACGATGTGCGTGAACCCGCGGTGGCGTAACCGCAATAGCGGTTCGTAAGACTTCATTCTCCGAGCCGGGGATGCGAGTTGGGACGCTGATGTCTGAAAGCGGCACCGTGCCCATGCAAGGCGCGCGCGAATTGAATATTTGTGCAACTGTCGCAGCGCCCGACGGCGGTTTCGAGAGCATCTTTTTCTTTGCCCTTCATGACGAACATGAAGTTCCATTCTGTCGCCTAGGCGCGACCGCGCTTCATCGGTAGCGGGGCAGTTTCGGCTATAAAAACAGCCCCACCAATCCGAAAAAAATAGCGGATATTGCTGCCGCGGCCGGCATTGTGATGATCCAAGCAATCAGAATGTTTCCCGCAAGTCCCCAGCGAACCGCTGACACCCGACGGGCTGCCCCAACCCCAATGATGGCACCCGTTATGGTATGCGTTGTTGATACGGGAATTCCAAGCCAGGTCGCACCAAAGAGCGTAAGAGCGCCGCCTGTCTCCGCGCAGAAACCCTGCATCGGGTTGAGTCGTGTGATCTTGGAACCCATTGTGTGAACGATCCGCCAACCCCCGAAAAGAGTGCCTAGTGCCATGGCCGATTGACAGGTAATGACCACCCAGAACGGCACGTAAAAGCTGGAACCAAGATATCCCTGGCTGAATAACAAAACGGCGATGATGCCCATGGTCTTTTGGGCGTCATTGCCGCCGTGACCGAGGGAATAGAGCGAGGCCGAGACGAACTGCATGACACGGAAGGTGCGGTCGACTGCGAAGGGGGTTTTACGCACGAACGCCCACGAAACGATCAGGACGAGTATCAGCGCGAGGAAGAAGCCGATTGCGGGCGACAAGAAAATTGCGCCGACCGTCTTCAGCAAGCCTGTCCAGACAATCGCGTTAAACCCAACTTTCGCAAGGCCGGCACCGACCAGTCCGCCCACCAACGCATGCGAAGAGCTCGACGGGATTCCGAAAATCCAAGTCACGATATTCCAGATTATTGCCCCCATGAGAGCTGCAAAAATAACCTGGGGGGAGACGATCGCAGGATCGATTATGCCGGTTCCAAGTGTCTCAGCAACATGCAGACCGAAGAACAGGAAGGCGATGAAATTAAAGAAGGCAGCCCAGATTACCGCATATTGTGGGCGAAGAACGCGGGTCGACACGATGGTCGCGATCGAATTTGCGGCGTCATGAAGGCCGTTCAGAAAGTCAAAGAACAACGCGATGGCAATCAATCCCGCCAGCAGGGGAAACGCGAGAGAGGAGTCCATCAGACGTTCTCGATCACGATGCCGCTGATCTCATTGGCTACGTCCTCAAAGCGGTCCACGACTTTTTCGAGCTCGCCGTAAATCTCGCTACCGATCATATAGGCCATGGCATTGCCGGATGAACCGTGGCGCCGAAACAGATCCTTAAGGCCGCGGTCATACAGGTCGTCAGACAGCCCTTCGATCTGCGTGACTTCCTCCGCTATTGCGCTGAGACGCTGCGCGTTGGCGCTGACCTTGTCCAGAAGGGGGATTGCCGTGGCGACAAGGTTAGCGGCTTTGACGACTTCCGCACCCATTTCCCGCATTAAGGGGTCAAAGCTTGACTGTTCAAACAGCCTGATTGTTTTGACGGTTTTATGCATCATGTCGATGGCGTCATCCATCGATTGAATAAGATCCCTGATGTCACCGCGGTCAAACGGAGTGATGAAGCTGCGGCGTACCGCCAGCAGGACCTCGCGGGTGATGTTGTCTGCCTGTTCTTCGAGCGCAACAATAAGCTCGCAGTTCTTGTCGATCTCATCCCCGTTCAGTAGGCTATTAAGCGCGCCGGCCGCCTGGACGACCGTTCGCGAATGGTCTCTAAACATATCGAAGAACTTGTCCTCACGTGGCATCAGTTTACGGAAGACACTCATCATCGCTTTAGTCCTTGGGCAGACGGCCTGTCATAAAACTGTCATAAAGCCCAACTGCCCATTGATGCAACTGCGGAATTCAGCGAACTTTATTGTCATGAAGACCCAAGATAAACGGCGCAAGCAGCCGCCGCCGAGAAAGAAAACACTTCTCCAGCAACTCGCGGCCGTACCTGACAAGCTGTTCAATGGGGAGTTTCGGCAGCAATATGGTGCCCTCTGTTTCCGTCGAACGGGCGAAGCGGCAGGCATTGAGGTCCTCCTCATCACCTCACGTGATTCAGGCCGTTGGGTAATCCCAAAAGGCTGGCCCATGAAAAAGAAGAAGCCGTTTGAGGCGGCAGCTCTCGAGGCTTTCCAGGAAGCCGGGGTCCGCGGGCGGGTGGTCAAGAAATCTATCGGGCACTATACGTACCTAAAGTGGCTCGACAACGGTGACGTTGCACCCTGCATGGTAGATCTGTTTCAGATCGACGTGACTGACATGGTGCCGGATTTCAAGGAGAAAGGCCAGCGGACTATAGCCTGGGTGTCGACTGAAGAAGCCGCGCGTCGGGTGCGCGAAGTCGAACTGAAATCGATCTTGGTCGACTTCAAACCGCAGGGAAAGGCTCGCTAGGCTGTTCGGCCACGGGTTTTTCCCAAAGCCCGAGCGAATCCAGCATCGCTGGGAGCAGAGCCTGGCTCAACTGCGCTTAGCCCGCTCTCGGGATTTTGAAGCTGTTTGCGTCTATATCCAAAGAGCAGAAAATCCTCCCCCCTCGTAAAGAGCACGACTGCTGCTCTCGACGGCTAGCTATCGAACAAGCGCGCAGTTGGGTCTTTCGTTCCAGTCCTCCACTTACCCTTCGTGACAGATCAGGTTGGAAACAAGAGCTCGACCACCGTACCTTTGCCCGGCAGCGACACGATGCGAGCGTCTCCGCCGCTCTGGCGCACGAAGCCATAGACGACGGCAAGGCCGAGACCTGCTCCGCCTTCTGAGTCGCGGGTGGTAAAGTATGGTTCGAAGGCCTTGTCGATAACATCGGATGTCATGCCGATGCCGTTGTCCGTTACACTAACGCTGACGCCGGCCTCGCCTAGAGAACAACGGATGAGAATTGTTCCACCTGCTGGCATGGCTGAAGCGGCGTTGAGGCATAGATTGATGATTGATTGCTCAAAGAGTGCCGCGTCGATGAGGACGGTGGGTAGGTCGTCGGCAATCTCGAGTGCAAGTCGGCATTTTTCGCCAATCGCGATCTCCAGTACATCCGCCATGCCGCGTAGCACAGCACCAATTTCCACCCTGTCGGGATTGATGGGCTGCTGGCTGCCGATAGAAAGCATACTTGCAGCGAGCGATCTGCCACGGTCAGCAGCCTTGCGGATGCGGGCTATGTGCCGCTTTTGACGGTCATTGAAGCCGGCTTCACGTTCTAGCAGGCCGAGGCTGCCGGTGATGATGCCGATCATATTGCCAACCTCATGGCTCACCTGGTGGGTCATGCGCATGATGCCGTCGAGGCGCTGGATCTTTGCTGCCTCCGCTTCCTGCCGGTCGATGTCCGTGATATCGCGCGCCAGAAGGACGATGCCGCCATCCGGTTGGCGCGATAGCGACACTTCCGTCACCTTGCCGGCGTCGGAGCGGTGGCGTAACACGAACCGGTCGTGGATCAGGCCGACATCATTCTCGGCTGGCAGAAGTGATGGATCGATCTCTTGCAGATGCGCGACGAAGCTGCGGAGCGGCAGTTTTCGGGCCGAACCGGACCAGCCGAGGAGCTCGATGACGCGGCGGTTCATCGTAATCGGACTACCTCGCGGATCGAACAGAGCGATGCCCTCGTTCATGCTGCGAAATGTGGAACGGATGGTGCGGGCAGCGGCCTCGGCCGTGCGCCGCAGCCGCGTGACACGCTCGACGCTCTCCCGAAACGCGCGGAATGCTTCGAGCAGGCGCACTAGTTCTGTTTCCGTGCCGTTGTAGCTGGGGGTCTCGACATTCTTGCGTCCCTCAGCCAGCGCATTCATGCCGGCAGATAGTGCGACGATGCCGCGCGAAACACGCATGACGGAGCGGATGGAGAAGATCGCCATGACAAGCACGAGCAGAGCGGCAAAAGCGACGATGACAAGCAGGCGGCTGAGAGCGTCCGAGGTCGAGACGAGATCATCATTGAGACCGCGGGCGACGGCCTCGCTCTGGGTTTCGGTCGCATGCGAGAGATCGCGGGAAACAGAATGGAGGCGCCCTACCGCGGCGCGGATTGAAAACATTTCCAGCAGGTAGTGGGTTTGCGCGTCGAAGATCCGCTCGTAAGGCATTAGCTCGCTACGGGAAATCCGCGCATCCGGTGCTGCGCGTTCAAGGCGTGGAGTCGTTTCGGCGACATAGCGGCGGCGCAGCTCGCCGAGCTGGAAAAGACTATCCGAGTTCGAAGCCGACTGCACGATGTCGTTGAGCTGCCGGCGCAAATCAGTGTCTGGGATGCGGCTGCCGGTGGCAATCTCCCCCAGCGCGGCCGCAGCCTCCGCCTTGTGCTCTTGGGCAGCTTCGGCATCGCCGGCAAGTGTCATCGTTTGCGTACGTATCGTCTCCAGCAGCTCGACGATGCGGGGACCGGCAAACCCCTTTACCGTCGCTTCGTTGCTTTTTGGCTGCATGGTTAGAAGCAGCGCATCGACCTGGGCAACGACCGACCTGCTTTCGCTGGAGACCCGGTAAGGCGAGGTCGCGTTCATCAGGAAGGGTGCAGTCGACACCAGGTCAGAGACCTGCCGCGAGACGAGCGATGCCTTTGCAAGACTAGAGAAGGCCTGTAGGCCGTAAGCTGCCATCTCCTCCCGGGCGCGCTGGAGGCCGTAGACCGTAACCGTGGCCAGGCTGAAGACAAGCACGCAGATGAAAACGATGGCGAAGGGCAGCCGAAAGGCGATCGAGGAGAGAAACGGGCGGTTGATCACGGCGAAAGCTCACCATCGTCGGTACTCAGGACATAGCCCTTGCTGCGGCGCGTCTGGATGTGTCTTGGAAGGTCAGGATTGCGCTCGATCTTTCGGCGAAGGCGCAGTACGAGCACGTCGACATTGCGGTCTATAAAGCGCTCGCTTTCGGCGCCAAGCCTGTCCAGGATGTGGGCGCGGCTGACGGGCAAGTTCGGCGTCTCGGCAAGGATTTCGAGCAGGGCGAACTCGGCGCTGGTGAGGGATTTAGCAGGATCATTCACGCAGACGGCCCGCCGGCTTTTGAGATCGATTGACCAGTCGCCCAGTCTGAGCGCCGCTGGTTCGTGTTTGCGGTCGCTTTCTAACTCCGGCTTCAGCGACGGGATCGTGCGGCGCAGTACCGCCTTGATGCGCGCAGTCAACTCAATGGGCTCGAAGGGTTTGACGACATAGTCGTCCGCCGCAGTCTCCAGACCAAGCACCCGGTCTGCGGCACTTCCCGCTGCCGTCACCATGACGATGCCGATGTTGGTCTGCGCCCGAAGACGCTGCGCGAAGGTGCGGCCGGAGGTACCAGGTAGATTGTGGTCGACCAGCACCAGATGTACTGTCTCCCGGCTGATCACGCCTGCAGCCTCTTCTGCCGATGGCGCCGTCAGTGGCGTCCAGCCCTCCGCCTCCACTAGGTCGGAAATGAGCTCTGCCATATCCGGATCGTCCTCGACGATCAGAATCCTTATTTTCTCATTCAACATAGATAACTCCTCCCACGCCCATCATAGGCAGGGTGCCCCCAATCTTCAAAGCGGGCTCGCGTTATGCCGACTGTCACATTTGTAACCTTTGTCATTTTTGAGATGCCGATCCTGCCTGCGGCTGTAAGAACGGTAACCAATCTTGGGGTTGCGGCGGGCGGAAGATGTGACATCCTGACTTCGGAGATTGGGACGTTTGTCGTTCCAAAAGGGAGGAATATCGTGAGAGGTATCAGCGCTTTCAGCGCCGGCGTGGCATTGTGGTTATGCAGCGCCTCGGCCGGCGTGACGGCTCCCTCGCTGACCGTATTGTGCGGTGTCGATGAGGCGTGGTGCGCCAAGATGAAGACAACCTATGAGACGATAACCGGCCTGGAAATTTCGATGACCCGCAAGAGCACGGGTGACATACTCAACCAGCTCCGCGCCGAGAAGGCAGCCCCGACCGTCGATGTCTGGTGGGGTGGGACCGGCGATACGCATTTGCAGGCGGGTTCGGAAAACCTTTTGGAAACCTATCAGCCGGCGCATGAGCGGGACATGCTGCCCTGGGCGCAGAATTTCTTCGCCATGTCCGGTAGCCGCTCAGCTGGCATTTATGCCGGGGCGCTCGGCTTTGCCTACAACTCTGATCTTTTGCGCGACCTGAAGTTGCCGGCGCCGACTTGCTGGAAGGACCTGACGGACATCGCGTATCGGGGCCGTATTCAAAGCGCCAATCCCAAGTCGTCGGGGACCGCGTTCACGACGCTCGCAACTCTCGTGCAGTTGTTTGGTGAGAGCGAGGCGTTCCGGTTCCTGGGGGCGCTCAACCGCAATATCGACGAATATACGACGGCTGGTTCGGCACCGGTCAAGGCAGCAGCGCGGGGCGAAACCCTGATCGGTATTTCATTCATGCATGACGCCGTAACGCAAAAACAGGCGGGCTCGCCCCTCGTCATTGTCGCCCCCTGCGAGGGCACGGGCTACGAGATCGGGGCCGTCAGCATCGTCAAGGGTGCGCAGCATCCAAAAGAGGCGATGCGATTTGTCGACTTCGCCCTGAGCCCCGAGGGGCAGGGTACCGGTGCCGCCTCGGGCCAGAACCAGGTACCGTCAAACGCCAGATCAAGCTTGCCGCTTGCCGCGCCCGATATCTCGCTGATCAAGATGGTGGACTACGACTTCGCAACCTTTGGCTCGCCGGACGAGCGAAGTCGACTGCTCGAACAGTTCGACGCGGTAATCTCCGCAACGAACTGACGGCCAATAACGATTTGCAATCGAATGGAGAACGCGCCGCGCGTTTGCAGGCCGGAGGCCCTGCCGTGTTTCGTTCTGTGAGAAATTCAAAGCAAGGCAACAGGAGGATGCCCCGATGAAACAGACCCTTTCCCTCACGCTCTTCGCCGGTACCGCGCTTGCGGCTCTCCCGGCGCAGGCGGCCGGCGACCTCAATCTAATTTGCTCCGCAGACGTCGTCATCTGCGAGCAAATGAAGGGCGATTTCGAAAAAGCCCACAGTGACATCAAGGTGAACATGGTACGCCTTTCGTCCGGTGAGACCTACGCCAAGGTCCGCGCAGAAGCGCGCAACCCGAAAACGGACATTTGGTGGGCTGGCACGGGCGACCCGCATCTGCAGGCCGCCTCGGAGGGCCTGACGCTAGAATACAAGTCGGCAAAGCTCGACGAGCTCAACGGCTGGGCCAAAAGCCAGGCGGAAAGCTCCGGCTACCGCACCGTCGGCGTCTATGCCGGCGCGCTCGGCTGGGGCTACAACACGGAGATCTTCAAGTCGAAAGGTTTTAAGGAGCCGGCCTGCTGGGCCGACCTTTTGGCCCCGGAACTGAAGGGCGAGATCCAGATTGCCAATCCGAACTCGTCCGGCACTGCCTATACGGCGCTGGCGTCCCTCGTACAGATCATGGGCGAGGATCAAGCTTTCGACTACCTGAAGAAGCTCAATGGAAACATCTCACAATACACCAAATCCGGTTCCGCGCCGGTCAAGGCAGCTGCCCGCGGGGAGACAGCGCTTGGCATCGTCTTCGTGCACGATGCCGTAGCCCAGACTGCGGAAGGCTTCCCGGTCAAGTCGGCCACCCCTTGTGAAGGAACAGGCTATGAGATCGGTTCCATGTCGATCGTCAAGGGCGCCCGCAACCTCGACAATGCGAAGATCTGGTACGACTGGGCGCTAACGGCCGAAGTCCAATCTCGCATGAAGGATGCGAAGTCCTTCCAGCTTCCGTCCAACAAGAGCGCCGTAATTCCGAAGGAGGCGCCGCGCTTTGAGGACATCAAGTTGATCGACTACGACTTCAAAACCTACGGCGACCCGGCAAAACGAAAGGCTCTTCTGGAGCGCTGGGATCGCGAAATAGGCGCAGCCGCCAACTGATGTCCTGAACAGCGGCGCCTTTTCGGGCGCCGCCTCCTTACACTCAAAGACAGCGAGGTCAGCCATGAGACATGGCAATCGCAGGCTGGACGTAGTCCTGATCCTGGGCGCGGTCGCATTGACCCTGTTGCCCTGGTACCGGATCGAGACCGGCTTCTTCGGACTCGGTTGGCTGGCCGGTTTCCCCTTTTTCCGGCAGACCGCCCCCGGCCTCGTGCAGATCTTCGCGCATGGCCGGCTGTGGCTTGGAGGTGCGCTCGTTCTTCTTCTCCTGGCAATCGCGGCTCGCGGCATCGCGGATCCGATGCACCGCGGCGCCGCGCTCGCCTCGACCGGCGCGGCCGGCGTTCTCTTTCTTTCACTCCAAGGCCTTGCCATCAGCCTTAACGGCTGGACATGGGCTGTCAGCGAAACCCTCTTCGGCCAGCTTTCCGATGGTCAGCCATCGATGGGGGCGGGTGCCGTACTCTTGGCCGTTTCCTTCGTACTGCTCTTTGCCTTTGGTCTTGCGGAGAGGGGCGTGATGAAGGGGGATGCTTTCGTCGTCAGCGCGATCTCGCTGCTTATCTTCCTCGTCGCGGTTTTCGTTTTCTACCCCATCGGCAGCATGTTTGTCGGCTCGGTGCAGGAGTTCGACGGCTCGTTCAATGCGGACAACTTCATCCGCAACATGTGGGATCCGAGCATCTGGAGCCTCAACTGCGTGATCGGGGCCGGCCGCTGCGGCGTCGCCTGGCGCACGTTGTGGCTCGCCATTATGACCGGCCTCGGCTCGACCCTACTTGGCCTTGCCTTCGCGCTCGTCGCCACCCGCACGCGCTTTCCCTTCAAGAAGGGCCTGCGGCTGCTGACGATCCTACCGATCATCACGCCGCCCTTTGTGATCGGTCTGGCGCTCACGCTGCTCTTCGGCCGCGCCGGCGTCGTCACCCAGGGGCTTTCAAACCTTTTAGGCGTCGAGCCCGGCCGCTGGCTTTACGGCCTCTCCGGCATCTGGATCGCGCAGGTGCTGTCCTTCACGCCGATTTCCTTCCTCGTGCTGATCGGCGTCGTCGAAGGCGTTAGTCCATCGATGGAGGAGGCGTCCACGACGCTCCGCGCCGACCGTTGGCGCACCTTCTGGCGCGTGTCGCTGCCGCTGATGAAGCCGGGCCTCGCCAATGCCTTCCTCATCGGCTTCATCGAAAGCATGGCCGACTTCGGCAATCCGCTGGTGCTCGGTGGCAGCCATGGCGTGCTCTCGACGGAAATCTTCTTCGCCGTCGTCGGTTCGCAGAACGATCCCTCGCGCGCCGCCGTCCTCGCCATGGTGCTGCTCGCCTTCACGCTCTCTGCCTTCCTCGCCCAGCGCGTTTGGCTATCGGGCAAGAATTTTGCCACCGTCACCGGCAAGGGCGATAGCGGATCGCATATCGCCCTGCCGCGTGGGCTGTCGATCGGCGTCCACGCTGTCGTCATCCCGTGGATCCTCTTCACGCTCGTCATCTACGGCATGATCCTGGTCGGCGGCTTCGTGAAAACCTGGGGCCTCGACAACTCACTTACCCTCGACCACTACGCGAAGGCCTTCTCCATAGGCCTCGACAATGGGGTCGCCTGGACGGGCGTTGCCTGGAACTCCTTCTGGACGACCATCGAGATCGCCCTGATCTCCGCGCCTCTGACGGCCGCCGTGGGTCTGCTGACAGCCTACATTATCGTGCGCCAAAAATTTTCCGGCCAGAATGTTTTCGAGTTCGCCCTTATGATGAGCTTCGCCATTCCAGGCACAGTTATCGGTGTCAGTTACATCATGGCCTTCAATCTCCCGCCGCTGGAAATGACGGGCTCGGCGCTTATCCTGATTGCCTGCTTCGTCTTCCGAAACATGCCGGTCGGCGTGCGCGGCGGCATTGCGGCGATGAGCCAGCTCGACAAAAGCCTGGACGAAGCCTCTCTGACTTTGCGCGCCAATAGCTTCCGCACGATTCGCAAGGTCATACTCCCGCTCTTGCGCCCAGCTATCACCGCGGCACTCGTCTATTCCTTCGTGCGTGCCATAACCTCCATCAGCGCCGTCATCTTCCTTGTCAGCGCCGAATACAACATGGCGACCTCCTACATCGTCGGCCTGGTCGAAAACGGCGAGTACGGTGTTGCTATTGCCTATTCGTCCATGCTGATCGTCGTGATGATCACCGTCATCGCCGGCTTCCAGGTTCTCGTGGGCGAACGTCGATTAAGGCGCGAAAACCGCGTCGCCGGCCTCGCCACCTCTCGTCAGGAGAAAATCGCATGATTCACCAAGAAGCTGGTTCCGTCGTCTTCCAGAATGTTCGCAAGACCTTTGGCGCATTCACGGCCATTCCGGACCTCTCAATCACCATCAAGCCCGGCACGCTCGTCACCCTGCTGGGACCTTCAGGCTGCGGCAAGACAACGACCCTTCGGATGCTGGCAGGTCTCGAGCATCCGACGGCGGGAAAAATCCTGATCGGCGGTAAGGACGTCACTATGCTCCCGGCAAATGAGCGCGATGTTTCGATGGTATTCCAATCATATGCGCTTTTTCCGCATATGAATGCCCGCGACAACGTCGCCTACGGTCTGGAATCCTCTGGTCTGTCGCGTAAGGATGCGCGGGAAAGGGCAGAGGATGGGCTGGCACTCGTCGGCCTGGCAGGGATGGGGCAGCGCCTGCCGGCAGAACTCTCCGGGGGCCAGCAGCAGCGCGTCGCCGTGGCCCGTGCACTTGTGCTGGAGCCTCAGGTTCTGTTGCTTGACGAGCCCCTTTCAAATCTCGATGCCCGGCTGCGCCGCCGCGTACGCACCGAAATCCGCGAACTCCAGCAGCGTCTCGGCTTCACAGCCGTCTATGTCACGCATGACCAAGATGAGGCGCTCGCCGTCTCCGACCGAATCATTGTGATGAAAGACGGTCAGATCGCCCAGTCCGGAAGTCCGCGTGAACTCTATGAAGCACCCGCTTCCTCATTCATCGCCGATTTCATGGGAGAGGCGAATGTCATTCCGTGCGAGGTGGTCGGAATTGAGGACAGCGAAGCAGAGATTCGCATCGGGGGATTCCATCATCGCGTGCCGGCGGGCCGGGCCAAGCCGGGGGTGGCAAGCCTTGCCGTTCGCCCCGGAGCCGTCTCGCTGTCTGAAGGGCACGGCGAGGGGCTCGCCGGCCGCATCCTGCATTCGGCCTATCTTGGTGATCATGTTGAATACGAGGTCGAAACGGCGGTCGGCACGCTTTTCATCGTGGACCATGCCGTTGACCATATTCTGCCCGCCGCCTCTGATGCCACGCTCGGCTTCCGCAGCCGCGGCATCGCTCTCATCAACAGCTAATCAATCGTGATCATCACAGGGAATATCAGCATGACCTCGCAAGAGATAGGACTCGAAGAGCGCTTTACCCTCGCAAGGGCCATAGCACAGGAAGCCGGCGCCATGGCGCTTGACTATTTCAATCGCCGCGACTCCCTGGTCGTCGAGACGAAGCGAGACTTACAGGACGTCGTTTCCATCGCAGACCGCAACGTCGAGACCTTCTTGCGGCAGCGTGTGGCGGAAGCGTTCGAGACGGACGGTTTTCTTGGTGAAGAATACGGCCATCAGGAAGGTCGGTCGGGTTTCACATGGGTGGTCGATCCGATCGACGGCACGGCCCCCTTCGTCAACGGCATGCCAACATGGTGTGTATCTATTGCCGTTCTGCATCGCGGCTTTCCGGCTATCGGTGTCATTCACGTCCCCTGTGACGATGAACTTTACGCTGCGGCCTCGGGAATGGGGGCCAGCCTGAATGGCAAGGCCCTTAGTCTCGATCCGTCGAAGAACTTGCAGAACGCCATGACCGGTATCGGCTGCAACACCTATGTCGCACCGGAACGGGTGGGTGCGATCATCGCCGCCTTGCTGTCAAAGGGTGGAAACTTCATCCGAAACGGGTCCGGCGCCTTAATGCTGGCCTATGTGGCGGCAGGCCGGCTTGTAGGATATTACGAGCCGTTCATGCGAGCTTGGGATTGTATGGCCGGTTATTGCCTCGTCAAGGAGGCCGGAGGAGACTATCTGCCGTTTCCTGCCGAGGGTGAAGCCTTGCTGCAAGGCCATCCAGTGCTCGCGGCCAACCGAACAGTCTACGCTGATCTGTTGACAATTCACAGCAGCTGACCCCGCTTCATCCCTTGTCCGCCAACTGGCACTTTCGACCGCTGCCCGGTCCCCCTTGGAGAGCCTGCCGCACCTCCTCCCGCGGCAGGCATTTCTCATTCTCGCCGATGGACCGTCAGAGGCCAAGATCAAGTTGGGACTGGGGGCGTGCGTTATTGATCTCGGAGGTCGCCAGCGTTGAAAGCGTAATGCCGAGCAACCGCACCGGCCGCTTGAATGGATAGACAGCTGCCAAGAGGTCCGACGCCGCAGCGAGGACTTCAGGAATGCCCACAAACGCCAATGACCTGGTCCGGCTCCGCGTCGCTTGGGTGAAGTCTGAGTACTTGATCTTCACGGTCACCGTCTTGGCGCTGATGCCTTGTGCCTCGCAGTAACGCCAGACCTTTTCAGTAAGTGGCTTCAGCTCCGCTATCGCGTGATCGAGATCAGCGATGTCCTCCACGAAGGTATCCTCCGCGCCCACGGACTTGCGGATCCGGTCGGGCTTCACCTGGCGCTCATCGATGCCGCGGGCGATCCCATAGAAATACGGACCCGACTTCCCGAAATGCTCCACCAGAAACTCAAGCGTCTTTTCCTTCATATCGAGCCCGGTCTCTATTCCATATTTCCGCATACGCTCGGCAGTCGCCGGCCCCACACCATGGAATTTCTTGACGGGGAGGGCCTCGACGAAAGCAGGCCCATCCTTCGGCCTGATGACCGCCTGGCCGTTCGGTTTGTTGAGGTCGCTTGCCATCTTGGCAAGAAACTTGTTGTAGGAGATCCCGGCCGACGCATTGAGGCCGGTGACAGCTTTAATCTTGGCGCGGATCTCAAGCGCGATCTCTGTGGCGATGTCCATGCCTTTCAGGTTCTCGGTAACATCGAGATAGGCTTCGTCAAGCGACAGCGGCTCGATCAGCGGCGTGTATTCCGCAAAGATTTCATGGATTTGCTTGGACACCGCCTTGTAGACGTCGAAGCGTGGCGGCACGAAAATGAGGTTCGGACATTTTCTCTTCGCGGTCACCGAAGGCATTGCCGAATGAACGCCGTAGGCGCGCGCCTCGTAGCTCGCGGCCGCGACGACACCTCGGGCGGCAGATCCGCCGACGGCTATCGGCTTTCCGCGCAAATCGGGGTTATCGCGCTGCTCGACGGAAGCATAGAAGGCATCCATGTCCACATGGACGATTTTGCGAATGGGGGTCGAGCTCATGTCGTTCATGGTGGCTTCAGCGATGGCGATGGGATCGGCGCAGCACCGGAGACCTGCGTCGAAACAAATGAGGAACATACCAGCCTCTTCCGCGATATCAACTGTTCGACGGACCTGAGCCCGCGCGCGTCACGAAACTCCGGACTGCCGCCGGCGTTGTCATCCTGTGAACATCGATGAGCGGGAGGCAGACGCCGCCGCCGCTCCTCGTAGAACTGGAAGGGTCCGCGATACCGATGGCTGACAATCTTTCGAAATACCGCGCCAAGCGCGACTTCAAGAAGACCGGCGAACCGAGCGGCGAGGCGCGGGTCAAACCGTCGAACCGCCGCCGGTTCGTCATCCAGAAGCACGACGCCACACGGCTCCATTATGACCTGAGGCTCGAGCTCGACGGGGTGTTCAAATCCTGGGCTATGACCAAGGGCCCTTCGCTTGATCCGCAGGACAAGCGCCTCGCTGTCGAGGTTGAGGATCACCCGCTCGACTACGGCGATTTCGAAGGCACGATCCCGAAGGGGCAATATGGCGGCGGCACGGTGATGCTATGGGATCGCGGCTATTGGGAGCCGGAGGGTAGGAAATCACCCGAAGAGGCGCTGAAGAAGGGCGACTTCAAGTTCACGCTCCAGGGCAAGCGGCTGCAGGGCAGTTTCGTCCTGGTGCGGATGCGCAGTGATCGCGATGGCGCTGCCCGAACCAACTGGCTGCTGATCAAGCATCATGACGAACATTCGGTCGAGGAGAAGGGCGCAGCGATCCTGGAAGAGAACGCGACCTCGGTCGCCTCCGGCCGCAGCATGGAGCTGATCGCGGAAGGCAAGGGCCGCAAGCCACGACCGTTCATGATGGCGAACGCGGATGTAGAAGCGGATGCCGTCTGGGACAGCAAGCACGGTCTGGCAGCTGACGAGCGCAAGAAGAGATCTCGCAAGGACAAGGCGACTTCTACCGCAGCCGGCCTGCCGGGTTTCATCGAACCTCAACTGTGCGGCAAGCTCGATCGTCCCCCTGCCGGTGAGGATTGGCTGCACGAGATCAAGTTCGATGGATATCGGATCCAGATGCGCGTCGTGGACGGCCAGGTGACGCTGAAGACGCGCAAAGGCCTCGATTGGACGGCCAAATACCCCGAGATCGCCGAGACGGCCTCCGCGCTGCCGGACTGCATTATCGATGGCGAGATCTGCGCGCTTGATCAGAATGGCGCCCCCGATTTTGCCGCACTTCAGGCGGCTCTCTCGGAAGGGACCACCGGTGATCTCGTCTATTTTGCGTTCGACCTGCTCTTCGAGGGCGGAGACGATCTGCGGTCGACACGCCTTGTCGAGCGGAAGCAGCGGCTGCAGAACCTGCTCGCCGAAGCAAGTGACGATCCCCGCATCCGCTACGTTGAACATTTCCAATCCGGTGGCGACGCTGTGCTCCGCTCCGCCTGCAAGCTGCATCTCGAGGGCGTTATCTCCAAGCTGATGGACGCGCCCTACCTGTCGGGCCGCACCGACACCTGGGCAAAGTCGAAATGTCGCGCCGGCCATGAGGTGGTGATCGGCGGTTACGCCAAGACCAACGGCAAGTTCCGATCTCTCCTGGTTGGCGTTCATCGCGGCGATCGCTTGGTTTATGTGGGCCGTGTCGGAACCGGGTACAGCGCAAAAAAAGTCGAGGTCTTGCTTCCGAAACTGAAGCCGCACGAGACGGCGAAATCTCCTTTCACCGGTATCGCTGCTCCAAAGAAGCAGGCCGAAGTTGTCTGGTTGAAACCAGAGCTGGTCGCCGAAATCGAATTTGAAGGATGGACAGCGGACGGCCTCGTCCGTCAGGCCGCCTTCAAGGGGCTGCGAGAGGACAAGCCGGCGAAGGAGGTCGAGGCCGAGAAGCCGGCACGGCCTGCCAAGACGAAAACAGCTGAACCTGCTGCAGCCGCCAAACACAAGCCTGTTCGCCGCAAAGGCGCGAAAGCCGAGGTCATGGGTGTCCTCGTCTCCAATCCCGACAAGCCGCTCTGGCCGGACGCTGGCGATGGCGAGCCGGTCACAAAGGAGGATCTTGCCCGCTATCATGAGGCCATCGGTGCCTGGCTTGTTGAGCATATCAAGGGCCGGCCATGTTCCATCATTCGTGCGCCCGACGGCATCAGCGGCGAGCAGTTCTTTCAGCGGCACGCGATGCCCGGCACATCAAACCTCCTCGAACTGGTGAAAGTCTTCGGCGACAAGAAGCCGTACCTGCAGATCGACCGGATTGAGGGGCTTGCAGCGATCGCCCAGATCGGCGGCGTTGAATTGCATCCGTGGAATTGCGAACCTGGCAAGCCGGAAGTACCCGGCCGTCTGGTGTTCGACCTCGATCCTGGTCCTGACGTCCCGTTTGCGACGGTCGTTGCGGCGGCGCGGGAGATGCGCGACCGGCTCGATGAGCTCGGCCTCGTTAGCTTCTGCAAGACGACGGGCGGCAAGGGACTGCATGTCGTCACGCCGCTCGCGGTCAACAAGCGCAAGCCTCTCGCTTGGGCGGAGGCCAAGGGTTTCGCGCATGATGTTTGCCAGCAGATGGCGCGGGACAATCCCGAACTCTACCTGATCAAGATGACCAAGAGCCTCAGGGGTGGCCGGATCTTCCTCGACTATCTCCGCAACGATCGGATGGCGACCGCTGTGGCGCCGCTATCGCCGCGGGCCCGGCCCGGCGCCACAGTCTCGATGCCGCTCACCTGGACGCAGGTGAAGTCGGATCTTGACCCGAAGCGCTTTACCGTCCGCACCGTGCCGGCGCTGCTTGCGAAAACCACTGCCTGGCAGGACTATTGTGATGGCGAGCGGCCGTTGGAACAGGCGATCAAGCGCCTCGGAAAGTCAAAGCGAGCCGCGTGAGCAGGACGTTGGCCGGACCCTGACCGATGGACGAAGAAACGAAAGACGAGCCTTTGCCGCCCCCGCGAGAGGGAGCAACAACCGACCTGCCGCACGACCGAATAACGGTCGAAAGGTTTCGGGAGGCGTTCCCGCGTGCCCGGTGGAGCGACAGGCTGAACGCATGGTTCGTTCCGGGCCGCACCGCCGAAAAGCGCATCAGCCGTTGGCTGGCCGAGATGGAGGCGGAGGCCGATAGGTTTGCCGATGAGAAGGGCAGGGACGCGTTCGCCTTCGACCCGATCGAAAGCCGATATCTCGGTGTGACGCCCGCCGTGTTGCAGATCGAGACACCCTATTCGCGCACGGCAGTCAACGAGATTCGTGAAATACCGTATGCACGCTGGGACGCCGACCGCCGGCTATGGACTGTTCCATATCGCTCATTGGATGAACTTCGGAAGCGATGGCCCATGATCGAGGCGGCGGCGAAGCGCAATGAGCCGGAAGCACGGCGGGCCCAGCGCGAGGCGATCAAGGGGACGCAACAGGAGGCCGCATCCAAGGCGAGGATGAGGGAGCGCCGACGGAAACGCTATCCCGTTCCTGCCGATGATGTGCCGCCCTACAAGCGCGCGGTCGGCACGCATGTCGGCGTCGTCTTCTTCATAAGCACCGACGGCGAGCTGGCTGGCCCGGCGGCAGTCACTACATTCTATTTCCCCGCCGCAGATGGCGAGGAATATGTCTGGACATCGTGGCGATCGGGCCAGCTTGAAGAATTGGTGACGACCTGGCCTGCACGAACGCCGCCGAACGATCGGGAGCTCAAGAGGGGCTGGTGGATGCCTACGCTGGAGGAACTACGGATCGCGCGGAGCGACGCCAAGTCCAGGCGACGGGCCAGGGAGCGTAACGACAAGTAGGACACGGCCTCCCGACGGGGCATCCACTCGACGGTGCTAGAAAATCTCGGCTGGTTCGGCAAACGGTTCACGCCGGACATGCGCGCTGATGCTGTTCGTACCGGGGACCTGACACTGGTTGCGGTTGATCAGAAAAGTATACGTTTCGGCTAGCGTCACGTTTTCCGAGTCTGCAGAACGCGCCTTTGGCAAGGAACCTGTTTCCTTTCTCCAGCGCCCGCTGCGGGCGAAGGGTTCTAATAATGACATGAAGGCCATGGTGTTTGGCGTCGTGAGAGCGCGGCGATACCATGTGACGATCAACCGATCCTCGACCATTTCCGGTGGATCCTGGCGGATAGGATCATGGGTGCGATGACGATCATGAGGACGAGCGGATCTACTTCTTTGAACCCCAGCACCTCAACGGATCGTTAAGACCGGCCGGCCGGTATCATCTATCGGTAGCGACCCGTATCGATGGTCGCCTTTTCGAAAAGCCTGTCTGCCCCGCGCGGTAGTCCAGTTCCGTCAGGGCGCTCTCCGCAGGGGTTCAGCGCCCTGCCTTTTCAGGCGGTCGGCTTTTCGTTGATGTCGAAGACCGCGGCATTGTCCTGGACCTCCCGCAGACCCTTGTAAGATGCGTGGCGAAGACTGCCGTCAGGGGTCCAGCCCCGGAACTCGATCTCAGCAATGAGTGTCGGCTGGGCGAAGACCAGGTTCTTGCCCTTGAGCGGCACGGCGGGGTTGCTTGTCTTCAGCCGATCGAGCGTCTTGCGCAAGTAAGCGGCATCCTTGGTACTGAACCCAGTTCCGACTGAGCCGACATAAACCCAGTCGTGTCCTTTGCGGCCGACCAGAAGCAGGCTGCCAAGTCCGCCACGGGCAGTCAGCGACTGCTCATACCCGATGATCATGAAGCTTTCGCTCTGGACGCATTTGATCTTCAACCAGTCGCCGGTGCGGCCGGAGCGATAGGGCTGATCCCGATGCTTGGCGATGATGCCCTCGAGCCCCATCGCGCAGGCATTCGCCAGAAGTGCTGAACCATCGCCATAGACTTCCTCCGACAGCTGGATGGCGCCGATGGCGCCATCGAGAAAATCTTCCAGCAGGTGCCGGCGGACCGAGAGTTCGGTTCCCGTCAGAATGTGGCCGTCGAAGTAGAGCAAATCAAAAGCGAGAAACACCGACTCCTCCGACGAGCGCTTGCCGCCGCGCCCGCCGAGCGAGCGCTGCAGCGCCCCAAAATCCGAGCGCCCCTCCTTGTCGAGCACGACCGCCTCGCCATCGAGGATTGCAGTTCCGATGCCAAGCGTCCTGGCTGCCTCGGCGATCGCCGGAAACCGGTGCGTCCAATCGTGGCCACCGCGGGTGATGATCCGAACGCCCTTCGGCTCGATGTGGATCGCCAAGCGATAGCCGTCCCACTTCACCTCGAATGTCCAATCCGGCCCTTGAGGCGGGGCTTTCTTCAGCAGTGCGAGGCACGGCTCGATACGGTCGGGCATCGGATCGAACGGAAGATGGGGCTGCGCCGGGTCGCGCGGCCGGGCCGGATCGGACCTGGCAACTTGCTCATCTTGCAGCAGCGGTTTGGCACGACGGTTCATTTGCCGGCCCGCTTCTCGGCCGCGACCGATTTTTTAAGAGCATCCATGATATTGACCACGTTGTTCGGCGAAACCGATGCCGCGGGTTTGCCCTTGGCTTTGGCAGGCGTCCTCAATGCCTTCTTCTTGGCTGCGATGATATCGAGCAGGCGCTCCTGGACAGGATCAGCTACCATCTTCGGGCTCCAATCCTTCGTCTGCTTCTTGATCAACTGCTGGACGAGCGGCATCACTTCGGGATCGGCCGTCTCGTCGCCGATAGCCTCGAAAAAGCTGTCTTCATCGCGGACCTCGTCGCCGTAGCGCAGCGTCCACAAGATGATCCCCTTTCCGCGTGGCTCGAGCATGACGGCGCGCTCGCGGCGAGAGATCACCAAGCGGGATATACCGACCATATCCTGGGCTTGCATCGCATCGCGAATAACGGAAAACGCTTCCTGGCCGACCGGGTCGTTGGGGGAGACATAATAGGGTGTATCGAGCCAGATCCATTCGATGCTGTCGCGCGGCGTGAAGGTGGTAATGTCGATCGTCTTAGTGCTTTCGAGCGCGACGTTCTCGAGCTCCTCGTCCTCGAGGATGACGTATTCGTTCTCGCTGCGTTGGTAACCCTTGACCTCATCCTCCTGCTTGACGTCCTTGCCGGTGACGGAATCGACGTAGTGGCTGACGACGCGGTTCTGGGTGTGGCGGTTGAGCGTGTGAAATCGGACCTTCTCGCTTTCGGACGTCGCCGGCATCATCTGCACCGGGCAGGTGACAAGCGAGAGTTTGAGATAACCTCGCCAGTACGGACGTAAAGCCATAGCCTCCCTCCGATCAGCTAGCTCGGCGCGCCGACGCCGCAGCCTGCCTCGATTTGGCGACAGACTTGGTTGCCTTCTGCCGGCCGACGCCCCGGTTAACATTGGCGGCGATCCGCTTCGTCTCCTTTGTGCCGAGGCCGGCGCTCTCGCGCAGGGCCTGCAAGAGATCGCTCGGCTTGGACGCAACCGGCGCCTTCCTCTTCGGCAGTGTGCGGCCCTCGATCTTCGCCTTCACCAACTCGGCGACGGCGGCTTCAAACCGGTCATCGAAGGTGCTGACGTCGAAGCTGCCCTTCTTGGTGCCGATTATGTGTTCGGCGAGCTCGAGCATCTCCCCTTCGATCTTCATGTCAGGCATCTCTTCGAACGCCTTTTCCGACGAGCGGACCTCGTAGTCGAAGTTCAGCGTCGAGGCAATCAGGCCCCTGCCGTGCGCCCGGATGAGAACGGTGCGCAGCCGGCGAAAGAGTACCGTCTGGGCGATCGCCGCGACCCCTTCCTTCTTCATCCCGTCCCGCAGGAGCAGGTATGCATCCGTGCCCATCTTGTCGGGCGCCAGGTAATAGGGCTTGTCGAAATATGTCGTGTCGATCTGCGAACAGGGAATGAAGGCCTCGATGTTCAGCGTCTTGTCGCTCTCCGGAACGGCGGCCGCGACCTCGTCGGCTTCCAGCACGACATATTGGCCGTTCTCGACTTCGTAGCCCTTGACCTGGTCCTCGCGCTCGACCGGATTCCCGGTTTCGCTGTCGATGAACTCGCGCTTGACCCGATTGCCTGTCTCGCGATTGAGGGTGTTGAAGGCGATGCGTTCCGAGGAGGAGGCCGCTGTGTAAAGCGCCACTGGACAGGACACCTCTCCGAACTTGATGTACCCCTTCCAATTTGCTCTTGGACCCGCCATGACATCGACACTCCGAACGCAACTCAAGCGATTCAAGTGATTCGGCGGCGAATCGTTCCGAGTCGAAAGGAATCATTTTTCAATGACTTAGCTCTATCTCGCTGCGCGTTTTACGAGTCCTGCCTAGATTCATGATTCCATGAATCTTTTAGCTCCGGCGGGCGCTTTCCGCACTGGAACAACCCGTAAGGAATGCTGCCATGAGCAAGCGGAAACTGATCGATACCGGGACCGAACGCTATGTCCGCCGCGACAAGGAAGGTAGTTCAAGGGAGGCCTCGACGTTTTGCGCTCGTTCTCAGCCAATAGGGGTGATGACGGGGAATACGAAGCCTCGCCCGGCGAGGGCGACAAAGGTGAGCGCAAGCACTGAGACCGGGTAGAGCCTGTCGCATTCACCGCCTAGTCGATGAGGAGACCACTTAGTTAAAACGTAATCGTGGCGTAGGAACCTCCGTCGCGGTTATTTCCGACTACAAATCGCGCATTATGCCCTTCCGCAATGGCCTTAACGACCGTAAGACCAAGGCCCGAACCGCTGAGACCGCGACCGTTAATCCTCTCACTCCTCCAGAACATATCGAACGAGGAATGCTGCACATAGTCCGGCAGTCCTGGACCTTCGTCTCGAATTGACATGAATGACTGTCCAGCTTCATCCAAACCGGTATGAACCTCAATTGGACCGTAACCGCCCGCGTATTTGCGCGCGTTCTCGAACAGAGCGAGGAGGGCCTGGCGGAAACGGTCCGGATCGATCTTCGCCGGTGCAGGTCGGAGGTAAGTTCGGAAAACGACGGCGTCGCCTGCTGAGGTCTGAAACAATCGTACCGTCTCAGAAACATGCAAGGCCAAATCGGTTGTCGTGGTTGCTATGACGAAGTTGGGTGTGCCTGCCAATGAAAGTGTGTTCAGCTGGTCTACGAGACGGGACATACCTTGTGTTTGCGCCAGCAAGGCGCGCAATTGTTCCTCGCTGGCAGGAATCACGCCGTCGGTTATGCCCTGTAAATTACCCTGCAACACGGTAAGCGGCGTGCGCAATTCGTGGGCGACTGCTCGTGTATTGAATTTCAAACGAGTCTCCAACGCAAGTAATTCGCGCGCCATGCTATTGATCGTCATCGCAAGCGCTTCCACCTCTCTGGTTGCGCCGGGTTCCACGGTAACCTGATAATCGCCTTGTCGGATCCTTTCCGCGGCTGCAGTCAGCCGGGTTAACGGCGCGACGATCATGTAGGCTAAGACTACCCCAATAACGCTTGTCAGTACGATGAGTGCGAAGCCGAAACCCAACACACCCTCCACGGGCGATGCGTCTGTTGCAGCCTCCAGCTGCGGGTAAAGGGGCGCTAGCGCGGCGAGCGCTTTAGGATCGGGGATTTCTCCCTTGTTCAGGCTTTCCCATGCCGATCTTGCATCTTGTGGTAGCCTGTCTAGGGCAGTTATTTCAGCGTGATCAATGTACCAATCGACTGCGACGTAAAGCACCGCTATGGTCACAAGTTGAATGACAGACGTTAATGCGGCCGTCATAGTTGAGAGGGCCGGCCTAGCCACCTGTTGACCTCGCGAAACGATATCCTATCCCCCGCACTGTCGTTATGTATCCCCCTTGGCCACTTTCGGCGAGCTTCCGCCGCAGATTTGCAATGTGGGTGTCAATGGTGCGATCAAGAGCGTCGCTTTCCGGTAAACACGCGTCCAGCAAAGATGCTCTTTCGAACGTCTTGAAGGGCGACCTCAATAAACAAACTAAAAGACGAAATTCCGTTGCAGTCAGCGGCAGTTGAACCCGACCTTCTTCCGTTGATGCAAATGCGATGTGCGAATCCAGTTGGATTTCGATCTCGTCGTGCCGGATAACTTCACTACCGCTAACACCTCTGGTGCGTTTTAGCACGGCCCCCACCCGCGCCACGACTTCCTGTGGATTGAATGGTTTTGTGACGTAGTCATCAGCGCCGAGCTTCAGACCGAGCAGTTTGTCGGTGCTGTCATCCATCGCGGATACGAATATCACCGGCACAGTTGAATTTCCTCGAACCTTTGTCAGAAGATCGAAGCCGTCAATATCCGGCAGACCGATATCGAGCAAGATCAGGTCCGGCTGCAATCTCTGTACATGGGCGAGAGCCGTACGGCCTGTTGACGCTTTGGTTGTCCTATAGCCGGCTCTGACAAGATACTTTTCTAAAAGAGAGGCTATTTCCTCATCGTCCCCGACGACCAGCACGAGAGATGAAATCATAGTCAAACTCATCGATTTTGACATGTCCTTCGCCGGTTCTCCGTCAAATCTTGACATTGGGGCGAAACAACG
>UBYX01000033.1 GCA_900469955.1 Hyphomicrobiales bacterium | reverse complement strand
CGCGTTGCAACGAGATTGCTGATCGCTCGTAAAGCGGAGGGACTGCCCTATCGTTCGAGGCTTTCCACCTCACTTTGGAGCTTCATCTTCTTTGCCATCACTCAGCCATTGCCTTTGCAGGGACAAGGGCGCATGCTGAAGATCTCAGCGACCGTTCAAAGCGTTGTTGGTTCAAGGCTTCCATACTCCGGCCCCATGAAAGGAGGACGTCATGTCTTCCATCCTTCACCCCAAGAGCATTTCTCGCAATCTGGTCCGCATCAGCGGACTCGGGTACCGGGAAAATATCGAACTCGGGGAGGCCGGAGAGCCCGCTCGCCTTAGAACGAGATTTCACGCTGCCATATCAATGGACATGCAAGCCGTCGACATAGCCTCTTACCTGAGCGAGCGCAGGGATATCGCACTGCCTCCATCCTGAAAGGCGATGCCGATCGCATTTTTAGGGCGGGGAAGCCAAGCGCATGGCCGAGGTTAAAAGCGGCCTTGGAATCGATCACATCCCAGGGAGGTTAAAATGGCCAAAGGCCAGATACGCAGCAATCGTGAAGCACGAAAACCGAAGAAAGACAAGGCCGTAGCCACGGCGACTGCGGTCCAGGGGGCTCAGGTTAAGCTTGCCGGGAGCAGCCTTAGCCTTGGAAAAAAACAAAAGTGAATTCGACCGGGCGCCGGATTTCGGCGCCCGGTGCACACCATGCTCCATGGCGCACGCGCCGCTGCGGAGTTGATAGGGCCAGCTACAATCCCCGCTGTTGTCCGTCGAGGATAGGGCTCACGACGTCCCTCAGGCCGCAGCGTCCCTTTCGGTCGCAGCCGTCATCGTACCGCTTTGGATTTGCATTCGCGCCTTTGGAAAGCCGAGCTCTGTTCATGGGCAAGCGGTCTTGAAAGACATGCGCTACATTGCTATATAAGTTCTACGTTTCAGCCTTTTCGGCTACCTGATCCTCCCGGCTCAGCCGGTTGTTTGGCTAACCCTGATTTTGCGAACGTTTCGAATTCCCGCCTACCGGCTGGAAGTGCCTGCGGCTGGCGTTGTTTCGTCTCGCAGGCCATAGCAAGGATGCCATCATGATCAATACTGCCAGCCATGCCGCCGAAGGCCTGTTCAAGCGCCCGGACGCTGAAGAAGGGTCCAATGCTGCAAAGCTGCAAGACTTGCGCAGCAGGCAAATTCTCCGAAAGCGGGAGACAAAGCTTGCGGAGATGCAGCAGCGTCTCGAAAAGCGTATCGTAGCCGTCGGTCGGACCTCCTTCTTCCGTTGAAATTTCCCGGGATGTCGAGCCACCGGCCTCTCCGACAACTTCTCCGCTTGCAAGGGATAAAACATGGCAGTTTTCGATTACAGTGCCGGCGCGGGACTTTACCCATGCAAAACCGTCAAGAGGCGGAGCAGCCTTCGCTATAAAAGGTTCGATTCGGCCGCAGAAGCGCTGCGTTTCGCAATCGAGGACATGCCGGCCGCCCAGCTTCGGGGCTCCGTCCTCGAGATCGAGGAGGCCCGTTTCGACGGTGTGCAGATGCGCAAGCTCTACGACGCAGAGGGATATCCGCTCACAAGACGCTCCTGAGATTAAGGCGTCGTGTGATACGGATTTCCGGGCTGACTGCCATGCGGGTATGGCTCTCCGGACCAACTAAAGCCGCTTAGTGAGCGGTTTCAAAAGATTACTCACCCATTCAAGGACCGAAAATTGAACACGATTACGCTTACGCCCGCCCAAATCCGCGGCCTGAAGCTCGCCAAGGAGGGAGATTTGTTTCCGCAGGAGGGCAACAAGTGGACACATCTCAATGCCGTCGTCACCTATGCAAGGAATGACCGGTTTAGGGAGCGGCCGCAAAAGATCAAATTTCTGACGACAGCGACATTGGACGCCTTGCGGGAATTCGGACTTCTGCGCAGCCTCAATCCCGATGTCAAAACAGAGGAAGCCGCCCACGGGATCACCATGGTGGGCAAGATGTGGCTTCTGAAGAACAAATAAATTCGCGCAGTTACTCCTACCCCCAAGTCCTGCTGAACCGCTAGGCCATCGGGCGGATGGAGACGCCCCGCCAGTCATCGTGCAGAACCGGGAAAAAAGGCGGCTACGGGCTTTTTGTCGCCCGGAGGGCCTGGTCGAACGCGCTGCTCATCACGCTGAACCAGACCCACAAGAACAAAGTGCTGCGCAAGATCTTCTCAGACAAGAACTTTCGCATCGGGCTCAGTCACGCGATCAATCGCGAGGAGCTCAACCAGCTCATCTATGCGGGCCAGGCAAAGCCCTACCGGGCAGCTCCACGCGAGGGCAGCGCCCTCTACGACGAGCAGATGACGACCCAGTACCTGAAATACGATGTCCAACTTGCCAACGAGTATCTGGACAAGGCAGGGCTGACCACTCGCGATGCTGAAGGATACAGACTGGGGCCGGAGGGTAAACGCGTCACTTTCGCGATAGAGGTGCTGACGGGTAGCCCGATCCAGAGCGACGCGCTCGACTGATCCAACGTTACTGGAGGAAGGTCGGCATCGATATGCAGCCGCGTCCGACCGATCGCTCGCTCATCTTCGCCCGCCTCCAGACAAACGAGAACGATGGCATCGGCTGGCTCGGCGGCGGAGGCTACGACTTCCTCGGGCTGCTCGATCCCAAATGGTATTTTCCGCATGAATATGAATCGAGCTTCGCCACGGCCTGGGGTCTCTATTACCAGAATCCCAAGGATCCGAATGCCGAGCAACCGAGCGCGGAGGCCAAGAAGCAGATGGACCGAGGCAGACTCCGGCTGGTGGACTTGCGGTGAAGGGGTACACCAACCGGGCACGGCACGGACGCTTTCGCCCATCTTCCGCGCCTTGATGGCGCATTGCGATTCCGGTGTGAGCTGCCTGACCAATGACGGACCGCCGCGCATCGACTACATCTCGATTCACGAGAAGGGCGTCAACGGCAGCAAGGAGGACCTGACCCCCAGGAGCAACGGCATCGTTGACCGCACGCTGCTGGTCGTCGATTATCTCAAGCAGAACACCCGCGGCTCGCGGGATTGCCGATCGTCAATGACGAGTGCGATCCGCAGCTCGGCTGGAGCGACTATCACTCCTGGCACGGCAAAGCCTACTGTGCAGGGATCATCGCCAAGATCATCGAGCAGCATGAGCGCCGTATCATTGCGACCGGGGCTGCGGACTATGCCTTCCTCAGCAATGACCATGCCTTCATCGGCGGCTGGGGCCAGCGCACCATCTTCGCCTATAACGGTTCGCGCAACTTCACCAAGGCGCAGTGGGAGCACAAAACGGACCTCGGCAAGCTTGCGTCGGATATCGACACCGCCCCGCCCTTCGAGCAGATCAAGAAGCCCGGGCTTACGTCACTTGAACTGCTGGCAACGCTGGGAGACACAATATGCGAGGCGGCAGCGGATCCGAAGCTTGATCCAGATAAGGACGGACTGGCCATCTTGCCGACAAAGCTTGTTGATGGGGGCGCCTCTATCTCGCTGATCCATTCGGTCGATGCGATCAATCAGTCCGGGCGCACATCGGTGCGGCTTGAAGTCGGCGGATTGGCGCCCAGCCGGTATGGGGTGTGCCTGTTCCGCATCAACAGCGAGTTCACCAATCCCATGGAAGTATGGGAAGCCCAGCAGGACGAGAGCAATCCGCGAGGTCTGTGGGAGCCGGTTGGGGCGCCGACCACGCCGACCGCTGCGCAATTCGCCGAGCTGAGACGCGCACAGGAGCCGGCGCTGCTGCATCCCCTCAGCGTCGTCGATGCGCAGAACGGCGTCGTCAGCCTCGATCTCGACGTACCACTGCCCTCTCTCACGCAAATCCTGGTGGTTCCCGACAAAGGTGCAGCACCGTCCGCTCCCATCGGACTGACGGCCACGCGCTATCGTGGTCTCGGCGAGAGAGAGCAGCGGATGTTGTTCTGGGTAGCCGCGGATAGCCGCCCCGGCATTTTCTACGAGGTTCTGACCAGCACCGATGGAAGGACCTTTGAAAAGGTCAACGCTGTACCGCTGATCTCGACCGCGTACCTGCATGTGTCGCCGCCGCCCTGGCGCGCGATGCCTTTGGACGGGAAAGCCCACTCTGCTTCATCGCGGAGTGAGCCGGCGCGTCTCCGTCAGAACGAGATAAGTTCTTCGATCGATCGCTGTTCCTGCTTGCCATAGGCGTGGCTTGCAGAGAGCAAACGGCGGGAATAGGGATGTTCCACGGCACCTGAGCGGATCTGATCTATTCCCGTCTCCTCAACGATCTCGCCGGCACTCATGATTGCCACGCGGCTGCACAGATGCGCGATCACCGCCATGTCATGGCTGACCAGCAGGTAGGTGAGACCGCGCTCTTTCTGCAGGTCGGCGAGCAGGTTCAGGATTTCTGCCTGCACCGAAACGTCGAGTGCGGACGTCGGTTCGTCCAGTAGCAGGACAGGAGGATCAAGGATCAGCGCGCGGGCGATCGCGACGCGTTGCCGCTGACCACCCGACAATTGGTGTGGAAACCGGTAGCCGAGGCCCGGGTCGAGGCCGACAGCTTTCAGCACATCCTCGACGACATGAGCATTGATCGGCAGGTTCTGGTTCCGCAGTGGTTCGATCAGCTGCGAGCGGACCGTTTTGCGCGGATGGAGCGAGCCGTAGGGGTCCTGAAAGACCATTTGCACGCTGCGGAAGAAAGAGCGGCTGCGGCTCGGCTCCAGCGGTTGGCCGTCAAGAGAAATCCGGCCGCCGCAGTTCCGGTTAAGGCCGGAAATTGCCCGGAGTACCGTGGACTTGCCGCAGCCGGACTCGCCGACCAGACCGAAAGCCGTGCCGCGGGGTACGGAAAATCCTACGCCCTTCACCACAAGCGGGCTTCTCGGGCCAAACCGGACGGTGAGATTTTCGACCTCGATCATGATCATATTCCGATAGTCGGTTGCGTCAGCCAGGAGGGATCGCGTGTCAGCGTCGGCAGGCGCGACGGAGGGTTCTCGATGGAGGGCAAGGAGGCGAGAAGGCCCTGCGTATAGGGATGCCTGGCGCTATCCAGATCAGATGCCTTCAGCACTTCGACGATACGTCCCGCATACATGATCAGCACGCGGTCGCAGAACTTGCGGATGAGATTGAGGTCGTGACTGATGAAGATCAGACCGAGATTGCGCCGGGCGATCAGCTCGTCGAGTAGAGCCAGCACGTCAAGCCGCACGGTGACGTCGAGTGCCGAGGTCGGCTCGTCGGCTATCAGCACCTCCGGTTCCGCGATCAGCATCATGGCGATCATGATGCGCTGCCCCATGCCGCCCGAGACTTCATGCGGATAAAGGCGTGCGACGCGTTGCGGATCGCGGATGCGGACCGCTTCCAGCATCTCCAGGACCTTTTTCTCCGCCGCTTTCCTGCCGGCTTGCGGATAATGCAGCCGATAGGTTTCGGCGATCTGCTCGCCGACGCGCATGACGGGGTTCAGCGAATACTTGGGATCCTGCAGGATCAGGCCGATCCGGCGGCCGCGAATATCCATCATCTGCTTCTCGTCGGCACGCAGCAGGTCTATGTCGTGAAACGTCATCCGGTCCGCGGTCGTTCGCGAGGAGGATGGCAGCAGCCGCATTATGGCCCGGCCGACCGTCGATTTTCCGGAGCCGGACTCTCCCACGATGCCGAGCTTTTCCCGGCCGAGCTGGAAGCTGACGCCACGCACCGCCTTCACGTAGCCGTCGGCGAAGCTGATTTCCATGTTGCGGATATCGATCAGAGGTTCCGTCATTCTGCCCCCCTGGGATCGAGCACATCGCGGAGAGCATCGCCGACGAGGTTGAAGGCAAGGCTGACGGCGGCGATCGCGATGCCGGGTGCAGCAATCACCCACGGGCTGTCGAGCATGAATTCACGGCCGGTCGCAGCCATCGAGCCCCATTCGGGCCATGGCGGTTGCGCGCCGAGGCCGAGGAAACCAAGCCCGGCTGCTGTGAGGATGATGCTCGCCATGTTCAGCGTTACGCGGACGATGACCGACGGAATGCACATCGGCAAAATGTGACGCATGATGATGGCGGCGGATGACGCGCCCTGCAGGCGCACCGCGGCGATATAGTCCATCTGCCTGAGGCTGAGCGTTTCCGCTCGAGCGAGCCGGGCGATCGGCGGCCAGGCCGTCAGGGAGATCGCGATGATGGCATTGGTGATGCCGGGACCGAGCGCGGCGGCGAAACCCAGCGCCAGGACAAGGCCGGGGAAGGACAGGAAGATATCCGTGACGCGCATCAGCACTTCGTCGACGATGCCGCCGAAATAACCGGAGCATGTTCCGATCAGGAGGCCGATTGGCGCAACGATGATCGTCACCAGGATGATGATGTTGAGCGTCGTGCGAGCGCCGTAGATGATGCGGGCAAAGACATCGCGTCCGAAGTTGTCGGTTCCCAGAAGATGCTCGAAAGAGGGAGGCGCCAACCGACCGGCCATGTCTTGGGCGATCGGATCGTACTGGGTGAGAAGAGGGGCCGCCGTGGCCGTAATGATCAGGAGGAGGATAACCACCAGCCCGACGAGGCCGAGGGGATGTTCGCGGAAGCGAAGCCAGGCCTGATAGAGCTGCTGCAGCAGCGCCTGCACCATACCCTTCGGCTCGGGAGCGAGCAGCCACCCGCGGATGCCGGAAGGTGTAGGCCCTGGGTGTGAAACGGACATCGTCATGGCTGTCACCGTGTTCGCGGGTCGAGGATGCGGTAGAGGACATCCGAGGTGATGTTGATGATGAGGAAAACGATCCCGATGGTGAGGACCGCGCCCATCACGACATTCATGTCGTTCATCTGCAGGCCGCGCGTGAGATACTGTCCGAGACCTGGCCAGGCAAAGACGGTTTCGATCAGAACCGCCCCGTCGAGCAGGCCTCCGAAAGTCAGAGCCATAACGGTCAGCAACTGGACGCGGATGTTGCGGAAGGCGTGGCGCCAGATGACTTGGCGGGACGCCAAGCCCTTGGCGCGGGCCGTGATGATGTATTCCTGGCTGAGTTGCTCCAGCATAAAGCTGCGCGACATACGGCTGATATAGGCGACCGAATAGTAGCCAAGAATGGAACCAGGCAGGATGATGTGGCCAAGCGCGCTGCGAAAAACTTCCCAGTTCCCGTCAATGGCAGAGTCCAGCAGCAGGAAGCCCGTAACCGGCGTCACCAGTCCCTCGTAGAAGACGTCGACACGGCCGGAGGCGCCGACCCACTGCAACTTGGCATAGAAGATGAAGAGGGCCATCAGACCCATCCAGAAAGTCGGGATCGAATGGCCGGCAAGGCCGATCACGCGCGCGACGTGATCTATCGGCTTGCCGCGATGCACCGCAGCGGTAATGCCGAGCGGCACACCGAGCAGGGCACCGACGATCATGGCTACGATTGCGAGCTCCACGGTTGCCGGAAAGATCGTCATCAGATCAGTGACGATAGGTTGGCCGGTGATCGCGGATACACCGAGATCACCCGTCAGCACCTTTTTTACATAGTTCAGGAACTGGATGTAGATCGGCTGGTCGAGGCCCAGTTCCTTGAACACCCGGTCGTAGACCTCCTTGCTGACCTCCGCTCCGGTGATTGCCAAAACCGGATCCGCCGGCAGCAGACGCCCCATGGAGAAAGTCAGAAAAAGCAGCCCGAGCAGCGTAGTCGCAACCGCGAAGACGCGGCCTAAGAAGCGACGGACGGCGAGCTTCATGGCGTCATTCGGCTCGCTTTCGACCGGGCCATTCGCCGCCGGCGCCGTCGAGTTCTCTTGAGTGGTCACGTCCACGCTGGCCACTTTCACCTCACTCCTTGGTCACGTGGTGCCAACGGGTCGACCATGTCGTATGCCCGTGATAGCCCTTTACATTGGCTCGCATGACGTAGGGATCGGTGCGCTGGAAGAACACGATGAGCGGCGGGTTCATGCTTTTGTAGGTCACATCGATCTTTTTGAAGATTTCCGTCCGCTTGCCGGCATCGCGTTCCTTCATCGATTGGTCGACCAAGGTATTCAATTCGGGCACCTGCATGGCTGTTCGCCAGAGATAGTAGCTTCCCAGCCGCGCCTCGTCCCGGTTGTCGGGATTGTAGGCATATTGCGTGGCCACCGCGAAGGGGTCGGGCAGGCGGGCGCCGGAGTTGCCCAGAAGAACCTCATACTTGCGTTCGCGGAACGCGGGCGTGTACTCGCCCGGTACGAGATTGAGGTTGAAGCCGGCTGCCCGTGCGCTTGCCTGCAGCGCTTCCGTAAATGGGAGCGTCGCAGCACCCGAAGGGTTCAACGTCTTGCTCAGACCATTGGGATAACCTGCCTGTGCCAGGAGTGCCTTGGCTTTGGCGGGATCATAGTCGTAGCGGCCTGTACTGTCGCTTGGTGCGCCGATCATTCCCCGCGGCACGACCGACTGCCATGGGAAGCCGGTATAGCGCATGATGTTGCCGGCAATTGCCTTCCAGTCGAAGGCGTGCTGGAACGCCTCGCGAACCAGCGGCTTCTGAAGATCGGGATCCTTCTGGTTCAGGGCGATGTAGTAGAAGCCCAGGCCCGGGACACTGTCGATGACCATTTTGCCATCCTTCGACAGCGCATCAAGATCGCCACTGGCCACATATTGACCGACATCCACGTCGCCTGCCTGAAGCTGCAGGCGGAGATTGCCGGATTCGGGGATATGCCGGGCGACGACGCGAGCCATGGCCGGTGCTCCGCCCCAGTATTTCTTCTGGGCGTCGAAGACGGCGATATCGTTCGGCCGCCATTGCGAAAGGGCGAAGGGACCGCTGCCGGCGGAATTGGCCGCAAGCCAGGCGGAGCCGAGGTCGCCGTTGGCCTCATGAGAGAGCGCCGTTTTCTTGTCGATGATGCCGATTGAGGAGCCGGCAAGCGAATAGAGGACGAGATCGGAGTTCACCGGGATCGGCAGTTCGATCTCCAGCGTATGAGCATCCTTGGCACGGACCAGCGTTTCGACATTTTCCGGTGTAAAGCCCCAGAGGGCAATGTCCGTCGAGCCCACCTGGCCGCGCTTTATGACGCGCTGGATCGACCAAGCCGCATCTTCGGCCGTGACTGGATTGCCGCTCTGAAATACGGCATCGCTGCGCAGCGTCATGGTAATCAGCTTGCCATCGGGCGAGACGGTCCACTTCGTCGCCAGCATCGGCTGCAGCTTTTGCAGATCGTCAGGCGCAAGCTGGACGAGATTGTCATAAAGATTGGAAATCAGCTCGGAGACCGTCCGAGCGTTGTTGTCGGCAGGATCCAGCGTACGGATACCGGTCAGGTTGGTGCCGATCACCAGCATGTTTGGCGGCGAGGCGGCAAGTGCCTGGTGTTGGGGAACCGCCGTCGCGGCAGCGACCAAGAATGCCGCCAGTAGATGTTTCATCATATTCAACCTCCCACTTGAAATCTCAGAAACTCTTGTCGTTGTTGTCTTCGAGAGCTGAGGGACAACTAGAATGGAGCCGTCCGCACCACGTGATCGAGATATTCCGTGATGGGCGATTGATTATGCTGAGCGACCCGACCTGCGAACACCGAAGGCATATTCAACTGCCGCGAAGGGGGACTGAAAGGCACGGCAATGTCCTCCTCGTCCAGACCGTCAAAGTCTGTCAGTTCCTAACCGCGACTGCGATGAAGTGGAAAGCCGGCCTGCGACCTCAAGGTCGTTCGTCGGGCCAGCAGCTATTTGTCGGGGTGTGTCGCCCGCTGCATTTGATTATCTCCTCCCCGAGATGGCCGAAATGCACTTCGGCGATTTCCAGCAGGCTAACAAGCGGCCCATAAAGTTGTCAACTGACATTTCAAATTTTGCAAAAATAACGCCTAATAAGTAATTTTTGATGACATCTTTGCGTTCATCCTATGGAATAGGCTATGCGGATTAGGTCTGCCGGTGTTGAGTTCGGCGGACGAGGGAATTTCCAAACAAGGCTGAATGGCTGAGAAACCGCACCAGGCGTGAAGCCACAAGAAAAGGGGAGGTGTTGAATGGCGGAACTGCAATTGACGCCACCGCGCAAGGAAAGGCTGGCGGACAAGCTTTACGGCCAAATTCTGGAGCAGATACTGAAAGGCTCTTTCAAGGAGGGCGATCGGCTGCCGGCGGAGAACGATATCTGTTCGGCCTTCTCGGTCTCCCGGCCGGTCGTCCGTCAGGCACTGATCCGGCTGCAGGCCGATGGCCTCGTTTATTCGCGCCGTGGCTCCGGTACATTCGTGCGAGCCGTCCCTCCTTCCGCCATCACGCGGTTTGTGCAGCCATCCAATATCGCTGGTTACCTAAAATCCTTCGAGGTGCGTTTTGCGCTCGAAGCGGCCGCAGCGTCACTCGCGGCCGAACGCCGTTCAAGCCAGAATCTCCACAATCTCGATGAAGCCAACGAGCGACTGCGGGAAAAGGTGTTGAACGGCCAATCTCCCAGCGAGGAGGATTTTACCTTCCACCGTGAAGTCGCAGTCGCAAGCGGCAACGATCTTTTTGTCTCGCTTTTTGAACATCTTCGGGGGGAGATCAGCGGTTCCATGGGAGTAGCCCTTGGGCTCACGAAGCTTGGTTCTGACGAGCGGCGCCTCGCGGTGCTTCGCGAGCACCAGCAGATCGTCGACGCCATCCGAGCCAGCAATGGAGAGCATGCGGCTCTCTACATGCGGTACCATCTTCTTCAGGCTCGTGAACGGATCACAGACGCTCAACGCGACCCGTGAATGGGATGCCAATTACGCAGAAACCACCGTTGATTGCCTGCTTGGTTTCCGCATTCCGCTATTTGGGAAAATCATAGCGTTCGGTAATGCTCCAAAGCATATGGTTGATCTCGACGAGGGAATTGATGCTCGTCTGAATTCGGCCGATTTCCTTAGCATCCAGCTCTTCGATCTTCCCGTACTTGATCTCGTCTCTGCTTTCGAAGATGCGCATGGATTGGGTAAGGTTGCGACCGCTGTCGGGGTCGAACGAATAGATGCAGTGATTGTATTTGTTGCGGAGTTTCGCTTCGTCCGACAGGCGCTGCGTCGTCTCCAGGATTTCGCGCCTGCAGACGACCGAGGTTTTTTTCATCTTGGCCAGCCGTTCGACCAGATCGATGCGTGCCCGGGTCGTATTCAATGTAAGGAAGACGACGATGGCCGTCTCCTTATCAACCTTGGCAAGCCCTGCAATCATATGGATCAACAGGCTTTCGGTATTGGTCCAGGTATAGTTGAGCTGCCCGATCAGGAGCAGTATGGCCTGAAGCCTAGAGTTTATCGCCGGGGAGCGAGCCGCCGTCCTGGCGGTGGATCGATTCGGATGCATTGCCAGCACTATCCTTGCGCCTATGCTCGAAATACAGAGCGACGACCTCAGTTCTATTGTGCACGCCCAGTTTGGTGATGATGTTGTGGATGTGAATCTTCACCGTATGCTCCGACAGTCCTAACGTAGCCGCTATGATCTTGTTCTGGTTGCCCATCGCGATCCTGGCAAGGATTTCGGTTTCACGTTTTGTCAGCTTGTCGATCATCTGAGCGGAGGACCTGCCAAGAGGAGGTTGGGTGCGCTCCATTTCTGTCCGATCCTCAATTCCTTCCCAGGATGGGTTTCTATGCTGCTGGTGGTGATTTGACGGAAAATACGTGCCGCCCTTGAGGATGATGCGCAGAGCCGAAAGGAAAACATCGAGATTCACATTGAATGGCACGACACCCTGGGCAAATTCCAAGTCCTCAATCCTGTTTGCTGCCGGCACTTCATCATCGTTGCCGATGAAAGCGAGCGTAGAGCCCACATGAAGGCGAGCGAGTTTCTGCCAATGCTCTTTTATGACGTGGACGAGTGCCACATCCGCCATGACAAGCTGAACCGGATTGTCGAATTCCGCCAAAGCCAACGGCAGACTGGGAACTGTTTTGACCGACAGCCACGGGAATTCGCTCTCTATGGCGGCCGTCATTGCAGTAGATATTGTTCCTGGCGAGCAAATGAATAGTATTGTCCTGACAGCTTTCATTCTGTTCAAGGCTTTTGTTGCCAGATCCACATCAAGATGTTGCGAGACGCTATGCGGAACTTGCATGATTGGGCCCTCTCCCCTCGTTGAAGCTATACGCAACAGACGTTTCGAATTTTTCTTTTAGGAAACGGTAAACCAAGTCTCCTGGGGTGGGAATAGACCGAATGAGCTATCGATTAGATCAAAATAGCAAGGAATATAGCTCCTTGAGTTCCGCTTTTCGGAACGAAGCATGACCGAAGGCTAATTTCTCCAAGTTAGAAGCAACCACTGCCCATCCGTAAGACGAAAACCTCAGGAATACCTCTACGTCTTCTTATTTATATCGTTACGCCTATGGGGTTAGCATCAACAGTCAGTTGATCCACCGCGCTAGCTCGATATGTCACCTTATTTCTTCTGCCCAATCGGGACACAGTGTGCGCCATCCCGAAAGGCATTGGAGAGCCAACGCTCAGAGTTGGTGGCGCATGTAGCAAGTAGCCACCTTATTGTTGCGCTCCTTTGAAGCCCCCCGGGAAAACAGGGGAGGATCTGAAAAATCAGAGATTTGGAATCCGGAAACCCGCCGACGGTCGCGTTGATGCGCGCCCTTCGTCCTACGCAGTAGCCATCCAACCGCGACGACCAGCAGATCCCAAAAAAGATGAATGGCGGTCAAGGCGTCGCAATACAAAGAGGATACCGTCATGGCAGACAAACGCAGCCTCAACACGTTGTTCGATGACGACAGCCAGCAGCAGCAGCAGCGTCAGCAGGAACAACAACAGCAGGAGCAGTCGGAGCATCAGGGCCAGGGGCAAGGTCAGGGCCAAGGCCAAGGTCAGCACCAGAGCAGTGAGTCCTACAATCTCAATGGCAATGGCAACCTGAACGGCAATGGCAATCTGAACGGCAACGGCAACGCCAACCTGAACGGCAATGGCAATGCCAACTTGAACGGCAATGCCAACCTGAACGCAAACCTTAGTGAAACCACTGTCGGTGTCACCGTTGATGTCGGAGTGAACCTCGACGACTACCTGCCTGAAGACAACGATTTCGCCGATGTCGATATGCAGAACAGCCAGATCGACGGGATGTTCAACATCCGGATCGACGATGTCATGAACGACGCCCTTACGGGTGCCGGAAACGACGTTGGCAACGTCATTTCGCAAGTTGCCAATATCCAGGACAACGACCACCTTGAAAACGCCGAGGTCAACAACAGCGGTGACTTCACTCTCGACGCTAATCCCGACGGCGGCTTCGCAATCGCATCCGAAGGCATCGGTGCCGGCGGTGGCGGTGGTGGTGGCGGCGGTGAAGCCGATGCCGATGGTGGCGACGGCGGAAACGGCGGCGCAGCATTGGGCGGCTTTGCGCTCGGCGGTATTGGCGCGGGTGGTCTTGCGGCCAGTGCGGCAGTCGGTGGTGAAGGCGACGGCGGAGACGCCGACGGCGGCGACGGTGATAGTGGCGATGCCGATAGCGGTGAAGCCAACGGTGGCGACGGCACGGGCGGCGACGGTGGCCGCGGTGGTGACGGTCTCGGTCTCGGCCTTGGTCTCGGCCTTGGTCTCGGAGCTGGCCTTGCTTTTGCCGGTGACGGCGACGACGGCGGCGACAGCGAAGGCGGCGACGGCGGAAACGGCGGCGACGCCGGCAATGCCAACGGCGGCGATGCTTCCGACGCTGGCAACGCTAACGGTGCTGATGGCGGTGCTGCGACCAACACGATTGGCAGCATTGGCCTAATCAATCCGATCTTCTCCGACGGTGACGGCGGTGCCGGTGGAGCCGGTGGCGGAGGCGGTGCCAACAACGCCGGTGACGGCGGCGATCCGGCCGGTGGAGCCGGTGGTGGTGGCGGAGCCGGTGGCGCTGCAGGCGCAGGTGGCGCAGGTGGTGATGCTCTCGGAGCAGGCATTGGCGCTGGCTTTGGTGCTGGTGCAGGTAGCGGCACTGGCGGTGCTGGCGGCGCAGGCGGTGCAGGCACGGGCGGCGACGCAACGAGCGGCGATGCCACGAGCGGCGATGCTACTGGCGGCGACGCTTGGGCTACAGGCGGCGCAGGCGGCGATGCACTCAGCGGTGCATGGGCCGACGGCACCGGCGGTGATGCGATGGGCGGCTGGGCTATCGGCGGCGCTGGTGCTGCCGGGGGCATGGGCGGCATTGCAACCACCGGCTACGGTGGGGCAGGCGGTGCCGGCGGTACCTGGGGCTCCAACAACGGTGACGACGGATACGTTACCGGCACGAGCAGTGCTTCGGCCGACGCATTCGTCGAAACGACAGCCTTCAACCAGGAAATCGTTATGGGCGCCAACCTGCAGCAGAACGCAGTCGATATGACGATCGTTGGGGGAGACCTCACCAGCACGTCGATCGGCGACGACGACACCTCCGCTTAACGGAGCCTGATATCTCGCCAGTCAGAGACGTATCAACGGACTGCGCAGTCTCTGCGCAGTCCACTCATTCTGAAATGATCGGCAGGCAGTAAAGGGATCCGTGTCATGACAACCATGGACAAGATCACCGAGGAAATTGCGCATTTCATCGGCCTATTCCACACGACGGTCGAAGAAGCGCGACAGCGGGATGCCTATCCGGATTTCACTTACTATATGCAAAAAGATCACCTTTATACTGACCCCTTTATTACATCAAGTTTCGACGCGCCGTATGAGTTTCTGGGCTTCGACCCGGATGTCCCCTACAAGGCGCCGGCTTATGTCAGGCCCTTAGAGCACCCTTCCTTTGTTTCATGGCAACATCACCCCCCGATTCCGGTGGTGAGGGACGATTCGGAATATTTTCCGCCTGAACAGCCGCAGGATGTTCTTCCGGGCGCGCGGCTAGGACAGACTTTCGCCATGCCGCCGATCGAGCCTCCAGGATCGGTCGTAAACTATATCCTTCAGGCAGCCTCATTGTCCGACGACGACAGTTTCAATGTCGGTGGAAGCCACGTTGTATTCAATCCCGATCCAATCGATGACACCGCTCTGCTGAAAGCGGCTGACGATGTACTTTCCTCTGCACCGATCGGCCATCCGGAAATGCCCGGCTCCACCGCGGAACTCATCGACGTCATCAACAACGTAGCAGACCAACTGAAATCCCTGGTCGTCGTGTCCGGCGGTCCGATGGAAACATTCGTCGAACAGTCGACCGTCATCGAGGGCGTTTATGTCAACGGCGAGCTCGTCGAGGATGCGCCAAAGCTCGAAGACTACTTTTCCTTTGAGGATGAGGAGGATGCGGAGAACCCCACCGGCGAGGACAGTGATGAGGACAACGCCGCAGGTGGTGATGCCGGTGAAGATGACGGACCGCTGCCCAACGTGGTGATTTCCGAAGACGGCACGATCACCATCGACAATTCGGTCGAACTCGTGGCCGGGGACAACACCGTCGTCAACCAGGCTGTGGTGAAGAACCTCTGGACCGGAGCAACCGTGACGGCCGTGGTCGGCGACCATGTGGAAATCAATGCGATCGTTCAGACGAATGCGATCTGGGATACGGACTCCATTACGTCTGCAATCGGCGGGTGGAACAGCGAAGATAGCCCGAACGAGCTTTTCAACGTGGCGACGTTCGAGCGCACGGATCCGCTGGAGGAAAACGCGGACGATCAGGCCGTCGCAGACGGATTTCCAAGCGCCTGGGTGGTTACCGAGATCCAAGGCGATCTTTTGATCACCAATTGGCTCGAACAGTACGTGTTTATGACCGACAACGATGTCGGGGTTTTGTCCTCGTCAGGCGTCACGACGAGCGTGATCGCGGGCGACAATACGAGCGTAAACCAGACCTCGATCTTCGAGCTCGGTTTCTCCTTCGACCTCATCATTATCGGAGGATCGCTCTATGACGCCAATATCATCCACCAGACCAATGTGCTGTTCGACAACGACGTCGTCGGGGCAGTGTCAGGTTTCGAGACGACCGGCCAGGGTAGCATTGGCAGTTCGGGAAACCTGCTGTGGAACCAGGCGCATATCTACAATATCGGTGGCGCAGACCGCTTCGGGGAACTGCCTTCCGCCTATCTCGATGCCGCCAACGATATGGCCGGCGGAGGCAGCGATTTATCGAAGGGCGTGTTGACCGATCCGGCCTTTGCAGGGCTCAACGGACTGCGTGTGCTTTATATCAGCGGCGATTTTCTGAACATTCAATACATCAAGCAGACCAATATCGTCGGAGATAGCGACCAGATCGCGCTCGCCATGAATGCGCTCGATCCGCAAGCCGATGCCACATGGACGGTCTCGACAGGGGCAAATGCGTTGATCAACAACGCTGCCATTCTCGATTTCGATTCCTTTGGGCACACCTATGTCGGCGGGCAGCAATATTCCGAGGAAACGCTTTTCCAGGCCGAATTGATTTCCCATCAGCCGGAGCTGCTCACGGGGGATCCCGATACGCTCGTCAATGAGGCGGTGGTCTTTCTGGACGACAGCATGCTGGATGGCGAGTTTGAAGAACCGGGGGTCACGCCGGCAGAACATGACGACGGGCACTATCAGAACGACGGATTGCAACATGTGCTTGGCTAAAGGGGGGAAGCATGCCGGATACCCAGACACGGGTTGAGCGATCGCAGCCAACCAACAACCAAAACCCGCAACTCAATGATGAGGATATCTATGTCAAGTTGGAGCACGCAGTGGAAGAGTGTCTGAAGCTATCAACCGATAACGCCGCCAACTCGGCAACGGTATCCCGACTTGAATCCAAAAAAACTTTCCAGAACCTGCCGCGGAGCGCTCAGAAGTCCGAAGGAGCGGACATCGTTGCTCTGCCGGCGACGGACAAGTTCATTGAGCCGAAGATCGAGGTCACACCCAAACCGGCAGTGCGGGAAGCCACCGAAGCCAAAGCGCCGGAGGGAATGATCACCATCGATGGGGACACTGGCCCCGTTCGCACCGAGAGCGGGAAATTTGCGAAGTCACCTTCCACCGGCGGCGGTGCCGGTTCGGGCGGTGGTGGCACCTTCCACAAGCGTCTGGCGCCAATCGATTTCTCGGCAAGCCTGCGTGCAGGTATCAAGGCTGTCCGGACCAACCTCATGATCGTGATGCTGTTCACGATCGCGAGCAATGTCCTTGTGCTGGCAATCCCCATATACCTGTTCCAGATATCGGATCGTGTGCTGACCAGCCGGTCGCTCGACACGCTGATCATGCTGACGATCGTAATCGTCGGCGCGGTCATTCTGCAGACGGCTTTTGATGCACTTCGCCGTTTCATCCTCATGCGCACGGCCGTCGAAGTGGCCGCGCAGCTTGGCGCTCCGATCCTCAGCGCCGCGGCGCGCGCCTCGCTTCAAAGCAACGGCCGGGAATATCAGGTGCTCGGCGACCTCCAGCAGGTTCGGTCCTTCCTTGTGTCCCGGACCCTTCTTTCGTTTCTGGATGCGCCGATCGCTCCACTGTTCGTGCTCGCCGTCTTCCTGATCCACCCGCATCTCGGTGCTATCGTGATCCTGACGGCAGTCCTGTTGCTCGCCTTTACGATCGTCAACCAGCGTATGACCGCGGATCCGTTTGCGGAGGCCAATACCGCACAGGTAAAGGCCAATCTTCACCTGGAATCCATGTCCCGGAATTCGCAGATCATCAATGCACTGGCGATGATCCCAGAGACTGTCCAGATGTGGGGCAAGGATACTGCCTCCTCCCTGAGGGCGCAGGTCATCGCTCAAGACCGAAACATCACCATCGCCGCCGCTTCCAAAGCCTGCCGGCTGTTGACCCAGATCGCCATGCTTGGTTGGGGAGCATTCCTGTCGATCGAGGGCCAGCTCACCGGGGGCATGGTCATCGCGGCCTCCATCATTGCCGGGCGTGCGCTGGCGCCAATCGAGGGCGCGATCGAAGGATGGAACCAATACAGCCAGTCGAAATCCGCCTATGGCCGGATCACCGCCTTGCTGAAGGCTTCGCCTCTCAACTTCGATCGGCTGAATCTTCCGAAACCGGAGGGTCGGCTGGATGTGGAGAGGCTGCTCTATGTTCCTCAGGGCACCAAACGGGTTGTGCTCAACGGCATCGCCTTCTCGCTGCAGCCTGGCGATTCTCTGGCCATCATCGGCAATTCGGGAGCTGGAAAAACGACGCTGGGGAAGATGCTGGTGGGTTCGATCCTCCCGACATCGGGCAGCGTCCGGCTGGATCTCATGGACCTTCGCAACTGGGATCAACGACAGTTCGGCGAGAATATCGGCTACCTGCCGCAGGACGTCCAGCTGTTCCCCGGAACCATCAAGGCCAACATTGCGCGGATGCGGCAGGACGTCGATGACGAACAGATCTATCGCGCGGCCATGCTTGCCGATGTCCACGAAATGATCGCAAGCTTGCCGCACGGCTACGAAACCGTAGTGGCCGCCGACGGCTCTCCGCTCTCGGGTGGTCAAAAGCAGCGCATTGCCCTTGCCAGAGCCTTTTTCGGGGATCCGCGCCTCGTCGTGCTGGATGAGCCGAATTCGAACCTGGACAATGCCGGCGATGCGGCACTGCTGCGGGCGCTCCAGCACGCCAAGGAGAACGGGATCACCGTCACGACAATCACCCAGCGGCCTGCACTTCTGAACAACGTCGACAAGATCCTTCTGCTGGTCAACGGCACGGTCGCGCTGTTCGGCATGCGGATGGATGTGCTGAACGCCATAGAAGCTCGCGGCATCAACATCAATTCCGGCTCTTTCGGCCATCAGCTACAGTAGGGAGTAAGAGATGTCCGCCGTTGTAAAGGTTCATGATCTGGAGTGGTACTCTGAAGTCCCTCGTTCGGTCTGGAAACAGACAGTGGCGGGATTGGTGCTGACTGCGGTGGCTTTTGGAGGGTTCGGAACCTGGGCCGCGACGGCGCCGCTGGCCGCTGCCGTCATTTCCCAGGGAAGTTTCGTGGCTACCGGCCGCAATAAGGTTGTGCAGCATTTCGAAGGCGGCATCATCAAGGAGCTGCTGGTGAACGAAGGCGATCAGGTGGTCGAAAACCAGCCCCTGGTCCTGCTTGACGAGACGGCCGCGCTCTCCAAGAAACGCGAGCTCTTCCTCCGCCGCATCAGGCTGGAGGCGACCGCAGCCCGCCTGGCCGCCCAGGCGCAAGGCATGGAGAACGTGGAAACGGCGGGTATCCTGGAACAATTCAAGGAGGATCCCGACGTTTCTTCGATCGTGCTGACGCAGCAGCTCAACTTCAAGGCCCAGCGCATCAAGCTTGCGACGGAATTGTCGTTGCTGAGGCAGAACATGAAGGCTCTGGAGTTCCGGAGCGAAGGATATGTACGGCATCGCGAGGCGATCTCGCGGCAGCTCGTGCTGTTGCAGGACGAACATGAAACGAAACGGGCTTTGCTGGTAAAGGGCCTCCTCCGGGCAACGGAGGTCAAGGCACTCCAGCGTGCGATCGCCGATGCCGAAGGCCAGATCGGGCGACTTACGTCGGAGATCGCAGAAACCGGCGCCCAGCTGCTGAAGGGGCAACAGCAGATCGCCCAGGCCGAAGAAGCCTATCGCGAAGATGCGCTCGATCGTCTGCAATCCATTCAGGGCGACCGTGACGCGGCACGGGAACAATCGCGCGAAGCCGATGATGTTCTGCGCCGCACCACCATCCTGGCACCGGTTTCGGGCACGGTTGTTCGAACCTATTATCATACCAATGGGGGCGTTATCGAAAGCGGCAAGGGAATCATGGAGATTCTGCCAGCGGCTGTGCCGCTGATCATCGAAGCGAAAGTGCGCCGCAACGAAATCGACAGCGTGAAGGTCGGCCAGAAAGCCACTGTCCGGCTCACCGCACTCAACCAGCGTACTACACCGGTCCTGAACGGTGAGGTCTTCTACATTTCGGCCGATGCCATGGAGGACAGCAAGACAGCCATGAACCAACAGGATGTCTATATCGCCCGTATCAAGGTTTCCGCAGATGAAATTTCACGGGTGAAAGGATTTTCCCCGCAACCCGGGATGCCGGCGGAAATCATGATTCAGACCGCGGTACGGACGTTCTTCAGCTATCTGGTCAAGCCCATCACCGACAGCATGTCGAGAGCATTCACAGAACGCTGAACTGGGACGTCACCCGATCGCAAATCATCGCGGGCTCTTCGCCTTATACAGATTGCGTCCGCATCGAAGTGCGGACGCAAATAGGTCGCCAGGGCGGTGATCTGCGCTTGCGGGAATTCAAGGTGGGTGAGAGAGCTAATTCCGGCGATACCAACATGAGGCCAACTTGATGTCGGCTCTCCCAAAAGGAGAAGGCCCGACCGTTTTTCCCGTTCGAGCCTTCAGCAGTTTGTTTGGTAGAGCTAATATTCGCCTACTCGCTCCCAATATCAACTCAATCAAATGGATTAGGTGGCCGGTCGAGAGCTAACAGTCCAGTCGGAGGAGATTTATAATTGATAATAATCAATAAAATGCCTTCCAATAGAATTTTTCATCTCTGACTTATATTCCAGACACCTCAAAAATATTTCCTCATGATTCAGAGCTGAGTGGCCGTCATTGCCCAGCCTAAAAAGGATGCCATAGGTTCTGGCAAGGTATACTGCGTAAAATGCAGAGAAGCTGCTGGCAGGCGTCGCCCAAAATCTTAAAGCACAAATGCGCTGTAGAGCTGGCTCCCCCAGGATAGTGACCGATCGAAGAATTTCTCGCGGTCTACAGCCAGTCTCTCCTGCAACTCGTGCAGCTTTTCGGCATCTTCGGCAAGCATCATAAGAACAGAAGCAAGGGCCTCGATATTATCGGCCGGAAATTCGATGCAGGCATCCTGCACAAGTTCTTTTGCCGGCACCACTGAGCTGAGCACCGCCGGAACGGCATGGACGGCTGCTTCCACCACAACCAGGGCCAGGCCTTCGGGAAGATTGCTGCGGGTCGGACAAACCAGAAGGTCTGCCCGCTCCAGTTGTTGATGCACTTCTTTTGCATCCAGTTGGCCAAGCATGCTGATCCGGTTTCGGACGGGCGAGGCGGCCACTCGTTGTCGCAACGCATCGTCGGCCTCCCCCTTGCCGGCAAAGGAGAGGGTCAAATCGGGATAGCGGGCTGCGGCTTTTTCAAACGCAGCCAGAAGATCATAGACGCCCTTCTCTTCCTGCAGGCGCCCCAGAAACAGAATGTTCCTCAGCCGCTCCAGCGGGCGGGGAGCCTTTAGAAATTTTGAAAGTACCTGGGGGACCTCCGTGTAGAGGCTGCCGACCAGATCGCGCCGAATTTCGATGACCTGCCGTCTGGTTTCCTCAGAGGTGCAGACACCCGCCGACACTCGCTGCATCAATACGCTTGCCATCTGGTATTTGATCCGCGCCTTGAGGGAAACCGGCTTCAGGCCCATCGGCCAGAAATTGGTATGGGCGGTCAAAATGATGCGCGCGCTTTTCGGGATTGACCCGATCAACGGCCAAGGCGTGTCCACACCCAGCAGCACGATATGCGGCTCGTACTTGCGGAGTTCCCGCAGGACTTTCCAGCTGAACGCGAGACCGGCCTTTCGATAGGCGATACGACCCTGCGGCCGCGAACGGGGCACGCTTACGAAACGGAAGCGTGGATCGCGGTGGCAGGGCAGCTTTTCCGGCTCGGCAATGACGAGCGCCATCGCCTCCAGCTTCTCCACGAGCGTATAGAACATGGTCGAATACGCGACGACGGGCGTGCGTGGATCGAACCGTCCTTCCATCCAATGATCGAATGTCCCCGCCACGTCCCCAGGTCCCGCGACAAATGCGATCCGCGGTGTTTCACTAGGCTTCAGGCCAAGACTGGTTCTGAGGCGATGGCCTGCATCATCCGGTATTACAACAAGATCCGAAATGTTGTCTTCCATTGTTGGCGCCGCCGTGACGATTCTTAAGTAAACGTGATCAAATAGGTATTGATTACGAAGGACGATACTGCATTTTTACTGCGTTATGGAGTGCGCAGCAGATCATCACTTTGACGTATGATCGCCACGGCGGTCACCGTGATATTTGCCCATGTTTATCTACCTTCAGCCCTCATTGCAGACACAGCGCCCGGCGCCACGCTGTTTGGCGATTTCGAGCAAGCAATCCGAAGGGGGATGGCAATCACCTATCGTGCTAGGCGCTCATTCTTTTGGACAGGTGGGGGAAGATGATCCGCGCGTGTAGCCTGAACCGGGAATGCGCAATTCTTGCGCAGCAGCGAGGGGCGTTCACATGCCGCGAATCCGCCAGGGGCGAATTATTGTTCCGGTTATCTTTTTGATACGCGGGCTCTAGCCATGCCCGAGTATATTCGAGCGCTGGTCTACGTCCTGCTCATAAGCGTTCCCGTGCTCTACGTAGCGAAAAAGATCGCCGAACCGTTTCTGGACGAGGCAGAGTTCAGGTTGTGGCGAAATTGCTGGCTCGCCGCCACTTGCGTCACTTTTATCTCGAGCAGCTTTTTTGATTTTGCCGCCGGGCTCGCGCTGATCAGCATATATATCCATCGGAATTCAAAGCAGCCCTTGCTGCTTTATGTGATCCTCATGTTCGTGGCGCCATGCGTCCCGATCGGGGTCGGCATACCCGGCATCTTCAACAGGATCATCGATCTCGATCCGCCGCGCTTGTTGGCGATATTCATCCTCCTTCCGCTCGCCGTCAAACTCTGGCGAGAGCAGGAAAATCGGGGGCTGCGCGGTCCTGATTTCTTGGTGATCGCATATTTCGGGTTCATTACCGTGCTGTCTCTGCGGCTGAACGATATCAATTCGATCCTCCGTGTCGTGCCGGGATATTTCCTCGACATTCTGCTTCCCTACTTCGTTTTCAGCCGGTCGCTACGTTCGGCGCTCGATATTAATCGTGTCCTGCTGGCTTTCGTGGTTGCCGCCCTGCCGCTTGCCGCCATCGGCTTTTTCGAGATCTGGCGAAACTGGCGGGTTTATTATGTGGTCATCCTCGAGTGGGATTTCGTCCTCATCACAAGCTATCTTTTCCGCGACGGCCTGCTGCGCGCTGCGACCACATCGGTTGAATCCATCGCTTTTGGATTTCTCTGCATGACGGGAGGTGGTTGTCTGCTCGCCTTGCGTACCCGACGCCATTGGGACTTCTGGCGTTATGTAGCCCTCGGTATTCTTGTGGTCGGGCTCCTGTCGAGTGTCTCCCGTGGCCCCTGGCTTGGCCTTGCACTTTGCGCCACCGTGCTGCTGCTGACCAATCTGCGGATTTCGCTCAAGCTGCTCGCGGCAGCGCTTCCGGTGGTGGTCATTCTTGCCTTCCTGCGACCCTCTTTCATAGACCGCTTCACCAACCTGCTTCCGTTCATCGGCTCGGCGGACCGAGGTAGCGAGACCTATCGGGCGATGCTCGTTGAGAATTCCCTGATCGTCATCGAGCGTTACCCGCTCTTCGGATCCGAGACATTTCTCACGGAGCCGGAAATGTTGAGAATGATACAGGGGCAAGGCATCGTGGATGTGGTCAATACCTATCTGCAGATCGCGCTCCACCACGGATTGATCGGCCTCTTGCTGTTCGTGGTGTTTTTCGGGTTGCTCTCGGCGAAACTTGCGGGCCTTTTCCTGGCAAGCAAATCCGCTCTTGTGAGCTATCAGGGAATTCTCGCAATCTTGATAGCCATGCTGTTCACCATAGCGACCACCAGCAGCGCCACGATCATTCCCTATATTTACTGGGCGTTCTCAGGGCTATCGGCTGCGGTCATAGCGCGCGGCTCCATGATAGAGTGGGAGGCGGTGCTGAAGATTAAAACCCGGATGAGAAGCATTGGCGTCGGTTTGGCACCGAGTCTTGTCCGGCCAGCCGCCGATCCCGGAAAGATGCGAGTGATCGACCCACGCTGACGGTTGCGGTTGTGCGGAAGAAGACGTTTGTTCCGAGTGCAAAAGGGCGTTCACGCCCTGGCGCTGGCATCATCGCGTCTATTTGTACTCGATGATCCGCTGCTGGCGATTGCTCAAGCGATTCATATGGAACTGAGCTATTCCCTGCAATTCTGCGAACTTGCCCAGGACATCGAAGGTCGCATAGGACCAGCGATTTGAAGTGTTGGGGGCTATTCGCTGCGCCATGCGTAGAGACTGAAGGGGGTAGACCAGCAGCAGCCCGATGGCGGCCGGATGCAAGAGCGTGCCCATGATCGTTGCAAGTGGCAGGACGCCAGCCCAGAAAACGGCGCGCCGAACGTTGCGGGTCCATATTCGGAAGGGCGATTTCCGGTGGAGATACGACACCTGAGCATAGGCGTGCCCGCAACGAACACTCCTCAGCCACCATTGGCTTACGCGGCTCATGTTCGCATCATGACGCGTCATCTCGTTTGGGAGGCGCCAGATCTTCCAGCCCCTTTCCCGCAGGCGGATGCAAAGCTCGGGCTCTTCTCCGGCGATGAGACGACCGGAGTAGCCGCCAAGTTCTCTCATGACGGAGGCCCTTGCCAGAATATCGCCGCCGCATTCCACGACTTCGCCGGGCGTCCCGTCCCACTCCCGGTCACACATTGCGTTGAACAGCGTCCGCTCCGGATAACGTTCGCGGCGGCGACCGAAAACAAGCGCAACATCCTCATGCGCCGAGAGGAAGGCAACAGCGATGTCGATCCAGCCGCAATCGAGCGCGCAGTCTCCGTCGATGAATTGCACGAAGGTCGTTTGCGGCCATAGTTCCATGAGGGCATCGAAACCGGCATTGCGTGCACGTGCCGCAGTAAATGGCGTCGCCATGTCGAGAGGAACCACCCTCGCGCACAGATGCGCTGCCGCCTGCGCACTTCCGTCCGAGGACGCTGAGTCCACGTAAACCGCTCGCTTGCGATACGGGCCTAGAGATCTGAGGCAGTTGATGAGGCGCTCGCCTTCATTTCTTCCGATAATCACGATGCCAACGTCGTGACGAAGATCGGTACTCTCTTCGAGGCTTAGAGTATCCGGTTTCATTCGGTGCCTCCGGTGGCCTTGCCGACGCGGCCTCGCCTGTTTCTCTCGGTCCACGTGTCTCCTATTTTTAAAAGCCACCACCGGCGCTGTAAATTTACCCCTTTGGTGGAAGCCGCAGCGTGGTCACTAAGCTCTTTGTGGGGCTAAGTCTATGTCAATGTTTTTGCTATACAAATACGAGAGGCTGCTGGCGATCAGCAAGCAGAAAGAGGGGCGCTTGTGGAATGCGTATAGCGTATTTCACCAATCAATATCCGGCGCCGAGCCACACTTTCATACGACGCGAAATCAATGCGTTGGAGGAGAGGGGGCACCACATCGAAAGATATGCGGTGCGTCCGTTCCGTGGCGAGTTGAAGGATTGCGATGATATCCTGGAGTCTACAAAGACCAAGCATCTCCTGGCGGGTTCCGGAAAGGCGATGTTGGCAAGTCTTGCCCGAGAACTCGCCCTTCATCCTGCTTCGTCGCTCAAAGCTTTCAGAAGCGCTTTACGCTTCGCACGGGCTTCGGGCGGGCGGTTTCTCCTGCATTTCATCTATTTCGGGGAGGCGATGGTCCTCGCTGACTGGTGCCGCAGGGAAAAGATCGACCACCTGCATGTGCATTTCGGCACCAATCCGGCGACAGTCGCTGCACTCGCCCACGAGATTGGCGGCATTCGATTTAGCTTCACCGTTCACGGGCCTGAGGAATTCGACCGTCCAGAAACCCTGGCACTGTCTGAGAAGATTCGCGCCTCCTCATTTGTCGTCGCAGTGAGTTCCTATGGCCGGAGCCAATTGCTGCGGTGGGCCGATCTGGGGGATTGGAAAAAAATCCAGGTCGTGCCTTGCGGTGTAGACCAGCGCTATCTCAGCGAGGAGGTGGCGCAGCAGCATGGTGCCGCCCCCCGTCTCGTCTGCATCGCGCGGCTTTCCGAGCAGAAGGGCCATCTTTTGCTTCTGCAGGCTGCTGCCAATCTCAGGACGCAGGGGCTGACATTCGAGCTTGTCCTTGTAGGCGACGGGCCGCTGCGGACCGAGATCGAACGCGAGATCAAGCGGCTTGGCCTTCGAGAAACCGTCAAGCTTACCGGTACGATCCCACAGGATGAGGTCAAAAGGGAGATCCTACGCGCCAAGGCCTTGGTATTACCAAGCTTTGCAGAAGGCTTGCCGGTGGTGTTGATGGAAAGCCTGGCGCTCAAGCGCCCGGTGATTTCTACCTACATCGCCGGCATTCCGGAACTGGTCCGGCCGGATAACGGCTGGCTCATTCCCGCCGGAGATATCGATGCTCTGGCAGATGCGATGCGGCGTGCCCTGCTCGAAAGCGACGGCCAAATATTGCAGATGGGTGAAGCGGGCCGCCGCCGCACATTGGAACGGCATGACATCCGTCAATCGGCAGCACTGCTGGAAGCGCTGATCGAAGCGCCCAGGATGGCTGGCGAATGAGCAGCTACTCCTAAGTCAGATTCGACGGAAAGGTGTCGTGTGGCGGATGAAATCCTGCAGCAGATGAGGTGGCAAATTCGATCGTTTGCCTGCAGCGAGAAAGCGAATGCGGAATGCTATATGACCAGCCAGCCATGCAAGATTGACGAACTGCGCATAGACGCTGCCATGATGCTTCAGAAAATAACGCCGGCGGGATTCAAACCAATAGGTCGGACGTCTGGAGGGACGAATGTGCCGCGTCACGTTCGTTGACTGCCCCACCAGGTGGATGACGCGGCTTTGCGGCACATGCCAACAGCTCCACCCGGCGCGCGCGGCCCGGAGGCAGAAATCCAATTCCTCGTAGTAAAGGAAATATCCCTCATCGAGATATCCGATCTGGTCGAACACCTCGGTGCGGACGATCATGCAAGCGCCGGAGACCCAATCGATCGGCGACGGCCTGGCCGGCAACTTTGGTACAACGCGCCAATTCTCCAGCAGGCGAGTGACCGGTCCAAGCTTTGCCTCGCTTTCAAACTCATTGACGATGGAGGGAAAACGGAATGCGCATGCCTGTGCGGTTCCGTCCGGGTCCTCAAGCCTGCTGCCCGCGATGCCGACGTCAGGTCTGGCGTCCATGAAATCCACAAGCCGGCGGATGCTGCCTGGTCGGGCCAGTGTGTCGGGGTTCAATAGCAAGACGTATTCCGGCCGGCCGAGATGCGCGAAAACATGTTCGATGCCGCGGTTGTTGCCAAAAGCAAATCCGCCGTTTCCTTCCAGTGGAAGACACAGGGAGTCCTTCCAGCCGTTTTCTTCTATCGCAGAGGAGATGCTGTCGGCCGAATGGTCGCCCGAACCTCCGTCGACCACTACGATACGTGTTCCTGCCGGAGTTGTGTCACTGGCATGGAGCGACGCTAAGCAATCTATGGCAAGTTCGGCGGTGCGGTAGTTGACGATAACGATAGCGAGTTTCAATCGCGTTTCATCAGCTTGCTGGGCGTTAGCAAAAGTCATTACAGACCATGCCTTCTCATCTTGTTCAAAACGACCTGCGTGCGTTTTTCAGCACCCAGATAGCTGCGACATATTTCAAGTTCCGTAAGTTTTGACTTTCCTACTGCGAGCACGATGACAGCGGTATCGGACATGTCGAAAAACGGAATGACTTCGTCTGAATTCAGCGTCGGAGGCAGATCGAAAAGAATAGCCGTCGGTTTCAGCAACTGGCGTGCGGCCTCGATCTGCGCCACCATCCGCTCCAGGTCGGCGGGCAGCGGGATCCTGCCCGATCCCCAGGCAGCGCGCAAAAGATGTACGCGGATGCCTCGGATATCCGTCGTCGTCAGCCAACCTCTTATCGGATCGTAGAAGGAGGGTTCCTGGGGGAGGCCGAAAATCCGACCCGCTCCGGGATCTCGAGAGTTGGCGTCCACTAGCAGCACGGTTGATCCCGGCACCCGGGCGAGACTGATCGCCAGATTGGCCGCCGTCACAGTTGTACCGCAGCCCGTCGAAGGAGCGCTGACCGAAATAACCCGTGTGCCGGCCCCCGCCTGATCGTTCAGCAGGTGGTTGCGCAGGACATCATAGGCGTGGGTCATGGAGCTGCCGCTGTCGAAAGCAATGACGCGGTTGGAATAGAGGAATGTGGGGGATAGCGGCTCGACGTCCAAAAGGGATGGGCGCTCGTCGTGACGAGCTTGGCCATTCGGAAAGGCGGTGTTGAATTCGGTTAGATCAACGCCATCCACCTGATTCGCCACTCGGCGCCGGGGGGAGATATTCTTGATGATTTCCATGAATTCCTACCCTGTCCCTCAATGTTTTTGCGTTCAGTCTAAGCATCGAGCCCGCTAGTATCGTCCACCCGCTGTCGGACTGACACCCGCATCTCCAGCATTGCGGAAGGCTTTGGCGATATGCCGTCTTGGGTTCCAGCGCGGAATGACCACCAGTGTTTCTCCAGCCAGGGCATTGGCGAGATCAAAAGTGCCCCGTATGGTCCGGTCGAATAGATGCGCGGCATAAATACCCGCGGCGGAGGCTGCGGATGCTGCCGCGAGGACCGCCATCGCCAAATGGAGGCGTCTCGGTCCGGAGGCACCATTTGGAATCTCAGGCGCTTCGACCAGATCGATCTGCTGTGCTGCCTCACCCTCTTCCAGCCGCTCACCAAGGCGTGCCGTATTAAGCTTGGACTGCATATCGTCCAGTGTCCGCTGTAACGAGATCTTCTCGGCTTCAAAGGCGGCAATTTGTGATTCCACCTCTGGTGCGCGGGAAATGGTTGCGCGCAACCGGCCGAGACGTTCGGCAAGATCGGCTCTCTGGGCGAGCGTCTGCTCCTGCCGTGGCTTGATTCCCGCAATGCGTTCCGCGACGAGCATGAGCGCCGGAGGAAGGGCGTTTATTTCTTCTGTGGTCAGAGCCTCCGGTGACCCGGCCTGAGCTGTCTGCCCGACCCGCGCCTTCACCTCCTCAATCCTTTGCTTCATCGCGCGGATTTGCGGATGGGATTGAGAATAGATCACGGACTTCGCGGCGATATCCGTCTCGAGCTCGGCAAGCTGGGACTGAAGACGGGCTGCCTCGCTCGTCTCGCCGGCGCCCATGCGCAACTGGGCCTCCAGAAGGCGGATTTCCTCGTTGACGGTCACCACGGCTCGGTCCAACGTTGCGAATTCCTGTTCCTTCGCCTGCATTTCGATCAGCAGAGCCGGTATCCGGCTGGGATGGGAATCGTTGTTTTCCGTAAGATATTTTGCCCAGACGGCTTCCCGTTCGCGAAATCGCTGCTCAAGGCTGTCGACTTCATGCGTAAGGAACTTCGTTGTTTCCGCAGCACGCGCCACGCGGATCCGCTTGTTCTCCTCGATGATCTGAGACACGAGATCAGAGACCACATCCGTTGCGATGATCGGGTCATCATATTTAAATCCGATCCGGACCGAGGCGTTGCGTGCGGTGCGATCCGCGCCTTCGGTAAATTGGATATCCAGCGTAACCTGATGGCGGATCGTGCCGGCAAGCTGGGTCTTCGACCACGCCTGTGCAACATCCCCGAACAGATGATGTCTTTCGCCAAGGGCAAGCAAATTGTTGCGAGACAATACTCGCTGCTCGATGAATTGCAGCCGATCGTTCGATACCGTCGGCGATACGAGCGTCGTCGGTATCTGTTGGAATTCCATGATCAGCAGCGCCTCGGAATGATAGGTCCGCGGTGTCATCAGGATGAAATAGGCACCCACGAGGACGGCAATCAGTCCCGGCAAGACCGCATAGAGGGGTTTGGCAAATGCGATTTCTATATAGTACAGAACATTGCGTGCTAACTCGTTGATCATGCCCGTCGCCTCACTGCGTCGCGTCCGATATGCCGCTGTTCATCACGAAGCCTCCTCATCGGGCGGCCGTTGTCATAGGATTTGCCGCGGAGCCTGTGGCTGCCGTCAGCGCCTGGATATCGGGAGTGACCGCAGTGTGATCGGGATCGCCGTAAAGCACCCGCAGAAGGTCGCCCGGCATGATCGGCGTCGTTTCACTGGCTCTCAGTTCCTGTGTCTGGCCATCGACCGATCGCAGGATGTGGTAGCCGATCACGCGCCTCTGTCTTTCTTCATTCGCGGCTGCGTTCTCGCCGTAGATCCCCATGATGCTTGTGCTGTCGGCGAGCCTTGCGGCCGTATCCTCTTGTTCGCGCCGCGCCGCATTGAGCTCGATGAGCAATTGCGTCTGGCGGTCCTGGCGGGCGGCGTCGTAGCGGGCGACTTCTGCTATCCGGGTGCGCTCGGCCGTCGCCATTTCCGACATCAGCCGGCTGACCTGGCCTTCGAGTTCGGCGATTATGCCTTCCTGGACTGCCTGCTGGGAGCCTTCGGCGCCGCCTTTGGCGATAAGATTGGTGATACTCTGGAGTCGGCGCCTGCCGAGATCGATCCGTTTGGAGACGGTATCGATCTGTTCCTGCAGTGCAACGGCGGTTCGCTCCGAGAGCTCATTGCCTTGATGTTGGGCTTTTTCCTGCATGTCCAGGGCTTCCATCCTGGCATTCAGAAGTGACTGTTCCTGTGCAAGGGCACGATCGGCAGCGAGAACCTCAGGGGTGCCGAGGGATCGCTCTCCCCGCAATTCAACCTCCAGACGGGTGATGCGAGCCTTGAGCTCCGTCAGTTGCTTTTGTGAATGTTCGACCTCGCGTCGTACAACCACCGACCGGTCCTGGTCGGCGGCCAGCATCGCTGTTCGGTAAAGGCCGCCAGCAACGCTGACGCCATGCAGAACGGTCATATTGGCGCGATAGGGATATTCGCCTGGTGTTACGACCTCTCCGGTGACGTAGATCAACGGCTGGTGTTGTGCGTTGGGCCGCAACATAATGGTCAGATTGGGTGCGTCATTGAAGTATTGCTTCAGCCGCTCCAACAACTGCCCTTCCAGTTCTGGAACCGAAAGGCCGACGCCTTTGAGGTGGCCGGCGAGAGGAAAAGACAACCAGCCATCCGGAGCGATCACCACTTCCCGGGCGAGTTCTGGCTCCTGAGCGATCCAGACCTGCAGGACGTCGCCAGGCTGCAATCGATAGATTGTCTGGGCCTCGGCGTCGCCGAACGTCAAGCAAAACAAAAGTGCCGCAACACTCGCTGTCCCACGCATCCATCTACCCCCAATGGCTCGGTGATCCCACCCTGCCGGGATAGGACGAAATCATACTACGGTGACGAGAGAGGCCTGCATACGAGGCACAAAGAAGTACGCGCGCGGGTCGCGTACTAGCCCAAACGGATGAGGCAAGAGCTACCGCCTCCTTTCGGATGAAGAACTTCCCCCGAAGGGAACGCTTGTGAAACGGCAGGACAGCCACGACCATTCTTTTACGGACCTTGCCGGGGAACTTTTTAACGGCCGGGGTTTCGTCATGTCGGAAACGTCATCGACTTCTTCCGGCACCTCAAAAATGGCATCTGATAGGGTAGAAATGGCTTACGCAGAAGTCAGGGATGCGCAGACCGCGGAGGCTTTATGCTTCGCCGCATAGGTTTCTTCATTCCCGAATTCCCGGGTCAGACCCACATCTTCCTCTGGCGTGAACACGGGGCCCTGGCCGAACTCGGCATAGAGGCCGAATTCGTTTCAACATCGCGTCCTCCGGCGGCCATTGCATCGCATGCCTGGGCTGATGAGGCGCGAGAAAAGACTGAATATCTTCTCCCGCTTGGATTCACGGATACGTTCGCAGCGGCGTGCGAAATTGTGAAAGCCGGACCGAAACGTATTGCCAGAAGCCTTGCGGCGATCACTGCGGCGGAAGTCCAGTCTCCGTTGGGTCGGCTGCGTATGCTGGCCATTCTCCTCGTGGCAGGCAAGCTGGCGCGGCTTGCCCGGCGGGCGAAATGGACCCACATTCATGTCCACTCCTGCGCCGATGCGGCCAATGTCGCCGCACTTGCTTCGCTCCTGTCCGGAATCCCCTACAGCCTGACCCTGCACGGGCCTACTCTGGAAGGATATGGCGTCAACCAGCGGCAGAAGTGGAAAAGCGCAGCCTTTGCGACCGTTATCTCGAAAAGGCTATACGACGACATCGAAATCAAGCTGAACGGAGCGAAGCCGGCTCGGATTGCGATTGCCCCCATGGGGGTCGACCTTGAACAAATTCGCCGGAACCGGCCATATATTCCGTGGAAACAGGGGGAGCCATGCCGCCTCTTCTCCTGCGGCAGGCTCAATCCCGTCAAGGGCCATGATCTTCTCCTTCAGACGGTGGAGATGCTGCGTGACCGCGGCTTCGATGTCCACCTGCAGATCGCGGGTGAGGATGAACTTGGCGGTGACGGATACCGCAAGGCGCTGGAAACGCTGATATGGCGGAAGAAGCTCACCGGCTGCGTGGAATTGCTTGGAGCGGTGCCGGAAACCCGCGTGCGCCAGGGTCTGGAGGAAGCGCATATCTTTGTTCTGGCAAGCCTCAATGAGGGCATTTCCGTCGCCATCATGGAGGCGATGGCGATGGAGATGCCGGTGATCGTAACCGATGTCGGCGGCAACAGCGAGTTGATCGACGACGGCTTGGACGCAATATTGGTGCAACCCCAGCGGCCGGAAGAAATGGCCGCTGCTATCGAACGCGTGCTGCTGGACGAGGACCTTTCGCGCCGCCTCAGGGAGGCATCCCGTGCCAAGATCGCAACGAAGTTTCATCATCGCATCAGCGCCCAGGCAATCTCTTCACTTCTCGATCATCCTGGGCCGACCGTTTCCTGATACGCCTAAATGAGTATGTCCGATCGCCCAAAGGCTACGGCGAAACCATTGGTTTCTATGCAATTATCTTCTTCTGGCGCGGAGTTTGGAGGGGAATTGTCCGCCCTCCGTTGAATGAAAAACTGCGAGGATGGTTGGATTGATAGCTCTTCTGCCGATCGTGAGTTCCCTGAGAAAGGCGGCGGGCATGCCCTTTCCAGACATAGAGGCGGTATCTCCCGATCGCTGGACGATTGCGCCCGCCACCAAACGGTTCATTCGCCCGGCAACGTTTCTCCCGCATCATCTCGACCGGATCAAGGGAACACAGTTCGGTTCCATCGCCGAGGTGCTGAAAGGCTTTAGGGGCAATTACGAAACGACACAGGAAGCAACGATCGGATACCGGCTGAAGAATGTCGATCTGATCGACGGCGTGATCTATGCCCAAAAGTCCTCCAAGAGCTTGAAGCCACGCAGCCGCAGACTTCCGTTCTACGCAGCTCCCAAGGACGTGACCAAGGGCGCACTCTTCGAGAGCTGGGTCGGCAATCGCTGGTTCGGCAATTGGTTGCTGGACGACTGCCTGACCTATCCGCTGGCGGATGAATACGGCACGCCTGTAACCACCCGGCCAATTACCAGGGGCCACGAGCCGCAGTATGCGCGGAAGCTCAATCTGAAGCCGATCTACGTCGGCGACGTCCATTTCGACGAACTGATACTCTTCAGAGACAAGGGGCAGAACGAAGGAAAAAGAAAGCGGGGCATCCAGATCCGCGAAAAGCTTCTGGCATCAGCGCCGCCGTTTTCTCACCATCCGGGCGTTTTCATCCTGCGAGGCGGCAAGGGCGACCATCGGATACTGTCGAACGAGATGGAAATAGCCGAAGGCTTCGCCTCGAAATATGGCTTCCAGATCATCGATCCGACTGCCTCGTCCGTTGACGATCTTATTCAAGTTTGTGCTGGAGCGCGAGTGGTTGCCGGTGTGGAAGGCAGCCAACTCGTCCATGGACTCACCGTCATGCCCAAGGATGCGGCGCTGTTCGTGATCCAGCCGGCGGACAGGGTCGTTTCGGTTCTCAAGGTCATCACCGATCGTCAGGGCCAAAGCTTCGCCTTTGTCGTTGGCGAGGGGACCTGCGAGAGTTTCAGTGTCGGATGGGACGATATAGACCGTACCTTGGATATGGTGCTCAGATGATTTCACGGCTCCGTTTCTTGCATCCTCAGTCCAATGCCGCTGTTGTTTCCAGCGATTCGGCGCATGTGCGGCCGGCGCCGGTCTCTTTCCGGGAACAGGTGAGAAAAGACTTCTACCGGCATGGAGGCAGAATTCTGAATGCCGGTTTCGTGACCCTGCTGGTCTATCGGTTTGGCCGATGGGCGAATGCCCGCAACAATTGGCTGACTCGGCGGGTCGCTCAGAAGATCTACGGTGCGATCAGCATGGTCGTCTCGACCGTGACGCGCGTCTGGCTTCCGGCCCAAGTCACCTTGGGAGACGGGTTCCACATCATCCACGCAGAGGGTTCGATTTCCATTCACCCTGACGTCGTCATCGGGAAGCGATGCGGCATCATGCATAATGTGACGATCGGTACGAACATGATCGCCGGAGTGCCGAAGATCGGTGATGACGTCTTTATCGGCGTGAATTCCACCATTCTCGGCAATATCCGCGTCGGCGACAGAGTACGCATCGGTGCCAATACCGCCGTGACTACGGACATACCCTCAGACTCGATCGTCATTGGCTCACCAGCCAAGATTTACCCTCGACTTGGCCCGTTCGTACGGGGATCGGACACGGGCGATGCAGAAACCTGACCAAGCGATCCTGTTGGAGGAATTGCCATGAACGCGTTGACCACCAACTTCTATCAGCTCCTGGCGGACAACCTCGATGCCCGGCCGGGCAAGCCGGCGATCATCGACGGGCATCGGGCTGCGAGCTACGCGGCAATTGCCGCCGAGGTGGACCAGCTGGCGGGTTACCTTCAAAGCCGCAATATCCGGCCAGGGGATCGCGTGATCGTGCATCTCCGCAAAAGTATCGCCGAGGTTACGGCCATGTTTGCGATCGCGAAGGTCGGAGCGGTCATCGTCAACGTGAATACCCAGTGGACTGTCGAGCAACTCGAATATGTCGCAGCCGATTGCGGCGCGCGCCTGATGATCGTCGAGGCAAGGGTGGCCGAAGCGCTGGCATCACGTCGGCTTTCCGAAACGGTAGAAAGTGTTCTGGTCAAAGGCAAGCTGCCGGCGGAATCCGTATTCGACATATGGGATCACCTTTCAGAAAGCCTTTCGGGTGATGAGGTGCCGCGTCTCGACACGGAACTTGCTATGATCATCTACACGTCGGGCTCCACCGGCATGCCCAAGGGCGTGATGCTCACGCACCGCAACATCATAACCGGCGCTCGGTCCGTGGCACGTTATTTGAATCTGAGGGAAGACGATCGTCTGCTCAGCGTTCTGCCCTACAGTTTCGACTATGGCCTGAACCAGCTTACGACGATGATGCTCATGGGGGGCACGGTGGTGCATCAGGCAGTGCCGATGGCGGCGGAAATCGTCTTGACGATGCAGAGACACCGGGTAACAGGCGTGGCTGCCGTGCCGCCGCTGTGGAGCCAGATCGTGCGTCTGCTGGCAGAAACGCCGACCGAATTTCCGGCATTGCGCCGGATTACGAATTCAGGCGGGAAAATCTCACTCAACATCCTGCAGCAAATCCCGCGGCTGTTTCCCGAGGTGGATGTCTATCTGATGTACGGGCTGACGGAAGCTTTTCGGTCCACCTATCTTTCTCCGGAAAAATTCCAACGGAAGATGGGCGCCATCGGCCAAGCTATCCCTGGCGCTGAAATCTATGTCATCAAGCACGGCGAGGGTATTGCCCACCCCGGAGAGCAGGGCGAACTCATTCATCGTGGGCCGCTCGTGAGCCTTGGTTATTGGGGTAAGCCGGAGGTGACGGAGCAGAAAATAAGGCCGTGCCCGGAGCTGTGGCATCTGATCGGCGACGAGCCCGTTGTCTATAGCGGGGACATTGTCCGGGTCGACGCCGACGGCGATCTCTGGTTCATCGGCCGCAATGATGCGATGATCAAGACGAACGGCTTTCGCGTCAGTCCCGACGAGATCGAGGACCTGGTCTGCCGCAGTGGTGCGATCGCCGAGGCGGTCGCCTTCGGTGTGGAGAACGACGATCTCGGCCAGGCCGTACATGTGGCGATCCTTCCGATCGGCAGCTTCGATGAGGATGCTTTGCTTCTCTACTGCCGGCGGGCCATGCCTTCCTACATGGTTCCGCGCCAGTTCCATATCTGGCCGGAGAGCATGCCGCGGACATCCAGCGGAAAAATCGCCCGGCCCGAAGTCATAAGGCTTTGTCGCGAATGGATGCATTGTGGCGGCGTTCCTGCCACAGGCGCCCCCAAAGCCAAGATCAACGTTAACCAGACAGAGGAGAATGTTCAATGAGCCTTACCTATGGAGCGCTGATCGGATACTTGCGGGATTCGCTGAGCATCGATGCCGCCGACAGGGAAAGTGAGTTGTTTTCCTCCGGCTTGCTCGATTCCGTCTCGATGGTGAACCTTCTGGCGTTCATCGAGCAATCAACCGGAATTTCCATCCGTGCCGAAGACGTGACGCTCGAGAACTTCGATACGCCGGCTCGCATTCTGCGCTTTGCCGAAGCCAGCGCCTGATGAACTACTCTTCGCCGCTTGATTTCTGGCTACAAAGTGTGGCCGAGGCGTTCGGCACGCCGTCCTATGTCTATGTCGCATCTGCTGTCGAACATCGGGTGGCCGCGTTGCGGGCTACGTTTGGCGGCCGTTTTGCGCTGAGTTTTGCGGCAAAAAGCAACCCCAATCCGGCTATGCTTGATTTCATGAGGCGCCACGTCGAGTTCCTTGATGTCTCCTCGATCGGCGAGTTCAGGACGGCGCTTGCCGCGGGATGGCTCCCGGAGCGGATCAGCTTTACCGGGCCGGGGAAGCGCGGTTTTGAAATCAGGGAAGCTATCGAAGGCGGCGTGGGCGAACTGATCTTGGAATCGCTCCGTGAAGCCGTTCTGGCGGACGAGGTGGCACGGAATCTTGGCCTGGTACAGCGGGTTCTTATCCGCGTAGCGCCGCCGTCAGTCCCCAAAGGATTCGGCGACCAAATGGCTGGCCGGCCTTCGGCTTTCGGTATCGATTGGGAAGTCGCAGCGGAAGAGATTCCAAGGATCGCGAAACTGGTCAATCTGCGGATCGTTGGGCTTCATATCTATTCGGGAACGCAATGCCTGAAGGCCGAAGCGATCTGCGAAAACTATCGAAACTTTCTCCAGATATTCGGCGAGACTTACGAGGTTGGCCTCCCGCCTCCCGAGAAGCTTGTTTTCGGATCCGGACTTGGTATTCCGTATCATGACGGGGATCTGCCGCTTGATCTCGATGCCGTCGCTGCCGGCATATCCGCCGATCTCGAGGCATTCACCTCGCAGTCACAGTTTACCGATACGCGCCTGGTGCTCGAGCTTGGACGCTACCTCGTCGGCGAAGCCGGATATTTCCTGACGCGTGTCATCGCAACCAAGGAGTCCCGCGGGGTAAGGATCGGCATCTGCGACGGCGGGATGAACAACCATTTGCCGGCCTCCGGCCATTTCGGAATGGTCATGCACCGTAACTACGCGATGCATAAGGTGGGAGGTTCTGGCGAGTTGGAAAAAGTCAATCTTGTCGGCCCCCTCTGCACCTCCATAGATCGACTGGCGATTGGTGCGGCGCTGCCTCGGATAGAGGAGGGCGATCTGATCGCCATCCACAACAGCGGCGCCTACGGACTGACAGCCAGTCCTATTCATTTCATCAGCCATGCACCGCCAAGCGAGGTTATGGTGGAGGCCGACGGTCTGCGCGACATAACCTATATTCCGGCCTTACCGCTGGCGGCTCGCTCGCCGCTCTGACATCCGTCAATAGGCTTTGCCGATATCCCAGATCTGGATCGACGTCCGGACTACGATCTTCATGTCCAGCCAGAACGACCAGTTGTTGATATACCAGAGATCATGGAAGATACGCTCTTCCATCTTTTCGATATTCGGCGTCTCACCGCGGCAATTGTTGATCTGAGCCCATCCCGTCAGTCCCGGTTTGACATGCCGCCTGTAGGCGTATTTAGCGATCAGCGAGTCATAGAGGGCGTCATGGGCCAGCGCATGCGGGCGCGGACCGACGATCGACATTTCACCTCGAAGGACATTCCAGAATTGCGGCAGTTCATCAATGCTCGATCCTCGAATGATCGCTCCAATTCGGGTTACCCGCGGATCATTTCTGGTCGCTTGGCGAATGTCGCCGGTGTCTTCCATTACCGTCATGCTGCGGAACTTGAGAATGCGGAAAGCCCGGCCGCCATATCCTTTGCGGACCTGTTTGAAGAGGATGGGCCCCTTGGAATCCAGCTTGATCGCGATTGCCACCGCCACCAGAAGCGGAAGCAGTGAAACGATGGCGAAGAGGGAGAAGGCGATATCGAAGGCCCTCTTCGTGCCGCGTTCATAGAGGCTGAGGGGTGGGCGTTGTGTCTGGAAGGCAGTCATGCTGCCGAGCTTGCGGGCCGGAGCGTTGGTGAGCCGGCCGACCACTCCGTCGAAGATGACGTTGACGGGCAATACCGAGCGGCGGAGCTCGCTGAGATAAAGCTCCAGGTTGGCGACATTTGGATCGCGCCAAACGATGAAAACCTCATCAAGATGATCCGCTTCGCTTTGCCATAGGCGTTCCAAGGCGCTGGCCGAGAGCAGGCTGTCGCCGGACAGATGTAGCGTCTGAACGAGGCTCATACCGCTCGCCATGGCCTCATGCCGCCATTGCTCGACAGCGAAATCCTCGTGACAGACCAGGAGGACGCGCCTCATCCTGAAATAGGCTGCAGCAGTCGCTGACGGCAGATACCAGTGCCAGAAACAACGCATGGAGATCAGACCGGCCAGTGAGATGACCGCTGTGATGAGCATTGCACCGCGAGAGTAAGTCTCGCCGATTTTCAGGAAAAAGATCACGGTCAGCAGGAAAGCAAATGTGCTCGGAACCAGGATGCAGATCAGCCGGATCTGCGGCCTGAGGAGCTGTATGCTTTCGGGGCTGTAGGCTTGGGTACTGTGCATCGCCAGCAGGAAGATCGTCGACATGACGAGCCCGAGCCCAATGAAAAGCGACGGATCGGGCGCTGAACCGAAAGCCACATATTGATAACCCGTGAAACCGATAGCGCATGCGCCGAGGAGATAAAGGAAATCCGCCGCCGCAGCGACATAGGCGATGCTACGATATTCGAGACCACTCCGTTGACGTGGCTGATCAACCGGCGTGTCGTATCTGCCTACACTTGGTTCCGTTTGCGTGAACATCGTTTAGGGCCCCCACCACTAGAAAGTATAGCCGAGGAAAGAGGCGGGGCAACGTATCCTGGATACCTCCTAAGAATGATGTCCCTATTATCTACTTTTTGTACAAGAGAAACTGTATATAGTTATATTGAAGTGAGGGATCGTTCGCTTGCGCAACCGTGCGAACGAATTGTGCAATTTATATGTGTATCATTTATATTATGAGATATATTTAGGTATACTTGGACTATCTGGGGTATTCAATAGCAGCACTGGTTCTTGCCGCCGACGGGATCGCGCGGCTGACCGGTCTTCCGCCACAGCTCTGATAGTATTGGGGGCGTAATGGAGTTCGAGTGGGACGTTGCCATTGTCGGCGCAGGGATGGGTGGCGCGGCAGCAGGCTATGCATTGGCATCGGCAGGACATCGAGTGCTGCTTATCGAAAAAGGCCTTGCGGAGTTTTCGCAAGACGATGACGACGATCCGGACACGTCCGATGAGGCGAGACGTCTGCGGCACGGACGCTGGCCCCATCAGATAACAGGTTCGGTCAATGCTCGTTCCATCCGCTTTTTTCCCGCACTTGGATGCGGTCTCGGCGGTTCGACGCTTCTCTATTCCGCAGCATTGGAACGCTTTTCGCCCGTCGACTTCCAGATTGCCGACGATCTCGACAGGCCGGTGTGGCCAATGGACTATAGAAGTCTCGAACCCTACTATCAGATGGCGGAGCACCTTCTACAGGTGCGAGGCACTCAGGATCCGCTGCAGCCGACCTCGCATATCGTCGAACCTCCGGTAATGACCAGATGCGACCAGCATTTCTTCGATTCGGCCCAGTCGAATGGCATGCATCCCTATCGAGTCCATACCGCATGTCGTTATATTGAAGACTGCAGCAATTGCGGCGGTTCCGTTTGCCATAAGTCCTGCAAGTTCGATGCGCGTCGTGCCTTCATTGAGCCGGCCGTCGCGACAGGCAATGTCACCATCCTGGATCAGTGCAGTGTTGAAAAGGTGGAAGCCCACGAGGATGCGGTCACGGCTTTGTCCTGCCGGAAAAATGGTGAAGTTTTCACGATCGCGGCAAAGTTTTACGTTTTGGCGGCCGGAGCGCTGTCGACGCCATTGCTTCTTCTCAATTCCACCAGCGAATTTTGGCCAAACGGTGTTGCCAACACATCCGACCTCGTGGGACGGAATCTTATGTTCCACGTTTCGGATTTTTTTGCGGTCTGGCCGCGGGGCCTGACCCGCGTTTCCGCCCCCGGAAAGTCGATCGCTCTTCGCGATTTCTATGAGCATGATGGCACGAAATTTGGTGTGATCCAATCAACGGGCCTGACCGCGACCGCAAATAACATTCTCCATTTCATGAAGTCTGCGATCGATCGCAATGGCTGGATCTGGTTCAAGCCACTCAAGCCTTTCCTTCGCATTCCTGCAATGATCGGAGCGTTGATATCCGGCAAGGCGACGATATTCGCGTCGATAATGGAGGATTTCCCCTATCCGGAAAACCGGGTGAAACCCGATCCCCGGGAGCCGAACGGCATGTTTTTCGAGTATACTATCCACGAGGAGCTTCGCCAGCGGATTCAGGCATTCCGTCGTCATTACCGACGGGCATTCAAGCGCCACCGGGTGATGATCCTCGGCCCGGAAGTCAATCTGAACTATGGCCATGCCTGCGGAACCTGCCGTTTCGGCGCGGAACCCTCGAATGGGGTCGTCGACGCCAACAATCGCACGCACGATCTTCCCAATCTCTATGTCGTTGACGCGTCTTTCTTCCCGACAAGCGGAGGAGCCAATCCGAGCCTGACGATAGCCGCAAACGCGTTAAGGGTCGGGGCGCATATTGCGGATGAACTTTTGAAGGTGAATGCTAAGTCGGACGTCGACAAGAGCTCCGTCGCAGCTTGCTGATGCGGCTTCCCAACTCAGGTGAAGATATCGTCACACACCCGTCGGCCGGTCTCGATTGGTTCTAACCCATTGGGCATTCACAGGTGCAAGGATATGCTGAGGATAGAGCTTCAGCTTTCCCGCCACATATCCGGGAATCTGGATCACGGTGCGCAACGGCAGCGCGGTTCGTCCGTGAAACCACCAGATCGCAATTAACGTCATGCTGAAGATCAGAACATTTACGATGCAGATCAAAAGCGGAAAATCGAGAGCGCCTGATGCCGCCAGGCCGGCACTTGCCATAAGCGCCAGGGAAAGAAGTGCCGCCTGCAAGGTCAGCGGGGGTACCAGAGCGTCAATCACCAAGGCAAGATAATCTCTCTTCCTGAAGGTGCCGGCGGATGTCAATGCCGACAGCAGCGATCGGGTCAGCGCAAAGCGTCCGGCGTCCCAGCGTGACGCCTGGGTGCGCAGACCATCCCTGGAATAGGGGAAAGTGCTCTTGACGACGGCCGCATCGCAGAAGAGAGGGGCATGGCCCGCACGGGCCAAGTCCAGGCCGAGTTTCATGTCTTCCACCAGATTGCCGTTCGCAAGCTGCGCGTTCTGCAATACGGCCCAGGGGAAGGCCATACCTGACCCGGTCAGCTGCGCTGGAAGGCCGAGCTTTGAAAGTCCAAGGAGCCTGATGCGGTTCTTGAGCAGAAAAGCGAATTCGGAGACTGCAAGATTTATGCGCGCATTGCGCGGCGCGATCATCAGGTAGCGGGACTGCGAAGGCCTGTTCGTCGCAGCGGTCATGTAGGCCAGTTCATCCAGTGCTCCGGGCTCCAGCCAGCAGTCGGCATCAACGACAACAACGACGTCCGGGGGCGCTTTTGCAAGATGCCGAATGCCGGCATCGAGCGCATATCCCTTCCCGCGATTGCCAGCGTCGAAACGTTCAACGACCTCGGCGTCAGCTTCGCGCGCAAGGGAAGCGGTGAGGTCGCTGCAATTGTCGGCAACCACAATCAATCGGTCCCCCTTGCGCATCTGGCTTTGGATATTCCGCACGGCGTCAAGAATCTGCAGCTCTTCGTTATGAGCAGGGACGATGATCGCAACCGTCGGCCTTAGAATCTCCCGATGCTGCAATTTCCGGCCTGACCGAAAGCTGCCGGCAACACACTCTACCGCAAGCACGGCGGTCGGGATCAAAAGGACGACAGACAACAGGATCGCTGCAGAATTCAACAGGTAATGCGACATGGCTTATCCCCGACCGCGGTATTTCGGGATCATCTTAATCGAAAGCCGCGGCGGGCGAGTTCGTCCGGACTACGACGTTTGAACGAAGGCGGGCTCATCCTTTTTAGGCTGGCGGAAAAGGCTTCCGTCGTTCCTACACCCATTTGATGCGGATCGGGCCAATTGAGCTCCGGCAGCTCGAGAAATAGAATTTATTCAATTAAAGCAGCCATTTAGCTCAAACGGGCTAGCCCCCGGTGAGCTGGCGGCTTGCGCTGAATAAGCTTCGGGAGATATAGGTCATGGCAGTTATTGAAGCACCGCCATACGAAGTGCAGCGTCCCGGCCGGGGCGGCAGGCGCAGTTTCCTGGGGACACCGTTCGATCTCCTGACGCCTGCAATGGTGCTGGACCTCGTGGCCAACAACCACTCCGGAATGGCGTTCCGCTACGTGGTGACCCCCAACGTCGATCATGTGGTTCGGCTTCAGGGAAATGCGCAAATCAGGGGCTATTATCAGCAGGCGTGGCTTTCCGTTTGTGACAGCCGTCCTATCGCCGGGCTTGCACGGTTACTTTTCCTGAGACTGCCTGTCGTTACCGGATCAGATCTCACCGCAAGCATCTTCAACTCCGTCATTCGAGATGGCGACCTGATAACGCTGATAGCGTCCGATGAAACGGTCGTGCGCGATATCCGTCTCCGGTATCCCAAAGTGAGGTTCCGTGCTCACCTGCCACCGCAGGGCCTGTGGACCAACGAGGAGGCTCTGCGAGCGTGCGTCGATTTCGCCGCTCGCGCCGAAGCACGGTTTGTCTTTATCGCGATCGGCTCTCCCCAAGCCGAGAAGATAGCCTATGAATTGTCGCGTCATCCAGAAGCGAGGGGCATCGGGTTCTGTGTGGGCGCTTCCCTGGAGTTCCTCGTCGGGACAAAAAGGCGGGCGCCGCTGTGGATGCAGCATCTCGGTCTTGAATGGCTCCACAGGCTCGTCACTGATCCAAAGAGGTTGTGGCGGAGATATGTCCACGCGGTTCTGCCGCTGGCGTCTCTTTTCTACAACGAGGTGACGGGACGGGGGCAGCGGCTCGGTCCGTATTGAAGTGCCTAACGGACAATCATGCCCGTGACGACATGTCCGTCACGAAACCGGATGCTTCCGTTCAGGCGATCGTAGAGCCGGAAAGGCGGTACATCGACGTGGAAATATGCCGCAAAGGCCTCTTCCGCGAGGCTTAGCTCGATGTGCACCGTCTCAAACCCGAACATCCTTCTCGTAAGCTGGTACTGGCATTTATAGGTGCACTCTTTTGCGCTGAAGATTGCCTTCAGAAGCTCGCCGCGCCTGCCCGACGGTTGCTGATCAAGCCAGTCGCGCTCGCGGGCCGTGCAAATCTCTTCTGCAAAAAACGCATCGAGCGGCGTTTCCTCCTCCACGTCCAGGCCGATGGCGTGGATACCATCTGAATGCCGCGCAACGGCGGCCGCGCATCGCGTAGACGAGTGGCTGATACTTCCGGTGATGCCAAGCGGCCAGATCGGCGCCCGGTCCGGCCCTATGGGGATCGCCATTTCGGGCAGTCCCAATTGCTTCATGGCCTGGCGAGCGCAGGATCGGCCGGCGGTAAATTCCCGTATCCGGCGTTTGTACGCGCCGACCATTGCTACCCGCTCCTCCGGATAAAGCGTCGTGGTGTCTTCGCTCAAGGTCGATTCCGCCACCGAAACGGAAGCATCAAATATGCCCTCGAGCAGCATTGCTAAACCTTCGTGTCCGCACCGACCAAAGTAAGGCGTCGGTCGATCAGGCTTCTGCGCAGTGCGGCGCGTTCCGAAACCCTGCTCAGCTGCGACTCCGCTTTTCCCTTGCCGGAGATGTGCTCGGCCAGCAGAGCCACCGTCGGGAAGCGGAAGAGGTCGGTAATGGTCAGGTCAGGTGCGAACTTTACCTTCATCTCCCGGTGCACCTGCACAGCGAGGAGCGAATGGCCTCCCAAGGCGAAGAAGTTGTCGAATATGCCGACCTTCTCCATGCCGAGTGCCCGGCCGAATACTTCGCTGATCTCCCGCTGCAGGTTGTTCGATGGTTCAATGAATGTGACCGCGGGCGAGGAAACCTTTTCCGTGGGAAGAGGCAGCTTGTTGCGGTCCACTTTGGCATTTGGCGTCAGCGGGAATGTCTCCATCATGACGAAATGCGAGGGAATCATCACATCCGGCAGGGCTTCGGCAACATGAGCCCGCAAGTCCTGTTCAGAGACTTGTGTTCCCTCGGTTCTGATGTATGCGACAAGGCGCACGTCGCCCGGAGTGTCCTTGCGCGCCACGACGACTGCCTCGCGGATGCCGGCGAATGTCGCGATCCGAGCTTCGATCTCTCCGAGTTCTATCCGGTGGCCACGGATCTTGACCTGATGATCCGTTCGCCCGAGGAAGTGGAGGACCCCATATCTGTCGAAACGGGCAAGGTCGCCGGTCCGGTAGATCCGGCCTTCCGCAAAGGGATTTTGAAGGAAGCGCTCGTTGGTCAGTTGCTCGCGGTTGAGATACCCTCTCGCAACCCCGTCGCCGCCGATATAGAGCTCGCCGATATCGCCGGGCGGGACTGGTTTCAATGTGCTATCGAGGACATAAAGTTGCGTGTTGGCAATCGGACGGCCGATCGGAACGACGCCCATCGAAGGCCCGGCGGTATATGTCGACGACCATATGGTCGTCTCTGTCGGACCGTACATGTTTTCAATGGTTGCATCCGTGACCGTTCGCAGGGCTGCGAGCAGTGAACCCTGCAACGCTTCGCCGCCCAAAAAGACGTGCCGGACGTCGCTGAGCGCCGCCCTGTCTTCATCGACCATCATGAACATGCGCGCCATCGACGGTGTGCACTGCAGATGCGTAACCCTATGCTTCCGGATCGCCTCGGCGAAGCTCTCGATCGGATCATCGCTCGCAGGATTTTTGCTCGCTTTCACCACTTCAGCCAACAGCGGAAGCCGTCCCAGCACGACATCGTCGGGCAGACCGAAGTCGATGAGGCAGGCGATCTCGTCGACGCCGATTGCGTTGACTTCCGCCAATCGTTCAATCGCGTCCTCGACGGTTCCGAAGAGGCCGCTGTCTTCGAAATAGCGCAGGAAGGCAAACTCCAGGATGGCGTCCATCTCGTCAGGGGCCAGCGACTGGAGGTCGATATCCATCGGCTGGGCGACGCCCTGCGGCTTCTTGAAGGCTGGGAATGCCCATGCGTATTGTTTGATCAGTGCAGCAGCGCTGCGTAGATAGTCTTTCATCGGGCCGCGAGCCAATTCCCGTACCTCTTCCCGCTCGTTTCCGAGAAGCGTATGGAGCATCAGCGTGACCTTGTGGTCGCTTGGGTTACGGCCAACCTCGACAAGCGTCTCCCTGTATATCCGTATCTTGTCGGCAAGTTCCTCGATCGACTGCCCGAGCAAGTGCGTCAACACGTTGGCTCCCAGTCTTGCGGCCTCCCGATAGGTTTCAGGGTTGCCCGCTGTCGTCAGCCAGACGGGAAGCTCCTTTTGAACGGGCCGAGGCTGGGTCACCACGGCCACCGTGCCGCCGCCGAAATCAAAATCCACCTTGTCGCCCCGCCACAATTTACGGACGGTTTCGATGTCGCGGACCAGGCTGGCCTTGTTCTTCGGCGGCGCGTTTTCCGGCCGGAGGACGAAATCCTCCGGCATCCAGCCCGAGGCGAAGGCAAGAGCGACCCGGCCATTGCTGAGATTGTCGATGATGGCCCATTCCTCGGCTACCCGCACCGGGTGATGAAGCGGCAGGACGCAGCTACCGGCGCGGATCGAGAGGTTTTTCGTGACAGCGGCCACTGCCGCGCCTGTTACCGCAGGGTTCGGATAGGGACCCCCGAATGCGTGGAAATGCCGCTCTGGCGTCCAGACGGAATCAAAACCGTTGGCATCGGCGAATTTCGCCCCCTCGAGGAGCAGCCGGTATTTTTCAGGCCCGGCGCCACCGTCATTCCCCCAGTAGAACAAGCCAAAATCGAGGTTGGTGGTCCTTCCAGGAACGGTTCTGCCGCCTCCAGCTTTGGCCTCGATCACTTCGGACGAGTGGATAACGACCTTAAAGCCGCGGGCAAGTGTCCAGAAAAGCTCAAGGACCGATATATCGAAGGAAAGACTGGTGACGGCGAGCCAGACATTCCGCCGATCGGTCTCACGCGGAACCCGCTCGTCCATGCCGGCGAAGAAGTTCACGACGTTTCGATGTTCGATCATCACGCCTTTTGGCAGGCCGGTCGAACCGGACGTATAGATGACATAGGCAAGATTGTTCGAGGCCACTCCGCTCCTCGGACGTTCGACCGATGCATTGCTTCTGAGAATATCGTCGACGCAAAGGAAGTTGGCCCCAGCGAGAATTGGCGACTTCGCCAGGCTTCGCTCGGTCAAGACGAGTTTCGCACCGCTGTCCGCGATCATGAATGCCAGCCGATCAGCGGGGAAATGCGGATCGAGAGGAATATAGGCGCCACCCGCCTTCATGATGGCCAGGGCGCCGACAACGAGATCCACCGATCGCGGCAGATAAAGACCGACGCTGACATCCGGTCCCACACCCTGGGCAATAAGCGCTTGGGCGATCCGGTTCGCTCGCTCGTCCATTTCACGGTAGGTCAGCGTGCTACCGCGAAACGCGATAGCTTCCGCGCCGGGCGTGCGCTCAACCTGACGTTCGATGAGTTCGTGAACGCAGGCCGTCGTTTCGTATTCCCGCTCCGTCGCGTTCCAATCGTACAGGATGACGTTTGCGTCTGCATCCGACAGCAAAGGCAGATCCTGCAGCACGGCACCGGTTTTGAACGCAGCGGCCAGAACGTGTAGTGCCTTTACCAGATCCTCTACCTGCCGGTCGTCGATGCGCGTCCGGTCATAGTGAAGGTCGGTGCCGTTCTCCGCTAGCCGGAAGGTCAACGCACATCCCGCTATCCCTCCGGCCTGGCTTAGATCGCTCGTGTCCACGATGCCGATCGTCAGGTCCGGCGTCGCAATGCCCGGATAACGGTGGGGAAGATCACTGGAGTAACCATTGCGCTTACCAATCTCCGTCAACTTCCGATCAAGCGCGCTCGCCAGATCATCTGTTGTCTGGTGGCCTGCGGTATCGACGTGCAGCGGCACTGACGACGCAAAGTAGCCGGGGTGGCGTTTTGAGAGATTCACGAGACCGTCGTTCGTATAAGCGACGTCGAATCCCGTCTGCCCTGAAAAGCGCGCCAGGAAGGACAAGAGAAGTGCCGTCCGTTCACGCCTGGCAAGCTCGGCGGGAAGAGAAAGGGATTTCGAGCGGATATCAGGCGCCTGCTCCGGCGCCTTGACCTGCGGCAGGGAGAGGTCGATGCAGGTTTCGAGCGATCGCCGGAAGAAGATTTCATGTCGGGAGAGCTCTGCGGTTGTTTCCGACAATGCGGTCATTTCCCGTTCGCCGAGGATCGGCAGCCGGTCGCCGGGGCGCAAGACTGAGGAAAGCGCAACCTTGCCGGCGGCATCCTTCCGGAATGCTTCCAGCAGGACGGGTGCGTCGGCAGTTCCTATCGTTACGCCGTGGGCGCCAACCGACATGACCAGGCCGGGCTCACCGTTCATTTCTCCCTCGAGCACACGGAAATGTGCGACGGTGAAGACTTGGTCACCGAGACGAACCTTAGGCGTGGCGAGTGGATTCAGATATCCGCTTCCGAAATCCAAACCGCGGACAAGGCGGGAAAGCGTCTTTGCGGGCTGGGAGAAATCGAGAGTTGCCGCGGCGGCCGGGCGCTTCAGGCGCTCATAATAAACGCGGGTGCCGAAATCCTGCCGGCGTGGGGTCAAGGCATTTTGCTCGATATCATCGAGCATCGTAGAAAAGGTTGCGATACCAGCCTCGAAACACTTGGTGTTCACGGTGAGTGCGGTGTCGTCGTCAGAAATATCGAAGCCCTGCTGGGCGTAGATATCGCCTTCGTCGATCCCTTCATTGATCGCATGCCAAGTCACGCCGTGATGGTCGTGACCTTCCAGAATCGCCCATGCGGGCGTGTTGAGCCCCGCCATCTGCGGTAGGAGGCCATCGTGGAAATTAGCGGCCCCGCAGCGGGCGCGTTGCCAAACCGGCTGCGGAATGATGGTCAAGTTGGCGATGCTGAAAAGCCAGTCATACGAGATATCGGCAAGGCTGGAAGCATAGTCGCTATGGAGGCTGACAACGGGGATCTGAGCCACGCCGGCCCATCGTCTGACCGGCTCGCTCGACGTGACGATCGTCTGAATCTTGTGTCCGCGCGCCTTAAGGATCTCAGCGCATTGGACGAGCAAGGACCCGTCACCAACAAGAACACTCGTCAACTCGCCCATGAAGCTCATCCCCGCTCTGTTGCGTCGAAGGAACTCCGATAGAACCGGCGGGCGGTACAAAATTCAACATGCGCCAGGCCAGCCATCCGGATGATCGCGACTAAGCTTGAATCGCCGGTGGCATCAGCATCTCCGCCTTTTGAATGATGCCGGCTTCCAAAGGCGTAATTGCGATTGCGTCGGCGCTGGCAGCACACTGAAGATGGCGAGTGGACGCTCGCGGACATTTTTGAAGGGAAGTGGAACATAGCCCAAGGGTCATTGCAGATGACATCTTCGGGCCGCGTTCATCCGGGGGTGGGGCGTGCCGATGCTTGAAGGGGCCAACCAGATTTCAGCTGGCGATATAGCTATTGTCGGCATGGCTTTGAGAGTGCCCGGCGCCCGAAACGTGGATGAGTTCTGGAGGAATCTGCGAGATGGAGTGGAATCCATCCGCACGTTTTCACCGGAGGAACTGGCCGCTTCCGGAGAAGATCCCGGACGCATTCATCATCCGAACTATGTCCCTCGCGGCGCCGAGCTTCCCGACATGGAAATGTTCGACGCAGAATTCTTCGGGCTCAATCCGAAGGAAGCGGCTATCATGGACCCTCAGCACCGCCAGTTTCTGGAATGTGCCTGGGAGGCCATGGAGGATGCCGGCCGGACCCCTACCCCGCATGCCCACTCCGGTCCGGTCGGCATTTTTGCCGGTTGCGGCATGGGTAGCTATTTCTTCTTCAATGTCTGCAGCAATCGCAATCTTATCGACCAGGTAGGCATGTTCCTGCTGCGTCATACGGGCAACGACAAGGATTTTCTCGCGACGCGTGCATCCTTTACCTTCGATCTGCGCGGTCCGAGCGTGAACGTGCAGACAGCCTGCTCAACGTCGCTCGTCGCCACACACTACGCCTGCCAGAGCCTCATCTCCGGTGAATGTGACATGGCGCTCGCCGGCGGCGTCACGATCGAGTTTCCACACCGCCGCGGCTACCTGTTTCAGGAGGGAGAAATTCTCTCGCCGGATGGACACTGCCGTGCGTTCGATCACCGTGCAGCCGGAACCGTATTCGGGAGTGGCGTCGGCGTCGTGGTTCTCCGCCGACTTTCCGATGCGTTGCGCGACGGCGATGTCATTCACGGCGTTATCAAGGGAACTGCGGTCAACAATGACGGCAACAGCAAGGCGGGCTATCTGGCGCCCAGCGTCAGCGGACAGGCGGAGGCCGTGCTAGAAGCCCATGGGCTGGCCGGCGTCGCGGCAGAGACTATCCAATATGTGGAATGCCACGGTACCGGTACGTTCCTGGGAGATCCGATCGAGATCGAGGCGTTGACCGCGGCATTCCGCCAGAGCACCGACAAAACAGGCTTCTGCCATGTCGGGTCGGTCAAATCGAATATCGGCCACCTGGACACTGCCGCCGGCGTCGTCGGCCTCATCAAGGCGGTCCTGGCGATCGAACATGGGGAGATCCCGCCGACACTTGGTTTCGAGCGTCCAAACCCATCGATCGAATTCGATAGAAGCCCGTTTCGGGTCAACAACAAGCTGTTGAAGTGGCCTCCGATATCCGGGCCGCGCCGCGCCGCCGTGAATTCGCTCGGGGTCGGCGGCACAAATGCGCATGCCGTTCTCGAGCAGGCTCCCGCGCGCTACATTCCCGCAAGTGAGACGGTAGGCTCGCAGGCCGATGGCGTTGATCCGCTGCTGCTGTTTCTTTCCGCCCGCCAGCGCAAGACGCTTGATGCGATGACGGAGCGGCTTGCTTCCGCATTATCGAGCAAGTCGGATATTTCGCTGGACGACGTCAGTTACACCCTGCGCCACGGTCGCAGACATTTCGATCATCGCATGGTGCTCGCTGTCCGCAATCGGGAGGATGCCATTGCGGCGCTTTCGAATGCCGCGAGCCGCGGCTTTGTTCATCAGCATGTACCGGCTCAATCCGGCACCGTATTTCTTTTCCCCGGTGGTGGCGTTCAATACGTGGGCATGGCCAAGCGGCTTTATGAGGAAGATCGCCAATTTCGCTCGACCGTCGATGAAGGTCTTTCCTACCTGCCTGCCGATGTGGCGGCTCAGGTCCGGGAAACCTGGCTGGTGGAGGGGAGCCCCGTTGCAGCGGAAGCCTTCCTTCGTCCCTCGCTCCAGCTCCCGGCGATCCTGATTGCGGAGATCGGCCTGGCTCGTTTGTGGATGGAGTGGGGTGTCAAGCCAAAGGCTCTGATCGGTCATTCCATGGGCGAGAATGCCGCGGCATGTGTGGCGGGCGTGATGTCCTTCCAGGATGCGGTGCATCTCGTGCATCTGCGGGGCAAGCTGTTCGAGACAATTCGGCCGAGCGGGATGCTGAGCGTGCCGATCGATCGGCAAAGGCTCGCAGAACTGCTGCCCCCATCGCTCGATGTGGCCTCGATCAATGCTCCGTCTCTCTGCGTCGTCTCCGGCCTCAACGAGGATCTCGAAAGGTTCCGGGTGATCCTGGCCGGGCAGGGCATCGATGCGACGCGCGTTCCGATCAACATCGCCGCGCATTCCCGTCTGGTTGATCCCATTCTCAAGCCTTTCGAGGCACTCCTCCGTAGTATTGCTCTTCGCGCTCCGACAATCCCGATCCTATCGAATCGTACGGGCTTGCCGCTTAGCGCCGAAGAGGCGACCGACCCGATGTATTGGGTCGGTCACCTTCGTTCGACCGTCCATTTTGCGGACGGAATGGCGACGCTTTCCGCCGATTCGGGGCTGATCTATGTCGAGGTCGGCCCTGGGCGCGTCCTGTCGTCGCTGACAAAGGCGCAAGGCTCGGTCCCGGCGAACCAGGTCATCAACAGCCTGCCGCATCCGGACGAGAATACAGACGACAGACTTCATTTTCTCTCAGCCGTTGGCAGGGCCTGGGCCGTGGGGGTCGACGTCGACATCGACCGCATGTGGGAGGGACGCTCCCCGCGCCGCGTCCGGTTGCCGACCTATCCGTTCCAACATCGGCGTTTCTTCATCGACCGCGCGGTCGCCGCCAACAGCCAGCAGGCTGCCGAGCTTATTCTCTCGAAGGAACCGGATATCGAGCGGTGGGGGTATCGTCCAGCCTGGAAACGAACGCTTGCCGATTACGAGCCTGGCAACGAGAAGGATTGCCGATCATGGCTTTTCTTCCTCGATGAGGGAGGGATTGGTCTTCGCCTGGTGGAGCAGCTCCGCTCGAAAGGCCACCGCGTCATCACCGTGTCGCTGGGCGATGCCTTCGTGCGACATGACGCAGAAAGCTACATGCTTTGCCCGGAATTCGGCCGGGCGGGATATGACGCGCTAATCGCCGGGCTTACCGCCGACAAGAGCCTTCCAACCCGCATCGTTCACATGTGGCTTCTCACGCAGCAGGAGACTTTCCGGCCTGGTTCGAACTTCTTCCACCGCAATCAGGAATGCGGTTTCGACAGCCTGCTGCATCTCGCCCAAGCTTTGGGTGATGCGGGCGGGACCGCGGCGGTTCACTTCACGCTCGTGAGCAACGGAATGCAACAGGTGGCCGATGAAGCGTTGCCTTATCCTGAGAAGGCCACGATCCTCGGCCCTGGCCTCGTCATGCCCAAGGAGATGGCCGAGGTTACCGTCAAGGTGATCGATGTCGACCTGCTGCAGGATGGCAAGGACGTCGCGACGGGCTTCTTTTCCCGTCGAAAAGGAAAAGGTTCCGGGAAGGAGACACGGGAAGAGGCCACGCTCGTTGAGCAGCTTTGGGAAGACCTTCACGCCAAGCCCGGGTCCGAGGTGGTTGCCTACCGCAACGGGCGTCGCTGGACCCAAATCCATCAACGGATGCCGTTAAGAGAGATAGCGGCGGAAGGAACAATGCTTCGCCGGAATGGTGTCTATTTTGTCTCCGGCGGCTTGAGCGAGGTCGCTCTTGCGCTCGCTGGGGAGCTTGCGAGCCAGTTCCATGCGCGGCTCGCCCTGGTGGGGCGGATAGCTTTGCCGCAGCGTGAAGACTGGGACTTCTACGAACGCACTCACGGTCATGACAATATCCGAAGGGCGATCTCGGCGATCCGGACAATGGAGGAAAAGGGCGCAGAAGTGCTTTATCTCCAGGGCGACGTCGGAAACCCGGAGCAGATGGCACATGCGGTCGAAGCGTCGCTTGCTCGTTTTGGCGAAATCAACGGCGTGTTTCATGCAGCCGGCGTGGTGGATGACGGCCTGATCCAGACGAAAACGCGGGATCATATCGACAGAGTACTGACGCCAAAAGTGCTTGGCACGACGGTACTTGATGCGGTCTTCGAAAATGTGAAACTCGACTTCTTCCTGATGTTTTCATCCACCAGCACGGACGTCGTGCGAGCCGGCCAAGTCGACTACGTAGCTGCAAATGCCTATCTCAATGCGTTTGCCCAAAGCCGGTCGCGCCGAACCGACCGGGCCACGGTCGCGCTTCATTGGGGTGTCTGGAACGAGGTTGGGCTCGCCGCCCGCGCTCTGGGTCTGGCCGTCGATCAAGACCATGTGCGGCCTGTTGCCGGGTTGGCGTCCGGTCCGTTTTTCCAACGCTGGACGGAGGACGAGGCCGGAACGCCGTGGCTTGAGGCTACGATCGGCCCCCAGACCGAATGGATGCTGAACGAACACCGGCTGGTTTCAGGTCAAGCCGTCATGCCCGGAACAGGCTATATTGAATTGATCACGCAGGCCGCGCGGGAATACGGATTGCCATTGCACGCCGATATAGAAGACCTCGTCTTTCTGAAGCCTCTGGTGTTTGCCGACGGAGACGCCAAGACCCTGCGGGTTCGGCTTGAACCGGTCGGAGAGCGTTTTCGCGTGATCGTTGCCGCTGGGCCGGCAGGAGGCGGTGAGACGGCCCTTTTCGTCAAGCATGCCGAGGCAATGTTCACGCCCCGGGAAGCGCACGAATCTCGCGTCGTCGATGTTCCGGCCTTGGCCCTTTCATTCGGAGAAAGGCGCGTGGCCGTTGGCAACGAGACGTTGCGGACGGTGCAGGAGAACCACATCCGGTTTGGCCCCCGTTGGGCAGTCCTTCAATCGGTGGCAATCCAAAAGCGCGAAGCCCTTGCCGAATTGCGTTTGGATCCCTTGTTTGCGGAAGACCTGGCGAAAGGCACGGTCCTGCATCCCGCGTTGCTGGATATCGCAACCGGCTTTGCTCTGGAACTCGCCGAGGGTTATAGCTCTGCGGCAAGCCTCTGGGCGCCTGCCGCCTATGGACGAGTAGTGCTTTACAGGTCGCTTCCGGCTCAGATCATCAGCCATGTGCGCCTCTCCGACAGCAGCGATCTCGGCGACGGTTACGCCGCTTTCGATCTGATGATCACGGATCGCCAAGGTAATCTCGTCTTCGAAGCCGAGCGGTTCGTCATGCGCCGGCTGGAGAGCGATGTTGCACTTGGATTATCCAACGCGGAGGTGCCGGCGGCTCCTCACAAGAAGCATGCAACGCCGTCCCCAGCTCTGCTGAAGCTCGGAACGCAGGTAAGAAACGGCATTCTCCCGGCAGAGGGTTTCACAGCGCTTCTACGTGCGCTGGGGACGTCAGAACCGCAGCCGATCATCAGTTCGATCGATCTCGAATTGTTGCAGAACTGGGTTGCTACGACCGCCGAGCCGGCAGCGCCGACGAGCGACAATTTCGAAAGACCTGACCTCGACAGCGAATTCGTGGCGCCGCGTGATCCGATCGAGGAGACTCTAGCCGGGTATTGGCGTGAGCTTCTCGGCATCGCCAAGATCGGCATTCATGACAGTTTCTTCGATGTAGGAGGGCATTCGCTGATCGCAGTTCGACTCTTTCGCATGATCAAGAAAGAGTATGGGCTGGACTTGCCGATCTCGATGTTGTTCGAGGCGCCGACTATTGCCCAATGTGCGGCCCGCATTGCTGCCGAGCGACCGCAAGGAAGTGAAACGGTACGGACCGAAACGAACGCAACGGAACTCCCGATGGCCAAGCCGCTCCATCTGGTATTGATGAATCCCGGCCGCAATGCTGAAGCAGCGCCCTTGTTCATCTGCGCGGGCATGTTCGGCAACATCTTGAACCTCCGCCATCTGGCGATGTGCATGGGAGCGGACCGGCCCGTCTATGGCCTTCAGGCGCGCGGGCTTTACGGGGATAGTGAGCCGCATATCACTTTCGAGGAGATGGCGACCGACTATATCGCCGAGATCAGGACCGTGCAGCCGCATGGGCCCTACCTGCTCGCCGGATATTCGGGCGGCGGCATAGCCGCTTATGAAATTGCCCGTCAGCTGGTGGAGGCGGGAGAACAGGTTGCGCATGTGGTCATGCTGGACACGCCCCAGCCGAGGCAGTCGGAACTGGCCTTCCGCGACCGGGTAATGATGAAGCTGCAGGACATCCGGCGCCACAAGATGAATTATCTCGGGAAATATCTTGGCGACCGTCGCCGCTCCCGGGCGGAAAGTCTCGCCAAGCAGGAGGCTGAACGTCAGGTCGGCGCGACGGAGCATTTCAACAACGAAAAGATCGAGGTGGCGTTCAGACGAGCGGCCTCCCAGTATCAGGTGAAACCGTATGCGGGTGCGGTCACGCTCTTCCGTCCCAAGCCAGCTGTCTTCTATCGCCTCAGCGGAGGACGTTGCCTTAGGGAGAACCGTGCCATTCTGCTGTCGGACAACGGCTGGAGCGAGCATGTCGGCACCCTGAGGGTTTCGGAGGTGCCGGGCGATCACGACAGCATGGTCCTGGATCCTTATGTCCGCGTACTCGCGGAGCGGATGCGTGCAGTCGTGGCCGACGCCGCGGCAAACTCTGGGGCAAGAACGGATACCTCACGTGCTCGCGACGGAGAACGGGCTGAACCTCAACGGGTCATCGAACTTGCATAGTGCTCCCATTTTGCATCCAAAGGTGCCTGGAGCGAGGAGATCTTTTTGGCCGAAGCAGTGACTTCCCGCGACTGGCACCCGGACCCTCCCGGACCCGGAGATGATCAGGGATCCGGAACTCACCCGGATCCGACGGCATCGGATTCGGGGTCGCGCGGCTTCCGCAATCTCATCATGCGTGCCGCCGGATGGACGGTGATAGGGTATGTCTTTCCGCAATTCCTCAGGATTGCAAGCAGCCTGATCCTCACCCGTCTGCTGATCCCCGAAATGTTCGGAATAATGGGCGTCGCCATCATGGTGCAGGTCTCGATAGCGATGCTGTCGGATCTGGGACTGAGGCCCGCTGCAATCCAGAGCAGGATGGGAGACGAGCAAGCCTATCTCGATACGGCCTGGGTGCTCCAGTTCCTACATGGGTGCCTGATCTGGTTTACCTGCATCCTGGTCGCCATCATCGTCGGATACGGAGCGAAATACGACTGGTTTCCCGAAGGCTCGGTCTACACCGCGCCTGAACTTCCGACCGTCATCATCGCCGCATCGTTCGGCACCATCATCATGGGCCTGCAATCCACGAAGATCATCACGGCCTATCGGCATCTCAATCTCGGACGACTGACAGTCATCGAGATCGTGGCGCAAATCATAAGCCTCGCTACCGCGGTATTGCTGGCATTCTACACCGGCTCAATCTGGTCTTTTGTGGTCTCGGCCCTCGTCTCCTCAATGGTGACGACCATCCTGAGCCATGTCTGGCTGCCTGGAGCTTCGAACCGCTTTCGGATGGAACGGGAAGCCCTCGGCGATCTGCTCCGCTTTGGCCGCTGGATCCTGCTGTCGTCGATATTGACGGTCATAGCTGCCAATGGCGACCGCATTCTGCTGGCCGGCTGGACCAGCCCCACTATGCTAGGGCTCTATATCCTCGCCCTTAATCTCATTGCCATGCTCGAGGGGGCCGGAGGGCGTCTTTTTACCAGCGTGGCTATGCCCGCTCTCAGTAAAGTTGCCCGGGAACGACCGGAAGATTTGCCTGCCGTCTTCCTGAAAATGCGCCTGCCCTTCGATATCGTATTTATCGGCAGCGCCGGCGCGGTCTATTCCGGCGGACGGATGCTCATCGAATTCCTGTATGACGACCGATACGTGGATGCCGCTCTGATTATCGAAATCCTGTCTTTCAGTCTGATTGCGGGCCGGTTTCTTATGCTGTCGGCGGTCTATCAGGCCGTCAACGAGCCAAGAAACCAAAGCGTCCTCAATCTTGTCCGTGCGATCTCGATCTTCGTATGCTTGCCTGCCGCTTATTACTGGTTCGGATTCGAAGGTGCTCTTTGGGCCATCGCTCTTCACAGCCTGCCGATCCTGCCCTTCGTTTTTTATTTCAACAGGCGCAATCGGCTTAACAACCTCGCTTATGAAATCGGCGTGCTGATTGTCTGGCCTGTTGGATATCTGGCGGGACACATGGCGGTGATGGCGGTTGAGGCGATGGGGATCAGGTTTTAGAGAAGGCGGAAGTATTTCCTCAAAGGTGGTACCGCCAAAGACGTAGTTCCCTCCTCATTCCGATATATTGCTGAGGAAGAGAGAGGAAAATAGTATCTACCGAAGCAATAAATCCATCAGATACAAGCATACCTACCTGCATCGGAACAATCTCCGCCTGTTCAAGCGAGGGCCCAACTGCATGAAGCATATGACCTCCTGGCTAGTCGTGCCTGAGAAACGAAAATGTTCTGGCCGCTTGACCCTGTTCATCGAAAGGCCAGTCTGGGGATGATCGCTGAAGGGGGGCATGTGGACAAGGTTGGACGAACCGGATCGTGGGAACCGGATACATGCGGCCTTGCCTGCGATGACATTGAAAACGGTTTTCCTGACAAAGTGCCGACATCATCCGGTAATGCGCTTCGTCCTCTGCTGATCGTGGAGGCCGCCAACCCGGAATGGACGAGCGTGCCTTTGGTCGGCTGGAATCTCGCCAGGTCGATCATGGAACGGACGAATGGTCTTATCGTCACTCAGATCAGAAATCGCGACGCCTTCCTCCGGGCCGGTCTCGTTCAGGACCGCGATTTCGTGACCATCGACAATGAACGGGTGGCTCATCTTCTTCATCGGCTAAGCACGTATCTGAGAGGTGGGGAGAACAAAGGCTGGACGGTCGTCACGGCGCTTTCCTCCTTCTCTTACTACAGCTTCGAACGTGAGGTCTGGCGGCTGCTCGGCGGTCGGTTGAAAGCTGGTGAGTTCGATCTCGTTCATAGGATTACGCCGCTTAGCCCGACCAGTCAGAGCTCAATCGCCACTCGGCTAAGCAAGCACAAAATTCCTTTCGTTTTAGGACCTCTCAATGGTGGTTTGCCCTGGCCAAAAGGGTTTTCAGGGGTACGGAGCCGCGAGCGCGAATGGCTGTCGCTATTCAGGAAGCTTTATCGGCTAATGCCTTCGTATCGGGCGACCAGGGTCCGGGCCGCGGCGCTTATTGCCGGATCCCGCCACACGCTCAGCGAACTCCCAGAAAGCTGCGTCAAGCGAGCTTTCCTCATTCCTGAAAATGCGGTCGATCCGGCGCGGTTTCCGTTCCGATTACGTGAGCTTTCCGGCAACCGATTGGCTGTCGCGTTTGTCGGCAGGCTGGTTCCGTATAAGGGGGCCGACATTTTGATCGAGGCGGTAGCAGCCTATCGCGGACGCCTGGATATCGATGTGCTGATAGTCGGCGACGGCCCCCAGCGAAGCGAATTGGAGGACGCCGTGCGCCGGAAGGGGCTTGGCAACAAAGTTCGTTTTGCCGGTTGGGTGGACCAGAAAGATCTGGCCGAGACGCTTTCTGGATGTCACGTTTTGGCATTGCCGAGCGTGCGGGAATTCGGAGGCGGCGTTGTGCTCGAAGCGATGTCGATGGGGCTCGTCCCGATCGTCGCCAACTATGGGGGACCGCCGGAGCTGCTTGATGAACAGTCGGGAATATCCGTAGATTTCAATGACCGAAAGACGTTGACGGCTGGCTTCCTGGCTGCGTTCGAGAAGTTGGAGGCTAACCCCAACCTTGTCGCTTTTCTGAGTAACGGCGCCGCGATGCGTGTACGAAAGCGATACACCTGGGATGTAAAGGCGGATGAGATGCTTCAGATCTACAAATGGGTTGTGGCGCGCTCCTCCAAACCAATTTTTTGATGCATAGGACCTAACATAGAACAAAACCAATACTTAGTCGGAACTTTATTTTGATCTCTTGGTAAAGGAAATCGTAATTGAAGATAGACTAAAGTACGTTTCGGTCGTATATTGAACTCAATAAATAGTCGAAGAAAAAAATGGCAGTCTGTTTGGGGTAGTTGTAACTGCAGTTCCCGGGGGGCCAAGTCCTAACCCGGGGAGGGGGTAGCATGAGTTCAACGATAAGCGGCTATGGCCGCTCTCCTGCCGTGACAGAAACCTTCCGAATTATGAGCGAAATGCCGAAGCTTGCGGAGAAAGAGAACGCAAGCAAGGCCAATGTCAGTCATAACGAGTCCCTCGTCATCATCGACGGGAGAGCACTGGATCGCGAATGCCTCGCGAAAGCGCTTGTCGGTCGAGGCCTGCAGATGGAAGTCTGCGCAGTCGGCTCCGTCGAGGAGTGGAGGAGAGAAAAGGATCTTTATCCTCCGGTTCAGGCCGTCCTGTTCAACATCGGCAGCCGGAAGGCCGAAGACCCGGTGCTCGCAAACGACATATCGAAATTGATGGCAGAGTTCAGATCTCCGCCGATCATCGTGCTTTCGGACTCTGATGATCTCGGACAGATCGTGAAAATGCTGGAATACGGCATCCGCGGCTTCATCCCATCCTGTGTCGGTATCGGCGTGTGTGTCGAAGCGATCAGCCTGGCTGTTGCCGGCGGTGTCTTCATTCCGGCCAGCAGCATCCTATCCATGCGGCACTTGGTGAATACCTCGCCGGCAAGCGAACAGCGATCGCTTTCCGGGATGTTCACGACGCGCCAGGAAGCGGTGGTCGAGGCGCTCCGCAAGGGCAAGGCCAACAAGATTATCGCCTATGAGCTCAACCTGCGCGAAAGCACAGTCAAGGTGCATATCCGAAACATCATGAAGAAGTTGAAGGCTACGAACCGGACGGAAGTCGCCTATAAACTCAATGATATGTTTCCGTACGGACAGGTAAACTAGGAGCTGGCCACCAGGCCGATCCTTGGATATTCCGGCTGCGAATGGCGGGTTCGCAGTTGAAGTATCGAGGCATCAGCCGGGCTTACCCGGATTGGCAATGTGCACAGCAATCCGCTTAGAGCGTCCTTTTTGCGTCCCTCCGGACGTACAAAGGACGCTCTATCTTATTTAAGGAATCGAATTCAAAGCGAAGGCTTTGGAAGAGGTTTCCAGTTCGGATCCGGCCAGATGAAGGGGTTGCCGTCAGCTTGGGGGCGGGTCTCGGCAAAATAGCTCCGGCAGCGGCCAACTTCGTCGGGCTCTCGCGCAAGAGTCCAATAGGTATGGCATGCTTTTTCGACGATCACCTGCCGGCACTCTTCCATGCTGGGTGAATGTCTCTCCTCCTGTTGCAGGAAATCCAGCACCGATTTCCACGCGATCCGCTGCAGGTCAGCCACCAGGGCAGGCGGAACTGTCGGAGGTGCCTTTGCCCCCTCCGGCGACTGGCGGTAGATGGTGGCATAATGGACAGCGGCCATGAAATAGATGCCCGCATCGGTCAAATGCACATCGTCCCGAAAAATCTGACCGAGGACTTCCTTGGTATTTCCCTTTATGCCGGGGATCTTTCCGTGAAGCGCCTGATCCACGAGCTCAATCAAGGCGGTGCCGCCGGGGACGACCGAAAGGTTGGCCGGCCGATTTTCCGACCGTAAGGTCAACCTCACTTTCTCGGCGACGCATTGCCAGGCAACGGATACATTTTTCTCGTGTTCCAGCCAGATCGGCAGCTTGTTCTCATCGACGGCAAGCCATGTGTGAACGTAGAGTGTCCTGCCTTCAGGGTTGCCTTCCATCAGGCGGTCGTGGATATGCCGTAGATATCCGATCGCATTTTCCCAAATGACATTGCCGAGAACGCCATGGTTCTCGGCAATGACCAGCGTGTCATAGGGCCGGCCCGTCTTGATGTGGCGGGCGTGGCGCAATTCGCCCGCGACATTTAAACCTTCGCCGTCGCGGTTCTTTCCATAGCTGTAGCCCGCCCATGGCTTATCGTTTTCGCCGCCCCAGGTGCGAAGTCGCAGAGGGGCACCAGGGATGTTTTGTTGCTCCCAGGCAATCTTGTTGCCTTTGCTCTTGGCAATCAGCTCGACCCAATCCGGCAACGGGTTGTCGATGAGGCTGTGACCAGTGAAGAAGATTTGCGCGGACTCCCGCGGATCCCGTGGTATGCCGTCCTGCGGTCGCGCGTCGGTTGCCAGCAGCCATGCAAGGGCAGAGGCGACAGCGAGTAGAGGCTTTTTGGAAGTAATCACCAGCTTCGGCCTTTCCTAAGGTTTCAAGGTTCAGCCAGTCCGAGTGCATGGCTTCATCCGGCTTTCGAGCCCGACCGGTAACTTTGCGGGAATTGCTGTAAGAAGCGAGCCGAGGACGGTTGGCTCGTGGCAGCATATACTGGAGCGAAGCGCCCCTTCACCCTGTCCAAGAGGCGCAGTCGCATCCCTACCTCTTTTGGGGGGAGAGGCGGTCGAGGTGCTAAGAAACCTCCTTCCAAAGCATAGGTGGGCAAGGATCGGCGCCGCAGCCTAGGATATCGGTCTGGAACCGCGAGAACTCCGATGTCCTTAAACTCTATTCATGGTAGATCGACGTCCGTCGTCAGCCTGATCATTCCCGTCCACAATGAGGAGGCGGCGATAGGCCCATTCCTGGACGCGACCAAGGCGGCTCTCGATCCCCTGCAGGCAGAAGGTATCGAGTTCGAGTTCATCTTCATCAACGACGGTAGCCGGGATGCGACTGCCGACCGCCTGATCGAGGCTCAGCGCTCCGAGCCTCGCATCCGGATAATTGATCTGTCTCGCAATTTCGGCAAGGAGGCCGCTATGACGGCAGGCCTTGACGCCTGCCAAAGCGATGCCGCCATTCCTATCGACGTTGATCTGCAGGACCCTCCCAACGTCATCCCGCTGCTGCTGGACAAATGGCGCGAGGGGTACGAGGTGGTGGTGGCCAAACGCTCGGACCGGTCGAGCGACAGCTTTCTCAAGCGCAGCACCGCGTCGATGTTCTACCGCTTGCACAATCTGATCGCTTCTCAGGAGATACCGCCCGACGTGGGTGATTTCCGCTTGGTTGATCGCCAGGTGATCGAGGCGCTAAAGCAGCTTCCCGAACGCCGCCGTTTCATGAAAGGCCTGTTTGCCTGGGTGGGCTTCAGGACGGCTGTTGTCGAATATGCGCGCGAGCCGCGGGTGGCGGGACAATCGAAGTTCTCCGGCTGGCGCCTGTGGAATCTGGCGCTCGAAGGGATCACCTCCTTCTCCAGCGTGCCTCTTGAGATCTGGACCTATGTCGGAGCGTCGATCTCAGCGCTCTCGTTCGGCTACGGGCTACTGACGATCATCAAGACACTCTACTTTGGCGTGGAAGTGCCGGGTTATGCTTCGCTGCTGGTGAGCATGCTGTTTCTTGGCGGCGTTCAGCTGATCGGGATCGGCATCCTCGGCCAATATCTCGGCCGCGTTTACGCCGAGATCAAACAGCGGCCGATCTATATCGTCCGGCGGGAAATCAGCCCGCAGCCGCAAGACAATCTTGTTTCGATAGGCCAGCGCACGCGCCGCCGCCGGTCCACCAGATCCGTATGAAAACCGAACTTAGCGGAGGGCATCGCGGTGACCTTTCCTCCAACTGACGAGCTTTCAGCGAGCGAAAGCTCCTGGCGCGCGGTCTCTGTCTCTCCAACATTCCGTGACATGGCGCGAGGACGTATTGTTACAATCATCCTCGTCGCGCTTGTTCTTGCCGGCATAACGCTGCGGGTCTTAAACCTGCTTCTTGAAGCGTCATTATGGGAAGACGAGATATTTTCGGTGGCGCTGGCTGAAAGTCCGATAATCGATCTGCTTCTGGCGGCCTTGCGTTTCGACACGCATCCGCCCCTTTATTATGTTCAATTGCACCTGTGGGCTGCGCTGGCCGACAGTGATCGCTGGTATATCCTCAATTCGACACTGTTCAGCATCATAGCAATCATAGCGCTCTTCGAAGCGTGCAGGCGGATATATGGCTGGAATGTCGGCCTCTGGGCCGCTGCGATCTTCGCATTGATGCCGCTCCAGTTGTTCTTTGCGGAAAACGTGCGAATGTATCCGATGCTCGCTCTGCTGCAGATCGGGCTTTGGTATGTGCTTCAGCGGATGATTGTGGAAAAGCGGGCAGTGCTGCGGCAGTTGCTCCTGGCGCTATGCCTTGGCCTCGCAGTCACTTTAACGCATGGCCTCGGCTTCTTCGTCACATTCTTCCTGTTCCTTCATGCGGGTTTACGCCTCTTCAAAGCCGCGCCCGTACGAGACTTCCGTTTCTTCGTGGCCACATATGTGGTTGTTGGACTGGCTGCCCTTTATCCTCTGGCGATCGGAGCCATCCGGCAGACCGAAGGTGTTTCCGGATTCGATCTTCCCACGATCGGCATACACTTGACACTCACTCTGCTTGGGCTGGAGTTTCCGTGGCCGACGATCGCGGGGCTGCTCGCTCTGCCGCTGATGGTTCTATTGCCTTTGACCAAAACCCGAGACCGCTGGATCGGAACAGTCCTGGTCCTGATTCCGATTGGGGTGTTGCTCGCAATCTCGCTTTTAGCGAAGCCCGTCTTCATCTATCGGACACTTGGTCTCTTCCTGCCATTTCTCGCGATTTCGCTTGGGCTTTACGCCGATGCTGCATTCAGGGTGAGGCCGGCTGCCCATCGCGTAGCGGTTTCCGTCATCGTGCTCCTGATGCTTTACGGTGGCGTGAACTACACGATGGCCTTCGAAAAAAGAGGATATCGGGAAATCGTCGCAGCCTGGGAGGCCCAAACGACCGAGGGCGCCCTTCTCATGACCAATGGCCCGTCGGAGTTCTGGGCCGTTCTGCGCTACCTGGACAACGGCACGGGAAGGGTCAGCGCGCTCCAGATTCAGCCCCCCGTGCGGGATGGCATGTTGCGCCTCAGGGAGAAGCTGGACGGCCTCGGAGCCGCAAGCCTCGGGCTGTTCGGTAAGGCAGATCACGCCGTGGTCGGCGAGCGGCGCGTCTATCCCTATGTGGCGCAGGATATCGCCTCCGCTTCACCGGACGTCTGGATTCTCAACCCGAAATCGGAGAACTGCGTGCTTGGAGATGCGATCCCGCTCGAGCAAGGCGACGCGCTTTCGGTGGCGGGGCACAGCCTCATAAAATGTCACAACCCCCAATTCGGCTCGAAACAGTAGTGGACGTCCACGGTGCTGAGCTGGCCCTGCCGTTACCTTGCTCAGTCCGGCAGCCAGCCCGCAGCCAGAGGGTGATCTGAGGACAGCGGCAGGCGTACGACCTGGCCTTCTCTGGCGGATGCATATATTGCCGTGACGAGCTCGATCGAGTGATAGCTTTCCTGAAGCGATGGCAGATAGACGTCCGGTTTGCCGGTAACCCGTGCATGGACCTCTGCGAACAGTCCCGGAAACCGTGGAAGGACGTCCGGTACTTTCTGAATTACCGCATCGATCTTTGCCTGCCGCGAGGGATCGGTGGCTTCGAACTTCCATGGTCCGGCTCCTATCTGGTAGGGTTCTGTGCCAGACGTGACGGTGACATGCTCGAAACACATCCTCAGCCTGGAGCTGTTTCCAGCCGCGCCCAAGGTGACGGAGGACGTGACCAAGGCGCCTCCTGTCGTGCGCATCGAGAGCGCCGCGCAATCTTCGGTCTCGATGGGATTGGCGCGCGTGTCCAGGAAGGCGGCAACCTCCGCGACATCTCCGACGAGGTGAGTCACCAGATTGTGGATATGACACGCATGGCTGAGGAGGACGCCGCCGAGTTCGCCTTTCCAGGTGCCCCGCCACCGCTCGGCGTAATATTGGGATCCGCGTTGCCAATGGGTCTCCAGCGCCACCACATAAGGCTTGCCCAAAAGCCCTCGTTTCTTCAATTCATGCGCGGCTCGATAGCCGGCGCCGTAGCGATATTGGAATACGGGGAAGACCTGCCGCCCCGTTCGGGCGGAGAACTCGGCGATCCGGCGGATCTCGGCGATCGAACCGGCAAGAGGTTTCTCGCAGATGACGTGCTTTCCTGCTTCGAGGGCGGCGAGCGTCATCGGCGCGTGCAGTTGTGGCGGCAGGCAGATGTCGACCAGATCCACGGAGGTGTCGGCGAAGACCTCGTTGATATCGGGAACAGCCCGACTGCCCGGAGCCTGCTGCGCCGCCTCCTCTGCCCGAGGAAGATTGAGGTCACAGACGTAACGGACGTCGAAGAGATCGGCCAATTGCGCATAGGCGGCGATATGAGCCTTGCCTATGCCCGCGCCTATGACGGCGACACGAATGCGTTCCGTCATAGGGCTGCGTTCTCTTCCGCGGTGAGCTGCGCCTGCAGCGCCAGCCGGGTGGCGAGGAACGCATGGAACTGGGCCATGGCCGTTTCGGTTCGCCTTTCCACATCGGCAGCCAGTCGGGCGAAGAAGGGTTTTCCGGCACCTTTGGCTTCGAACCGCTGCACGCCCGTCCTATCGGCCACGAACACATGGTCCTGGCCGTCTTGACCGGCGATATCGATGTATTTGCGTAGCTCGATATAACCTTCCGTTCCCAGAATGGTGATCCTGCCATCGCCCCAGACGGGAAGACCGTCCGGCGTCAGCCAGTCGACCCGGGCATAACCGCGCCCGCCATTACCCTGCAGCAGAACTTCGCCGAAGTCCTGAAATGCCGGCCGATCCGGATTTGCGACATTGGTCACATGGGCAGAAACGACGCTCGCTTCGGTCGATCCGGTGAAATGCAGGAACTGGTCGAATTGGTGGGCGCAGATATCGGCGAGAATTCCGCCGCAGCGCGCTCTGTCCCAGAACCAGTCCGGTCGGAGATGGGCATTGAGCCGATGTGGCCCTAGGCCGACCGTTTGGATCACCTTGCCGATCCGGCCCTCGGCAATTAGCTGATCCGCCAGGGTGGCGCTCTCGACGGAGACGCGTTCGGAAAAGGATACGATCCAGCGCCGCCCGGTCTCCCCGACGGTGCGTTGGATATCTGCCAGTTGCTCCAGGCTGGTGCAGCCGGGTTTGTCGACCAGAACGTCCTTGCCGTGTAACATTGCCGCCACCGCGACATCGGCGCGTTCGCTGTTGATCCCGGCTGACAGGACAAGAGCGATGCTCTCATCTTCGAGGATACCCTCCATCGGCCGGGCCGGCAGATCCGGATAGGTTTCCTGGAACTTCTTGCGAACCGCCTCCGGGGTCTCCTCACCCGTCGTCCAGGCAACGAGCGTGGCACCGGCATCCAGCATACCATTGATCATGCCGTAGATGTGCCCATGGTCTATGCCGATGACGCCGATGCGAAGATTAAAAGCCATGGGAGCTACCTGTTCAGGTGGATGCCGCGCGCGCGAAGCATGGATTGGATATTGACCAACGAGCCCGTGTCGATGGACGCATTGGCGGCGATGCCGGTGAGGATGGACCAGGCGCCGGCAACATGGTCGGAGGCACGACCGTAGGGATCGGGCTGCATGCCTTCCGGATCGAAGATATAACCCAGCATGACCGGATCCGCGCCGCCATGATCCCCCGTCGCCTTCGGAACGGTGAGCTGGCGTGGAGGTTCGCCGGCGAGGTGTAGTTCCGTCGTGATCGCATCTTCGTCCGCATGCACACGTTTGCCGCCGAAAACCCCGTGGACCTCGACATGGCGATGGGTAATGTCACCTTTGGTGCCCTGGAACTTGATCTCCAGTCCCTCCCAGGGCGAATAGGCGGTCAGGGTGTAATTGGCGGTGACGCCCGAGGCGTAGCGGATATGCGCCTGCATCGTATCCTCGATGCCGATCTCTTCGTCGAACACACAGAGATCACGAAAATAGCCGTCTTCGTGTTCGGCCTCGACATAGAGTTTGCGCAGGTTCTCGTCGGCCGCAAGGTCGAGGCGAAAATCGCATTTGTAGGCGACGGGACAGTCGCTGCAGCGTGGCCCGCGACCCGCGAGGCCAAGTTCTACCGCCATTTCGGGCCGATAGAAGACACGGCGGCCGGAGGCCAGGACTTCCGTCGGGACGGTCCCCAGCCACCAGTTGAGAAGATCGAAATGGTGGGTCGATTTGTGGACCAGCAGCCCGCCGGAATTCTCCTTCTGGCGGTGCCAGCGGCGGAAATAATCTGCGCCGTGAACCCGGTCGAGGTGCCAGCGAAAATCGACCGCCGTCACCGTGCCGATCGCTCCCGATGAGATCAGTTCCTTGATCTGGGTGCGTGCCGGCGAATAGCGATAGTTGAAAGTCACGGTGACCTTTCGGCCGGTACGCGCCTGGGCATCGACGATCTGCTTGAGGCGGCCGAGATCGATCGTCAGCGGCTTTTCGCAGATGACATCACAGCCAGCCTCGAAGGCGCGAACGATGTAGTCGGCATGCAGGAAATCCGGCGTCGCGACGACGACCGTATCCGGCCTCTGTTCCACGATTAGGCGGTCGAAATCCGCGGCGAGATAAGTGGCGACACCGTTCGTCCCGGGCTTCGAGGCCGCCTGCGCCGCTTCGCCGAGGCGATGCGCGTTGCTGTCGCAGAGAGCGACGATCTCATGTTTATCAGCGTAATCTTCGACAACGGAATTGCGGAACATCTGATGCCGCGAGCCGCATCCAACAATGGCGATCTTCACTGTGCTTGGCTTTCGTTCTGGATAACTTCGATGCGTTGACCCCTGCTATCGAAATAGTGGAGGTCGGGGAGGTCGAATCCGATCTTGACCGCATCACCCATTCGGTAGGACGTGCGCCCATTGTCGCTGACCAGCAGCACCTGGCCTGAAGACAGGGCGATATGCAGCAGGGTCTCGCTGCCCAGATATTCCACCAGCCGGACCGTACCTTCGCCTGTGATATCGCCATTGCCCACCCGCAGAGACGAAGGCCGCACGCATAGAGTCAGCGCCTGATCGTCGGTCGGAAGCTCGGCAATCGCAAAGTCAGGCATGCCGGCCACCGAGACAACGGTCCCGCCCGCGCCGCGCTTTGCTTTCGCCTGCAGCATGTTGATCTTCGGCGAACCGATGAAGCCCGCGACAAAGAGGTTTTGCGGCCGAGTGTAGAGCTCCTGGGGCGTGCCGAACTGCTCGATCTTGCCGCCGCGCAAGACCACGATCCGGCTTGCCATGGTCATCGCTTCCACCTGATCATGGGTCACATATATCATGGTGGTGCCGAGGCGTGCGTAAAGCGAGGCGAGTTCCGCCCGCATCTGCACGCGCAGTTCCGCATCCAGATTGGAAAGCGGCTCATCGAATAAGAAAAGTTGCGGCTCGCGCACGATCGACCTGCCGATGGCGACGCGCTGTTTCTGGCCGCCTGAAAGCTGGCGCGGCTTGCGGTCCATAAGCTGCTCGATCTGCAGGATGCGGGCCGCCTCCGCCACCCGCCGCTCCACCTCGGCACCTGAAACCTTGAAGTTCTGCAGGCCGAAAGCCAGGTTCTTGCGCACGCTCATATGGGGATAGAGAGCGTAGCTCTGGAATACCATGGAGAGCTCGCGCTTGGAGGCGGGCAGGTCGTTGACGACTTTTCCGCCGATCGAGATCGTGCCCTCACTGATGTCTTCGAGGCCCGCGATCATGCGCAGAAGAGTCGATTTTCCGCAGCCCGATGGGCCGACGAGAACAAGAAACTCGCCGTCGTGGATGTCAAGGTTCAGTCCCTGGATGATGGACATCGCTCCATAGCGCTTGCCGACGTTTCGAAGCGTCAATCCTGCCATGCGTCTTGTTCCCTATTTCATTCCGGAGGTGGCGATGCCGCGCACGATGAGTTTCTGGAACAGGACGAAGAAGATGACGACCGGAACCAGCGAAAGGACCGACATTGCAAACATCTGACCATAGGCTGACTGTCCCTCCTGATCGAGGAATAGGCGAAGCGCCAGCGGCACGGTGTAGCTCTTGATGTCGTTGAGGTAGATGAGCGGAGCGAGGAAATCCTCCCAAACCCAGATCAGAGAGAAGATCGCGGCGGTCCCCATGGCCGGCAGCGAAAGCGGCAGTATGATCGCCCAATAGATCTTGAAGGGCGAACAGCCGTCGATCATCGCTGCTTCGTCCAGCTCGCGCGGCAGCTGTCGAAAGAACTGCACCATCAGGAAGATGAAGAAGGCATCGGAGGCGAGAAAGCGCGGAACCACCAGCGGCAGATAGGTATCGACCCAGCCGAGGTTCAGGAACTGTACATATTGGGGGATGAGAACCACATGATAGGGGATCATCAGGGTCATCATCATCAGTGCGAAGAAGAAACTGCGCCCGGTGAAGTTCAGCCGTGCAAAGGCATAGGCCGCAAACGAACAGGAGACCAGATTGCCGATCACCGACAGGCCCGTGACGATTGCAGAATTCACGTAAAAGACCGTGAAGGACATCGGCAGTGCGTACCAGCCCTTCGTATAGTTTTCGAACTGAAATTCAGAAGGCCAAAGCGTCAGGCTGCCGAAAATCTCGTTTTCCGGCTTGAAGGAGGAAGCGAGCAGCCAGAACAGCGGATAGAGCATGACGCATGACACGATGATCAGGAACATATGCTTCAGGATCCGGCCGTTGCGCTCTCGTCTGTCACGTTTCAGCCGCAGCTCGTGAGCTACTCGCGCGGCCTCATCCATCTGGATGGCAAGTTCCAGATCAGTCGCGCTCGTTTTCATAGTGCACCCAATATTTAGACGTGAAGAAAGCGATCGCGGTGAAGGTCGCTATGATGACCAGCAGAAACCAGGCAAGCGCCGATGCATAACCCATTCGGAAGAACTTGAAGGCCTCGTTGAACAGGTAGACCGTATAGAAGAGGAGACTGTCTGCGGGAGCACCGGTGCCGTTGGAGATGATGAAGGCGCTGGAAAAGGTCTTGAAGGAATCGATCGTCTGCAGCACCAGATTGAAGAAGATCACCGGAGCAAGAAGCGGCAAGGTGATGCGGGTGAATTGCCGCCAGCGCGGCGTGCCATCGATTTCCGCCGCCTCGTAGAGATCGCGCGGAATGCCGCGCAGACCAGCCAGGAAGATCAGCATCGGCGAACCAAACTGCCACATGGCGAGCACGACCAGCGTATAAAGCGAGGTATCGGGATCGGTGATCCAGGAGGCGCCCTGGATGCCCACCATCGCCAGGACCTGATTGACCACACCGTCGGCGGCGAAAAGCTGACGCCACAGTATGGCGATGGCAATGGACGCGCCCAGCAGGGACGGAAGGTAGAAGATGGCTCGGTAAAGGCCGATCGTCCGCAATCCCTTGTCGAGCAACATGGCGACACCGAGCGCCATGATCAGGCGGGCGGGCACAGCCAGCGCAACATAGGTAAACGTCACCTCCAGCGCTTTCCAGAAGCGCCGGTCGCGCGTGAACATATATTCGTAGTTGCCCCAACCGATCCATCGGGGGGCGCTCACCATATCATAGCGGGTGAAGGAAAGATAAAGCGACGCAAGGATCGGCCCCAAAGCGAGCAGGAAAAATCCGATCAACCATGGAAGAAGAAACACATAGGCCGGTGCATTGCGGGCAAAAAAACGTTTCATTGAAACGACCTTGTTATCGAAAGAGAGGCCCCGGCGGCAGGAATGACCGGGGCCTTTAATTTCCAGCGCCTCTTACTGGGCGCGCTCGACGATCGTCTGGGCGTCCTCGATGAACATGCCCGCGGCTTCCGCAACTTCTGCCTTGCCCAGCACGACATCAGTGCCGATACGCATGAAGGCGTCTCGTACCTCTCCGGCTCCCTTGGGAGCGGGCAGCGGCAGCGGGCCTACCTTGCTCTGAATCGCGGTGAAGTAGTCGACGGAGAGCTTCTCCACCTCGGTCAGCTTCGGGGTCAGCGCTGCGCGGACCTTGGGCGAACAAGGGATGCCGCGTTCCAGACCGAGAATACCGCTGATCTCGGGATCGTTGACCCAGGCATTCATGTAGGCGATTGCGGCTTCGGTGTCCTTTGCGTCGCGGCTGAGGGACAGGAACATCGAGGGCTTGATGAACTGCCCAGGCTTGCCGCCAGCCTTGTGGGGCACCATGGCGGCGCCGATCTTGTCCTTTGCGACAGCCTGGATGCCGACCATCTGATTGGACCAATAGTGCGACATGGCAGTGTCGCCTACGGCAATGCCCGACTCGGCAATCGGCGGGTCGAGAATGACCGTCTTGTTCTTGTCGCGAACCACGCCTGCCTTGCGCAGATCAGCCCACATCTGCCACCAGCTGGCAACGTCCTCGGCTGTCGCCGTAACCTTGCCTTCCGGGCCATAAAATTCCCGGCCATTCTGGCGAACCCAGGATTCGAAGGTCTCGATCATCAGGGACAGATCGTCCGATCCCTTCATCTTGCCGCCGGACTTGGCGGTAATCTTTTCGCAGACCTTGCCGAAGTCGTCCCAGGTCCAGTTGATCAGGTCGGCATCGATACCCGCTTCCTTGAAGGCGCGCGTATTGTGGACCATGACCTGGCTGTTCGAGCCGATGTTGAGGGCATAGAGCTTTCCGTCGACCTTGCCGCCGTCAAGGGGGCCCTTGTCGAAGTCGGCGATCATCAGGCTCTTGCCGACGAATTCGTCGAGAGGCTTCAGTGCTCCGCGATGGACGTATTCGAACAGGAACCGGTAGTCCATCTGCACGAGGTCGGCCATGTTCCGGCCTGCGGTCTGGGTCGCCATCTTGGTCCAGTAGTCGCCCCAGCCGATCGTTTCGCCGGAGACCGCGATGCCGGCGTTTTTCTTCTGGAATGTGTCGATGACGGCAAAGGTACGCTTGTCACGCTCCGGATTGCCCCACCAATAGTGCCGGATCGAGCGATCGGCAGCAAAAATTGGCGTGGCCGGAAGCGTAGAAGCGGCCGCTGCCGCTCCTATGGTACCCAACAATGCTCGTCTTGTGAGTCTGGTCATTTCGTCCTCCTCCTTCTAATCCGAAGCGCCTTGTCGGCACCGGATCCGTTGCGATTGTTCATGGCTTGCTGCGTGCCGGCTCCTCCTGCCGGGCATGCTCCATTCTTCCTCGGCGCAGTTCGCTAGATGAAGCTGCGCAAAAGTTCGGTCAGGCAGAGCATGGCCATCGCTTGCCCATATGGCATGGATGTCAGCTTGATCTGCCGATAAAAGTCGAGATCGCTGCCCATCGCCGTGCCGAAAGATACCTGTCGGAGTTCTCCTTCGGGGCTGATGTTATCGATCACGCCTTTCATGGCCTGCTCGGCGGTCTCCAGGTACTCGATGCCCAAATACCGTTTGCGCACGCCCTTCATCAGGCCATAGGCGAAGCCGGCAGTCGCCGAGGCTTCCAGATAACTCGACGGATCGTCGATCAGCGTGTGCCACAGGCCCGACGGATGCTGGTGCAATTTCAGCGCGGCTGCCTGCCGGCCCAGCAGCGACACCAGATGGCGGCGGAGGGGATCGTTTTCGGCGAGATCGAGGAGCTCGATGAATTCCGGAATGGCGATCGTGACCCAGCTATTGCCGCGTGCCCAGCGAGCGCGGGCAAAATTGTGATTGCCGTCAAACGTCCAGCCGTGGAACCAGAGACCGCTCTGCGTGTCCGAGAGATATTGGGCGTGGACCAGGAACTGGTATTTTGCCTCTTCCACGAATTCCGGCCGTTTGAGCACAAGGCCGATCTTGGCAAGCGGCAGCACGCTCATCATCAGCGTGTCGTCCCACATCTGCTGATCATTGACGCTGTTATAGACGATATGCTGCAGTCCACCTTCGCGGGTACGCGGCATCTCGTACATCACCCATTCGGCCCATGTTTCCAGGTATGGCCGCCACCGGGGATCCCCCGTGAGCTCATAGAGATGGGCAAGCGTCAGAAACGGCGCGACGGTATTGATGTTCTTTGTGGGGGTCCCTTCGGCAAGCCGGGCTTCGAACCAGTCGACGATGATGTCCATCACCTTCTGGTTGCCGGTCAGCTGCCAATATTTGAGAAGGCCGAAAAGAGCGACGCCATGGGTCCACTCCCAACCCGCCCAGCCTTTGGTATCGATAACCCGGCCGTCATCGAGACGCAGGAGAAATTCACCGGTGCGATCCTCGATATGGACAAGGTTGTCGATCAGCCGATCGATGAGATCGCACACATCACTGCGCTGGATCAGGTGTTGCTTCTGCCGCAGCAGCGGATGCATGCCGGACGCCTCCATAAAATATTCGGAATGTTGTTCCGGATTTTAGGAAATCACACTCCTCTTGGCTTTTCAACTGGGTTTTTCTGCTGCAGTGGGCTTCCCAGCTTTAGCCTGTATGACATGTCTCAATATCTTGACACAGGTTTTTCTAAATTCCAGAATGAGATTTCGAAAAAAATAGAATAGCACGATGTCAGAGCTGCACTCGAAAACCGAAAACGTCGCCGCTGTCCTCAAGGTCTTCGCGGTGATGGAAGCCCTGGTCGAGGGGAAAAAGGTGAGCCTTGCGGATCTCGCCCAACGGGCCATGACCTCAAAAACCACGGCACATCGCCTGCTGCAGACGATGGTGGAACTCGGCTATGTGGAGCAGGATGCGGAAACGGAGAAATACGGCCTGACGCTGAAACTCTTCAGCCTGGGGGCACGTTCGCTGAGCGAGCAGACGGACCTGCTACGTGTCGCGGATCAAGCGATGGGAAAGCTTTCTCGGGCAACCGGCGAATCCGTCAATCTCGGTATTCTCGATGATCGGGACCAGAAAGTCGTTTACATCCACAAATACGACTCCGCCTACAGTCTCTCGATGAAATCGACGCTCGGGCTGCGCAATCCGTTGCACAGCACCTCTCTTGGAAAGGCGCTTCTTGCGTGGCGCGACGACGATGAGATCCGGGAGCGGATCAACAGGATGGAACTGACGAAGCTTGCGCCGCGCACCATCACCGATCCGCAGGAATTGTTTGTCCAGCTCCAGATGGCCCGCGGCCGCGGCTTTGCCGAGGAAGTAGAAGAGAGCGAGGCGGGTGTGCGCTGCATGGCGGCGCCGATTTTCAACTACCTCGGAAAGCCTGTGGCGGCGATGTCGATTTCCTTTCCGATGTTCCGCTTCGATGAAAGCCGGAAATCCGAATATGTAGACCTCTTGCGCGCGGCAGGGCTTACTGCCTCCACCGGGCTCGGCTACCAACCGGAAAAAAACTAGATATAGCCTTGTCGGCTTTCGACGCCGCTTTCTTGTTGGGCCGGCGTGGTGCTTTCCTCGCCGCCACCCGATCGCCTCAGGCGGCGTCTGAACCGATATCCCAGTAAAGCCCTGCCATTATCGCCAATCCTTTCCTGACGATTGATATCGGCAGATGCTCATTGGCTGCATGTTGCAGGCAACCCGGATAGGAATGCGGGATCCAGATCGTCGGCAGGCCGAGCAGGTCCGAGAAGATGTTGTTGGGGAGGGAGCCGCCCAGGTTGGGAAGTATGGCCGGTGGTGCGCCGAGCGTCTTCTCAATGGACGCTGCGACCCGCTTCACCCATGGATGGCCCGGATCAAGGCGGCTTGCACGGAAGATTGCATCGGTCGGGTCTTTGACCAGGACCCGATCATGACCGGCATCCTTCAACGTCTTGCGGACAGCCGGGACGACCGCATCCGGATCGACGCCGACCGGAAAACGCAGCTGCACCCGCGCCCTTGCCTTAGGTGGAATAGCATTGAGCGGCTGGGCGAGATTGCCGCATTCCATCTCCATCACGTCGAAGGAACTCCAGGCAAAGACCTTTTCCTCAGGCGTCAGGCCCGGTTCGCCCCACCAAGGTTCGATTGGCGGATCCCCGGTGGCGGGCGCGATGTGGCAGTCCTTCAAGGCGGCCCGGACGTTTTCAGGAATCGCCCCCGGCGTCATCTCGGGTACCTTGATCCGGCCTGCCCGATCCACGAGCGCCGCGATCGCGTGGCAAAGTTCGATAGCCGGATCGGAGATAATACCGCCCCAGTTGCCCGAGTGTTGGAAGGTCTCACGCGCGTTAATTTCAAGATGAAAGGAGATGCCGCCTCGGGCGCCGAGGAAGATCGTCGGCCGGTCGAGCGCGAGGCGGGGACCGTCGGATGCGATGAAGACATCGGCCTTCAGTTCGTCCGCATTCGCGGCGCATATTTCCTCCAGGCCGAGCGAGCCGGACTCTTCACCCATTTCGATCAGGTATTTCAGGTTAAAGCCGAGATAACCCCTGACTGCCAACAGCGCCTCGATTGCAGCAAGGTTTACCGTATGTTGGCCCTTGTTGTCGGCGGTGCCGCGGCCATACCAGGCGCCATTCTTCTCGGTCATTTCAAAGGGCGAAAGACCGTCGTCCCACTGCCCTTCGAGGCCGGCGACCACGTCGCCATGGCCGTATTGCAGGATCGTGGTGTAGCGCGGATCCTCTATACGTTCGGCGAGCAGGAAAGGCCCCGGGGCAGCTTCGTTTTCGTAGATTCTGGTGGTGAAGCCGAGGCGCTGGAAAAAAGGCTGCATCTCCTTTGTGACGTAGCGCCAAAGATCTGGCCGATTGGCGGTAGCACGACTTACCGAGGGTATCGCGATACGCTCGCGAAGCGCGGCTTCAAAGGAGCCGTCATCAACAAAGCTGATGGCCTTGTCGATCGTCGCCTGACGGGAAGGAGATATCCTCATGATAAAGTCCCTGAATTGCAGGCCGTCCAGGCCCATGCGGGCGATCGTGCTCCTGAAATATGTGACAGATCGAAATCGAAGTGACAACGGAACATGACGCGAGATCCGGCGACCTTCCGCAAGATGGCGATGTTCCGGCAGATATCAAACCAGCCTTGGTTTGCTCAGCCGTTGACGAACATTGGCCCACCTTTGTGAGCAGGAAAGCCGTAGCCGTTGATCATTACGAGATCGATATCGCTGGGACGAGCCGCAATGCCCTCGGCCAGCAGTACCTTGCCCTCCGCTGCCATCGCGCTCAACAGGCGCTCAAGGACCTCTTCTTTCGTGAATGCTCGCGGTGCGATGCCTTTTTTCGCTCTTGCGGCCTGGATTATGGCGGTGACATCCGGGTCGATCGTTCGCTTGCCATCCAGGTAAGCGTACCAGCCGCGACCGGCTTTCTGGCCGAGGCGCCCGGTCTCGCAGAGCGTATCGGCAATCTCGACATAACGCTCCGAAGGATCGCGGGCGGCGGCCTGCCGCTTGCGACGCGCCCAGGCAATTTCCAGACCGGCCATGTCGTAGACTGCAAAGAGGCCCATCGGGAAGCCATAGTCTTCCAGCGCGGCGTCGATCTCGTGTGGCAGCGCGCCGTCTTCCAAAAGGAACTCGGCTTCGCGGCGATAGGCGGAGAAGATGCGGTTGCCGATGAAACCTTCGGTGACGCCGGTGACGACCGGCAGTTTGTGCAGTTTCTTGGCGACCGCCAGCCCCGTTGCCAGCACATCCGGCGCCGTTTTGGCGCAGCGAACGACCTCCAGGAGCCGCATCACATGGGCGGGGGAGAAGAAATGCAGGCCGAGCACCCGCTGCGGATGGGCGGTCGCGGCGGCGATCTCGTCCGGGTTCAGATAGCTGGTATTGGTGGCGAGCACGGCATCCGGGCGGATGACCCTGTCGAGGCGCTGGAAGAGATCGATCTTGACGGCGAGATCGTCGAACACGGCTTCGACGACGAGATCGCAGGGAGCAAGATCGGCGTCGGTCGCAGTTACCGAAAGCTTTACCTTCTGTGCTTCGAAACCGGCCTGGTCGAGGCGGCCCGAGGCGACGTTGCGTTCCAGAAGGCCGATGATGCGCTCTCGGCCTTTTTCGGCGGCTTTGGCGGTCTGGTCGAGGCCGATCACCGAATAACCGGCGCCGAGGGCGGAGACGGCGATGCCGCTGCCCATCAGGCCAAGGCCGCAGATGCCGATCGTCCTGACCGGGCGAGGTTCGATCCCTTCCAGACCTTCGACCTTGGAGGATTCCCGTTCAGCGAAAAAGACATGGCGAAGGGCGGTCGCCTCGCGGCTGTCGCGGAGTGCGAGGAAGGTGGCGCGTTCGTCCGCCAGGCCTTCGGCAAGGGGACGATCGGACGACGTGACAAGCCGGACGGCCTCTGCCGGCGCCTTCTGGCCGCGTGCCCTGGCGAGGATCTTCGCCGAGGTTTTTGCGATTTCGGCCGGATCGGCAGCGGCCATGCCCAACTCGCCGGTGCGGCGGAGTGGTTTGCCGGCCAATGCCGAAGCGGCGGATATTGCGGCCTCAACAAGGTCCGCGGCCACCGTGTCAACGATCCCGAGTTTCAGGGCTTCCTCGGCCTTCACCGAACGCCCCGACGTGATCAGGTCGAGCGCCGCCGGGATGCCGATCAGCCGCGGCAGGCGTTGCGTGCCGCCGGCGCCGGGTACGATGCCGAGTTTCACTTCGGGCAGGCCGACCTGCGCAGCCGGCGCGGCGACGCGAGAGTGGCAGGCGAGTGCGACTTCGAGACCGCCGCCGAGTGCTGCGCCGTTCAGGGCAGCGACGACGGGCTTCGACAGGCCTTCGATATTCTGGATGACCGCCGGCAGGGTGGGGTCCATGGCCGGCTTGCCGAATTCCTTGATGTCGGCGCCGCCGATAAATGTCTTGCCGGCGCCGGTGACGACGACGCCGGTCACGTCGGCTGCCGTTTCCGCGTGGGCAAGCGCTTTGGCAAGCCCGCCGCGGACATCGACGGAAGTGGCGTTGACCGGCGGATTATCAATCGTGACGACCAGAACTCCGTTGCGGGTCGTGGCGGAAACCGTGGCGGAAAATTCGATCGTCTCGTTCATGATGGCCTCAGGCAGGAATGACGGCGGTCGCCTGGATTTCGATTTTGGCACGGTCTTCCACCAGCGCCACGACCTGCATGGCGGCCATGGCGGGGAAATGCTTGCCGATGATTTCGCGATAGGCCTGGCCGATACCCTTGAGGTTGCCCAGATATTCGGCCTTGTCGGTAAAATACCAGGTCATGGTGGTGATGTGCTCGGGTCCTGCGCCGGCTTCGGCCAGTACGGCGACTACGTTCTGCAGCGTCTGCTTCACCTGCCCGACGAAATCGTCGGTCTCGAACTGGCATTGGCCGTTCCAGCCGATCTGCCCGCCGACGAAGATCTGGCGGCCGCTGGCGGCGACGCCGTTGGCGTAACCGATCGGTTTTGCCCAGCCTTCAGGCTGCAGAATCGTGTGCATCATTGTTCTCCAAATGCTGTGTCAGCGCCGCGCGCATATCGTCCGGCCAGGGAAGGGCCTTGTGGGTTTCGTTCGAGATGGCGACAAGCCGCTGCTTTGCCGTCCAGAGCAGCCGGTCGCCGACCCGCACCTCGTATTCGAGATCGGCGGAACTGTTGCTGATCGCCAGGACCTTGACGGTGAAATCCATCATGTCGCCATGATAGCCCGGGCTCTTGAACGTGACGTCGAGCGTCACGGTCGGCACGCCGAGCTTGCGGTGGTTGATCACGTCCGGCCATGGCGAGCCGATCGCGCCAAAGAACTCCTCGCAGACCCCGACCATGATGTTCAGGTAGGAGGGGAAATAGGCGATGCCGGACGGGTCGCAATCTCCAAAATTCAGGCGGCGGGAGGTCGTGTAAGCCATGATCACGCCTTCAGAAGTTCGCGGGCGATGATGAGCTTCTGGACCTCGGTCGCACCTTCGTAGATGCGCAGCGCCCGGATCTCGCGATAAAGGCTCTCGGTGATCTCGCCGCTTTTCACGCCGCGGCCGCCAAAGATCTGCACGGCGCGATCGATGACGCTTTGTGCGTTCTCTGTCGCGACCATCTTGGCCATCGCGGCCTCCTTGGTGGTCGGCAGGCCCTGCACGTCGCGGCGCCAGGCGGCGCGATAGGTGAGGAGTGCGCCGGCGTCGATCTGAGCTGCCATGTCGCCGAAAGCGGCCTGGGTGAGCTGCAGGTCGGAAAGGTGGTTGCCGAACATCGGTCGTGCCTTGGCATAGGCAGCGGCCTCATCCAGCGCCCGCTTGGCAAAACCGAGCGCTGCCGCCGCAACGGATGCACGAAAGATATCGAGCGTCCGCATGGCGATCTTGAAGCCTTCGCCGGGCGCGCCCAGCAGGCGCGAAGCCGGAATGCGGCAGTTGTCGAAGCGGATCGTTGCCAGCGGATGCGGGGCGATCACGTCGATGCGTTCAGTGATCGAGAAGCCCGGATCGTCGGCAAAAACCACGAAAGCGGAAATGCCGCGGGTGGCGGGTGCCTCGCCGGTGCGGGCGAAGACCGTATAGACATCGGCGATACCGCCGTTGGAAATCCAGGTTTTTTCGCCGTCGAGAACGTAGTGGTCGCCATCCTTGCGGGCGGCGCAGGCCATGGCGGCGACATCCGAGCCGGCTTCCTTTTCGGACAGCGCGAAGGCGGAAATCCATTCGCCCGACTGGGCTTTCGGCAGAACCGTGCGGCGCAGCTCCTCGGAGCCGGAGAGGCCGATCGCGCCGGTGCCGAGGCCCTGCATGGCGAAGGCGAAGTCGGCAAGCCCATCGTGCCAGGCGAGCGTCTCGCGCGTCAGGCAGGCGGCGCGACTGTCGATCGGCTGGCTGCCGCCGGCACCGGTCGCGGCATCCAGAAGGCCTGCCTGCCCGAGCGCCTTGACGATCGCCCGGCAGGCGCCGTCGGTGTCGGAATGGTCGATATGGCTCAGCGCGCCGGAAGCCGCGAAGGCGTCCAGTTTTTCGGCGAGCGCCTTGTGGCTCCCGTCGAAGAACGGCCAGTCGAGAAAATCGCGCGCCGGTCCTTTGAGTGATGTCGGGGCGGCCATCAGTTGCCCTCGAAGACCGACTTGCGCTTTTCGGCGAAGGCCTCGAAGGCGCGGCGGAAATCCTTGGTCGCCATGCAGATCACCTGCGCTTGAGCCTCGGATTCGATCATCTCGTCGATGCCCATGGCCCATTCCTGGTTCAGCATGGTTTTGGTCATCGTATGGGCGAACCATGGGCCGTCGGCCAGCGAGTGGGCGAGCTTCACGGCCTCGGCTTCGAGAACGTCGCCGGGATGAATGGTGTTGAAGAATCCCCAGGCTTCGCCTTCGCGGGCGTTCATCGTGCGGCCGGTGAAGAGCAGTTCGGCGGCGCGGCCCTGGCCGATGATGCGCGGCAGGATCCCGCAGGCGCCCATGTCCGCACCGGCGAGGCCGACGCGGGTGAAGAGGAAGGCGGTCTTGGCTTCCGGCGTGGCCAGCCGGATGTCGGAGGCCATGGCGAGGATCGCGCCGGCACCCATGCAGATGCCGTCTACGGCCGCGACGATCGGCTGCGGGCACTTCTTCATCGCCTTGACGACATCCCCGGTCATGCGGGTGAAGGCGAGCAAATCCGGCATCGCCATATGGGTCAGGGGCTCGATGATCTCGAAAACATCGCCGCCGGATGAGAAATTGCCGCCGGAACCGGTCAGCACGATCGAGCGGATATCCGATGCGTAGACCAGATCGCGGAAGAGATCGCGAAGCTCCGCATAACTGTCGAAGGTCAGCGGGTTCTTGCGCTCCGGCCGGTTCAGGCGAATGGTCGCGACGCGGCCGTTGTCGCTGACTTCCCAGAGGAAATGCTTCGGCTGGTAATCCTTGAACGGGCGGAGATATCCCGCCATCGATGCCTGTTCGCTCATCCTGCCAATACCTCCCCACCGGCAACCGCGATTGCCTGTCCGTTGATCGATGCCGCCCCGGGCGATGCCAGCCACAGAACCGTGTCCGCGACTTCCTCCGGCTTCACCAGCCGCCCCTGCGGATTGCTCTTGGTGAATTCCTTCAATGCCTGCTCTTCCGTCCGCCCGGTCTTTGCAACAATGGTTTCGATCGAGCGGGCGATCAGCGGCGTATCGGTAAAGCCGGGGCAGACGGCATTGACGGTAATGCCGGTCTTGGCCAGTTCCAGCGCCAGAGAGCGGGTGAGACCGACGACGCCGTGCTTGGCGGCGACATAGGCCGAGACATAGGCGTAACCGGTAAGCCCCGCGGTCGAGGCGATACTGATGATGCGGGCGCCTGCGCCGAAAGCCTTGAGATCCGGCAGCACAGCCTGAGTCACCAGGAACACGCTGGTGAGATCGACCGACATGACCCGGTTCCACATCTCCAGCGACGTCTTTTCGAAGGGCGCGCTCGGACCTTCGCCGGCATTGTTGACAAGGATATCGATGGGACCGAACGCGGAATGCGCCGTCTTCAGGCCGTTGTCGATCGCGATGTTATCGGTCACATCGAAGCCGTCGGCGACGCAGACCTTGTCCCTACCGAGCTTTTCAGCCAGCGCCTCCAGAGGCTCGGCCCGGCGGCCGGCCAGCGTCACCCGCGCGCCGGCTTCCACCAGCGCCGTTGCGATTGCCGCGCCGATGCCCGAGCCCGCGCCGGTGACGAGGGCGTGGCGAGTGGCAAGCCTGGAAGAGGTCGCTTCGCTCATGACGGGATCCTTATTTCGCCACCGCCGCCGGGCCGACAGCCGGAGGGGCAACGGTCGCCGCGGCACGCGCGAGGTTGGTCTCGTATTGCGCCTTGCCAGAATAATACTGTTTCGGCCACGGAATGTTCGTCAGGCCGATCTTTGCCGCTTCGTGCAGGACCCACGCAGGGTCCGCCAGATGCGGGCGGGCGACGGCGCAGAGATCGGCGCGGCCGGCGGCGATGATCGAATTGGCATGGTCGGCTTCCGAGATCGCGCCGACGGCGATCGTCGGAATGCCGATCTCGTTGCGGATCTTGTCGGAGAAGGGTGTCTGGAACAGGCGGCCATAGACCGGCTTTTCTTCCTTCCAGACCTGGCCGGACGAGCAGTCGATCAGGTCGGCGCCGGCATCCTTGAACATCTGCGCGTAGATCGCCGCGTCTTCCGGCGTGTTGCCGCCTTCGAACCAGTCGTGGCAGGAGAGGCGAACAGAGATCGGCTTGTCCGCCGGCCAAACCTCGCGGATCGCCCTGAAGACTTCCAGCGGATAACGCGCGCGGTTCTCATGGCTGCCGCCATATTCGTCGGTGCGGATATTGGTGAGCGGCGAGAGGAAGCTCGACAGAAGATAGCCGTGTGCACAGTGCAGTTCCAGCCAGTCGGCGCCCGCTTCCGCCGCATATTTCGCGGCGCGGACGTGGTCGGCCTTCACCCGGTCCATATCGGCGCGGTCCATCGCCTTCGGAACCTGGCTGGTCTTGAGGTAGGGGAGCGCCGAAGCCGAAATCAGCGGCCACCCGCCTTCCTCGACCGGTTGGTCGATACCTTCCCAGGCGACCTTGGTCGAGCCCTTACGGCCCGCATGTCCAAGCTGGATGCCGACCTTGGCGGCGGAATTGTCATGCACGAAGGTAACGAAACGCTTCCACGCCGCCGCCTGCTCGTCGTTCCAGAGGCCGAGGCAGCCGGGGGTGATGCGGGCATCCGGCGAGACGCAGGTCATTTCCCCAAACACGAGGCCGGCGCCGCCGAGTGCGCGGGAGCCGAGATGGACCAGATGGAAATCGTCGAGTAGCCCGTCCTTCGCCGAATACATGGCCATTGGCGACATGACGATACGGTTCGGCAGATGGGTTTCGCGCAGCGAATAGGGCGTGAACATCGGCGGCAGGGTGCGGCCGTTGCCGGTCACCTCGATACCGTTTTTCCCGGCGAACCAGCGCTCGTAACCTTCCAGCCATTTGGGATCGCGCAGGCGGAGATTCTCGTGGCTGATACGCTGCGAGCGGGTCAGCATCGAATACATGAACTGTTCCGGCTCTAGCGTGTCGGCATAACGCTGACCGACCACCTCGAACCATTCCATGGCGTTGCGGGCGGCATTCTGGATGCGGGCGACATCGACGCGGCGGATTTCCTCGTAGGTTTCGAGAACCGCCGGGATCTTGTCCTTGTCATGGCCCAGCTTGTTGAACTGGTTGGTGAGCTCGATCGCGTCGTCGATCGCGAGCTTGGTGCCGGAGCCGATGGCGAAATGGGCCGTATGGGCGGCGTCACCCATCAGCACGACATGTGAATTGCCGTTGAAATGGCTCCATTTGCCGCAGATCAGCCGGTTGAAGTTCAGCCAGGCCGATCCGCGCAGATGGCGGGCATTGGTCATCAGCTCGGAGCCTTCGAGCACTTCCGAGAAAAGGTTCTGGCAGAAATCGATCGAGCCCTGCTGGTCCATCTGGCCGAGGCCGTGCTTTTCGTACGCCTCTTCTGTCGTCTCGACGATGAAGGTCGAGGTCTTGTCGTCGAACTTGTAAATATGCGCCTGGAACCAGCCATGGTCCGTCTTGCGAAAATCGAAGGTGAAGGCGTCGAACAGCTTGTTGGTGCCGAGCCAGATATAGCGGTTCGGGCGCACCACGAGGTCCGGTTCGAAGACTTCCGGATAACGGTTGCGGATCTTCGAGTTGAAGCCGTCGGAGGCGATGATCAGGTCGGCATCCGGGTAATCGAGATCGCCATTGGCCTCCGTCTCGAAGACCAGTTCGACGCCGAGCGCTTCGCAGCGACGCTGCAGGATGTTCAAGAGCTTCTTACGGCCGATGCCGACGAAGCCGTGGCCGGAGGTGCGCTGGCGCGTGCCCTTGAACAGCAGTTCGATATCGTCCCAGTGGTTGAACGCATCCTCGATTTCGGCGGCGCTTTCCGGGTCCCAGGCCTTCATCGACACCATGGTGGCATCGGAGAACACCACGCCCCAGCCGAACGTGTCGTAAGGCTTGTTGCGCTCGACGACCGAGATCGAATGCTCGGGATGAAACTTCTTCATCAGGAGCGCGAAATAGAGACCGGCCGGGCCGCCACCGATACAGACGATGCGCATATCCAAGTCCTCCTGATGGTTCGCCGCTTAATTATTTTAAGTTTAAACTATATGGCTTAGAAGCGAGCCGTCAAGTTTATTATTCGCTAGCCGCTCTGGCTATGGCCGACTGCCCGTATCACCGCTCGGAAGCGGGACTGTGCGGAAGTCGGTCTATAATATGTGTATGCATACATTTTCATCTCCGCTTCGATCGCCAAGCCCCGCAGATTTCCCGCAGAGAAATGCAAATCAGTTCGCGTAGCATTGTGAATTGACAAATCCGCTACCAAGAAAATATGCTTTTGCAAATGTCTGGGCCGACAAGCCGACAAAGCGAAGGGGAACTGCCATGGCCGAGCGGTCATTTGCGCGCGAAGTCGAGGATCTGAAGCTTGGAGAAGGCGAGATTTTCCGCGGCGAGGGCATCCTCGCGATTACCAAGGCGCTGCTACAGTCGGGTGTGTCCTATGTCGGTGGTTATCAAGGGTCGCCGATCTCGCATCTGATGGATGTGCTCGCCGACGCCAAGGATGTCATGCAAGACCTAGGTGTGCATTTCGAAACCTCCGCTTCGGAGGCCGCTGCCGCCGCCATGCTCTCTGCCTCGGTCATGTATCCGGTGCGGGGTGCCGTGACCTGGAAATCGACGGCCGGCACCAACGTGGCGGCTGACGCTCTTTCGAACCTTTCTTCCGGCGGCGTCAACGGCGGCGCACTCATCATTCTCGGCGAAGACTTTGGCGAAGGCTCGTCGATCATGCAGGAGCGCAGCCACGCTTTCGCGATGAAGTCGCAGATGTGGCTACTCGATCCGCGTCCGAATCTGCCGTCGATCGTAAAGGCTGTCGAAGACGGTTTCGAGCTTTCCGAAGCATCTTCCACACCTGTCATGCTCGAGGTGCGCATCCGTGCCTGCCATGTACATGGCCAGTTCGTCGCCAAGGATAACAAACGGCCGGCCTATACGCTCAAGCAGGCACTCGAAAACCCCGTGCGTGACGTGAACCGCATCGTGCTGCCGCCGGCGAACTTCATGCACGAGAAGGACAAGCTGGAACGCCGCTGGCCGGCTGCCGTCAACTTCATTAGGGAAAGAAAACTCAACGAGTTTTTCGGCCCGGAGGAAGGAGAGATCGGGATCATCATGCTGGGCGGCATGTATAATGGTGTAATGCGCGCCTTGCAGCAACTCGGCCTTGCGGATGTCTACGGCAATTCCTCCATTCCTCTTTACATCATGAACGTTGCCTATCCGATGATCGACGATGAAGTTGTCGACTTCTGCCTCGGCAAGAAAGCCGTCATCATGGTGGAGGAAGGGGCGCCGGAATATATCGAGCAATCGCTTCACACGCTGATGAGCCGCCGTGACATCCAGACTCGCGTGCATGGTAAGGACATCCTGCCGCTCGGCGGGGAATATACCGCGCCGGTAATGATGAAAGGACTTAAGGCCTTCATCGAGATGTATGATCGGCTACTGCTCGGCAACCAGCCGCCGGTTCCGGATCCAACCCCGATCCTCAACGATCCCAAGGTGAAGGCGCTGGCCGAGGTGGTGCCGGCGCGTCCCGCAGGGTTTTGCACGGGCTGTCCGGAGCGGCCGATTTTTGCGGCCATGAAACTGGTCGAAAAGGAACTCGGCGAACATCACGTCTCAGCCGATATCGGCTGCCATCTGTTCTCGATCCTGCCGCCCTTCAATATAGGCGGCACGACAATGGGATATGGCCTTGGCCCGGCATCCGCTTCGGCCTTCAATGTCGAGGCGGACAAGCGCTCGATCGCGGTCATGGGTGACGGTGGTTTCTGGCACAATGGCCTCGCCACGTCTGTCGGCAACGCCGTCTTCAACAAGCAGGACGGCGTCATTCTGGTCGTCGACAATTTCTATTCGGCGGCGACTGGCGGGCAGGACATCCTGTCGTCTCGCGCCATCAACCCAAACCGCAAGACCAACAATTCCATCGTCAATGCGGTGAAGGGCATCGGTGCCACCTGGGTGCGGCAGATCGACCGCACCTATGACGTCGCGAAGATGCGGGATACGCTGAAGGAAGCGCTGACGAGCAAGGAGAAGGGGCCGAAGATCATCGTTGCCTCCTCCGAATGCATGCTGAACAAGCAGCGCCGGGTGAAGCCGCAATTCGCCAAGGCGGTGAAGGACGGGAAGCGGATGGTGAAGGAGCGGTTCGGAGTGGACGAGGACGTCTGCACCGGCGATCACGCCTGCATCCGGCTTTCCGGCTGCCCGTCGCTTTCGGTCAAACATACGGATGACCCGCTCAAGGACGACCCGGTTGCAGCCATCGACAATTCCTGCGTCGGTTGCGGCAATTGCGGCGAAGTTTCCGAGGCGGCTGTCCTCTGTCCGTCCTTTTACCGCGCCGATGTCATTCACAACCCGACCGGCTGGGACAGGTTTGTCTCCCGCATACGCAGCAAGACGATCAGCTGGCTTCAGGCCCGCCGTGCAGCCGGTCGCATCGTGTTTGCAGATTGAGGACCAAGGCCATGAACGAGACGGTAAATCTCAAGACGCTGCTCGCCGCCGACAAGCCGCTGACGCTCGCCATCCTTGCCATGGGCGGCCAGGGCGGCGGCGTGCTGGCCGACTGGATCGTCGGCCTTGCGGAAGAGCAGGGCTGGATGGCGCAGTCGACCTCGGTGCCGGGCGTTGCGCAGCGAACCGGCGCTACGATCTATTACATCGAGATGCTGCCCGCCCGTGACGGCGTTTCGCCTATCTTCTCGCTGATGCCGACGCCGGGCGACGTGGATGTGGTGCTGGCTGCCGAGCTGATGGAGGCTGGCCGGTCGGTGCTTCGCGGCCTGGTGACACCTGACAAAACGGTGCTGATCGCTTCGACGCATCGTTCGTTTGCCGTCGGTGAAAAGGAAAAGCCGGGCAACGGCATCGGCGATCCGACCGTCGTGGTCGGGGCGACCGATTTCGCGGCGAAACGCACCATTGCTTTTGATATGGATACGCTGGCGCTCAAGAACGGCAGCGTCATTTCCGCTTCGATGTTCGGTGCGCTGGCTGCGGCAGACGTGCTGCCCTTTCCCAAAGAAGCCTTCGAAACGACAATCCGTGGCGGCGGCAAAGGTGTGGAGCCGAGCCTCAAGGCATTCAATGCCGCATATGATCGGGCGAAGTCCAAGACGCGTGAGGAAATTGCGGCGTCTCCACCGAAGCGTTTCGATGTGATACCGGAGACCACCGGCCATTTGGAACTCGATAGGCTGATGCATCGACTGCGTGCCGAATTCCCGGAAGCTGCCTGGCCTCTTCTGTTTGCGGGTGTCAAGAAGCTAACCGACTTTCAGGATCCCGGCTATGCGAGCGAATATCTCGATCTTGTCGGGAAGCTTTACGGGCTCGACCGCGCCAATGGCGGCGAAGAGAAGGGTTATGCCTTCACTGTCCAGTCGGCGAAATATGTTGCCGTCGCGATGGCCTATGATGATGTCATTCGTGTTGCGGACTTGAAGACGCGTGGCACTCGTTTCGAGCGCGTCCGTCGTGAGGTGGGCGTGAAGCAAGACCAGATCCTTTACATGACCGAATATATGCATCCGCGCATGGAGGAGGTTTGTGGCACCCTGCCGAAGAAACTCGGCCTCTGGATCGAAAGCCGCCCCAAGGTTTTCGCCTGGCTCGACCGCCGGATCAACAAGGGCCGACGGGTGCAGACCGGTACGCTCTTCTGGTTCCTGACGCTTTATGTAATGGCGGCTCTCCGCCGCACGCGTCGGGGCACGCTGAGGCACCTGCGCGAGGTTGAGCATCGCGAAACCTGGCTCAACGCGGCGACGTCGCTTCTGTCGCGGAATTACGACCTGGCGACCGAGGTGATCAACAATCGGCGGCTGGTGAAAGGATATTCCGACACCCATGCTCGGGGTCTCTCCAAGTTCGATCGCGTCATGCTCTCGTTGACGACCTTGGCTGATCGCGACGATGGTGCTGCATGGATGAGGCGTCTGCGGCAGGCTGCCCTGCTGGACGAAAGCGGCATCGCGCTCGATGGCGCATTGAAGACCGTGGCAACGCTTTAACGGCATCAGACACATTATAGCCGTGATCCCATTGCTTTTGCTGCGCGCCTGATCAAAATCCGGGCGCTAAATCTTCCTCAGCATCGGCAAGCAAAATGGAATCCACGGATCGTCAGCCCAGCCGCTTTCGAGACCTCTTTGAAACGTATCGTTCCTACCTCATCGCGCTCGCGGTGTTGCTGGTCTTCGCCTTCACGACCTTCGCGATCTACGATCTCACCACGGAGGTCAGCTATGACGATGTGGTTGAGGCGCTCGCCCATACCCGTTGGTCATCGATCGGGTTGGCGATCTTCTTCACCGCGCTGAGTTTTGCGGCACTCGTCGGCTACGATATGAACGCGCTTGCCTATATCGGCCGCTCATTACCGCCGGTACCGGTTGCGATGACTGCGTTCAGTGCCTATGCGGTCGGCAACACGGCCGGATTCGGGGCACTTAGCGGCGGGGCTATTCGATTTCGTGCCTATTCGCGTCTGGGGCTTTCGCCGGATGATATCGGCCGGGTTATCGCCTTCGTAACGTTGGCCTTCGGCGTCGGATTGCTGGCGGTTACTGCTTTTGCCTCGCTCATTACGGCGCCTCGGATCGCAGCGATTGCCCATATCGACCAGGGCTGGGTGCGGGCCGGAGCGGTGGTGATCATCGCCGTGCTTTTTGCAATGGTCGTATGGGGGAGGAACGGTCGTACCATCGCGATCGGCCGCCTGAACATCCGCCTGCCGGATACCCGTACGTCGTCGCAGCAGTTTCTGGTCACGGCGCTCGACATCGCCGCTTCTTCGTCGGTCCTCTATGTCCTCTTGCCGCAGACCGAAATCGGTTGGTCGTCATTCCTGGCAATCTATGCCACCGCCGTCGGCATCGGGGTACTCAGCCATGTGCCGGCAGGCCTCGGCGTTTTCGAAACGATAATCATTGCAGCTCTCGGCAGCACGGTCGGCGTCGACCAGGTTCTTGGCAGCCTCGTACTATACCGTGTCATCTATCACGTTCTGCCTCTCTTCATCGCCACTCTCGTCGTGATCGGCCTTGAAGTTCGGCAGCTTGCTCATCACCCGGTTGCATCGACTTTGCGGAAGCTGGAATTTCGTCTGGCGCCACCGTTGCTTGCTACTTTTGCAATGATTGCGGGAGCGATGTTGATCTTTTCCAGCGTCACTCCGACGCCGGATTCCGATCTTAATCTGCTTTCCAGCTACCTGCCGCTGCCGTTCGTGGAGGGTGCGCATTTCCTGTCGAGCATTCTTGGGCTTGTCCTGTTCGTCGCTGCACGCGGCATCGGACAGAGACTCGATGGGGCCTGGTGGACGGGGCTGATTTGCGCCGCGCTTGCACTTGTCTTGGCGTTCGTGCGTGCGGTCGCCCTTTTCGAGGCGGTGTTCCTGATCGTCCTTCTTGCAGGGCTTGTTCTCAGCGCCAAACAATTCCATCGGCGGTCTTCGATGTTCGGTCAGGTCCTGACGCCGAGCTGGATGACCGCGATGCTGATCGTTGTTGCCGCGGCCGTCACCATCCTGCTTTTCGTATATCGCGAGGTGGAATACAGCCACGAACTGTGGTGGCAGTTCGAATTTGCCGAAGAGGCACCGCGCGGCCTGCGTGCTGCTTTGGGCCTGACGATCTTTTCAGGAATGCTGTCTCTTTTCAGTCTGCTTCGACCGGCGGCATTTCGTTCGCCCCCGTCGACGACGGGCGATCTTGAAGCGGCAATCCGGATTGCGATGGCACAGGACAGTGCCGATGCCAACCTGATTCGGATGGGCGATAAGCGTCTGATGTTTTCCGAAAGCGGAAATGCATTCATCATGTACGGTATTCAGGGACGGTCCTGGATCGCGCTTTTCGATCCAATCGGCGCCCCGAGCGAAACCGCGGACTTGGTGTGGCGTTTCGTCGAGGAGGCGCGCGCCCAGGGCGGGCGGGCGGTTTTCTATCAGATATCGCCGGACCTGCTTTCGCATTGTGCAGATGCGGGGCTGAGAGCTTTCAAGCTGGGTGAACTTGCAATTGTCGACCTCACGCGTTTCGATCTGAAAGGCAGTCGTCTCGCGAGCCTCCGCCAGGCGGTGAACAAGGGTGCACGGGAAGGACTGGAGTTCTCGGTTATCGACCAGTCGGAGGTCATGGCCTCTATCGAGGATCTTAAAGAGGTTTCCGATGCCTGGCTTGCAGAGCATAATACCCGTGAAAAGACCTTTTCGCTTGGGTCCTTCCGCGACGACTATGTAAGTTCCCAGCCCGTCGCCATTTTGCGAAAGGAAGACCGTATCCTTGCTTTCGCGACGCTATCGGTTACCGACACGAAGCAGGAAGGAACTGTTGATCTCATGCGTTTTGCGCCTGATGCGCCCAAGGGCTCCATGGATTTCCTATTTGTGAAGATCATGGAATATCTCCGCGATGCCGGTTATGCACAGTTCAATCTTGGCATGGCACCGCTCGCTGGTATGGCCGCACGCGAGGCTGCTCCGGTCTGGGACCGGATCGGCGGTGTCGTATTCGAGCATGGCGAACGGTTTTACAATTTCAGGGGATTGAAGGCTTTCAAGTCGAAGTTCCATCCGATCTGGAAGCCACGCTATCTGGCCGTGGCGGGCGGAGTGAGCCCTGCCATCGTAATGATGGACGCGACGCTTCTAATCAGCGGCGGCTTGAGAGGAGTGGTCGGCAAATGATGTTTCTTCGTTCTCTTTTCGTCGCGCTTGTCGGATGGCTGTATGTCACGGCTGCTGTCGGTCAGCAGCCGGGCTACAACACCGGAATGATCCCTGCGCCTCGTATCATGTTGCCGAGCAAAGCCCCCGATCTCAAGGGCATTGTCTTTCTGATATCCGGCGGCGAGGGTTGGAGCGCGCGGGAGGATGCGCAGGCCCAAGCGGTGTTGGATGCCGGCGCTGCGGTAGTCGGTATTGATTTCCCGTCCTACATCAAGTCGCTCGCTGCCGACGGTGGCGACTGCGTTTACATGGTTTCGGATGTCGAGGACCTCTCCCAGCAGATTCAGCGACGGATCGGCAGCTCGAATTATCGCCATCCGATCGTGGCGGGCCTTGGCGAAGGCGGTGCGTTGGCGCTGGCCATGGTCTCGCAGAGTCCCAACGCGACTATTGGCGAGGCGATTGCCGTCGATCCGGTTGCGGGCATCCCGCTCTCCAAGGAGCTTTGCACTCCAGCTCCGAAACAGAAGATCGGCGACCGCACGATCTACGGCTTCGACGGCGGTTCGTTGCCGACGGAGGTCACGATCGTTTCGACGGCAGCGGCCGATGCTGCCGGAAAGGCGCATGCGCAGCGCCTGAAGCAGGAACACCCGGAAGTGCAGCTTGATGATTCCAGTGCGACGCCCGATGCGGCGCTGTCTCAAGCTCTGGCGGCCAGCCTATCCGCCGCAGGCGTGAACGGTCTGCCGCTCGACCTGCCGCTGACCGTGCTGGAAGCCAAGCCTGCAATGAACACGATGGCCGTGATCTACTCCGGTGATGGCGGGTGGCGCGATCTCGACAGCGAGGTCGGCGGTTACCTGCAATCGCAGGGTATCCCAACGATCGGGGTGGATTCCTTGCGCTATTTCTGGTCGGAGCGTACGCCACAGGGGACGGCGGATGATCTTGCAAAGATCATCGAGCACTATCGTCGCGAGTGGAACGTTCAGAACGTGCTCCTTGTCGGCTATTCCTTCGGTGCCGATGTGCTGCCGGCAACTTACAATCTTCTTCCGCTTACGGACCGGGAACGGGTAAAGCAGATTACCCTTCTGGGTTTGTCGCACCAGGTGGACTACGAAATTTCCGTGACTGGCTGGCTGGGTGCCGAGGGAGCCGGCAAGGGGGGAGATCCCGTAAATGACATTGCGAAGATCGACCCCAAGCTTATCCAATGCGTCTACGGCACGGATGAGGGTGACGATCCCTGTCCGACGTTGAAGGATCGAGGTGTCGAAATCGCTCCCATCGAGGGCGGTCACCATTTCGATGAAAACTACCAGGCGCTCGGCAAGCGCATCCGCGACAGTCTCCAGGCGCGGCTGAAGTAGCGCCTCAGATTTCGTGCTTGCGGATATTGAGGAGGATCTTGTGCAGCGTGCCGGTGAAGGCCCGGTATTCCTCTTCATCAATGCCGTCGAACATCCTGAGGAACGAGTCATACATCGTCGGCCAGAAACCGGCGAAAGCCTCCCGCCCCTCTTCCGTGATCGTGACGTCCCGGATGCGCATGTCTTCCGGCCGCGGCGTTCGCCGGATGTAACCCTGGTCTTCGAGCGAATCGAGCGTCCGGCTCATGGTTGACTGTTCGATGACGGCGAAAACCGAGAGCTCGTTGATGGTGAGCGAGGCAGAGACGCTCAGCACTGCAAGTGTGCGCATCTTGGCAATCGTCAGATCGGACTCGCGCAACTCTTCCGCCATGTTGGCGTTCCAGCGAGCGATTATGCGGTTCATCAGGTAGGGTGCGAAATGGTTGAGGCCAATTTCCCCGATAGTCGGGCGGTTCACCTGATCACCTTCCCGATGCCGACGCAGGACGACGCCTGAAAACCTTTCTGCCATAAGCCCTCTTCATGTTCTCCGTCGCCGCGGATACCGCAGCGACGATGCCAGCAGAAAAACCGGGCCACCGGTAAGCGCTGGACCCATCTGTGCGGTCGTTAACAGACGACTTGAAGCGTCGCCAGAGAAAAAACCGGTTCAGGTCGCAGGGGTCGCCGACAATGATGTAGCCGGAACCCGCCACGCTGCCTGCTTCGCGATGGCGAGTGAGGGGCCGAGCCGCATCCGACACAGCCCCGAAAAGTCTCTACCCCGTGATCAGTGCCAGCGCACGCACCGGCGAGCCGGTTCCCTTGACGAATTTCAGCGGTGCGGCGATCAGCACCGCCCCCTTTGGCGGCAATTGGTCAAGGTTCGATAGCGAAGCGAGCCCATACTTGTTTGCCTTGTGCATCAGGTTATGGGCGGGAAAGGGCGGGTTCATGCCGCCAGCGGAGCCGGCATCGGTGCCAATGGTTTCCTGGCCCCATCCGATGATGCCCCTGGACAAGAGATATTCAATTGCTTCCGCCGTCGGGCCGGGGGAATGAGGGCCGTTCGCGTCGGCGTTCAGAAAGCTCTCCGTGGAACCATTGCGCTTGTACCAATCCGTGCGCATCAGCACCCAGGTGCCGGCTTCGATCTCGCCATGCTCCGCTTCCCATTCCTTGATGCTATCGACGGTCAGCAGGTAGTCGGGGTTTCCGGATGCCTCTTTCGAGCGGTCGATGACGTTGACCGGGGCGACGAAATTTTGCGGAGGAATGGTGTCGGTGGTGTTGTTCGGGTTGTCCTTGCCGGTGATCCAGTGGCAGGGCGCGTCGAAATGGGTTCCGGTATGTTCCCCAAGCTCCAGCCAGTTCCATGCCCAGAACGGACCGTCCTGATCGTAGGCGGAGATGGTATGCACGGCCACTTTCGGCGTGTTTTTCCCGAACTGCGGCGGCAGATAAAGAACGGGAGTATCGGGGCCGAGTGGCGCTGTCAGATCGACGACCTTGACCGAGCCGGAAAGAAGAGCGGAGGCGAGAGTGGAAAGCGTGGCGGAAGACATGGTCCGGGTTCCCCTTGAATAACCGGTATGGTGTGCCGAGCGGCAGCCGATTTCCTCTGTCGGATACCGTAGCGGATGAGGGGGAGCCTATTTCAGAAAATATGAGGATGCAAGCAATGCCCCGATGCCGCGTTACGTGAAATACCATGCCATCATCTGGATCGCGATCCCCGGGATTAGCGCAAGACTGCCTAAACGGTGGAGGTTCCGGTTGCACTTGCGCAGGTGTCTGCCACCATTGTTCGGCTCCATCACCTCTTTGAACTTTTTACAAAATATATGCATATGGATGCATAGAGGGCGTGGTTTCGGCCGCGTAGTTCATCGTTTCTTTTCCTGACTGAACTTCTTTTCCAGCAGGCTCACCAGCCGCACCATCGGCCAGAGGAAGGCGATGTAAATCAGCGCGGCGCCGATCAGGGGCGTCGGGTTGGCATAGAGCGCCTGCGCATCGAGGCCCTCTTTCATGAGCTCTGCCAGGGCGACCGTCGAGGCCAGTGACGTATCCTTGAACATCGAGACACAGTTGTTGGTGACCGGCGGGATGACGATGCGAATTGCCTGCGGGAGAACGACCTTGCGCAACGTCACCAGGAAAGGGAGGCCGAGAGCGGCAGCCGCTTCGAACTGACCTTTCGGGATGCCTTCTATGCCGGACCGGAAGACTTCTGCCGAAAAAGCAGCCATGACCATCGTGAAGGCAAGGATGGCGCAGGTCCACGAGGATAATCGAATGCCGACGAAGGGGAGCGCGAAATAGATCAGCATCAGAACGACCAGCATGGGCGCTGCGCGGAAGATGTCGATATAAAAAACCATCAGATAGCGGACGGGCTTCGGCCCATAAAGGCGAAGCAATCCGATTATCAGACCGCAGGGAATGCCAAGGCCGATGCCGGCAATGCCGAGCAGGAAGGTATTGATAAGTCCACGCAGCAACGCTGGGAATGCGTCGCCGAGAACCTCGAGATTGAAGAATGTTTCGAGGAGGGTCATCTGCTTCTGCCTCTACGATACTCATGAAAATGCCGGCCGTTGCCGGCCGGCACGAACGATCCTGCCGCCGTAAAGGCGCCTAGATCAGGGTTTGGGAAGAGGTTGCTCGATGGCGGATGCAGAACCCGCGGCCGGATCGCTGCCGAACCATTTTTTGTGAATTGCGGCAAGAGTGCCGTCTTTCTTCATCGCGGTGATCGCGTCATTGGCCTTGGCAAGGAGAGGATGATCCTTCGTCATCATCAGGCCGTATTGTTCGCCGGTCTTGATGCGGACCTTTACGGCAAGGTCCTTCATCTTCAGGAAAGCGTACTCCATTCCAGGAACATCGCTGACGGCTGCGTCAGCCCGTCCGGACGAGAGATCCATCAGCAAGTCCTGCTGTGCGTTATAGCTCTTGATCTCGCTGATGCCGTATTTTGACTGATTTTCCTTCGCCCATTTGTCGCCCGTGGAGCCGGCGAGTACACCCACGACCTTGTCTTTCAGGTCCTCGACCTTGGAAATGGCGGCTTCCTTCCGGGTGGCGATGCCCATGTCGGAATCGTAATAGGGCTGGGTGAAAGATTGGCTGCCGAGCCGGTCCTTGGTGATTGTGATGGAGGAGATCCCCACGTCGATGCGTTTGGAGGCGGTGGCGGCGAAAAGCGCCTGGAAGCCGAGATCAGAGATTTCGACCGTCATGCCAAGACGCTTAGCGACCTCATTGACGATATCGACTTCGAAGCCTTCGAACGTGCCGCTCGCGGTCTTGTATTCGAAGGGGGGATTGCTCGGATAGGATCCGATGACCAGGGCATCTGCGGATGCAAGGCCGGCGCTGGCGGCCGACAGCACGGCAGCGCTCGCAAGGCCGACAAAAGCGCGGCGGAAAAGGGGCATGATCATCGTGTCTGGTTCCCTCTGTTTTCGGCCGGCAATCTTCTTCGCTGCTCGACCAACGTCTTTGTTGTTGTCTTGGATAAATAACTGGTTCGGCTCTCTCCCAAGAGCCAGCCGGCGTCTGCAATCTCGCGTTTTCAGGGGCGCTTGGGGGCGATGGTGATGTAAAATCCGGAGAGTTTCAAGTGAAAAGATTTAAGCTTAAATCATGTGCGGAGCCGCATATTCTCAGAGAAGTAAGCCCATATTATTATAAGTTTAAACTTGTTTTTCCTTCGGAGTAGTCGATATTGAACGCAGTCGAGAATGGACCCGTCAGTTACAGGCTGGGGCCGTGAAGCAGCAGGTAGCCCCATGCGTTTTGCCTATTTCGCCTTTTTCGAAAATGTGGACGGAAGCCAGCTTGCCGTAAGCGAGGCGGATGTCGAGACCGTTGCAGAGATCGTCAAACTGACGCCCGGGCTCACCTCAGCTAATCTCTACACGCCCGAAATCACCAAAGATATGTACAACAAAGAGGAACGGTCGCCGGTTTTCGGCATGCAGCTTTATTTCAACGAGTTGACGGAGCTCGAGGAAGCCATGGCGCCGGCAGGGCACCTGCAGCAACTCGCTGCCTCCGGAGTGCTCTCCAGCATCCGCGGTGCGAAGGCGACGCAGCAGGCCATGTATGTGCGACCGTTCCCGGTCGATGAGGGCAGGCTTGATATCGAAAAGAACGGTAGTCCGTGTTCCTACGTGGTGCACTACGCCGGTCCGGCTCAGGACCTGAACATCTGGCTGCATCACTATGTCAGCCACCACCCCCAGATCATGCGCACCTTTCCCGGCATCCGCCAGATCGAGATCCTGTCGCGTGTCGACTGGTGCGGCTTCCTGCCATGGGAACGGGTAAATTACATGCAGCGCAACCGGGTGATGTTCGACAATCCAGCAGCACTGCAGATCGCATTGCAATCGACGGCGCGAATTGCCATGCGCGAAGACTTCGAGACCTTTCCGCCTTTCGAAGGCGGCAATTCCCATTTTCCAATGGAGACACGGATTATCTTCCCCTGAAGGATGGGCCGCCGCGCCTATTCGATTTGATAGCCGGCTTCGGCTGCCACCGGCGACCATTCCGTGTTGACATCATCCGGAGGAACTGCGGCAAGCAGGCTGCGGGTATAGGGGTGTCGCGGATCCGCAAAAACGGTTTCCGTTTCGCCGTTTTCCACCACCTCGCCCCGGTACATGACCAGGACCCTGTCGCATAGATAGCGCACGACCGAGAGATCATGCGAGATGAAAAGCATGGAGAAGCCGTGTTCATCGCGCAGCTTGAGGAGCAGATCGAGAAGTTGTGCCTGCACCGACACGTCGAGGCCGGAAACGATTTCATCGGCAACGAGAATGCGCGGCAGGGTGCATAGCGCTCGGGCGATGTTGACACGCTGCTTCTGGCCGCCCGATAGCTGAGAGGGGAAACGCATCGCCGCATCCGGAGGCAGGCCGATTTCCTTCAACAGTTCGGCGGCGCGGTCCATGCGCTCGCGGGCACCGGTATGCAGTCCGCTGGCCTCGTTTGCCTGGGTGACGATGCTGCCGATCCTCCTGCGTGGATTGAGTGCCGATTGCGGGTCCTGAAAGACCATCTGGATATACTGGCGGCGATAGGCCTTTTCGGAACGGCCGTTGGCCGTCACGTCGCGGCCTGCCAGCGTGATCCTGCCATCCGTCGGTGTGTCGAGGCCGACGACGAGGCGGGCGAGCGAACTCTTGCCGCTGCCGCTCTCGCCGACGATGCCGACGAACTCGCCCTCGCCGAGCGTGAAATCGACGCTGTTGACGGCCTTGAAGGCGCTGCGCTTGGCGAACGGGCTCCAGGCGGTCGTATAGGCCTTGGTCAGTTTCTCGCCATTGAGATGGATCCTGGTCGAGGCGATCTCGCGGCCGGGCGCCAGTGGCGGCGGCACGATGTCCGGCGTCTTTTCGGTGCGGATGCAGGCGGCGATATGGTTCGGACCGATATCGGCGAGCGGTGGTTCGGTCTCCGTGCAAGCCTCGATCGCGTTCGGACAGCGGGAGGCGAAGCGGCAGCCCTTCAGTTCCTTCAGCACCCGCAGGCCCGGCATGCGTTCCGGCAGGATGAAGAGACCGCGGCGTGGGCCCGATATGTTCGGATTGGCGAGCTGCAGGCAGCGCGTATAGGGATGCGCCGGTGCCGAGAAAAGCTGCTTGGCAGGGCCGCGCTCGGCCGGGCGGCCGGCATAAAGCACCATGATCTCGTCGCTGATCTGCGAGGCGAGGCGCAGGTCGTGGGTGATGAAGATCACCGCGGTGCCGTCGCGTTTCTGCATCTCGGCGATCAGCTTGACGATGCGGGCCTGGATGGTGACGTCGAGCGCGGTGGTCGGTTCGTCGGCGATCAGCAGGCGCGGGCGGCTGGCAAAGGCCATGGCGATCAGGATGCGCTGGCACATGCCGCCGGAAAGCTGGTGCGGATATTTTTCCAGAAGCGCTGCGCCATGCGGCAGATGCACCGCCTCGAATTCCTTCAGTGCCCGCTCGCGCCAGTTTTCGCCGGCAGCAAGGCCGATCCGCAGAAGGTGCTCCTTCATCTGCTGGCCGACCGTCAGCACCGGGTTGAGGCCTGAAAGCGGCTCCTGCGGAATGAAGGCGATGTCGCGGCCGAGGAGGTTACGGCGGCGTTCCGCCGCCATCGTCACGAGATCCTCCCCGTCGAAGGCGAGCGTACCCTTGGTGACGGAAAAACCGTTCGGCAGATATTGCGAGATGGTGCGGCCGATCATCGACTTGCCGGCCCCGGATTCGCCGACCAGGCCGAGGATTTTGCCGGGTTCCAGCGAGAAGTTGAGATCGGTCAGGACGGGGAAGCTTTCCTTGCCCCCGAGCGATTCAACGCAAAGGTTTTTTGCTGAAAGAATTGGGTTATTGGCTGAAGGAATGGCCATGTCAGGTGCGCTCCGTCTGGGTCAGGCGCGTGTCGAGGGTTCGGCGCAGGCCGTCGCCCAGGATATTGAAACCGAAAACCGCGAAGAAGATCGCGAAGATCGGCGCGATCAGGTTGAACGGCGCGTCGTAGATGTTCTGGCGTGCATCGGCGATCATCTGGCCCCAGGCGGCGGTCTCGGAGCCGACGCTCATGCCAACAAAGGACAGGATCGCCTCGACGATGATGGCGACGCCCATTTCGAGGCTCATCAGGGTGATCAGCAATGGCAGGGTGCCCGGGAGAATCTCGCGGGTGATCGTCCGCCAGTGCGAGAAGCCGACGAGTTGTGCGGCGGAGACATAGTCACGCCTGCGAAGCACGATGACCTCGCTTCGGAGTACGCGACAGAAGCGCGTCCAATCGACCAGGACGATGGCCAGCACGACGTTGCGCAGGCCGGTTCCCAAGCCCACCATCAGGATGAGCGACAGGATGACCGGCGGGAAGGACAGCCAGATCTCGACGACGCGTCCGATCAGCCAATCGACCCAGCCGCCGAAATAACCGGCGACATGAGCAAAGAAGGCGCCGATGATCATCGCGCCGATCGAGGCGCTGAACGCGACGGTGAGCGCGACGCGGGCGCCAAAAATCAGGCGGGAGAGGACGCAGCGGCCGAGGCTGTCGGTGCCGAGCGGAAACATCGCATCGCCGCCATCGGCCCAGATCGGCGGGGTCAGGATCGACAGCAGGTTCTGCTCGTTCGGGTCGTTGGGCGCCAGATAGGGCGCGAAGATCGCGCAGACGGCGAGAATGAAGATGATCACGAGGCCTGTCTGGACGCGGCCGGATTTCAGCCAGAGCGGAAGCGGTCGCATATCAACGCACCCTCAGTTTCGGGTTGAGGATCAGGTAGAGGCTGTCGACCACGATGCTGATCACCAGGACCGCGATGCAATAGGTAAGGCCCGCGCCCTGGATGATCGGCAGGTCCGCGTTGCGGATTGCGTCGACCATCAGGTTACCCATGCCCGGATAGGAATAGATGATCTCGACCAGCAGCGTGCCACCGAACAGGAAGCCGAACTGCACGCCCATCAGGCTCAGCGTCGGCAGGATGGCGTTCTTCAGGCCGTGACGGATGAGAATGCGCTTTTCGGAAAGCCCGCGAAGCCGCGCCTGCTGGATATAGTCGTCCTGATAGGCGTCGAGCAGGCTCGAGCGCAGCACGCGCATCAGCGACGGCGACAACGCGATGCCGAGCGCCAGACAGGGCAGGATCATGTGTTCCAGAGCGTTGAGGAAGGTCGGGATCTTGCCGGTTATCAGGCTGTCGAGCAGCAGGAAGCCGGTCACGACCGGGCGCTCGAAACCGGGACTGAGGCGGCCGGTGAAGGGAAGAACTTCGAAAAAGACGCCGAAGATCAGGAGCAGGAACAGGCTCCAGAGGAATTCGGGAAGCGAGAGCAGAAGAATGGAGAGGAAGTCCATCGCCGCCTCGGCGCGGGTGCCGCGCACGTAAAACAGGAAGAGGCCGCCGGCCAGGCCGAAGACGGTGGCGACACCCATGGCGATGACGGCGAGCTCGATGGTGGCCGGCAGGGTCGAGCCGATCAGGCTCGTCACGTCCTGGCGGAAATGGATGGAGCGGCCGATATCGCCATGGAAAAGCTTGTTCAGCCAGATACCGTATTGCTGGTAGAGCGGCAGGTTGAGCCCCATTTCGGCGCGCATCGCCTCGACTTCCTGGACCGTCGCGTTGGGCGGCAGGGACATGGCTGCCGGATCGACCGGCAGGATGCGCAGGATGCAGAAGAGAAGCGCGGAAACTATCAGCAGGATCGGTATCGCGGTCAGCACGCGCTTTACCAACAGCTTGGCAATGGTCGCAAACATGCGCATGCCCCGTATTGCGATGTCAGGGATGGGGTCCGGATCGGCTCCGGACCCGATAAAACGGATCGGTCAGATCTTCACTTACGACCAGGACATGGTGCTGCCCAGGACCCAGGCGTTGCCATACTTGACGTAATTGAGGTTCTTCTTCCGGACCAGCGTCTGGACGCTCTGCAAGATCGGGATGTTGGCGCCGGTCTCGACGGCTTCCTGCGCCACCGCCTTGTAACCTGCGATGCGCTTTTCGTAGACCGGTTCGACGAACAGCTTGAGGATCTTGTCACCGATCTCCTGACCCTTCCAGGCGCCGAACGGCATCTTGGGGTTCATCAGGTAGCCGGAGAAGATCTCCGGGTCTCCGGTGGCGTTATCGAAGCTGTAGAGCGTCGCTTCCGGCAGCTTGCCGCCACGGTTGAGCTCGAAATATTTCGAATATTCGATCTGTTCGAGTTCGACCTTGAGGCCGACCTTCTGCCACATCTGCACCAGGGCGCGGGCAATATCGAAATCGCTCGGGAACTGGCCGTTGGTTGCGGCAAGCTTGAAGGTTGCCGGCTTGTCCGCCGTGTAACCGGCGTCGGCGAGCAGCTTCTTCGACAGTTCCGGGTCGTAGGCAAACTTGTAGTCGGGCAGGTAACCCGGCGTGCCGGGCGTTGCCGGAACCGAGAGCGGCACGGCAGCGCCACCGTAGAACGCCTTGGAAAGCGCTGCCTTGTCGATCGCGTGGTGGGCGGCGAGACGGACGGCCTTGTCGGTAAAGCCCATGTCGTTGCGCATTTGCAGAAGGATCAGGCGGGTGAAGGGGTTAATCTCGGCGGTCAGGCCTTCGGTCTTGCCGAGACGTTCGGCTTCGCGGACCGGAATGTTGACGGTCAAGTCCACCTGGCCGGACTGGATGGCGGCGGTGCGGGCCGACGGATCCTTGATGATGTCGATCGTGACGCGCTTGATCTTCGGCTTGGTGCCGAAATAGTCGTCGTTACGCTCCAGCACGATGCGGGAATTCATCTGGTAGTCGACCAGTTTGTAGGGGCCGGTGCCGACCGGCTTCTTGGCGAATTCTTCCGGGCCGACGGATTCGACATATTTCTTCGGCACGAGATAGCTGCCGAGGAATGCGAGCCATTGCGGCGCGGTCGGGGTCGGGGCGGAAAATTTCATCACGCCCGAGGTCGGGGAGAGGATCTCGATGTCGGTCAGAGTGCGCCAGGAGTTGGCGATATCGAGCTTGAGACCGGATTTGATGCGTTCGACGAAGGTGTATCTGAAGTCCTCCATCGTCATCGGATCGCCATTGTGGAATTTCACGTCGCTGCGGATTTCGAACGGCATCGAAAGGCCATCAGACTTCAATTCCCATTTCGTGATGAGATTAGGAATGAGCTTCAGGTCCGGCGATTGATCGAGCGGCTGGTCGAAGACCATCTTGAAGAGCGGCTGCGCGTCCGGAACGAAGCGGAGATTGGGGTCCCAGGAAGGCACATCGCTCGGCCATCCGATGGTGACGCTATCGGTTTCCTGGGCGAACGCGAAGCTGGCCTGCGAGAGTGCTGAGCCGCTGACGGCAGCAAGGCCGAGCATCTGCAGGAGATTTCTGCGGTCGATTTCAAAAGTCATGACGATCCCTCTGGTTCTGCCCATCGGCAAGGGCCGACGAACTTGCGGCGGTTGGTGAAAACGCAAGTCTGCAGTCCTGCCAGGGGCTTCGATCGTTGTTTTGATCCGCTTTTTGCGGCTGTCCCCTTAACAATTAGAGGGATCGTAAAACGCGGTAAAAAATACTTCAAGCCTAAAATTTACAGGCGAAAAAATTTAAGATTAGGATTGCCGAGAGCACCAGAGTGCCGGGAAAACGGGCATTGTCCATGCGGACAAGTGGCGAAAATACCAATTGTTAGATCCGAGCGCGGAGCGGCCCGTCGGCCTTCGCAGAAATTCATTGACGTTCTTTCAAGTTATTTTATGCTTAAAATGCTGCTTAGGGCTGAAAGTACCCGAATGGTATAGGAGAAGCCGATGATCGATCCGCATTGTCATTCCAGCAGTATCATGGTGGAGCGATCGGCCGTTGCCGCCTATCTCATGTCGGATGGACTGAAGCAGGGCCAATGGGCCTGGGGGAGCGCCAATCGGACAGAGGTGGAGCCAGGGCTCTTCCGCGGCACGTCCACGTTTACAGGGAACCAGACCTTCGTTCGCCTTCATGTCGATCGCAACCGGTTTCAGGTGGACTATGAAGTAGGTCCCGCGAGAGAGAGCATGCAGTTTCGGAATATGTCGCGGGTGATCCCGGGAGACGTTCTGCGCATGGGGTCCGACAAATGCGTGGTGACGCTGCTGACCTGGCGGCTGGAGACGCAGACGGATGCGGAGTGGATCCAGTTCGGGGCGATCCACGAGGCCGAGATGTTCCTGATCAAGGGCATCCTGGAACGGACATAAGGACAGAGCCATGCATTCTCCCTACCTCCTCTTCGAGAACCAGGCGCTGAGAAACCCGGATGCGCCGATGCTGATCGCGCCGGCCAGCGCGAAGCTGCCCTATGCGCCCGAGGGTTTTCGCCATAGCTATGGCGAGGTTTTCGCGCGCGTCGGCCTTCTGAAACAGAAGTTCGCGGCGGCGGGGTATGGGATCGGATCCCGCGTGGCCCTCCTCCTCGAGAACCGTCCGGAATTCTTCGACTATTGGCTAGCGCTCAACGCGATCGGCGTCTCGATCGTGCCGATCAATCCCGATCTGCGGCGCGACGAGCTGCTGTTCCAGCTCGACATGGCCGAGGCGCCGCTGATGGTGGTCATCCGCGAGCGGCTGGATGATCTGCGCAACGTCGCGCCGGGCAAGGTGACGGTGATCACCGCCGGTGACGACATTCCGTCCTCGCCGCAAACGCGCGAGGCAAGGCCCGGCGGTCCGGAAGCGGAATGCGCCCTGCTGTTCACCTCCGGCAGCACCGGCAAGCCGAAGGGCTGCATTCTTTCGAACATCTATTTCATCGGCATCGCTGAATGGTACACGACGCAGGGCGGCATCGCCGAGATGGGCGAGGGTGCCGAAGTCGCGCTGACGCCGCTGCCGATGTTCCACATGAATGCGCTCGGCTGCACGGCGGTCGGTATGATCATGAAGGGCGGCGCGATCGTGCCGCTCGACCGGTTCCATTCGAGCAGCTGGTGGGCGTCGATCGCCGATTCCGGCGCCACGATCATTCACTGTCTCGGCGTCATTCCCGCGATCCTGCTGCAGCTTCCGGCCGTTGAGGCGGAGCGGGCGCACAAGGTGAAATTCGCGCTGGGGCCTGGCGTCGATGCGCGTCACAAGATCGAATTCGAGGCGCGCTACGGCATTCCGATCGTCGAGGCCTGGGCGATGACCGAAACCGGCGGGCGGGCCGTGACTACCACCGCGGCGGACGATTACACGCCCGGCCTACGCTGCATCGGTCGCCCGCGTGCCGGCATGGATTTCCGCATCGTCGATGACGCGGGGAATGATGCGGAAATCGGCAAGCCGGGCGAATTGCTGGTGCGTGCCAAAGGCGCCAACCCGCGCGACGGTTTCTTCAGCGGTTATCTCAACGACGAAAAGGCGACTGAAGAGGCGTGGGAAGGCGGCTGGTTTCATACGGGCGACGTCGTTTATGCCGATGAGAAGGGACTTCTCTATTTCTTCGACCGCAAGAAGAGCATCGTGCGGCGCAGCGGTGAGAACATCGCCGTGCTGGAAGTGGAAGCCGCACTTGCCAAGGATCCCGCGGTCAAGGCTTCGGCGGTAACGCCCGTGCCGGACGATCTGCGGGGCGAGGAGGTTTTTGCCTTCATCGTCGAAAGCGATGTCGCGGGAGCGGGCGAGCCGACTGAGAAGGCGAAGCGGATCATCGAGGCCGCCGGCGCGCATATCGCCTATCACAAACTGCCCGGCTATGTGGTTTTCATCGACAGGCTGCCGGTGAGTTCGACCCAGAAACTGCAGCGCGGCGAGATCAAGACGATGGCGGCCAAGGCCGTCGAGGACGGCACGGCGATCGATCTAAGAAAACTGAAAGCGGCAATCCGAAAAGCCGGCTGACGCCGTCGGCCTTCGTGGCCTTCCATGGGCAGCAAATCAAACTTCAAAACATTCAATGGAGCTAACGATGACCCCGGAAAAGATTCTCTACGAGAGTTCCGTTACCGCTCATGGCGGCAGGGAAGGCAAAGCGCAGAGCGCAGACGGCAGCTTTTCCGTCAATCTTTCGGTGCCAAAAGGCCTCGGTGGCCCGGGCGGCGATGGCACCAATCCGGAACAGCTTTTTGCGGCCGGTTATGCCGCTTGCTTCCTCGGCGCGGTGAAGCTTGTCGCGCGCACGAAGAAGGTTCCTTTGTCGGATGATGTCTCAATTACCGCAAAGGTGGGAATAGGCCCGATACCGGTTGGGTATGCGCTGGCTGTGGAACTCGTCGCTTCCCTTCCGGGGATAGAACGACCACTGGCGGAAGAGATTGTCGCTGGCGCGCACGAGCGGTGCCCTTATTCCAATGCGACGCGCGGCAATGTCGATGTCAAGCTGACGATCGCCTGATGGTTCCGCCCCGTATGCGACAATCCTACGATAGCGTAGTGTTGGCGGTGCCGGTGACGGTGCCCTACCAGCGCTATTCCATCGAGACCGCGCATTGGTGGATGGGCAAGGCGCTGAGGGCGCTCGCGGAAGGCGCTGGCATCAGCCATCGGGATTTCGACGGCTTTTCAGTCGCGAGCTTCACGATGGGGCCGGATGTCGCGGTTGGTCTGACCCAGCACTTCGGACTGTCGCCGCGCCATATCGACCATGTGCCGATGGGCGGCGCTTCGGGGATTGTCTCGCTTCGACGAGCGGCGCGAGCCGTACAGGCCGGCGACGCGGATATCGTTGCTTGCGTTGCTGCGGATACGAACAGCGTCGATAGTTTCCGGAATCTCCTTGAAGGCTTTTCGCGCTTCTCGCAGGATGCCGTCTATCCATACGGTGCAGGGGGCGCCAACGGCAGTTTTGCGCTGATCGCACGTCACTACATGGACCGCTACGGCGCAACGCGTGAGGATTTTGGCAAGTTGTGCGTGGCTCAGCGCGATAACGCGCTCAGGAATCCACATGCACTCATGAAGAAGCCCTTGACGCTCGATCAGTATATGTCGGCGCGCGTGATCGCCGAGCCCTTCCGTCTGTTCGACTGCGTGATGCCGTGCGCTGGCGCGGAAGCGTTTTTAGTGATGCGGGAGGAGACGGCTACGTCGCTGGCGCTGCCTTTCGTTCGGTTGCTGTCGGCGATCGAGCGGCACAACGCGTTCCCTGACGATCCGATGCAGGTGCGCGGCGGTTGGGTAATGGATCGCGACGAGCTTTACGGAATGGCGGGAGTTGCACCGGATGACATGGATTTTGTCCAGACCTATGACGACTACGCGGTCATCTCGATGATGCAGTTCGAGGATCTGGGTTTTTGCGCCAAAGGCGAGGGGGCGGACTTCGTGCGCCAGCACACATTCACGATCGACGGTTCCTTTCCGCACAACACCTCCGGCGGTCAGTTGTCCGTCGGTCAGGCTGGCGCCGCCGGCGGCCATCTCGGAATTACCGAGGCGATACGCCAGCTTCTCGGCGCGGCAGGGGGTACGCAGGTGCATGAGGTAAGGCTCGGGCTCGTCTCCGGTTTCGGCATGATCAATTACGACCGCGGGCTGGCCTCGGCGGCCGCCATCCTGGCGAGGGCGTGATGACCGGACCTCTCCCAAGGCCAAAACGCAAGAACCCGCTCGCCCGCACCACGCAGCCGCTGCTGCCGCCTCAAACGCGCAGTCGCAAGGCGCATGGGTTCACGCTTGCAGCCGCGATCGGCCGTTTCATGCTGCAATGCTGCGGCGAATGCGGGCGCTATGCCTATCCGGCACGCGAAGCCTGCCCGAACTGCCTTTCCTCCGCCCTAACGTTCCTGGACGCGCCGACGGGTGGTGCGCTGCTGTCGGAAACCCGGATCGAGGTGACCAGCGATCCTTATTTCCGCGAGCACATGCCGTGGCGCACCGGGATGGTTCAGCTCGATTGCGGACCGGTTGTCGTCGCGCATCTGCATGGCGATTGCGGCGGGCCTGGTGCCCGGGTGGCGATGTCGCTGCAGCTCGACAAGGCCGGCCAGGCCGTGTTTTTTGCCAAATCCGTGTCGGAGACGCCTCATATGGAAGATGATCCCCAGTGGCGACAACTGAGCGCCGATCCGAAATATCGCCGGGTGCTGATATCGGACGGACGCAGCCCCATGGCCGTGGCTCTGGTCAATGCACTGAAGAAGGCGGGGGCCGCCAAGATATTCGTCGGCGTGGCCGAACAATGGAAGCCATTCGAGGAGCGGACCTTGCTGGAGGCGATGGAAGGCGTCGAAGTCGTCGATCTCGATCTGACCAGCGAACGATCCGTACAGGAACTGGCGATTGATATCGGCGCCAAGGTCGAGATTCTGATCAACACCGCAGATCATGTCCGGCCGGCACATCTCTTCGACGCAAGCGCGGCCAATACGGCGCGCGATGTTATGGATCATACGGTGATGGGGCTGATGCGGCTTTCCCAAGCTTTTGGTCCGGTGATGCGCTCCCGCGGCGCGGATGGCGCGACCGGAGCCGTTGCCTGGGTCAACGTGCTCTCCGTTCACGGCCTCAGCAACGCGCGGCAATTCGGCGTCCATTCCGTTGCGCATGCCGCCTGTCTTTCGCTGTCGCAATGGCTGCGCAATGAACTGCGACAGGGCGGCATCCGGGTCATCAATGCGTTGACGGGACCGCTTGATACCGAATGGTTTCAGACGGTGCCGCCGCCGAAGGTGGCGCCAAAGGCGCTGGCGGATGCGGTCGTCGACGGGCTGAAGCGCGGGCTCGAGGATATTTACATCGGGGATGTGGCCAAGGATATCGAGGCGCGCCTCTTCGACAATCCGAAGGCAGTGGAGCGGGAGGCCGGTCGATGAACGGGGATATCCTGGGCGTTTTCGCGGGAGCATTGGCTTCGGGCCGCATTCGGGTGGTCGACCTTACCTGCACCCTGTCACCGGACTTCCCGGTCATCGTCATGCCGCCGGAACTGGGGCAGTCCGCGCCGTTCCGGATGGAGAGGATTTCCCGTTACGACGGCTCCGGTCCGGCGTGGTATTGGAACAATCTCTCGTTCGGCGAGCATACCGGCACGCATTTCGATGCGCCGATCCATTGGTATACAGGCCGCGACCTGCCGCTCAATTCCGTCGATACGCTGCCCCCGGCCGACATGATCGCACCGGCCTGCGTGATCGATTGTTCGCAACAGGCGAACGAGGATGCGGATTTCCTGCTGACCGTTTCGGATGTCGTCAAATGGGAAGACGAGAACGGCCGCATTCGACCGCGCTCATGGGTCCTGCTCCGTACCGACTGGTCGAAGAAGTCAGGCGCCGCCTATGCCAACCTCCTTGCCGACGGCGCCCATACGCCAGGACCGGATGCCGAGGTCATGCGCTGGCTGGTAGCGGAACGGGACATCATCGGCTTCGGGACGGAAACGATCGGCACGGATGCCGGGCAGGCGGGGCATTTTTCGCCTCCCTATCCGGCGCATCACTATCTGCATGGTGCCGGCCGCTACGGGCTGCAATGCCTCACCAATCTCGACCATTTGCCTCCGAAAGGTGCGATGATCGTTGCGGCGCCGCTGAAGATCCAGAACGGCTCGGGCAGTCCGTTGCGCGTCCTGGCGCTGGTTCAGGAGCGCTCAACCGGATGAGACCCGCTCGCCACGCGTCGGGCGGCGGTGTCGTAGAAGCTGGTCAGCAGTTCCAGCATTTCCGTCGCGTCGCCAAGTCCCTGTTCCGCGTGATCCATTTTCTGGATCAGCGAGACCAGCAGGTGCCGACGCAGCGCGCGGTAATCCTGGGTGAGCTTGGTGCCCTTGCGGGTCGGCGTGTAGAGGGTGTCCTTGCGCGAGCGGCCTTTGACGCGCTCGATAAGCTGCAGCGTCTGCAGTTTCTTGATGGCATACTGGATGTTGGCCGTGTCGTCACGGCCGAGCAGACGGGAGATTTCTCCGAGGCCTTTCGGTTTGTTGCGGTAGCGGATCGTGTGGAGGATCGCGGTATCGAGACCGCTGAGGCCGGAGCCGGCGAGTTCGCTCGAGCATTCCGACTGCCATCGCAGGAAGGCGGCCGAAATTCGCCACAACGACCATTCGAACTCGGTGAGCGCCGCTTCCGACATCTCCACAGCCGCATCGCTCAGCGGGTTTTCAGACGTGATCGGCACGGTCATTCGGCTCTCCGGGTGGTTTCTGTGTCGGGAGTAAAGCCTTAAATTGATGTTTTGACGAGTGTCAATCGCGCCGGGCCAGCGAACGAAACGAGGGGACAATGCGCATCTTCTGGCAAAGCTTCATCGACGCCACCGCGAGCGCCGCCTATATGAAGCGTCTTTCCGACTACCTGAACAGTATCGCCGACCCGGACACGACGGTCGACGTTTTCGGCATCAGCCCGCCGGATCGGCATTTCGGACGATTGGCGGAATTTCGTTGTGCTGCAATCGCGATCGACAACGGGCTGGAGGCGGCCAGCCGCGGCTATGACGCCGTGGTCATAGGCCATTTCCAGGACCCCGGTCTCTACGAGCTCAAGTCGGCACTGACTGTGCCGGTGATCGGGGCGGGAGAGGTGTGCATGCACTATGCGGCGCGGCTCGGCCGGCGCATGGCGCTTGTTACGCTCGATGACGTCTTTCAGGTCTGGCACTACGAGCAGGCGGATCTCTACGGCCTTGGAAGCCGGGTAAAGCACGTGGTCGGCATGAATTGCGAACCGTCCGATTTCAGCAGTGCCTTTGCCGGCGACGACGATGCACGGCAGCGGATGCTCGCAAACTTCATCGCCTGTGCCGAGCCACTGGTGCGCGATGGGGCGGATGTGGTGGTTCCAGCGGGCGTGCTGCCCGGTCTTCTTGTCGGCGGCGAATATGGGTTCAAGGTGTTGCATGCGCCGGTCGTCAATACCGCTGCCGTGGCGCTGAAGAGCGCGGAAATGGACGTCCGGCTGCAGAAGATCAACGGTATTGAAGTGAGCCGCGGGCCATTTTGTGCACTTGCCACAGAAGGAGCGATCGACGACTTCCGGACTTTCGTGGCGAAGGGCCGTCAGGCGCCTCTGTTTTCCGGTGACGCTTAGGTGGTCGACTGCCATCCACGAAAGATACCGGACGTAAAAACTAGGCGGCGGTTACATTGTCAGGACAAGCCGCCCCCGGGTGATAGCGCCGTTCTCCATCAGCCGGTGAGCTTCGGCGGCTTGCGAGAGCGGCATGGTGCGTGCGACCTGCGGTTTCAGGATACCGGCACCGGCGAGTTCCATCATTCCGCGCAATGCGGATCTGTCGTCGGTCACCACGGCGCGAGTGACTTTGACTCCGTATTCGTGGCTCCGGTCGGTGATCGGATCGGCAACCAGCCACACGAGATGACCGCCCGCCTTCAAAACTTTGTAGGATTTGTCATGGACCTCTCCGCCCATGAGGTCGAAGACCACGTCCTGATTGTGCAGGACTTCGGAGAAGTCCTCCTGATCGTAAGCGACAACCCGGTTTGCGCCGAGGCTTAGCGCATAGTCGCGGTTGGTCGAGCGGCAGGTTGCCGTAACGTCGGCGCCAAGATGCTGGCAGAGCTGTACAAGCAGCCCGCCGACGGCGCCGGCACCCGAATGAACCAGCACTGCGTCGCCCATTTTGACTTCGGCGGTACGCAGGGCAATCCAGGCACTGAGCCCCGCATTGGTAAGCGCAGCGGCTTCCACAGTCGAAAGGTTGTCCGGAATCTGGACCGCGTTCTCCGCATCGACTGCGATCATTTCAGCGTAACCGCCTTGAGCAAAGACGCCAGCCATGACGGCGACCCGGTCGCCCACCCTGAAGTCGCGGATGTTTTTGCCGATCGCAATCACCGTGCCTGCGCCATCGCGGCCGGGAACGTTCGGCATCGGCAAGGTAAAGTGGCTCTTGAGATAACCTGCCCGCAGTTTCCAGTCGAAGGGAGTGACGCTGGCTGCTTCAAGCTTCACCAGGATCTGACCATGCCCCGCTGTCGGATCAGGCAGATCGACATACTGCATCACGTCGGCTTCGCCGTGCTCGCTGTATTGAATGGCCTTCACCTCGTCACTCCCTGAAGTTGACCGGATATCTGGGCTTGTCGCCTTTCAACACGGCCGCGACATCGGCGAAGACCTTGCTGCGAACTTCAGCATAACTCTGGGCCGAATAATGCGCCGCATGCGGCGAGACGATAACCTGATCCAGCGACAGCAGCGGGTTGTTCGGCGATGGTGGTTCCTTTTCGAAAGTATCGATACCGGCGCCGGCGATATGGCCGCTCCTGATGGCATCAGCCAATGCGGCCTCGTCGACCAACCCGCCGCGCGAGACGTTGATCACAACAGCGCCTCTTTTCATCTTCTTCAGCGCTTCCGCGGAAATGATGTTACGGGTCTCCGGCGTTACCGGGATGTGCAGTGAGACGAAGTCGGCTTGTGCAAACAGTTCGTCCAGCGACACCGGCCTCGCGCCTGCAGCAGTGACCTTTTCCGCCGGCATATAAGGGTCGTAGGCAATGATCTCGTAGCCGAAGGCTCTCGCTTTGCCTGCTGTCAGGCGACCGATCTGGCCAAAACCAATCAGACCCAGTATTTGCCCGCTTGGGCGAGCGATGCCAGCGCCGTCGTCCATGGCGGCCCAACGGCCCTGACGTACCGCGCTATCATAGACTTTGAGCTTTCGTGCAAACGACAGGATCAGGGCCATTGCGTGAGTGCTTACTTCGTCTACATTCGAATCCGGTACATAGGTGATCTGCACGCCGGCCCTGGTTGCTGCTTCGACATCAATCGAATCCAGACCGACACCAAAGCGGCCGACGACCTTGAGATTCTTGAGTTCGGACAGAACCCGTGCGGTGATTGGCTCACGCAGCACCATCAGTGCATCGGCATCCTTCGCTTCGGCAATCAGCTCGTCCTCGGTCAGCAGTGTTCTTTCGATGAACTCGGCATCGAGGCCATGAAGATAGGCAAGCTGTTCCGCTTCAACGGCAAGCATTCCGTCAGTCTTGATGATCTTCATAATGCACCCTACGCGTTACGGGCCGTGGACGCGCCGGCGGCGAGGCTTGCGCCGAGGAACATGGTATCGCTGGCCAGCATGAAGAAGGTGATGCCGGCTTCGGACCATTTCCGGACGTCATCGGCGGACGGACGGAAGATCCCGACTGCTTTGCCGGCCTTGCGGGCCGCGCTTGCGATCTTGGTGATTGCGGCATCGAGCTTTTCCGCTCCTGCAGGTCCCATGGCGTCAATGGATACGGAAAGATCGCCGGGACCAATGAAGATCACGTCGACGCCATCGACGGCGACGATGTCATCGACATTGGCGAGGCCTTCGGCCGTCTCGATCTGGATCGCCAGCACGAGGCTTTCATTGGCGGCCCTCAGATAATCGGGAATCCGATAGCCGTATGCGGAGGCACGGCCAGGGCCGACTCCGCGCTCTCCGATCGGCGGATAACGCGTCGCCATGACGGCTGCCTTGGCCTGGGCAACCATTGAGACGCGTGGCACAAGGACGCCGGCGGCGCCCGCGTCGAGTGCTGACGCGGTCCATTCCGGCGCATGGCTTGGAACCCTCACCATTGCCGGCACGCGATGGGCGTCAGCGGCGCGTATGAGGTTTTCCATGAGTTCGCGGTCGATCTGCGAGTGTTCCGCATCGATGCAGAGGAAGTCTAGTCCTGTCGCCGCGATCACCTCGATCGCGACGGGATGGGGAATGGCGGCGAAGGTGCCAATCACCCTTTCATAGCCAATGCACTTCCTGCGGAAACTACTCATGACGACCCTCTGGGAATTGTCCTTCGGCGAGATGGCGAACGCAGCCTCTCAAAAGAAGTTTAAGCCTAAAATTATTGGGTCGGCAAGCGAATAACAGGAGATGTCGTACAAACTCGACGGCATGGTTTGGAGAGACAGCCGTATACTGTAGTCGGCGGATCTAGGCCGTAGGAATGGATTTTTAGTATGACGATACTTGAATTATCTATCCAACGGTATACGGATTTCGGGCGAGGTATTGATGCTGAGACCGAACGAAAATCTGGTGGATGTGGTCTATTTCGATCTGCGGCTGAAGTTGCAGCGGAGCGAGATTTCCACCTCCGACCGCCTGGTGGACACGGAGATCGCCGCCCTAAACGGCATATCGCGTATGCCGGCCCGCGAGGCACTGCTGAGGCTGGTGTCGGAAGGTTACCTGGTCGGCACGACACGCGGCTTTGCGGTCCGGGAATTGTCTCTGGAGGATATATCGGGGCTGTTCGAAGTGCGCCGCCAACTCGAGCCGCGGGCGGCTGCGAGTGCGGCGCGGGATATGTCGGCGACGGTCGAGGAAGAGCTGACGGCAGCGATGATGCGCATCCGGCGATCTTTCGCTGGAGGTGACATGCGGGAACTGGCTGCAGCGAATGTGGATTTTCGCAATGCTTGGCTGAGAGCGGTCCGCAATCGCCACATGGCGGCGACCATCTCCCGCTTCATGGACTATTTTCAGTCGGTCCGCCTCGGGACTTTTGCTGATCCTTCTACAGCTCAGCAATACCTCGATGGGCTTTCGCATATCCATGAGGCGTTCCTTGCCCATGACCCCCTGGCCGTTCAGGACCGTATGACGCTTTTCATGTTCGCGGCCGAGGAAGCCTATCTTTCCGTTCGCCGGCGGCAATTGGAAGCGGCGCAAATGAAACCTTCGTCGCGCAGAGGAAAAACCGGGAAAGGAACAGCATGATCAAGCCGCATCCGCTGAAAGGTCCCAGCAAGCTGAAACTCGGCATCTTCTCCGCCAATGCCGATGGGGGCTTGGCCATAACCGACGTGCCGGAGCGCTGGCAGGCGCGCTGGGAGGACAACCTGAATGCCGTGCAGATCGCCGATCGGGGTGGGATCGACTTTTTCCTGCCGATCGCCCGGTGGAAAGGCTTCGGAGGCAAGAACCGGGTGCGCGAATGGTCGTTCGAAACCTTCACCTGGGCGGCGGGCCTCGCATCCGTCACCGAGAGGATCGGCCTCTTCATGACCGTGCATGTACCGCTCGTGCATCCGGTCTATGCGGCCAAGGCGCTCGCGACGGTGGATCATATCAGCGGCGGCCGTGCCGGTCTGAATATCGTCTGCGGCTGGAATCCGAAGGAATTCGGTATGTTCGGCGTGCCGCTGGTGGAGAAGGGTTACGATCAAGCCGCCGAGTGGCTTGAGATCGTGGAGCGTTCCTATCGGTCCGATATCCCCTTCGACTATGACGGCACCTACTACAAACTGAATGATGTGGTCAGCCGCCCCGCGAGCCTGCAGTCGCCGCGGCCCGTCACTATGAACGCTGCGTTCGGCGGCCCGGGCAGAGATTTCGCCGCCAAGAACTGCGAGTACCTGTTTACGACCTTTACGGAGATTGCCGATGCCGGCAAACACGTCGAGGACATCAGGAACCGGGCAGAGAGGGTCGGACGCGAGGTCGGCGTCTATACGGTCTGCCACGTCGTCTGCCGCGAAAGCCAGCAGGAAGCGGAGGACTATTACGAGCGCTATGCCGTGACGCTTGCCGATCACGAGGCGGTCGATGTTCATATGGCCGGCAAGAAGGAATTTTCGCAGTCACACGACCAGAGCGCCTATGATCGGTATCGCAAAAGGTTTGCGGGCGGTGCCGGGGGCTATCCTTTGATTGGCACGCCAGAGAAGCTGGTGGAGGAGATGATCGCTATCGCGGGACAAGGTTATGCCGGGATCGCGTTGTCCTTTGTCAACTACACTTATGAACTACCCTTCTTCTGTGACCGCGTGCTGCCGCTGCTCAAGAAAGCAGGGCTCCGGGCCTGATGATCGTCGAATCCAGGCCAAGGAGACCCTAGTAGATGGAAATGCTCCGGTTGGGCTTTCGATGGTCAGTAGAAATGTGGGAGTGGTAGTAAGGCCTCCAACTCAACACTTGAGTTTCTGTTATCGGGCCGTTAAATCTCACGCCACCAGACCGGGCCCCTCTGGCAGTTCGTCTTGAACTGTGATGTCGGACTGGAATCGTCCAAGTTAGGTGCCTGGTGTTCGTGGCGGTCTCCAACGAAAACGGCAGAGAACCTACGGCAGGCAAAAAATGTCAGTCGTATGCTTCTGCCGAACTACCATCGCGACATGAGGTACTCCACGCCATAAGAGATTGGGTGCCAAATGATGGAATTCTTTACTGCAGAGGCACTATCCGCCCTCCTGCAAGTTATCATGATCGATCTTGTCCTTGCCGGCGACAATGCGATCGTTATCGGTCTTGCCGCGGCTGGACTGCCGAAGGAACAGCGGGCCAAGGCGATCCTCGTCGGTATTATCGCCGCGACCGTTCTTCGTATCGGGTTCGCCCTTGCCACAACGCAGCTGCTGCAGATCGTCGGCCTGCTGCTTGCAGGTGGTGTACTGCTCCTTTGGGTTTGCTGGAAGATGTGGCGAGAGCTGCGTACGCCGCATCACCAGGAGGACGAGGCGACCGAGGCACTCGAAGGAGCCGACCTAAACGAGGATGGTACTATTGCTGGCGGCGCGCCGCGTAAAACCTTCTCGCAGGCCGCCTGGCAGATCGTTATCGCCGACGTTTCAATGTCGCTCGACAACGTCCTTGCTGTCGCCGGTGCCGCCCATGAACACCCCGAAGTTCTGATCTTCGGTCTTGTCCTGTCGATCGCGCTGATGGGTATCGCGGCCAGCTTCATTGCGCGCCTTCTCAACAAGCACCGGTGGATTGCCTATGTCGGTCTGGCAGTCATCCTGTACGTGTCGCTCGAGATGATCTGGCGCGGCGCGGTGGAAATCATGCCCTATCTCGGCGGTTAACTTTTTCGCGGCGCGGTGAAGCCCTCACCGCGCCGTCTTGCACGACACGACAATCTTGCTCGCTGCCAGCGAGCCGATCTGTCCCTCAATCAAAACTTATGACCAGGCAGCAGAACCTATTCGTCATTGCGACGATCTGCTTTTATGCCTTCACCATGCTGTGGCGTTCGTTGCCGGTCGCGTTAGGGTGGAGGACGCGGCTTTCGTTTTGGAGGAGAAGGCGTCTTTCCGCCAGGCGCCTGTGAGCCAGTCGCTCGGGACAGACCCATGACCGAACCCTGTTACGATGTCGCCCATCTGGGGCATGTGGAACTCTACACCGATCGTTTCGACGAAAGTTTGGATTTCTTCACCCGCGTCTACGGGCTGACGGAAAGCGGACGCGAGGGCAATAGCGTCTATCTGCGCGCCTATGACGACTATGAATTCCACACGCTGAAGCTCACCAAACATCACACTACCGGCGTCGGCCATATCGCCTATCGCACGTCATCAGCGGAAGCGCTGGAGCGCCGGGTCAAGGTGATCGAAGAGAAGGGCTGGGGCGTCGGTTGGACCGAGGGCGACCTCGGCCATGGCCGGGCTTATCAGTTCAAGAGCCCCGATGGTCACGTGTTCGAACTCTATTGGGACACCAAGGAATATCTGGCGCCGCCGGAAGAAAAGCCGGCGCTAAAGAACATCGCCCAGCGCTACCATGGCCGCGGCGCAAGTCCCCGCCGCCTCGATCACGTCAATCTGCTTGCTGCCGATGTCAGCCTGATCCGTGAATTCATGACCACGGCGCTGGGCAGCCGGGTCACCGAGATGATCCAGCTCGACAATGGCCGCCTTGGTGGCTGCTGGTTCACCATCAACAACAAGACCTATGACCTTGCCTGCTCCGAGGACCATACCGGGTCGCACGGCCGTTTCCACCATGTCACCTATGCCTGCGACCAGCGCGAAGACATCCTGCGCGCCGCAGACATATTCCTGGAAAACGGCGTTCACATCGAATCCGGGCCGCACAAGCATGCGATCCAGGGCACGTTCTTCCTCTACGTCTGGGAGCCTGCCGGTAATCGCGTCGAGCTCGCCAATGCAGGTGCCCGCCTGATCCTTCGTCCCGACTGGAAGCCGGTCGTCTGGACCGAAACCGACCGCAAGAAAGGCCAGGCCTGGGGCATGAAGACCATCGAAACCTTCCACACGCACGGCACACCGCCGGTTGCGCACAAGTAAGTCAAGAGGCATCCCATGGCAAAGACAGCATTGGTCATCAGCGCACATTCGGCTGATTTCGTCTGGCGTTGCGGAGGCGCGATCGCCTTACACGAAGAGAAGGGCTACGAGGTTACGGTCGTCTGCCTTTCCTACGGTGAGCGCGGCGAAAGCGCCAAGCTCTGGAAGAACCCGGGCATGACGCTTGAGAAGGTGAAGACGGAGCGCCGCAAGGAAGGCGAAGCCGCCGCCAAGGCTCTCAATGTCACGGACATCCAGTTCTTCGATCTCGGTGATTATCCGCTGGTCGTCGATCAGGAAGCGAAGTTCAAGCTGGTCGACGTGATCCGCAAGGTGCAGCCGGAATTCATGCTCTCCCATTCCAAATGGGATCCCTACAATACCGACCACATGTACGCGACCCAGGTGGCGCTCGACGCCCGCATGATCGCCCAGGCCTGGGGTCACAATCCCGGCGAAAAGGTTCTCGGCGCGCCGCAACTCTATCTGTTCGAGCCGCATCAGACCGAGCAGATGGAATGGAAGCCGGATGTGTTTCTCGATATCTCCCCCGTCTGGGAGAAAAAATGGGCGGCAATCCAGTGCATGGAGGGCCAGGAGCACCTCTGGCACTACTACAAGAACGTAGCGGAAAACCGCGGCAATCATTTCATGCGCAATTCGGGCGGGCAGTCCGGCGGGCGCAAGTCGACCCACGCGGAAGGTTTCCAGTCCGTTTTCCCGCGCACTGTCGATGAACTTTGATGGGAGATGAACTCTGATGTCGGTCGTCGTCCAGAATATCGAACGCGCGGAGCAGTCGATCATTGACCGGCTGGCTGCCTGCGGCGTTGCAACTGTTCATGAAGCGCAGGGCCGCAAAGGCCTGCTTGCAAGCTACATGCGCCCAATCTATCCAGGCGCGCGACTTGCGGCGAGCGCCGTCACCATTTCGGCGCCTCCCGGCGACAACTGGATGGTTCATGTGGCGATCGAGCAGCTTAAGGCTGGCGATATCCTTCTGCTTGCTCCGACCAGCCCCTGCGAAGACGGCTATTTCGGCGACCTCCTTGCTACATCCGCACAGGCCCGCGGATGCAAGGGATTGATCATCGATGCGGGCGTCCGGGATGTGGCTGATCTGACGGAGATGAAGTTCCCGGTGTGGTCGAAGGCGATTTCCGCCCAGGGTACGGTCAAGGAAACGCCCGGTTCTGTGAACGTCCCGGTCGTCTGCGCCGGTGCCTATGTTCGCCCGGGTGATGTGATCGTCGCTGATGACGACGGCGTTTGTGTGGTGTTGCGCGAAGAGGCCGAAGCCGTGGCGAAGAAGGCGGAAGCCCGGGTCGCGGCCGAAGACGACAAGCGCAGGCGACTCGCTGCCGGCGAACTCGGACTCGACATCTACGACATGCGCGGCAGGCTCGCCGAAAAGGGCCTGAAATACATCTGAGCGCTGCAAAAGAGCGGAGGCGGTCATGAGTGAAACCGAAACCGGCGTCCGATGCATGTGGATGCGGGGCGGCACGTCCAAAGGCGGATACTTCTTGGCCGAAGACCTGCCGGCCGACCGTGACGACTTCCTGCTGCGCGTGATGGGCTCGCCCGACACGCGCCAGATCGACGGTATGGGCGGAGCCAACCCCCTCACGTCCAAAGTGGCAGTTGTGAAAAAATCCGAGCGGGAGGGTGTCGATATCGATTATCTCTTCCTGCAGGTCTTCGTGGATCAGCCGATTGTCACGGATGCGCAGAACTGCGGCAATATCCTTGCCGGCATCGGGCCCTTCGCCATTGAGCGCGGTTTGGTGCAGGCAAAGGGTGAAAAAACCGACGTCTCGATCTTCATGGAGAACACCGGGCAGATCGCAATTGCGACGGTAGAGACCCCCGGCGGTCAGGTGACCTACAAGGGTGACGCGAGGATCGACGGTGTGCCCGGCTCGTCTGCACCCGTTCCAATCGTTTTCGCCGACACTGCCGGTTCGTCCTGCGGAGCCCTCCTGCCGACCGGCAATCCGGTCGATGAAATCGAGGGCGTGGCGTGCACGTTGATCGACAACGGCATGCCCTGCGTGGTGGTGCGTGCCGACGCCCTCGGGATCCAGGGTACGGAAGGCCCCAAGGAGCTGGAAGTGAACCAGGAATTGCGAGCGAGGCTCGAGGCGATCCGGTTGAAGGCCGGACCGATGATGAATCTCGGTGACGTCGCCAAAAAATCGGTGCCGAAAATGACCATGGTTTCGGCCCCGACCGCGGGCGGAGCGGTTTCCACCCGTACTTTCATTCCGCACACCTGTCACGATGCGATCGGCGTGCTCGGTGCCGTCAGCGTTGCGACCGCCTGCCTTCTGCCCTCAGGCCCTGCGTCGGAGCTCGCCGTGATACCGGAAGGCGATGAGAAGCTGCTGTCGATCGAACATCCGACCGGTGAAATGAGTGTTATCGCCACGATCAAGAACGGCGAAGTCGATCGTGCTGCCGTGTTGCGGACGGCGCGCAAGCTCTTTGATGGCAGGATCTTTGTGGAATGATCTGTGGAGCAAAGATATGAGGATCGCCTTCCTGGGCTTTGGCGAAGCGGCGCGCGCCTTCCACGACAGTCTCGCTCCGAAGCTCGAACATGGTGAGTTTCGAGCCTATGATCTGCTGCTTGATCGCGTCGGAAGCGTTGAGGAGATGCGCACGGCAATGATCAGCCGTAGTGTTAAGCCCGCTGCGTCGCCGGTGGAACTTGCTGACGCGGAATGGATCTTCAGTGCGGTTACAGCCGATCAGAGCCTCATTGCCGCACAGTCTTTGGCGCCGTATCTCGGCCAAGGCGCGCTGCTGATCGACATCAATTCCGTTTCGCCGGAGCGTAAGCGGGATACGGCGACGCTTATCAGTGCGACTGGCGCCAACTATCTCGATATGGCCGTCATGGCGCCCGTGTATCCAAAAGGACATTCGACTCCGGTGCTGATTGCCGGCGCGGAAGCGGCGGAGCTGTTGGAGCGTTTTCGAAGTCTCGGTTTTGACGCCGATCTGGTCGGCGATATGCCCGGCGCGGCGACAGCCATCAAGATGGTACGCTCCGTCTTCGTCAAAGGCCTGGAGGCAATCACGGTCGAGGCTCTCCTGGCCGCCGAGGCATCCGGCTGTTTCGAGCAGATATTGGCTTCTCTTACTCAGAGTTTTCCCGGCCTCGACTGGTCCAGATTTCCCGACTACCAGTTCGAACGAACCACGCGCCATGGTCACCGTCGTGCTGCTGAAATGCGGGAAAGTGGCGTCACGCTGGATGCGCTCGGCCTCAACGGCGGGCTTGCGCGGGAAATTGCCGCCGTGCAGGACGCGATGGCTGCGGCCGGATCCAGATCTGCGGGCGATCTTAGGGAGACAGTCTCGCGTGTGTTGGCTGCCCGCCGTCAACCGGATTAGCGCGCTCGCCCTCCACCTATCGTCCGTAGGGTCCAGACCGTCGGCGCGTATTGCGGCGACCGTCCACAGCAGGATTGCTTTGTATACACGGGACTTGGCCAATTCATCAGATGTGGCTAAGATTTCCCGATCGATGAGGGAAGCCTGTGCCGACCTCGCCGCAGAGCACAGGTGCTGATTTGGAAGAGACTTCGAGAAACACTCATACGATGCGGGCTCTCATGGAGTTGCGCAAGAAGATACTGAGCGGCGACTATCCCGGCGGCACCCGGCTTTTCGAGGTTCCGCTTGCGGAGACGCTTCAAATTTCCCGCACGCCGGTCCGCGAGGTGATGTCGCGCCTTGCCGAGGAGGGATTGCTGGATCGGCTCGCGAACGGTGGTTTCGTCGTCCGCAGCTTCACCTATGCGGATGCCGTAGACGCCATCGAGCTGCGTGGCGTGCTGGAGGGAACGGCAGCGCGTCTTGCTGCCGAGCGTGGAGTGCCCCAGGCGGGAATGGATCAGCTCGGGGAAATTCTGGCGCGTCTCGAAGCCTGCTTCGGCGGTGGCCCGGACGAAGTGGATCTGGAAGCCTATTCCGAGGCGAATGCGAAATTCCACGCGGTTCTGGTCGGGCTTTCCAACAGTCCTGTTGTTCAGCGCGAGGTGGAGCGAGCGACGCGCCTGCCTTTTGCGTCACCATCGGCATTTCTTTCCAGCCGAACGCATGTCGCGGCCTTCCGGCAGTCGCTGCATATCGCCCAGGACCAGCACCGTTCTCTGGTTGCCGCGATCGCCGGACGCGAGGGGGCACGGGCGGAGTTCCTTGCACGGGAACATGCGCGCATTGCCCGCAAGAACCTCGAATACGCGGTCTATGAGAATCCGGAGTTGATGCTGACCGTCCCCGGCCTCGTTCTGCTTAATTCCTGACGCAAACGACGGCGTTGGCGCTTTCTGCGATGCGCATATCCGCTGTTCTCAGCCGCCGATCATTGGCGGCCAATATTTTCCCTTGAATTTCCTCTCCGATGGCGTCATGTATACATGAAACTTCGAGCCATAGGGAGGAATTCTATGACGAAAGCTAATCTGACCCAAGTTTTGAAGGATGCCGGCAATACGGTCACGCATCTTCGCAGCTCCAAAACCGGGATCTATGTATACCCTGTGGTTGCTCCGGAATTCTCCAACTGGCGCTCCGAACAGGCCGCGTGGCGGGAAACGGCTGTTCTTTTCGACCAGTCCCACCATATGGACGAGCTTGTTGTCGAAGGCCCCGATGCAGCCAAGTTCCTGGAGAGCCTGGCGATCAACAGCTTTGCCAATTTTGGTACGAACCGAGCCAAGCATTACGTTCCCGTCACGCCCAGCGGTCACGTCATCGGGGATATGATCATCTTCCGGGAGACGGAAGAGAAGTTCGTCCTCGTCGGACGAGCGCCGACCGCCAATTGGCTGCTCTATAACGCCTCTCTCGGCAAATATGATGTCAAACTGACGCACGATCCCCGCTCCCCGTCGCGTCCGGACGGCAAAGAGGTGACCCGCATCCACTACCGCTTTCAGATCCAGGGGCCGGATGCGCCGAAGGTCTTCGAAAAGATGAACGGTGGCCCGATCCCGGAGATCAAATTCTTCCATGTCGACTGGATCAATGTCGGCAGCCGCAAGGTTCAGGCTTTGCGTCACGGCATGGCTGGCGCTCCGGGTCTTGAAATCTGGGGCCCGTATGCGGAGAAGGACGAGGTCCGCGCTGCTATCCTGAAGGCAGCCGAAGAAGCCGGCGTTGATCTGCGCCAGGTGGGCAGCCGGGCCTATGCTACAAACACCCTGGAATCCGGCTGGATCCCGTCGCCGCTTCCGGCGATCTACACCGGCGACGAACTGCAGGGCTATCGCGACTGGCTTTCCGCCCAGAGCTATGAAGCCAGCGGCTCGATCGGCGGCAGCTTCGTTTCCGACAATATCGAAGACTACTACTTGAACCCCTACGAACTGGGGTACGGCGTTTACGTCAAGTTCGACCACGAGTTCGTCGGCCGCGCCGCCGTCGAAAAGCAGAAGGCGACTCCGCAACGCCGCAAGGTCACCTTCGAATGGAACTCCGACGACGTCGTCAAGGTCATCGCTTCGGCCTTCCAGCCGGGCGAACAGGCTGCCAAGTGGATCGATTTCCCGCTCTCCAACTACGCGTCGTCGAGCTTCGACAAGGTTCTGAAGGACGGCAAGGTCGTCGGTCTGTCGATGTTCAACGGCTATAGCTACAACGAGCGTTCCATGCTGTCGCTCGGCGTCGTCGATGCCGACATTAAGGAAAACGACATCCTGACGCTCGTCTGGGGTGAGCCGGATGGCGGCACTTCCAAGACTTCGGTGGAACAGGGCCACAGGCAGACTGAGATCCGTGTGCGCGTCGCTGCTGTGCCCTATGCACAGGAAGCACGTGAAAATTACGCCGAAAGCTGGCGCACAAAGAAAGCCCTCTGAGTTTCAGGCGTGCGAGAACATAGGTCTCGCACGCCGCTCCGTTCATCTCGGTCGGGGGGCATTCGGATTAGACGGGGGAGGATCGACAATGGCACTTTTGAATCTTTTCAGGGGAAAGCAGGAGGAAAAATCCCTCGAACCAGCCGGCTTCAGGGATCTCATCGCCGGCTATTCCATCGAAGTCATGCCGCGGACGGCAGCCAAGATAGACGACTTCAGGAGTCTTCTGCCAAAGGGCACCCGCGTCTACATCGCTCATATCGACGGCACGCCGATCGAAGACATGGTTTCGACGGCCAAGCGCCTGGCCAATGACGGTTTTGCGGTGATGCCGCACTTCCCCTCCCGCATCATTCCAAGTGCTGCGACACTCGAGGACTGGATCAAGCGCTACAGAAACGAGGCAGGCGTCGATCAGGCCTTGCTGCTCGGCGGCGGCGTGACGACGCCGGCCGGCGATTTCGACAGCTCGATCCAGCTTATCGAATCCGGTCTTTTCGATCGCTACGGTTTCAAGCGCCTGCATGTCGCCGGTCATCCGGAAGGCAACAAGGACATAGATACCAACGGTGGTTCGAAGATCGTGGACGAAGCATTGCAGTTCAAGCAGGCCTATTCCGAGCGCACCGATGCCGAGATGGCGATCGTTACCCAGTTTGCTTTTGAGGCTAAACCCGTGATTGCCTGGGCCGAGCGGATTGCTGCGGCCGGCATCAAGCTGCCTATTCATCTGGGGATCGCCGGACCGACCAAGCTGCAGACACTGATCAAGTTTGCGATCTCCTGCGGCGTCGGCCCCTCGCTCGGCGTATTGCAGCGGCGGGCGATGGATCTCAGCAAGCTGCTGGTGCCGTATGAACCCACCGATTTGCTGACCGATATCGCCGAATACAAAGCGGCTCATCCGGAAAGCCTGATCGATCGCATCCATGTCTTCCCGCTGGGCGGCATCCGTGCGGGCGCCGAATGGATGAATGAACAGCTCGCCGACGAACGCATCGTTGCGCCGTGATGTTATCAGGCGGATGGGGCATCAGTAGCAGCCCTAGCCATGCGACGCCTCGGCGTCCGCAAATTGTCTGTCACCGACTGAGGCTCTTGATCCGATCGATATAGCGGCGCGCGGAGCGCGCCACGATATCCTGCCCGGCTTGCCGCACATTCTGGTGAGAAAAGGCCCCGTAGATTCGCTCGAAAGGCCATGGTGCCAATCGTTCGGCGACGTCCATTACTTCCTCGGCGCTGAGCGGCAGCATGTTCGGGTAACTCCACATGAATGACACGTGATCGGCCCCGGGGGTCACCTGGACGATGTCTCCGGCGAGCAGCACGCCCTGTCCATCCTCGCCTGTCCAGTGAAGCACCGTGCCGCCGGCGAAATGGCCGCCGCCATGAACAAGCGTGACGGCGGAGGAGAGGACGAGAGCATCCTCTTCCCAAAAGCGGATGTAATCGGAAGGGCGGCAGACCCATTCCTTGTCCGCGGCGTGAAGGTAAATCGGAGCGTCGAACGCAGCGGCCCAATCCTGCATCGTCGTATAGTAATGAGGGTGCGAGATGGCAATCGCACTCAGACCCCCAAGCGCGTCGATGATTGCTTTGGTTGCTTCGTCAAGGAGAGCAATGCAATCCCAGAGCACGTTTCCGGCCGGCGTACGCAGAAGCAGCGCGCGTTGGTTGATGGCGAAGGCCGGGACAGTCTGGATCGCCATCAGTCCCGGCTCGAGTTGAAGCCAGGTATTGCGGTGAGCCAGAGCAAGTTTTTCCGGCGTGGTCCAGGCTTGCCCGGAGGCTGGCACATATTGCCGTTCGTCAGCGCAGATCCGGCATGTTTTCAGGTGCTCTCCGTCATCGAAAGAGGTGCCACAGGCGGAGCAAACCAAGATCGTCATGAGAATCCTCCTCGATATCCTGACCGAATCCGTTCGCAAACCAGGAGGAAACGATATTCACGGCGGAAAGGGAAGTCATTGCTTGCGAAAGACCGCCGGGCTGGATTGTTCATATTCTTCTCGATCGATTCACGGTTTTCAAAGGCTCGTTCCTTAAGATGCCGCAAACTAACCGGTGACCGAGGTCTCGATGACGAGTGTGAAGACGCCACGCATCCTTAACCTGGATTTGCTGCGCTTCATTTCGGCATTGATGGTGCTGCTGTTCCACTATGGATTCCGCATGCAGATTTCCGGTGAGGGTGGCGGCATCGGTTTTCCGGAACTCGCCCCCCTGGCTATGTGGTTCGACATCGGCCTCCTGATCTTCTTCGCTATCTCCGGTTATGTCATCGCAATGTCGGCGGAAGGACGTTCGGCTTACGAATTTGCAGTTGGGCGGGTGGCCAGGCTGTGGCCGACTTTTCTCGTTTGCGCGACGATTACCGCCATCGTTCTGACCATCTGGCCCGTGCCCGCCCTCCAGCCCCCGACGCTTGAACAGTGGATGGCGCATGCCGTCATACTGTCGAGAGCGCTCGGCCAGCCTTTCCTCGACGGTGCCTATTGGACGATTGCCTACGAAATCATCTTCTACGGCTGGGTGTTTCTGCTGATTGCAATAGGCCTTTTCGACCGTGGCTGGCGTATATTGGTGCTGTCGTGGCTTGCCGTTTCCGTCTGCAATGAAATCGCTCTCGGGAGCGGAGTTCTCCAGAAACTACTGATCACGGAATATTCCGGTTACTTCGCGTTCGGGTTGGTGCTCTACAAGACCCAACAGCACCGTTCGGCTGCAAATCTCGGCGTGCTTGGCTTGGCGGCCATCTGGGCCATAGTCACCCCTTTCCTGACTGAACCGGATTTCGTCGAAACCTACGGCCTGAGCCGGCACGTCATCGGTCTTGCGCTTATAGGTCCGGCAGCGCTTGCGGCAATGGCCATTGCCGCTCTTTCGCCGTCACTGCGGATTTCTAGGGGGTGGGCAATGGGCCTTGGAGGGCTGACCTATCCCCTTTATCTGCTCCACCAGAATATTGGTTACGCAGTCTTTGCCCATTTCGGCACCGACGATAATCGGTGGATTGTCGGCATCGCATTGGTTGCGTCCCTACTCCTCCTGTCATGGTTGATCGCCAAGGGTATCGAGCCGACAGCGCGGCGAGCCATTGTGCAATTCGCGCAGCGGCTCGAGGATGGGCTGTCGCGTTTGAAGCAGCGGGCGGTTCAAGCTGATTGACCCTGCTGTTTTACCCGGATAAATTCACCCGAAGCGATGGAGAAACGGGTGAAGCTCGGCTGGACGGCCTTTCAAGGCGATAAACGCATCACAGGCGGCTCGCCAGCCGAGGTTGTCACCGTGTTGAAAGCCCGGCATGTAAGCGGAGTTCTGATCTTTGACGACGTCACTGGACGGCTCGTCGATCTCGACCTGCGTGGGGATCTCGAGGAATGCCTCGCGCGTCTGCCGAAGGACAACGAGGATCCCGTTGAGCCGGCGGAACGGCGGCCGGGCCGTCCGAAGCTCGGCGTCGTCGCGCGTGAAGTGACGCTGTTACCGCGGCATTGGGAATGGCTCAATCGGCAACCGGGAGGCGCGTCCGTGGCATTGCGCAAGCTCGTCGAGGCCGCGCGGGCTGCCGGCGACGCCGACAGTCGGAAGCGACAGGCTCAGGAGGCTGCCGATCGTTTCATGCAGGCCCTTGCTGGCGATCAGCCGGGTTACGAAGAGGCGGCTCGAGCCCTCTATGCAGGACAGGCTGACCGGTTTGAAGGCCTGACGGCTGCGTGGCCGAAGGATATCCGTGATCACGCTATACGTCTGGCCAAAGGTGCTTTCGAGACTTCGGACACTGAGCGGAAATAACGATTGCGGCAAATGCTTCGGCAGCTGGCCTCAGCCCAAGCGGGTAAGCAGGCACGTTTCCGAACATATCCTGTTCGTGATTGAACATGGACCGGCGGCCCGGAGGTGCCTAAGTTCCGTCTCGCTGCCTGGAGGGCGGCTGGGAGGAATAACGCATGGATCGCATGAAGAACAAGGTCGTCGTCGTGTTCGGCGCGGGGTCGGTAGGCCCGGGCTTCGGGAACGGCAAGGCGGCGGCAGTTGCCTACGCTCGTGAAGGCGGGAGCGTCGTATGTGTCGACGTCAACCGGGATGCGGCCGAGAATACGCTTGAGGTGATCAAGTCCGAGGGTGGTGTCGGTCTGGCGCTTGCCGCCGATGTGACGAAATCCGATGACATCGCTGCCGTAGTCGAAAAGGCGATGGAGCAGTTTGGTCGCATCGATGTGCTGCACAACAATGTCGGGATCAATCTTCCCGGCGGTGCCGCCGAGGCGACCGAGGAAAGCTGGCGGCGGGTGATCGATGTCAATCTGACCAGCGCGTTCCTGACCTGCAAGGCGGTCCTGCCGATCATGGAGCGGCAGGGAGGCGGTGCGATTATCAACATCTCCTCGCTCGCATCCATCAGGTGGACCGGATACCCGTATGTTTCATATTATGCATCCAAGGCCGGCCTCAATCACTTCACGCGAGCCATCGCAATTGAATATGCTGCCAAGGGCATTCGAGCGAACACGATTCTTCCCGGCGTCATGGATACGCCCCACATCCAGAAACAGATCAGCGGCTATTACGGTTCGGCGGACGAGATGAAGGCCAAACGCGACGCTCTTGCGCCTATGAAGAAGCAGGGAGACGGCTGGGATATCGCCTGGGCGTCTGTTTTTCTTGCCTCTGACGAGGCCAAGTACATTACGGGTGTTGAGCTTCCGGTTGACGGAGGTCTGCATGTTACGGTTTCCGGCAGCATTAGCTGAAGCGTATTCAGCTATGTTTCTTGTGTTCCATGATATGAACCTAATGAGAAGATTTCTTTCTCAGTTCTGATTTTGTGCTTGCCTACTTGCCAAAGCTCACGCACTCTCCCGCAGGTTCGGAAAGAACAAGGTCCAGAAAGTGGACTGCCATAAGGCTGGAGGAGCCTGAGGCGGGGAGGAAGCAGCGACGCGCTGAGGAGGCGTTGCGTTTCAGTACGCGAGATGCGTTCCCTTCGACCTCGGCGTTCGCCTGTTTGGAGGAGGGTGAATTTTGACGGCAGCCAACAATGCGATCGGCTCTATGGATGAGGCTTCGTTGCTTGCCGGCCTCGAAGGAGTAGCGCCGCAGCAACGCGGATCGGTCTGGATGCGACCCGTCGAGTGGGTGGCGGCACTGCTGCTCGTGGCGGTGATCGGGCTGCTTCTGACGGGAGTCGTTTCCCGTTATGTCTTTTCGCTGCCCATCGTCTGGATCGACGAGGTCGCCTCGATTTCATTCCTGTGGCTTGCAATGCTCGGAGCCGCCATGGCGGTCGACCGCAATGAGCATCTGAGGCTTACCCTGTTTGTGGGCATGCTGCCCGATCGGCTGCAGGGCCTGGCCCATACCCTGACGATGCTGTTGATGGCGCTGTTCCTGGGGGCGATGCTGCTGCCTGCCTACGAATATGCCGTCGAAGAATCCTTCATTACCTCTGCTGCGCTCAATATCCCGATGAGCTTTCGGGCCGCGGCCTTGCCCGTCGGTGTTGCCCTGATGCTGATCCTGGCGCTGGCCAAGGGGCTCAGAGGTTCAAGCCTCAGGCGCATTGCCGGCAGTGTTGTCCTGATCGCGGCAATCACAGGTCTCCTGTGGCTCACCGGACCCAGCCTCAAGCAGATCGGCAACTGGAATATTCCGATCTTCCTGGTCGGCTTCGTGGGATTGTTTCTGGTGCTCGGCGTGCCGATAGCCTTCTGCTTCGGCCTTGGAACGCTCGCCTTCCTCTCCTTTACCACGTCCGTGCCGGTCTTCGTGATGATCGGCCGCATCGACGAAGGCATGTCGAGCATCATCCTGCTCTCCGTGCCGATCTTCGTCCTTCTTGGCTGCATTCTGGACGCGACCGGTATGGGCAAGGCAATCGTCGAATTTTTGGCTTCGCTGCTCGGGCATGTTCGCGCCGGCATGTCCTATGTGTTGCTCGGTTCGCTTTTTCTCGTCTCCGGCATTTCCGGTTCCAAGGTATCGGACATGGCGACGGTGGCGCCGGCGCTGTTTCCAGAGATGAAACGGCGCGGTCACAAGCCGCCGGAGATGATTGCCTTGCTCGCCACCGGTGCGGCGATGGCAGAGACCGTGCCACCTTCCATCGTGCTGATCGTGCTGGGATCGGCAGCCGGAGTTTCCATCGCGGGCCTGTTCACATCCGGCTTTGCAATCGCAATGGTGCTGCTTCTGGTGCTTGCCGTCCTCGCTCGCTGGAAATCGCGGCATGAATCCATGGCTGGCGTGCGCCGGGCACCCTTGCCGGTTATCAAGAAAGCCCTTCTGATCGCAGCGCCGGCCCTCGTGCTGCCTTTCCTGATCCGCACCGCTGTCGGTGAGGGGATTGCAACCGCGACCGAGGTTTCGACCATCGCGGTGCTTTACGCCATGATCATCGGCGTGGTGCTTTATGGCGGCATCAGCTACGGCCGGCTTTATTCAATGCTGGTTGAGACTGCGGCGCTTTCCGGCGCGATCCTGATGATCCTGGGTGCAGCCTCGGCCATGGCCTGGGCGCTGACGCAGACCGGATTTGCTGCTCAGCTTGTCGAAGCGGTGCAGGATCTGCCGGGCGGCTGGATGACGTTCATGGGCGTCACCATCCTCATCTTTCTGGTGCTCGGCTGCGTGCTCGAGGGGCTGCCGGCGATCGTGCTGATGGCGCCGATCATGTTTCCGGTCGCTCGCTCGCTCGGAATCAACGACATTCACTATTCCATGGTGGTTGTGACGGCGATGAATATTGGCCTTATGACACCTCCGATCGGCATCGGTTTCTATATCGCATGCAAAATCGGCAATGTTTCGCCGGACGAAGCCATGAAGGCGATCTGGCCCTATATCGGCGCGCTGATGATCGGCCTTCTGGTGATCGCAGCAGTACCTTATTTTTCCACGGCCTTTTTGTGAGGCTGAAAACACATAACCGGGAACTGAAATCGGAGGAGGATTTCATGAACGTCAATCGCAGAACGCTTCTTTTAGGTGCGGCCACGACCGGTCTCGCCACCACATTTTCGATCCGCACGCGGCCGGCGAATGCCGCTGAATTCACCTACAAGTTCGCGAACAACCAGGCGCTGACCCACCCGATGAACATTCGCGCCAAGGAAGCGGTGGCGAAGATTCAGGAGGAGAGCGGCGGTCGCATGGCGATCAACATCTTTCCCTCGAGCCAGCTCGGCGCCGATACGGACATGCTGAGCCAGGTGCGGTCGGGCGGCGTCGAAATGTTCAGCCTGTCGCCGATCATTCTTTCGACACTTGTCCCGAATGCGTCGCTCAATGGGGTAGGGTTCGCGTTCCCCAGCTACGATCAGGTCTGGCCGGCGATGGACGGCGACCTCGGCAAATACGTCCGCGGCGAGATCGAGAAGAAGGGTCTGCTGACGCTTGAAAAGATCTGGGACAACGGCTTCCGTCAGATCACCTCGTCCAAGGGGCCGATCGAGACTCCGAAGAGCCTCGAAGGGTTCAAGATCCGGGTACCGGTCAGTCCGCTCTGGACCTCCATGTTTACTGCATTCGGCTCGGCGCCAGCCTCGATCAATTTCGCCGAGACTTATACGGCGCTGCAGACCGGCATCGTTGACGGTCAGGAAAATCCGCTTGCCATCCTTGCGACCGCGAAGCTCTACGAGGTGCAGAAATATGTCTCGCTGACGAACCATATGTGGGACGGATTCTGGATCCTGCTTAACCGCCGCTCCTGGCAGGCGTTGCCGGAAGACCTGCGGCAGATCGTCTCCAAGCATTTCAATGCGGCAGCCGAACAGCAGCGCAAGGACGTCATGGCGCTGAACGCCACGGTCCAGGCCGAGCTGGAGAGCAAGGGCATGAAGTTCAACAAGCCGGACGGTGCGCTCTTCCAGGAAAAGCTCCGTAGCGCCAACTTCTACAAGGATTGGAAAGCCAAGTATGGGGATGAAGCCTGGGCGATCCTGGAAAAGGCGGTCGGCAAGACCCTCGGCTAGGCAAGGATACTCAGGCGCCAGATAGAGGCTCACTTTATGGAGCGGAATGTCGAACCCTCGTCGGTCCTGGCGGAGAGCGCAACTTCCGGCACCGGCGCGCAAGCGGTGGAACGGGCTTTGCAGCTTCTTTCCATTGTCGGCCGCCGTGCGGAAAAAGGCGTCGCCCTTGGCGATGTGGTTGCCGAAAGCGGGCTGAACAAACCGACGGCGCGGCGACTGCTCATGGCGCTGATGCGGTCGCGCCTGGTGGAACAGGACGAGATGACTCGCCGGTACTATCTCGGCGGGGAACTCTACGTGCTGGGCATGCTGGCTTCGCGCCGGCATGGCCTGCTGGAGATGGCCGGCGAAAGCCTGAAGCGGCTTTCCGCCGCTTCAGGCGACACCAGCTTCGTTTCCATGCGGCGTGACGACTATGCCGTCTGCCTGCATCGCGAGGAAGGAACGTTTCCGGTCCGGACGCACGCCCTTCTCGCAGGCGATCAGAACCCTCTCGGCGTCGGTGCGGGGTCGCTCGCTATGCTCGCTGTTCTGCCGGATCCGGAGGTGGCGGCGATAATCGGCCGATTAGAAGGGGTCGTTGCGGCCCGGTATCCTGGCTATTCGCCGGAGATCATCCGCCAAGATGTCGTCCGGACGCGCGAGCAGGGCTATGCCTTGAACCCGGGAAGGGTGATCGCCAACTCCTGGGGAATAGGAATGGCGATCCTGTTGCCGGACGGTCGGCTTGCCGGGGCGCTATCCATAGCGGCAATCGACAGCCGGATGAGTGAGATGCGGCAGAAAGAGCTTATGGCACTGTTGCGCCAGGAAGTAGAGCGGATCCAGAGCAAGCTGAGGGCGCTTTTCGGCGGCGAAAAAGCGGCTGTTCTAACGCCGCAGTTAACGGCGCGCGCACGGGCGCCGGAACGGGTCTGAAACAAAGGAGAAGGTCATGGCAGGAGCACAGATTGTCGGTTGGGCTCATTCGAAATTCGGCAAGTCCGAAGCCGGATCGACCAGGGAACTGATGGCCGAGGTTATCACTCCGGCGTTGGAGCACGCGGGGATCACGGCAAGGGATGTCGACGGCATCTTCGTCGGCGTGTTCAACAACGGCTTTTCCAAGCAGGACTTCCAAGGCGCCCTCGTCGCGATGGCCTCCGAAGGATTGGACCACGTACCCGCGGTGCGGATGGAGAATGCCTGCGCGACGGGTTCGGCAGCCCTTTATTCTGCGCTCGATTTTATCGCCTCCGGTCGCGGCAAAATCGCACTCGTCGTCGGAGCCGAGAAAATGACGGCGCTCCCGACAAAGGAGACGGGCGACATACTGCTTTCCGCCTCCTATCGCGAAGAGGAAGCGGATGTCGAAGGTGGTTTTGCGGGCCTCTTCGGACGCATCGCCAGCCACTATTTTCAGCGTTATGGCGACCGCTCCGAAGAATTGGCAATGATCGCGGCCAAGAACCATGCAAACGGCGTGAAGAACCCTTATGCTCACATGCAGAAGGACTTCGGCTTCGATTTTTGCAACACGGTATCCGACAAGAACCCTTATGTGGCAGCGCCGCTGCGCCGTACGGATTGCTCGCTCGTATCGGATGGGGCGGCGGCATTGGTCATCGCGTCACCTGAGGTTGCCGCCGGGATGAAGCGGGCCGTCGCCTTCAGGGCACGCAACCATGTCAACGACATACTCGCCATGTCACGACGCGATCCGATCGCTTTCGAAGGAGCGCGCAGGGCCTGGCAGAAATCGCTTGGCGAGGCGGGTGTATCGCTCGATGATCTGAGCTTCGTCGAAACGCATGATTGCTTCACGATCGCGGAACTCATCGAATACGAAGCCATGGGTCTCGCGGAACCCGGCAAGGGTTATCGGGTCATTCGTGAAGGCATTACCCGCAAGGATGGCCGTTTACCGGTAAACCCGTCGGGCGGGCTCAAATCCAAGGGGCATCCGATCGGCGCCACCGGCGTCTCCATGCACGTGATGGCGGCGATGCAGCTTTGTGACGATGCGGGCGAGATGCAGGTTCCGAACGCGACGGTTGCCGGGGTCTTCAACATGGGCGGTGCTGCTGTCGCCAACTACGTCTCCATTCTGGAGCGGACGAAATGAATGCCGTCAATTCGGCGTCTGCCGGCAATGTTGCCGAGCCGATGGGCGGACTCGCGCCTCGCTCGACCCGGGTTATGAATCTTGCGCATTTCGTGACACAGGCCAGACGTCGCGATCCCAAGGGCGTGGCGCTCGTCTGGGCGGAGAAGACCTGGACCTGGGAAGAGTTCGAGAGGCGTATCGACGCCATGGCCGCTGCCTTGCAACAGCGCTTTGGGGTCACCAAGGGTGACCGCATCTTGGTTCAATCGCAAAACTGCAACCAGATGTTCGAATCTATGTTCGCGTGCTTCCGAATTGGAGCTGTCTGGGTGCCGACCAATTTCCGGCAGACGCCGGAAGAAGTCGCCTATCTCGCCAAGGCGAGCGGCGCGAAGGGCATGATCTGCAATGCGTCCTTTGCCGACCACGCCCGCGTCGCGCTCGAGACGAACGCCGAGATCGGTTTCGTGATCGCCATCGGCGAGGCCGAATTTGGGCCCTCCTACGACGCAATCGTCGAGGAGTTCCTTGGGCGGAAGGTCAGTGATGAGCGGGTCGAGCGCGACGACCCCTGCTGGTTCTTCTTCACCTCCGGCACCACCGGGCGGCCCAAGGCGGCCGTGCTGACCCATGGCCAGATGAATTTCGTGGTCAATAACCACCTCTGCGACCTGATGCCGGGCGTTACCTCGGCCGATGCGGCTTTGGTCGTGGCGCCGCTGTCGCATGGGGCCGGCGTGCACCAGTTGACCCAGGTGGCGCATGGGGTGAAGACGATCCTGCTGCCGACCGAAAAGTTCGACATCGATGCGGCATGGGCGCTGATCGAGAAATGGCGCGTCTCGACCATGTTCACCGTGCCGACCATTCTCAAGCTCCTTGTGGAACACCCGGCAGCGGAAAAATACGATCATTCCTCATTGCGCTATGTGATCTATGCCGGTGCGCCGATGTACCGGGAGGACCAGAAGCGGGCGCTGAAGAGCCTGGGTTCCGTCATCGTGCAATATTTCGGGCTCGGCGAAGTGACCGGTGCGATAACGGTGCTGCCGCCCGCTCTTCATTCGGCGGAAGACGGGGAAGGCGCGAAGATCGGGACCTGCGGCATGGAACGCACCGGCATGCAGGTGTCGATCCAGAATGATGGGGGTGAGGAGGTCGCGCCTTTCGAGACCGGGGAAATCTGTGTCATCGGGCCGGCGGTTTTTGCCGGATACTATGATAATCCCGAAGCCAACGAAAAAGCGTTCCGTGATGGCTGGTTCCGCACCGGCGACCTTGGCCACATGGACGATCAGGGTTTTCTCTACATCACCGGGCGTGCGTCCGACATGTACATATCCGGCGGCTCGAACGTCTATCCACGTGAGATCGAGGAGAAGCTGCTCACCCATTCGGCGATCAGCGAAGTGGCGGTGCTCGGAGTGCCTGACCGTCTCTGGGGTGAGGTGGGTTACGCGGTCTGCGTCCCAAAGCCCGGCGCGACCGTCACAGAGAAAGAGATGTTCGAGTTCATCGACGGCAAGATGTCTCGCTACAAGCTTCCGAAGCGCTTCATCTTCTGGGACGCATTGCCGAAATCCGCCTATGGCAAGATCACCAAGAAGATGATCCGCGAGGAGCTCCAGGCGAGAGGGGAACTGGATCATAAGCCGGCTAGCGAAAAGCCCGTGCTGCGCCAGCTGAAACATCCGGGGCCCGTAGCGCCGATCCGGTACGAGGCCGTGCGGACTGAATTGACGCCCGTCGAAGGCGAGCTTCGGCCGGGCGAGGTCTTTCTCGCCGGCGTAGCGCGTGTTTTCGCGGAAGCGGGCTGCAAGGGCGGCTTCGTCAATATCCAAGGGGGAACCTGCGACCCGTTCCGCTACGTGCTTCCCGCGTTTTCGCCGGACAAGGACCATGCTGCCTGGTACAGCGCGACCTTCGCTCCAGCGGCAGGCGGCAGGTTCGAGAAGGCCACCGCGATATTCGGCGAACGCGACCGAGCGCCCTTCCTTCATTGCCACGGGATCTGGGATACGGGCGAGGGCAGGCTTAGAATGGGCCATGTCCTGCCGTTCGACAGCGTGGTGAGCGAGCCGATCGCCGTCAAGGGTTGGGGCAGCGCAACTGCGACGTTCGTTTCCATTCCCGATCCGGAAACAAATTTCACTCTCTTCTCCGCCAAAGGCGAAGGCAATTCAGGCAGCGGCATCCTGCTGCGGATTCGGCCGAACGAGGATGTCGCTACCGTAATCGAGGACGTGTCCCGGCGGTACGGTATTGGGAGTGGAAGGGTTTTCGGCATCGGCAGCATCAACGAGCCGGTATTCGAGGATGGGCGACGAGTTACCTGCTTGGCGACCGAGATCGCTATCGAGAACGCAGTGCTGGAACAAACGGCCGAGGGGCTGCGCGCCAGGCTGGATGCAGCGGTCGTGGATATCGACGGCGTCATCTACCACGGACTGCTTGCTCGCGGCGACAATCCCGTTGGCGTCACCTTCGAATTGGTCATTGTCGGAAACTAGGAGAATGGTATGCGAAGCGTTGTCGTTACGGGTGCGGGATCAGGTATCGGCCTTTCGACGACGGAGCTTCTGATCGAGGCGGGCTGGCATGTGGTCGCAGCCGACCGCGATGCCTTGGCCCTTGAGCGCCTCGGCGAGCGGCTTGCCAATCGCAACGCTATCACGCTTGCGCCGCTGGATGTGACGGACGAAGCGGCGGTCGAGCGGTTGGCAGACCGATGCCGTTTACTCGATGCGCCGCTGGCCGCGCTGGTCAACAGCGCAGGCATCGCCGCCAATGTCCGTTTCGCCGATACGACGACCGACATGCTGCGCAAGATCTATGAGGTCAACGTCATTGGCGCCTTTGCGCTGTCGCAGGCGCTAGCCCCGGTTCTCAGGGAGAACGGCGGTGGTTCGATCGTCCATATCGCCTCGGTTTCCGGTATAAAAGGCAATCTCGGTCGCTCGGCTTACGGCGCCTCCAAGGGGGCGCTGATCACGCTGACCAAGATCATGGCCGTTGAGCTCGCCGATGACCTGATCCGCGTCAACGCAATCGCGCCCGGTCCGATCGAGACGCCGATGGTCAAGGAGAACCATACCGCGGTGACGCGGGAGGAATGGCAACGCACGGTTCCCATGCGTCGTTATGGTCAGCCGGAGGAGATTGCCTCCGCTATTGCCTTCCTCATCGATGGTAAGCAATCCTCCTATGTGACCGGCCAAGTCCTGGCCGTCGATGGCGGCTTTACGGCAGCCGGACTGATGGCCTGACCCGATCCGGTACAGGTTTTCCTGTATGACAGTATCTTCATGAAAAGGGACGAGTAAGCCTCCCTAGTTTCGTTTGACAAGTCTCTGCACACATCGGAAAACTGGCGCATTCGACGACAGCCATTGGGGGGACGGTTATGTCCAGGCGCGCGTTTTTCCGCATTTCGGTTTTTCTCTTTTCCGCATTTGCTCTGGCCTGGCCTTTGACGGCTGCCGAGCGGCGTATCGAGAGCACGCCGGATAGCGACTATCTCGGTTTCGATCTCAGGACCGTGAAGAACGTCAGCCAGCCGCAATGCGAGGCGGCCTGCATTGGCGATAACGCCTGCAAAGCCTTCACCTATAACGTCAAGGCCAAGTGGTGCTTTCTGAAGACCGACTACGGCCAACTCAACACCTTTCCCGGTGCGGTCGCCGGCAAGGTCGTCGAAGTCGCGACGGAGCCGGATATAGGCGCTCCGCAAAAGCTCTCTTTCCTGTCCGAGGACATGCTGCAGCAGGCCAGGGAGCAGAAAGACGGTCTGACCCTCGGTGACAATCAGCAGGGTTATGGGGTCGAAAACCTGAAGACGATAGGTCAGGCTGAGCTTCTGCGCGGCAATGTCGATACCGCGATCTACAATTTTAAAGGCGCGCTGTCGTTGACGCCCGATAACGGTGCGCTCTGGATCGAGCTGGCGCGTGCCGCCGGTACGGCAAGGGACAACAGCACGGCCGATAGCGAAGGTACCCTTGCGGCGATCAACGGCTACCAGCTTTCCCGCACGACGCAGAGCCGCGCCGACGCGCTGGCGGTTCTTGCCGCCGCGCTTGCCAAGCAGCAGAACTACCGTTCGGCGCTCAATGCCTACAAAGCGAGCCTCGCGCTTGTGAATGCCCGAACGGTGCAGGCGGCCTACAATGACCTCCGTGAGCGCCAGGGTTTCCGCGTGACTGGCAACACGGTCGACGCAGACAGCGCCAATCCGCGCGCCTGCGTGCAATTCTCCGAGCCGTTGGTGAAAGCGGGCGTCGACTACGCCCCGTTCATCGTGCTCAACGGCCAGGCGCCGAAGGCCATGGAAGCTAAAGACAATCAGATTTGTGTGGAAGGGCTGACGCACGGCCAGAGATACAAGCTGTCGCTTCGCCGCGGTCTGCCCTCTTCAGTCGAAGAGCCGCTCGTTGCTCAGGTCGATCTCGATCTTTACGTCAAGGACCGCTCGGCGACGGTGCGCTTCACCGGCGACAGTTTCGTGCTGCCATCCACCGCCCGGCGCGGAATTCCGATTGTTTCGGTCAACACGGAAAAGGCGGATCTGAAGCTCTACCGGATAGGCGACCGGAATATCGCCTCGCTCCTCGCCAATTCGCAGTTTCTCACCCAGATGGACGGCTACAATGCCGGCCAGATCGAGCAGCAGAGCGGGGAACTCGTCTGGCAGGGTACCATCGATATCGGCACGGAACTCAACAAGGATGTCGTGACGAGTTTTCCGGTCGATGAAGCATTGCCCGCCCGTAAACCCGGGGTCTATGTGCTGACTGCTGCTGCTTCCAATGCAGTCTCGCAGGAATGGGACAGCAAGGCTACGCAGTGGTTCGTCGTTTCCGATATCGGCCTTACCACCTATGCCGGAACCGACGGTCTGCACGTCTTCGCCCGGTCGCTCGGCTCCGCAAAGCCGATCAGCGGCGTCGATCTTCAACTTCTTGCCAAGAACAACGAAATCCTCGGCACCGCCAAGACGGATGCGGATGGCCGTGCAGTCTTCACCGCCGGCTTGATGCGCGGTACTGCAGGCATGGTGCCGGCTGTGCTTACGGCGCAGAACAGTGGCCAGGATTTCGTCTTCCTAGACATGACCCGCGCCGGTTTCGATCTTTCGGACCGCGGGGTTACAGGCCGTCCGGCACCGGGTGCGATCGATATCCTGCCTTGGACGGAACGAGGCATCTACCGCCCCGGCGAGACGGTGCATGCGAGCACGCTCGCCCGCGATGTCGATGCGGCTTCCATTGAGAACCTGCCCCTCACCTTTGTCTTCCTGCGTCCGGACGGCGTCGAAGATCGACGGATGGTCAGCAACGGGTTGCTGGGCGGCTATGCAGTGAACCTGCCGCTGCAGCAGACGTCCATGCGGGGCACCTGGACGATGCAGATTTTTACGGATCCGAAAGGCTCCGCAATTGGGGAAAAGACGTTCCTCGTCGATGACTTCGTGCCGGATCGCATCGAGTTCGACATGACAAGCGAGGCCAAGGAGATCGAAGCGGGCAAGCCGGTCTCGATCAATATCGACGGGCGGTTCCTATACGGCGCACCCGCAGCCGGTCTCAATCTGGAAGGTGAGATTGCGCTCAAGCCTACTCGGGAAAATGCGACTTTCCCGGGGTATCAGTTCGGGCTGGCGGACGAGGAGGAAACCGAGACAGTACGGGTACCGCTCGATGAGCTGGAGCCGACCGACGAGGAGGGCAAGTCAGTCATCGAGGCTCTGGTCAGCGAAATCCCCTCGACCACGCAGCTTATCAACGCAGACGTTGTTGTGCGTATGCAGGAGGCCGGTGGTCGGGCCGTCGAGCGCACGATGACCTTGCCGGTCAACTCGGACGGTTCGCGTATTGGGATCAAGCCGGAGTTCACGGGAGATCTGGCGGAAAACTCGGTTGGCAATTTCACCGTCATCGTCGTTGGCGCCGACGGCAACAAGCAGGCCATGCGCGGCCTTTCCTGGAAACTCATCAAGGTCGATCGTGACTACCAGTGGTATCGCGACGGATCCTCCTGGCGCTTCGAGCCGGTGACGCGCACCAGCCAGATTGCCGATGGTGCCGTCAATGTCACCCCGGACGGGGGCAAGATTTCCGTTCCGGTGGGCTGGGGGCGCTACAGGCTCGAGGTCGAGACAGCCGATGTCGGCGGACCGGCATCGAGTGTGGAATTCGACGCCGGCTGGTTCGTCACCGCGACCTCGACCGAAACGCCGGATGCGCTGGAAATCGCGCTTGACAAAGCGAGCTACAAAATCGGCGACACGGCGAAACTCAAGATTTCCTCGCGTTACGCGGGAGAGCTGATGCTGACGGCGGGCTCCGAAGAGCTGATCACCCTGCAGACAGCGAGCATAAGCGAGCAGGGCGGAGAGATAGCCATTCCGGTTACGGCCGCTTGGGGAGCCGGCGCCTACGTGACGGCCACTCTCTATCGCCCCGGTGAGGCGCAGCAAAGCCGGATGCCGATGCGCGCGATCGGTATCACTTGGTTGAAGGTCGATCCTGAAAGTCGAGATCTTCAGGTCTCGATCGGTGCGCCTGATAAGACGCTGCCGCGTCAGCCGCTCGATATTTCCGTGCAAGTAGCCGGGGCCGGCGCAAACGAAAACGCCTATGTAACGGTGGCCGCGGTCGATGTCGGCATCCTCAATCTGACGCGTTACGAGCCGCCCGCACCGGACGACTGGTATTTCGGCCAACGCCGCCTCGGCATAGAGATCCGCGACATATACGGCCGGCTGATCGATGGCTCGCTTGGCGCCACCGGCCGCCTGCGCACCGGCGGTGATGGTGGCAGCACTGCACTGCAGGCAAGCCCGCCGAAGGAGAAGCTGGTTGCCTTTTTCTCAGGCCCGGTAAAGCTCGACGCAGAGGGCAAAGCGAAGGTTTCCTTCGATATCCCGCAGTTCAACGGCACCGCACGCGTGATGGCGGTCGCCTGGTCGAAGTTGGGTGTCGGGCATGGCGTCAAGGACGTGATCATTCGCGATCCGATCGTGGTGACGGCAAGCATGCCGCGGTTCCTCGCCCCTGGAGACCAGGGCAATCTGCGTCTTGATATCGCCAATACGGATGCGCCGGCCGGCGACTACCAGCTTACCGTGATGACGACCGATCCGGTTTCCGTCGGCCAGAACGGAAGCAGGAACCTGAAGCTCGCAGCAGGCGGCAAGGCAAATCTCACGATCCCGCTCTCCGGTATCGAACCGGGCAATGGTGAGGTTTACGTACGTCTGGCGAGTGTTTCGGGACCTTCCGTGTACCAGCAGCTCGACATCCCGGTGCGGCCGGCATCGATGCCCGTCACGGAGCGTCGGCTTGTGGAGCTTCGGTCCGGAGCAAATCTCACAATCGATTCCAACCTGCTTGCCGACAGTATCCTGCCCGGCGGATCCGTCAGCGTGAATGTCAGCCGGTCGAACGCCTTCGACATTCCGGCGCTGTTGATGGGGCTCAGCCGCTATCCTTATGGCTGCGCCGAACAGACCACGAGCCGCGCACTTCCGCTTCTCTATCTCAGCGAAATGGCAGTGCAGAACGGGCTTGCCGACGACGCGGAGATCAAAAAGAGGGTGCAGGACGCGATCTATCGCGTGCTGTCGTACCAGTCTTCGGCCGGCAGCTTTGGCCTGTGGGCTCCGGGTGGTGGCGATCTGTGGCTCGACTCCTACGTCACGGACTTCCTCTCCCGTGCCCGGGAGCAAGGGTATGACGTCCCGGAAAAGACGCTGGTCCAGGCGCTAGAGAGCCTGCAGAACACGCTTGGCTATACCAACAACATCAAGGACCAGGGCAACGAGATCGCCTATGCGCTCTATGTGCTGGCGCGTAACCGGAAGGCCGCGATCAGCGATCTGCGTTATTATGCCGACACGGCGCTCAATGATTTCCCGACGCCCCTCGCCAAAGCTCATATCGCCGCGGCGCTGGCGCTTTATGGAGATGCCCAGCGCTCAAAGAGCATTTTTGCGGATTCCCTGCAGATGTCGGAGCAGGCCCAGATCCACAAGGTGAGCCTTGCTCGGTCGGATTATGGATCGTCACTGCGCGATGGTGCCGCCGTGCTGGCGCTGGCCGCCGAGAGCAAACCGGTGCCGCCGATCGTTCCGGCGCTGGCGAATATCGTCGCCAAGGAATGGGCTTCCAAGAAATATACCAGCACTCAGGAACAGACCTGGATGCTGCTCGCCGCCCGTGCTCTGCAGAACGGCGACGACAGCCTGCGGCTTAACGTCAATGGCGCTTCTCACCGCGGGACGCTGATGTCGCAGATGACGGGTGACGCACTGATCGATCATCCGGTAACGATCAGGAACGACAGCGGCGAAACGCTCTCCGCGGCGATCACCACGGTTGCGGCTCCCGCCCAGCCGCTTCCTGCCGGTGGCGAGGGCTTCGAAATCTCGCGCACCTACTACAATATGGATGGCGAGGAAGTGAATGTCAGCGAGGCGCAGCAAAACGAGCGTTACGTCGCGGTGCTGAACATCACCGAGACGAACGAGTGGCCGTCACGCATCGTGGTGACAGACCTGTTGCCGGCCGGTTTCGAAATCGACAATCCGAGCGTCGTCAACAGCGCCAACCTTTCGAATTTCGATTGGTTGGAGGAGGTCCAGGCTGCGCATACGGAGTTCCGCAACGACCGTTTCGTCGCGGCATTCGACCGCAGCGCCGGCGATAACCGCCAGATCACGCTCGCCTACGTCGTGCGTGCCGTGACGCCTGGTGTTTATGATCATCCCGCGGCGCAGGTCGAAGATATGTACCGGCCGCAGTTCTCGGCGCGCACCGCAACCGGCAAGATGGAGGTGCTCGCCGCGCAATAAGCGGCAGCTCGATCCCATGAAACGCAGGTGGAAGCTCTCGATCGGCATCAGCGCCGGCCTGACCCTTTTAGCCGGGTTGGTCGCCGGACTCGGTGCGGCTGACCGGGCCTTCCCCCCGCCGCTCGAAAAGGTGCTGGTCGTCTCGACTGAAGTGCTGGACGCGGATGGCGCGCTTTTGCGGGCCTTTGCCACGCCCGAGGGCCGCTGGCGGCTGAAGACTGCAGTGCAGGACGTCGACCCACTGTTTCTCAAAATGCTGGTAGCGTATGAAGATCAGCGTTTCTACGACCATGCGGGCATCGATCCTCTTGCTCTCGGCCGGGCGGCGCTGCAATTCATCACGAACGGCCGGATCGTTTCCGGCGCCTCCACGCTTTCCATGCAGGTGGCCCGGCTGATCGAGCCGCGCGAGAACCGTTCCTTTTCCGCAAAGTTCCTCCAGCTTGTCCGGGCGCTGCAGATAGAGCGGCGCCTGAGCAAGCAGGAAATCCTCGAAATCTACCTTACGCATGCGCCTTATGGCGGCAATCTGGAGGGAGTTCGTGCTGCAAGCCTGGCCTATTTCGGCAAGGAACCGCGCCGGTTGACGGTGGCGGAAGCGGCCCTTCTCGTCGCACTGCCTCAATCGCCGGAAGGCAGGCGTCCCGACCGGCATGCCCGGAGTGCGAAGGAGGGGCGTGAGCGGGTGCTGGTAAGAGCGGCAGTCGCGGACGTAACGGGTGCGGGCGAAGCCGAGCGTGCCGTGAGCGAGGCAATTCCGATGCGACGGCTGCAGTTGCCGGCCTATGCCGCGCATCTTTCCGAAGCAGCGATCCGAAAGCGGCCGAATATCAAGCAGCACAAGACGACGCTCAAGCGCAGCATCCAGCAAGGGTTGGAGCAGGTTGCCGGGGAGGCGGCATCCAGGCTCAGCCCCAAGGTTTCGCTTGCCATGGTCATGGCGGATGTGACGACCGGTGCAATCGTCGGTGAGGTCGGGTCGGCGGACTATTTCGATGCCAGCCGTTCCGGCTGGATCGACATGACCCGGGTCCTTCGCTCACCCGGCTCGACCCTAAAACCCTTTATCTACGGGCTCGCCTTTGAACAGGGGATCGTCTCCCAAGAGACCATCATAGAAGACCGGCCGGCGGATTTCTTCGGCTATCGGCCGAAGAATTTCGACATGAGCTATCAAGGCGACGTCAGCGTCCGGCAGGCGCTGCAACTGTCCCTGAACGTGCCGGCGGTGCGCCTGCTCGATGCGGTTGGGCCGTCGCGACTGATGATCCGCTTCCGCCGTGCGGACGTGCGGCCGGTTCTGCCGCCGAACGAGGCGCCGGGGCTGGCGATCGGACTAGGTGGCGTGGGCATCACGCTCAAGGATCTGGTCCAGGCCTACGCAGCGCTGGCGAACCGGGGCCAACCGGTGCAACTTGGAAACGGGGTGGACCGGCAGCCGATGCCGATCGATGGCGAACCGCTGCTCGAGCCGCAGGCTGTCTGGCACGTTGCGGATATTCTGTCGGATGTCCTGCCGCCACAGGGAAGCCGCAAGCTCGGCATCGCCTACAAGACGGGGACGAGCTACGGCTATCGTGATGCCTGGTCGGTCGGGTACGATGGCCGTTATGTATTGGGCGCCTGGGTTGGCCGACCGGACAATGGAGCGGTGCCGGGCATTGCCGGATACCAAACGGCGGCTCCAATCCTCTTCGAGGCTTTTACGAAATCAGGCGTGCCGATCACGCCGCTGCCGCGGGCGCCGGCTGGCGCCATGCGGCTTGCACAAGCAGATCTTCCGATCAGCCAGCGACGCTTCTCGACGACCGCTGGCGGTCTTGTGGCAGCTTCGGCACGAGAACCGGCACCGCAGATCGTCTATCCACCTGAAGGTGCAAGGGTCGATCTTAGCGCCGGGTCCGGGGAAATCTCGCCGCTGGTGCTGAAATTGCAGGGTGGCCGGGCGCCTTTCCGCTGGCTGGCGAATGGAAGGCCGCTCGACGAGTTGTCGCGTCGCCGCGTCAACGAATGGACACCGGACGGAGCCGGATATTCGACATTGACGGTGATCGACGCTGCCGGGCGTGCCGCCAGCGTCAGGGTTTTCATCGACTAGCAAGCCGCCGAAAAGGGTAACCCCGTTTTTGGCGAACCGGCTACGCACTAAAGTCAGGCGGCAGTCGCTGCCTTCTTCCGGGCTACACGCGCCCGAATGGTCTCGACGTCAGCACGCGGTGTCGCGGCAAACAGCGTCTGGGTATAGTCGTGCTTGGGATTGGAGAAGACCTCGTCACGCGTGCCGTATTCAACCGCTTCGCCAAAATACATCACCATCACCTCGTCAGCGATATAGCGAACGACCGATAAATCGTGGCTGATGAAGACATAGGTGAGATTGAATTCGTCCTGCAGGTCGGCAAGCAGATTCAGTACCTGCGCCTGGACGGACAGGTCAAGCGCCGAGACCGGCTCGTCGAGAACCAGGAGTTTTGGATTCATCATCAGGGCGCGGGCAATAGCGATGCGCTGGCGCTGGCCGCCGGAGAACATATGCGGATAACGGTTGTAATGTTCCGGCCCCAGGCCGACCTTCTTCAGCATTTCGTTGGCGCGATGCCGCCGCTCTTCTGCGGGCATGTCCGTATTGATCGCCAGCGGTTCGCCAAGCACATCGCCGATCTTCTGGCGCGGGTTGAGCGAGCCATAGGGATTCTGGAACACGATCTGCACCTTCTGACGCATCTCGTGAGTGAGATGCCCCGGGCGCGTATCGACCTTCTTTCCGTCGATCAGGAGGTCGCCGGCGGTCGGCTCGTCGATGAAGGTGATCATGCGGGCAAGCGTCGATTTTCCGCAGCCGGATTCGCCGACGATTGCCAGCGTCTTGCCCCGTTCCAGCTTGAAGGAAACGCCCTTCACCGCGTGAATGATCTTCTTGGGCTTGAAGAGACCGCCGGAGAGTTCGTAATCGCGCTTGATGTCGCGCACTTCGAGCATCGTATTGCCCGTTTCAGTTTTTGACATTTTCTCGCTCATGCGTGCGCCTCCGGTGCCGGTTCCGGATTGCCGTCGAAGAATGCGGATACGGTGGTAAGGCGGTCGCCGGTAGCGTTTTCCGGCAGCGCCGCCAAAAGCGCCTTGGTGTAGTTGCTCTTCGGGTTTTCGAAGAGGGAAAGCACGTCCGCCTCTTCCATCTTGCGACCCTTGTATTGCACCACCACGCGGTCGGCCGTCTCGGCCACGACGCCCATGTCGTGGGTGATCATGATGAGGCCCATGCCGTTCTTGGCCTGCAGTGCCATGATGAGGTCCAGGATCTGTTTTTGGATCGTCACATCGAGGGCGGTGGTCGGCTCGTCGGCGATCAGGAGCTTGGGATTGCAGGCGATGGCGATGGCGATCATCACGCGCTGGCATTGGCCGCCCGACATCTGGTGCGGGAAGCTGCCGAGCCGCTCTTCGGGGTTCGGCAGGCCGACCTGTCGGAAAAGCTCGATTGCCCGTTCGCGCCGCGCCTTTTTATCGAGACCCAAATGAATGCGCAGCACTTCCTCGATCTGGAAGCCGACTGTGAAGCACGGGTTGAGGCTGGCGATCGGCTCCTGGAAGATCATTGCGATATCCTTGCCGATCAGCTCGCGGCGGTCGGTCGGGCTGATGCCCTGAATGTCGCGGCCTTCGAAGAGCATGCGGTCGGCAGTGATCTTCGCGGTCCAGGGAAGAAGCCCCATGACGGCGAGCATGGCGACCGACTTGCCGGATCCGGACTCACCGACGATTGCGAGCACTTCACCCTTTTCGACGGACATAGAGACGCCGTCCACGGCTCTGAACCAGCCCGTCGCGGTTTCGAATTCGACGGTGAGATTGTCTATTTGCAGAAGCGCCATGATCAGGACCTCTTCAGTTTCGGGTCGAGCGCATCGCGCAGGCCGTCGCCCATCAGGTTGATGGCAAGGACGGTGATGAGGATCGCCAAGCCCGGGAAAGTGACGACCCACCAGGCGCGCAGGATGAACTCACGCGCTTCGGCAAGCATAGTGCCCCATTCCGGTGCCGGTGGCTGAGCCCCCATTCCGAGGAAGCCAAGCGCGGCCGCATCCAGGATCGCGTTCGAGAAGGAGAGGGTCGCCTGCACGATAAGCGGTGCCGTGCAGTTCGGCAAGATGGTGCGGAACATCAGGCGCAGCGGGCCGGCGCCGGCGAGCCGTGCGGCGGTCACGTAGTCGCGGGTCTTTTCCGTCATTACGGCAGCGCGCGTAAGACGCACGAAATGCGGCTGCAGGGTCAGCGCGATGGCGATCATGCCGTTGGTCAGGCTGGGGCCGAGAATCGCGACCAGCACGAGGGCGAGCAGCAGCGACGGGAAGGCCAGGATGATGTCCATCAGGCGCATGATGACGGTATCCACCCAGCCGCGATAATAGCCGGCGATAAGGCCGACCAGGATGCCGCCGACGAGCGAGAGCGTCGTTACGAACACCCCGATGAAGAGCGAATATTGGGCCCCGTAGATCAGGCGTGAAAGAATGTCACGGCCTACCGGATCGGTGCCGAGCAGATAACCGGCGCGGCCCCCTTCGGTCCAGATCGGCGGCACCAACACCGCGTCGCGATACTGCTGGAAGGGCGAGTGAGGCGCGATGACGGGCGCCAGCACCGCGATCACGACGAGCGCCAGAAAGACGAAGAGCCCTATGACGGCGCCGCGGTTTTCGGAAAAGTAGAACCAGAACTCCTTGAGCATCTGGCGGCGGAGGGCAGCACTGGAGATTGCCTCGGGTGCCTTGTCGATAAGAGTATCGGCCATGGGATTTTCTCCTTCTAGTGCCGGATACGGGGATTGATCAGGCCGTAGAGCAGGTCCACGATCAGGTTGACGAGCATGATGATGCCGGCGATGAGCAGCAGGCCGCCTTGGATGACCGGATAGTCTCGGCGGAAGACGCTATCGACCATCCACTTGCCGATGCCGGGCCACGAGAAGATCGTTTCGGTCAGAATTGCGCCGGCGAGCATGACGCCGATCTGCAGGCCGATGGTGGTAATAACCGGGATCATGGCGTTGCGCAGCGCGTGGATGCCGACGACGCGGAAGGGCGAAAGGCCCTTGGCGCGGGCGGTGCGGACGTAATCCTCCGACAGAACCTCCAGCATGGCCGAGCGCGTCTGCCGCGCGATAACCGCCAGCGGGATCGTAGCGAGCACGATCGAAGGCAGCGCCAGATGGCTCAGTGCCGACGCAAAAGCACCCTTCTGGCCGGACAGCAGAGAGTCGATCAGCATGAAGCCCGTCACCGGCGGGAAGAAGAACATCAATGAGATGCGCCCCGAAACCGGGAACCACTGCAGGGTGCCCGAGAAGAGGATGATCAGCAGCAGGCCCCACCAGAAGATCGGCATGGAATAGCCCACGAGAGCCACGCCCATCAGTGCCTGATCGAAGAACGATCCTCGCTTGATGGCAGCGATCACGCCCGCCGGGATGCCAAGTGCGACTGCGAGGATGATTGCACAGAGAGATAATTCGATCGTGGCAGGGAAGAGGGCCAGAAACTGGTCGAGGATCGGTTTTTTCGACACGATCGACGAGCCGAAGTCGCCGGTCACTACTCCACCGAGGTAATCAAGATACTGGATCGCCAGCGGTCGATCGAGACCGAGCTGCTGGCTGATAACGGCATGGCGTTCCGGCGACATGACGCGTTCGCCCGAAAGAAGGGCTACGGGATCGCCCGGCAGCAGCCGGATAAAGGCAAAGGCGATGATAGAGACCCCGATAAAAGTCGGGATCAGTACGGCGAGGCGCCGCAAAAGGAAGCCAAACATTCTAAAACCTTCGATGGTTTCGGTCGTGGCCGATTCAAGACTTTGTCAAGCCATGGAAGCGGCGATTGAGGCGTCTGTGCCACATTTTTTGGCGTCTCATAAGAAAATGCCGCGGGAAACGCAACGCGTCCCGCGGCAAAAACATTGTGAGCCGCTAAATTACTCGGTGATATCGACGGCTTCGAAGGTGAAGTCGCCGAGCGGGCTCTGGGTGAAGCCCGTCACACCCTTGCGCATCGGAACGATGGAGAGGGAGTGATCGAGAGTGGCCCAGGGAGCTTCCTTCTTGAAGATCACTTGTGCCTGCTCATAGAGCTTCGTACGTTCCTCGTCGTTGGACGTGACCTTGGCTTTCTTCACGAGTTCGTCGAACTCCTTGTTGCACCACTGAGCGCGGTTGTTGCCGCCCACGGCATTGCAGCCGAGCAGAGTGTCGAGGAAGTTGTCCGGGTCGCCGTTGTCGCCGGTCCAGCCGAGAATGACAGCGCCGTCTCGGTCCTTGGCCTTGGAGCGATCGAGATATTCGGCCCATTCATATGAAACGATCTCGACCTTGACGCCGATCTTGGCGAAATCGTCCTGCATGATTTCAGCCGCGCGGCGAGCGTTCAGCATGTACGGACGCGAAACCGGCATCGCCCACAGCTTCATCGAAAGATCCTTGACGCCGGCGTCGGCGAGCATCTTCTTTGCAGCATCCAGGTCATAGGCGTCGTCCTGCGTAGCCTCGTTGTAGGACCACATGGTCGGCGGGATCGGGTTTTTCGCCGGGGTCGCCATGCCCTGGAAGACGGCATCAACGATCGCCTTCTTGTTGATCGCCTTGTTCAGCGCCTTGCGGACTTCGACCTTGTCGAATGGAGCCTGGGTCGTGTTGTAGGCGAGATAGGCGACGTTCAGGCCTTCCTGCTCCAGAACCGTGAGGTTCGGATTGGACTTCATCGACTGAACATCGGCCGCGTTCGGATACGGCATGAGGTGGCATTCGCCAGCCTGCAGCTTCTGGTAGCGAACGGCTGCGTCGGTGGTGATTGCGAAGACCAGATCGTCGATCTTCGGAGCCGGACCCCAGTAGTCGGCGTTCTTCTTGTAACGGATAACCGCATCCTGCTGGTAGCCGACGAACGTGAACGGACCGGTGCCGACCGGCATCTGGTTCAACTGTTCCTTTTTGCCGGCCTTGTCTAGGCTGTCGGCATATTCCTTCGACATGATCGATGCGAAAGGCATGGCGAGGTTGGCGAGGAACGGCGCTTCCGGCTTGTTCAGCGTGAATTTTACCGTGAGGTCATCTACCTTTTCCACCGATTTGATGAGTTCCGGGAAACCCATGCCGGCTGCATATTCCCAGGCAGCGCCCGGGATGTACTGGTTCCAGGCGTTTTTCGTGTCGATCTGGCGGCCGATCGAGAAGACAACGTCGTCGGCGTTCAGATTGCGGCTCGGGGTGAAGAAGTCGGTGGTCTGGAACTTCACATTCGGGCGAAGCTTGAAGGTGTAGACCGTGCCGTCGTCGGAAATTTCCCAGCTCTCGGCGAGGCCTGGCTCCGGCTGCGTCGTGCCAGGCTTGAACTCGAGAAGGCGGTTGTAGATCGGATGAGCGGACGCGTCGAAGGTGGTGCCGGCCGTGTAGATGCCGGGGTCGAAACCTTCCGGAGAACCTTCGGAGCAGTAAACGAAGGTCTTGGCGCTTGCAGCGCTCGCGAAGAAGGTCGCCGACAGCAGCGCTGCGGCAAGGGTCAGTTTGTATTTCATGATAGTTTCTCCCTTGTGACCTGTGGCCCTTTGCGGCCCAGGTGATCTGTCATTGAACTAGATGCGCAACGGTGCGCTTCAAGCTTGGTATTCTTGTTATTTACCTCCCGGTCGGCGACTTAGACCCTCGTGTGCCTCGATTATTCCTCCTGGCGGATGTCATTTTACGTTCACGTAATTCCAGAGCGCCAGGTTTTCGAAAGGCTATAGCTCCATCTATTTTCGTAGCGATAGCGTTTCTTAGAAAATTTTCCGCAAGTTCGACACAATCCCCATGTCTTCTTACCATTTTTGGCTCGATCTTTAGATTCTCGACCGGCAACGGCGCGGGAGCATAGCGATTATCATTCTGTTGTCGAGATGCGAAAATTCGCCTTTTGGGTCACTTTTTCATTTCAGATGCGTGATCCCTCACCAGCGCTGCTTTTTGCTGCGTTGCCGCATTGCCATGGGGCGAGAATGGAGTACGGTTCGGCGTTTCAATCAGCGTTATTTGCATCGAGGCAGTGGTTTCATGAGGACAGGCAATTCCAATCTCCCGCTCATCTGGGATCTTATCGACCGCAAGACGGAGATTTTCACTGAATTGTCGGACCGGGTCTGGGAGACGCCTGAGACTTGCTACATGGAGAAGCTGTCAGCTGCGGCGCACCGCGAAATGCTCGAAGCTCAGGGTTTCGCCATTACCGAAAACGTGGCCGACATTCCGACAGCGCTGATCGGAGAGGCGGGCAAAGGCGGCCCGATCATCGCCTTCCTCGGTGAATATGACGCATTGGCAGGACTGAGCCAGAAGGCGGGGCTTACCGGTCACGAGCCGATCGTCGCCGGCGCAAATGGGCATGGCTGCGGCCATAATCTTCTCGGCTCTGCCTCGCTTCTTGCGGCGACGGCGCTCAAGGATTGGCTGGAGGAGACCGGAACGCCCGGCCGTGTGCGCTACTACGGCTGCCCTGCGGAAGAAGGCGGTGCGGCCAAGGCTTTCATGGTTCGTGCCGGCGCCTTCGAGGATGTGGATATTGCGATCAGCTGGCACCCCAGCAACTTTGCGGGGGTGCAGCGCGAAACTTCGCTAGCCAATTGCCGCATCGATTTCAGCTTTACTGGGCGCGCGGCTCATGCCGCTGCCGTCCCGGAGCTTGGCCGCAGCGCTCTCGACGCGGTGGAGCTGATGAATGTCGGCGTCAACTATATGCGTGAACATATGCCGTCCGATTGCCGCATTCATTATGCAGTCCTCGATGCTGGCGGCATTTCGCCCAACGTGGTGCAGGCATATGCCAAGGTTCGTTATGTCGTCCGTGCTCCGGAACTGCCCGGCCTCCTCTCGCTGATCGAACGTGTGAAAAAGGTTGCAGAAGGCGCGGCTTTGATGACCGAAACGAAGGTCGAGAGCACCATCCTTGCGGGCGTATCCAACCTTATCGTCAACACACCCTTGATGGACGTGATGCAGGACGTGTGGGACAGCATCGGTCCACCGCCCTTCGAAGAGGAAGATCGGGCGTTCGCGGAAAAAATCCGCGCAACATTGACCCCGCAGGACATTTCGGCGAGCTGGAACCAGGAGCGACTGGAGGAGCGGGACGTCCCGCTTGCGGATTTCATCCTGCCGCCGCACAACGAAAATCGACAGATGGGCGGTTCTACGGATGTCGGCGACGTCAGCTGGGTCGTGCCGACCGTGCAGGCTTATGGCGCCACGCTTGCCGTCGGCACGCAGCTTCATACATGGCAGGTCGTTGCGCAGGGTAAGAGCCCTCTTGCGCATAAAGGCATGATCTCCGCGGCCAAGGCCATGGCTGCGACCGGTCTTGCCGCAATTGAGAGCGAGCAGCTCCGCGAGGCCGCCTGGGCCGACTTGAAGAAACGCCGCAAGGGACAGGTTTATACGAGCCCCATTCCGCCCGGTGCCGAACCGCCAGTCGCGGCGATGACGGTGAAATAGCCAAATCCATTGATCGAACCGTCAATTCTTTTGACGATTCGACGGGGCTGAAAACGGCAATTGGGGCTGTCCAATGCCGCGGTTTGCTCCTATGAAAATCCATCTATCGTGGCATGCTCAGAGGAGGTCCCCCGTGACTATTCAGCCGAACTCCATCGAAGCCCGGGACAAGGCTTATCATCTTCACTCCTATACCAATGCCCGTGCATTGGAACGGGACGGTTCCGTGGTGATGGATCGCGGCGAAGGCATCTACGTCTACGACAACAACGGCAAGAAATACATCGAAGCTATGGCAGGGCTTTGGAGCGTGGCCGTCGGCTTCGGCGAGAATCGTCTCGTTGAAGCGGCCACAAGGCAGATGGCAAAATTGCCTTACTATCATACCTTTACCGCCCGCAGCCACGGACCCTCCATTGAGCTCGCCGAAAAGCTGATCCAGATGGCGCCGGTGCCGATGTCGAAGGCTTACTTTACCAATTCCGGGTCGGAGGCCAACGATACCGCGATCAAGATGGTCTGGTATCGCTCCAATGCGCTCGGCAAGCCGGAGAAGAAGAAGATCATCTCCCGCATCAAGGGCTATCACGGGGTGACGATCGCTGCTGCGAGCCTCACCGGCCTGCCGAACAACCATCGCTCCTTCGACCTGCCATTGCCGGGGATTTTCCACACGACCTGCCCGCACTATCGTACTTTCAAGCAGGATGGCGAGACCGAAGCAGCGTTCGTTGAGCGCTGCGCAAAGGACCTCGAAGAACTGATCCTCAAGGAGGGCCCTGAAACGGTGGCGGCCTTCATCGGCGAGCCGGTCATGGGTGCCGGCGGGGTCATCGTGCCACTTGCGGGCTATTGGGAAGCCATCCAGAAGGTGCTGAAAAAATATGACGTTCTCTTTATCGCCGATGAGGTGATCTGCGGTTTTGGCCGGACCGGCGAGATGTTCGGCACGACGACCTATGCGCTTCAGCCCGACATCATGACGCTGTCCAAGCAGATTTCCTCGTCGTACCAACCCATTTCGGCCCTGCTGATCAATGAGAACGTTTACCAGCCGCTCGCCGATGAATCGGCGAAGATCGGCACCTTCGGTCATGGGGTAACCGCGGCGGGGCATCCGGTGGCGGCCGCCGTGGCGCTGGAAAACATCGCGATCATCGAGGAACGTGATCTCGTCGGCAACGTGCGGGTGCTGGCGCCGAAGTTCCAGAGCCGCCTGAAGGCGCTCGAAGGTCATCCGCTGGCCATCGAAGCTCGCGGCGTCGGCCTGATCGGCGCGTTGGAGTTGAAGCCGCGTGATGGCTTTGCTGCCGGGCAGCTTGGTCCGAAGCTGTTTTCCATCATGGTCGAAAAAGGTCTCATCTCCCGGGCGATCGGGGATTCCATGGCGCTCTGCCCGCCAATGATCGTCAACGAGCAACAGGTGGATGCCATTTTCGATACCTTTGAGGCCTCGCTTGATGTGTTTCAGAAACAGCTAACGGCCTGAGTTCCAGTTGGAGCCGGTCCTAAACTATTGGTCCCGCTCCGATTGCGCAAAACGCGAGTGCGCCTATATTTCGCGCTATGCTTGATCTCGCCGAGGCCTACTGGCCGCATATACTCTTCACAATTTCGGTCCTGGCGGGAACGGCTGCGGCGGTTCACGCCGCCATGACCAAGGAAGAAGTTCGCGCTGCGGTCGGCTGGGTCGGCATCATCATTCTCTCGCCGATCGTGGGCGCCGTGCTTTATATGATTGCCGGCGTGAACCGTATTCGCCGCACCGTCATCAGCGATCGGCGTGCATTGTTACAGGGCGAAATTCGGGCTCATTTTGCAGCTTATGACGCGACCGACGATCAAATTATAAATGATTTCGGCCATCGGTTTCGCGCCATGAAAACCCTCGGCGACCGAGTGACTCGTCATCGCCTGACGACCAGCAACACGATCGTTGCGCTCGACACCGGAGATGAAGCTTATGGCGCGATGCTGGAGGCGATCGACGAAGCGCAGCGCAGCATCATCCTGGAGACTTATATTTTTGACCGCGATCAGGTCGGCCAGCGATTCGTTCACGCATTGATCGGCGCCGTCAAACGGGGAGTCGAGGTGCGCGTTCTCATCGATGCCGTCGGAGCCCGATATTCAGTGCCCAGCGTGCTCGGAATGCTGCATGACGGCGGCGTCGCGGTCGACGTCTTCAACGGCAACGTCATCATCGGTCTTCGGCTGCCCTACGCAAATCTCAGGACGCACCGGAAGATCCTGGTGGCGGACGGCAAAGTGGCCTTCACCGGCGGCATGAATATCCGCGAAGGGTTTTCCAGCGAATTCAGTGGCGACGGGTGCGCTTTCGATACGCATTTCAGGGTCACGGGGCCGGTTATTGCAGATCTTTTTGCGATCGCCGCAGCTGACTGGCGCTTTGCCACCGGCGAAACGCTGGATGGAGAGGCATGGGCGCTGGACACGCCTGGAGCAGAAGCGGGAAATCCGGTTTTCATTCGAGCTGTATCGTCGGGTCCCGACCGCAGCGTGGAGACGAACCACAAGATGCTGATGGGAGCCTTTTCCGTCGCCCGCTCCTCCATTCGCATCGTCTCTCCATATTTCTTGCCCGATCGGGAACTGATTACTGCACTGGTTACCGCGGCTCGGCGCGGCGTCGTTGTCGACATCGTCGTCCCCACCACCAACAATCTGGTTCTGGTCGACCGGGCCATGACCGCGCAATTCGACCAGATGCTGAAGAACTATTGCCGCATCTGGCGGGCTTCCGGCCCCTTCAATCATTCGAAGCTCATATCGATTGATGGGCGATGGGCCTATGTGGGGTCCTCCAATCTCGACCCGAGATCGCTTCGGCTGAATTTTGAGGTTGATCTGGAAGTGCTTGACTGTCCATTTGCGGAGGCTCTGGAGCGAAGGATAGATCTGGCGATTTCCTCCGCAACTGAAGTGACGCTTGAGGCGTTGATGGCAAGACCCTTTGCGGTACGTCTCATCGAGCGCGTGCTGTGGCTCGGTTCACCCTATCTTTGACGGAACTGGAAATGCTAGATCGATGAGCGGATTGCCGTATAATCCACCCCTCTGCGAATAACCTTCGGAACCATGCGGGAAAAGCGCACAAATCTTCCCATAAACATCCTGGCATCAATCCGCGCCCGCAAGGACCGCGGAGCCGGGGTCCATGCGCCGCATGACCGAGCCAAGGGCATGCTGGTTGCCTCCTACAACGTGCATAAATGCGTGGGCATCGACGGCAAGTTCGATCCGGCTCGAACCAGCCATGTCATCCGCGAGATCGGTGCCGACGTGATCGCGCTTCAGGAGGCCGATACCCGGTTCGGCGAACGGCGCGGGCTGCTCGACCTCGCCTGGATGGAGCGTGAAACCGGGCTCTTCCCGGTTCCGATCAGCGGCGTTGCCAAGGCGCATGGCTGGCACGGCAACGTCGTCTTCTTTCGCGAAGGGCTGGTGCGCGACGTACATCAGGTCAAATTGCCGGGGCTCGAGCCGCGGGGCGCCCTTATCACCGAACTGGAATTGAAGGACGGCAGTGCGTTCCGCATCATCGCGGCCCATCTCGGGCTTCTCAACCGTTCCCGACACCAGCAGGCCCGCGTCATCATCGACATCTTGCGATCGCGTGACGAACAGCCGACCGTGCTGATGGGCGATCTCAACGAATGGCGGCTTGGAGACCGGTCTTCCCTGAACACGCTTGCAAGCGTCTTCGGCCTGCCGGCTGCGGTGCCAAGCTTCCCGTCTCGCCTGCCGGTGCTGGCACTAGATCGGATCATGGCGAACCGCCCGGGATTGCTGGAAACAGTGGAGACCCACGATACTCCGCTCGCAAGACTTGCATCCGACCACCTGCCGATCAAGGCGGTGCTGAAATTGGGCATGCTGCCCGCCAGAGAGCAAGCGGAAGCTGGCTGACATGTTCTACGGTCTTTACCAGGAGATGAAGCGCCGATAGGCTGCGGGCCACCTGCTTCGTCTTTCCTTGGAATTTTCACATGACCGATATCAGTATGATCGAAGCCGCGCAGGCCCGATTGGATGGGCACGTGCGCCGCACGCCGTTGCTGTCTTCTCCATTTCTCGACGAGATTGCGGGGCGCCGGATATTCGTGAAGCCGGAATGTCTGCAGCACACCGGTTCCTTCAAGTTCCGGGGTGCCTGGTCGGCGATATCGGCTCTCGCACCCGATGTGCGTGCCAAAGGCGTTATCGCCTTCTCTTCCGGCAACCATGCGCAAGGTGTGGCGCTGGCGGCGAAGATACATGGCATCCCGAGCGTCATCGTCATGCCGTCCGATGCCCCACGCATCAAGATCGACAACACCCGTGCCTATGGCGCCGAGGTTGTGCTCTATGATCGCGCCAACGAGGATCGCGATGCTATCGGCGCGCGGCTGTCGCAGGAGCGCCAGCTCACCCTCATCAAGCCGTTCGACGAGCCGCTGGTAATTGCTGGGCAGGGCACCGCCGGATTGGAGATCGCCGAGCAGGCCAAAGAACTCGGCATCGAGAAGGCCGATGTGCTGGTGCCGACCGGCGGTGGCGGGTTTATTTCGGGTGTTTCCCTGGCCTTGAATGCGAAAGCGCCGGATTTCGTGGTGCATCCGTGCGAGCCGGAAGGTTTCGACGATGTCGCACGTTCCCTGGCTTCCGGGAGGATTGAACGCAATTCCACCCAATCGGGCTCGCTCTGCGATGCAATCATCACACCGCAGCCGGGCGCGATTACATTCCCGATCATGTCGCGGCTTTGTGGTCCGGGGCTCGTCGTGACGGAAAGTGAAGCGCTTCATGCGGTGGCACTTGCCTTCAACCGTCTGAAGATCGTTGTGGAACCAGGTGGTGCCGTGGCTCTGGCCGCGGCTCTTTTCCATGCCGAAACACTAGGCGAGACGGTGATAGCCGTTTGCTCGGGCGGGAATATCGACCCCGATGTCTTCCGGTTGGCCCTCGACCAGAGCGCGATTGAGACGCGATAGGAGGCTCGGGAAATAACAAACCGTTAACTCCCAGGAATGGCCATTAAGAAAAAACGATTTTCTACGGAACGTGTGGCTGCGTGAAACATTATCTCTATCGGGTTTATCGAGATAAGATAGCATAGGGTAACGCTCGCAAAGGGCGGCACCAGAGCCCGGGAGGCATCCATGCGCCAGCTACAGCATCAGACACGGCCTTTTCCCGTTCGCAGCGTTAGCAGATGGCAGTGGGCGGCCAATGCCGCCCTGGTTTCGGCATCCTTCATTTTCGTCGGCGCCGTAGTGCTCGGGCTTTTTCCGTAAGCTTCCGGTCCTCCCAAGACCGCATGGCACCTCCCGCGCTCCGCCGGCTCGGGAGGTGTTTTGCTTTCAAGGGCTATTTCGCCGGCAGATAAGCTTCTGCAAGTTCGACCCAGAAGCTTGTCCCGATCGGCAGCGCATCATCATTGAAATCGAACTGCGGGTGGTGCAGCGGCGGGTCGTTGTCGGTCCGTTTCGTACCCAGCAGGAAATAGCTGCCCGGACGCTCTTTCAGCATGAAACCAAAATCCTCGCTGCCCATCGATGTCCTTTCCAGGTCTTCGACATTCTCTTCTCCGAGTATCCCTTTAGCCAGTTCGCGGACAAAGTCGGTTTCGGCCTTGTGGTTGATTGTTGCGTCGTAACCGCGCTCGTAGTTGATCGTGACGGTCATGCCGAAGCTGGCAGCCTGGCCTTCGGCAATCATGCGGACGCGTTCCTCCAGCCTGTCGCGCACGGCAGGATCATAGGAGCGGATCGTTAGCCGCATCTCGGCGCGTTCCGGGATCACGTTGCTCGCCATGCCACCGCGGAAAGAGCCGACGGTGACAACCACCGGGTCAAGCGGATGGATGTTTCGGGAGGTGATGGTCTGGAGGGCCATGATGATGCTTGCGCCGCAGACGATCGGGTCGGATGCCGATTGAGGCTCCGCGCCGTGACCGCCCCGCCCGTTGATGACGATATGACATTCGTCGGCAGCGGCCAATATGGGCCCCTCCTTCACGACGATCTTTCCGAACGGCAAGGTAGGGTCGTTGTGAAGGCCGAAGACGGCATCACAGGGAAAGCGGTCGAACAAGCCGTCCTCGATCATCAGTTTCGCACCGGCGAAGTTTTCCTCCGCCGGTTGAAAAATCAGATGGACCGTGCCGTCGAAGTTTCTTCGTTCAGCGAGAATCCTGGCTGCGCCGAGTAGCATGGCCGTGTGGCCGTCATGGCCGCAGGCATGCATCAGGCCTTTGTTCTGGCTTGCGTATTCCGCACCCGTCTCTTCTTCGATCGGCAATGCGTCGATATCCGCACGAATACCGATCGACCGATTGCTGGTCCCGTTTCTCAACGTGGCCACAAGTCCGGTCTGGGCGAGGCCGCGGGTGACCTCGTAGCCGAATTCGGTGAGCTGCCGGGCCACGAAATCGGACGTGTTGAATTCTGAAAGCCCCAGTTCCGGATGTTGATGAAGATAGCGGCGGGTTGCCACCACTTCGGCCATGTAGTTCGAAAATTGTACCGTCATCGCCAAAACACTGCCTTCGCTCGGTTTGTCTGCGGTGGTCGAGACACCTTCCGCTCGACATGGATAGCAGCGCCGCCTTGCCGACGTAACCCGGTTTCCGATCAAATTTCATGTGGGCGGGCCGCCGTCGTTGTCGAAGGTGAATCTTCCGTCTTATCAAAGCCCTGCTGTTGTTCAGCTTTCATTCAGGCTTGTGCCGGTAGAGGCGTTTATGTGTTAATCCGCCAAAAGCGGGCAATAGATTTTGGACAGTTATTTGCAATATCGTTACTGCCCTCTATTTCCCCTCTTCGCCGATTTGCGTCGGGCCAGTCACCATAATCAAAATGATGACTGGCGCTTCCAATGCAGGCCGAGTAAGGCGAGGCCGACGAACCCCTAGAGTTTTCTCACTCAGAAGCCCGTGTCCATGTCCTTTCAGAATCCGCAGCCAGCTTCCTCGCGTGACACCGAAGCCAAGCAGATCGATCACAACGATTCGATCCGCTCGACGTATTTCAATATCGATGCGTTGAGGGAGTGCGGCGAAAAGCTCGGCAAAGAGGGCACTTCCAGCCTGCCCGGTTTCCTCGAGTTCGATTTCTTCAAGCGTCATCAGGAGAACGAGAAGGAAATCTTCCGTGTCTACCGCGCAACGGCTACGGATGTGGATGCCGGGGCGTCGATCACGCCGGCCGCGGAGTGGCTGCTCGACAACTACTACATTGTGGAAGAAGCGATCCAGGAAGTCCGTCGCGACTTTCCAAAGAAGTTCTATCGCCAGCTCCCGACGATGACGGTTGCGGGGCAGGAGATACCGCGCGTGCTCGCGGTGGCGTGGCTCTATGTCGCCCACACTCACAGCAGCGTTTCCCAGGACGCTCTGGCCGCCATGGTCGAGGGGTTCCAGGTGGAAGAGCCGCTCGAGATCGGCGAACTCTGGGCTCTTCCGTCATTCATCCGCTTTGTTCTCATCGAAAACCTTCGCCGTATCGCCACCCGCGTCGACCGTTCACGTAACATGCGTCGCCGTGCAAACGATGTTGCCGACGAGGTCATACGGCTCAACGACGAAGCCGCCAGCGCAGATGTGCTCAGGAGCATTGAAGGGCTCACCAGCGACAATACGTTCATCACCCAGTTTCTCTATCGTCTGCGGAATGCCTCCCAGTCCTCCGGCTTTGCGGTCACCTGGCTGGAGCAGCGGCTCGAGCAGGCGGGAACCGATGTCGAAGAGGTGATGCTCGCCGAACAAAACCGGCTTTCGTCCGGCAATGTGACGATGGGCAATATCATCAAGAGCCTGCGCCACATCGATGATACGGAGTGGAGCGTCTGGTTCGAAGAAGTTTCGCAGATCGACAAGATCTTCCGAGACCGTACCGACTACGAAGCCCTCGATTTCGGTTCGCGCAATGCCTATCGCAACCGCATCGAACAGATCGCCCGCCGCTCCCGCAGGAGCGAAAGCGAGGTCGCCAACGCGGCGATCAGGCTCGCCGAACAGGCAGCCCAGGAAAGTGATGATCCGCGCGAAAGCAATATCGGCGCCTTCATCGTCGGACGCCGGCGCAGGGAGTTGGAAGCGGCCGTTGGTTACAAGCCGCTTTTCGTTCAGCAGACAGTTCGTCTCGTTCGGCGGCTCAACTGGTTTGCCATCGCCGGCCCCGTCATCCTGTTGACCGTGCTGGCAATGGCAATCGCCGGCTGGTTCCTCGTGCAGTCGGATATGCCGCTGCCGGTCGTGTTCTTCTTCCTGCTGATGTTCGCCCTGCCTGCGTCGGAAGGTGCGACGGGCCTGTTCAATACCCTCGTGACCTATGTGGTCCGTCCGGCGCGCCTTGTCGGCTATGAATTCAAGGAAGGCATCCCGGAGGATGCGAGAACGCTCGTCGCGGTGCCATGCCTGATCACCGACCGCGACACGGTCGATGAACTCGTCCGCAATCTCGAGGTTCATTATCTCGCCAATCCGCGCGGCGAAATCTATTTTTCGCTGCTGAGCGACTGGCGTGACAGCAAGCTGGAAGAGACGGATGCGGATCTTGAAATTCTCGACTACGCCAAGCGCGAGATTGCGGCACTCAGCGCCAAATATGCTCATGACGGCAAGACACGTTTTTATCTCCTGCACCGGCGCCGCCTCTTCAATCCCAATGAAGGTGCGTGGATGGGCTGGGAGCGCAAGCGCGGAAAGCTGCACGAACTGAATTTGCTGCTTCGCGGCGACCAGGATACGACCTATCTGCCGGGTGCCAACATGGTGCCTGCGGAGGTCCAGTACGTCATGACCCTCGACGCCGATACTCGCCTAATGCGGGATGCGGTGACGAAGCTCGTCGGCAAAATGCATCATCCGATCAACCGGCCGGTGCTCGATCCGAAGAGCAATCGCGTGATCCACGGTTATGGCCTGATGCAGCCGCGTGTGACGCCATCGCTGACGACCGGCAAAGAGGCATCCGTCTTCCAGCGCGTCTTCTCGGTCGGCCGTGGCCTCGATCCCTATGTCTTCACGGTATCCGATGTGTATCAGGATCTCACCGGCGAGGGCACCTTTACGGGCAAAGGTCTATATCACGTCGATGCTTTCGAAGCGTCGCTCAAAGGCCGGATCGATGAAAACTCCGTCCTATCGCACGACCTCCTGGAAGGCTCTTTTGCCCGCTGCGCCCTGATCACCGACATCGAACTGGTCGAGGATTTTCCGGTTCGGTACGAGGTGGAGGTTTCCCGCCAGCATCGCTGGGCGCGCGGCGACTGGCAATTGCTGTCCTACATTCTGGATCCGACGCGGGGCGTCACGGCGCTCGGCCGCTGGAAGATGATCGACAATCTTCGCCGCTCGCTTACCCCGATCGCCTGGTTCTTCGCCTCGGTTCTCGGCTGGTACTTCATGGATCCGCTCGGCGCGCTGATCTGGCAGATCCTGCTGATTTTCCTGCTGTTCGTCGCGCCGACGCTCTCTCTGGTGACCGGCCTGCTGCCGCGCTCGACCGATATCGTGCCTGGTGCGCATTTCTATTCGCTCTGGTCGGACATGCGTTCGGCCAACGCGCAAGTCGCACTTCGCGTCGTCTTCATTGCCGATACCGCCTGCATCATGACGGACGCGATCGCGCGCTCGCTCTACCGGCTGTTCTTCAGCCGCAAGCTGATGCTGGAATGGCGTACGGCCGCATCGATCCAGTCGAGCGCCCAGGGCAGCCCGCAGGACTATTATCGCGCGATGTGGCATGCGCCCACGATTGCCGTTCTGAGCATCATCCTTTCGGCTCTGCCCGGCGACAATGCGTTTCTGGTGGGCATTCCTTTCGCCGTGCTCTGGATCTTTTCGCCGCTCGTTGCGTGGTATGTCAGCCAGTCGGCGGAAACGGAAGATCGTCTCTTTGTTCCGGATTCGGTGTCCGTTGAACTGCGCAAGATCGCCCGCCGCACCTGGCGGTATTTCGAGACCTTCGTCACGCTCGAACAGAACTACCTGCCGCCGGACAATTTCCAGGAACGTCCTGAGCCGATCATCGCCAAGCGCACTTCGCCGACCAATATCGGCGTCTATCTGCTGTCGACGATCTCTGCGCGTCACTTCGGCTGGATCAGCTTCACCGATACGATCGAGCGTCTCGAGCAGACGATCTCGACGATCGAAAAAATGGAGAAGTTCCGCGGACATCTCTACAACTGGTATCACAGCGATACGTTGAAGCCGCTCGGCCAGCCCTATATCTCCGCCGTCGACAGCGGCAATCTCGCCGGCCATCTGATCGCGATCTCGTCCGCCTGCCGCATATGGGCGGAAGCGCCGTCCGCTCACCTGCAGGGCAATCTCGATGGCATTGGCGATGTCGCGGGGATCCTCGCCGAGACGCTGAGCGCTCTGCCGGATGACCGCAAGACGGTGCGCCCGTTGCGTCGTCGGCTCGAGGAGCGCATCGCCGGCTTCGGGAACGCCCTTGCTGCCGTCAAACGGGAACACGAGTTTGCCTCGATCCGCATCATCAACCTGACGGTTCTGGCGCGAGAGATCCAGAAACTGGCGGCCAATCTCGATCACGAGGTCCGGTCGGTTCAGAGCGATGAAGTGACCCGCTGGGCGGCGTCCCTCGTATATTCCTGCGAGGCGCATATCGCCGACAACGTCTTTGACAATTCCAATATCGAATCGCTGCGCGAGCGGCTCGCTGCCCTGCGGGATCGTGCCCGGACGATCGCGTTCTCGATGGACTTCAGCTTCCTGTTCCGCAAGGAACGCCGGCTGCTTTCGATCGGATACCGCGTCGACAGCAACGAGCTGGATGAAGCCTGCTACGACTTGCTGGCATCCGAATGCCGTCTGACCAGCCTCTTCGCGATCGCCAAGGGCGACCTGCCGACGGAGCACTGGTATCGCCTGGGTCGTCAGGTCGTTCCAATCGGCGCACAGGGCGCCCTGGTCTCCTGGTCGGGCTCGATGTTCGAATATCTGATGCCGCCGCTCGTCATGCAGGAGCGGCAAGGGGGCATCCTGAACCAGACCAACAATCTGGTGGTCAAGGAGCAGATGAACCACGGCAAGCGGCTCGGCACGCCATGGGGCATTTCGGAAGCCGCCTTCAACGCCCGCGACCATCTGTTCAACTATCAGTACACGAATTTCGGTGTGCCGACGCTCGGCCTCAAGCGAGGGCTCGGGCAGAACGCCGTTATAGCCCCCTATGCCTCGATCCTCGCCAGTCAGTACGATCCGATCTCGGCTGCTGAAAACCTGGCGGAACTGCGTTCCCTCGGCGCGCTCGGCATGTTCGGCTTCCACGACGCCGTCGACTTTACGCCGACCCGTGTTCCGGAGGGGCAGCGTTGCGCGGTGGTATACAACTACTACGCACACCATCATGGCATGTCGATCGCTGCGATCGCCAATGTGGTGATGAACGGCCTGCTGCGCGAATTCTTCCATTCCGATCCGGTGATCGAGGCCGCCGAACTCCTTCTTCAGGAGAAGGCTCCGCGCGACATCCCGGTCATGAGCGCGAAGCACGAGGAGACGCCAGGCAAGGGTCAAGGCGAGCTGCTGCGTTCGGAAATTCGAACGATCACCAATCCGGCGACCAAGGACCGGGAACTGGTCCTTCTGTCGAATGGCCACTACTCGGTGATGCTCACTGCAACCGGCTCCGGCTATTCCCGCTGGAACGGCATGTCGGTCGCCAGGTGGAAACCGGATCCCACGGAAGATCGATGGGGCCAGTTCCTGTTCCTTCGCGACACCGCGACCGGCGAATGGTGGTCGGCAACGTCCGAGCCCCGTCGTGCGGAGGGTGAGACGAGCAAGGCGATCTTCAGCGACGAGCGCGCTGAGTTCCACAAGACCATCGGCGATTTTACCAGCACCGTGGAGTGCATCGTCGCTACCGAACACGATGCGGAAGGTCGCCGCCTGACCTTGCTGAATATGGGCACGGAGGACCGCTTCATTGAGGTCACCTCCTATATGGAGCCGGTACTGTCGTCAGAAGACGACGACAATGCCCACCCGGTCTTTTCGCGGATGTTCGTCCGTACCGAGATCGGCAAACGCGGCGATGTGATCCGGGCGTGGCGCAACAAGCGCAATCCCAACGATCCCGACATGGTGATTGCGCATCTTGCTGCCGACAATGCAGGGTCTGCGCGGCCCACGGAATTCGAGACCGACCGCCGGAAGTTCCTCGGTCGTGGTCGCACACTTGCAGAAGCGGCCGCCTTTGATCCCGGCGCGACGCTTTCCGGAACGGACGGCTTTACGCTCGACCCGATCTTGTCGCTGCGCCGTGTCGTGCGGGTTCCGGCGGGCAAGAAGGTGAGCGTCATCTTCTGGACGATCGCCGCTCCCAAGCGCGAGGAACTCGACCAGGCGATCGAGCGGTACCGTCATCCGGACGCTTTCCAGGCGGAACTGACTCAGGCCTGGACCCGCACGCAGGTGCAGATGCGCCATCTCGGCGTTTCGTCCCAGGATGCCGCGGCATTCCAGCATCTGGCGCGCTACCTCATCTATCCCGATATGCAGCTTCGTGCGGACCAGGCTACGATCCAGGCTGCAATGCAGCCACAATCGTCACTCTGGCCGGCGGCGATCTCGGGCGATTTCCCGATCTTCACGCTGCGCATCAACGACGATGCCGATATGGCGGTGGCGAAGGAAGCGATGAGCGCTCAGGAATACCTGCGTTCGCGTGGCGTCGTCTCGGATTTGGTGATCTTCAACGAGCGCGCAGCCTCCTATGCGCAGGAAATGCAGCACGCTATCGAGTATCTGTCGGAGAATGCACGGCGTCTCGGCCAGCAGGAAGGCCAGCGTCAGCATGTTTTCTCCCTCCGTCGCGATATTCTCGACGAGGCTGCGTCGGAAGGCCTCGTGGCTGCTTCGCGAGTGGTTCTACATGCGCGCAACGGCAAGATCAGCGATCAGCTCAACCGTACGGCGTCCATTTTCGCACCCGCCAAGGATCAGGTGATCGAAATCGACCGGCGTCCGTTGCTGAACGGCGAGGTCTTCCAGCCGCTCACCGAGGCCGAGGCGCCCGCCGATCTGGAATTCTGGAACGGGTACGGCGGCTTCTCGAAGGACGGCAGCGAGTATGTGGTCCGCCTGAGAGGCGGGCAGGCGACCCCGCAACCGTGGATCAACGTGATCTCGAACGAGAAGTTCGGCTTCCATGTGTCCGCAGAAGGGGCGGGCTTCACCTGGGCCCGGAACTCCCGCGACTATCAGCTTACGCCGTGGAGCAACGATCCGGTCATCAACCGGCCGGGCGAGGCCTTCTACGTCTGCGACCAGGATAGCGGCACAGTATCGACGCCGTTCGCGGCTCTGTCGCGCAAACCGGAAGTAAAATTCGAAGCTCGACACGGGCTCGGCTATTCGGTGTTCGCGACCGAAGACAATGGCTTGAAACTCGAACTGACGCAGACGGTTGACCGCACGCGCTCGGCAAAGCTCACGTCGTTCTTCCTTCGCAACATCGGTTCCGAAGTTCGCAGGCTGCGCGTGTATGGATATGCGGAATGGCTGCTGGGCAGTAATTCTGCGCGGACTATCCCGTTCATTCTGTCGACGCGCGACGAGGAAGCCGGCACTCTCTTTGCCACGAACCCATACAGCATCGATCACCGCCGCTTCGCGTTCATGGCAATGCGGGAGACGCCATCCGGTTTTACGACCAGCCGGCGGGAGTTCATCGGACGCTTCGGTTCGGTACAGCTGCCCGCCGCAGTCGTGTCCGCTTCCGCGCTCAGCGGTTCGCTCGATCTCGATGGCGATCCGTGCGCGGCACTCGCCTATGATCTCGAACTGGCGCCGGGCGAAGAGAAAAGGATGACCTTCTTCCTCGGCGATGCGGAAACCCGGGAAGAGGCTCAGGCGCTCGTCGCCGAACTGCGGGCCGAGGATTTCAACACGGCTCTTGAGGCAAACCGGCAGTTCTGGAAAGGCTTTACCGGCCGCCTCAAGATTTCCACGCCGGACAAGTCTCTCGACAATCTGGTCAACCACTGGCTTCCCTATCAGGCGCTTGGCTGCCGGATCATGGCGCGAACAGCCTTCTATCAGTCGTCTGGGGCCTATGGTTTCCGGGACCAGCTGCAGGACACTCTGGCCTTCCTCGTGCAGGAGCCATCGCTGGCACGCCATCAAATCATTCACGCGGCTTCGCGCCAGTTCCGCGAAGGCGATGTGCAACACTGGTGGCTGCCGAATTCGGGCGCAGGTGTCCGCACGATGATCTCCGACGATGTGGTTTGGCTCGCCTATGCCGCGCACCAATATGTCTCGGCGACGGGCGACAAATCGCTGCTGGATGAGCCGGTTGCTTTCCTGGACGGCCCGGTTCTTGAAAAACACAAGCACGACTCCTTCTTCAAACCGGAGATATCCGCAGAGACGGCTACGGTTTACGAACATGCCGCCAAGGCTCTGGATATCGCCGTCACCCGGACTGGAGAAAAAGGCCTGCCCTTGATCCTCGGCGGGGACTGGAACGACGGCATGAACCGCGTCGGCATCGGCGGCCGCGGTATGAGCGTCTGGCTCGGCTGGTTCCTGGCGAGCGCCTTGCGGAACTTTCTGCCATACGCTTCCGAGCGAAACGACAGGTCGCGTGTCCAAAACTGGACGGCGCATCTGGAAAGTCTGAAGCAGGCGCTGGAGAAAGCGGGCTGGGACGGAAGCTACTACCGTCGCGGCTACTTCGACGATGGCTCACCGCTCGGCTCAAGCTCGAGCGACGAATGCCGGATCGATTCGCTGGCGCAGTCCTGGAGCGTGCTTTCGGGGGAAGGCGATCCCGAGCGGGCAAGCCAGGCCATGAATGCCGTTCTCGAAAAGCTTGTCGATGAGCAGGCTGGGATCATCCGCCTCTTCACGCCACCTTTCCAGGAAACGCGCAAGGATCCCGGCTATATCCGCGCCTATCCGCCCGGCGTCCGCGAAAACGGCGGTCAGTATACCCATGCGGCTATCTGGGTGGTGCTGGCTCTTGCTGCGCTGAAGCGGGGGGACGATGCGTGGAAATGCTTCCAGATCCTCAATCCGATCAATCACGCGCTCAGCCGTGATGCGGCTGAAACCTACCGCGTCGAGCCCTATGTGGTCGCCGCCGACGTCTACGGTCACGGCTCCTACACCGGCAGAGGCGGCTGGAGCTGGTATACGGGTTCGGCCGGCTGGCTTTATCGTGCAGCTGTCGAGGGCATCCTCGGCATCCGGCGCCAAGGCGACCGGTTGTTCGTGAACCCCGTGCTACCGACGGGCTGGACCGGCTTCACCGCCGAAATCATCATTGATGAAGTCGCGCACAGGATCGCGGTGGAAGACGGCAAGGTGAGCATCAACGGGCAGGCTGTCAGCGAAGCTGAGGGCTTCCCGCTTGAGACATCGTCGGCAAAGAGGCTGCCGGAACCCGCCAACTGAGAACACACCTGGCTACGACTCCATAAAAAAGCCCGCCGCCAATGGAAATGGCGGCGGGCTTTGTTCGTATAGTCCGCTAACGCTCAAGCCGTTTGCGGCAGCGGCCCTTCGGCCTGTTTCTCCTGGTCATCGTTGAGAATGCCGCTGGCCTTGAGAAGCGAGGCAAAACGCCCGCCACTCTGGCTGAGTTCGTCATAAGTGCCCATCTCGATGATCCGGCCATTGTCGAGGAAGATCACCTTGTTGGCGTCGCGAATGGTCGAGAGCCGATGGGCGATGATAAAGGTGGTGCGGTCCTGGCGCAGCCTGTCGATCGCAGCTTTTACGCGGGCCTCGGTTTCCACGTCCAGTGCACTGGTTGCCTCGTCGAGCACCAGGATGGGTGCGTTCTTGAGGATTGCACGGGCAATGGCGATACGTTGACGTTCGCCGCCAGAAAGGCGATTGCCACGCTCCCCGACCGAAGTTTCGTAGCCAACCAGCCGGCTTTCGATGAACTCCGTTGCCGCCGCCGCTTCCGCGGCTCTTGCTATATCCTCTTCGGTGGCGCCCTCGCGCCCGAGACGAATGTTTTCGCTGATGGAGCGGTTCAGCAGGCCTGCGTCCTGAAATACGGTGGCGATGGACTGGCGAAGCGATTTGCGCGTTATCTTGCTGATATCGGTGCCGTCGATAAGGATCTTGCCTTCCTGGGGGTCGTAGACCCGTTGCAGGAGGTTGATGAGGGTCGTCTTGCCGGCCCCGGTCGGACCGACGATCGCCAATGTCTCGCCGGCATTTGCCGTGAAGGAGATGTTGTGGACCCCCTGGCTCGTGCTGGCGAAGCCGAAGGAGACGTTTCGGAATTCCACCTCGCCTCGAACGTTGGAGAGTTCGCCGGCATCCACCGGTTCGGCGCGTTCCTCGACGGAATCTTCAAGCGCGAAGAAGTCTTCGAGCTTGGCCCGCGCTTCAAAAATCTGAGTGGCGAACTGGCGCAGAAGATCGAGCCGGCCGATGAGAAGATTTGCGAAGCCGATAAAGGCCACGACGTCGCCGACACGCAGTTGACCCTGTTGGACGAGCACGGTGCCGATCACCAGAATAACACCCATCGATACTGTCGAAGCCGTGCGATTCAACGCACTGGCAAGAGCCCACCAATCGAGCACCGGATATTGGGCCGCGAGCAGGTCTTTGGTGTAGTTCTTCAACGCCTTGGTTTCAGCCTCGATCCGGTTGTAGCTGTGCAGCACCGAGACGTTGCTGATGGCGTCGCTCACATGGGAAAAGACAGTGTGATAATGGCTCTCGACGGAGGCTTGCCCTTCCTTGGTGCGGTTCATCACCGACACGCCGATGATCCAGTAGAGAATGCTCAGCACCAGAAGCACGATGCTGAGCCGCCAATCCATGGAGATCGCCGTCGGAACCAGAAGAGCCAAAGCGACGGCGGTGGCGAGATGCGTGCGCATGAATTCGAGCCACAAGCCGAACAGGCTTTCGGCAGCGCGCAACAGGGTGTGCAGAGCATGCGAGGTGCCGCGCTGGCTGTGCCACGCGAGCGGCATGGAGATGATCCGGCCAAACGCTTCCGTCAGCAGGGACGCGCGGCGACCGTGAGCGAGCCTGTCAGCCTCCCGCGCAACAAGCACGTACGCGATTGTATTGAAAACACCGAATCCAGCCCAAAGCATCAACACCGGGGTGACGTTGCCGCCCGACGAAATGGCATCGATGATTCGGCCGAAGAGGATCGGCTCGGCGATGGTAATGGCCGCGAGCACGATATTGGCGATAACCACCGCAGTGACCCGCCATTTGTTCTTCGCCAGATATTTTAGTGCTCGTGCATAAACCTGAAACAGCGTCAACGAATACCACCTCATTCACATAGAACCGCGGTCGCGGCCGTTGATACTTAAATATCGGAAACGGCAATTCCGCGACGAAACCGGGCGATTAATAGCCCTTCTGTCCGAAATGTTCCATATACAGCAAATCTTTGCAAAACCGGCTCTGATCGAGCCCGAAGCTATCTTATTTGGAGCCGTCAAGGGGCTAAATTTTGCGGTATACCTTCAACGAATGATAACTATGCTAGTCAACTATGGCCCGGGGAATTAACTCAATTTTCATGCAAACAAAAGACGCCGTGGGCATTTCGGGGGGGCAGTCTTGAACATTCAACTGATCGTACAACTCCTGGTACTGGCAGGCGAAACCAAGGCGGAAGCGGAGTTGACGGCCCAGCTTGAATCCCTGCTATCGGCCTATGGCTTTGACTATTACGGAGTGCTGATACAGCCCCGCCTCAATGAAAACCCCATGAGCCTGCTGCTCGCTGGCCGTTGGCCCGAGGGCTGGCCGCAGGTCTATGTCACCCGCAGATATGTTCTTATTGACCCGACCATCCGGATGTTGAGCATCGCGCAAAGGCCGTTTCGCTGGCGCGACGCGCTTTTTACGCTGAGGAACGATCCGCACCGCCAGCGCATGCAACGGATGATGCAGGAAGGGACCCGCTACGGTTTGCAGGACGGCTATATCTTTCCGGTCCACGGCCGCAACGGCATTCTGGGGACCATGTCGGTCGGAGGCCGGCCCGTCGATCTTTCGCCTGCCGAGATGGCGCTTTTCGATGCGGCAGCGAAAAAGGTTTTCTGGCGCTTTATGGAGATGCGGGGTGAGGCGGCAGCGCTCGAGGCCGCTGCACCAGTCGACACGCAACTCACGCGCCGAGAAATGGAAGTCGTCGGATTGCTCGCGGAAGGGTTGACCTCCAACGAAATTGCCAAGTCACTTGAGATATCCAGCCATACCGTTGACTGGTATATCAACGGCCTTCAGGAGAAGTTGCAAGCAAAGAACCGCCAGCATGTGGTTGCCTCGGCCTTCCGCATGGGATTAGTGACCTGAGCAAGGTCTGATGACCGGATTATGACATTAATTTAGCCCCACGCGTTCTAGGAAATTGCACTTCGCTGATTAAGGCGATATTGGTTCTCGCAGTGCAGCATTTCGATGGCGCCTGGGGAGGTCCGTTTTGCCGATTTCGAAGATTCTCGTTGCCAACCGGTCTGAAATCGCGATCCGCGTTTTTCGTGCTGCGAATGAACTGGGCATTAAGACGGTTGCGATCTGGGCGGAGGAAGACAAGCTCTCGCTGCACCGTTTCAAGGCCGACGAAAGTTACCAAGTCGGCCGCGGTCCGCATCTTTCCCGAGATATGGGACCCATCGAAAGTTATCTCTCGATCCCTGAAATCATCCGCGTTGCCAAATTGTCCGGCGCCGACGCCATTCATCCCGGATATGGGCTTCTGTCGGAAAGTCCGGAATTTGTCGAAGCCTGCGATGCGGCCGGCATCACGTTCATCGGTCCGAGGGCCGAGACGATGCGCCAGCTCGGCAACAAGGTCGCGGCCCGCAATCTGGCGATTTCGGTCGGTGTGCCTGTTGTTCCGGCAACGGAGCCTCTGCCGGACGACCTGGCGGAAGTGGCCAGGATGGCAGCGACGATTGGCTACCCCGTGATGCTGAAGGCCTCCTGGGGCGGCGGCGGACGCGGAATGCGCGTTATTCGTTCGGAGACTGATCTCGCCAAGGAAGTGACGGAAGCCAAGCGCGAGGCAATGGCCGCTTTCGGCAAGGACGAGGTCTATCTGGAAAAGCTCGTCGAGCGGGCGCGCCATGTGGAGAGCCAGATCCTCGGCGACACCCACGGCAATGCCGTGCACCTTTTCGAACGGGACTGCTCGATTCAGAGGCGCAACCAGAAGGTCGTCGAGCGAGCGCCGGCACCTTATCTCTCGGAAGCGCAGCGCCAGGAACTGGCCGACTACTCGCTGAAGATCGCGGAGGCGACGAACTATATCGGCGCCGGTACGGTCGAGTATCTTATGGATGCCGATACGGGCAAGTTCTATTTCATAGAGGTCAATCCGCGTATCCAGGTCGAGCATACTGTGACCGAAGTCGTCACAGGCATCGATATCGTCAAGGCGCAGATTCATATCCTGGAAGGTTTTGCGATCGGAACGCCAGAATCCGGCGTTCCGGCCCAGGAGAATATCCGCCTCAACGGTCACGCTCTCCAGTGCCGCATCACCACGGAAGATCCGGAACATAACTTCATACCGGACTATGGCCGCATCACCGCCTATCGCTCGGCCTCTGGTTTCGGCATCCGCCTCGATGGCGGCACATCCTATTCCGGCGCGATCATCACGCGCTTCTACGATCCGCTGCTGGTCAAGGTGACCGCCTGGGCCCCCAAGCCGGAGGAAGCAATCAGCCGCATGGACCGGGCGCTGCGCGAGTTCCGAATTCGTGGGGTTGCGACCAACCTGACCTTCCTTGAAGCGATCATCGGCCACCCGAAGTTCCGTGACAATTCCTATACGACGCGGTTCATCGACACGACGCCTGAACTCTTTGAGCAGGTGAAACGGCAGGATCGCGCAACCAAGCTCCTGACCTATCTCGCCGACGTAACAGTGAACGGGCACCCTGAAACCAAGGGTCGGCCCGTGCCTTCCGAACAGATGGCGAAGCCGATCATACCCTATATCAACGGCGCTATCCCTGACGGCACAAAGCAACGTCTTGATGCCCTTGGTCCGAAGCAGTTCGCCGAATGGATGCGTAATGAACAGCGCGTGCTGGTGACCGACACCACGATGCGTGACGGGCATCAGTCGCTGCTCGCGACCCGGATGCGCACCTATGACATTGCCCGCGTTGCCAGCGTTTATGCGCGCGCGCTGCCCAACCTCTTTTCGCTGGAATGCTGGGGCGGGGCGACCTTCGACGTCTCGATGCGGTTCCTGACGGAAGACCCCTGGGAGCGGCTTTCGCTGATCCGCGAAGGTGCGCCGAACCTGCTCCTGCAGATGCTTTTGCGCGGCGCCAACGGCGTCGGCTACAAGAACTATCCCGATAACGTCGTCAAATATTTTGTCCGTCAGGCGGCGAAGGGTGGCGTGGATCTCTTCCGCGTTTTCGACTGCCTGAACTGGGTCGAGAACATGCGCGTCTCGATGGATGCGGTCCAGGAAGAAAACAAGCTCTGCGAGGCGGCGATCTGCTACACGGGCGATCTCTTGAATTCCGCCCGCCCGAAATATGACCTCAAATATTACGTTGCTCTGGCCGCGGAGCTGGAAAAGGCGGGCGCACATATCATCGCGCTGAAGGATATGGCGGGCCTCCTGAAGCCTGCCGCCGCTCGCGTCCTGTTCAAGGCGCTCCGCGAGGCCACCAGCCTGCCGATCCACTTTCATACGCATGATACGTCCGGCATATCTGCCGCCACCGTGCTCGCAGCCGTCGATGCGGGCGTCGACGTCGTCGATGCGGCCATGGACGCACTGTCCGGCAATACGTCGCAGCCTTGCCTCGGCTCGATCGTCGAGGCGCTGTCCGGTACCGAGCGCGACCCGGGACTTGATCCGGAATGGATCCGCCGCATCTCCTTCTATTGGGAGGCTGTGCGCGGCCAATACGCGGCCTTCGAAAGCGATCTCAAGGGACCAGCTTCGGAGGTCTATCTCCACGAGATGCCGGGCGGCCAATTCACCAATCTCAAGGAGCAGGCCCGTTCGCTCGGCCTCGACACCCGCTGGCACAAGGTCGCGCAGACCTATGCGGATGTGAACCAGATGTTCGGCGACATCGTCAAGGTGACGCCGTCTTCCAAGGTCGTCGGCGACATGGCCTTGATGATGGTTTCCCAGGACCTTACGGTGGCCGATGTCGAAAATCCGGCGAAGGACATCGCATTTCCGGAATCGGTCGTTTCGATGTTGAAAGGTGATCTCGGCCAGCCGCCGTCCGGTTGGCCGGAGGCGCTGCAGAAGAAGGCGCTGAAGGGCGAAGAGCCCTATACGGCACGTCCGGGCTCCCTGCTTGCGGAAGCCGATCTCGACGCCGAACGCAAGGTCATCGAGGAGAAGCTCGGCCGGAAGGTCGACGACTTCGAGTTTGCCTCCTATCTCATGTATCCCAAGGTCTTTACCGACTTCGCTTTTGCCGTCGATACCTATGGACCGGTTTCTGTCCTGCCGACCCCTGCCTATTTCTACGGGCTGAAGGACGGCGAGGAACTGTTTGCCGATATCGAGAAGGGCAAGACGCTGGTCATCGTCAACCAGGCGATGAGCGCCACCGACGCGCAGGGCATGGTGACAGCCTTCTTCGAGTTGAACGGCCAGCCGCGCCGCATCAAGGTGCCGGACCGGGCGCATGGTGCATCCGGAGGCGCGATCCGCCGCAAGGCCGAGCTCGGGAATGGTCTGCATCTCGGTGCGCCGATGCCGGGTGTGATCTCCACGGTCGCCGTCTCCGCCGGCCAGGTGGTCAAGGCCGGCGACGTGCTGCTCTCCATCGAAGCGATGAAGATGGAAACGGCGCTCCATGCGGAAAAGGATGGAACCGTCTCCGAAGTCCTCGTCAAAGCCGGGGACCAGATCGACGCAAAGGACCTGCTGATCGTCTACGGGGGCTGACTTTTGCCGTCCCTATTTCCTGAGCGCTATTGATGTGAGAGGCGCAAGTCTTCGGGCTTGCGCTCTAAATCTCTTATCAATGCCGCCAGTCTGAGAACCTTTTGGATCGTCGCGGGTTTCGTTCGCACATAATTTGTGAGACACAGGCCGCCGTTGCGCCGTTGCAATTTCAATCGATTTAAATATGGTCGCGACAACCATTAAGGATTGGATTTATGGATACTCGCGCACCCGGTAGCTCTGTTGCTCAGTCCCGGAATTTTGTTACCCGGGAAAGGATTGGCGTCGCTTTGCTGTTCCTGATGAACGGCTTCATGGTCGGGGCTTGGGCTCCGAAAATTCCCGAATTTGCGACCCGCCTCGGTCTGAGCGAAAGCGCTCTCGGCCTGATGATCCTGACATTTGGACTCGGTTCCCTCGTCATGATGCCGCTCGCCGGCAGTCAGATCGCCCGCTTCGGATCGAGCCAGGTTTCGAAATGGGCGGCGGTGCTCCTGACGCCAACGCTGCTGTTGCTGACCTGGGTCGGCAGTATCTGGACCGGTGCCGTCGCCATCTTCCTCTTTGGCGGTTTGATCGGCGCGATGGATGTCGCGATGAATGCCAATGCAGTTGCGGTTGAAAAGCATATGCGGCGGGCCATCATGTCCTCCTGCCACGCTTTCTGGAGCCTCGGCGGTCTGATCGGTTCGTCGACCGGCGGCTTCCTTATCGAGTATATCGGCGTGTCGGCTCACGCGATCCTCGTCACTCTCCTGGCTGTGCTGATGATCGTGGTCGCATGGCGGGTGGTGCTTCACGATGCGCCGCATCCGGATGAACACAAGCATGGCGGCAGCCGGCTGCCGCGTTCACCTCTGCCTTGGCTGATCGGCATCATGGCACTGTTCTGCATGATCCCGGAGGGCGCAATCCTAGATTGGGGAGCACTTTATCTGCGGAACGAACTGGCGGCTTCCGTCACGCTTTCAGGTTTTGCCTTCGCAGCCTTCTCGCTGACAATGGCAGTCATGCGCTTTGCCGGTGATCTCATACGCGACCGCTTCGGCGCGGTAAGGACTTTGCGCGTCTGTTGCGTGATCGCAATCCTGGGGCTTCTGCTGATTGGCTTTGCCGAAAACTCCGCCATGGCAATCGCCGGCTTTGCGCTGACAGGTATCGGGATTTCCAATATCGTGCCGATCGCTTTTTCCGCGGCAGGCAATCTGCCTGGGATGGCGGCCGGTGTCGGTCTCTCCGTGGTTACGACCATGGGCTATTCGGGTATCCTGGTCGCCCCCTCGGCGATCGGTTTCGTCGCCGAATATACCGGCCTCGCAATGATCTTCGTCGGTCTCTCGGTGCTGCTCGTCGTGGCGCTCTTCCTGTCGCCGCTCGCCCGACACGCGGACAACGCCCATCACTAGGGCGCGCAGTCCCGTGCGGCTGGCTCCGTGGCGTGGTACGAGATAAACTGAGTGTCGTGCCGGTTGACAAGCAGCCAGCCATACGCCACCTGAAAGGCGCTCCAACAGCCTAGGCCACGAGATACGCCATGTCTTCACCTGTCGAATACGATCCCAAGCCGCGCCGCGCCACCGTTGCGGTCGATGTCGGTGGTGTCATCGTCGGCGGGGGCGCACCCGTCGTTGTGCAATCCATGACCAACACCGATACGGCGGATATCGATGCGACGGTGGCGCAGGTCGCCGCACTTTACAAGGCCGGGTCCGAAATCGTCCGTATCACGGTCGATCGCGACGAGAGCGCCGCTGCGGTGCCGAAGATTCGCGAGCGACTCTTGCGTCTCGGCATGGACGTGCCGCTCGTCGGCGATTTCCACTATATCGGCCATAAGCTGCTGGCGGATCATCCGGCCTGCGCGGAGGCGCTTGCAAAATACCGCATCAATCCGGGCAATGTCGGTTTCAAGGACAAGAAGGACAAGCAGTTCGGTGACATCATCGAGATGGCGATCCGTTACGACAAGCCGGTGCGCATCGGCGTCAACTGGGGCTCGCTCGACCAGGATCTCCTGACCACGTTGATGGACCGCAATGCGGCAGCCGGTTCGCCGCTGTCGGCCCGGCAGGTCATGCACGAGGCGATCGTCCAGTCGGCCTTGATTTCTGCCGAGCTCGCCGAGCAGATCGGACTGCCGCGCAACCGTATCATCCTGTCGGCCAAGGTCAGCCAGGTGCAGGATCTGATTGCGGTCTATTCCATGCTTGCCGAGCGCTCCAACCACGCCCTCCACCTCGGTCTGACCGAGGCCGGCATGGGATCGAAGGGCATCGTCGCCTCGTCTGCGGCCATGGGTTATGTGCTGCAGCATGGGATCGGCGACACGATCCGCGTTTCGCTGACGCCGGAGCCAAACGGCGACCGCACCCGCGAGGTGCAGGTGGCGCAGGAACTGCTGCAGGTGATGGGTTTTCGCCAGTTCGTACCCGTTGTCGCCGCCTGTCCGGGTTGCGGGCGGACCACCTCGACGGTCTTCCAGGAGCTTGCCCAGAACATCCAGAACGACCTGCGGAAGAACATGCCGGTCTGGCGCGAAAAATATCCAGGCGTCGAGGCGTTGAATGTCGCGGTCATGGGCTGCATCGTCAACGGGCCCGGCGAAAGCAAGCATGCCGATATCGGCATTTCGCTACCCGGCACCGGCGAGACACCGGCGGCCCCGGTTTTCATCGACGGCCAGAAGGCCATGACGTTGCGCGGCCCGAACATCGCCGCTGACTTCGAGAAACTCGTGATCGAATATATCGAACAGCGCTTCGGGCACCGCTCGGCCGCGGAGTAGTTTAGCTGCCCCGGAGGTTCCGTCCGGCCAGTTCATTGCGCTCGTTAACGAGTAAGCCAGCATCAAGGATGCCAGCCACCGACAAAAGGGCACCGGGGTGCTCACGCCTGTCCTCGCTATTGCCGCAATTCGTGGTAAATGAGATGTCACCATTGACGACGGGGACTTCAACTTCATGCTCAAGAAAATCGCAATCGTCGCACTTTGCGCGACCTATCTCTCTGCCTGCACCACAACCGATCCGTACACGGGGGAACAGAAGGTTTCCAACACCGCCGGTGGTGCCGCGATCGGTGCCGGCCTCGGTGCGCTCGCGGGCGGGTTGACGGGCGGACGCCATGCGGGCCGCAACGCTCTGATCGGCGCCGGTATCGGTGCGCTGGCCGGGGGCGGGATTGGCGCCTATATGGACAATCAGGAAGCGGAACTGCGCGCCGAGCTTCAGGGCACGGGCGTTTCCGTGACGCGCGTCGGCGACCGCATCATCCTCAACATGCCGTCCAACATCACTTTTGCGACCGATCAGGACCAGGTGATCCCGCCGTTCTACAGGACGCTCGATTCCGTGGCGCTCATGCTCAACAAGTTCAACCGCACCTTGATCGACGTAAACGGCCACACGGATTCGACCGGCAGTCTTGCGCATAACCAGGGCCTGTCGGAACGTCGTGCCGCGTCGGTCGCCAACTATCTGGGAAGCCGCGGAGTTGACCAGCGTCGCATGTCGACGATGGGCTTTGGCCCATCGCAGCCCGTTGCTTCCAACGCGACCCCGGACGGCCGTGCGCAGAACCGCCGCGTCGAGGTGGCGATCGCTCCGATCACCCAGGGCTGATTTTTGAGAATCCTGGCGAGCCGCTCAGATGCGGCTCGTCAGAAGCTTGAACCCGGCGACGCTATAGAAGACGGCCATCGTGCCTTCGATCCAGCGTCGCGCGCTCTTGTAGCTCCGCAGCGCGTGGGATGTGGAAAATACCACCGCGTAGGTAGTGAAGACCGTCAGGCTGGATGTCATGCAGATGGCGATGATCAGGATGATTGCCGAGACCGGCGCATTTTCCGGAAGGCCGAGCGAAATGATCGCCAGCCAGGCAAAGATCGCCTTCGGATTGGTCAAGTGGATCATGTAACCACGCAGCCAGAGCTGGCGCGCCGTATAGTTCGTCCGGACATTGCCGATCGCGGCTTCCGTATCCGGCAGGCGTGCGGACTTATAGGCCTTCCAGGCGAGATAGATCAGGTAAATCCCCCCGAGGACCTTCAAGATTTCCAGCGCGATCGCATAGTTGCGCAGCAGCGCCGCAAGGCCGAGCGCTGCCGCGCAGGCCCAGGTGAATGAACCACAGCCGATACCGAGCGCGGTGATCAAGCCTGCGCGCCGCCCTTGCGAGATCGAGGCACCGATGATTGCAAAATTAGCCGGGCCGGGGCTTACGACGTTGATGATATAGGCGACATAGGCGGGCCACATATAGATCAGGATATCGGGCAAGATTTTCCCCCAGGCGTCAATTGTCTCGGCTGGCGATGAAGCGCGCCGCTTCCTGCAGAATAAGCGCCTTTTCACCGTACGGCGCAAGAAGGCCGACGGCCTCTTCGGTGAGAGCATCGAGCCTTTTTTCTGCCCAGTCCATGCCATGGAGACCGACCAGCGTTCCCTTGCCGCGCGCGGCATCCTTGCCGGCCGCTTTCCCAAGGGTAGCGGCATCGGAGGTGAGGTCGAGCAAGTCGTCGGCGAGTTGATAGGCAAGACCGATCTTCTGGCCGAAAAGACGAAGCCTTTCCCGATCGGCCGTTGGCGAACCGGCGACGATGGCGCCGGCCTCACAAGCAAACCGCAGCAGGGCGCCGGTCTTCATTGCCTGCAAGGTTACGATGCCGGCTTCATCCGGTGGGGATTTTTCTGCCGCGAGATCGAGCGCCTGGCCGCCTGCCATGCCGCCAGGGCCTGCTGCGCGCGCCAGCGCCAGCACAAGCTCCGTCTTGAGCCTGTCCGCAAGCACGGTTTCCGGGGCGGCGATGATGTCGAACGCATAGGTCAGAAGGCTGTCGCCGGCGAGGATCGCCGTCGCTTCGTCGAAAGCCTTGTGCACCGTCGGCTGACCCCGCCGCAGGTCGTCGTCGTCCATGGCTGGAAGATCGTCGTGAATCAGCGAATAGCAATGCAGGCATTCGAGCGCCACGCCGACGCGGAGGGCGACCTCGGATGACCCTCCAAGGAGTGCTGCGCTTTCGCGCAGGAGAAACGGACGAAGCCGTTTTCCACCGTTCAGGGTGCCGTGCCGCATAGCTGCCATCAGGTGTGCCGGGCGGGCGATCTCATCCGGGAGGGCGGCATCGGAAAGCATCGAAGAAAGCAAGGCTTCCGTCTCGGAAGCGCTTTGCCGCAGATGCTGGTCAAAGGCAGATTTGATGTCCGTCATGGAGCGCTGTTTGGCATGCCGACCGTTGGCAGGCAACGGCGATTTACCAGTACATGGGAAGTTTCCGCGTCGGACTCGCCTTGGAGGCATTCAGCAGTTATGAAATCGCTAAGCATGGGATAAGCGGGATATTGGACATTACACCCGAACAGCACGCGGACGAAGAGGAGCCCGTCATGAGGACGCGGCGGGAACGTCTGTTGTCCAATAGGCTGGCGCGTCGGCTTCTGTCGATTGCGGTCGTTCTTCTGGTGCTGCCTTACCTGCTGATCCTGGTCTACGCGGTTCCGTTCACCCGCCCTGTTTCGACCTTGATGCTCTCTGAACTTGCGCTCTTCCGCGGCTATGACCGGCGCTGGGTCAGCCTCGATGAGATCTCGCCCAATCTGGTGCGTTCGGTAATGATGTCAGAGGACGGGCAATTCTGCTTTCATGGCGGCGTTGACTGGGCCCAGATGCGCGGCGTGGTCGAGGATGCCCTTGATGGCGAAGCGACACGCGGGGCCAGCACGATCCCGATGCAGACGGTCAAGAACCTGTTCCTCTGGAACGGCCGTTCCTTCATTCGCAAAGGCCTCGAACTGCCTCTTGCAATCGGAGCCGACTTCGTATGGTCGAAGCGCCGGATGATGGAGATTTACCTCAACATCGCCGAATGGGGGCCTGGTATTTATGGGGCGGAGGCCGCCGCTCAGCATCATTTCAAGGTGCCGGCCGCAAAGCTCAGCGCGCGGCAGGCGGCGCTTCTGGCTGTGGCGCTCCCTAATCCCATAACCCGGGTCGCCGGCAAGCCCGGTCGGGGGATGCAGCGTCTTGCCGCGGTCGTCGAGCGCCGTGCCCGCAGCTCCGCCGACTATATCAAATGCATTTATGGCTGAGTTCGCACATTTTCATTAGTCGTCGCCCCGCAGGCCGCTTATAGGCAGGTAAAACCACTGGAGGCGCCGTCGTGGAAAAACTCACCCTTTATATCGGCAACAAGAATTATTCGTCCTGGTCTTTCCGTCCCTGGATTGCGATGACGGCGGCAGGAATTTCCTTCGAGGACGTGGTGATCCCGTTCGATTTTCCGGCAGGAAATCCCAAGTTCAGACCGATCTCACCGACCGGAAAGGTGCCCGTGTTGCATCATGGGGACCTGCGTGTCTGGGAATCGCTGGCGATCATCGAATATGTGGCCGAGCTTTTCCCCGAAAAAAGCGTCTGGCCAAAAGCTGCGGCCGACCGGGCGGTAGCACGGTCGATTTCGGTTGAGATGCTTGCCGGGTTCAGAGCCTTGCGTAACGCCTGCCCGATGAATATCCGGCGGCCAAAGGGCAAAATCGACCTGGCCGAAGGCGTGATGGACGACGTTGCCCGGATTTCCGCGATCTGGAAAGAATTCCGGACGAAATCCGGCGGGCCGTTTCTATTCGGCGAGTTCTCCGCAGCGGATGCTATGTTTGCGCCCGTCGTCAACCGTCTTGACGTTTATGATCTTGTGACGGATGCGGATACGCTTGCCTATATGGCGGCGATGAAATCCCACCCCGCTTGGCTCAAATGGCAAGAAGCGGCGCTTGCCGAAACATGGATAGTGCCAGAAGACGAGGCATGAGCCGGCTATTTGCAAAAAATCCCGCCAGGGACTGGTCAAACCCCTGCAGGGCATGTATAAGCCGCCCAAATTTCCGAGATCGAGACATGCCCAATCGGCCTCAGTTCCGGCCGGGGATCATGTTTTGCACGAAAGTGGAGTAACGAAAATGGCTGTACCGAAGAGAAAAACGAGCCCGTCCAAGCGCGGTATGCGCCGCTCCGCCGACGCGCTCAAGGCTTCGACCTACGTCGAAGACAAGAACTCCGGCGAACTTCGCCGCCCGCACCACATCGACCTGAAGACCGGTATGTACCGTGGTCGCCAGGTTCTGACGCCGAAGGAAAACGCATAAGCGTTTTTAACAGGCAAGTTTGCATGAAGGCCGGCTTTGCCGGCCTTTTTTGTTTCAGCGATGTCTTGCGGAAAGGGCGGGCAGCCATCACAGTCCGGCCGACCAATCATTCAGTCCGGAGTCTGCCCATGCTCGCTGCCCTGCCGTTGATGATCATTCCGTTCGTTCTCTACAATCTCGCGATGTCGGGAATGATGGGTGGGGGCGGAGTGGCCTCACTCGAAAACGTGGTGATCTCGCTGCGGATGCTCTCCGGCGCGGAGTGGACGATGACGCTGGGCGATGTTCTGATCGTCGTTGCGCTGGTTTTTCTTTTCGTGGAAATCCTGAAGGCGAGCCGCAACGGTCGCGGCTCGCTTTTCAATCACATGCTCTCGATGCTGACCTTCGTCGGATATCTGACGGAATTCCTATTGGTCAGAGATGCTGCGACGCAGATATTCTTCATCCTGATGATCATCGCATTCATTGATGTCATCGGCGGCTTTGCAGTCGCGATCCGTTCGGCCGGGCGGGATGTGTCGATCGGGCTCTGATCAGAGATTGTCGAGCCGGCTCTGAAGGTTGCGGAGCTGTTCCTTCAGATCGTCTATATCCTTCGAATCCGTCTTCTTTGCAGCGGTGGCTGGCGGCTGACCGGTGAAAGGGGAGAACATCTGCACCGCCTGACGGAACATCTCAGTGTTTCGACGCACCTGTTCTTCCATCAACTGAATCGGCGCCTGCAGATTTTTGCTGAGCGGCGTGTCTCCGAAAGCCTTGGTCATCTGCTCCCGCATCTGCGTTTGCTGCTCTGTGAAAGCCTTCATCGAATGTTCGAGGAAAGTCGGCACGACCATCTGCATCTGGTCGCCGTAATACGAAATCAGCTGCCGGAGAAACGAGATCGGCAGCAGGGTATTTCCAGTCTTCGATTCCTGCTCGAAGATGATCTGCGTTAGAACGGAGTGAGTGATGTCCTCGCCAGTCTTGGCATCCTGAACCAGGAATTCCTCGCCCTTCTTGACCATTTTCGCCAGGTCTTCCAGCGTCACATAGGTGCTGGTACCTGTATTGTAGAGGCGTCGGTTGGCATATTTCTTGATTATAATTTCACCCTCGGTCTTCGCCATAATTGCCTCCTGCTCCCGTCAATTTGGTTTGTTTTTGTCGATGGCACTGCACTCCCAAGAGGAATGTAAGCCTAAATGAAGCAGACTGACAATCGAATTGTGCGGCGCGGCGATTGCTTTGTTGCGCAGCAAATCTGCGAAATCCCGAGCCCATTTTGCAAAACGGCTTGCTGCTCCGCCCGGCGTTTGACTCTGCGGCCAAGCTTTGCCAGTCTCGTGAGCAATATTGAATAAGAGGAGACCTCCCATGGCTAATCCATCCATCGTGATCGCATCGGCTGCCCGCACTGCCGTCGGCTCGTTCAACGGTGCCTTCGCCAACGTCCAGGCCCACGAACTCGGCGCGGCGGCGATCAAAGGCGCGCTTGCCCGCGCCGGTGTCGATGCGTCCGACGTGGACGAGGTCATTCTGGGGCAGGTGCTGCCGGCGGGCGAGGGCCAGAACCCAGCCCGCCAGGCTGCCATGAAAGCAGGTGTTCCGAAGGAGGCGACTGCCTGGGGGGTGAACCAGCTTTGCGGTTCGGGCCTGCGCGCCGTGGCACTCGGAATGCAGCAGATTGCCCTGGGCGACGCCAAGATCATCGTCGCAGGCGGGCAGGAGTCGATGTCCATGGCTCCCCATTGCGCCCACCTGCGCGGGGGCGTCAAGATGGGCGACTTCAAGATGGTCGATACAATGATCAAGGACGGGCTGACGGACGCATTCTTCGGCTACCATATGGGCATCACCGCGGAAAATATCGCCCGCCAGTGGCAGCTCTCCCGCGAAGAGCAGGACCAGTTTGCGGTCTCTTCGCAAAACAAGGCGGAAGCCGCCCAGACCGCGGGTCGTTTCAGGGACGAGATCATTCCCTACGTCATTCAAACGAGAAAAGGCGACGTGACCGTCGATAACGACGAATATATCCGTGCTGGTACCACACTGGATGCCATGACAAAGCTCCGCCCGGCCTTCGACAAGGAAGGAACGGTCACTGCCGGCAACGCATCCGGCCTCAACGACGGTGCGGCGGCGGCCGTGCTCATGACGGAAGAAGAAGCCGTACGCCGAGGTATTACGCCCATGGTACGTATCGCTTCCTGGGCTACCGCCGGCGTCGATCCGCAGATCATGGGCACCGGCCCGATTCCTGCTTCCCGCAAGGCGCTGGAGAGAGCCGGCTGGTCCGTCAACGATCTCGATCTTGTCGAGGCAAACGAAGCCTTTGCGGCGCAGGCTTGCGCAGTCAACAAGGACCTCGGCTGGGATACCTCGATCGTCAACGTCAACGGCGGCGCCATTGCCATCGGTCATCCGATCGGTGCGTCGGGTGCCCGCGTTCTCAACACGCTTCTCTTCGAAATGAAGCGTCGCGGCGCCAAGAAAGGTCTGGCGACGCTTTGCATCGGCGGCGGCATGGGTGTCGCCATGTGCCTCGAAGCAATGTGATCTTAGCCCAAGCCCCGCTGGACGGACGCCGAAAAGGCGGGGCCTGTCTTACGAAAATCCGTAAGTATCTGGTTACGCAAAAGGACCGCATAACAAAGGGAAGGGAAGTCGCATGAGCAGGGTTGCATTGGTTTCGGGAGGAACGCGCGGTATCGGGGCGGCGATCTCTATTGCCCTGAAGGCTGCGGGGTATCGGGTGGCGGCCAACTTTGCCGGGAATGAAGAGAAGGCAAAAGCTTTCTATGACGAGACGGGGATCTCCGTCTTTAAGTGGGACGTGTCAAGCTATCAGGCTTGCGTCGAAGGCATCGCCAGGGTCGAAGCCGAACTCGGGCCGATCGGCATCCTTGTGAACAATGCCGGCATCACGCGGGACGGAATGTTCCACAAGATGACCCCGGAACAGTGGAACGAGGTAATCGGCACAAACCTCACAGGCCTTTTCAACATGACGCATCCGATCTGGACCGGGATGCGCGACCGGGGGTTTGGCCGGATCATCAACATTTCTTCCATCAACGGTCAGAAGGGCCAGATGGGGCAGGTGAATTATTCCGCGGCCAAGGCAGGGGATCTCGGTTTCACCAAGGCGCTTGCCCAGGAGGGAGCGGCGAAGAACATCACTGTCAATGCGATCTGCCCCGGATATATCGGCACGGAGATGGTGCGCGCCGTTCCGGAAAAGGTTCTCAACGAGCGGATCATTCCGCAGATTCCAGTCGGTCGCCTGGGCGAACCGGAGGAAATAGCCCGTTGCGTTGTTTTCCTCGCCTCCGACGAAGCAGGTTTCATCACCGGTTCGACGCTTTCGGCGAACGGCGGTCAGTTCATGGCCGGTTAATTCCGGCGTTAACCTTTGGCGGCATTTAGACCGCAACAAGGCAGGCGATATCGCCTGCCTCTATGGTTAACATATTGTTATCACACTACCTATTGCGGTGAACAAACCGGGAAGAAGCCGATGTCGCCGATTCGTCAGCGATTCGTTCCGGCTTTGCTCCAAAGGTTAATCCCGGCATCTTTTAGGCAAAGAAAAACCGGCGTCGGTCGCCCTCCGCCGGTCATCGATATCTCCCGCGTCCAGCTTAGCGGCAACGGGCCTCGTAGGTGCGGCCGTAACGGTCGCGGTAGACGCAATAACCGCGGCGCTTTTCGGACTCGCCGATTGCTGCGCCGACGAGACCGCCCGCGACAGCGCCGACTGCTGCGCCGCCCCAGCTATTGGTAACAGCACCGCCGATGACAGCACCGGTACCAGCACCGATTGCCGTGCCCCGTTCGGTGGATGTGCAAGAGGCGAGCGTGCCGATCATGCAGCCCACAACCAGAATCTTCTTCATGTGATTTCCCTTCCCTTCTAACGCACGGCTACGCCGTTTTTAGATCCTGCCCATCAGCAGCAGGATGATGATGATCAGTACTACGAGGCCCAATCCGCCGGACGGACCATAGCCCCAACCTCGGCTATAACCCCAATTCGGCAAAGCGCCAATGAGCAGTAAGATGAGGATGATGAGCAATATGGTTCCGAGCATGGCATTCTACTCCGCTAGGCAATCCGGGTCGGATGTGGCGAGGAAACGTGGCTTCGCGTTTTTTGTTCCAAGAGCAGGAACCGTGACCTCTCACGTGTGGTTAACGGGTGTTAGGCGGGGTTAACGCGCGGGCCGAGAACCTGTCGTGGGAGTTGATTGAACCCGGATTTTTAGAGTCCGACTGATCGCCTCACCTACTACATGTTGTGAGAACGAAACGGGAAAAACGAAAGGTCTCTGATTCGTCAGCGATTCGTTCCGGCTTTGACCCGAAAGTTAGTTTAGTCAGGTTGCGGCGTAGAGCGAGCGCTCCGCGTTTCATCAAAAATTAACCAAATCAACACGTTGACTCTGGTGTTTCTCTGTGAGTTTGGCGGGTTTGGCCACGGTACCGCCCAAAAGTGGTATGAATCGACGGCAGATTCAGGATGTCGTGGGGGCATGCGGACTCACATCAATATATAGCCGTGAACAAAAACTGAATCCTATTGAGTCTTCGATTCGTCTCTGATTCGTTCGCTTCTGTTCCTTGCGGGGTGATTTCCCGGCAGAAATCAGCTCATATCGGGCGTAAAATCTCCTGCTAACCTGCAAAACCGGATATGGAGGCTTGCCTTTATCTGAAGGGATCTCCATGTGTGGCGGGGCCGGCGTTTTCCTCTGTAGTGACCGGTCCATATACGTGCGCGGACCTAGGCTTTGAATTTTCAGCCCATGATGACCAGCGGGCGCGGCGTCACCGCCGTACTCGGACCTACCAATACCGGCAAGACGCATTACGCCATCGAGCGAATGGTTGCTCATGGTACGGGCGTGATCGGTCTTCCGCTGCGGCTTCTGGCGCGCGAGGTTTATACGCGGCTTGTGGAAAAAGTCGGTGCCTCCCAGGTGGCCCTGGTGACCGGCGAAGAAAAGATAACTCCTCCCAACGCTCGCTTTTCCGTTTGTACCGTAGAGGCAATGCCGCGGGAGACGAAGGCATCATTTGTCGCAATCGACGAAGTGCAATTGGCTGGCGATCTCGAGCGCGGACATATCTTTACGGATCGGATCCTGCACCTTCGTGGGCGCGACGAGACCCTTCTGCTCGGTGCCGCGACGATGCGGCCGATTCTCGAAAGGCTCTTGCCGGGCGTGACAATCGTCGAGCGCCCGCGCCTCTCCCAGCTCTTTTACGCCGGCCAGAAGAAGATTACCCGTCTGCCGCAGCGTTCTGCCATCGTCGCGTTTTCGGCCGATGAAGTCTATGCCATCGCCGAACTCATCCGGCGCCAGCGCGGCGGAGCGGCCGTCGTCCTCGGTGCTCTCAGTCCCCGCACCCGAAATGCCCAGGTCGGCCTCTACCAATCGGGCGATGTCGAATATCTGGTCGCGACGGATGCGATCGGCATGGGTCTCAACCTGGACGTCGATCATGTCGCATTTGCCCAGGACCGGAAATTCGACGGTTACCAGTTCCGAAATCTCAACCCCGGCGAGTTGGGTCAGATTGCCGGCCGGGCAGGGCGACATGTCAGAGACGGGACCTTTGGCGTCACCGGTCAGGTTGCCCCCTTCGACGACGAACTGGTCGAGCGAATCGAAGGGCACCAGTTCGATCAGGTGAAGGTGCTGCAGTGGCGCTCGAAGAACCTGGATTTTTCCTCGCTCAAGGCTTTGCGAGAAAGCCTCGACGCGTCGCCAACGGTCGCCGGTCTTACCCGTGCATTGCCCGCGACCGACAGCCAAGCCCTTGATCACCTTTCGAGATATCCAGAGATTAGGGATGCGGCGACGACGCCGGAGCGGGTCGAGAAACTGTGGGAAGCCTGCGCGCTTCCGGATTATCGACGGATTGCGCCGGCCCAGCACGCGGACCTTATTTCGACTCTTTTTTCCGATCTTGTGCGCTTCGGAACTGTGAACGAAGACTTCATGGCGGAGCAGGTCCGCCGTGCCGACCGGACCGATGGCGAAATCGATACGCTATCGGCGCGCATCGCACAAATTCGGACCTGGACCTATGTCTCGAACCGTCCCGGTTGGCTTGCCGATCCGACACACTGGCAAGAAAAGACGCGGGAAATCGAGGATAGGTTGTCGGACGCACTACATGAAAGGTTGACGAAACGCTTCGTTGATCGCAGGACATCTGTGCTCATGAAGCGCCTGAGAGAGAATGCTATGCTGGAAGCTGAAATCAGTGTGAATGGTGATGTCTTTGTGGAAGGACATCATGTCGGGCAGTTGGCGGGATTCCGCTTCACACCCGTCGCAGGGGCCGAGGGGCCCGATGCCAAGGCGGTGCAGGCGGCCGCCCAGAAGGCATTGGCTCTCGAATTCGAGGCACGCGCCGCGAGGCTCTATGCCTCCGGCAACGGAGATCTCGCCGTGGGATCCGACGGCTTCGTGCGCTGGCTTGGCGAGCCTGTTGCTCGCCTTACTGCAAGCGATCATATCATGCGCCCGCGGGTTATCCTGCTCGCGGATGAGCAGCTTACCGGCAACGCCCGCGATCATGTCGTTGCCCGCATCGAACGCTTCGTCAATCATCATATCGCCACGATCCTGAAGCCGCTCGACGACCTTTCGCGTGCCGAGGACCTGCAGGGTCTTGCGAAGGGGCTGGCTTTTCAGCTGGTTGAAAATCTGGGCGTGCTCTTCCGGCGTGACGTCGCCGATGAAGTGAAATCGCTGGACCAGGACGCGCGCGCTTCGATGCGGCGGTACGGTATCCGGTTCGGCGCCTATCACGTCTTCATGCCGACACTCTTGAAGCCGGCTCCCGCCGAACTGATCACGCTTCTATGGGCCTTGAAGAGCGACGGCCTCGACAAGCCTGGTTACGGGGACCTCATTCCGGCACTTGCTGCCGGCCGCACGTCGGTCGTCGCGGATCCGACCTTCGAACGCATGTTCTACAAACTGGCGGGGTTCCGCTTCCTCGGAAAGCGCGCGGTTCGTATCGATATTCTCGAGCGCCTGGCGGATCTCATTCGTCCCCTTCTTCAGTGGAAGCCGGGCAGCACACCGCGCCCGGAAGGCGCTTATGACGGCCGCCGGTTCACGACCACGACCGCGATGCTTTCCATTCTCGGCGCCACGCCGGACGACATGGAAGAAATCCTCAAGGGATTGGGCTATCGTGCGGATTCCGTGAAGGCGGAAGAGGCGCAGGCTTTCCTGGCGGCTCACGGCGGTGGGTCTGCCGATAGTGCAGCGCCGGCATCTGCCGAAGTTGCGCAGGAAACTACGGAGGCTGACGACGCCGACGTCGCTGAAACGGCAGAGGTTGCGGCCGATACGCCTGCTGAAACCGTTCAGGCCGAAGCGGTACCGGAAGCGACAGAGGAAACGCCCTCGGCAGATGCGGCGGATGCGGCAAAGGCTGTCGAACCCGAGGAGCCGAAGCCCGTTCTTCTGTGGCGGCCCGGCGGCGGTCGGGACAACAACCAGAGGACCGGGCGCCAGCCTCATGGCGACCGTCGCGGTCATGGTGGCGGCCAACGCCAGGCCGGCGGCGAGACTGCTCAAGGCGCCCAAGGGCGCCGTGACGATCGTCGGGATGGAGAGCGCCGGGAGGGACGCCCAGGCGGTGACCGAGATCATGAACGTCGCGATGGCGGCCGGCCGAACCGCGACAACAACAATCGCCGAACGGACAATAACCGTGGCGATCGGCCGAACCGTGGGGAGCGCCCGGAGGGTGGTCCGCGCCAGGATCGCAACGATCGCGGCAAAGGGTCGCAGCCGGCGCGCTTCGAGGCCAAACCTCCGCGTAAGGAAAAGCCGATCGACCCGGATTCGCCCTTTGCAAAGCTCGCTGCTCTCAAGGAGCAAATGAAGAAGTAAGCCATGACGGAAAAGGAGCCACAAGGCGGTTCGCGCCAGCGCATCGACAAGTGGCTCTTTTTTGCTCGCATGGCGAAATCACGCTCCATCGCGCAGGACCTCATCCGGTCGAACCATGTCCGCGTGAACGGAGAGATCGTTTCGCAACCGAGTTCCCAGGTGAAGCCGGGGGATCGTATCGATCTCACGCTCGAACGTCGCGATGTCGTGCTGGTGGTGAGGTCGTGCGGCGAGAGGCGCGGTCCTTTCGAGGAGGCGCGGCTTCTCTACGAGGATCTCAGCCCTCCTCCGGAAGAGAGGGCAAGGTTGACACTCTTCGAGCAGGCGCAGCGTGCGCAGGGAAGCGGGCGGCCCACCAAGAAGGAGCGCCGGGAAACCGACCGACTGTTTCCGGACGCAGACAGCGACTAGATTGGAAAAATCGCCTGCTGGGCCCTGGTTTTCGGAACGCTTTATCCTTGCTAAGCAAAGCCAAAGGCTTTACCTGACAGTCGAAAAGCCGGATTGCCTGCCTCCTGTCATCTTTGCAGTTAAGGTTTCGCCTGTCCCGGCTTTTCGGCATGCCGGCGCTCTTCCTGTTGCCGACGTGCTGCTGATCCGAGATATTGCTGGGGTGCCGCATGACGTATGTCGTGACCGACAATTGTATCCGTTGCAAGTACACCGACTGTGTCGAGGTTTGCCCGGTCGATTGTTTTTATGAGGGTGAAAACTTTCTCGTCATTCATCCGGACGAATGCATCGATTGCGGCGTTTGCGAACCGGAATGTCCCGCCGAGGCAATCAAGCCGGACACCGAACCGGGGCTCGACAAATGGCTCAAGGTGAATGCGGAGTTTGCGCAAATCTGGCCCAATATAACCGTAAAGCGCGATCCCTTGCCGGAAGCCAAGGAGATGGACGGCGTGCCGGACAAATACGACCAATTCTTCTCGCCCGAGCCGGGCAAGGGCGATTGATCTACGCGCCCATCACAGGGCGCGGCGGCGGTTTCGAATCGCTTTGCCTTTTTGTTGTGCACACGTCGAGCGTGGCCTTGTGTGCACATGCAAAAGCAAATTATTGATTTCCGCACTTTTTTGTGGTAGGTAATAAGAACTGTTCCACAAGGTGGCACTCGCGTGCCCAAAAAACATCACGAAAGCAACAGATCATCCAAAACGCGGTACAAGTGACATTGCAACGCTTGAATGTTGGCGGTCGCAGTTCGCGAGATGGTCTGTTTTCGCGCGCGTTTGTCGGACCAGTATGGAGTGACCCGACGGTTTCCCCCGTCTCATCCGGGCCTGACAGACCCGGTTTCCCCGACCCGGAATACGGGTGAGTAATAGGGAGTTTGTGAAACGAATGACGACTCAGCAGAAGAAGAATTCTCCCGCGCGCCAAGGCTTCAAGACCGGTGAATCGATTGTCTACCCCGCTCATGGCGTGGGAACGATCACGGCCATCGAAGAGCAGGAAGTGGCGGGCATGAAGCTCGAACTTTTCGTAATCGATTTCGAGAAAGACAAGATGCGCCTCAAGGTGCCGGTCGCCAAGGCCGTGAGCATCGGTATGCGCAAATTGTCCGAAACGGATTTCGTCGAGCGTGCCCTCAAGGTTGTCCAGGGCAAGGCACGCGTGAAGCGCACCATGTGGTCGCGCCGCGCTCAGGAATATGATGCCAAGATCAATTCCGGTGACCTGATCTCTATCGCCGAAGTGGTGCGCGATCTCTATCGTGCCGAGAACCAGCCCGAGCAGTCCTATTCCGAGCGTCAGCTTTATGAAGCTGCGCTCGACCGTATGGCTCGCGAAATCGCTGCCGTTAACAGAATGTCCGAAACGGAAGCCGTTCGCGTTGTCGAGATCAATCTTGCCAAGGGTCCCAAGCGCGGCAAGACTATCGAGGAAGACGAGGCTCAGGAAGAGGCGGCATAACTGTTTCCTGCGTCCGTATCTTTTTAAAACCCGGCCTCCCAGCCGGGTTTTTTTATTGGAACTTTTTCCGTGCTGCAGCGTTGTCCCGCCGGGATGGCGAATTGCGTTGATGGCATCATTCGCGTCCGAGGGAAGCACGAGGGGAGAAAAGCGCAGTTCTAATCTTCATCGCCCGTTCGAATGCGCTGGGGTTTGGGCTTCGCTTTTTGTCGGATCAGACCGTTCACGGAGAACACGATGACAGCCATGTCCGCAGACCGCACTATGATCAAGATAGCGATGTCGGCTCCCTATCTTGCGCGAGATGAAGAGCGAGATCTGGCGGTGCGGTGGAAGGACGATCAAGACCAGAACGCCCGCAACCGTATTGCGCTTGCCCATATGCGGCTCGTGATCGCAATGGCTTCCAAGTTCCGCGGCTTTGGATTGCCGATGAGCGACCTCGTACAAGAAGGTTATGTAGGGCTGCTCGAGGCGGCGGCAAGGTTTGAACCGGAACGTGACGTACGTTTTTCCACCTATGCAAGCTGGTGGATCCGCGCCTCCATGCAGGATTATATCCTGCGCAATTGGTCCATCGTGCGCGGCGGCACCAGTTCGGCGCAGAAGGCCCTGTTCTTCAATCTCCGCCGGTTGCGCGCGAAACTTGCCCGCGGGGATTCCAATCTCACCGCGCGCGCGATCCACGAAGAGATTGCGGTAGCCCTCGGCGTCAGCGTCGCCGATGTGCAGACCATGGATGCGCGTCTTTCCGGCAATGACGCTTCGCTGCAGGCTCCATCCATTGCCGGCGACGCCGACAGCGGCGAGCGACTGGATATGCTTGCCAGCGCCGAACCGCTGCCCGATGAACAGGTCTCGGGAATGATAGACGGTGAACGGCGCCTCAAATGGCTACAGGGCGCGCTCACCAAGCTCAATGATCGTGAAAAGAAGATCATCCGTGCGCGCCGGCTCACGGATGAAGGCGCGACGCTGGAAGCGCTGGGTGCCGAACTCGGCATTTCCAAGGAGCGCGTTCGTCAGATCGAGAGCCGCGCGATCGAGAAACTCAAGATGGCGCTCGTTTCGGCCAACCCGCAAATGGCTGCAGTCTGCTGACGCATCTGCGGGCTATTCGGAGATAATCTTCAGCTTCTGGCCGGGCGACAAGGTGGCGCCGGCCGATAGAGCATTGATCAGCTTGAAAAGATCAAGTTTCCGGTCGGTTCCCATCATCCTGGCGGCCAGGGAAGCAACCGTGTCGCCCTGAGCGGCGGTCACGATCCGAACCCGCAGCGGTTTCAATGTCGCAATTTCTTCCGGCGTCATCCGTCGGAACGTGCTGCGCAGGAGATCGGCCGTGGTCTGCAGCGAAGCGCTGCCTTTCGGCACGGCGGTGAGAAACCGGAATATCTGTTCGCCGACACGGATGACCGTCACGTCGAAGTCCCATCGATCCGCGGACGCTCGAGCGGTTACTGCGGGCAATCCGTTGACCTGGATTTCCCGCACCGTCTCGGGCTGCAGCCCCGCGACCCAGCCGCTCGTCAGGTAATTGGTCAGATTGTTGTTGTCGCCGGCAGCCACTCCGTCGAACCGGATGGCGGTTTCGCCCGGTCCGGTCGCCAGTACCGCTTCCACTTTGTTGTCGATACGGAAGTCGGGCGGCACGTCGAAGCGGATGCCAAGCCCACCATGCAGGAAGGTCTGGCCGCGCACATAGCCTTCCTGCGGGCTGTCGCCATAGAGCAGGCCGTCGATGCCGGCCAGATAATAGTCGCGGCCCTTGTCGCCGACGGTGCCCTCCTGGCCAAAGTTGCGCGCATGGCGGCGTGCGAGGTCGACGCGCTGGATGGAGTTCGGATGGCTCGACAGAAAGTCCAGGCTCTGATCGCTGTCCGGATCCACGGACGAATACCTGGCATACGCCGCCATGGAATCCAGGAAGCGTGCCGCCGCATAGGGATCGTAACCCGCCTCGCCAAGCATTCGCACGCCGATCACGTCGGCCTGCAGCTCCTGTTGGCGGGAGAAAGCCGCAAGCCTGAGCTTGCCGCGGGCAAGGGCCTGTTTCCCGGCCAGATCGCTCGAAAGCACCTCTGCGACGACGCGGCTGGCGATCACTTCCGCCTCTTCGCGCCGTTGCCGCTCGATGCCGTGGTTGGCAGTCACATGCCCCATTTCGTGCGAGAGGACCGCTGCGACTTCCGAAGCGTCGTTTGCAAGAGCGAGAAGGCCGCGGGTCACGTAGAGATAACCGCCGGGCAAGGCGAAAGCGTTGATCGCCGGCGAATTGAGGATGGTGATGCGGAAGGATTGGTTGGGATTTTCCGAAACGGCCGTCAGGGCGCCGGCGATCCGGGCGACCAGTCGTTCGGTCTTGGCATCGCGGTATTCTCCGCCATAGCTCGCGACGATGCGTGGATGTTCCCGCGCACCCATTTGCGCCCGGGGATCGTTCTTCTGGACCTCATCGACGATCTGCGGGGAGTCGGAAGGAGAGACATTCGGAGTATAGGCCTGCTCGAAGATCGATTGGCAGCCGGCCAACAGGATGCCGCTGAGCAGCAGGGCGCCAGCCGTTCGAAAGCCCAGCATAAAGCGAGCTCCCGGCAAGACCATTGAACCAGCCGTCTCGCGCCTCATCGTCCTCGTTTCACGCACCGTCATTTCCAAGGTCTGCCACCCGGCGTCAGGATGGCTCTCTCGAACCAAAGCCAGTTTGTTCTCCATGTTCGCTTAGCGATTTTCGCGACGCATGCCCAGATATTATTGAGATATGTCTTATCGGCGCGTTTGCAAAGAAAATCCCCATAGTCAGTTCGCGATGCCATTGCGCCACGTCCAAATTGTGGCGGCAGGTGTAACGGAGCTTTTGGCACAGTCTCGGGGCGTGATCGGTCGAGAGGAGCGATAGGCTTTCCTACACACACTCCGCGAGCCATCAATTTGAAAGGAATTCGACGAGTGCCGGGATGTCGCGGCGGTCGAGGAATTCCGCGGTCGGTGCCCTGAATGCGATTTGTCCGTGTTCGATAAATAAGGCGTGGTCGGCCAGCCGACTCAGTTCCTTCGGGTCGTGGGTGACGATGAGCACGGTATTGCCCGTCTCCCGATGCAGGTCCAACAACAGGCTTGCCATCGAAACGCGTAGTCCGGGGTCGAGCGCCGCAAATGGTTCGTCCATCAGCAGCACCGGCTTGTTGCGCACCAGGGCGCGCGCGAAGGCGGCTCTCTGCCTTTCACCTCCGGAAAGGGTTCCTGGCATGCGCTTTTCGTATCCGCCTAAACCCACCCGTTCCAGCGCCTGCGCAATTGCCTTCCGGTGATCGGACGAAAGGGTCAGCGAAGGCCTGATGCCGAGACCGATATTGGTAAAGAGGTCCAGATGGGCGAAAAGATTGTGGTCCTGAAAAACCAGCGAGACCGGCCGTTCGGATGGATGCCTTTCCGTCACGTCCTCCCCGGCGACAATGACGCGGCCCGTGTCGGGAGCTTCAAACCCCGCGACGATATTGAGAAAAGTGGATTTGCCGGAACCCGAAGGTCCGGTAACCGCCGTCACTGCGCCGGAGGGAAGGGCGCAGTCGAAGCGGAAATCCCTGCTGCCGAGCCTCAATTCGACGTTCTGCAGCGTGATGCCGTCAGCCATTGTTCGCCCCTTTCCGGCCGGTCGTTCCCAGGATGGTCAGCAGCAGGCAAATGAGGCACAGTATAAGCGCCAGGCCGTCGGCGTCGTTCGTCCGGTAGCTGGATAGCCGGTTATAAACGAGCCAGGGCAGGGTGATCAGATCGTTGGAGCCGAACAGAGCCACGACGCCGAGATCGCCGAGTGACAGCGCCATGGCGAATGAAAGGGCCGTCAGCAGGGGTTTTGTAAGCACAGGAAGGTCGATGTGGCGGAGCCGCGACAAACCTGAGACGCCAAGGCTTGCGGAAAGCCTGGCGGTCCGCCTGCGATGGGTATCTAGCGCAGGCTCCAGCACGCGCATCACGAAAGGGAGTGCCATCAGCATGTTGATGATCGCGACCAGCGCCGCAGCAAAACGATCGACGTCCCCTAGCGGCCGCAGCACCAGGAACCAGCCCGTCCCGAGTACGATTGGCGGCACCAGCAAAACAAGTGAAGACATGCCCGCAAGCATTGCGGCGAAGCTTCGAGCGGTTATGCCGGGCTTTTTCATGTCGGCCACCGCTTCCCGGCCTGCAATCACGGCGAGCGAGGTCAGAACCGTCAGCAGACCGGCACTTAGAGCGATTGATAGACTCGTCCGGGCGGCGGCAAGAAAGGCAGCGCTCGTGGTGAGGCTCCAGAGATCGGCTTTCAGACCGGCGGCAAGGATCGAAGCCAGCGGCATGATCAGGAATGCCGTGGCAGCGAGGACGGCACATGAATCCCACAGCCCTGCGGACAACGTGCGGCCGTCGAAGCGGCGGCTTGCGCGACCCGAGGCTGCACCGTGGTCATCCGGCGCCGGCAACAATGCCATGGCGACCAGAATGATGCCCGTTATGCCGATTTGCAGCAGCGCCAGGGCGACCGCCCGCGGCGGATCGAAATCGAAACGCAGCGACTGGTAAATCGCCACCTCGAGCGTCGTCGCTGCCGGTCCGCCGCCCAATACCAGGACGAGCGTAAAGCTCGTGGCACAGAGCATGAAGACGAGTGCGCTGATGCCCGGGATGACGTTTCTGACTGCGGGCCATTCGACAAACCGGAAGACAGAGAGCGGTTTCATGCCGAGGCTGGCAGATAGAAGCCAGTATTCTGCCGGCTGGCGCTCCAGGGCCGCGAGCAATAGCCGGGTGGCGAGCGGCAGGTTGAAGAAGACATGCGCGAGCAGAATTCCAGAAAAACCGTAGATGCTGACCGGCTGGTCGAGACCGAGTCTCAACAGCAGCCCATTGATCAGGCCCTGACGCCCCCATATGCCGATCAATCCCAGCGCACCGATCAAAACCGGTATCCCCATGGGCAGCGCCATGAGCCGGATAATCCAGATTCGGCCGGGAAAATCGGGCCGGCGGGCAAGTGCGAGGGCCACGGGAAGCGCGAACCCCACGGAGAGCAATGTCGACAGCATCGCCTGCCAAAGCGTGAAGCGCAGGATGCGCCAGGTGTAGGCGGTGAAGAGCCGGGATTGCGCGTCAGCGACATCCCAGGAAAGCAGCGCGATAACGGCGATGCCGACAAAGAAGGCGATGCAGGCGAGGCTTGTCAGACCCCAGGCGATGCCTCTTCTTCGCTCGGCCCGTGTCAGCAACATGATTTTCTTAGTTCATGCTCATGGCATTCAGCCACTCGTCTATCCAGGTCTGGCGGTTCTTGGCGACCTCATCCGATCCCATGAGGAACGTCTTCTGCGGCTGGACCAGCTTGTCGAAGGCTTCCGGCAGCGGGCTCGACGTCTCAGCGGCGGGCATCATCCAGTTGGTGGTGGGAATGACATCCTGGAAGGCCGGCGAGACCATGAATTTCAGGAATTCTTTAGCCAGTTCCTTGTCCGATGCGCCTTTCAGGATACCAGCCACCTCGATCTGGATGTAGTGGCCTTCGGAAAAGGATGCTGCTTGATAGCGCTCGGTCTTTTCCTCGACCATGTGATAGGCCGGCGAGGTAGTGTAGGAAAACACCATCGGTACCTCACCTTTGGTGAACAAGCCGTAGGCTTCCGACCAACCGGGCGCTACCGTCAGAATGCGGTTCTTGAGCTTTGCCCAGGCTTCCGGAGCCTTGTCGCCATAAACAGACCTTACCCACAGGAGCAGGCCGAGGCCGGGTGTCGAGGTGCGCGGATCTTCGATCGCGATCTTCTGAGAAGGGTCCCCTTCGACGAGTTCCTTCAGGCTTTTCGGCGGGCTCTTCATCGCCGTCGTGTCGTAGACGACAGCGAAGTGGCCATAGTCATAGGGGACGAAGGTATCATCGCTATAACTGCCAGGCACCTTGACCGCCGCAAGATGAAGTCCGTGTGCCTCGAAAAGGCCGGTAGCCTTCGCTTCGGAAACCAGATTGGTGTCGAGCCCGAGTGCGAGATCGGCGTCGGTATCCTGGCCTTCCAGTTTGAGCCGAGTGAGCAGCGCCACGCCATCCGCCACGCCGACGAACTTCACGTTGCAGGCACACGTCTTTTCAAACGCCTCCTTGACCTTCGGGCCAGGCCCCCACTCGGAAATGAAGCTTTCGTAGGTATATACGGTCAGCGTCTTCTGCTGGGCATGCGCAACAGTGGAAAGGGAAAGCGCCGCTGCGACCGCGAACATCGACACAATGGTATTGCGCATCAGCGCCTCCTCTTCAAAGATTGGGGAATAGGCGCTGATAACGAGCCGTCTAATCCCTCCGCCGGTGCTAGCCGGATCAGGTTCCGCGGGTTGGCGATGCCTCTCAGCCACCCGAAATCGCGTGGCACCCCGTTAGAGCAGAGAAAGATTTAACGGCAGGAAGTTCCGATGGCAAGAGGCCGGTTCAGGCCCTCCCTTGCCGAAAAACCTTGAGTTCGCGCGGTATCTTTGCGGAACGGCCAAGGCGGTTTGCGACAGCGTAGTCGATCGACTGCTCGACCACATGGGGCAGCACCGGTTTCGTCAGGACCCCCAGAGGCCCCTTCATGCCGTCAACGTCTTCCGGATTCCCGGTCATGTAAATAACTGTCACTCCGTAACGTTCGGCAAGCATACGACCGATGTCAGGCCCGGTCCTTCCGTCGGCGAGATTGACGTCGACGATTGCGATATCGGCTTCCGGCGCCAATTCAAGGGCATTCCTGCGGCCGTGAGCGAAGCCCGCTACCTCCAGCCCCATCTGTTCAACCGTCTCGGCAATGTCGAGCGCGATCAGGAATTCATCTTCGACAATCAGTACCCGTTGACCTGGCGCCTCGCGAGCCAGCCGACCACTCTCAACATTTGTCAGCATTGATGTCCCCAGTTCGGTTCTCAATATGCCGATGCGTGAGGTGCGGATCGGCGCTGTCTGCCTGTCGAACGCCGAACGAGGCAGATTGTTCCGAGCCGATACATATGTTTTTTGGCTAACTATTTGTTAAGGATAACAAATTCTTAGCTATCCTTCGAGTTGCTCTCGCAACATTTCGAGCTCCAGCCACTCCTCTTCCATCCTGGCCAAGCCATTGCGAAGCTTTTCCATTTCGGCGGCGAGCTTGTTGAAGGCGGCGGGATTCCGGGTGAAAAGAGTGGGATCTGCCATCTCCTTCTCCCGCGCGGTGATTTCCGCTTCTGCTTTCGCCATCTCCTTCGGCAGGTTTTCGAGGGCAAACTTCTGCTTGTAGGAAAGTTTGCCTTTGCCCTTTGGCGGTTCGGTTGCGGAAGTGCTCAACTCGGCCTTCGGCTTTTCTGCCTTTTCCGCCCTGCGCCTTTCCTCCAAGGCGCCTTTGCGCTGCGCCAGCATGTCGGTGTAACCGCCCGCGTATTCGATCCAGCGCCCGTCCGGTGCGTCGGGACTAGCCGGCGCGATGGTCGAGGTCACGGTACGGTCCAGGAAATCGCGGTCGTGGCTGACGAGGATGACGGTGCCGTTATAGCTGGCCACAATCTCCTGGAGCAGGTCGAGCGTCTCGATGTCGAGATCATTGGTTGGCTCGTCGAGGATCAGCAGGTTCGACGGCTTTGCCATGATACGTGCGAGCATCAGGCGGGCGCGTTCTCCGCCGGAAAGGTTCTTGATCGGTGTCCTGATTTGCTCCGGCTGAAACAGGAAATCCTTCATGTATCCGGCGACATGGCGCTGTTCTCCATTCACGAGCAGCGTCTCTCCGCGGCCATCCGTCAGATAGTGGGACAGCGTCTCTTCAGGATTCAGGTCCTCGCGTTTCTGGTCGACCGTCGCAATCTCCAGATTGGTGCCGAGCTTTATGGTTCCGCTGTCGGGTGCGAGTTGGCCGGTCAGCATTTTCAGAAGCGTGGTCTTCCCGGCGCCGTTCGGGCCGACCAGGCCTATTCGGTCGCCTCGATGCACACGGATCGAAAACGGCGCCACGACAGGCCGATCGTAGGTCTTGGCGATGTTCTCGGCTTCGACCACCAGTTTGCCGGACTCCCTGCCTTCGGTGATTTGTGCCTGCACCGTGCCTTGTGGTCCTTTATGGCCGCGATAGTTCGAGCGCATCGTCTGCAACTCCCCGAGCCGGCGCATGTTGCGTTTGCGGCGCGCGGTCACGCCGTAGCGTAGCCAGTGCTCCTCGCGTTCAATGGCTTTACCGAGCTTGTGCTGCTCCAGTTCTTCTGCCTCCAGCACTTCGTCGCGCCAGACCTCGAAATGAGCAAATCCCCTGTCGAGCCGCCGCGACGTGCCACGATCCAGCCAAACGGTGGTGGTCGACACCTTCTCCAGAAACCGCCTGTCGTGGGAGATCAGGACCAGTGCGCTCCTTGTCTTGCGCAGTTCGTCTTCAAGCCATTCGATCGTCGGCAGGTCGAGATGGTTGGTCGGCTCGTCCAGCAGCAGAATATCCGGTTCCGGCGCCATGACGCGCGCCAGCGCCGCGCGGCGGGATTCTCCCCCTGAAAGGTTTTTCGGATCCTCCTGGCCCGTCAATCCGAGGTGCTCGAGCAGATAGGTGACGCGGTAAGGATCATCGCCGGGACCGAGGCCGGCTTCTGCATAAGCCTGCACCGTCTTGAAATCCGCGAAATCAGGTGCCTGTTCGAGATAGCGGATGGTTACGGCGGGGTGACGGAAGACCTCACCGGACTGGGCCTCGACCATTCCGGCCGCTATCTTCATCAGCGTTGATTTACCGGATCCATTGCGGCCAACGAGGCAGATCCGGTCGCCGGGCTCCACCTGCAATCCGGCGCCGGCAAGCAGCGGCGCGCCGCCGAAGCTCAGGAAGATGTCATCGAGTTTCAAAATTGGGGGCGCCAATAGTCAGGCTCCTGTCATGTCATAGGGGCGGGCGAGGATCATTGCCTTGCCGCTTCTTAGATGGAATTCGACGCGCCCTTCAGCAACATTCGAAACTGTGCGGGACGAGCCGAACGGAAGTGCGAAATTCGCCAACGGATATCGGGCACCAATGATATTGAGCCCCTCCAGGGTGGAAAAACCGATGACGGAGAACAAAGATCCTTTTGGGAGATCAAGGCCGATCTTGCCCGGCAAAAGCGGAACAGCTTCTTCCTCGCCGGAGGTCAGCAAGATATCGAGGCCGCGTTCGGCGAGACTCATCGCATGGAAGAGGTGCTGGAGTGCATGGTCGCTCCGTTCGCCCCCGAGCGCGCCCACAAAAATCAATCGGGTGGCTCCATGGTCGATTGCTTCGGCGGTCGCGATTTCGCCATCGGTCTCGTTTTTTGCCGGCGGATAGGGCTTCCGCTTGATGTCTGGCCATTGCTTTGCGAGCTCGGCATCCGTGGAGTCGAAATCGCCGACCCACAATTCGGGCTCCACGCCGAGTATCGCCGCGTGTCGCATGCCGCTGTCTGCTGCGATGAAGCGGCAGTCCGCGAGCGCCCTTTTCAAGCGATCGGTGACGGCCAGGTTTCCGCCGAGCAGGATGACAAAGGTTGAATGGGTCATGCCACTGCCCATAGCGTAAACCGGGCACGAAGGGAAAGCGGCCAAAAGCCTGTCGCACCGATTTCGAGCGCTTGGCGCCGGATCTCGCGGTCGGAACGTCCTTTGCGCGAAACGAGGTAGATTTTGCTACCATTGACGCGGGGCTTAGCAAGGATTATTTGAAAGCTCGTAATTCCGTGGTGATTTGGCCGGCCGGCTTGCAGCCACGTTAAAAAAGTCGCTAAAGGGCCGCGAGAAGATGTCTTCCCACGGGCCGGTTGCGATTTTTCGCCGCCGGCTTTGTTTTTGTTGGGTTGAGCCATGCCGATCAAGATTCCCGATACGCTGCCCGCGTTCAGCACCCTCGTCGAGGAGGGCGTGCGGGTGATGAGTGAAACCGCAGCCGTGCGGCAGGATATCCGTCCCCTGCAGATCGGACTCCTTAACCTCATGCCGAACAAGATCAAGACCGAGCTCCAGATGGCGCGCCTTGTCGGTGCGACGCCTCTGCAGGTCGAATTTTCGCTGGTGCGCGTCGGCAATCACAGGGCCAAGAATACCTCCGAGGACCATCTGCTTGCCTTCTACGAGACCTGGGAAGAGGTGAAGCACCGCAAGTTCGACGGCTTCGTCATCACCGGCGCGCCGATCGAAACGCTTCCCTTCGAAGAGGTCACCTATTGGGACGAGATGGAGAAGATCCTCGACTGGACGGCGACCAATGTCCATTCGACCATGAATGTATGCTGGGGAGCGATGGCAGCGATCTACCATTTCCATCGCGTGCCGAAATACGAGCTGAAGGAGAAAGCGTTCGGCGTCTATCGCCACCGCAATCTCTGCCCGTCATCCGTCTATCTCAACGGGTTTTCCGACGATTTCCAGGTTCCGGTGTCGCGCTGGACGGAGGTGCGGCGGGACGATATCGAAAAGGTGCCGAACCTCGAAATTCTGATGGAATCCGAGGAAATGGGCATCTGCCTCGTGCATGAGAAGGCTGGCAAACGGCTCTACATGTTCAATCATGTCGAATATGATTCCACCTCGCTGGCGGACGAATATTTCCGCGATGTGAATGCGGGCATTCCGATCAAGCTGCCGCATAACTATTTTCCGCATAACGACGACACGCTGACGCCGTTGAACCGCTGGCGTAGCCATGCGCATCTCCTGTTTGGCAACTGGATCAACGAGATCTACCAGACTACGCCCTACGACATGGAAAAGATCGGAGCAGAGTAGGCTCGGTCTGATGATCCTGGCGGATAATTTTGTTCGCCACGACATTGCGGCTGCAGGACAAATCGCGCAGTTTGCACGCCGACAATTCGGAGGAGCAGGCCGTGGTGGATCAGGTGAAACAGGATTTCGAGGTTTTCGGGCAGACGGAAAAGGGCGAAACGGTCTATCGCGTCAAAATTTCCGGCGGTGGGCTGACGGCGCATGTCATCACCTGGGGTGCCGTCATCCAGGATCTGAGGTTCGAGGGACATCAGCCGCCGCTGGTCCTGGGTTTCGAGCGGTTCGAAGATTATCTCGCCCATTCTCCCTATTTCGGTGCGACCCCCGGCCGGTGTTCCAATCGCATCGGCGGCGGCCGGTTCGCTTTGGACGGCAAGCAATATCAGCTCGAGCTGAACGAGCGCGGCGTCACGCATCTGCACGGCGGCACGGACGGCATCGGCCGCAGCAACTGGACAATCATCGACTGCACGCCGGACAAGGTGGTGCTGCGCATCACCGACCCGGACGGCCGTGCCGGCTATCCGGGAAACTGCACCATCACCGCCACCTATCACCTCAAGGCCGACGGCATTCTGTCGGTCATCTACGAATCGACGGCAGACCAGCCGACGCTCGCCAACATCTGCCAGCATTCCTATTTCAACCTTGACGGCCGTGACGACGCGCTCGACCATGACATCATGATCGCGGCCGACCATGTACTCGCTCTCGATGACCGGCAGGTACCGACCGGTGAGGTTCTGCCCGTTGCCGGCACGCCTTTCGACCTGCGGGAAATGGGGCCGATGAAGCGCTTCGATGGCGCCGATCAGATCCTCTTCGATCACAATTTCTGCCTCTCGCCGGAACGCACCGCAAAACGGCCCGTTGCACTGGTGCGCAGCGTCTATTCCGGTCTTGCCATGGAAGTGCGCACGACCGAACCGGGCGTGCAGTTCTATGCGGCCTTCAAGCTTCAGAAGCTTCCGGCGACCGGCCTGGACGGGCGGCAGTACGGCCCCTTCTCAGGTTTCTGCCTCGAAACCCAGGTCTGGCCGGATGCGATCAACCATGCTGGATTTCCCAATGCGGTATTGCGCCCGGGCGAGGTGCTGCGACAGGAGACCGAATACGTCTTTTCAAAGCATTGACATCGTGAAGGCGTCACGGCGTGCGGCTTGACCTGGTCGGCCGCACGCAAACCGGCAGCGCCATTGCGCCGTTTTTCGCCGTATGAGATTGGCTCAAATCAGATGCGGTTTGTCCGCAGCCAAGGCGGCGTTGTGCCTGCAATCTCTCGGGTGCCCGACCCGAGAGAT
>UBYX01000029.1 GCA_900469955.1 Hyphomicrobiales bacterium | reverse complement strand
GGACCCGCATGCCGGGTGGTTTGGGAGGGGCGGAGCCAATAGGCTCCCCCCTATCCCGATTTTGTCATGTCCTGAGGTTGACCTTCGCTCCGTTTGCAATAGAAGGACGGTAGGCGTTTTTGGCTTTGCAGCCATTTCTTCCTGTGGCGCCTTCAGGACCAAGCCATGCCTTTATCGGAACTGCGCGCTTACGCGCTGACTGCGCTGATCGGGACCACCGGCGCCGTGGCAGCAACTGGTGTCGGACTTCCGGCCCCCTATCTGATTGGTCCCGCCGTCGTCATCACCATTGCCGGACTGTTTGGATTGACGCTCCGGGTACCGATACAGCTTCGCAACATCTGCTTCGTCATCGTTGGCGTCTCGATGGGAACAAGTGTGACGCCTGACGTAATCGTGGCGGCGCGCACCTGGCCGCTGAGCTTCGTCATGGTGCCGATTGCGCTTGTCATCCTGCTTTTTGCCAGCTCCTGGGTGCTGCAGCGGATATTTCACTATGATCGGACCACTGCGCTTCTGGCCTCGTCCCCCGGCCATCTGAGTTACGTTCTAAGCCTCGCGGCGGAAACACGCGGCGACCTGCGCACCGTCAGCGTCGCCCAAAGTGTGCGAGTATTGGCGCTCACCATCACAACTCCGCTTATCGTGGAGTATTTCGGCCTGGCAGGCGGTGCCCCGGTAATGCCGGCGGAAGTCATGAGCATGCCCATCCTGCTCGCCACGCTTTGCGTCTCCTTGGTACTGGGCCTGTTTTTCCTGCGCTGGCAGTTTCCTGCCGCGCTTCTTCTGGGTGGCGTCGTGGTTTCGATCAGCACGCATGTAACCGGGTTCCTCACCGGCGGTATGCCGAACTGGCTGCTCATTCCGACCTACGTCACCCTCGGATCGATCATCGGCACGCGCTTCAGCGGCGTATCGATCACCGCGATACGCATGGCGTTTGTCGCCGGCGGCGTGGTGACTGTCGTGGTGACGGCGTTGGCTGCGGCAATCGCTTTCGCTGTTTCCCATATCACAGGGGTCCCGCTCGTGGCTGCTTTAATAGCCTTTGCGCCAGGCGGTCTCGAGACCATGGCGGCGATGGCTGTCATGCTGCACGCAGATCCGACCTATGTCGGCGCTCACCATGTACTGCGGCTGATGGTTCTTTCCGTGCTGATGCCCTTGGTCCTCGGCAAAGATGCACGTAAGCGCTGAGCAGGCTTGTGAAACCCATGTTCGGACAGATATTGCGATAGGACAATCGTGAAAGGAAACATCGACGTGAGCACTGAAACGCACAGACAGTCCCCCCGGACAATCGTCGTCATGGGGGTCAGCGGGGCTGGCAAGACTTCTATCGCGCAGTTGCTTGCCCAACGGCTCGGTTGCGCCTTCGTCGAGGGCGATCGCCTGCACCCTGAGGCGAATGTAGAAAAGATGGCAAAAGGCATTCCGCTGACCGACGAGGACCGCTGGCCATGGCTCGATCTCGTGGGGGGCGAACTGGCCGCGGCCAGGCTGCGCGGCGAGAGCATCGTGGTCACGTGCTCGGCACTGAAAAAGGTCTATCGCGAACGTTTGCGCAAGGCGAGCAGCGGATCGCTCAATTTTGTCTTCCTCACCGGTGCGGCGGAAGTGCTGGAAAAGCGCATGGGCGAGCGCAAGGGCCACTTCATGCCGGCCTCCCTGTTGCAGAGCCAGCTTGCGACCCTGGAGAGTCCCACGAACGAGGAGGGTGTCGTCACGGTGGATATCGACGCCAGCGTGGAAACGATCGTCGACAGAGCCCTGGCAGAGCTTGTCGAGGGGTGGCGGTAAGCAAAACCCCATCGCGCTACGGTATTTCCCGGCCACTTTGCGGTTTTTTTTGGCGAAGTTTCGGGAAGTATTGTAAAAAAATTCTGTCGATCTTGATCCGAATATCTCCATCCGTCGTATAAAAAGACAAAATCTCTGTAGGTGCATTGATGGGCGTCGGCAGAAGCGCCGCCAGATGCACCGCGAGGGGCGCTGTTAGAAGGAGACGGTTCGCGAAATGCCAGAGTCGACGCAAGGGCCAGGGCGGGGCACCCTTCGCCGGATACCGAAACAGGAAAGAAGCCGCGAGCGTATCGACGAGATCTTGAAGGTATCCATGGAACTGATCGGCCGGAAGGGCATCGATGCGGTGACCATGAAAGAGATCGCGGCGCTTTCGGGAGGCCCGATCGCCTCCGTTTATCAATACTTCCCGAATAAGTCCGCGATCATCGCGATGCTCTATGAGAAGTATGCGGAACAGGTTCTGAGTTTCGTCAATGAAAGCGTTGCCGACCTGCAGACCGAACAGGATGCGTTCGGCGCCATCGACAGGCTGATCGATCTCTATTACGCGAATGTCCGGAACAACCCACCGGTCCAGGATCTCATCAATGCGATCCAGGCCGACAAGGCTCTTGCGGATATGGATATCGCAGAGTCCCGCGTGCATAGCCGGATCTTTGCGGATGCGACGGGCGCATTCGTTGCGGACGGCCTTCACGACCGATATGTCCGCCTGGTTTTCATGATGTTTCACCTTGCGGCAAGCGCCGTCCGCCTGGCGCTGCTCGTTCCGGAACCGGAGGCGGAAAGCATCATCGAGGATTTCAAGGCCTCGGCGAAGATCCAGCTCGGGCAGTTCATGAAGGGAAGTTACCCGAGTTTCTGAGGCCGCGGACCTATAGTCCGAGCTTGTCTCTCAACCCGTACCACCAAGCCCCCAAAACCGTCAGCGGCACGCGAAGCGTCTTGCCGCCGGGAAAAGGCAGATTGGGCAGCGACGCCCATATGTCGAAGCGTTCGGCATGGCCGGCCACGGCCTCACCGAGTATTTTTCCGAGCAGATGCGTGGTCGTCACCCCATGACCGCTGTCGCCGTGGGAAAAGTACACCTTGTCGGAAAGCCGGCCCATATGCGGGATGCGCGTCAGCGTCAGCGCGAAGTTGCCGCTCCAGGCGTAATCGATGTTGACGTTTTTCAGCTGCGGGAACGTCTTCAGCATGTTCGGACGGATGATGCCGGTCAGATCCTTCGGATCGTGCCCGCCGTAGCCGATGCCACCGCCATAGAGCAGGCGGTTGTCGGAGGTGCGCCGATAATAGTCGAGGATATAGTTGGCATCCTCGACGCAATAATTGGCCGGCAGCAGGCTTTCGATCAGCGCAGGATCGAGTGGCTCCGTCGTCATGACCTGGCTGGAGACCGGCATCATGCGCCCGTGAACCTCCGGCAGCAGCGGCGCGAGATAAGCGTTGCCGCAGACGAGCACGTAGGACGCCTTGACCGAACCCTTGGCGGTGTGGACCACCGGCCTTTCGCTCAGGTCGAGGCCCACGACACGCGAGCCTTCGAAGATGCGCCCGCCGAGACTTTCGACGGCACCGGCCTCTCCGAGCACCAGATTGAGTGGATGGATATGGCCTCCGAGCTTGTCGATCATGCCGCCGGCGTAGCGGTCGGTCTTCACATATTTCCCGACATCCCGCTTGGCGACCATTTCGAGCCCGGCATGTCCGTGCTTTTCCCACTGGGCCTTGTGGACCTCCATCTCGCGGATCTGTTTTTCCGTAAAGGCGGCAAAAAAACCGCCATGGATGAGATCGCAGTCGATTCCGTATCCAGCGACGCGCGTGCGAATGATCTCGCCGCCTTCGAGCGACATTTTCCCAAGCTCGATGGCCTTCTCCCGGCCATATCGGCCGGCAATCGTTTCAAGATCACGGCTGTAGCCGTTGACGATCTGGCCGCCGTTGCGCCCCGATGCGCCGAAGCCGATGCGTTCGGCTTCCAGTACGACGACAGAGTAGCCGCGTTCGGCAAGCTCCAGCGCCGCAGAGATACCGGTAAAGCCGGCGCCGATCACGCACACATCCGCCGAGATCTCGCCGTCGAGGGCAGGGCGGACTTTCCTGTCGTCGGCTGAAGCGGCGTACCAGGAATTTGCGTGTCGCGGATTGTCGCTTGCTTTGAAAACCATCTCACACCGTCCGGATATAGGCATCGTATTCGACGTCGGTTACCCGGGTGGCAAACTCCGCAAGCTCCTGTTGTTTGCAGGCCGTGTAGAGTGCCCGATATTTCGGCCCGAGCGTGGCATAGGCAAACGTAGACCGGGCAAATTGCTGTAGTGCATAGTCCCAGTTGGTCGGCAGCGGCTCGTGGCTGACGGCGTGATCATCGCCGGTGATCGCGCCGCCCGGATTTCGCTTCTCTTTGATGCCTGAGAGAGCTGCGTTGAGGATCATCGCCAGCACCAGATATGGATTGCTGTCGGCGCCGGCGACGCGATGTTCGATGCGGGTCGCGGGCTTTGAGGCGGTGATGACGCGCACCGCCGCCGAGCGGTTGTCGAAGCCCCATGAGGCATAGGTCGGCGCATGTTCGCTCGGTCGAAGGCGGCGATAGGAATTGGCATGCGGTGCGAAGACCCCCATGCTCTCGCCCATGTTTTCGAGAAGCCCGCCCACCGAGTGGAAAAGCATCTCCGATGGCCCGTCTTCGCCGACATAGAGATTGCGTCCGGCCTCGTCGAGCAGCGAAAAGTGCACGTGCATGCCGCTGCCGGCCTGGCTGCCGTAGGGTTTGGCCATGAAGGTCGCATCGAGGTCGTTGGCGCGTGCGACGCCCTTGACGATGCGCTTCAGGAGTACCGCATAGTCGGCGGCCTTGAGGGCATCCGGCACGTGATTGAGGTTGATCTCGTACTGGCCGGGTCCGTTTTCGCGCAGCGTGGTATCGGCGGGAATGCCCTGCGCCCGAGCCGCGCTCGCGATGCCGTGGAAGACGTCCTCGAAATCCTGCAGCTCCGAGATCGACAGCACCTGTGTCTGACCCGTATGCCAACGCCCTTCGCGCGAATTCGGCGGACGGACGGGGTCGAGCGCCGAGCGCACCGGATCGATCAGGTAGAACTCCAGTTCGGTGGCGACGACTGGGGTCAGACCAAGCTTTGAAAATCCGGTAATGACGTTGGCGAGCACCTGACGCGGATCGCCATAGAATCCGTCGCCATCGGTATCTCGCATGCCGAGCAACACCTGTGCGGTCGGACGATTGAGCCAGGTAACCCGGGAGAGTGTTCCGGGTACGGGGAGGCAGATGCCATCCGGGTCGCCGGTGCCTTCCGCAAGGCCTGCAGCATTGACGTCGCGGCCCCAGACATCGAGGGCGTAGACGGAGCGTGGCATGGCCATCCCCTTGGCGAGCACGTCCGACGCCCGCTCCCTCGGGATCCATTTGCCTCGCGGCACGCCGTTCACGTCGATGACGAAGGCTTCGAGCACCTCGATATCGGGATTGCTTTCGAAGAAGATCTGGGCGGAACTGATATCATCCATGGAGCACCAGATAGCCCAGTCTCTGTGTTTGGGCTAGGCGTTGAAGCGTTCGGGACGATAGGCGGAAATATCGATGAGCGTCTTCTGCCCGGTAATGGCCTCGGCGATCACCTGACCCGTCACCGGCCCGAGAGTCAGGCCATGATGCGCATGCCCGAAGGCGAACCAAAGGCCGTCGTGGCGCGGCGCCTTGCCGATCACCGGCATCATATCGGGCGTGCAGGGGCGCGCGCCCATCCACGGCTCCTTGTCGAGCCTCTCGCCGAGGGGGAAGATCGTGCGGGCGACGGCTTCGGCCCGTTCCAGCTGCACAGGTGTCTTGGGCGCGTCACGGCGGGCAAATTCCGCGCCAGTGGTCAGCCGGATACCCTGGTTCATCGGGGCGAGGAAATAGCCACGCTCCGCATCCATGGTCCAGCCGTTGAGTTTCGCGTTCCCCTTCGTCCCGTAATGCATATGGTAACCGCGCTTGACGCCAACCAGGAAATTGTAGCCGAGCGGCTTTGTCACGGTATCCGACCAGGGTCCCAGGGCGACGATCACGTCCTTGGCTTCCACCGTGCCGTCACCGGCAACCACGCGCCACCCGGTCTTGGTCTGTGACAGGCTCTTTGCGTCGCCTTTCAGAACACGGCCGCCGAGCTTTTCGAAGAGCGCGATATAGGCGCGGGTGAGCGCCAGCGGATCCTTGACCGACCACGGATCTTCCCATTTCAGGCCGCCGACGAAATCACCGGAAAGATGCGGTTCCTGCGCGGCGAGATCGGCAGGCGTCAACTTCTTGAACGAAACACCGTATTCGCCGGCCAGACGTTCGGCCTCGCCGAATTCTCCGTCGCGCTTGGCATTGCTGCGGAAAACCTCGGTCCAGCCGTCCTTGGCAATCAGCGCCTCCGCGCCGGCTTCCTCGATCAGTTCGTTGTGGGTCGAGATCGAATGTTCGATCAGCGGCGCATAGGCGCGCGCGATGAGCTGATGGCGGGTCAGGTTGGAGTGCCACCAGTATTTAGCCAGGAATGAGGTGACCGACGGAATCGCTCGCCAGTGGTAGTGGGCGTCGATGCGGTTGTTCAGTGCATAGCGCAAGATCAGCCCGAACTGCTGCGGAAAGCCGTAAGGCACCACACCTTCGCGCTGGATCAGTCCGGCATTGCCATAGGAGGTCTCCATGCCCGGTTCTTTCCGGTCGACGAGCACAACCGATTTGCCCCGCCGGGCCAATTGCAGTGCCGTCGAAACGCCGATAATCCCGGCTCCGAGCACGATCGCATCCGCTGTCATGATCTGATTTCCATTCCCATTTCTTTTATAGTTCGAGGTTCGAGCATGCCGCCCCGGATGCTGCGGCGCAAATGAAAAATCAAGCTGTGCGCAGGGATTTTTGTCGCGGCACCCACGGATGTGACCGGAGCCTGGACAAATAAATTTCCGAGCATGTCACACTGGCAAATCCTGTCTCGTCATGGTGTCGTAACCAACAGAAGGAAACGAACCATGAGTGCCAAACTTGATCCTTTCGCCGCCGCTCCCTCGCTGATGAAGAAGTGGATGGGCGTTTCTGTCGACGTTCAATCGAGCCTCGAATGGAACGTCATCGAACTCGTGAAGATCCGCGCCTCGCAGATCAACGGCTGCGCCAATTGCATCAACATGCACACGGCGGAAGCGCGGGCGAAGGGCGAGACCGAACAGCGCATCTATCTGCTGTCCGCCTGGCGGGAAGCTCCTTGCTATTCCGATCGCGAACGCGCTGCGCTAGGTTGGACCGAGGCCCTGACTCGCCTGTCTGAAGGCCATACCCATGAAAGCGCTACTGAAGCCCTTAAGGCTCAGTTCACGGAGGAAGAACAGGTGAAGCTCACACTGATGATCAATGTCATCAACGGCTGGAATCGCCTGGCCGTCGGCTTCGGTCTCTGGGCCGGTCCGGCAGTCGCGAAGGCTGCCCAGGCGGCCGCCTGATGTCAGGCTTCAACCAGGAAGACGCAGCGGCGAGTTTCGATCCGCTGCGTCCGAAGCTCATGCGCGTCGCCTATCGCATGCTCGGATCGGTCACCGACGCCGAGGACATGGTGCAGGAGGCCTTCATCCGCTGGATGAAGGCCGAGCGCAGCGCGGTGCTGGAGCCGGAAGCGTTCCTCCGCCGCACGGTGACGCGGCTCTGCCTCGATCAGTTGAAGTCGGCGCGACGTCAGCGCGAGACCTATGTCGGCCCATGGCTTCCCGATCCCGTCGTGGAAGACGAGGAGCAGGAGGACGTCACGTTGCCGTTGATGCTTGCACTGGAACGCCTTTCGCCACTCGAACGAGCGGCTTTCCTGCTGCATGACGTCTTCGGACTGGGGTTCGAGGAAGTTGCCGCGACTATCGAGCGCGATCCGGCCGCCTGCCGCCAGCTTGCCACCCGGGCGCGTACCCATGTTCGCGAGGCAAGAGCCCGCTTTCAGGTGGACAAGCAGCGCGGTGTCGAACTCGCCGAAGCTTTCTACGCAGCATCACGGAGCGGCGATATGAAGGCGCTCGGTGCGATGCTGGCGGCCGATGTCAGCGTCCACGCCGATGGTGGCGGGAAACGTCCGGCGGCCATGGAGCCGATATTCGGTTTCGACGCGGTGATGAAGGTGCACGCCTATCTCGCAGATCAATTTCAGAAAAACGGCTCGAAACTCGTTCGTGCCGGGTTCGTCAACGGGTTGCCCGGTTTCATCACGCTCGAAGCCGATGGCGAACTCCAGACGACCGCGCTCGATATCGAGGACGGAAAGATCGCGGCCATTTATGTTGTGCGGAATCCCGATAAGCTGAAGCATCTGCATTAGCGGCCTCGCGCGCCGAAGGCGCCTCTGAATGGTCGCCCTATAACTCTCGGTTAGGGGTTATGCTGCTTGCCTGAGCGACACTAAAGTTCGATCAGCCGCTGGGCCGTGAACTTGTCCGTGACGATCATGTCGATCACGCCGGTCCGCAGGGCTCCGGCGATGGCGACGGTCTTCTTCATGCCGCCTGCCAGCGCGATCACTCTGTCGACCTTGGCAAGCTCGTCGAGCGGGAGCCCGATCACTCGTTCGTCGAGCGGCGTTTTGACCGCCTTGCCCTCCTTGTCGAAGAACCGGAGCGATATGTCACCTACCGCTCCGGCGTCGGCGAGGTCTGCAAGCTCCCGGGAGGAGAAGATGTTGCCGGAGCGGGCCAGCAACTCGGAGGGTTCGACGGCTCCGATGCCGACGATTGCCAGCGAAATGCTGCTGAACAGATCGATCGTCTCCCGGACGAATGGATCAGCCATCATCAGAAGTTTCGCTTCCCGCGATGACGTCACCCCCTGTACTGGAAGCAGTTTCGGTTCGGCGCCCGTGAGGCGTGCCAGGCGCGTGGTGAGCTGGGTGGCATGCGTCTGGACGGAAGGGTCACCCATGCCGCCGAGGGTCTGGACGACGTATTTTGCCTGCGCACTTTTCTGGGGATGGATGTTCTCCACCATCTTGAAGATGGTCTGGCTCCAGCTCGAGACGCCGATGATCTCGCCGGGCGCAAGCGTAACCTCGAGGAGATGGGCAGCGGCTTCGCCGATCCGCGCCATGATCGCACCGTCGCGATCTTCGGAGCATTCCACGACGACTGCTTCAGGGACGCCGAACCGCTCTCGAAGCGCCTTCTCGAGATCTGCATAGGTGCCTACGGGAGGGATGACGCTTGTGCGGACGATATCTTCCGCCTCCGCCCGCTTCAGCATTCGGGAAACGGTCGCCTGTGACAGGCGAAGATGCTGTGCGATATCCGCCTGCCGACGCCGCTCGATGTGATACATCTGAGCAACTCGTGAGATCAGACGAAGTTCGTTTAAGCGACTCATGACCGTTCCGGGCGTGAATTATTATTCACCTTTAGCGGCTACCGGGTTCCACGTCGAGCGGGCCACGGCGTCACTCCAAGTCTTTCTACGCTCTGCACTATCATTGGTTTCGGGGCTGATGAGCTGGGATTCCCGCGGAAGGCGGCTGATCGTTTCAAGGTCGGGCCACATCCCCACCGAAAGCCCGGCAAGATAGGCCGCTCCAAGAGCGGAGGCTTCGGGCGCTTTGCACTGCATGACAGGGCGCATGAGCACGTCGGCTACGCATTGCATCAGGAATCTGTTCTGGCTGGGGCCGCCGTCCGCGTAGAGAGCGCCTATGACGCCGCCGCTCTGGTTCTGCATGGCTGAGAAAACGTCGTAAACTTGGAAAGCGATGGAGTCGGTAACCGCCCTCGCCATCTGAGCGCGCGTCGTATTGAAGCTGATCTGCGAGAAGAGCGCGCGGGCGTCAGAGTTCCAGTGTGGAGCGCCGAGACCTACGAAGGCGGGTACGAAACCGGGCCCGTCCGGTTCAGCAGTGGCGGCAAGATCGATCAGAGCCGCCACATCGGGCAGGCCGAGGATATCGACCATCCAGGGCAGGCTTGCCGCCGACACCAGGATGTTCCCCTCGAAGGCGAATGTGGGGTTTCCGGAAATGCGCCACGCAATCGTGGTTGTGATTCCGTTCCTGGGGGCAATGAAGCGGGGCAGCGTCGTCATGACGGAGGAGCCGGTGCCGAATGTCACCTTGCCGTCACCAGGGTTGAACGCGCCATGTCCGAAGAGGGCGGCGTGGCTGTCTCCGATCGCCGACCTGATCGGCGTGCCGTCGGGAACGCCCGGAAGCCCAAGGGTCGTTCCGAAATCTGCCGAGCTGTCGAGCACTTCCGGCAGGACCGAAGCGTCGACGCCGAAGATTTCACATAACTCTTCGCTCCACGCCTGCCTCTGCAGATCGAATAGCTGACTTCTTGCGGCATTCGACGCGTCGCAGACATGGCGTCGCCCGCCCGTCAGGCAGTGAACGAGCCAGCTGTCGATGGTCCCGACTCTGAGCCTGCGGCCTTCCGGAGCCCGGCTGAGGAGCCAGCGAAACTTCGGTCCGGGAAACATCGGGTCGAGAGGCAGCCCTGTGATCGACTGGACGCGATTGAGGTGTCCATCGCGAGCCAGGCGTTCGCAGTCGGCCGCGGTGCGGCGGCACTGCCAACTGACGACGGGGCCAAGCGGTTCGCCCGTTTCGGCGTCCCAGATGGTCACGGATTCGCGTTGGTTGGAGATCGCGACGCCTTCAACGCTGACGCCGGGCGCTGCGTTAAGGCAGGCCGTGACTGCCTCGCAGACGGACTTCCAGATTCTTTGCGGATCCTGTTCTACCCAGCCGGGTTTCGGATAAGCGATGCCAACCGGGGCCGAGCCACGGGAGATGAGCTCTCCCTTGTCGGAAACCAGGACTGCTTTGGAATTGGTGGTGCCCTGGTCGATGGCTAGAATAGCCCGCATCATGTCCTCCCTTGAAAACGGCCGGGGCGATATTTTGTCGGCCAACGCGCGCGGCCGGAGGCTTACTTCCTCTTGATAACCGTGACGGCGGCCTCGGCGATAGAGGCTGGCCTCATGCCGAATTCGTCCAGAAGGAATTCGGCCGAACCGGTCGGCGCAAAGACCCCGGGGACGCCGAGGCGCTTCATCGGGATCGGTGCGTGTTCTACGATCACTTCGGCCACTGCCGACCCGAGCCCGCCGAAGATCGTATGCTCTTCCGCCGTGACGATCGCTCCGGTTTCGTGGGCCGCCGCGATGATGGCTTCCTCATCGATCGGCCTGACCGTCGCCAGATTGAGCACCCTGGCGCTGATGCCCTGACCGGCAAGGATTTCCGCGGCCTTCATCATGCGGTGTGTGAGAGTGCCATTGGCAATCAGCGTGACATCGGAGCCGTCGCGCAGCAGGTTCGCCTTGCCGAGTTCGAACTTGTGATTTGCAGGCAGCAGATCGGGAACGCCAACGCGGGAAAGGCGGAGGAAGCACGGCCCGTCGTAGCTTGCAGCCCACTCGACGGCGGCCGCCGTCTCGATCCGATCACATGGAGCGATGACCGGAAGATTCGGCAGCGCCCGCGTCCATGCAAAGTCCTCGATCGAGTGGTGCGTCGGGCCGAGTTCGCCATAGGCCATGCCGGACGAGATGCCGACGAGCTTCACATTAGCATTCGAGTAGGAGATGTCGGCCTTGATCTGCTCGAGGGCGCGCCCTGTCAGGAATGGCGAGGCGCCGCAGACGAACGCCAGCCGTCCGCCATTCGCGAGACCCGCGCCGACACCCACCATGTTCTGTTCGGCGATGCCGACATTAACGAGACGATCGGGAAACTTGGATTTGAACCCGCCGAGCTTTGAGGACCCCACGGAGTCGTTGCAGACCGCAACGATGGTTTCGTCATTTTCTGCAAGCTTTTCGAGCGTGGCCGCAAATGCATCACGGCAATCATGGAGTTTGGCGGTGGAAACTGGCGCGTTCATCAAATTGCCTCCGATAGTTCTGCCACCGCGAGATCGTATTGTTCCTTGCTGGGCACCTTGTGATGCCAGTCGACGCGGTCCTGCATGAAGGAAATGCCGTGGCCCTTGTTGGTATGCGCGACGATGCAATGGGGACGGGAGCTCCGGTGCTCCAGGGCCGGGACCACTTCGCTCATGGCATTGCCGTTGATTTCCGTTACTTCCCAGCCGAAAGCTTCAAGCTTCGGGCGGAGCGGGGCCAGATCATTGGTATCGGCAAGTGCCGCCCCCTGCTGGAACCTGTTGTGGTCGATAACAAGGGTAAGATTGTCCAGGCCGAATTGGGCGGCCGCCATGATGGCTTCCCAGTTCGAACCCTCCTGCATCTCGCCGTCCCCGGTGATGACATAGGTGTGGTATTTCGCGCCGGACAGCTTTGCGGCCTTGGCCATGCCTACCGCGACGGGAAGTCCGTGGCCGAGAGGTCCGGTGTTGGTTTCGACGCCCGGCACCTTGTTGTTGTTGGGATGGCCGTTCAGCCGGGAGTGAGGCTGAAGGAACGTGGAGATTTCTTCCTCGGGAATGAAACCGCGCTTGGCCAGCGTGACGTATAGCGCGCAGGCCGTATGGCCCTTCGAAAGAACAAACCGATCACGTTCCGGATGCTTCGGTTGATCCGGCCACACGCGCAGCACGCGGAAATACAGCGCTGTGAGGATGTCGATGACCGACATCTCGCCGCCGATATGCCCCGCGCCGGCTTCGTACACCGCCTGAAGATCGCGCAGCCGGATCTGGCGCGCGATACGTTCGAGTTCTGTGGGCTCCATGGGATCCTCAATCTGCATATTTATTCACATATACATATTTTTGCACAGAACTAATTCCTGTCAAGTGGAAACTGCCTCTTTCCCCGTCGGCATTCTTCCGCAAATTTTCTTGACACATTCAAGAGACCTTGTTAATGAATTTTCCAACAGTCGTGAATAAATATTCTTAGGGTTGAAATACCCCTCGTATCTAGGGAGGAACGATGGTGGCGATCGACATCACCGAACAAGGCCGCCCCTCTGGCGTGTGGCTTAGGCGCCTGGCTGGAGCCACTGGCCCGCTTCTTGGTCTGCTCGCGCTTTGCGTTTTCCTGAGCTTTGCCACGGATGCGTTTCTTTCGCTTCGTAATGGCTTGAACATTCTGGACCAGATCACCGTGCTCGGGATCATGGCTGTCGGCATGACCTTCGTCATCCTGATCGGCGGTATCGACCTTTCAGTAGGCTCGGTGCTCGCACTGGCGATGATGGTGATGGGCTGGACGGCAAATGTCGCGGGGATGCCGCTCGGGGTGGGGATCGGGGTTGCGTTGATCGCGTCTGCCGTGAGCGGATTGATCGTTGGGCTCCTCGTGACGATTTTCAGGGTTCCCGCCTTCATAGCTACGCTTGCGATGATGTCGGCCGCGCGCGGCGTGGCGAACATGATCACAGATGGCCAGCAGATCGTCGGTTTTCCCGACTGGTTCATGATGCTAGCGATCGACCGCCATTTCGGCATCCTTACCGCCACGGTCTTCCTCATGCTGGTCGTGGTGCTGATTGCCTGGTTGTTCCTCAAGTTCCGATCCGAAGGCCGGATGCTCTACGCTGTCGGCGGCAATCCCGAGGTGGCGCGCCTGGCGGGCATCAATGTCCAGCTCGTGACGATCGGCGTCTACGTCATCAGCGCGGTCCTTGCAGGTCTTGCGGGCATCGTTCTGGCGGCCCGCCTTGACTCGGTTCAGCCGTCGAGCGGCTTCGGCTACGAACTCGATACGATCGCCGCAGTGGTTATCGGCGGAACGTCCTTGTCCGGTGGGGCAGGCGGTATCGGGGGCACTCTGATTGGTGTCCTGATCATCGGCGTCCTGCGCAACGGGCTCAACCTGCTCAACGTGTCGCCATTCCTTCAGCAGGTCATCATCGGCATCGTCATCGTGCTTGCGGTTGGCGCCGAAACCATTCGCCGCCGGCGAGCCTGACATCAGGTCCGCGACAGCGCGGACCTCTCACGAATTCCTCTCCGAACGGTTGGAGCGGATCAGCGGCCCAAGGGTGGAGGAATACTCGAGGGTTCAGTTTAACAACGGAGGAAAATGAAATGAAACTCGCGCGCATTCTCCTGACTTCGGCTGCCATGCTGGGTCTGACGATCGGCTCTGTTCATGCCGCCGAAGTCAAGAAACTCGGCCTTGCCGTAGCCAACTTGCAGGCCAATTTCTTCAACCAGATCAAGCAGGCTGTCGAAGACGAAGCGAAGAAACGCGGCATCGAGGTCGTGACCGTCGATGCCAAGGGTGATGGCCCGACCCAGGTCAACCAGGTTCAGGATCTGCTCACGCAGAACGTTGACGCGCTGATCTACATTCCGGCAGGCGCTGCGGCGGCCACCGTGCCGGTAAAACTCGCAAAGAGCGCCGGCATCCCCGTCGTCAACGTCGACCGCAACGCGGAAGGCGCGCCGGGCGATACCTTCCTGGCGACGGACTCCGTGACCTCCGCCAAGGCCGTCTGCGACTACATCCTCAAGGAGGCGGGCGGAAAGGGCAAGATGGTGATCATTCACGGCCAGAAGGGCACGACCCCCGAGGTCGACCGCTCGAAGGGCTGCGCGCAATCCCTCAAGGCCTATCCGGATGTGAAGGTGGTCGCCGAGCAGTATTCCAACATCTGGAGCCAGGACGAAGGCTTCCAGATCATGCAGAACATGCTGCAGGCGAACCCTGATGTTTCGATCGTATTTGCCCAGGCGGATGCGCTCGCGCTCGGTGCTGCGCAGGCGATCAAGGTCGCCAATCCTTCCCAGAAGATCGTGGTCGGCGGCTTTGACGGGGATACCGCGGCGCTGGAAGCTCTCAGCAAGGGCGTGTTCAACGTGACGGCGACCCAGCAGACCCAGAAGATGGGCCGCGACGCGGTCGCTAATGCGGTGAAGCTTGTTGCCGGCGAGAAGGTACCCCCGGTGCAGCTCATGGACGCGACGCTGACGACCAAGGAGAACGTGGCAGGCTTCATCGCCAACCATCCGTAACGGTTTTCTACGACTTGAGGAGATACGTTGTGACTGAACCGGTTCTTTCACTGAGAGGCATATCAAAGCGTTATGGACCGCTCCAGGTCCTCAAGAACGTGAGCCTGGATGTTTATGCCGGGGAAGTCGTGGCACTTCTTGGCGAAAACGGCGCAGGCAAATCCACCCTATCCGGCATTATCGCCGGATCCCGCGCACCGTCTGAGGGAACCATGACATGGCTGGGGCAGCCTTATGCCCCGGCCACTCCGAGAGAGGCCATCGACAAGGGCGTGGTTCTGATCCATCAGGAGCTGCAGCTACTCCCCGAACTCTCCATCGCCGAGAACGTCTTCATCGGCCGCTGGCCGATGAAGAACGGCGTCATCGACCGGGCCGAAATGGTTCGTCGCGCCCAGGAACAACTGTCGCGTCTGAACCTTCATATCCCCGCAACCCGCAAGGTGGCGGGCCTTTCGACCGCCAATCAGCAGCTCATCGAGATCGCGAAGGCGCTGGCACTCGATGCCAAGCTGCTCATTCTCGACGAGCCGACCGCCGCATTGGGTGGCGCGGAAACGGAAGCTCTTTTCAACCAGGTCAGGAAACTCCGATCGGAAGGCGTCGGCATCGTCTACATCTCCCACCGCATGGAGGAGATCAAGCAGATCACCGACCGTATCGTGGTGTTGCGTGACGGCGTGCGTGTTCAGGAGTTCGCTGACAGCGCGACACCGGTGCGCACGATCGTCGAAAGCATGGTGGGGCGGCCCCTTGAACGGATGTTCCCGCCGCTTCCGGAGCCGAGCGGACGACCGGTCCTGCAGGTTTCGGGGCTGACCTCGCCCGCCCGCTCGTTCCGTGATGTCTCCTTCGAGGTGCAGTCGGGAGAAATCCTCGGCATCGCCGGGCTTGTCGGCGCAGGCCGAACCGAGCTGGTCCGGGCGATTTCAGGTGCGGATCCGATCAGCTCGGGAACGGTCAAGCTTAACGGCGAAGAACTCAGGCTCCGCAGTCCAGCGGATGCGATCGCCAAGGGCATCGTGATGGTGCCGGAAGACCGGAAGGATCAGGGTATCGTCGTCACCCACCGGATAAGCGAAAACGTCGTCTACCCGAACCTCGACATGTTCGGGCGCCGCTGGATCACCGCCAAGATGAAACGGACATTCGCCGAGCAGGCGATATCCAAATTCGGCGTGAAGGGGCGGGCCGAACAATATGCTTCGGACCTTTCCGGCGGCAATCAGCAGAAGGTGGTGATCGCCAAGTGGCTGATGCGCGATCCGAAGGTCGTGATCCTCGATGAACCGACACGCGGGATCGATGTCGGCGCGCGCGCCGGGATCTACGACATCATCGTGAACCTTGCGAAGAAAGGCGTCGCCGTCATCGTCGTAAGTTCCGATCTCGAAGAGGTGCTCGGCGTATCCAACCGCATTCTTGTGCTCGCGCAGGGCAAGCAGGCGGGCATTCTCGACCGTGAAGAGGCCAACGACGTCTCGGTCATGGAACTGGCAACGATCTAGCAGAACATAGAAAGGAAGAGCGGTGTCCGACATCACTCTCAACGCTCCGAAGCTTTTCGATCTCTCCGGCCAAGTCGCCATCGTCACCGGTGCGGGAAGCGGAATAGGTCAGCGGATCGCCATCGGGCTCGCCCAGTGCGGGGCCGACGTTGCGCTCCTCGATCGCCGTACCGACGACGGACTTTCGCGCACGGCCGAATATGTCCGGGCGGCCGGCCGCAGGTCGATCGAGATCGCGGCGGACGTCACCAGCAAGACATCGCTTGCCGAGGCCGTCGCTCGGACCGAGGCCGAACTCGGCGCCCTGTCCCTGGCTGTCAATGCAGCGGGGATCGCCAATGCCAATCCGGCCGAGGAGATGGAAGAAGAGCAATACCAGACGCTGATGGACATCAACCTGAAGGGCGTCTTCCTCTCCTGCCAGGCCGAGGCGCGTGCCATGCTGAAGCACGGCAGGGGATCGATCGTGAACATCGCCTCGATGTCGGGCGTGATCGTCAACCGCGGCCTCAGCCAATGCCACTACAACGCCTCGAAGGCCGGCGTGATCCATATGTCCAAATCACTGGCGATGGAGTGGGTCGACCGCGGCATCAGAGTGAACACGATTTCTCCGGGATATACGGCGACCCCGATGAACACCCGCCCTGAGATGGTCCACCAGACCAAGCTCTTCGAGGAGCAGACGCCCATGCAGCGGATGGCGGCCGTTGACGAAATCGTAGGTCCCGCCGTCTTCCTGCTCTCCGGCGCCGCAAGTTTCGTGACGGGTGTCGACCTCCTCGTCGATGGTGGGTTCTGCTGCTGGTGATCCCATGGGGACGTTTGTCGCAGGCAATTTGAATGTGATCGGTCTGGCTGCCTCCCTGGCTGAGACCGTGGCGTTGAAGGAGCCAGCGGGCGGTACGGCGTGCGATATCGCCGTCCGCCCGCCCTTCACGCTGATCGAACGAGCCGGAAAGGCGTGTGCGGCCTCATCTTCGCGGGACACCTTGCTGTTTCAAATTTTGCTGTTTGGAGAACTTTGATGAAGCGTTTCGAAGAGAAGACTGTCGTCATCACCGGAGCAAGCCGGGGTATCGGAGCGGTGATCGCCAAGCGCTTCGCCCGAGAAGGCGCGAACGTGATCGTTTCGGCCAACGAGGAGTCCGTGGAGGTGGTTGCCCGCAACATCAGCGATCTGGGCGGCAAAGCCGTGTCTTTCGTGGGAGATGTTACGGACAAACGCAGCGTCGTGGAACTTTTCGATACCGCGGAAAAGGCCTTCGGCACGGTCGATGTCTCTGTCCAGAACGCCGGCGTGATTACGATTGCGCGGATCGAGGACATGACGGAGTCCGAATGGGATCGCGTGATGGCGGTGAACACCAAGGGCGTCTTCCTCTGCGCCCAGGAGGCGATCGCCCGCATGCGCAAGCACAAGCGCGGTGGCCGGATCATCAACACGGCCTCGGGTCAGGCCCGGCAGGGCTTCATCTACACGCCCCATTACGCGGCTTCGAAGATGGGAGTTGTCGGCATCACGCAAAGTCTGGCCAAGGAAGTCGCCACCGAGAACATCACCGTCAACGCTTTCTGCCCGGGTATCATCGAAACCGACATGTGGGCCTACAATGACGAGGTGTGGGGCAAGCTGCTCGGCAATTACGCACCCGGTGAGCTGATGAAGGAATGGGTCCAGGGCATTCCCATGAAGCGGGCCGGGTCGGGCGAGGACGTGGCCGGTCTGGTGACCTTCCTGGCGAGTGAGGATGCCGCCTATATTACCGGGCAGACGATCAATGTGGACGGTGGCCTGATCATGTCGTGAGATTGCTGTCGGCGATCTCTGCGGATTTCATCCAAAAGGGCAGGTCCCGCCCTAAGCTGCCGTCTTCCGCTCGGAAGCTTTAGGAGAAAATCTACCCTCGCCAGCCCTTGTGGGTAGTGGTTCTTTTCCTGGTTGCGACGTCGATTGGCGTCGGGGCTATTGCATTTCCTCAAGGAAATTCACTATTTTAAACTTGTTCTCAGGGCGGGGTGTAATTCCCCACCGGCGGTATCGGGAGTGATCCCGGAGCCCGCGAGCGCTTCTGCGAAAGTGGAAGGTCAGCAGATCCGGTGAGATGCCGGAGCCGACGGTCATAGTCCGGATGGAAGAGAACACGCTGGAACGTCCCCGGTTCGGGGACGGATCGGCTTGTTCGCCCAAGGGATAAATAGCGGCTCACAAGGCCGTGGTTTGGCCGCTAACGCGGATAACCCTTGAAAGGCAGTGGAAATGAAAATCTCAAAAATCGAAGATGCACTCGAGGCGCTTGCTCGTGGTCGGATGATCGTGGTCGTGGACGACGAGGATCGGGAAAACGAGGGAGACATCATCGCGGCATCGCAATCCGTGACTGCGGAGACAATCGCGTTCATGATGAACCACGCGCGCGGTCTCATCTGCGTGGCGATGGAAGGCGACCGGCTGGACGCACTCGACATCCCGTTGATGGTCCCCCGCAACACCGAGTCCCACAAGACGGCCTTCACGATTTCCGTCGACTATATTCCCGGCACGACGACTGGCATCTCGGCGTCGGATCGCGCGGCCACCGTAAGGGCGCTGGTCGACCCTCACACGCAGCCCGACGACTTCGCCCGCCCGGGCCATATCTTTCCTCTTCGGGCGCATCCGAACGGGGTGGTTGCCCGTCCCGGACACACGGAAGCCGCCGTTGATCTATGCCGCCTTGCGGGCCTGCAACCCTCCGGCGTCATCTGTGAAGTGGCCAAGGAAGACGGCACCATGGCGAGGCTACCGGATCTCCTCGCATTTGCCGCACAGCACGAGATGCCATTGATCACCATCGCGGACCTGATCTCGCATCTGAAGGGCCTGGGACGCGCGGGCGAAGCCTACGCCGCCTGACGATTTTCACCGAGCCCGGCGTTTCTCCCCGCCTCCTGTCTGGATGGCGGGGAAAGCCTCCTGAGCGATGGCGGCTCTGCCGGACTGGCGATGATTCGCGGCCTTGAAACGGCAAGCACCAAGCAGACGATGACGCCATACCGGATTCGGCGCGTCTGAGGGGAGGAGAATCAGAGAGAATTGGCTGGGGAACCTGGATTCGAACCAAGATTAACGGAGTCAGAGTCCGTCGTTCTACCGTTGAACTATTCCCCAGCAGGCTCAACCGGTAAACCGGCTCGGCTGATGTGCGGCGCTTATAAACAAAAGCGGACGAATTGCAAATACCGATTTCGAAAAAAATAGAAAGCCGGCAGCCTCCCTCGACAGAGGCTTTCTGGAGGACAACGGTCGGCAAAAAGCCGTTGGCGAAAACGCAGCGGGCTGTTATCTTCACGCCAACGAAACAAACAAACGCCAGCGGCATGCCTCATGAAGGTGTTGCGCGGCGAGATGGACATAGAAGTGATGGACCCCGATAGCGGCGCAAAGACGCCGGAAGGCGGGGCGTCGGCAACGCGCGGGGAGGAAAGATTCTCTCGGCGTCGAAAGGCGAAGCGACGGGGCAAAAGCCGCGACGTGGCGTCGTTCGCACATGTGGGTTCGGCTGATTCTGCCGGCCCTGCCGCACGTTCCCATATCCAGGACACCGGTCAGCCGGCCCGCAAGCGCAAGCGTCGCCGGGGGAAATCCGGTGGCGCTCAACAGGCGGCACCGGCGGCGAGCGACGCCGCGGCGGTGGAACCTGTTCGTTCAGGCGAATCACAGCCGCCCTCGGGCAAGTCGCGCCACCGGCGGAAGAAGAATCGCGGCGGCCGCGGCCTGCAGGGTCGGCCGCTGACCCCCGCCAAGACGCAGCCGAATGTCGCGAAAGTCGCGCCGTCTGCGCCAGCGCCTGCCAAGGATGGCCGGAACAGGCTTGGCGGCGACGCGTCGGCTTCCGATCCGCGGGGAGACAGGTTTCCCTTCGTCAACGATCTTTATGCAGCACTCGATCTCGGCACCAATAATTGCCGTCTGCTGATCGCGCAGCCGACCCGGCCCGGACAGTTTCGTGTCGTTGATGCCTTCTCGCGCATCGTACGCCTGGGCGAGGGGTTGGGGGCGAGCCGGAGGCTCTCGGCGGAAGCCATGGACCGTGCGGTCGATGCCCTGCGCATCTGCGCTGCCAAACTTGCCAACAAGCCGGTTCGCCGCATGCGCCTGATCGCGACTGAAGCTTGCCGCGCCGCCGAGAACGGCGAAGAGTTTCTAGGTCGCGTTATCTCGGAAACGGGTCTCGAATTGGAGATCATCGACCGGGAAACGGAGGCGCGTCTCGCCGTTTCCGGCTGCGCATCGCTGGTAGGCCGCGAAGCCCGCTCCGTGGTGTTGTTCGATATCGGTGGCGGGTCTTCGGAAATCGCCGTCATCCGCATCGGCGAAAATCGTTCAAGCCGGCTCGCCAATCACATCACCCATTGGACATCGCTGCCGGTTGGCGTGGTGACGCTGTCGGAGCGTCATGGCGGACGCAATGTCACGCCTGACGTTTTCTCCGCCATGGTGACGGAAGTCGAAGGCATGTTGGCGGATTTCCAATGCCCGCCGCTCGAAGCCGTCCGGCGCCAGGGCGCGGAGGATTTCCACCTTATCGGAACGTCCGGAACGGTAACCACGCTCGCTGGAGTTCATCTTGACCTGCCGCGCTACGATCGGCGCAAGGTCGACGGGCTTTGGCTGACCGATGCGGAAGTGAGCGCCATGCAGGCCAAGCTGCTGTCGTGGGATTTTGCCGGCCGTGCGGCCAATCCGTGCATTGGCCCGGACCGCGCCGATCTCGTGCTTGCGGGCTGCGCCATTCTGGAAGCAATCCGCCGCCGGTGGCCGAGCCCGCGCATGCGGGTGGCGGACCGGGGGCTCCGGGAAGGGCTGCTGACCGATATGATGGCGGACGACGGCGTCTGGCGCCGCACACGTCAGCGCCGGCCGGCAACCGGCGGACAGTAACAATCAGGAGCAGGGCGATGGCGAAACCACCGGTGGGCGGCAATCGTACGGGCCGAAAGCTTGGTCAAAAGGTCAAGAAGGGCAAGCTGAAGGCGTCTTCGCGCCGCTGGCTGGAGCGCCATATCAATGATCCCTATGTGCAGCGTGCCAAGCTGGAAGGCTATCGCGCCCGCGCCGCCTTCAAGCTTCTCGAGATCGACGAGAAGCACCACATCCTGAAGGGTGCCCGCCGCATCATCGACCTCGGTGCAGCGCCCGGAAGCTGGTCGCAGATCGCCGCGAAGGTGACCGATTCGACGGACGAGGATATCCGCGTCGCGGCGATCGACTTTCTGGAGATGGCGCCGCTGCCAGGCGTGAAATTCCTGCAGCTCGACTTCCTTGATCCTGAGGCGCCGCAGATGCTCATCGACGCGGTCGGTGGGACGCCGGATCTGGTGATTTCCGATATGGCCGCGCCGACCACCGGCCACCAGAGGACGGACCATCTGCGCACCATGCATCTTTGCGAAGTCGCGGCCCATTTTGCGGTCGAGGTGTTGGGCGAAGGCGGTCACTTCCTTGCCAAGACCTTCCAGGGCGGGACCGAACGGGACCTGCTCAACATGCTGAAGCAGAATTTCCGGCAGGTCATTCATGTGAAGCCCGGTGCTTCGCGCTCGGAATCCGTCGAAATGTTCCTGCTTGCCAAGCACTTCAAGGGCCGCAGAGCAGAACCCCCTGACATGGAAGCCGAAACCGAAACCGAGGCTTGATCATTCTCCCGCTTCCGGCTGGATCCGGCCGCCACGATGGCCGGAAACCGCTGCTCCCGCCATCGGGTCGAGTTTCAGCAGCGGACCGACCGCGAAGAGCGACAGAGCGGCGACCACGAAGAAAGCAAGGTGGAAGTCGGCAAGCCCCAGAGAAGTGCCGGAAAAGGCCGCCGAGACCTCGAGGATAAAGGCGGCGAAAGCCACGCCGAGAGCCAGGCTGACCTGCTGAAGCACCGAGGCGATCGACGTTGCCTGGCTGGCCTGCTCGTCGCTGATTTCCGAATAGCTGAGCGCATTCGATCCGGTGAAGAAGAAGGAGCGGCAAAGGCCTGACGCCACCAGGAAGGCGACGATCAGGGCATGGGATGTTTCCGGCGTGAAAAACCCGTTGGCCGCTGTGGTGGCGGCCCCAAGAACGCCTGCGATGAGAAGGGTTACCTTGAAGCCCGTTGCCGCAAAGACGCGCCGCGCCACGAACTTCACGGTAAGCGCTCCGAGAGCGCCCGCAAAGGTGATCAGGCCGGATTGGAATGGGTTGAGCCCGAACCCGAGCTGCAGCATCAGCGGCATCAGAAAGGGAATGGCGCCGGTCGAAATGCGGAACAGCGTGCCGCTCGAGGTGGCGGCCCGGAAGGCGTCGTTCCTGAAGATCGAGAGATTGAGGATCGGCGAGGGATGTCTCCGCGCGTGGCGAAGGTAGAAGAGGCCGGAGGCAAGGCCGATCGCGGTTGAGCAGATGCCGACGGCAGGTGGCAGCGCAGGCAGACCGACCACCGAGAGGCCGAACACCGTTCCCGCCGCCGCGACTGAGGTCAACAGGAAGCCGATCCAGTCGATCGAAGGTGGATTGGCCGTCTCTATCTCCGGCAGGAAAATGCTTGAAAGATAGATGCCGAGCACACCCACCGGCACATTGATGATGAAAATCCAGTGCCAGCTGAAATAGGTGGTGATGAAGCCTCCGATCGGAGGGCCAGTCAGCGGGCCGATGAGCGCCGGGATGGTCAGTAGCGCCATGGCCGAGACGAGTTCGCTGCGTTTCGTCGTGCGCAGGAGAACGAGGCGACCGACCGGCGTCATCATCGCTCCGCCCATGCCTTGCAGGAACCGGGACAGCACGAATTCGATCAGCGAGGATGAGATCGCGCAGAAGATCGAGCCGATGACGAAGACCAGGATTGCCAGCCGGAAAATCTTCTTGGCGCCGAACCGGTCTGCCATCCAGCCGCTGATGGGAATGAACACCGCCAGCGCCACCATATAGGACGTCAGCGCCAGTTTGAGTGTGATCGGCCCGACATTCAGGTCGGCGGCGATCGCAGGAAGCGCCGTAGCGATAACGGTCGAATCCATCTGCTCCATGAAAAGAGCGACAGCGAGAATAAGTGGAATGACGCGATTCATGGCAGCCTGCGGTGCGCGGAACGGTTTTCCTGTAAACCTCCGGGCTCCTTCTGCCAATGAGCGAATTTCACCTTTTTCCTGTTTGGGTCACGTCTGCGTGAGAGGCGATTTTCTTGTTCCCGAGCTTGGTTATGTTCCAAGTCGCCGCGGGCTCGATGCCGGGTTTTGGGCAATTCATAGGGAGCTGAAGAATGACGTCGATTAAGTTTGACAGGCGGGCACTGCTTGGAACGGCGGGCCTTGGGATTATTGCTTCACCGGCCATTATCACTGGCAGGGCTTTCGCGCAGGAGAGCAAACCGCAGGCCATCGACCGGATAACGCCTCCGGATATCCATAAGTTCAAGGTCGGTGGTTTTCAGGTCGTTGTGGTCAAAGACGGCGCCCGCCCCTCCGGAAACCCGCAGGAAACCTTCGGCACGAACCAATCTGCAGAAGCGGTCGGCACTTTGCTGAACGACAATTTTTTGCCCGCCGACAAGTTCGTCAACAGCTTTTCGCCGACACTTGTCGATACGGGCAGTGAGGTCATCCTCTTCGATACCGGTCTCGGCAAGGCCGCCCGCGCCCAGGGTGGCGGGCGTCTGATCGAAGGATTGGCGGCAGCCGGATATATGCCCGAGGATATTTCGATTGTTGTTATCACCCATATGCATGGCGACCACATCGGCGGCATCATGGAGGACGGCAAACCCGCTTTCCCGAAGGCCCGCTACGTGGCCGGCGAGACGGAATACAACTTCTGGAGCGATGCGGCGCGTGTGGGAACGCCCGCCGAAGGAAACCACAAGGCCGTGCTTGCGAATGTCAAGCCGCATGCGGAGAAGATGACGTTTCTGAAGGACGGCGGCGACGTGGTTTCCGGAATAACGGCGATGAGCGCCCCTGGCCACACGCCCGGGCATCTGATCTTCAACATCGAGTCGGAGGGAAGGCGGCTCGTTTTGACGGCCGACACCGCCAATCATTACATTCTTTCACTAGAACGCCCCGAGTGGGAAGTCCGTTTCGACATGGACAAGGCCCAGGCTGCCGCGACCAGAAAGAAGGTCTACGACATGATCGCGACCGACAAGATCGCCTTCCTCGGCTATCATATGCCATTCCCGGCCGTGGGGTTCGTCGAGAGACAGGAAGCCGGTTATCGCTTCGTGCCGAAGACCTACCAGTTCGATATTTGATTTATCGAAAAGCTTTGGAAAAACCCGGCAGAATGCCTTGCCGGGTTTTTGCTATTCCCTTCCTGTCATGAACGTGTTACCAGCCCTCGCCAACTTCCAAGCAACTCTTGCAAGACCGCCCGGGCGGATATCACGTTCCGGAGCATGATCTGCATTTTCTGATCGAGGAATTGGCCATGGCACGCATCATTGAAACGGCAACCGGCGCGGACGCGCTTACCTTTGACGATGTCCTGCTTCAGCCAGGTCACTCCGAAGTCATGCCGGGCCAGACCAACATCTCGACGACCATCGCCCAGGACATCGACCTCAACCTGCCAATCCTCTCCTCGGCCATGGACACGGTGACCGAAAGCCGGCTTGCAATCGCAATGGCTCAGGCGGGCGGCATTGGGGTAATCCACCGCAACCTGACTCCTGTCGAGCAGGCCGAGGAAGTCCGGCAGGTCAAGAAGTTCGAAAGCGGCATGGTCGTCAATCCCGTTACGATCGGCCCGGATGCTACGCTCGCAGACGCGCTGTCGCTGATGAAGTCGCACGGCATTTCGGGCATCCCCGTCGTGGAGAATGGCGGTTCCGGCGGACATACGACCGGGCGGCTTGTCGGTATCCTCACCAATCGCGATGTCCGTTTCGCCTCCGACCCGAGCCAGCGCATCTATGAGCTGATGACGCGGGAAAACCTCATCACGGTCAAGGAAAGCGTCGATCAGGCGGAAGCCAAGCGTCTGCTTCACGCGCACCGCATCGAAAAGTTGGTGGTTATCGATGGCGACGGCCGTTGCGTCGGCCTCATCACCGTCAAGGACATCGAGAAATCGCAGCTTAATCCGAACGCGTCCAAAGACGCGCAGGGCAGGCTTCGCGCTGCCGCTGCGATCAGCGTCGGCGACGACGGATACGAGCGTGCCGAACGTCTGATCGATGCCGGTATCGACCTGTTGGTCGTCGACACTGCCCATGGTCATTCGCAGAGGGTCCTGGACGCCGTTACACGGGTGAAGAAGCTTTCCAACTCGGTCCGTGTCATGGCCGGCAATGTCGCGACCGCCGATGGCACCCTCGCATTGATCGATGCCGGCGCGGATGCGGTCAAGGTCGGCATCGGGCCTGGCTCCATCTGCACGACCCGTATCGTCGCTGGCGTCGGCGTACCGCAGCTCGCGGCGATCATGGCGGCGGTGGATGCTGCCCGTGCGCGAAACATTCCTGTCATCGCAGATGGCGGCATCAAGTTCTCGGGCGACCTGGCCAAGGCAATTGCCGCCGGTGCGTCGGCCGTGATGGTCGGATCCCTGCTTGCCGGCACCGACGAAAGCCCGGGCGAGGTCTATCTCTACCAGGGCCGCTCGTTCAAGGCCTATCGAGGCATGGGCTCCGTAGGCGCCATGGCTCGCGGCTCTGCCGACCGCTATTTTCAGGCGGAGGTGCGCGACACCTTGAAGCTCGTACCGGAAGGTATCGAAGGCCAGGTGCCGTACAAGGGACCGGTTTCGGGCGTGCTGCATCAGCTCGGCGGCGGCCTGAAGGCGGCCATGGGTTATGTCGGTGGGGCGACCATCAAGGAGTTCCAGGAGCGGGCTACCTTCGTACGGATCTCCGGCGCCGGTCTTCGCGAAAGCCATGCTCACGACGTGACCATCACCCGTGAGAGCCCGAACTATCCCGGCGCTGGGGCTTGATATCCAACGCTAGGACATGTCGTTCACCTGAAATCCCGTCAATGGCGCTGATTTAGGCGCCCTTGAAACTTCCAGGGTGCGCCTTACGGGTTTGACGGTCGCTTCGGATCGGAAGGAAATATGCTGTCGAACGCCACGCTCTGGCCGATGATTGCGCATGCCGCGCTCGTCTTCTTTCTCTATTGGCTCTTGTCCAGAAGGCGTTTTACCGCTGTCCGTTCAGGCAGCGCCGAAGCAGGCCAGTTTCGGGAAAATCGGCAGGAGCCGCCGGAAAGTCTGCTGGTTCACAACAATCTCAGGAACCAGTTCGAGCTGCCAGTCCTGTTCCATGCCGTCTCTCTCACGCTGTATGTCTCCACTGCGGACAACTGGGCGACGGTCGCTTTGGCCTGGATCTTCGTTCTGTCGCGGTGCGCGCACAGTTACATACACATCACCAGCAATCGTCTTCGGTATCGCCGCCCTTTGTTCATCGTCGGTTTCGTATCGCTGACGGCGATGTGGGCTTGGCTCGCTTTATGGCTGACGCTGGCCTAGGGAGCCGTTGCCGGCCTTCCTTCTCACGAACAAGTGTAGTTTTCGCCCCCCTTTTCACGGATTGTTTCATCTCCATGAGGTGCTCACGGCGTTAGATTTCCGCCTGATCGAAAAAGCCAGGAGGAGAGAAACATGGACAACGAGACGCCGAAGATCACCCAGGCGATGATCAACGCCTATGACGAATATACGCATCTCACCCTCGACCGCCGTCGCTTCATGGAGAAGCTGACGCAGCTTGCAGGGTCCGGCGCAGCGGCCGCGGCAATTGCGCCGATGCTTGCGGCCAGCGGTGCCAAGGCGGAGATCGTTCCTGCCAATGACGACCGCCTGACGGCCGAGGATGTTACCTATCCCGGGGCAAACGGTACCACGATGAAGGGATACCTGGTCCGGCCGAAGAACGCTTCCGCACCTTTGGGCGGTGTCATCGTCATCCATGAAAATCGTGGACTCAACAATCACATCAAGGACGTGGCTCGGCGTATGGCGCTCGAAGGCTTCAATGCTTTGGCCGTCGACTTCCTTTCCCCTGAAGGCGGTACACCTGCGGACGAGGAAAAGGCCCGTCAGATGTTCTCGTCGCTCAATCCGAGCGAGGTCGCGGCGAACGCCGAGGCGAGCAGGGTCTATCTGGCCGGCATCACCGGTGCCAATGGCAAGGTGGGCGCGGTCGGTTTTTGCTGGGGCGGTGGCACCGTGAATAACTTCGCCGTGAAATTTCCAGGTCTCAATGCCGGTGTTGCCTATTATGGCTCCCAGCCGAAGCCGGAAGACGTTCCCGCGATCAAGGCGCCCTTGATGCTGCACTATGGCGGGCTGGATGAGCGCATCAATGCAGGCATACCTGCTTTCAAGGAAGCCCTCGAAAAGAACGGTAAAACTTTCGAGATCTTCGTCTATGAGGGCGCGAACCACGCCTTCAACAACGATACGTCCTCGGCCCGTTATGACAAGGCGGCCGCCGATCTCGCCTGGAGCCGCACGGTCGCCTTCTTCAAGAAGAACCTGGCCTAACCGGCGTTTGTCGGAACACAGGCGGCTATCGCCTGCGCCAGGGCGACCATGTCTTCGGCTCGGCCGCTCGATTTCCGCCAGATCAGGCCGATCTCGCGTGATGGCGCGGGTTCGGCGAAGGGTACGATTCTGAGATCGTTGCGCGCGGTTTCGGTGGGAATCGCCATTTCGGGAATGAGCGTCATGCCCATGTCGTGCGACACCATCTGCAGGAGCGTGGTCATGGATGTCGCGCCGAAATTGACGAGGCTCCGTTTGCCCGCCGTGCCGCAGACGGCAAGCGCCTGGTCGCGCAGGCAGTGTCCTTCTTCAAGGAGCAGGAGCCGATCCGCGTCCACCTGGTTTTCCGTCAGCGGCGACATCAGCACGTCCCGGTCGTTGTTTGCCATGGCCATGAAGAAGCGGTCCGAAAACAGCGGCCGAACCTCGACATTGTCCGCCTCGATCGGCAGGGCCGCGATGACCGTGTCCAGCCGTCCGTCGAGAAGATCCGTCACCAGGCGGTCCGTGACGGCTTCTCTCAACTCAATTTCAATGTCGGGATGGTCTCGCCGCAGATGCGGTACCAGCCGGGGGACAAGATAGGGAGCGACCGTCGGGATGATGCCAATCCGCACAAGACCATGCAGGATGCCACCGTCTTCGCGGACCGCGTCCTCCAGGCGTTCCACCTCCGCCAGGATTGCCTGAACGCGCTGCAGTGCCTCCATCCCCTTGCGGGTCAGAAGGATGCCGGAACGGTTGCGCTCGACGAGCTTGCAGCCGAGGTGCTCCTCCATTTCCATAATTTGAGCGGAAAGAGCCGGCTGACTCACATTCGCCAGCGCCGCGGCTTTGCCGAAGTGACGGGTGGATGCGAGCGCCCCGAAATACCGCATTTGCCGCAATGTCAGCACGATAATTTTTTCCTATCGAAGAATTAAAGAAATACGATTGGAAATTATCGATTGCGGGTGGGATGTTCAACCGTCGAATCTTGGAAAGGTTCCACAAAGTTTCAGGTTAGGGAGATAATTATGACCGATCGTCCGATTTTGACGACGACCGCCGGCTCGCCGGTACCGGACAACCAGAACTCCATGACCGCCGGCCCGCGTGGCGGCGTCATGCTGCAGGATTACCAGCTGATCGAGAAGCTCGCTCATCAGAACCGCGAGCGCATTCCCGAACGGGTCGTGCACGCCAAGGGCTGGGGTGCCTACGGTACGCTAACCATCACCGGCGATATCTCCAAATACACCAAGGCTAAGTGTCTGCAGCCGGGCGCGGTCACTCCGATGCTCGCCCGCTTCTCGACGGTCGCCGGTGAAATGGGAGCGGCCGACCACGAGCGCGACGTTCGCGGCTTTGCGCTGAAGTTCTACACGCAGGAAGGTAACTGGGATCTCGTCGGCAACAATACGCCGGTCTTCTTCATCCGCGACCCTTACAAGTTCCCCGACTTCATCCACACCCAGAAGCGCCATCCCAAGACCAACCTTCGCTCCGCGACCGCCATGTGGGATTTCTGGTCGCTGTCCCCGGAAGCCCTCCACCAGATCACCATCCTGATGTCGGATCGTGGCCTGCCGCAGACGCCGATGAACATGAACGGCTACGGCTCGCATACCTATTCCTTCTGGAACGATGCCGGCGAGCGCTTCTGGGTCAAGTTCCACTTCAAGACGCAGCAGGGCCACAAGCACTTCACGAACGAGGAAGGCGAGACGGTCATCGGCAAGACCCGCGAGGGTTACCAGGAAGCTCTCTTCGGAACGATCGAAAAGGGTGAGTTCCCGAAGTGGAAGGTTCAGGTCCAGATCATGACCGAGGCCCAGGCGGAGGCGACGTCCTACAACCCGTTCGACCTCACCAAGGTCTGGCCGCATGCGGAATTCCCGCCGGTCGACATCGGCGTCATGGAGCTGAACCGCAACCCGGAAAACTACTTCGCCGAAATCGAGCAGGCCGCTTTCTCGCCGTCGAATATCGTACCCGGCATCGGCCATTCGCCGGACAAGGTGCTTCAGGCTCGCGTCTTCTCCTACGCGGACGCTCACCGCTACCGCCTCGGCACTCATTATGAGCATATTCCGGTGAACCAACCGAAGTGCCCGGTCCATCACTATCATCGCGATGGCCAGATGAACACTTATGGCGGCCTGTTGTCCGGTAATCCGGACGCCTACTACGAGCCGAATTCGGTCAACGGCCCGGTCGAGCAGCCGTCGGCCAAGGAGCCGCCGCTGAAGATCGACGGCGACATGAGCCGCTACAATCATCGTGAAGGCAACGACGATTACTCGCAGCCGCGTGCGCTCTTCAACCTGTTCGACGACAGTCAGAAGGCTCGCCTGTTCTCCAATATCGGAGCGGCGATGGGCGGAGTGCCCGGCGAGATCATCGAGCGTCAGCTTGCCCACTTCAACCTGATCCACCCGGATTACGAAGCAGGCGTTCGTGCAGCGCTCGAAAAGCAGCACGGCTACAAGGTCGATACGATCAGCGCCACGCCGAGCGCCGCCGAGTAATTCGGTGAAGTCATGAAACAGAAAAGCCGGGGTTCTGCCCCGGCTTTTTTTCTGGCTTGGCGGCTCTTACCAGCCCGGCATGACCGCACCAGCCCTGGCGCGGGCAAGCCTCGGAAACACCTTCGACTCGCCGTCCAGATCATCTGGAATGATGGTGGGCGAGATGTTGTCGAGGCAGGCGGTAATATGATCGGTGATCGCGTTCATCAGCGAAGGCGACAGGCCCGGGCGCTTCATGAGGCCGATCTGCACCGGCGGCAGCGGCGGGAAACCATCGGATGCCGTAAGCACTTTCATGCCTGTCCGCAACGCTGATTCCGGCAATACGGAAACCGCCATGCCGGCCAGAACCGCAGCCGCGACCACGGTCGAAGACCAGCTCGTGAACAGGACCTGATATTCCCGTCCATCGGCGTCGAGCGCGGAACAGGCAAGTTGCCGCCACAGGCAGTCGCGGCGCCCGACGGCGAGCGGTACCGGCGCGTCGTCCTTCAACGGGTGGTTGGCCGAGCCGACCCAGCACAGCGGCTCCGTCCGCACCACGTCGGAAATCCGCTGGCGGGGATTATGGGTGACTAGCGCGATGTCGAGTTCGCCCCGCGCCATCTTCTCGGCAAGGCTTACGGAGGGCTCGCAGACGATGTAGAGTTCGACGTTCGGATGGGTCTTTGCAAACCGCCCGATGATCTCCGGCATGTACCGGTCCGCATAGTCGTCCGGTGTGCCGATGCGAAGCGTTCCCTCGAGCCGGTTGTCGTCGAAGGCTGCGATCGCTTCGTTATTCAGCCGAATGATCCGCCGCGCATAATTCAACAGCTTCTCTCCTTCGGCGGTCAGCCGGTTGCCACGGCCATCTTTGGCAAAAAGCTGCTTGCCGATCCTCTCCTCGAGCCGGCGCATCTGCATGGAGACCGCTGACTGGGTCTTGAAAACCCGATCTGCAGCCTTGGTAAAGCTGCCGGTGTCCACGATCGCGAGGAAGGTATGCAACTGATCTATGTCGAGTGGAGCAGACATGGTTATGATCCATCAGAAGGTTTGATACTAATCATTAGGAACATTCGTTGGACTGATCAATAGATTTTCAGCATAACGAGATCGTAAATCAAGTTCGACGGGCCGCCTTCTCCCTGAGGCGCCCAATCAGGCAGCCCTTCCGCGACCTCCACGGAAGGGACGGCCTTTCTCGTGCCTGCGAAAGGATAGACCGATGAGCACGACCGACTGCGGAACTGAACTCGACCTTCTTCACGGACAGCGCGCCACGACTGGTCGCTCTGCTGGTCTGGTGCAGCGAACGAAATCCGTATGGCGTGCTCTTCGCAATCGTCTGGCAGCCAATAGCCTCCATGATCTCGACGACCGCCAGCTCAACGACATCGGCATTACCCGGCATGATTTGGTGAAAGCTCTCGACCGTTCCAGCGTTCTGGACGATCCGTCGCTTCTCCTGTCGCGGGCAGCTCGCGAGCGGGCTCGTACACGCTTTGCAAGGCCGGCCAATCGCTGACCTTACCGTTTTCCCCGCAGGGTGATAGCCAATAGCCCTGCCTCTTGCCCGGCCGGTCGATCCGCGCCGGGCTTTTTTATTTGGCTGGCTTCGTCTCGGGTGGAGCAGGCTCCCCTTTATCGCCCGAAGTGCCGCGCAGATAGTTGTCGAAGATCGCTTCCATGCTCTTCTGATAGTTCTTCTGCACTTCGAGACCGCTGTCGAACATGTTGTTCAGTACGTCGCGATAGGGGTTTGCTTCAGGTGCCGGTTTTTCACCGGGCTTTCCTGGTGAAGCTGTCGCCTGTCCGCTGAAATTGCCGGCCATCATGTCCTGAACGGCCTTGGCGAACGGGTTGTCCATAAACGGATTGCCGCTCCCCGGCTGCGGTTGTTCCGCCTTGTCCAGTCCCCACATCGAGCGCATCGCCTGAGTGAAGGGGTTGTCGAACGGGTTTGCAGCCGGCTGTGGCGCGGCCTTCGGCTGCAGCCCCAAGCCTTCCAGCCATTGCTGCGTCATCTGGCCCATTGGCGAAGCGGAAAAGGCGTCGCTTGCGCCGGAGATCTGCCCCGTCATCTGCTTGAACAGGCCGCCCATCAGCGTGTCTGCCATAACCGGCATCATCTTTTTAAATATTTCCTGGCCGATGCCAGTGAATTGCTCCGCCTGCTGGGCAATGGCGCGAGAGACTTCTTTCGAACCGAACAGCTTTTCGAGGACCGCGTTGCCGTCCGTCAGGCCCTGCGGCGTGAAAGCCTTCGTCATGTCCTCAAAATACTTGGCGTAGGAGCCGGAAAACATGCTGCTCATGAGAGCGCTGAAGTCGTAGGGATTGCTCGTGCTGCGCTTCAGTCCAGAGGAAAAGGCCGGCATCAGCGCCGCCATGGCTTGGGTCGCCTGTTCCTGCGCCAGGTTGAATTGCTTGGCTATGGCCTCAATGCCAGCGCCGTTCTGAGCTCTGAGCATCATATCGAACAGTGGCACCATGACCAATCCTTTCCGGCTTGCGTGTGACGACACTATATCCGGAAAGTGATTGACGGAAACCGATTTTTAGAACCGGTCTCGATTTCCTAGTACTGATATTCCTCGAACACCGGTTCGGTGGAACCGTTCCATCGGCCATGGTAGAGCGCCAGCATATCTTCCGCCATGGTTGTCTTCTTGGCGAGCACTTCGTCGAGCGGCTGCAGGAAAATGCTTTCGTCCTGGCCTTCGCCGTTCAAGCGGTTTCGAGCCTTCAAGCCGGCCTTGGAGATCGCCACCGCATCGCGGGCGACATCCAGCACTGACTTGCCGCGAATCTCGGCGTTCAGGCCTTTTGCCGGCACGGCATCGCGCATCGCGACGACATCTTCGAAAGACCAATCCTTGGTCAGCGCTTCGGCATCGGCGAGCGCCGTGTCGTCGTAAAGCAATCCCACCCAGAATGCGGGCAGGGCGCAGATGCGGCGCCACGGTCCGCCGTCGGCACCGCGCATTTCCAAGAAGCGCTTCAGCCGGACATCCGGGAACAGCGTGGAGAGATGATTCGTCCAGTCACCGATCGTCGGCTCCCAGTCCTTGATCTCGCCCTTCAGCGCGCCGTTCATGAACTGGCGGAAGGTGACATGGGTGCAGTCGTGATATTTGCCGTCGCGGACGACGAAATACATAGGCACGTCGAGCGCCCATTCCGCGTAGTCTTCGAAGCCGAAATCCGGCTTGAAGACGAAGGGTAAAACGCCGGAGCGTTGGTTGTCGGTGTCGCGCCAGATGTCGCCGCGCCAGGAGAGCAGGCCGTTCGGCTTGCCTTCGGTAAAGGGCGATGAGGCAAAGAGAGCGGTGGCGACCGACTGCAGCTTCATCGAGACCCGCATCTTGGCCGCCATGTCCTCTTCCGAGGAAAAGTCGAGATTCACCTGGATCGTGCAGGTGCGATACATCATGTCGAGACCCTGCGAGCCGACCTTCGGCATGTAGCGCGTCATGATCTCGTAGCGCGACTTCGGCATCCGCGGAGTTTCGGCAAATGTCCATTTCGGGCTGCCGCCGATGCCGAGGAAGCGGATGCCCATCGGCTCGGCGATCTCCCTGAGGACGGCAAGGTGGCGATTGGATTCCCGGCAGGTCTCGTGAATAGTCTCCAGCGGCGCACCGGACAGTTCGAACTGTCCGCCGGGTTCGATGGAAATCGCGCCCATGCCGGAATGCTCCCCGAGCCCGATGATGTTTTCGCCATCCATGATCGGCTCCCAGCCGAGCTTTTCCTGCATGCCCTTGAGCAGGGCGGAAATGCTGGCGTCGCCGAAATAGGGGACAGGGCTGTTGTCCGCCCGGAAAAAGGCGAACTTCTCGTGCTCCGTGCCAATGCGGAACTGGTCCTTCGGCCGCGGCCCTTTCGCCAGGTAGGCGGAAAGCTCGGACACCGAAGAAAGCGGTGTCTGGTCGATGGTGTCACGCGCCATAGAAATTACCTTGTGCGGAATGCCTGATCTGGATGAATGTCCGGCTGATTGAACCGGATTGATGTGCGGTGCAAGTGAATTTCTTTCAAGATATCTTCAGAATTTCACAGCCGGTGTGTCAACCGTGTCATGCGTGTCATCTCCAGTCGCCGATCGTCGCTTGGATAACCGCAAGCGCGGCGACTGCTGCCGTGTCCGCCCTGAGAATTCGCGGACCGAGAGGGATGGCGGTCACGAAGGGGCATTTGCGCAAATTGCCCCTTTCTTCCTCGGAAAATCCCCCTTCTGGACCGATAAGAAGGGCCACCTTCCTCTCTTGGACCGCGGATAGAACGGGAAGCGGGTTCTGGCCCTCGTCGCCTTCATCGCAGAAGATGATGCGGCGGTCCTCCGGCCATTGGGTCAGGAGGTCGCCCAGCTTCTTCGGTGGCATCACCTCGGGGATCGACAATATGCCGCACTGTTCGGCCGCCTCGATGACGTTCGCCTGAAGCCTTTCCAGGCTGGTGATCTTGCCCTGGACGTGCTGGGTCATGACCGGCTGCAGGACCCCGGCGCCCATTTCCACCGCCTTCTGGACCAGATAGTCGAGCCTGCCCACCTTCAGCGGCGCGAAGAGGTAATGCAGATCGGATGCCGGCGGCTGCGACCGGGTCTGTTCCACGGCTTCAAGCACAATCTTCTTGCGGCTGGGGAAGGCGACTTTGACCCTCCATTCGCCGTCGCGGCCGTTGAAGGCGAGAATTTCGGCTCCCTCCGCCAGCCGCAGCACATTGGCCAGGTAATTGAACTGTTCCGCAGACACCTCATGCCGCTCGCCGAGAGCAAGCGACGCGTTGATGAACAGTCTCTGCATCCGGAAATTGGCGCGCATGGCTATCCTGTGTCAGACGAACAGGGCGAACATAGCCGTTGCGATCAGCGCCGCAAGAGCAGCGGCGGCCGGCAGCGTGATCAACCAGGCGGCGATGATGCTAAGAAAATGCGAACGCCGTACCAGATAGCGGCGTTTCAATTCGTCGTCGTTGCGCTCGAAAGGCTCTTCCGGGTCGAGTTCCTTGCCGGCCCGCACGCGCATGTATTCGTAACGACGCCGGGAGTGGCTGGTATACCACTCGCGGAAGAAGCCGACCCCGAACACGGCTCCGACGGCGATATGCGTCGAGGAAACCGGCAGGCCGAGCCAGGATGCTACGATCACCGTGAGAGCGGTGGAAAGCGACACGCAGTAGGCTCGCATCGGATTGAGCTTGGTGATCTCGGCACCCACCAGCTTGACGAGTTTCGGCCCGTAGAGCAGCAGCCCGAGTGAAATTCCGAGCCCGCCGATGACCAGCTCCCAGAACGGCACATGGATATTCGCCGCAGCACCTTGCTGTGCCACCGAAACGATGGCTGCGAGCGGCCCGATGGCGTTCGAGACGTCATTGGCGCCGTGCGCGAAGGAGAGGAGGGCCGCCGAGAAGACGAGCGGAATACGGAACAGCTTGCGAAGCGACTGGTTGCGATTTTCAAGCCCTTCCGCCTGCCTTGCGATGACCGGAATGAGAAGCCGCCATGCGATGAGCCCAATCATAAGCGTGATCAAAGTAGCGACCGGCGCCGTCACGTCCACGAGTTGCCCCAACCCGACTAGAGAAAGAAAGCCTGCGAAAGCGCCGGTCATGATGCCGATCAGCCTAGGCACCCATTTCGTCGCCGAGGCGATCTTGTCTTCCCGATAGATGATGGTTTCCTTGATGAGCGCGAGGAAGGCGGCTGCGATGACCGCGCCAAGGATGGGTGACAGGACCCAGCTTGCGGTGATGCCGGCGATCGTCCCCCAATTGATGGCGGAAACGCCCGCGGCGGCTATTCCGGCACCCATCACCCCGCCGACGATCGAGTGGGTGGTGGAAATCGGTGCGCCGGACCAGGTCGCGATATTGATAAGGATGGCTGCGGCAAGGAGCGCCGCCATCATCGCCCAGACAAATACGTCCGGGCTGACCATCATGCCGCCCTGCATGATGCCGTTGGCAATGGTGTTGGCGACCCCTCGGCCCGCGATGACCGCGCCCGCAACCTCGAAAACCGCAGCCAACCCAAGGCCGAAAGCCATCGTCATGGCCCGGGCGCCAACAGCCGCGCCGATATTGTTGGTCACGTCGTTGGCGCCGATATTCATTGCCATATAGGCGGCGAGCCCGGAAGCTGCGATGACAAGGAAGGTACCTGGCTGTCCTGTCACATAGGAGGCGGCAAAGATGCCGACCAGGACAATGAAGAGAACTGCCGTGCCCGGCGCCGCAAACCGGCGTGACATCTGCCGCGCGGCTTCCTCCACTGAAGTAAATTTCTCCAGGTCCTTGTCCAGCGTCGGCTTCGCCAGGCGCGGCCGTTTTTGGCCCATATCTCCGTCCTTGAATGAGAAGCAAGCAAGGGATGGCGTGCGGCCATTTCCCGTCTTGCGGCGAAAATCGTGGCTTGTCGCTTAGTCGCAGAAAATTGCGATGGCAATGTTGCGGAAATGCAAAATGTTCAGCTTGCAGCCTTGGTCGGTTGAGGTGGGATGTGCGGCTGCATTTTTTCCGCAAATTGGAGAAGCAGGATTTTCAGCTCCGGTTCGTTGACCCGCATGGCCGCTTCCTCGCAGGACACCCATTCCAGCGTCCTGGAACCCTTTTCGGGAAAGGTCTTGAGGCAATCCATGACCTCCAGCGCATGCACCTGCACCCGCACCGGTATCTTCAGGCCGTTATCGAGCATCTTGCGATAGTGATAGAAGCCCAACGGCTCCTTCTCGACCTTGCCCTTGACGCCGACCTCTTCGAAGGCCTCGCGTTCGGCAACCTGATGAGCTTTTTTGTCGATCATCGGCCAGCCTTTGGGAATGACCCAGCGCCCCGTATCGCGGCTGGTTGCGACCAGAACCTCGAGCAGACCCTGCTTCTTTTTGATCCGATAACACAGCGCCGCATATTGCTGCCGCGGCGGCCGCTGCAACATCAACCGAAGATTGCTGCCTATCCGATCCATGAAGCCCAATTTCTGCCGTACCTCCGAGTGATTCGTATTTTACTAATATGGGAATTGCGTGAAGCTTAACGAGACGTCCACAACCTTTTTTAAGAGAATCATGATGGACGGGCTCGCAGCAGCCATAACAATTGTGACGCGCCTTGGTTTCACGTCAATACGTAGTTTGCACACCTGTTCAACAATTGTGGCATTGCGAACCGGTATCGCTCAAATGCGACAAGACCGTTGAAGCGGCAACAGGATCGTGGAATACGGAAACCAAGAACAGCTGGCTTTGATGAATAGGGAGGTTGCTGTGTCCGAAGCGATAGAGTTTTTGCCGCCCCGGCCTGCGGTCCTTTCGCGGCGGTCGGCCATCATCGCCGATCTGGCTGACCTTCTGCCGGCGGAATGTGTCATTCATGAAGCGCGCGAACTCGTTCCTTTCGAGACGGACGCATTTATCTCCTACCGGCGCCTGCCGCTGGCGGTAGTGCTGCCGAAGACGACGGCGCAGGCGGCCGCGGTCATGAAATATTGTCACCGCTACGGCATTCCCGTCGTGCCACGCGGCGCAGGCACCTCGCTTTCCGGCGGCGCAATCCCGCAAGAGGACGCGATCGTCCTCGGTCTTTCCAAGATGTCGCGCATCCTGGAGGTGGACTATGCCAACCGCACGGCGACGGTTCAGGCCGGCGTCACGAACCTCAGCATCTCGGAGGCGGTCGGCGTGGACGGCTTCTTCTATGCACCCGATCCGAGTTCACAGCTGGCCTGCACGATCGGCGGCAATATCGGCATGAACTCCGGCGGCGCCCACTGTCTGAAATATGGGGTTACCACCAACAACCTGCTCGGCGTCAAGATGGTGCTGGTAGACGGTACGGTCGTCGATTTCGGCGGCAAGCATCTGGACAGCGCCGGTTACGATCTGCTCGGTCTCGTCTGCGGCTCGGAAGGCCAGCTCGGGATCGTCACGGAAGCGACGGTCAGACTGATCGCCAAGCCGGAAGGCGCCCGCCCGGTGCTCTTCGGCTTTGAAACCTCGGAAGAGGCAGGCGCGTGTGTGACCGATATCATCGCCTCGGGCATCATTCCTGTCGCCATCGAATTCATGGACAAGCCGGCGATCGAAATCTGCGAAGCCTTTGCCCATGCGGGCTATCCGCTTGATGTCGGCGCGCTTCTGATCGTCGAGGTCGAAGGCTCCGAGGCGGAAATGGATGCGACGCTGGCAGGCATTGTCGAGATCGCTCGCCGTCACGGCGTGAAAACCGTCCGTGAAAGCCAGTCTGCGACCGAGGCAGCGCTCATCTGGAAGGGCCGCAAGTCCGCGTTCGGAGCGACGGGCCGTATCGCCGACTATATCTGCATGGATGGAACTGTGCCGCTCGGCAAGCTTTCCTATGTGCTGAAGAAGACTTCCGAGATTACTGACAGCTTCGGCCTGCGGGTCGCGAATGTGTTCCACGCAGGCGACGGCAACATGCATCCGCTGATCCTGTTCAATGCGAACGATCCAGAAGACGCGGCCAGGGCCGAAGCGGCGGGCAACGAGATCCTCAAGCTCTGCGTCGACGCAGGAGGTTGCCTGACCGGCGAGCACGGCGTCGGCATCGAAAAGCGCGACCTGATGCGGCATCAGTATTCCGATGCCGATCTCGCCCAGCAGATGGCTGTGCGTTCGGCCTTCGACGAAGGCTGGATCCTCAATCCCTCCAAGGTTTTCCCGCTGGACGGACGGCCCGCTGCATGACTTTGATACCGCATACCGAGACGGACGCGGCCTATGTGATCCGCAATGCCGCCGCGCAAGGGACGAGACTCGCACTTTGCGGCGGTAACAGCCGCTCCGGTTTTGGCAATCCCGTCGAAGGGACTGAGGCAATGAGCTCTCGTGGGCTCTCGGGCATCGTTGACTACGAGCCGGCCGAAATGGTGTTGACGGCAAAAGCCGGTACGCCCGTCGCGGAAATCGAAGCGGCGCTTGGCGCCAACCGACAGATGATGGCGTTCGAGCCTATGGACCACCGTGGTATCATGGGGACATCAGGTGAACCGACGATCGGCGGCGTTTTTGCCGCGAACGTCTCCGGCCCGCGCCGGTTCGTGGCAGGGGCCGCGCGCGACAGCCTGCTCGGCATCCGCTTCGTCAATGGCCAGGGGCAGGTGATCCGCGCCGGCGGCCGGGTCATGAAGAACGTGACGGGTCTGGACCTGGTGAAGCTGCTCGCCGGTTCGCACGGTACGCTCGGTTTCCTGACGGAGGTGACCTTCCGGGTGTTGCCGGTGCCGCAGTCCATCGAGACGATCGTCATCTCGGGGCTGGACGATGCGACCGCGACGCGGGCCATGGCATCGGCCCTGGCGCTGCCGGTTGAGGTTTCGGGCGCGGCGCACCTGCCGCAAACGGTCAAGGGCCGCTTTGCCGGCGGCGCTCTGCCGGAAGGGGCGGCAACAGCGCTGCGTCTCGAAGGGCTTGCCGCCTCAGTCTCGGTGCGCGCGGAAAAGCTCGCAGCCGTCATGACAGCCTTCGGTCCGGTCTCCCGGTTCGACATGGATGAGAGCCTGGCTCTCTGGCGCGAGATCCGCGACGTCCATCCCTATGCCGACGGCACCCAGAAACCGCTGTGGCGCGTTTCCGTCGCGCCGTCGCTCGGTCACCAGCTCGTCGCCGCACTTCGCCTCGAAGCCGGCGTCGACGCCTTCTATGACTGGCAGGGCGGGCTGATCTGGATGCGCATGGAAGCCGACCCGGAAGCCGAGCTTCTGCGCCGTTACATCAAAGCGCTCGGCGGTGGCCACGCGACGCTCGTGCGGGCATCGGAACAGGTGAGGGCGGTCACGACCGCTTTCGAGCCGCAATCCGACGCCGTTGCGGCACTTTCGGCTCGGGTGAAGCAGAAACTGGACCCCGCGGGCATCTTTAGCCCGGGCAAGATGGCGGGAGCCCTCTGATGCAAACCTCCTTCACGCCAGAGCAGCTTGCCGATCCGCATGTGGCCGAATCCGAAAAGATCCTGCGGCGCTGCGTGCATTGCGGTTTCTGCACCGCGACCTGCCCGACCTATGTCACACTTGGCAACGAGCTCGACAGCCCGCGCGGCCGCATCTACCTCATCAAGGATATGCTGGAGAACGGTCGCGCGGCGGACGAAGAGGTCGTCACCCATATCGATCGCTGTCTTTCCTGCCTGGCCTGTGTGACCACCTGTCCTTCGGGCGTGGACTACATGCATCTGGTCGATCACGCCCGCGTCCACATCGAAAAGACCTATCGGCGCCCGCTGATGGACCGCTTGATCCGCGACCTGCTAGCGGCCGTGCTTCCCCATCCGGCGCGCTTCCGCACCGCGGTCGTGCTGGCAAAGCTCGGTCGCCCATTCGCACCGCTCCTGAAGCGGGTTTCGGCACTGAGGCCGCTCGGCGCCATGCTGGATTTAGCCCCGGCATCCATCGCAAGACCTTCGGATGCGGCAACGCCGGGCACGCGTGTCCCGCAAGCCGAAAGGCGGGGGCGGGTGGCAATCCTGTCCGGCTGCGCCCAGCCGGTGCTCGATCCCGGCATCAACGAAGCCACCTTGCGCCTCCTGTCGCGGCTCGGCATCGAAGTGGTGGTGCCTGAAGGCGAGGGCTGTTGTGGCGCGCTAGTGCATCACATGGGCCGCGAGGAGCCCGCACTAGATTTCGCCCGCCGCAACGTCGATGTCTGGATCCGCGAGATCGACAATGGCGGCCTCGATGCCATCATCATCACCGCATCGGGCTGCGGCACCACGATCAAGGACTATGGGCATATGCTGCGGCTCGATCCGGCCTATGCGGAAAAGGCCGCAAAGGTCTCGGCGCTCGCCCGGGATATCACCGAATATCTATCGACCCTCGATCTGCCAAAGCTGGAGCCGAAAGGCCTCAACGTCGCCTATCATTCGGCCTGCTCGATGCAGCACGGCCAGAAGATCACGCTCGCGCCGAAGAGCCTGTTGAAGGCTGCCGGCTTCACCGTCCGCGATCCGGCCGAAGGGCATCTCTGCTGCGGTTCCGCGGGGACCTACAATATCCTGCAGCCGGAGATTTCCGCCCAGCTCAAGGCACGAAAGGTCAGGAATATCGAGGCGACCAAAGCGGATGTGATCGCGACCGGGAATATCGGTTGCATTACCCAGATCGCCACGGGCACCGCCATTCCCATCCTCCATACCGTGGAGCTGCTTGACTGGGCCTATGGCGGCCCTGAGCCGCAAAAGCTCTCAGTCAGGTAAGAGGTACAAATAAAAAAAGCCGGCGGTGACGCCGGCTTTCCACGGGAGGGTTTAAAGCCTCAGAACTTGTAGGACACGCCGAAGTTGACGGCATGGGTGAGGATGTTGGTCTTCAGCGAAGCGCCGCTGTCGATGTCCACATCAACCCAGGAATAGTTGCCCTTGTATTCGGCAAATACCGACCAGTTGTCGGTAAGCTGGTACTTCACGCCGGCCTGGGCCTGCAGCGTCGCGCCGCCGAACTGGTAGTCGAAGGTGCGGCCGGAGGCGCGCGTGACTTCCACATGCGGCACGTTGATACCAATGCCGGCGCCGACGTAAGGCGTGAACTTGCTGCCTTCGATCGGGAACTTGTAGAGCGCGTTGACCGTCAGCAGGTTCAGGCCGTCGGTAAATTCGAAATGCGACCATCCGGACTTGGTCAGGGTGTCGTCGTCCGCATAGACCTTGGCATGGGTGTAATCGAGCGAGATGCCCCAGTTGGACAGCGCGCCGCCGTCAAACCAATAGGTGCCGCGCACACCCCAGTAAGGCGGCATCTGGAAGGGCTTGGTGTCCCAACCGGCGGTGAAGTCGGCCTGGTCGGAAACCTCGATGTCGGAATGCGGGGCAAACTGGTAGCCGCCGTAACCGGAGATTTCCCATCCGCCCGTTTCGACCGGAGCGACATACGGCGCTTCGGCCTGCGTCGGATCGGCAGCATAAGCGGGTGTGAATGCAACTCCGGCGACGAGGGCCGTGGAAATCAAAGAAAGAGAAAGAAGCTTGCGCATGGAATCAGCCTGCAGGAAAAGGATATTGGCTTTTGCGGCGCACATTAGCGGCGGATGCGGCGCCGGTCTGTGCCTTTTTTGCACCAGTCATCTGGGAAGCTAGACCTGTTATGGTTAATGAACCGTAAACCCGTGAAAAAGGCGGCTTTCGCCGCCTCAGACCGCTGACAAACTCGTCGATATTTTCGGCGGGT
>UBYX01000032.1 GCA_900469955.1 Hyphomicrobiales bacterium | reverse complement strand
AAACTGATTTGGGAATCGACCACGATTCAGAAAAAGGCGGAAACGCTCTAGGGAAACACCCACGATCCAACCAATGAACCTATTCGTGAAGAGAAGCGACTGCGAAGCTTATTGTCGGAAGTGATCCCGACAAGTCATTCGCAACGGTCGCCGCGGTTTTGAATGGTAATCAGCAGGTAACTTGGAGTTCCGCCTCGAACTTCAACCCGAAGCCTCCGGCACCAAGCGAATGTCCGGGACTTGATCTGAGGCCGGGCAATCCACTAGAGAGTCGACCGGGACTTCGTTACGTGTGTCGTAACGATCGAGCAACTGAGGTGGCGCCGCTAATTTGTTCACCCTGCACGCCTACTGGTGCGATATGGCGGTCCCAGATGATCTGCGTCCACTTCCGATGAATACATGACAAATTAAAATATATTTCATATATTTCAATTGTAACTTACAACCGTTTAAGCTCAGCTAATTACTGATATATATCATTCATGAAAACTCTTGGATGAAAAAATGTATTTTGAAAACTATATTCTTGGTTTTACTTGTCACGGCGACGAATGTCACGCCGGCCTTCCTAGCCCGGATGTAGGGGCCTCGGACAAGCTTCGTATGAGTCAACGTGGGGATAAGCAGGAGCTTTCCGAACAGCAGAAAATGCTCGTCCTATGCCACGGGTCAGGACAAATTTCTGAGGCCGCTTCGACACTTCATCTCGATCAAGATCCCATATTGAAGACTTGTTGTGATCCATGAGTCCTTCTAGAAATTAGTACCCCTTTGGTGATGGCTGGAGCGCTCCGTTTCACCATGGCCACCGAGCGGACGATACCCGAGCGCGCAGATCGAACGCCTGGTCTCAGATACAATTAATTTGAGAATCCGTAGGATAATGTCCCGAGAGGTGGTGTAGGTCGATAGAGGTGGTCATCGGGATTTTCAGGTAGGGTTGGGTTGTTCAAGCACAACCTGATGGAAAGACCACCGATGACCACTGACATGATGGACCTCCGCTCGGGACATCATCCTTTGCTTGTTCGGCGGCTATTGGCATTCCTCAACTTACCCGTGTCGATCAGCGGGAGTTTTGTCCGGCTTGTCCGCGCCATTTCGGGCCGGATGCTACGAGAAACTTGTATACCGCCCGAACGAAGGCGGCATAGGCAGGCGGTATGTTCATGGAGTAGGTCGGGCACTTGCATCTCCGGTCACGAAAGATAGCGGCAACAATGTCCAACCCGCCTGCTATCAGATGCGCTCGCACCTAAACAATAGCGTCCATCCGCAGACGATAGCCAACCGACTGTCGATCTTCCGCACTTCCTTACACCCGCTCAGCAGATGAGCCGGATTTCGGTGAGGGCGCAGTCGCGTAGGAGGGATGCAACCGCTCTCGTCCGTTACCAATGTTGAAAATCTCAAAGCTTATACCTCAGGGGCGTCCTTAAAGGGTGCGATCGAGTCGATCTCCGCAATCCTCTGAAATTCTCCAAGATACTCCTGTCGGTAGTTTTCTAACCACCGGCTGACGCGAACATTGGCAAGCAGCTTAGTGACATATCCCCTCGCGACGGTGAGATGAAGATTATCGATGCCGTAGGTTTCCTCGACGTTCTTCACCTGGGTTTGTAGAGCTGCAAGCTCTCTCTCCATGCGTGCAATCTGTTGACCGGATGGGGTGCCGGCGGCCCGGCCTGAGGATTTTTTGGTGGTGACAAGTTGGCTATCTGGCGTGGCGGCACGTATTGCTTTGGCAAACATGATGGAAAAATTATGCTGACCAATCATGAGATCTGCGGCCTCAATTTGCCGGACCGCCGACATCTGCCGCAACACATCGATAACTGTCATAGAGCATGGCGTGTCTTTCAGCATCTCTGCGGCTTCAGGGCTGATGCCATCAAGCAGTCGGAACCGGCGTATGACGGAATCCACTTGTAGGCCTAATGCATCGGCTATGTCCGCCGGCGCGACGCCTCTGTCGATCGCGCGCGCGATCATCCTATGCTCCTGAATGGGAGCCAGTCGATTGACCCGCTTATTGTATGTGTAGGTGTCGTCGTCGGTTGCGACGAGGCACTCCACCTCCAGAGTGCCGAGCTCTTTCAAGGCCTCTATCCGCAGATGGCCGTCTAGAAGAAACCAGATGCCCCGATTCTTGCTATCCGCGATCACGACTGGTGCTTCAACCAATCCAATTGCTTTGATTGAACTCAAAACTTGAGCAAACTTTCTGCTCTCGCGCGCGCCCTCGGGTAGAGATTTCAGCGGTAGGATCGACGAAATATCAATAGTTCGAATATCCCGATCGAACGCTAGATGTATTTGCCCATCCGTTTCATCACGCCCGTCGGTCATCGTGCTCTCCGGAAATTCGGCTTGCGAGCGCTTTCGGCATTGTGGCCAGTCCTTCAGCCCTCAACAAATTGACGAACCCCTCGTCGGCGAGAAGGTCCTTGATCGCTTCAACAATGAAGAGGAGACGCGTTTGCGTGAAATCGGATTTCTTGACTAAAAGGCGTTGTTTTTCAGCTTCTCGCTGATAGACCTGCATCAGGTCATGGGCCGTCATCCGCCGCCCCGTACCCTTTCGGCCGAGACGCACTGATGGCAGTCCCTTGCCCTGGGCGCGCATACGCATGTCGAGTAACCGTCGGACGGCTGCCAATTTTTTTCCTCGAAGCTGACCCGCCTCATAGGCTTCCAACAGCAGGCTCTGAGCTTCTTCTGTCTCTGCTCGAGAGATTTCCATCGCCAGCGTGATCGGGATCAAGCCGGTTTCGACAGCAGCGACAAGGCGCTCCTCCCCCTTTTCAAGGAGCGTTGCAATCATATAGACCCAAGATGTCCCCACCCCGATCCTCTCGGCAATTGCAGCGTCAGTGTAGCCACGCGCTTTCAAAGAACCGATCTCGCGCATGAGATCGATCGGTCGGGGCGTTGGTCGAGCAATGTTTTCAACCAGGCTCATCACAAGACATTTGTCTTCGCTCGCCTCAATGACGACCGCCGGGATTTCGCTCTGACCGAGCATTTGAAAGGCTTCCAGACGGCCCTCCCCGCAAACCAGATCATACCGTGGCCCGCTTGGGCCATTATGGCGGCTAACAGTGATGGGGCGTTTGAGGCCGATGGCTTCGATATTGTTTACGATGTCCCGATGCTGTCTTTTATTGCGAGCGCGCGGGTTCAGGACCGAGATCCGCGAAATCGGAATCATCTCGATATGATTTGAATGAAGGGCAGACATCACGCAGCCTCCGACAGGTTAACGGGTGCAGCAATCTGATAGAGAATATCGAGGTCGTCGAACCGATAGGCATCGAGCTGCAGTGCATTATCCTCTGCCATCCTCAATCGTTCAGCGAGAAGATCGAGCCTTGGGAACAGATAGTAGTCGACAGGCTTCTGGTTGGTTGAATCCATCCGGACAACAATGGTGATGTCGGGAGCAAGGGACGTGTCGAAACGCAGGTTCCAGCGTAGAAGTCCCGTAGGGGTCTGAAAACAGCGGGCGATTACGATGGATAGAGTGAATTCCTCGTTGACCGTCACACGATCGGTTTTGCTGTCCTGCCACACTCCACTGCCAGAGGATTTCAACGCGACCATTACTTCCTCAAGCACCTCGGGATGAAGCTTGCGGAGTTCTCGATTGATCTCGAGGTAACGATAGTCTCGATCCGGATTAAAGCCCACGAGGCTATAGGCCCGGAGAAGGCTTCCGAAGCGCGAGCTGTAGGCGCTACTTGACGGCATGCCATCGCATTCGTCGATAACGATACCGGACAAACTCCCCATTCGCCGGTAAAGGTTCCGTAGACACTGCAGCATTTCTTCGTCGCTCAAGCGGAATGATCGGGCATTGATCACGGTCCGAGCTGCTTCGAAGAGGGAGCGGTCGATAACGGCGTCGAATACGCCGTCTGCCCTGATCCACATATCGGGGTTATTGCGCACATGCCTTTTCTTCAATTTGAAAGATCGTCGGTTCCATACATTGTCGCCGGCATACTTCTCGTTGATCAGGATTTGATGGACTGTCCCTCTCGTCCAGTCGCGTCCGAGGTCTGATTTGATGCCCCGCTCGTTCAGGTCAGCTGCAATTTGACTTTCGCTCTCCCTATGATGGACGAACCTGCGATATATTCCGCGAACCAACTCCACCTCTTCGGCCGGCCCTAGAGTGAGAATAACCCGGTCGGTCTGAATGCTCTTGTGCTCACCACGATGAAGAATACCTTTGATCTGACCGCGCTCATCGATTAGGGTCCGTCGTAAACCGAAACCAGCTGGACCACCTTGCCGGTACCCCTTTTCGATCAGCCGGCCCTGTCCTTGGAAAACCTTGGTAGACAACTCGCGGCTATACTCACCGGCCATAGCCCGCTTGACGCCTTTGACGATGGTGGACACTGGGCTGCCGTCATTTTCAAATTGCTCAGCGCAATATTGGACAGAGATCCCGGCGCGGCGGCAGATGTATTCATAATAGGCGCTTTCATCAGCATCCTGGAAGCGGCCCCAGCGACTGACATCATAAACCAGGACCATCGTGAAATCGGTGGTTCCGATCTGCACATCCTCGATTAATTGGCAGAGCGCGTCGCGGCCTTCGATTTTCAGTCCGCTCTTTCCTGAATCGGCATATGTTCTAACAATTTCGATACCACGTGCCCGAGCATATTCCCGAATTGCCTCCGATTGGTTTTCGGTAGAGTATCGCTGATGATCGGTCGACATACGCACATATTCGGCAGCCCGCCCTGGCTGCGACACCGATAAATCGCCGTTGAAGGTCTCCCGATCCACTGGCCGCCCCTCCTGTCTTCGATCAAAGCGCGCTGATCCTGAGGCTGTCGCGGAGACCAGCACATCCATTCTGCAGGCATCCGCATCGCAATCCTAGCGCATCAAGGAGCGGAAGATGTTGCCGAAAAAGGGCAGTAAGTTGCCGATGTGGCCAGGCTTCCTGGGCGACCGAGAGGTCCTCGCTTTCACCGTCGCCGATCTTTTGAAAAAAGAGCATGGCGATAGCCACAGAGCTATCAAGGAACTGATGCGGCAGACAGGCGCCAGCGAACGAACTGTAAAACATTGGTTGTCCGGTCAACATGCTCCAGAAGCTATGTTTTTCCTTCGTCTCGTTGTTTCTTCGCCGGTAGTACGAGCGTTCGTGCTGGGTATCATCGAAGGCCCAGCATCCGAGCAGACCTCTCCTGCGAACGATCGCTTTATTCGTGTGACTACCAAAGAAGCCTACGCCACTGGCGAAGCCGCTATCGCCACGATGGCAGCAACCCCACGCCGCAATGACCCTAATCGTGTCCCTGAAAGTGACCCTAAAGATGACCCTGAACCGCAATCCTTCAATCAGCGACAGCTATGGTTCTTGGAGCAGATCAGAACGGGTGAGCGCCTCAGCGCAAAGGAGATTGTTCAAACCTGGCATGTCAGCCTGAAAACCGCGCGGCGGGATATCAGCGTGCTGCTCCATTCCAAATTGCTCGAGTATATCGGATCGCGGAGGAGAGGCCGTTATCGACCGAATTCACGATGAGCGACGGCACGTCAGTCGCCATAATCGTCGTCCTGCCCACCAGAAGCGAGGTCAGAGAGATCGTTGCTGACAGCATGTGATGCGGCTCGCTGCTCGGGAGCGAGCATCCTCCAGTGCCCCGACGTTGGGAAGATCACGCAGAGTTTGAAATCCAAGCACCGACAAAAATCGGCTCGTGTCACATAGGTGTAGGGCGCGCCAGGTATCGGACTTCTTGGCCCGAAACGATGAAGCCCGCCCTCAAGGTAGATCAACCGGCAATGGCCGGGCTGTAATTGCCAGCGCTTGGCTTTTCAAAAGCGTTATCTGTCAGCGTCAATGATACTGACCAATATTTCGATATAAAAATTGGTCAGTAAAACGGCGGTTGGAATAGTTATGCCGGATCCAACGTCGGACACTCTGAAACGGATTCACCAAAGGATCGCCAGTGCGGCACCTTCGGGCGTCTGGTCGCGCTCCGATTTCTTGGATATCGCAACGCCGAACGCCGTCGAAAAGGCGCTACAGAGGCTGACCAATCGCGGCAAAATCCCGCCGCCCTCATCGTGGTCTTTACGACAAGCCAGCTATCAGCCAACTGACCGGCAAGATGGTGTTTCCGCCACGGGCCTCATTCATCGACGCAATCGCACGACGTGACAAGCTTCGGGTTTGCGTCGATGGCATGACGGCAGCCAATGATCTTGGCCTTACGACGGCCGTTCCTGGCAGGTCCACAATCTATGCGGACACCTATCCCCGAACGATCGAGATCGATGTCAATGCCGGCGATGCAGAGGCCACAAAGCCGGTGATCTACATCTTGGACTTCAAGCGCATTTCAGCAAAGACCGCTTTTTGGGCGGGCCGGCCGGCAATGCGAGTGATCCAGGCCCTCCATTGGTTTCGCGATGAGCGCTCCAATCTGGAGGCAGTTGTCGATGGTATCGTCCGCTACCTGGCACGAAGCCCCCACAGGAGGCCGATCGTCGAGGATCTGCGCGAAAACATCCACGCCATCCCTGCCTGGATGTACCAGGCGGTAGAGACCATAACTGCCGATCCGCCGCCCCAGGAGGATGCAGGTACTTCACTGGGCAACGAGGAAAAGGATGAACATGCGCCAGGGTTTCATTGATATCCTGCGCTCAAGCGCTGATGAGCGGAGAGCACTATTCTCCGCCGCTGCGTCCGACCTGGAGACGCGCGCCGAGAATATCGAGAAGGATCTGTATGTCTGCTGGGTGCTGGACTTCCTGTTCAACCGGCGCAAGGACGATGCTATCGGCCTTTACTTTAAGGGCGGCACCAGCCTCAGCAAGGCATATGGCATGATCAAGCGTTTTTCTGAAGACATCGACATCGGCATCTACAAGGCAGATCTGAAAGTTCCACTTGAGGCCGATATCGCAGCCCTTCCCTCGGTCAGTCAGCAGCAGAAGGCTCTGGCCGAACAGGTGGACAAGGCAGCGCGCCATTATATGTCCGGACCGCTCAAGGGTTTGCTCGATGAGGAAATCATACGGTCGAGGGAGAGACCGGACAACGTGCGCAACTGTCCGTCTCCGCGCTTCAAGATCGTACCTAACCACTCCTTGCCGCCGCTGGAGTTCCCCCTTGCGTGATACTACTTCATGAGCAGCGGGAAACTCCCCTATCTCCCGCGGTCGTTTCGCACGGAAGCCTGCAACGCAGCGCGGGCGTGGTTACACAACTCACCGTTCGTTTCCGCTAGCGATTCCCGGACATCGGGTCGGCCGTGGTCCTTCCGCACGAAAGCGTCAAGCTCGGCGCGAGCTTGGTTATACAACTCAGGGATCGCTTTTGCTATCGCTTGTTGGACGTCCAGTCGGTCGTGGTCATCGAAGATCGCCGTCGCAGCGATGCCACGCTGCACCTCCAGAGAACCGATCTGGTAACTGAGGTGCATCTTACCTGGAGTTGGCCCGCTGGAGGTATGAGATGTGCCCGGCGAAGCGCGTTTTACCTGAGCCACTAGAGCTTCTTTCTGTTCTTCGAGCAGCCCAGCCAACTCTGGACGAGCCGTTACCGCTTCATCGAGCTCCATTCGGTGATTGGGAGTAAGGTGACCATGCATTTCCAATCGCCCTAGTGCTTCGGCCGCCTTTATCCGTCCGTAATAACGTAGAGGCCCTTGGCTTGCAAGTATCGCAATAGCATCATGGCCAATATCTGACCGCTGTTCCTTGTCCAGACCCGAAGAAAATCTCGCGAATGAATTCAGGGTCTCACCTGCTGCCTCTTCAGACTCGAGATCCATGACCGAATCTACGAGTTTAGCCTTCACATCAGCCTTTTGATAAGGAAGGATTGGTCCAGCCGCATCGGTTATATCATTTGCTGCTAGTGGCTGGTCGCGGCGATGATCGCGAGGCAAGCCAACTGATGCTTCATCAGGAAGGCCGTTTGGCGGAATGAGATCGTGGTACGTTTTGCCAGCTAGCGAACCGAGCCTCTTTAAGTGCCCGTTAAAGCGCCTAAGGGCCGGTGAGCCTCCATCAAAGTCGACTTTGACATGACCATCAACGCGCTTAATCCCGCGCTCACCTGCAACAGCATTGTGAACGAATTTATTGGCCAGACTAAAGTTTGTCTGGTTTCGGCTCGTTTCGCGCGGATCATCCGAATGGAGGTTCGCTGCAATATTTTCGACAAGTTCCGGAGGAACTCGGCCTAAGTCAAAGAAACCACTTTTCTTCCCGAGCTTATGCAATTTTGCTGGCCTAACGTTCGCGTCATCGCCATGCTTCCGTTTCAGGCCACCCGTTTGCACTACATCATCGGTCAAACAGCACTCCATCTATGATCTGTTACGGGAGCTATTGTTGGAGATGCAAGGCAGCGGCGGCAAGTTTATAACGGTTGCATGAGTAATACATTGTCGAGGACAGCCAAGCGATGGGCGCAGGCGGGGCCAAATCTTTTAATAGGGGACTCTTTGATCATCCGATTGTTAGCACGCGGAGTGGTAGCGACAACCGTTCCAATTGTTGGCATCGACAGCTATCCGAAGTGCCTCATTGATAGCACGCCTTGCTGAGACACTACCCTTGAAACAAGGTGGCGGGTGAGAAAATAGCTGACAAAGACCTGAAAGTAGCTTTGGTTTCCGCACTGCCAAAAGCCAGTGGCAGAGCGTTTATGTCCCTAAGCGCCAAAAGAACGCCAGCTTATATATCTTTTGACTTGCACCCCTGGAGTAGTGGCGCCGATGTCCTGCCGCGAAGAATGCCGTTGAAGCGCATCGCCAAGCGTCGCATCTCGGCGAACGCCTCAGATCCCTGCTTCAGGGCATCGACCTTCCTTGCCTGCCAGTCCGTCAGCAGGCCTCGCGGCTTGATGCACAGCGCTGCGGCAACCACTGGCGAAATCGCATGACCGGTGTCCGGATCTCGAACCGCTTCCAGCTTCGACGCGACTGGCGGAACATCATTGCCCTGTCCCCTTTCGGCCCGCCGCCAAGCTCCGAGCAACCGCTCCAGATTGGCGAAGCTGCCGGTGTAGCTGCGCTGCTCGACGTCATGAAACAGATGCCGTCCGCACCGATTCCCATCCTTCCAGCATTGGGCAAGGAAGGCTTCGAAATACCATGGTGATGTGGGGTTCAGTGCCGACCGTCGCCTGTCTGGCGGAATCTTGAACTTGAGCCACTTCGTTACGCTGCGACGTTCATAGCCGGTCCGTCTGGTGATCTCGCTGTAGGACAGCCCTTCCTGGCGCAAAGCATGAAGCATGTCGAATATTTCCTGGCGGGATTGCCTATGCGAAAGACGGGCGCGCCGGCGATGCGTCGCAGCGTCAACAATTGCGTCCTCCGAAAGAATTGCCCTGCCGGCGGCACCCGCGACCAAAGGGTTTTCATGCTTTCCTTGCCGCTTCGGCTTTTTCGCAGAGCCTGTCCGGTAACAATGCGCTGGGACCAGCGGAAACCGATTTCGTGGGATATATAGGTCGGCAAGTTCCGGGCTAATGTGATGAAAAACACCTGCGATGGTTCGGCGGACCCCGAGCATTGAACCCTTCAACTGAATTGACCTGGACGACATCCCGGACATATTCGCGGCTGGAGTGGTTGACCGTCTCGTGTGCGGCAAAGCTCTCGCCTATGGCCACGAATGCCTTGGCCTCGTCACTCATCAATGCGCATGAAGCTCAACTTGGGTTGCAATTGCGCCTACGGCAGCACGCAATGAAAGGCTGGTAACGACAGCGGCGCGGGCGTCGCCGGCAATGGATCCGGGGTAATGTCTGCCGGTCTCTGCACGATCGCCATGACCGGCGTCTTCTCAGTTTTCAGCTGCCCCTTGCGGCCTCTTCCGGGCGGCGGATCATCGGCATGCGTTCTGGCCTTCCGCCAAGATAGAAATGGTCCACTTCGACCGTGCCGTCGAGCATGTGCTCGCGCGCCACCATGAGACGCAGCGCATGACCGATCCGCCAGGCCGTGGGTTGGCTCACCCCGAGTGTCTCGGCAAGACGGACCGAGGACAAGCCTTTGTCCGACTGCAGCAACAGCCACATCGCCTTGAGCCATACGCGCAAGGGAAGTTTCGTGGCGTGCAGGGGCGCGTGTGTTGTCACCGCGAACTGTAAACGGCAATCTCCGCTGGAGCATTGATAAAGGCCCCGGCCGCCATGTCGCGGCCAGCTATCGCGATCGAGCGTTTGTAGCCACAAGCAGGGCAAATCCTGCCATTTCGCTAAACCATGCCTTCCAGTAAATGGCGGCAATGCTCCTCGTCCCTGAACGCGGCGACCATGTCTTCAACTGTCCGAATATTGGAAAGCGTCGCCAGCATCATTTCAGACATAATTACCTCCTTCAGAACCGACCATAGAATCGCATGTAAAGCGCTATGTCACAACGTATTTGCTGTCTTTGGTTGATAAAGGCCGCGTGCCTAGGGGAACAGTTCTTGTTCTGACCCCTATAGGGCGAGAGTTTGCTGCCGAGCGGATGTCCCTGCCTGGCCGCGGCAAGCGAACGTGACGACCGATGCAGGATCATCATGTTATTGACGAACCGCGGCGACACCCGGAAATGCCGGGCAGCTTCACGGTTACTGTTGCCTTCTTCAACAAACGCAACGACACGCGCATGCAACTCTATCGGATGCGGCTTGCCCATGGCGGTTCTCCTTCTTGGGCAAAGTGAATCACAAATCAAACCAATCGGAAATCCCGAATCCGGTTACACGCGACATGCTTTAGTCTGGGCTACCTTACATTTGTCACCTGCATCTTTTTGTGTTCTGGGGCCTGTGAAATTACGATGAGTCATCTGAAGCTGGAATCAGGACCTTGCCTAACGACACATCGACAATTGGAGTCAATGACTTGACTGCACTTCCTGACGAGCTATTGCTGGATGTATCCAGTCATCTTAGGATGCCTGAGATTGGAGCTTTGCGTCTAGCATCTCGTCGTTTTGCGGGTGTGGGGAAGTCGGGAATTCTCGACCGTCTAACCAAACAGAGTGATCGTACAGCACGACCAGAATATGAATACCGCGATGCGGCACAAAGGATTTACAATTTCGTTTTGCCGGAAGACGACGCAACCCGGCGGGCTAACTTTGAAGAGCTCGATCGCTATGGACCAGGACCGCAAAAAGTCTTTCGATGCGTGATCCCACTTTTGGCAGTCATTCCCGAGAAGCAGAGAGATTTTCAGAAGGCGATGCTCGATTTTCCTGATAATCACAGGAAAACAACGCACCTTGTGAGCGATTTGTCGCTTTTCAATCATTGTATTGACGATGAGCATCTTGGTCCTTTGATCGACAAATCCATTCATGTGCTGAAACTATCGGCTCAAGAAGGATCACGGCCTGCGGACCCCTATCTTTATGAGGCAGTTCGGCAACTATCAGGCCGCATGAACCCCCTTCAAGCGCAAGCGTTCTTAGATGTCTCGAAACCGGAGGTAGATGAACGCCTTCATCGGCCGCGATCTCGTTTTGCGACCACTACACTAAAGATTGACAAAATATATAATTATAGCAAAGAGGAGATTGCAGCCTCGATTGACCTTCTGACCAGTTCGCTTGAGCCACTTGCGTTATATAACCGCGTTAGTGCGCTTTCTGACATCTCGGATGAGATTTTCAAGCCTTTTGACTACGGCCGTCGCGCTTATGTGGTGAAACGATTCAATGCGCCTAAAGAGGAATATAATTCTTTTCGGGAAGTAATTCCACAATTCAGTTCTGAATCTACTACGACTTCCAATTCGTTGTCTTCATCTTGCGCTCCCTCTGAACCGCACACGCCTACGATCGCCAAAAACGGCAACTTTGAATTAGAGTTTGAAAAGCTGGCGACGAAACTTGAGAAATTGCAATTATCTTATGACGAGCGCTCGAGAGACCGCGGCAGAGGCTAACAGAGCCAAATCAGCTACAGTATCTGACCATTGCCCTGATGCGGATAACACACTCGGAGGATCACACAAGCATTTTCTCAGTTCGTGATGTGAACTGATGAGGTGAATGTAACCACCGGTCGGCATCGGCATATAATGCCAACCTAGTGCCATGGTGGCTCACGGAGGAAAGGAGGATAACAGCGGTCTCCTAGCTTTGCGATGTAAGCGCCCGGTGGTGGGAGGGTTATGCGACTGTGGCGATAATAACGACTACGAACACCCACGGGATCAAACCGATCCATCCTGCCATCGGAGCTTGACAGATCAGTAAGCCATCGGGGACGCGTTTAATCCCAGCTAGTTAAATCCTGTCTCGGTCGAGGATTACTGTCGTTGGACGTCCTCTTTCCGTTCGGCGATCTCCTCCGCATGCTCACTCAGCCCTACCAGCTCTATATCGAACGAACGGATCCCTCGAAAAACATGGCGCGGTTCTATACCGTGGCGATCTCGGAGACGCTGTTTGGAGAGCCCTGCCTGATCAGACGCTGGGGACGAATAGGCGCCGCCGGCCGGTCCATGGTTCACGCGTTTTCCAAAGAAGAGGACGCCGTCAGGCTGTTTCTCGAGGTCATCAAAAGAAAGCGGGCGCGCGGCTATCGCCCGACGGCGGCCACTCCCTGTCGAATTTATTGATTTCGAGGTTTCCCGCCGCGGCTTTCGCGATGGCGGTGATCGGGTGAGCCGCGCCAGCGGATTGACCCTGATCATCTTCCTCAGAGCACAGGCAGGCTCAGCGTTCAAAGCGCTCCAGCATCCTCTTCAGCTGTGCGTTCTGCAGCTGAAGCTTGCTTGCCAACTGCTCCCGCAGCACCCTGATTTCTTCATCGAGGCTTAGCGTGTCGTCAGAAACGGCGGGAGCGTCCGCCGAGCTCTGCGGCACGACGTCAAGCACGTCAACCTTCTTGCGCCTGCGACGACCTGGCTCTACGCTTTGGCGAAGCGGCGCGGGTTTCGCACCCCGATCCGCGGTATCGGCGCTCTCAGGCCAGACCGGATCAGCAGCCTCTCCAAAGGTGGTGCCTTCCACATCTGCCGTGCCCGGAGCGCTGGTCGCTGGGTCCGAATGCTGGGTTGCCGCTGACGTCGCAACAGCTTGGCTGTGCGGGGGTGGCTCCTCGCCTGTTGGCTGATCGGCAGAGGCCAAAGTTTCGTCGGCGGAAATTTCAGGCGACTTGGCGATAGCCGGATCGTCCGGCGTCACCTCATCAGCGACATCGTGCTCTTGTCCCTGCTGCCGTCGCGGTGACACCAGTCGAGCCAGAAATTTCCATGGAGATGCCATTTTAGCCGCCTCGTCTGCTCCGCACGCGGACTGCGTGTCTGTCAGCATTGGCGGCGGAAAAAGCCGCCAACACATTCATCGCGATAAGCATGAGAATGCGGCCAGTACTTGGCTGGTGGCGCAGTTCAACCGAGATTGAGCCGCTTCCGCAGATCGGCATTTTCGGCACGAAGCTTCTCAGCCAAAAGCTTGCGAAGTCGCCGGTTTTCTTCCTCCAGCTGCAGAAGATCGGCCATCTCGTCAATTGCCGCCGGCGAAGGAATAGTCGCTGTTTGCACAGCCATCGGGCCACGTTTGACAGGCACCCGCTTGGCACTCATCGCGCCGCCATCAGACTTGGCCTTGCGTCCTCTCCTCTGCTTTACAGCTGGGGAGTTTGGAGCAGCGACTGTTTCTGCCGCAACTTCGGCGGACTGCGTTTCAGCGGCCGCTTTTTTGGCGCGCGGTTTTCGCTGTTTCTTCGGCGCAGCGGGCGCTTCTACGGCTGGCGCGTCAGCATCAGTGATCGTATCATTTTCCTCGGCCATGTCTCTCTCCTGTAAATCCGATGCAGTTGTCTGATGCTCGATCGGCACTGTCAATAATGGTCTGGCCGGATCTTCTGGAGATAAGGATCGGCCACCACCGGTTTTGCTATCTGGTGAGCCAACTGGCGAAAATGGCAGTGCCTCTTCCAGAACATCTTCTGACAGGGATTTGAGGTTTATGTCTCCCCAGATCGAGTTGGATCTGGGTTCAATCTTTCGCCGGCCGGATTTGTACTCGACGGCAAAATTGCGTTGTACTTTTTTCAATGGTGAAGCCTGGGTGTCCGCGGTGATGTTTCAGCGACGCGTTGGCATCGCGACAGGCCTTGCAAATAGCGGCTCCCGTGCTGGCGGTCTATACCGTGGCGATTGTGTCCACCGGAGCAGGTAGAAATATTGCTCAAATCCGCATTGCACTTCAAGTGGAAGGACAAATTTAGGGCCGTGAGCAGAATGGCGGCTTTGAACCTATAAATGATGGTCTAGAAGACACAATGCCGACGGCAGCGAGGGCCGCTGGCCCTGGCGATCAATAACCGGCCCATTCTGTGATATGGCTGACTAACATATCAACCGTCCGAACCTTCAGCCAAAGGGCGATCTACGGACGAGTTAGCGATGAAATCAGCCAGTTCAGGACCTCAATCGTGTGGCGATTGGCCAAAGGAGCATATGCAGTGCAATGCTCACCAGCGCCGAACGTGCCGGCCAACCCTCCCTATGGGACACGCTCTCACGGCGAGTGCGGGTGGGTCTTGCAACTTCTTAACGAAAGTATAATCTGGCAGCATTCAAACGCACGCCTGGGGGATGGCATGCCAGAAACAAGCATTTCCGAGGAAGATCTCAACCGCATTTTTGAAGACGCCAAAACCAAGAGTGGCACCACCGGCGACGGGCTGACCCCGCAGGGGTTCGGGCCAGTTGGCGCCTGCACCGCCGTGACCTACGGTAATCCAGATCAATGCAGGCAGCTGCGCGAAGCGGAGTGCCGGTATGTCAGCCAAGAGCTCGAAGCGCGCAACGCAGGATTTGCCAAGTGGCGTCCCGGTAACTGCGACGTCTGAGCCGCTGGAGACAAACATGGCTGATCGCTCTATCTCGCTTGTCGCCTGTGCGACGTTAGGCACGCTTGCCGGATGTGTCGCTCCTGATTTTGACGTTGGCAAGATCGGAGGCGTCCCGACGGTCACCACGATCGAAAGGCGCATCGTATGCGAGCTGACCGATCTCGTGCGAGCCGAGCGCCGCGGCTCCGATCCAGCCAGCTGGAAGCCATTCGACCAGAGAACGTCGTTCCTCCAGGGGCAATATCAGGTGGTCGTCGATCTCTCGCTGTTGGTCACCGAGACCGGCGAACTGGCACCCAATCTGAATTTCATCAGGAGTGACGTTTTTTCGATCAACACCGGCTTCAAGGTCAGCAGGACCCGAAAGCAGAACTTTGCAGAGCGGCTTACCTTCTCCATGCCCGAATTGCTCGCACGATACACGTCCGACCGAAATTTCGGCGAGTGCCCGGCCGCCGATACGAACCTTGCAGGGGATCTCGGGATTCGCAAAATGGCCGGCTTGGCGATGATGACGAATTATCGTGGACAGGTCGAAGACAAGGATTTTGGCGGCTACGTTACCTTTGATGTCTACTATGACGTCAATGCCGCTGGGCCGACCTGGAAGCTTGCAACGTTTGAGGGACCCGGAAAACTGGGGAAATTGTCCCGACAAGACACGGACACACTCTCTTTCTCATTCGTGGCCACCAACACATCTCAAGGCAAGATCTCGCCCGCGGAAGCAAGCAAGCGCGCCCGTGAATTTTTGGATCAGTTGAACCTAAACAAACTCGGTGATGGGATCGGTAATTGATTACTATCGACGTTCAAGGGCTGAACTCACCGCCGCTTATGGCCAAGCAGCTCCGTGGAAGGTCGTGCTGGTCAATTTTCATCGGCTTCCGGTCGCCATCGACAACGACCATGCAATCTGAGGGAGCGCATTTGTGCGATTACCTTCGGGCTGCGGAAATTGCGAGCCGGCGTGTCATGCCCACCTCCGCTAGAGCGTTTCCGCCTTTTTCTGAATCGTAGTCGATTCCCAAATCAGTTT
>UBYX01000031.1 GCA_900469955.1 Hyphomicrobiales bacterium | reverse complement strand
TTGTGTTCTTTCATTGGAGACACTCATGAAGAAGCTCATTATCGCAGCGGCACTTGCCGCCTTCGCCGTCGCTCCGGCGCTCGCCGAAGACATCAAGATCGGCGTGACGCCCGGTCCGCATGCCCAGATCATGGAAAAGGTGAAGGAAATCGCGGCCGGCAAGGGCCTCAATATCGAAATCCTGGAATTCTCCGATTACGTCGTGCCGAACCAGGCGCTGGCGGATGGCGAACTGAATGCCAATTCCTTCCAGCACAAGCCCTATCTCGACAACCAGGTCGCCGACCGGAAGTTCGATATCGTCAGCGTCGCCCAGACCGTCAACTTCCCGATGGGCGTCTATTCCAAGAAGGTCAAAAGCCTAGGCGAACTGAAGGAAGGCGCGACCGTCGCCATTCCGAACGACCCGACCAATGGCGGCCGCGCGCTGCTGATCCTGGCCGACCAGGGCCTCATCAAGGTCAATGCCGCCAAGGGTCTGAAGATCGGTCCGGCCGATGTGACGGAGAACCCGAAGAAGATCGAGTTCGCCGAACTGGACGCCGCCCAGCTTCCGCGCTCGCTGGATGACGTGGACGCCTCCGTCATCAACACCAACTATGCGCTCGAAGCCGGCCTCAACCCGAAGACGGACCCGATCGCTCGCGAAGGCGAGAAGGCGCCATACATCAACGTGATCGCCGTCAAGTCCAAGGACAAGGATGCTGCCTGGTTGAAGACGCTGCTCGAAGCCTATCACAGCGCCGAGGTAAAGGAATTCGTCAACACGCAGTTCAAGGGCGCCGTCATCGCCGCCTGGTAATTGAATTTCAGAAAATTCTTGTGGACCGGGCCTCTCACGGGAGGTCCGGCCTTTCTTTTTAACGCTATCTGAAGGAATACCCGCGAAAGATGTAGGACCCAACGAGGTCTTCCATGCCGCTTCTTTCGTCACGTTTTCGGCGCACCGTTTCTGTCGGCCGTCGTTCTGCCGTGACGTCGATGCTGTTCGCTTTCGCGATCGTCGTCGTGCTGGTGACGATCTTCATCCTGACCGCGCTCGATCGCATCGCCGACTACGCCAACCGTGCGGACGACGCGCGCTCGCGCGAAACCACCACCGGCGCCATCCAGACGTTCCGCAGCCAGCTTCATGCGACGCTGAACGATTACGCGGCCTGGGACGATGCTGCCCAGTCCGTCTATGACGGTGACCAGAACTGGATCATCAGCAACTACGGCGACATGACATCCAACAGCGACCTCTTCGATGTCGCCATCGTCATGGACAAGGACCAGAACGTCGTGATGTCGTATCAGGATGGGGCGCCTGCTTCCTGGGTACCGCGCGACTATTTCGATTCCTCAATATGGACCATGTTCGACACGGCAAGTTCTGCAGGACCTGAAACGCTGCCGGAAGCCTCGGCCTTCGTGCAGACGAAAACCGGTGTTGCGGCGGTTGGCGTGGCTCTGATCCGCCCCAAGGAGGGGCAGCTGGAGCAACCGCACGAGGGCCGTCGTTTCCTCATCTTCGCGCGCCACCTTGATGCTGCAAAAGTCGAGAAGCTTGCCGAGACCTATGTCATCGACGGCCTGCGTTTTGCCGATGCGGGGGAGACGACACCGAATGCGGTGGAGCTGCGCAACATGCATGGAAGGCTGCTGCAGCGGCTTGTCTGGCAGTCGCGTCTGCCGGGAAACCTCGGCTACTCCGAAGTACGGCCGCTTGTCTACGGCGCTCTTGTGATGGTCGGCCTGTTCTTCCTGCTGCTTTTTGTCAGCGGCAGCAAAACGTTGAACCGCCTGGCAACCGACGAGGCAGCGGCGCGGCATCTTGCCATGACCGACCGGCTGAGCGGGCTCTTGAACCGGGCCGGCTTCTTTGCCGCACTCGGCGATCTGGTGGCGGAGAGCCGCCGCAAGCACGGCCATGTGGTGCTGCTCTATCTCGATCTCGACGGCTTCAAGGAGGTCAACGACGCCTATGGCCACACCACCGGCGACAAGCTGATCCGCGGCGTGGCTGCTGGCCTCAAGACGCTGGTGGGGGAGAACACGGTTCTCGCTCGCGTCGGCGGCGACGAGTTTGCCATTGCGCTGTCCACGGGGGAGGTCGCCAAGGTCGTGGAGATGATCAGCGACCGCATCCTGGGTTTCTTCGACGAGCCCTTCCTGATCGGCGAGCGGGTCGCAACGATCGGTACGAGCATCGGGGTGGCGGTGTCGCCCAATGGCAAGATTTCGGGAGAGGAACTGGTGCGCCATGCCGATATGGCCATGTATCGCGCCAAGGATGGCGGCGGCGGCCGCACCGAATATTTCCATCCGGAAATGGATGCCGAGCGTGAAGAACGCAACCAGCTCGAGGTTGATCTCAGGATTGCCATCGAACGGCGCGAGCTGCACGTGGTCTACCAGCCCGTCGTGGATGCGGCCACCTGGAAGATGATCGGGGTGGAGGCGCTGGCGCGTTGGAACCGAAGTGGATACGGGCCGGTTCCGCCGGATGTCTTCATTCCGATCGCCGAGTCCACCGGCCTGATCGACCAGCTCGGTCTGTTCGTGCTGCACCGCGCCTGCGAGACACTGGCGCAGTGGCCGGAGCTGAAGCTCGCCGTCAACATTTCGCCGGGCCAGTTCCGTGACCCGGCCTTCGCGCTGCATGTCGGTTCCGTCTTCCGCAAGACGGGCACCGATCCGTCGCGCCTGACGCTGGAAATGACCGAAGGTTACTTCATACAGAACCCGTCGCGCGCCCGCGCCGCGCTCGCCAAGCTGAAACACCTCGGGGTAAAGATCGCGCTCGACGACTTCGGCGCGGGTTTTTCGAGCGTCGGATATCTCCGGCAGTTCGGCTTTCATCGGATGAAGATCGACAAGTCGATGGTGCATGCGCTCGACGAGGGCGGCACCGCGATGGACACGCTCCAGGCGACCGTCGCGCTTGCCCGCTCGCTCAACATCCCCGTCACGGCCGAAGGCGTCGAGACGAGGAACCAGGCGCTGGCGCTGAGGCTCAGCGGTTGCGACGAACTGCAGGGCTATCTGTTCGGCAAACCGATGTCGGCGGAAGAGATCGACAGCATCTATCGCGGTGGCCGGATGCCGGACGGCGCGAGCGCGGCCTGAATCAGCCCTATTTCCTGCCGTGAAGTTCGCTTCCTCAACACAGGGATGTCGAGGTGGCTGAGATGATAGCGGAACGCTTTACGACGACGCAGATATTGCGTTCATCCCGGGCGCGCATATTGTGACCGGCGGCGTGGGCAGCCTTGTTCGTTGCACTCATCTGCCCGTTGATTTTCAAGGAGACGCAGGATGGATCGGTTTACGGGTGGTTGCCTGTGCGGCAAGGTTCGGATCGTGGCGTCGGGCTCCCCGTACCGGGTCGGCATTTGTCACTGTCTCGACTGTCGCAAGTATCACGGGGCCCTTTTTCACGCGTCCGCGATCTTTCCGGAGGATGCGGTGACCATCGAAGGCGAAACGCGCGATTATGCGGGGCGATTTTTCTGTCCCGGTTGCGGCTCATCCGTTTTCGCACGCAGTGCGGACGAAATCGAAGTGAACCTGGGATCCCTGGATGCTCCTGACCAGCTGACGCCAACCTACGAACTCTGGACCATCCGTCGGGAGTCCTGGCTGCCGCCGTTTCCGCTCAAACGACGATACGACCGCGATCGCGACGCCGAGAGCCGCTTCGAGGAGTAGGTTTCGAAGCAAGCCCCGCAACGATCCTGTTGCAAGCACCTGCTAAACCACTTGGCATGGGCTTAGAGAAGATGGAGGGCTGCAGGGATGCGTGCGACATTCGGGGAATTAAGCGATCGCATCGGTCGCGCGGGAGAGCTTTACGCGCGGGTGCACAACATCGCGCGCACTCCCGATTGGTATCTTCTCAAACTGACCGAGGAGCTCGGGGAACTCACCGCTGAGCATCTGATCATCAACGGCCAGGCCCGACCGAACGCCGATGGATCAGGCGGCACCCGCGAAGCTTTGGAAAACGAGGCGGCCGATTTCTTCGGGCAATTTGTACTTTATCTGCGCGCAAATGATATCGACATTGAAGCCGCCATCGAGCGGAAGTGGCTACGACATCTGGATCGATACATCGAGCTTGATATCATCGAGGAATAGTAGCTCCCTCATCCGCCGATATGCTTCTGGCCGCGCTTCTTGGCGAGGGCGATCTGGTGCTGCCGTTGCCGGTAGCGCTCGCGGTCTTCTTCCGTGCGGGTGTCGTAGCAGTGCGAACAGGAGACCCCTTCCTCGTAATAGGGTGAGGGGACCTCTTCCGCCGTGATCGGGTTGCGGCAGGCGTGGCAGAGCTTGTGATTGCCCTCCTTCAGGCCGTGTTCCACCGAGACGCGCTCGTCGAAGACGAAGCATGCGCCCTCCCAGAGGCTTTCTTCCGCCGGCACGTCCTCCAGATATTTCAGGATGCCGCCCTTGAGGTGGTAGACCTCGTCGAAGCCCTGTTCCTTCATGAAGGCGGTTGCCTTTTCGCAGCGGATGCCGCCGGTGCAGTACATGGCGATCCTCGGCTTGTTGTGCAGGCCTTCGTTGTTTTTTACCCAGTTCGGAAACTCGCGAAAGGTCTTGGTCTTGGGGTCGACTGCGCCCTTGAAGATGCCGATCGCCGTCTCGTAGTCGTTGCGGGTGTCGATGACGATCGTTTCCGGGTCGGAAATCAATGCATTCCAGTCCTTCGGCTCCACATAGGTGCCGACGATCCGGTTGGGGTCGATGTCCTCGACGCCCATCGTGACGATTTCCTTTTTCGGCCGCACCTTCATGCGCAGGAAAGGCATCTTGGAAGCGCGGCTTTCCTTGTGCTCCAGCTTTTCGAATTCCGGCTGCGCACGGAGATAGGCAAGGAGACCCCTGATGGCCTCGTCGGAGCCGGCAACGGTGCCATTGATGCCTTCGCGGGCGATAAGCAGCGTTCCCCTGATGCCGTGTTCGTCGCAGAAGGCCTGCAGCGGTTCGCGAAAACTCTCGAACCGGTCGAAGCGCGCAAAATGATAGAGCGCGGCTACGAGAAAGGCGCCGGATGTTTCCGGGCGCGATAAAGCAAGATTGTCTGTCATGGCGCTGAAATACAGCTTCGCGACTATCCGCGCAACGCGCTTTCTTTGTCGACCTTGCCGTTGGATTTCGCCCTGTGGCTTTTTGCTTTTCGCGGTGCGGTTGCCGCTCTCTCCCAAAGGAGGCGGATCAGGGCGCTCTCGGTCTCCGCACCATCGGCGAAGACCTCGTGTGCCTTTTCGACCGCTTCATGGCGCAGGGTCTGCTGGCGGGCGATGATGGCGCCGAGGACGAGCGCCAGCGTATCGCTGTCGCCGAAAAGCTCGGGACTTTCATTGACCAGTCCCGTCAGCACCGAAAGATCGTGTTCGTGGCCGAGCTGGTCCACAAGTTCCTTCGCCTGCATCTGCTTGGCAAGCATTGCCGAAGGCCAGATCGGGCCGAGCAGCGACAGGTGCATCCAGTAGGTCTGCCCGCTCTTGCGCAGGTCGTGATAGACTTCAGCGTCGGCATGTTCCTCACAGGCGGCAAGTGCGGCGAGCGCCCTCAACCGCTGTTTCCTCCAGGCCCGCGCAAGGCGTCTGGCTGTCCTGCGCGGGTCGTCGTCGAGGTCGAGTTCTCCAAGCGCGGCAATAGCTTCCCGGCAGGTCGCGATCGCTGCCGCCATCTTGGCGGGCAGATCGTGTTCTTCGGACGCAATCCGGTCGCGCCGTTCCGTCAGCGCCTTCGAGGCCACCGTCAGTGCGGCGAGTTCTTCCGGCGAGGTGGCATGTTCGGCGAGATAGTTGACCGTCTCCACCAGCGCGGTCGCGTCGCGGACCGCGGAGAGTGTGTGCGCCATGTCGCGGATGCGGGCGTTTTCCCGCCGACGGAACTCGCTGGCGTCGGACTGGATCAACCGATAGAGGGCGCGCACCCGCTTGAAGCGCTTGCGGGCATCGTGCACCGCCTCGTGCTGACCGTCCGGCTGTTCTTCCAGCAGATGGATCGCGCGGGTAAGCTGGCTTTCGGCCACCGAGCAAAACTCGGCCGTGAAGGGTTTAGCGGGCTGCAGACGATAGGCCATCGGACAGCTCCGCGCTCAGATCTTCGGTCGCCATGACGAGGTTGGAATAGCGCCGGTCGCCAGTGACCTCTTTTCCGAGCCAGTCAGGCAGTTCCGGGTTCGCCTTCTCGTCCTCCATCTCGACTTCGACCACCACGAGTCCCTTGTAGGCGCGCTCATAGACATCCACTTCCCAGATGTAGCCGGCGTGTCTCACCTCGTGCCTGGTCTTCTCGAGGACCACGCCAATGGCGGTTTTCGCCATCTCCTCGGCATCGGCGAGCGGGATTTCGTATTCGAATTCGTCGCGGGCAATCAGGCTCGCGCCGATCTTGATGGTGAGCTTGGCGCGCTTGCCGTCCATGATGCGGATGCGCACCGAGCGATCGTCGCCGGAGGCGATATAGGCCTGCAGAAATTGGGAGGACGACGAGACTTCGGAGCGCCATCCGTCGCCGTTCACCAGAAACTTGCGTTCGATTTCCTTGGCCATGACCGCCTGTCTTGCTCTGGAACTTTTTGCAACCCTTCTGCAACCCTAGTGCAAACTCGCATTTTGGCAAATCCATCTGGCCAGTGCCAGGCATTTTTTCTCGACAATGACGGGCTTGGGCGCTATCTCCCACCCCGAGATTTCAATCGTTTTAGCGGAGATGATCGCCATGGCCGGCCAGACCGAAAGCAAGACCGAAAAGCTGCTTTCCATCCTGAAACTGCAGCCGGTGGTGCCGGTGCTGATCGTCGACGATGTGAAATCGGCCGTGGGGCTCGCCCGGGCGCTTGTGGCTGGCGGCCTCAGGGCGATCGAGATCACCATGCGCACGCCCGCCGCCCTCGATGCGGTCAAGGCCGTCGCCGCCGAGGTCGAAGGCGCCAATGTCGGCGCCGGCACCATCTTGAACGCCAGGGATTTCGATGCGGCCGTCAAGGCGGGCTCGACCTTCATCGTCAGCCCCGGCGTGACGCCGGGCATCGCGGCTGCGGCAGAGGCTTCCGACGTCCCGCTGCTGCCGGGTGCGGCCACCGCGAGCGAGGTGATGGCGCTGCGCGAAGCGGGCTACAACGTCATGAAATTTTTTCCCGCCGAACAGGCCGGCGGTGCGCCTTACCTCAAGGCGCTGTCCTCACCGCTTGCCGGCACGCTCTTCTGCCCGACCGGCGGCGTATCGCTGAAAAACGCCAACGATTATCTTTCGCTGCCGAACGTCGTCTGCGTCGGTGGTTCATGGGTCGCGCCGAAGGAGCTTGTCGCGGCAGGCGACTGGGCGGGCATCACCAAGCTCGCTTCGGAAGCGGCGGCGCTGAAGGCCTAGTCGGCTTCATTTCGAGGTCGGCGTGTCGCTCGGGAGGGGCCGGCATGCACAAGGGTTCATGCCTCTGTGGCGCGGTAACCTTCGAGGTCGATGGTGAACTCTCCGCGCCGGATGCTTGCCACTGCTCCAAATGCCGCAAGCATTCCGGCCACTATTTCGCGTCCACCGACGTGCCGAAGGATCGGCTGACGGTCCACGGCGCTGAAAATGTCCGCTGGTATCAGTCTTCCGAAAAGGTCCGGCGCGGCTTCTGCGCCACCTGCGGATCTTCGCTGTTCTGGGACCCGCCGCAGAGGGACTGGATCGCCGTCGCGATGGGCGCTTTCGATACGGCGACGAGGACGCGGTTGCGCATGCATATCTTCGTGGCCGACAAGGGCGACTACTACGACATCACCGACGGATTGCCGCAGAACGCTCAATGATGGCCGCCTTCTGTCGCGGCATTCCCAGGCCTCCGGCGTCACCGGGCGTTAGAGCCCGTCTTTGTAATTTCACAATCGCATTCCTATCTTCCCCGGAACACAAACAGGGAGATGACGATGTTTGACGCCAAAAAACTGCTCGACCAATTCCTGGGCTCGCAGATACCGGGACTTTCGGGCTCGGTGAAGGATCGGGCAGGGCAGGCGGGCGATCTCGCGCGCAACAATCCCTGGAAGACCGGCGCCGTCGTCGCTGCGCTCCTGGGCACAAAGACCGGCCGCAAGCTTGCCGGCAACGTCGCGACCGTCGGAGGCCTGGCGGCGATCGCTGGTCTCGGTTATCTCGCCTACAAGAACTACCAGTCCGGCCAGTCGCCGCAGACCGCTCCGCAGCCGGCGCCACAGGCCGAGACCCCGCTTTTGCCGCCGCCGGCCGATTCTCCGTTCAGCCCACAGTCGTCGCAGCTCAGCAACGATTTTGCGCTGACGCTGGTGCGCGCGATGATCGCCGCCGCGAAGGCCGACGGCCATATCGATGCGGCCGAGCGGGCCAATATCATGGACAAGGTGCATGCGGTCGACCTCGGTTCGGAGGCCGAAGCCTTCATCGAACAGGAACTCGCCAACCCGGTCGACATGGACGATCTGGTCGCCGCGGCCCGCACGGAGGAGCAGAAGGTCGAGCTCTATACCGCGACCCGTGTGACGATCGATCCCGATACCCGCGCCGAACGCGGCTACCTGGATCTGCTTGCCGGTCGCCTGGGCCTGCCGGATGCGCTTATCGATCATATCGACGCGACCGTTTCGGCAGCGAAAGTGAAAGTCTGAGCGGAGGACCACTCCGACCTCACGTTGCTCATGCGGCTCCCGCATCCATGCTGGCCCGCCGCCGGAAGTGCTCGGCGGCGAAGTCGACGAAGGCGCGTACGCGGGCCGAGACCATCCGTCCCTCCGCGTGCACGATATGGATCGGCACCGGTTCGCGCTCGTATTCCGCGAGCACGATCCTGAGGCGGCCCGCTTCGATTTCCGGCGCGACCTGATAGGACTGGAACCGAGATAGGCCCCAGCCTGCCACCGCTGCGGCGATCGCCGCGTCGTTCGTGTTGCAGATGAGCCTGGGGCTCACCGGCACGCGGATGCTGCTGTCCTGGCCGAACAGCCATTCGGAGTGCCCGAACAGCCCGTCGCGTCCGATGACGGCGTGGCTCGCCAGATCCGCCGGCTTTTCCGGTTCGCCGCGGCGGGCGAAATAGTCAGGCGACCCGCAAAGCACCTGCCTGATCGATCCGATCCGGCGGGCGACCAGGCCGGAGGCCGGCAGGGCGGCGATGCGGACGGCGACGTCCAGACCCTCTTCCACGAGATTGGTGACCCGATCCACGAAGACGGTTCTCACCTGCATGGCGGGATAGCGGTTCAGGAAATCCAGGATAACGGGCAGCACATGGATGCGCCCGAACAGTGCGGGCGCGGTCACAGTGAGCAAACCGGCCGGCTGCGTGAAACTGCCCGCCGCATTGGCTTCCGCCTCCGCGATTTCCGCGAGGATGCGTCGGCAGTCGGCGACATAACCTTCACCCGCTGCCGTCAGCTTCAACGAGCGGGTCGTGCGGACGAGAAGACGCGTGCCGATCAGGTCCTCGAGCCCGGCCACCGCCCGCGTCACCGAGGGAGCGCTCATATGCAGGAGCTTTGCGGCCGGGGCGAAACCGCCGCTGTCCACTACCTGCACGAACACCCGCATCGCCTGCCACCGGTCCATAGAGCCTCCGCTTATTATTTCAGTTTTTGAAATAGTTCAGTGCCGTTTTTCTATCTTACCAACGCATCGCTTAACAATCACTATGGCGAGGTCACTGCATTCAGGAGGCTCTGATGAAGCTCTACTACCATCCGCTGTCCGGCCATGCGCATCGTGCGCGGCTCTTTCTGTCGCTGCTCGGCTTCGATCACGAGCTGATCTTCGTCGATCTTTCGAAGGGAGAGCACAAGCAGCCCGACTTCCTCAAGCTGAACCCGTTCGGTCAGGTTCCGGTACTTGACGACGACGGTACCATCGTCTGCGATTCCAATGCCATTCTCGTCTATCTTGCAAAGAAGGCCGGACGAAGCGACTGGCTTCCCGAGGACGCCAAGGGTGCCGCCGTTGTCCAGCGGTGGCTGTCGGTTGCCGCCGGGCAGATCGCCCATGGACCGGCTCAGGCGCGGCTCATAACGGTCTTCAAGGCGCCTTACCGTGCGGAAGAGGTCATTCCCCGCTCCCACGCCATTCTGGCCCTGATCGAGTCGGAATTGGACGGCCGGCACTGGATCGCTTCCGAAGGTCCGACCATCTCCGACATCGCCCTCTACAGCTACGTCGCGCGGGCTCCGGAAGGGGACGTGGATCTCGCAGACTATTCGAACATCCGCGCCTGGCTGGATCGTGTCGAGGCGCTGCCGGGCTTTGTCGATTTCCAGAAGACGCCGGTTGGCCTTGCAGCTTGAGGAGCAACCCATGGACAGCCCGGTTCTGCCTCCCTCGCCATGGCACCACGGCGAAATCGCACTCCAGACGCGGCTTGGCGTGGAAGCGCGGATGGACGAGGTCGGGCGTCACGTGTTGCGCGGCCACCTGATCGATCAGCACCGGGAATTTTATCCTTTGCTGCCGATGGTGGTCCTGGGGGCCGTGGATCCGGACGGCGACGTCTGGGCCACCCTTCGCGCCGGTCTACCGGGTTTTCTCCATGCACCGGATTCCGACAGGCTTTCCGTCGATCTGGAAAGGGATTTTGCCGATCCGGCCGAAACCGGCATGGATGACGGCGCGTCTCTGGCACTTCTCGGCATCGATCTCGGCACCCGCCGCCGCAACCGGTTGAACGGGACATTGCGCCGGCATGCCGGCGGCTTCGATCTTTCCGTGCAGCAGAGTTTCGGCAATTGCCCGAAATATATCCAGCGCCGGCAGGTCCGGTTCGTCCGGGAGCCGGAAAAGCCTTCCGCCGTGCCCCCGCGCGAAAGCTCCGCGCTCGAAGGAGCCGCGCTTGCTCTGGTACGGCAGGCGGACACTTTTTTCGTCGCGACCTATGCCGACCTCCCGGGCGGGCGTCAGGTAGACGTCTCCCATCGCGGCGGCCGGTCGGGTTTCGTGCATGTGGGGGACGACGGGTGGCTGACGATACCCGATTTCGTCGGCAACCGCTTCTTCAACACGCTCGGCAATATCGCGATCAATCCGCGTGCAGGGCTTGTTTTTACGGACTTTTCAGCAGGCAATCTGCTGCAGATGACCGGCGAGGCGGAACTGCTTTTCGATCATCCGGAAGGCCGTTCGCTCGAAGGCGCCGAACGCTATTGGCGGTTCCGACCGCGCAGGATCGTCTGGCGGGCCGATGCCCTGCCCATTCGCTACGAGCTTGAGGAGTGGTCGCCCTTTGCATTGGCGACCGGCAGCTGGCAGGAATAGTAGCTAGACCCTGTCCGGGACATGGGATGCGAGCCTGTCCCGGCGGGACGGTCGCTCATGCCTTGAGGAAGGCCAGGCGATCGTCTGTACGCCCCGGCGCGATTTCCAGGATATCTGCGGTCACGACGCCCTCTTTCACGAAGGGGTCTGCCTGAACGCGTGTCTCGAGTTCGCTGCGCGATAGATTATGCGCCAGCACCGCACCGCCGATGCCCGGCAGAACGCTGCCTGTGAGCAGAAAAACACCGTCCTCAAACCCCTGTGTGATCCAGGCATTGTGGGCCTCCATGAAATGCGGGGCCTGTGCCTTGTTGGCGGAGAAGCGGAGCGTGACCACGAACATGGGATAGGCCCTCCTAAGGCCCGATACGGGGTGGAATGATTAGATCAGAGAGGTTGCTGGCTCTGCAGCCATTGGCACATGTCATCCACCTCCCGGCGAATGAAATGCTCGTCGCGAAAGGCGGTCGCGAGGGCCGCAACGCCCTGGCTGCGCATCAAGAGATGCATGGCAAGCGCATCGGCATCGGCATCCCGGCCCATGGCCTCGAACTGACGCGCCAGCCAGTCGCGGAACAGCGTGAAGAGTTTGCTTGCGTCAGTTTGCGCAACGTGATCGAGCTTGGCGAGTTCATTGCAGAGAGTGCCGACCGGGCAGCCATAGGCCATGATCTTCGTCTGGTTCGTGATCAGGATATGGATGAAGCTCTGTATGCGCTCGGAGGGCGTCTTGTTCCCTGCCTCCCAGGTTTCAAGCATGGCTGCGGTATTCGACAGACGCCGGGCGATCACCGCATCCAGAATCTCGTCCTTGCTCCTGAAATGATAATAGAAATTCCCGCGCGAGAGCTGCACTGCCTCCGCTATGTGGGCAAAGGACGTGGCCTCGAAACCCTGTTCGTAGAAGAGCCGATCCGCCGCCTCCACGATATGCTGCCGGGTGTTTACAGCGTTCATGATCGTCCTGTCCTTTCCGCTGCCTCTCCAATTCCCAGAGGCCTCGTTTCTGTCTCTAGGTCAATCGTCCTACGGCACGATTAGGACGAATGACCTAGGAGAGTCAAGCGCGGGTGGGACGACTGAAAAGACATTTTATCAGGCAGCTGTGGCGGCGGGTCAGCCGAGGCCCGTTGCCTTTCCCGGTGTGCTGGCCTAAGCCTCTGTTCGTCAAGACAGGGGCCTTCCATGCGCGATCTCAAGAACTACAAAGTGGGTGCGCCCGCACCCGTTACCCTGAAGGGGCGGTTCCTCACGCTCGAACCCTATGACAGGCAAGCGCATCTTTCCGGTCTCTGGCAGGCATTCGGCGGCGCGGAAGGCATCAATACGCTGCTCAAATATTTTCCCAACGACGATTACGGGTCGGCGGAAGACCTGGGGGCGTGGCTGGAGAACGCCCGCGCCAACTCCAGTTTCGTGACGCTTGTCGCCCGCGAAAACGCCACCGGCGCGATTGTCGGGATGGCGAGCTATATGCGCCCCGACCCGAAGAACGGCGTCGTGGAAGTCGGCTCCGTCGCCCACGGCCTGGCAATGAAGCGGTCGCCCATGTCGACCGAGCTGCATTACCTGATGGCAAAGCACGTCTTCGACGATCTCGACTACCGCCGCTATGAGTGGAAATGCCACAACGAGAACCAGGCGAGCAAGGTGACGGCGCAACGCTACGGCTTCACCTTCGAAGGCGTCTTCCGCCAGCACGTCATCTCCCGCGGCGCCAACCGCGATACTGCCTGGTTCTCGATGATCGATACGGAATGGCCGATCATCAAGGCCGCTTTCGAGGCCTGGCTGGCGCCGGAGAATTTCGACGCGGACGGCAGGCAGAAGCGGCGGCTCGAAGATATCCGCGCGGAGATCATAGACGGAGCTGCCGCATGACCCCCGAGAGCCGTTCCCAGGCGGTCGCCGCCGCTGTCATCCTGCTTTGCGTTGGACTGGTGATCTATTTCCTGCCGACGCTGGTGCTCTGGATCGGCAATTATTCCCCCGCGCTCGGTTTCGCCGTCGGCGCGGCGCTGCTGCTCGGCTTCTTCCTGATCTTCTGGTTGAGGGCGCGCCATCAGAGAAATCGCAAAGGTTGAGCCTTCTTCCGGAGTAGACTGCTGTCCTTTGAAAGGCGTAGGCAGCCTAGCCGCATGGTCGAATTGCGCTTTGTTCCATGCTCCCAGAGGTTAGGAAGCGCTATTTTCAGGCGTTTCGGGGAGCGGGATGGCTGCGCGTGAAATCAGGGCGATGACGGGGGTCCGCGGGATCGCGGCGGTCTTCGTGATGATCTATCATTTCGAAAATGACAAGATCCCGCCTGGCGGACCACTCGTCACCTTTCTCAATCACGGCTATCTGTCGGTCGACCTCTTCTTCGTGCTGAGCGGTTTTGTCATGGCTCATGTTTACGGGCCGTCCTTCCATACCGGTGCATTCCGGTTCGGCGAGTTCCTGTGGCACCGCGTCGCACGTATCTATCCGCTCTATGTCATCGTCACGCTCGGCTTCCTTGGCCTCGCCTTTGTGAAGTCGTCGCGGATCGAGTTCGGGCCGGATGTCCTGCTGTCCAACCTGGTCATGCTGCAGTCGCTTGGCAACTGGCCGAGCATCGATCCTCCCGCATGGTCGGTCAGCACGGAAGTCGTGGTCTATCTGCTCTTCCCCGTCATCGGCTTCCTCTGCCTGAAGTCCGGCCGCTTCACCGCGTCTCTCGTGGGGATGATGGCGATCCTCGCCATCCTGATGATGACGCTGGCGGTGTCGCGTCACTATATCGGTTCGACGCTCTCGAAAGGGCTTCTCGATCTCTTTTTCGCACCGTTTACCCTGATCCGTTGTCTCGCGGGCTTCACGCTCGGCCAACTCGTCTGGCGGGTGCACCATGATCCGTTCACCGTTTCCATCGCATCCCGGACCTCGGTGCAGGTGATCGTGGCGGGGCTGGCGCTGGTGGCGCTCTCCCAACAGGGTTCCGACTTTATCGACTATCTGCTGATCGTCCTGCTGATCCTCTGCCTCAGCACCGATCGCGGTGTACTGTCTGGGTTCTTCGGCTGGCCGCCGTTGCATTTCCTGGGCGAGATTTCATTTGCCGTCTATCTCATCCACTACCGCGCGTTCGGCGTCTGGAACATGGCCGATCGGATGCTCGGCGGACTTTCGCTCCCGGTCCGCAACCTTGCTGCAACGGCGATCACCGCGCTGGTCGTGATCGGGGTGTCATGGCTTCTGCATGTCGTCGTTGAGCGGCCGTGTCGGCAATGGATGCGCAAGGGGGCGTTGATCTCGGCCCGCAGACCCAGCGGTGAACCCCGCGCCTGAAATGCGCCTCAGGCCTGAAGTGCCGCACCGAGCAGGGACAGGCCCACCAGCAGCACGAAAAGCGCGCCGCCGATCTCGATCGCATGGCCGATGCGCCGGCCGGTCCCGGAGCCCGGACCGGCGATCCGCAGCGCGAGGTCCTTGGCGCCTACCGCCATCATCGCCAGGATCGTCACGGTGATCGCCGTGCCGATCGACATGGCCAGCACCGAGAGTATTCCGCCGAGATAAAGGCTGTTCAGAAGCGCGAAGCTCATCACCAGGATCGCGCCGGAGCAGGGTCGCAGGCCGACGGCTATGATCGCCGACCAGGCCTCCCGTAGGCTGAAATCCCTGGCTTTGAGCATCGTCGGGTCAGGCATGTGGCTGACGCCGCAGGTCTCGCAGTAATCGCCTCGGCCCTGATATTCGTGATCATCGACTTCAATCGCCTGGAAATTGAGGCCCGTCGAACCACGGCCCCCGAGGGACGCAGAGCCGGCCGGCGCTGCGATGGGCAAGCTCACCACGCGCATGCGGAGCGCACGGATCTTCCTGAAAAGCAGCCAGGCTCCGAAAAGCGCCACCAGAGCGAAACTGGCGATTTCCATGGCCTGGGTCGCCTGCGTCATGGAGATGCCGCTGCCGCGCAGCAGCACGAAGGCCGCTCCGACCAGAAGGATCGCCACCGCACCCTGGAGGAGGGAGGAGACGAAGGAGATGACGATGCCGCGTTTCAGCGCGATCTCGTTGGCGATCATGTAGGAGGAGATCACCGCCTTGCCGTGTCCGGGGCCGGCCGCGTGGAAAACGCCATACGCAAAGGAGAGGCCGATCAGGCCGGAAAGCGCCCACGGGTCCTCGCGCATCGCTCGCAGCGCGCCCGTCAGCGCCCTATAGAAGGCCTGCTGATGCGTGTTGATCCAGGCAAAGAACGGGCCGAGTGGTCCGCCGACCGAGAATGCCGGTTCGGCCGACCCGACGCCGAGCGGCGATTGTGCATGCGCGGCGCCGGCAATCACCAGCGCCGCAAGAACGGTCAGCGCCAGAGTGCGGCGGCTCTTCAGCATGTCACTTCCAGTCTGGTGGCGAAGAGTTTCGACATGTCGGTGCCGGTCGGGTCGCTGAAGAAGGCGTCGGTCAGCGAGGCGCTGTTTTGCGAAAGCACTTCATCCGGGTCCGGACGCACCACCTTGTGCTGGCAGTGCGAGAAACCGGTTCCTTGCGCCACCAGGTCGCCATCGGTCGGAAAGTCGATCGAGGTGTACATGGAGGGATCATAGATGCCGAAGGCGAGCTTGCCCTTCAGCGGCACGGGTTTTTCCGGCTTGACCGCGAAGATGACGAGGATCTGGCTGCCCTCGAGCGAGACGTGGATCACGTCCGGCTGCTGCACGCCCACATTGGCCCCGTTCATCGTGATCGTCGTGAAATAATGGTAGTCGGCAAGCGACTTGCGCATCACCTCGCCGAGTTCGGCAAGCTCGTTCTCGTCCAGCTTGAGGTTGGTGTTCTTGTCGAAGTCGAGCAGGACACTGGAGGAAAAGACCTCGTCGAAGCGCCAGACATTGTGGAGTTCGCCAAGATTGCCGTCGTTGCCGGCCACGACCTCCAGCCTCGCTTCCGCGAAGATATGCGGATGGGCAAGCGCGGGAAACGGTATGCAGGCCGCCGCAAGTGCGGCAATTGTCGAGATTTTATAACGCATATCCCGTCTGAATCTCCCCGGTTCGCCAGCGCCTGCTTTGCCTCGCAAATGAGACGGAATTTCGACTCCGGGCGGCCCTGCAAGCCTATCGTTTCAATGCTGCCTGCGGAACCAGGCGGAGAGAAAATCGACGAAGCTTCTGACCTTCGCCGGCAGGTAGCGGCGATGCGGATAGACGGCATAGATGCCGCGATCTCTGGCAATGTAGTCGTCGAAGAGGGTAACGAGTTCGCCCGACTGGATCGAGGCATTGGCGATGAAATCGGGGATGATCGCCACGCCGATGCCGGCGCGGGCGGCCCTGAGCGTCGCCTGCGGGCTATTGACCTCCATCGGGCCGCTGACGGCGACCGAAATGGTGGAGCCTTCGGCATTCGTGAAGCGCACATTGTTGTGCCAGCGCGAATTGGTGTCGATGATGAAGGGAACCCGATTGAGGTCCTGCGGGTGTTCAAGCGGCCCGTATTGGGCGACGAAATCCGCGGTCGCGACGGTATAGACCCGGAAATCGGAGAGCTTCTTGGCGATCAGGCCGGAATCTTCCAGTTTGGTGATTCGGATAGCAAGGTCGAAATTCTCCTCGATCAGGTCGACGAACCGGTCTTCCGCGACGATTTCGAGGGAAACTTCCGGATGCGTCTTGGCGAAATCGATGAGGGACTGGCCCACTTCGGCGTCGACGAAGGTGCGGGGTACCGAAACCCGCAGCCGTCCCTTGAGGTCGGCGTTGTTTTCGCGCACCAGATCGGCGAGGTTGTCGATCTCCTTCAGGATGTCGGCGGCGGTGCGGTAGTAGGTATGGCCGGCCTCGGTCATCGAGAACTGGCGGGTGGTGCGGTTGAGCAGCAGCGCGCCCAGGTCGTCTTCCAGTTCGCGTACATATTTTGACAGCAGCGCCTTCGATCGGCCGGTCCGTCGTGCGGCGGCCGAAAAGCCTTCCGCCTCAACCACATCGATGAAGGCCCGCATGCGTGTCAGAGTATCCAAATGTCGCCCCCTTGCTTGGTGAAGTCCTAGGTGGGATGCCGTTTGCGATTGTGCAATGCGAATTTTCAATGACGGCCAAAAAATCTCTTGATTATGACGGCGAATATTCTTATCTCCCGGCTTGCCCAAAGTCGCACGTGCCTGTGGGTGTCCGCCGACCCTCGAATTGGGATTTCATCCCTAAGGTGAGGTCATCGGTAAGGTACCTGGAACTAACCCCTCCAGTCGCTATTCCGGCCAACCGGGAAATGCGAGGACATCTTGAAGCAACGACGGTGCGGGCCTTTCTAGTCTCTGCAGGCTTTCCATCAGCCTGCAATACTGAAGAGGCACACCATCATTGCCGGAAGTGCGGTAGGGACAACCCTCCAATCCAAGGCAGACAAAGCCGGATCATTGCTCGTGGCAGGGCGTTGATCCACATATCGCGCGTTTGAGCGTGTTCACGGTACCGGTGTCTCCACCAACTGGGCCGAACGCATTCTCATCCGTCCTTTGTCCTCCGGTTCGCAGCCGGAGCCTGAAGATTTTGAAGGGACTGACCGATGACCACTGCTCGCATCCTTGACTTCATCAAGACCCAGCGTCCCGAAGGACCGTTTCTTGTTGTCGATCTCGACGTCGTGCGCGACAATTTCAACGCCTTCCGTCATGCCCTGCCGGACAGCGCGATCTACTACGCGGTCAAGGCCAACCCGGAACCGGCAATCCTGAAGCTTCTCGCTTCGATGGGTTCGAACTTCGATTGCGCCTCGGTCGCGGAAATCCAGATGGCTCTCGATGCAGGCGCTTCGGCTGACCGCATCTCCTTCGGCAACACGATCAAGAAGGAACGCGACATCGCTCGCGCCTTCGCGCTCGGCGTCGGCCTCTATGCCGTCGACAGCCATGAGGAAGTCGAGAAGATTTCTCGCGCTGCCCCAGGTGCCAAGGTATTCTGCCGCGTGCTGACCGATGGCGAAGGCGCCGAATGGCCGTTGTCGCGCAAGTTCGGCTGCGTGCCACAGATGGCCGTCGACGTGCTCGTCTACGCTCACCAGCTTGGTCTGGAGTCCTACGGCGTGTCCTTCCATGTCGGCTCGCAGATGACCAAGGTCGATGCCTGGGATGCGGCTCTTGCCGATGCCAAGCGCGTCTTCGGTTCGCTCGCCAAGCAGGGCATCGTCCTGCAGATGGTCAACATGGGCGGCGGTTTCCCGACCAAGTACCTGCGCGACGTGCCGAAGGCGGAAGAGTATGGCAAGGCGATCTTCGCTTCGCTGCGCAAGCATTTCGGCAACAACCTGCCGAAGACGATCATCGAGCCGGGTCGCGGCATGGTCGGCAATGCGGGCGTCATCAAGGCGGAAGTCGTGCTGGTCTCGCGCAAGTCGGACAACGACAACCATCGCTGGGTCTTCCTCGACATCGGCAAGTTCGGCGGTCTCGCCGAAACCATGGACGAGGCGATCCGCTACCCGATCCGCACGACGCGCGATCAGGACGAGATGGAGCCCTGCGTTTTGGCCGGCCCGACCTGCGACTCCGCCGACGTGATGTACGAGAAGAACATGTATCCGCTGCCGGTCTCTCTGACGATCGGCGACGAGGTTCTGATCGAAGGCACCGGCGCCTACACGACGACCTATTCGGCCGTCGCCTTCAACGGCTTCGAGCCGCTCAAGGCCTACGTCATCTAAGACGTTCGTTTCCGTCCGCCCCGTAATCAGCCGGGGCGGCAAATTCACAATTTTCCGCAGTACCGCCTTGAACGGTTTTGGGTTCGGGAGGCCAAGATGGCCACTGTTCTTGATTCTGTCCGCGCAATTTTCGCGCCGAACAACACCTTTGCCATCGATGCCGAAACACCGGCCGACGTGGTTGCCCGTGAAAACTTGCTCGATCGCGCCATGGGCCCGGATCGCAGGCTGAAGTCGTCTGAAAAGATCCGCCGCGGTCGCGTGCCGGCGGAGGGTCTGGCTATCGTTGCGCGCGACGGCGCGGGCCATGTGATCGGCACCGTGCGCCTTTGGAACGTCGAAGCCGGCATTTCGCCCGAGGGCGCACCGATCGAGGCGCTGCTGCTCGGTCCGCTCGCGGTCGATTCCGCCCATGAGGGGAGGGGGATCGGCGGAGCATTGATGCGCGCGGCAATCACCGAGGCCCATAAGCGTGGCCATGGCGCGGTGCTGCTCGTCGGCGATGCGGCCTATTATGAACGGTTCGGCTTTTTTGCCGACAAGACCCGGCATCTCGTCATGCCCGGCCCCTTCGAGCGCTCTCGTTTCCTGGCGCTCGAACTGAAGGCCGGCTGGCTGGAAGGTGCCGCGGGCATGATCGTGCCGAACGGACGCAAGCTGGCCTGAGCGAAAAACACATTTAGCAAGCCCAGGCCGCGCGTCTTTCCGATCTGCCCGAACCCCGCGTCTCCGAAACGAGACGCGGGGTTTTCTTTTTCTCCGTCGAAGGCAGGTCGGGCGTCCGGCAGGCGCGGGAAACATGCGATAAATTCGCCGTGTGTCGCCTCGACTTGGCATCCGTCAACCGCGGTTGATCCTGATCAATCCGACCCTTCGAGGAGGACCGTAGACCGGTCTTCGCAAAAAGATTCGGATTCCAGGAGAGACCAAATGAACAGGAATGGCGCACGGCATCTGAGATGGCTGGCGGGCATGGGCGCGGCTTTTTTCGCATTCGGGGCAGCGGCCGCGGACCTCACGCCGGCGCCCGTCGCCCCCGCGGCGGAGGAGATGGCGACTGGGCAAAGCCCGTGGCAGATCCGCGTACGCGGTTTGGGCGTCATCACTGAGGATCGCGGTTCGGTCGATGGTGTGCCGGGTTCCGACCTGTCCTTTTCCGATTCGGTTATTCCGGAACTGGATATCACCTACTTCTTCACCGACAACATCGCTGCAGAACTCATCCTTGGCACGACCTACGCGAACATCAAGGAAGACGGCGCTGTCGGCGTTCCGGTCGGGCGCGCCTGGCTCCTGCCGCCGACGCTGACGCTGCAGTACCACTTCAACGATTTCGGCGCCTTCAAGCCCTATGTCGGTGCGGGCCTCAACTATTCGATTTTCTATAACCAGTCGGAGAAGGCAGGCTTTCACAACCTAGATGTCGACAATCATGTCGGCGCAGCGCTTCAGGTCGGCTTCGACTACATGATCGACCAGCACTGGGGCGTCAACTTCGACGTGAAGAAGATCTTTCTGGAAACCGACTGGAAGGCCGATCACGATGTTCTCGGTCCGCTCTCCGGAAAAGCGAAGATCAATCCCTGGCTGGTGGGGGCGGGTGTGACCTACCGGTTCTAGGACGGGTAATCCCACAAGGGGAAACGGCGCGGCTTATCACCGCGCCGTTTTTGTCTGGAGAAATATTCAGCCTTGTGGTTGACTATCATGAGTCTCCCCTCTATATTCAACTGCATGGTTGAATTACGCGCCCCTGAACTCGACAATGTCTTTCATGCCCTCGGCGACGCGACGCGTCGGCACATGCTTCGCAGCCTCGCGGGCGGCGAGCGCACGGTAAGCCAGCTTGCGGAGCCGTTTGCGATCTCGCTTGCGGCAGCCTCCAAGCACATCAAGGCGCTGGAAAATGCGGGGCTGATCCGCCGGGAGGTGCGCGGCCGCACCCATATCTGCCGCCTTGCTCCCGGGCCGCTTGCCGGCGCCCACGAATGGCTGAGCTTCTACGAGCGGTTCTGGAACAGCAGACTGGATGAACTCGAAAGACTTCTCCGCGAGGAGGATGCAGCAAGACCCAAGAAAACAGAAAGAGGAGACGAGAAATGAACGACCTTGCGACCTTCAGTGCCTATGGCGTGGTAACCGAGCCCGCCACCATCAAGATCGAGCGCCTGCTTCCCGGTCCCATCGACCGGGTATGGGCCTACCTTACGCAAAGCGAGCTGCGGCGCCGTTGGCTGGCTGCGGGAGACATGCAGATGAAGGTGGGGTCCCCCTTCGAACTTGTCTGGCGGAACGACGAACTGACCGATCCACCGGGCAATCGGCCAGAGGGGTTTGCCGAAGAGCACAGGATGCATAGCCGCATCACCGAACTCGATCCGCCCCGCAAGATGACCTTCACCTGGGGAGAGCAGGGCGCGGTCTCCTTCGAACTGGAAACCATCGGCGGCGACGTGCTGCTCACCGTCATCCACCGCCGCATCTCCGACCGCAACAACATGCTGATGATCGGCGCGGGCTGGCATATGCATCTCGACGTCCTCGCCGCCCGGCTGACGGGCGCAAAGACGGAACCCTTCTGGGACGGCTGGGATCGCCTCAAGAAAGAATACGAGCCCCGCATCCCGGCGTGAATGGATTTGATGATGCAGGTTCCGCCGGCTTCGACCGGCGGAGCTGAGGCTGCGGCAGATTTTCGATTTGCCTCAACCCCGGTAAATCGCCTCAAGCCTAGCAAGATCTGCAATCTTCAGCTCGACGGGATCCATGCCGTCGCGAAGAGGCTTGAACCAGGCCGACGCCTCCTGAACCCTCTTTCCGTGCGGTTCCGGATACATGCTCAGCCCCAACACCCATTGGCGAACGATTTCCCGATCCATCCGGCCGGCGGCGTAGCGATCATGAACTGCCTTGGCCGAGTTGGTGAGATCTTCGACTTTCTTCATCAATGCACCGACGGATCGGTCGCGGTTTCGTCGAAGAAAGATCGGATGCCGTCGCGCTCCACCGTCGCAAGGAATTCATCGAAAGCCTCGCGGTCGGTGGCGAAAGGCTCGTCCCACGACGTCACGTCCTCCTCTTCGGTGATTACCTCGAGCATCCAGTCGCCTTGTCCGCCTGCAGGGCGGAAGATGTCGACAAGTACGGTGATGCCGTCCTCGGTGAATTCGCCGGCGAGTTCGGAATGTTCGGTCTTGGGGGCTTTGGCCATGGTGATGTCGGCTCTCGTGAGACGTCGCGTGGTCGCTCGGTCGGTACGACCGGGCTGCCTAGACGTCAATACACGGCTTCCCGCGCGGACTCCACCGTGAAGATGACAATCGATCGCCATGATCGTACCGGCGCTGAAAGCTGCTTGATCGGCGATGGGGCAGGCCTATTTCCCGCTCATGGACACACCGAACCCCCAGCCGAAACCCACCTTCTCGAGCTTCAGGTCGCTCAGGCTCGCACTGCAGCGCCTGGAGCGGGGCCGCGATTACTGGGCTCTGCGCTGGCAGGCGCTCCTTGCCTTTATCGACCTCAGCATCCTCGCCTTCTTTCTGCTCGGGCCTTATCTGAGGACCGGGCGTTCCTACCTGATCATTGACTATGTGATCGCGGTATGGATCGGCGCCGAGCTTTTGGCGCGGGCCCTTGCCGCCCCATCCTTCCGGACATTTTTCAGAAGGCCGATGACGTGGATCGACGCGGTCATCCTCGCGACGCTTCTGTTTCCCGAGGTCCTGTTCAACTTCGCTTTCCTCAGAGTGATGCGCCTATGGGCGATCGGCAAAAGCCCGCTCCTGCGCGAAGGCCTGCGTTGGGCCGGATGGGGCCATCTTCAGGATGTCATTCGCGCCGCCCTGAATTTCCTCGTCTTCCTCTTCATGGTGACGGGCTTCGTCTATACCACCTTCTTCTACCGGGAAGAGGGCGGCGAAGGTTTCGTCGACGCCCTCTATTTCACCGTGGCGACCATCACCACCACGGGCTTCGGCGATATCACGCTGCCGGGAACCGCCGGCAAGCTGACATCCGTCATCACCATGATCATCGGCATCTCGCTTTTCGTCAGGCTCGCCCAGGCGGTGGTGCGGCCGTACAAGGTGCAGTTTCCCTGTCCTCAATGCGGGCTGCAGCGGCATGATACGGACGCCGTACACTGCAAGGCCTGCGGCCACCTTCTCAACATCCCCGACGAAGGCGTCTAGGCCCAGGACCTGTCAATTCGGCACCAGCGTTTGGGAGCAATAACCATCCGACGTCACTCCGGTGCGACAATACGGATGGGGCGTGTTCCGATGGGAGCGCCGGTCGCGCGGTCGATGGTGACGGGATCGATCTCCGTTCCGGTCTCGGCATCGAAGAAGCGGGTCACTTCACCGCCGCCGCGGTGCTTGCGTCCCCACGCGCCGATCGCAAACAGAACCGGCAGAAAATCGCGACCGGCTTCCGTCAGCACATATTCGTCCCGGGGTGGGCGGTCGGAATAGCGGCGTTTCTCCAGCAGCCCTTCTTCGGTGAGGGCTGAAAGCCGCCCTGTCAGCATGGTGGGCGCGATACCGAGGCTTTTGCGGAAATCATCAAAGCGGGTCAGTCCGGCATGTGCGTCGCGCATAATGAGCATGCTCCATGCGTCCCCCACAAGCGCCAGGCTCCGGGCAATCAGACATGGCTGGTTCGAAAGTTTTTTCATGTCGATATCTTTTTGATAGTGACTAACTACTAAATTCATAGTAACTCATCGCTCATGGATATTCCACGCTAAAATGAAAGAACCAACCGATGAGCAAAACGGAACGCGGCATAGCACTGGTAACGGGGGCTTCCTCAGGCATCGGCCTGGTAACGGCGCGAGCGTTGCGGCGCGCGGGCTACCGTGTCTTCGGCACCAGCCGCAAGCCGATGCCCGCCCAGGACGGGATCACGATGCTGATATGCGACGTAACCGATGACGCATCGACGCAGAAGGTTGTCGATGAGGTTCTGGATCGCGCCGGGCGGATCGATCTTCTCGTAAACAATGCCGGCATCGGATTACTTGGCGCGGCTGAGGAATCCACAACCGAACAGGCGAAGGCCGTGTTCGACGTCAACGTGTTCGGCACGATACGAATGACAAACGCGGTCCTGCCCGTGATGAGACGCCAGGGCAGGGGGCGAATTATCAACCTCAGTTCCATACTCGGGCTGATCCCTGCGCCGTTCAACGCTCTCTATGCATCGACCAAGCACGCCGTCGAGGGCTATTCGGAGTCTCTCGACCATGAAGTGCGAACACAGGGCATCCGCATCGTGCTCGTCGAGCCTGGCGTGACGCGCACGTCCTTCGAAGAAAACATCACCCGGCCAGACCAGCCGCTTGCCGTCTACGATACGGTTCGTGCCGACGCGGAGAGGCTGATGCGCGAGATCGTCGCCAAGGGCGATGCACCCGAGGTGGTCGCCGAAACCGTCGTGAAGGCCGCCAATGCGGCATCACCCAAACGACGTTACACTGCCGGAAAAGCCGCAGGACAGGTGCGCTTCATACGCCGCTTCCTGCCCGAGTCCGTCGTCGACAGGAACCTTCGGAAGTTCAATCGGCTCCCCGATTGAACGTCATCGCCGCATTGCCGGCGCTGCCGGCTCACTATGGAAAAGAGAGTTAGTCCTATGAAGTCATTCCTGATCGATCGCTATGCGAAAGGTGGCGCGCTGCGGCTCGGCGAAAGTCCCATGCCGGAGCTGCGTGAAAACGACGTCCTGGTGGAGATTCATGCTGCCGGAGTGAACCCCCTGGACAACAAGATCAGGGATGGAGAGTTCAAGCTCATCCTGCCCTACCGTTTTCCGCTGGTGCTCGGCAACGATCTCGCAGGCATCGTGGTCCGGGTCGGAGCCAATGTCCGGAAGTTCAAACCCGGCGACGAGGTCTATGCACGTCCGGCCCAGGATCGTATCGGGACATTTGCCGAATACATCGCCATCGACGAGGCCGACCTGGCGATGAAACCGAGCAATCTGACCATGGAAGAGGCCGCATCCATTCCGCTTGTCACCCTGACGGCGTGGCAGGTGCTTGTCGAGCGGGCGAATTTGCAGAAGGGGCAAAAGGTGCTGATTCACGCCGGCTCCGGCGGCGTAGGTGCGATCACGATCCAGCTTGCCAAGCATCTCGGGGCCTATGTGGCCACCACTGCCAGCACGGCAAATATCGATCTTGTGAAAAGTCTCGGTGCAGACGTTGTGGTCGATTACAAGAAGAATGACTTTGAGACAGTGCTGCAGGACTATGATGTCGTGCTGAACAGCCTCGGCAAGGATACGCTGGAAAAATCCCTTCGTGTGCTGAAGCCCGGCGGAAAGCTGATCTCGATCTCCGGTCCGCCCGATCCGCAGTTCGCGAGGCAGAACGGCTTCGGCTGGCCGCTTCAACAGGTCATGCGCCTGCTGAGTTTCGGCATCAGAAGAAAATCGAAACGCCGAGGCATCAGCTATTCGTTTCTCTTCATGACAGCCAACGGTGGGCAGCTCGGAAAGATCGCCTCCCTGATCGAGGCGGGTCACATACGGCCGGTAATGGATCGTGTTTTCCCGTTCGAAAAAACCAACGAGGCATTGGACTATGTCGAAACGGGTCGTGCGAAGGGGAAGGTCGTCATCACGGTGAAGCAAGTGCCATAGCCCGGCGAAGAGCGGCGATAGAGCCCGACGCTGGCGTCGTTTTTCATCCCATATAGCTGCTGGGTGCCGCGATCACCCAGATCGCCCAAGCTCTCACACATGATCACCTCCGTGTGAATCCGGCCGCTCGGCTATATTCCCGTGAAGGATCCTGCTCTAGTTTGCCGGCATGATCACACGCCGCGCCACTTTGATATCCCTGCCTTTCGCGCTTTCCGCCGCCCGCGGCTTTGCTCAGACGGCGTCGCAGCTGCCTGTGCCCCAGCCGCCGGTGACGTTGAACATGGTTTTCGAAGGGGCAGCGGAAATGGAGCCGCTGAAGGTGGTGCTCGTTTCGCGGAATGGCGAGATGCTCGCCGAGCGGGCGTTCAATGGCCATTCTCTCAATGCCTCGGCCAACATCAAGTCGGCGTCGAAATCGATCGTCTCCTGCCTTGTCGGCATCGCGATCGACAGGCGGCTGCTGGAAGGGCCGGACCAGAAGATCGCGCCGATCCTGAAGGCCGACCTGCCGACCAATCCCGATCCCCGCATCCACGAGATCACCATCGGCAACCTCCTTTCCATGCAGGCGGGCCTCAGCCGCATGTCCGGGCCGAACTACGGTCGCTGGATCTCAAGCCGGAACTGGGTGCGCTTCGCGCTTGCCGAGCCGTTCGACGGAGAGCCAGGCGGTTCGATGCTCTATTCCACCGCCTCGACGCATCTGCTTTCGGCGATCCTCACGCGGGTCGGCAGGAAGTCGACGCTTGCTCTGGCGCGGGAATGGCTGGCGCCGGTCGAAGGTTTCCGCATAGGCTCTTGGGAACGCGATCCTCAGGGCATCTATCTCGGCGGCAATCAGATGGCCATGACCGCCCGCTCGCTGCTCGCTTTCGGGGAACTCTACCGGAACGGCGGGAAAACAAGGGACGGGAGGCAGATCGTCTCGAAGGGTTGGATCGACCAGTCCTGGATGCCGCGCACCAATTCCCGCTTCTCCGGCGATGGCTATGGTTACGGTTGGTTCATGCGCGATATCGGCGGCGAGGAGGTCAAGTTCGGCTGGGGTTACGGCGGCCAGATGCTCTATATCGTCCCGTCTCTGGGTTTAACCGTCGTCACGACCTCCGCAGACACCGGACCGTCCGCCCGCAGCGGCTATCGCGACGACCTGCACAATCTGCTCGCCGAGATCATCGGCGTGGTGCGGAAGGCATGAGCGGGGATGTTTGGGCGGCGTCGGCGAGAAATAGCCGTTTGTATTCAGTCTCTCTCTGCGCGATCCATGCCTCCATCATCCACCTCGCGCATGCCGGCGCTATTTTGAGGGCGTCATCGGGCAGGGAGCCGGGTTCGCGAACCGGTTTGCCACGGGAGCAATCCGGCGTCCGGTGATGGTCGTAAAGGCAGGCGAAGCGCCGTCAGGGCGCCAGCCGCCGGGAGACGTTTCGGAATTTGGACCCTCCGGAACCGCTCTTTCAGGAAAAGCCGAAGCGATCGGGCAGGCGGAAAAGCCTGACACTCACACTACCCGATACACACTGCCTGCCCATCCCATCTGGATCAGGCCGTAGCGAAGATTTTCTCCGCTGCGGATATTCGTGTTTTTTCAAGCGGATATGTCGATCACACCGCAGTCGCCCGCCTCGGATGAGAAGGCGAGAAGCTTGCCGTTGGCGCTCCAGCTCAAGCCGGTGATCGCGCCCTTGCCCGGTCGGCGCAGCAGCGCCTCTTTCGAGTCGGCGATCCTGACGCCCAGGATCATGCCGTCGACGAAGCCGATCGCCAGCACCTCTTCGGCCGGATGGAACGCTACCTGGGTGACCATGATGTTGGCGCGGGTGCCGAGTTCCAGCGGCGCCTTGCCCATCGGCCCGTCCTTCGAGGAGAACGGCCAGACGATCGCTGCGGGCGCGCCGGAGGAGGCGAGCCACTTGCCCTTCGGCGACCACGAGAGCGATTTCACCTTGGCCGGATAGCCGGTCATCCGCATATGGCGGTTTTCGCCCGGCTTGCCGTCGAGCTTCCAGCCATGCAGGGCATTTTCCTGCATGGTCGTGACGAGGAAACGGCCGTCCGGCGAGAAAACGACGCCGGTATGGGCGCCCTTCCACTCGAGATCCTGCGCCGGCGCGGTGGTGCCGACCCAATGTAGCGACACGCCGTTGTAGCGGGCGGCGGCGATCCTGAGCCCCTTGCCCGCAAAGGCGATGCCCTCGACGCTACGCTCCTCGGCAAACTCCTTCACCGTGCCGTCGTTCTGGCGCACGAAACTCGATTTGCCATAGGCATAGGCGACGGCGTTCTGCGGACCTCCGGCGACGACGCTGATCCATTTGCGCGGCGCTTCGGCGACGACCGTCGCCGTGCCGTCCTTGGCGATGCGGCAGACTTTGCCGTCCTCGCCGCCGGTCAGCAACGTCGCGCTGAACGGATCGCGGATGCAGGTGAGCAGACCCTGATGGGCCTCGGCGACTTTCTCGCCGCCATCGAGCCTGTGGATCGTGCCGGCGGCACTGGCGAAGAAAGGAACGTCGTCGAGAAAATGGGCGGCGACGACGTGACCTTCCAGATCAAGCGGTGCGACAGTCGGCATTAGGCAGCTTGCGCCTCGCAGGCCCGGAAGCTCTTCTCGATCTTGTCGACATCGAGATCGCGACCGATGAAGACGAGCCGGGATTCGCGCTTTTCGCCATCCTTCCAGGGACGCTGGTGGTCGCCCTCGACGATCATGTGGACGCCCTGGACGACATAGCGTTCCTCATCGCCCTTGAACGCGATGATGCCCTTCAGGCGCAAAATGCTCGGGCCGTCCGTCTGGGTGATCTTCTGGATCCAGGGGAAGAAGCGTTCCGGGTTCATTTCGCCGCCGCGCAGCGAAATCGACTTCACCGTCACGTCATGGATCGGCGACATCTCGCCATGGTGATGATGGTGGTGATCATGATCATGATCATGATCATGATGATCGTGGTCATGGTGGTCGTGTGCATGGTGGTCGTGTGCATGGTGATGATGGTCGTGACCGTGGTCGTGATCGCAATCCGGGCCGCAGACATGGTCGTCATGGCCGTGGTCCAGAAAATGGGGATCGTTTTCGAGCGCGCGTTCCAGGTTGAAGGCGCCCTGGTCCAGCACGCGGGCAAGATCGACGCCGGAGCGGCTTGTCTTGTAGACACGGGCGGTTGGGTTGATGGCGCGCACGACATCCTCGATCACGGCCAGTTCTTCCGGGCTGACGAGGTCGGTCTTGTTGATGACGACGACGTCGGCAAAGGCGATCTGGTCTTCGGCCTCGCGGCTGTCCTTGAGGCGCAGCGGCAGGTGCTTGGCATCGACCAGTGCCACGACGGCATCGAGCTCGGTCTTGGCGCGTACGTCGTCATCCATGAAGAAGGTCTGCGCGACCGGCACCGGATCGGCAAGACCGGTGGTCTCGACGATGATGCCGTCGAAGCGGCCGGGGCGGCGCATCAGGCCTTCGACGACGCGGATCAGGTCGCCGCGCACGGTGCAGCAGACGCAGCCGTTGTTCATCTCGTAGATTTCTTCGTCCGACTCGACGATCAGGTCGTTGTCGATGCCGATCTCGCCGAACTCGTTGACGATGACGGCATATTTCTTGCCGTGGCTTTCGGACAGGATGCGGTTCAAAAGCGTCGTCTTGCCGGCGCCGAGATAACCGGTCAGCACGGTGACGGGAACGGGCTTCTGGATGGCTGTGTCGGTCATGGAAAACCTCGAGGGGTTATATGCGCCAGCAGGCGCGGAACTTGGTCCGCCTCATATAAGGGCAAGCCGGGACGAGTTCAAAGGGTTTTGAATGTTATAAGATCACATCACGTAGCAGTCGCGGAAATGGCGGACTTTACGTCCGTCAACGCGAAGTCGTCACCGACGTAAAGCAGCGGGCAATCGAATTCCTTGGCAGTGGCATAAGCGAAGCAATCGCCGAAGTTGAGGGAAGCTTGATGAAAGCCCTTGCCCCACTGGGCGTAAGCGGCTGCAGCCCGTTCGGCTCTGATTTCATCAACTTCAATCACTACCAGGGGCAATTCGTTGACCAGCAATGTCAGACCGGCAAGGCATTTCTTTGCCCTTGCGACGATCAGCGTTTCCGTCAGCGTCGCCGCGTTCACGAGTATCCGGGTTTGGCGGGCCAGGATTTCCTGACAAATCAGGGCCATACCCTCGTTCTTGACGATGGCGATCAGAGCGGAAGTATCAACGACGATCATTCAGGCAAGCCGTCGTCGCCGTAGAGAAAATCCTGGCTTCGTTCGGCCGGCAGTTCGTCAGGGGCGAGGGGAGGCGCCATCGATCTGACCTTTTCGATCAGTACGCGTCGCTGTTCGTATGTCAATTCCGGCTCTATCGGCACGATACGTACGACACTACGGCCCCGGCGAGTCAAAATGATCTCCTCGCCTGCTTCCGCGCGATGAAGGAGTTCGGTAAGGCTCGCCTTTGCTTCACTGACAGGTACCTTCATCTCGTCCTCTTGGTCCGAGTTGATGGACCATCTTAAAGTAGGCACGCCTGCACTTCACGTCAATCAAGCTTCTCCACGTCGAACCTCGCCACATCCTCCAACAGTTCGATGATGCCTTTCACCGCGTGGGCGACGAGTTGTTCGCCCCTTTCGGCGGTCGCCGCCGCGGCGTTGCCGGCGACACCTTTGGGGTTGAGATCGGACATCTTCCAGCCGAAGGCATGCGGTCCGTAGGCGCGCAGGTGCTTAAACTGGCGGGCATAGTCCGATTGGCAGGAGCTGAAGTTTTCGGCTTTCGCCATGTTCACACGGTCTGGATAAAGCGCCAGCATGACCGATGTTTCGATATCGCCGCCATGGATGTCGAGCGCCTTTTCTTCCGGCGATATCCAGCCCTCTGGTTGGCCGAAACGGGTCCAGCTCGTCGCCACGGCAAGCATGTTGAATCGTATCCGCGCTTCGGTTGCGACGATGGTCAGCAACGGAGAATTGCCACCATGGGCGTTGAGCAGCACCAGTTTGCGGATTCCCTTTTCATGCAATTCCCCGGCAATGTCGAGCCAGCGGTTCACGGCCTGGTCGAAGCCAAGGCTTCTTGTGCCGGCGACATCCATGTGTTCGATCGAATAGCCGGTCGGCTCTGCGGGCAGGAAAGTCACCGGCAGACCGGCTGGGAGGGCAGGGATCAGCCGCGCGACCAGCCCCTCTGCGATCAGCGTATCGGTTTCGAATGGCAGGTGCGGTCCGTGCTGTTCATGCGCGCCAAGCGGTAGGACGGCGATCCAGTCGCGCCTTTCTGTGGACGCAAGCATCGGATCATTGTCATGATAACGCGACAGCGGATACGGCATCTGGCGGTCAACTCCCTGTTTCGGTATGGATAGCGCGATACCGATATAAAGATAAATCCGAAAGGACAAAGCGGGCGGAGCCGATGAGCAAGAAGAAGGGCGACAAGAAGGCTAAGTCGGGCAAGAAAAAGGAGGCGGGCAGTCTTTCCGCCGCCGAGCTTGCTCCGGCCATCACTCAGGTCGCCCGTGCCATGCGGACCATGCTGGGGCGCAACCTTCTGGAGACCGGCCTTTACGCCGGGCAGGACGGCGTCGTTCTGGCATTGGCGGAGGAGGACGGGCTGACGCCCGGCCAGCTCGCGTTCAAGCTTGGGGTCAAGGCACCGACCATCACCCGCACGATCGGCCGCATGGAGGCGCAGGGATTTGTCGAGCGTCGCCCGGACGAAACGGACGGGCGTCTTACCAAGGTGCACCTGACGGACATCGGCCGGCAGACCGTCGAGGCGATCGGCCACTCGATTGCCGATTGCGGGTCGCTGGCGGCAGGCGATCTTTCCGACAAGGAGGTGCGCACCCTTCTCAAGCTGTTGCGTGCCGTCGAGCACAATCTCCAGCCTGGGCCTCCCGAAGGCTGAACATCCCTCCTCTTGTCCCTCCGGATTAAATTGTTTATTTAAAGTTTAATTCGAGCATCGGGAGGCGATGCCGGCCGGCGCGGGCGGGGGGATATGGCGCAGAAAGTCAAGTTGTCGACGATTGCCGAGAGTCTCGGTCTTTCCACTGCCACCATTTCCCTTGCTCTTCGCGACAGTCCGCTGGTGGCGATCGATACACGCGAAAAGATCAAGGAACAGGCCCGGGCGCTCGGCTATATCTACAACCGCCGTGCCGCGAGCCTGCGCACGTCGCGTTCCGGCATCATCGGCGTCGTGGTGCACGACATCATGAACCCCTTCTACGGGGAAATCCTGAAGGCGATCGAAAGCGAGCTGGACCGCAGCCGCCACACCTTCATCCTCTCGAACCATTATGATTCGGTCGAAAAGCAGCGGACCTTCGTGGAAACCCTGCTGCAGCTCGGCGGCGACGGGGTGATCATGTCTCCGGCGATCGGCACGCCGGTGGAAGACGTGAAGCTCTGCGAGCAGAACGGCATGCCGGCCATCCTGGTCGCCCGCTCCATGGAAGGTGTGGACCTGCCGACCTATCGCGGCGACGATAGCTACGGCATCTCGCTCGCCACCAATCATCTGATCGGGCTCGGCCATCGGGTCATCGCCATGATCGGCGGCACCGATCAGACCTCGACAGGCCGCGACCGCTATCAGGGTTATGTCAACGCGCTGCGCAAGGCGGAGATCGAGGTCGATCCGAACCTGCGCATTCCAGGCCCGCGCTCCAAGCAAGGTGGCTTCGAGGCGGCGGTCAACTTCCTGTCCCTCCCGCAGAAGCCGACGGCCGCGGTCTGCTGGAACGACCTCGTGGCGATCGGCCTGATGAACGGCATCGCCCGCGCCGGCTTCGTGCCGGGCCAGGATATTTCGGTCACCGGCTACGACGATCTCGAGGAGGCCTCGATCGCGACGCCGGCGCTGACGACGGTCTCAAATGGCCAGGCCGATGTCGGCAGGCTTGCGGCGCGTGCGCTGCTCGACCGGCTGGCCGGCAGCCATGAGCCGGACGGCCTTCACCTTATCAAGCCGGAAATGCGCATCCGCCAGTCGACCGGCATCTACAAGCCGCGGACGCATTAGGCCGTCATTTCTCGGAAGCCGCACTCACTGCTTTGAAGTGAACCGTGGAGCGAGGTTAATGGCAGCCATTGCACTACCGTTGCTGTCGACTGAAAAAAGAGCGCATATCGTCCCAAAGAATTAGGCCGCCGATTGTCGCCACAAAAACGGGAGCCATCCAGAACCAGCCCTTAACAGGCAAGGAAAAAAGAAACATATATATAAAACCGAATACTCCGCCGGCTAACATCAAAAGACCAACCACGATCGAAATCGCTTTTCTAACCGGTGTTCTGGTATCTTCCATTTTAAGCCTCGGTGCAAAAGGTTCCGGAAATGATGTCAAATATAATAAAAAAGCAAAGTGAATATTGCGATTATAAAAGTGTTGTTTCAACAAATACTACTATCGAGACAGCCTGTTTCAATGGCTACATACCGTCTATTCTCGTAATGTAAAGCTCCGCGATTACGCGGCCACGTCGGCGAGCGCCTTGCGCGTCGCATATGCCCTTACGGCCTCGCCGAAGGCTTGGAAGAGCGCGCGCGACGGAGCGTCGGTTTCCGCCCAATATTCCGGATGCCACTGCACGCCGACGGCGAAGTTCCTGGCATCGATCACCGAAACGGCTTCGATCGTGCCGTCCTCGGCGGTGGCCTCCACCTTCAGCCGCGGGGCGGTCTCGGCGATCGCCTGCCGATGCAGCGAGTTTACCTGCACGGCGCCGGACAGCCCGAGATGCCGGGCAATGCAGGAGCCTTCCTGCACGAAGACGGGCTGGCGGATCGCATACATGCCGTCACGCTCGGTCACGGGCGGTTTGCGGTGGTCCCAGATCCCCGGCTGATCCTGAATTTCGCTGGCAAGCGTGCCGCCAAGCGCGACGTTCAGCTCCTGGATGCCGCGGCAGATGGCCAGCAGCGGAATGCCGCGGTCGATTGCCCGCCGGATCAGCGGCAGCGACGTGGCGTCACGCGCCGGATCGAAAGGTCCGTCGCTTTCCGCGGCCTGCTTGCCGTAGAGCGAAGGATGGACGTTGGTGGCGGAGCCCGAGACCAGCACGCCGTCGACCCGGTCGAGGATCGCGTCTATATCGTTGCCTTCCTCGAATGCCGGGATGATGAAGGTCATCACCTCCGCCACCTTGAGCGCTGCCTGGACATATTGATTGGGCGTTGCATGCCAGATCGCTCCATCCAGTTCACGGATATCGGCAGGCAATGCGACGATCGGTTTCGACATCGGGATCTCCGGAGGGCATGCGAACTACGTTTCGTCGATGTGATGCCGGAAGGTGCCGCAAGTCAAGTTCCTGCTCTGCGGCATGCAATTTGCGCTGCACAAAGAATAAGCATTTCCCCTTTGAAATCTTTTATGAATCTCGTTTGAGCAGAACACGACGAAAGTCTAAGGACGAAAGACTATCCGCGTTAAGGAATATCGGCGGCGGCGCTTGCAAGCCACTGGGCAACATGTTTACTTCGATCCAGGACCGGGGGAGTGGGAACGGAAACCCTGCGGTTTGTCTCTATGGGAGGTATTTAATGGATCGTCGTTCATTCTTCAAAAAAGCTGCTGTGACGGGTGCCGGCGCCGCCGCCGCAACGGTGCTTGCTGCCCCGGCCATCGCGCAAACGAACCCGAAGATCACCTGGCGTCTGACGTCTTCGTTCCCGAAGTCGCTCGACACCATCTACGGCGGCGCTGAAGACATCGCCAAGCATGTCGCTGCCGCTACCGACGGCAACTTTACCATTCAGCCTTTTGCCGCAGGCGAAATCGTGCCCGGCCTGCAGGCCGCCGATGCCGTCAGCGCCGGAACGGTCGAGATGTGCCACACCTGCTCCTACTATTATGTGGGCAAGGATCCGACTTTCGCGATCGGCACGGCAATCCCGTTCGGCCTCAATGCCCGCCTGACCAACTCCTGGTTCTATGAAGGCAACGGCAACAAGCTGTTGAACGAATTCTATGCCAAGCACGGCCTCTATGGCATGATCGCTGGCAATACCGGCGCACAGATGGGCGGCTGGTTCCGCAAGGAAATCAACACCGTTGACGACTTCAAGGGCGTCAAGATGCGTATAGCGGGCCTCGCCGGCCGGGTCGTCGAAAAGCTCGGCGTCGTGCCTCAGCAGATCGCCGGCGGTGACATCTATCCGGCCCTTGAAAAGGGCACGATCGACGCGGCCGAATGGGTCGGTCCTTATGACGACCACAAGCTCGGTTTCTACAAGGTCGCGAAATACTACTATTACCCCGCCTTCTGGGAGGGCGGCCCGGTCATTCACGCGTTCACCAACCTCGAGAAGTGGAACGCCCTGCCGAAGAGCTATCAGTCGGCCCTGACCGACGCCTGCGCTTTTGCCAATACCAGCATGATGGCGAAATACGACGCGAAGAACCCGACGGCAATCAAGCAGATCGTTTCCCAGGGCACGACCCTGCGTCCGTTCAGCCAGCAAATCCTTGAAGCCTGCTACAACGCCTCGCAGGAAGTCTACAAGGACATCTCGTCCAAGAACGCGGACTTCAAGAAGATCTACGACGACCAGGTGGCCTTCAAGAAGGAAGGTTATCTCTGGATGCAGCTCTCGGAATACACCTTCGACACGTTCATGATGATCCAGCAGCGTAACGGCAAGCTCTGATCGTCTTGCATTGAAGCACGGCTTCAACAGACCCCGGGCCTCCAAGGTCCGGGGTTTTTCTTTTGCGAAGGTTTTACTGGTTGTCGCGGGTTGTACTGTCTCGACAAGTACACCGGTTCTCATTGATCGCGATGTTTGGGGACAGAAGCAGCACGCTTCGCGGCCGGCCGGAGCATCGGTGAAGACGGGCTTCACCGACTTAGGCAAAAGCCTTGCTCTCGAACTGGAGGTAGTGCGATGTGGAAACCACTGAGCATTACGTTACTGTTTAGGAAAAACCGGACGAACTGATCGGTCACTGTCCGGTTTATCATCTTAGGCAAGTAACAAGCGGAGGCAGAGCGCCAACTCTGTCCTCCGCTCCGAAATATACTTTCCCGTCAACGCAGTGACAAGAAAAGCCGCCTCATGGGTTGATCTTGGGCGGCTCGCCGAAATTCGGCATGACGGGCTGGGCCGGTTGTCCCGGCTGGGCGGGCGCTCCGTCCATCGGCGGCAAGCCGAAGTTCGGCATCTCATTGCCGCCGCCGTTGCCGAAGCCGGGAACTTCGATCTTGATCGTGTTCAGATCGACCTCAGGACCCTTGTCTAGCCAGTAGGTCACCGATTCCGGCCAGAAGATGACGATCGCGACCAGGATCAGCTGCATGAACAGCCAGGGGATGGCGCCAAGATAGATGTCCTTTGTCTTGACGCTCTTGGGCGCGATCGAGCGCAGGTAGAAGAGCGCGAAACCGAAGGGCGGGTGCATGAAGCTGGTCTGCATGTTGATGCAGAGCAGTACGCCGAACCAGATCAGGTCGATGCCGAGCGCACTCGCCACCGGGGCGAGCATCGGGATGACGATGAAGGCGATCTCGAAGAAGTCGAGGAAGAAGGCGAGGAAGAAGATGAAGATGTTGACGAAGATCAGGAAGCCGACCGCGCCGCCGGGCACGTGCGACAGCAGGTGCTCGATCCAGAGGCCGCCGTCCATGCCCTGGAAGACCAGGCTGAAGCAGGTGGCGCCCACCAGGATGAAGACGACCATGGAGGTGATCGTCATCGTCGAATGCATGCCCTGACGCAGCAAATCCCAGGTGAGACGGCGATGCATGGCGGCAATGGCCATGGCGCCGACGACGCCGAGCGCGCCTGCTTCCGTCGGTGTCGCGAGGCCCATGAAAATGGTGCCGAGCACCAGGAAGATCAGCACGATCGAGGGGATCATTCCCCAGAGGACCTTGATGACCAGTGCAGCATTGAGTTCGCCGCGCGCTTCGGGCGGCAGCGGGGGCACGTCCTTCGGCCGGAAGATCGACAGGCCCAGGATGAAGAGCATGAAGATCGTGACCTGCAGGATCGATGGGCCGATCGCGCCGAGATACATGTCGCCGACCGAACGGCCGAGCTGGTCGGCCAGAACGATCAGCACGAGCGACGGCGGGATGACCTGGGTGATCGTGCCGGAGGCGGCGATGACGCCTGTCGCGAGCCGAGGGTTGTAGCCGTATTTCAGCATGATCGGCAGCGAGATCACGCCCATGGTAATGACCGATGCCGCGACCGTGCCGGTGATCGCGCCGAGAATGGCGCCGACGACGATAACCGCGTAGGCAAGGCCGCCCGGGATCGCGCCGAACAATTTGCCGGTTCCCTCGAGAAGGTCTTCCGCAAGCCCGCAGCGTTCCAGCACCGCGCCCATGAAGGTGAAGAAGGGAATGGCGAGCAGCAGGTCGTTCGAAACGATGCCGAAGATGCGCAGCGGCAGCGCCTGCATGAAGGCGAATTCGAAATGGCCGGTGGCGATACCGAGAAGGCCGAAAAAGAGGCCGACGGCCGAGAGCGAGAAGGCTACCGGAAATCCGTAGAGCATGAAGATGATCATGCCCAGGAACATGGCTGGCGGCATTATACCGTATTGAAACATGACTGGCTTATCCCCGAAGGATTGTTGTTATTGAAGCGGCTTTTCGTAGGTCGTGTCGACCTGGACGACGCCCATGAGGCCTGCGATGCGCTTCACGAGTTCGGAGAGGCCCTGCAAGGCAAGCAGGGCAAAACCAGCGACGATAATCAATTTGACCGGCCAGCGAATGAGGCCCCCGGCATTGGAGGAAATCTCGCCCTGGATGTAGGACAGCGAAAAGAAGGGCCAGGATAGCCATGCCAGATAGAGGCAGGCGGGGATCAGGAAGACGATCAGGCCAACCACGTCGATCCAGAGGCGGGCGCGGTCGGAGACGGCGCCGTATATGAGATCGACGCGAACGTGTTCGTTGAGCCTCAGAGTATGGGATGCGCCGAGCAATACGATGAAGGCGAAGAGATACCACTGGATCTCGAGCCAGCCGTTGGAACTGTAGTTGAAAAGGTAGCGGATCACGGCGTTGCCAGCGCTGATGAGGCAGCAGGCGAGAACCAGATATCCGGAAAATTTGCCAATAATTTCGCTGAGGCGGTCGATGAGACCGCTGATCTTCAACAGTGCAGCCATGCTTTCCCCATCCAACGGGTCTCTGTTATCCCGCCCGTCCTTGAATGGCGATGTAAACCAAGGACTATGAAAAGGAAAGTCCTAATAGACCGGCTTTTTACCCCGTAAAATCTCGCAGCAGAGCCGGTTGGACGAGACGGCTGATCGCGCCGCAAACGCCTCGCCTTCGGCAAGCCCGGAGAATTTTAGCCTTCGGCATCGGAATTTGTTGAGCAAACCCGCCGGAAACCGATGTACAGTGCGATACGAGCGGCGGGAACAATGAAATCTTAAAGGGTTTTCCGCACGGTCCCTCGAACGCAAAGGGATGAACCCGATGAGAGAGATCGAAGCGGAGACGTTATCGACGGATGTTTTCCTGTCGTTCGTCGCCTCGCTGTTTGGAAACCGTGGGACACTGTGGACGGGCGTGATCGTCCATGTCCTCTGGTGCCTGTTCGTCTTCTATTTCAACGGCTCCGAGCTCTATCTCCTGTTCGCCGGTTGTTTCGCTGCGATTTTTGCCTATCGCATGTACTGGTTCCATCGGTTCGACCAGGTGAATAAGCAAGCGCTCAAGCATGATGAGATCGCCGCCTGGGAACGTCAATACGTCATCGGCGCTTTTCTGACGGCCTTGCTTCTTGGCGTGGCCAGCGGGTATGCCTTGCTGGAATTGCAGGACCCCTTCGTCAGCGTCACAGCGGTGGCTATCCCTCTCGGTTCGATGATGTCGATCATCGGCCGCAATTACGGCTCGCGCGCCGCCATTGATCTCCAGATGCTCGGGTGCTGCGGACCGATCCTGATCGCCTGCCTGTTTACTGGTGATCTCAATCTCGCGGTGTTAGCCGTCCTGCTGGTCCCGTTCGCGCTCACGACCCGGTTCATGGCGAACGGCATTCGCGATTTTCTCTATCAGAACGTCATCTCCTCGCGGACCATGGCGATCATCGCCGGGCGGTTCGACATCGCGCTGAACACCATCTCCCACGGGCTCGTGATGCTCGACCGGGAAGGGAGGATCCAGGTGGTCAACCGCCGCGCCCGTGATCTGCTCGGGCTTCACCTGCAGCGTGAGCTCAAGGACCGGGATTTCGCCGCCGTGCTTTGCGAAGATGCGGGAAACGTTCCGGCGGGCACTCTCAGGCAGCTCCATCGGCTGGCGGATGGTTCGCTGGAGCGCGCGCTTCTGACATTCAAGGACGACCGCCATCTGGAATTCTCCGTCAGCCCCCGTTCCGACGGCGGCGTGGTGCTGATCTTCGAAGATGTCAGCGCACGGATCGAGGCCGAGGAGAAGATGCGGCACATGCTGCAGTTCGACGCGCTGACCGGCCTTCCGAACCGCGCTCATTTTGCCGATCTGGCGGGGGAAAAGCTGCGCGAGCGGCCGGAGGCTCCGGCAGCGCTCGCGGTCTTCGACGTCGACGGTTTCAAACACGTCAACGACATGCGCGGCCATGTGATGGGCGATCGCCTGCTTGCCGCGATCGGGGCGCGGCTCCTCGCCCTCGGCATCGAAGGGGTGGTCATCGGGCGCCTTACCGGCGACGAATTCGTCCTCCTGCTTTCCGGCGATGTCGACGCTAGCGAACTCGAGCAGCGGATCCGGCAGATCCATGCGGATGTGCAGGGCGACTACAAGGTGGAAGGCCTTCGCCTGCCGGTCACGATGAACGGCGGCTGCGTCATCCTGCCGTCCCGGGACTTCGACATGGAAGACTGGCAGATCAAGGCGGACCTTGCGGTCAACCATGCTAAATCGGCTGGCAACGGCACGCTCGTCTTCTTCCGCCCGGAAATGGATGCGCAATATATCGACGAACAGAAGCTTCGCGCCGACCTTCGGCACGCCATCCAGGACCGCGCCCTGCATGTGGTCTATCAACCGCTGTACCTGCCGGACGGTTCGGGAATCGAATGCAGCGAAGCGCTGGTGCGCTGGCGCCATCCGGAACGCGGCGTGGTCGGGCCGAACGTGTTCATTCCGATGGCCGAGGATATGAACCTCATATCGCAGATCACCCACCAGGTCATCGAGCAGGCCTGCCGCGACTGCTCGACCTGGCCGGAGGGGATGGCGGTCTCCGTCAACCTGTCGATCCAGGACCTCGGCAACGACGATATCGTGCCCCACGTGGCGGAGGTCCTTGAGCGCTATTCGCTCTCGCCGTCGCGGCTGCGTCTGGAGGTGACGGAAAGCTGTTTCATGGACGAGCCGGTGGCGGTCAGCGCAATTCTCAACCGGTTCCGCGCCACCGGCGTGACCATCGCGATAGACGATTTCGGCACCGGGTTTTCGAGCCTCAGCTATCTGGATACGCTGCCGGTGGACGTCGTGAAGATCGATCGTGCCTTCATCCGCAATGTCGGCGAAGACGCACGCAAGCTGAAGCTCCTGCGCGGCATCGTCAATCTGTCGCGCGAACTCGGCCTGAGGATCGTCGTGGAAGGCGTCGAGACGAAGGAACAGCTTGCGCTGATCAACCGTCACCGCTTTGCCGATCTGGTTCAGGGCTTCGTCTTCTCCATGCCCGTCGATTCGGCTCTGATTCCGGGCCTCGCCGCGGAAGCCAGGCCCATCAAGCTTTCAACCGTTCGGCGCGGCGCCAGACAGACGCCCGCCCGCCGGCTTACGACCGCTGAGCGGTGACCCGCGCCGAGACTGGATAACTCCGCCTGGCCGGCCCCTCGCGGCATTTTACCACCACCGCAGACCTGGCGTACCCGAGAGCCGTTCGGTGCCATTGCGCTTTCTCACGCCTTTGTGTAAGGCCTGAGGTAACGTTCGGCGTGCCCTTCAAAGGCATGATTCCGGGCAGCGACGAGGATATTTTCCGCACGCGGATGCTTTCATCTGCAAGGCCGTGTGCGGCTTGCTTCAAGGAGACGCGACTGATGGACAATCACCATAGCGGACCGGTGGAAACGGGCGCTCCCATGGATTATGCGGAACATGAAAAGACCTACAGCATGTTCCTTGCCGCCTCCAAATGGGGCACCATGGTCGTCGTCGTGCTTTTGATTGCCATGGCCGCCGGCTTCTTCGGCGGCGTAGGCTTCCTCGGCAGCCTCATCCTGTTCATCATTCTCAACATCGCCGGCGTCTTCCTGCTGCGCTGATCTTCGCGAGCCGGCTTTTGCCCGTGGCCTGAGGAGGGACGGAGCATTCCGTTCTGTTGCGATATCGACTGGGAGGAGACAGTCTTTGGCGAAGATCATTTATGTTAGTCGCGAAGGTTCGGATGAACCGCGCGTATCGGCCTCACCCGAGACGGTGAAGCGTCTCGCGGGTCTCGGCTTCACCATCGTGGTCGAGAGCGGCGCGGGACTAGCCTCCGGCATTCCGGACGGCGATTTCGAGGCGGCAGGCGCGCGCATCGGCACGGCTTCGGATGCCGGTTCTGCCGACATCGTGCTTCGGGTCAACCGGCCGACGGCTGCGGAAGCCGCCTCCTACAAATCCGGCGCGGTCGTCTTTGCGGTCATGGACCCCTATGGCAACGAAGCGGCGCTTGCCGCGATGGCCAAGGCGGGCCTGACGACCTTTTCCATGGAGCTGATGCCGCGCATCACCCGGGCGCAATCGATGGACGTGCTGTCGTCCCAGGCAAACCTTGCCGGTTATCGGGCCGTCATCGACGCATCCCATGAATATGGACGGGCGATGCCGATGATGATGACGGCGGCCGGCACCGTGCCCGCCGCAAAGGTCTTCGTCATGGGGGCTGGTGTCGCCGGCCTGCAGGCGATCGCCACGGCCCGCCGCCTGGGGGCGGTGGTGTCGGCGACCGACGTTCGTCCGGCGGCAAAAGAACAGGTCGGCTCGCTCGGCGCCAAGTTCATCGCCGTTGAGGACGAGGAGTTCAAGGCTGCGGAAACCGCTGCCGGCTACGCCAAGCCGATGTCGGAAGCCTATCAGGCGAAGCAGGCCGCTCTCGTGGCCGAACACATTGCCAAGCAGGACATCGTCATCACCACCGCGCTGATCCCCGGTCGTCCGGCGCCGCGGCTCGTGACGCGGGCGATGCTCGCCTCGATGAAGCCCGGTTCCGTCGCGGTCGACCTCGCCGTCGAGCGCGGCGGCAATATCGAAGGTTCGGAAAAGGGCAAGGTGGCAAGCGTCGAAGGCGTTGCCGTGATCGGTTATGCCAATGTGGCAGGGCGGATCGCCGCCTCCGCCTCGGCGCTCTATGCCAGGAACCTCTTCGCCTTCCTGGAGACCATGGTCGACAAGACCTCGAAGGAGTTTGCGGTCAATCCGGAGGACGAACTGGTCAAGGCGACCATGCTGACCCATGCTGGCCGCGTCGTGCACCCGAATTTTGCGTCGGCTGTTGCGGCTCTCGTCAGCGAGGCGCCGGCCGGACCTGCCGTCGTCGCCGAGCCGGCGCCGGCAAAAGCCGTCCGGCCGCGCAAGAAGGCCGTGGCGGAAGGCGCCGCGAAGGGGGAGGAGCTTTGATGGCGAACGAAATGATGAACAAGGCGCTGGAAGGGCTCGACCAGGCGGTTGCCGCCGTCAAGGCCGCCGCGGAAACGGCACCCGATGCGGTGGCGCAGGCAGCACATGGCGTATCGGGCGGGGCGATCGATCCCTTCGTTTTCCGGTTTGCGATCTTCGTCCTGTCGATCTTCGTCGGCTATTACGTCGTCTGGTCGGTGACGCCGGCGCTGCATACGCCGTTGATGGCCGTCACCAATGCCATTTCCTCGGTCATCGTCGTCGGCGCGCTTCTGGCGGTCGGCGTTGCGGCAAGCGGCTTTGCCACCGGCTTCGGCTTCGTCGCGCTGGTGCTCGTCTCGGTGAACATCTTCGGCGGCTTCCTGGTGACCAGCCGGATGCTCGCCATGTACAAGAAAAAAGATCGCTGAGGGGTTCTGGAAACATATGTCGCAGAATTTCGCAGCCTTCCTTTACCTCGTCTCCGGCGTGCTGTTCATCATGGCGCTGCGCGGCCTTTCCCACCCGACCACCAGCCGCAAGGGCAATGTCTACGGCATGGTGGGCATGGGGATTGCCATCGGCACGACCCTGCTTCTCGCCACGCCAAGCTTCGGCGGGTTCATCCTGATCGTGCTGGCGCTTGCCATCGGCGGCGGGGCAGGGGCCTATATCGCCCGCACCATTCCGATGACGGCGATGCCGCAGCTCGTCGCCGGCTTCCACTCGCTGGTCGGTTTTGCCGCCGTGATGGTGGCGGCCGCAGCGCTCTATGCGCCTGACTCCTTCGGCATCGGCGAGCCCGGCGCGATCCACGGCCAGGCGCTGATCGAACTGGCGCTCGGCGCGGCGATCGGCGCGATCACTTTTACCGGATCGGTTATCGCCTTCCTGAAGCTCGACGGGCGGATGTCCGGCAAACCGATCATGCTGCCCTACAGGCACTTCATCAATGCGGGCCTGCTGCTGCTGATCGTCATCTTCATGATCGGGCTCGTACAGACCGAAAGTCATGCTGATTTCTGGCTGATCGTCGCCCTGTCGCTGGCGCTTGGCGTGTTGATCATCGTGCCGATCGGCGGCGCCGACATGCCGGTCGTCGTGTCAATGCTGAATTCCTATTCGGGCTGGGCTGCCGCCGGCATCGGTTTCACGCTCGGCAACCTGGCGCTGATCATCACCGGCGCGCTGGTCGGGTCGTCCGGTGCGATCCTCTCCTACATCATGTGCAAGGGCATGAACCGCTCCTTCATCTCGGTCATCCTCGGCGGCTTCGGCGGCGAGACGGCTGGGGCCGCTGGTGACGACGGCGTGCAGCGGACAGTAAAGCAGGGTTCTGCCGACGACGCGGCTTTCCTGATGCAGAATGCCGAGAAGGTGATCATCGTGCCGGGTTACGGCATGGCGGTCGCCCAGGCGCAGCATGCGCTGCGCGAACTCGCCGACACGCTGAAGAGCCACGGCGTCGAAGTCAAATACGCGATCCACCCGGTCGCCGGGCGTATGCCAGGCCACATGAACGTGCTGCTCGCCGAAGCCAACGTGCCCTATGACGAGGTTTTCGAGCTCGAAGACATCAATGCGGAGTTCGCGCAAGCCGATGTCGCCTATGTCATCGGCGCCAACGACGTCACCAACCCGGCGGCTCGCGACGACAAGACCTCGCCGATCTACGGCATGCCGATCCTCGACGTCGACAAGGCCAAGACCTGCCTCTTCGTCAAACGCTCGCTCGGCTCCGGCTACGCCGGCATCGACAACACGCTGTTCTACAAGGACGGCACGATGATGTTGCTCGGCGACGCCAAGAAGATGACGGAAGATATCGTCAAGGCGATGAAGCACTGACCGATCTTCAGACAGCGAATAACGAACGAAAAGCCCGGCATCGCCGGGCTTTTTTAATGCATCAGATATGCTAGATATACACCGTCAAGATGTTTATCCGGGAGAGCGCCATGCAGGTTTCCAAATGGGGTAACAGTCTCGCGGTTCGGCTGCCCGCTGCAGTGGTCGAAGCTCTTGAACTGAAGGAAGGCGACGAGATCCAGATACGCGCCGTCGATGCAAGGGAGTTCGAAGTGGCGCGCAAGCCTACACGCGAGGAACTTCTTCAGCGGTTGCGGAAATTCCGGGGCCGTCTGCCCGAGGACTTCGTATTTGACCGGGACGAGGCGAATGCCCGGTAATTTCTATGACACCAATATCCTGCTCTATTTTGCTTCAGGTGACGTCACGAAGGCTGCGGCGGCCGAGCGCGCGGTCGATTTGGGTGGGGCGATCAGCGTCCAGGTGCTGAACGAATTCGTTCACGTCGCACGGCGCAAGATGGGATTTTCCTGGGAGGATACTCATTCCTTTCTGACAACGATCCGAGCACTATTGACCGTGGTTCCCCTGACCACCCAAATCCACGACAAAGGCCTGCAGCTGGCTGAACGGTATAATTTCTCGATCTATGATGCGATGATCGTGGCCGCGGCGCTTGCCGGCGATTGTGACGTTCTGTTTTCCGAGGATCTTCAAGACGGCATCCGAATCGAGAGCCTTTCGATCATCAATCCTCTTAAAAGATCTATATGACCATCCCCACTCCCCACCCCTTCGATTTCGATCCGACCTACGGCCTGGGGCTCAAGGAGCTTGGAGCGATCGCGCCGCCGGAGGCGCCGGAGGGTTTCGATGAATTCTGGGAGCGCCGTTATCGCCGGGCGCTGAGCGTCGATCCCCGGCCCAAACTTCAAAAGAGCAAGCTCGCCCATCCGAAATGGCATGTCTTCGACCTTACCTATATGTCGAGCGGCGCCTTTCCGATCGGCGGCTGGCTTCTTCTTCCGCGGCAAGGGGAAGTGCGGCGCGGACTGGTCGTCGGGCATGGCTATGGCGGGCGCGATGCGCCGGATTTCGACATGCCTGTGGAAGAGACGGCGCTGCTTTTCCCCTGCTTCCGGGGCATGTCGCGGAGTGCCCGGCCGCCGATCTCGTCCGAGTCCAGCTGGCACGTGCTGCATGACATCGACAAACCAGAGCGCTACATCATCGGGGGCTGCGTCGACGATCTCTGGATCGCTGTCACGACGCTGCTCCTCCACTACCCCTGGCTTGCCGGTCGGATCGGCTATAGCGGCGTCAGCTTCGGCGGCGGCATCGGCGGGCTCGGCATTGCCTATGACAGCCGCATCGGCCGTGGACATCTGTCGCTGCCGACCTTCGGGCATCAGGAACTGAGGCTCAGGCTGCCGAGCATCGGCAGTGCCGCGGCCGTGCAGATGTATCAGCGGACATACGGGAACGCGCTTGCGACACTGCGCCTGCACGATTCGGCAGTTGCCGCGGGCCGTATCACCGTGCCGATGCTGATGAGCGTTGCGCTCTTCGATCCTGCCGTGGCGCCGCCCTGCCAATTTTCGATCGCCAATGCGCTTCCGCCCTCAAAATTTAATGAAATCTTCATCCTGGACGCCGGGCATTTCGATTATCCTGGCCAGGAGGCGCAACACGCAATCCTCAGCGAGAAGGTCAGGTCTTTCTTCGGAGCATCATGAACCGCGAATATCATCGCTGGTACAGCCCCAGGCTTCACCGGGATATGGAACTCCTGGTGTTCGGCCATGCCGGGGCCAAGGTGCTGATGTTCCCGACGCGGGACGGGCGGTTCTTCGAATATGAAGAACTCGGCGTCGTCGCGAGCCTGACCGATAAGATCACTGCCGGCCATCTGCAGCTCTATTGCGTCGAGGGGCTGGCAAGAGAGACGTTCTACGCCTCGCACTGGCATCCGGCCGACCGGCTCCGCCGCCATGAAGCCTTCGAAGCCTATATCCTCGACGAGGTCCTGCCGCTCATGGGTAGGAACCCGCACGACTGCACCATTGCGCACGGCTGCAGTCTGGGCGCCTTTCAGGCGGCCAATCTGGTCTTCCGGCACCCGCATCTTTTCCAAAAGCTCGTCGCATTTTCAGGCCGCTACGATCTCACGCTGAAGGTCGAGTCCTTCGGAGATCTTCTGGACGGCTACTATGACGAGAACGTCTATTTCCACACCCCGTCGCATTTTCTTCCCGGGCTTTCCGGCGACTGGCGGCTTGACAGGCTGAGACAGGTCGAGATCGTGCTCACCATCGGCAATGCCGATCCCTTCCTCGACAACAACCGCCACCTGAGCCAGGTGCTTGCCGAAAAAGGTGTCGGTCATCAAATGCATGTATGGGACGGGCGCGCCCACCGGGCCGGGGCCTGGCGCAGGATGGCCGCCCTTTATATTTGACGAGCTTTCCGGGCGTCAGCTGGCGAGACGCGGCGTGCTGACGATCTTCAGGAACAGGGCGTTCATCGCTTCGGTAATGCCTTGCGAGGGGCCGACTTCGAAGAAATAGCCGGGAGTGGCGCAGGCCTGCATGCGGGGGCCGATCTCGCCTTGGAACGGTCCGATCCAATTCCTGTACCAAGAGTTGGTGGGCAGCGGCAGATAGGTCGTATAGAGCACCGCGATCTTGTAGCCGTCCTCTTTCAGCTTGTTGCAGGACTTGATGTCGATGGGCTCCTGACAACGGGTCCCTCTCGTTTTTTTCGTGCAGCCGGAGCCCTTGGCGCTGTCGTTCACACCGTCGGAAACGAAGAAGATGATCTTTTCCGGACTGGCCGCGCTGAGACCGGTTCCCGGCTTGTCGATCTTCTTGCCGATATCCCTGAGTGCGCGATCGAAATCCGTCTGCTGGTCGTCATCATATCCCTGATAGGGGATTGACATCAGATCGATGAGCGCAGCGTTGGACTTGGCGTTCTCCAGGTTATCGCTGAGGGAACTGATTTCCAGAAGCTTGGTGTCTTCCGCCTTTTTACCGAAGGTATAGACCGCCATACGGAACTGGTTGGGGCTCTTGCGGACTTTCATGGCCGTGTCCATCAGCGCGGCGGTCGCCTGGGCGACGACATTGATGCGGATGGTGACGCCGAGTGCCTTGGCGAGATTGTAGTAGCTGTTCGGGTCTTCCACCCCGTTCTTGACGATATGGCAGGCAAAAGCGCACTGGTCCGGCGTGCTCGCCACCATCGTGTTGATATCAGCAAGGGTGGCGCCGACGCCCATGGACGGCGTATTGTCGAGCAGCAGATAAAAATCACGGAAGGTTTCCGTCTGGAAGACCGCCGTGGCCGTGCCCGCGATGGTCATCGTATCCTTGCCGATGACGTTGAGCAGGGTGGTCGGAATGGTGGCCGAATAGCTGAAGACGGCCTTGAGCTGATTGTCCTCGCGGACCACCTTGGCATCGATGTCGTTGAGTGTGAATCCGCCGCTTTTCGCAAGCTGCCCGCGGAATATGTTCTCGGCATCCTTGATGGCGACTTCGATGGAGCCGTTGCCCGTCATCTTCATCGCTTCCGCGACCCCGATCGAGCTTTCCGCGACCGCTCCGAGCGCCGCCGCGTCGGCGGAATCCTGAAGCTGCTGCTTGATCATCAGGGCGTCTGCGAAATCGATGGAGAGGCCGGCGACGCCGATAAGCGGGACGAGCATCAGAGCGCTCATCAGGCCAAAGTTGCCGGATTTGTCTCTCAGTAATCTCTCAAGCATCCCACGCCCCTCCATTTCGACGGGCACAGAATATCTTATAAGCGTAACGCCTTTATTAGAGATTATAGTTTACGCATATTAGGGATAAGGACGTGGAGGCTGTGATATTGCCAGGTCGTGTCCTGGCATTCGCTCCGTCAGCCTGCCTCGGTCAGTCCGCTATGATGCCGCGTCAGCTCGTCGCGCGGGTGCGTGCGGCGCCGTCCTGTGCCGGCTTGTAGTTCGGGTCCAGGCGGATGGCGTGCGAATAGGACTTGTAGGCGCGCGCCTTGTCGCCACGCCGCTCATAGACCAATGCCTGGTTTGCCCATGATTCGGCGAGCTTGTCGTTGAGTTCGATGGCATGATTGAAATCCGCGAACGCATTGTCGTCGTCGTTCAACGCCACATAGGAAATGCCACGACCGTTATAGGGTTCGGCCGAATTCGGCGAGAGCGAGATCGCCTTGGCGAAGTCCTCGATTGCCTGGGCATGCTGGCCGCGAAGCTGGTAGATCAGGCCGCGATTGTGGTAGGCGCGGCCGTCGGTGGTGTCCAGATCGATCGCCTTGGAGAAATCGTTGAAGGCCTCGTTGGTGCGGCCCGCCTGCCGGTAGATGTTGCCGCGGCCGATATAGGCGACGTCATAGTTCGGATTGATCTGCAGCGCCCGATTGTAGTCGTTGGCGGCTTCCACGGGCTTGCCCATGTTGCGGTAGACGAGCGCCCGGTTGGCATAGGCCTGGTAGAACTGCGGATTGATCTGGATGGCGCGATTGAAATCGTTGAGTGCGCGGGAGAATTCACCGGCGCGCCCATAGGCCGTTCCACGCACGTTATAGCCTTCCGGATCGTTCGGGCTGGAATTGATAACGGTGGACAGCGACGCGATGTTTTCCTGGCTGCCCTGTGCGCGGTCCACGGTGATCATGTCCGAGGTGGTGTTGGTCGTCGAGCAACCGGCGAGCGCAAGCGCCATAAGGGTAGCGGAAAGTGCCGTCTTGCCGCGAATACTGGAAAAGATGATCGAAGGGCCGGAAATTTCAGTTCCACGATTGAGAACGGCAGTTTTGGCGGCCATCAGACGCTTTTCCTCTTATCGGGCGAAAGGGTAGTTTCCTGCATGCCTTTACCCCATTCGGGGCCGAGCATGCAGTCGGTTCTGGACCAAATCAAAAAGAGCGGCGGCGCCCATGTCGCCACCGCCCTACAAGCATTAGAAAACGTCGAAATAACGGCCGATCAACGGCTCGGGCGCGCGGGGGCGGCGATCAGGCCTTCGCGCTGAGCACGCTTGCGTGCAAGCTTGCGAACGCGACGAACAGCTTCGGCCTTTTCGCGGGCGCGCTTCTGCGACGGCTTTTCGTAATAGTCGCGCATCTTCATTTCACGGAAAATGCCTTCGCGCTGCATCTTTTTCTTGAGAGCGCGGAGCGCCTGGTCGACGTTGTTGTCGCGGACTAGTACCTGCACGTGAATCCCGTTCCTTTGGTTTTGGTTGCTCGCCCTGATCGGTACGATTCGAGGCGAAAAAATAACGTCCGCCCGGCGTGAGCCTGAGCGATTGGTGAAGGCAGATAGCAGAAGAGTCTGCGGAAGTCCAGACGGTCGATGCCCTTTATCGATCAAAACAAGCTTTCCGGCACGAGGTGCTTTGAATGGAGGACTTTGGGTCTATATCACAACCTTTGATCCTGCCTCAGTGGAAACAGCATCGGGAGAGTTTCATGCGCAGCGCAGTCCATTCGCAATTCGGTTCTCCTTCCGACGTTCTTCGGCTCGATGAAAGGCCGTTGCCTGAGCCCGGTGCTGGCGAGGTGCGGATCAGGATGATCATGTCGGCTATCCACAACCACGACCTGCTGACCGTCAGCGGTCAGTACGGCTACAAGCCCCAACTGCCGGCGGTTGCCGGCACCGAAGCCGCGGGGCTCGTCGACGCCGTCGGCGATGGTGTCTTGCATCTGAAGGTCGGGCAGCGGGTCGCTGCTTCCGGTCGCGGCACCTGGTCCGACTATTATATCGCCTCCGCGGTCACCGTCGTTCCACTGCCGGATTCCATATCGGACGAGGCCGGCGCACAGCTGATCTCGATGCCGTTGAGCGCGCTGACGCTTCTCGATTTCGTCGGTGTCGAGGCGGGCGGCTGGATTGTCCAGAATGCCGCCAACGGCGCCGTGGGCAAGGCGCTTGCGATGTTTGCGAAACCGCGCGGCATCCGGGTGGTCAATCTTGTCCGTCGCGACGAGGCCGTCGCCGAACTTAATCAGCTTGGCGTCGAGAATGTCGTTTCCACGGCGAGCGAGGGCTGGGAAGGGCGTGTGAAAGAGATGACCGGCGGTGCGCCGATCGCTGCGGCCATAGACGGTGTGGGCGGGCGTTCGTCCGGCGAACTGCTGTCGCTTCTCGAGGAAAAGGGTGTGCTCGTCTCCTTCGGGCTGATGTCCGGCAAGCCCATGGAACTGTCGGCCAGCGACTTGATCTTCAAACAGGCGGTGGTCAAGGGTTTCTGGCTTGCCAAACTCGCGCCGACGCTGTCGCCCGAGAAGATGAGAAGCCTGATCGGCGAGATCATCCAGGGCGTTTCCGGTGGTGCGGTCCAGCTCACGGTCTCGGAAGTCTTCGACCTGTCGGATGTCGCGAAGGCCGCTGCTGCCGCGGCCGAGCCCGGGCGTAGAGGCAAGGTGCTGCTCAGGGCATGACGGGCGAGCTATCAGGCCCGCCATCTCCCGTGTCGAAACAATCCTCGAATGCGTCGCAAAACAGCCATTGCGACGGATATTGATTTGCGATGGGTATGGCTCTACCCAGAATGGCCGGTTTGTCGATCCCAGGAGTTTGAGGCGAGATGCGCAAATATTCGATTTTCGCCATAGCCCGCGAGGCGATGCGCGCCCACAAGGGCTGGGAGGCTCAGTGGAATTCGCCGGAGCCGCGCTCGAGCTATGACGTCATCATCATCGGTGCCGGCGGCCATGGCCTGGGTGCCGCCTATTATCTCGCCAAGGAACACGGCATCACCAATGTCGCGGTGATCGAAAAGGGATGGCTCGGCGGTGGCAATACAGGCCGCAACACGACGATCATCCGATCCAACTATCTCTATGAAGAGAGCATGGACATCTACGAGCATTCCCTGAAACTCTGGGAAGGCCTGAGCCAGGAACTCAATTACAACGTCATGTATTCGCCGCGGGGCGTGATGATGCTGTCGCACAATGTGCATGACCAGCAGTCGTTCAAACGGCATATCAACGCCCACAGGCTCTACGGCATCGACAACGAATGGCTGACGCCGGAGCAGGCCAAGGCTTATTGCCCGCCGCTCGATATCTCCAAGACGGCGCGCTACCCGATCAACGGCGCGACCCTGCAGCGGCGCGGCGGCACGGCCCGCCACGATGCCGTCGCCTGGGGTTATGCCCGTGCGGCGTCGGATCGCGGCGTGCATGTCATCCAGAATTCCGAAGTGACCGGCATCCGCCGAGGGCCGAACGGCGAGGTGCAGGGCGTCGAAACGACCCGCGGCTTCATCGGCGCGAAGAAGATCGGTGTCTCGGCTGCCGGCCATTCGTCGGTCGTCATGGAAATGGCAGGCGTGCGCGTGCCGCTGCATTCCACCCCGCTTCAGGCGCTGGTTTCCGAGCCGCTCAAGCCGATCTTCCCCTGCGTCGTCATGTCGAACACCGTGCATGCCTATATCTCGCAGTCCGACAAGGGCGAGCTCGTGATCGGCGCCGGCACCGACCAGTACAATTCCTATTCCCAGACCGGCGGCCTGCAGATCATCACCCATACTTTGGATGCGATCTGCGAGCTTTTCCCGATCTTCCGGCGCGTCAAGATGATGCGCCAGTGGGGCGGCATCACCGACAACACGCCCGACCGTTCGCCGATCCAGGGCGTGACCCCGGTGCCGGGCCTGTTCGTCAATTGCGGCTGGGGTACCGGCGGGTTCAAGGCGACGCCGGGTTCGGCAAACCTCTTCGCGCATCTGATCGCCAGGGGCGAGCCGCACCGCCTGGCCTCGGGGCTGACGCTCGACCGGTTCCGCACCGGGCGCCTGATCGACGAAGCGGCGGCTGCCGCCGTGGCACATTGATGATGGCGGCGGCCCTTCTTTCAGTCGGCATCGGAGGCGCGGCAACAGCCGCGCCAGTCAATGATTTCATTCCGGAACCCAAGGATTTTCGCAGCCAGGAGATTCACCGGGTTCGAGGCGAAACGGATTGGCCTTTCGTTGCCGAAAAAGGGCTGCTTCTTTGCGCGCCGAGCTGGGAGAATCGGTTCGTCTATTTCGTGCCGGAAGATGAAGAGGGCGAGAGCGAATATCCGTTCGCGCTCCATGAGAACATGATGACGGTGGCTCTGGTCAACCTCGGGCGCAACTCGGTGCTCAGGCCCTTTGACAATTTCGAACAGCTCGTAAAGCGGCTCTCTCCTTATCTCGCGATGGGAAAGCGCCTGTGTGATCAACCCGCCGGAGCCAAGCTTCGGGATACTGCTCTTTAGGTGAACCGACGATGCTCCTGATCCATTGTCCCTATTGCGAGGAAGATCGCTCGGAACTCGAATTCCGCTGGGCCGGCGAGGCGCATATCGCCCGCCCGGAAAACATCGCGGCGATCACCGACGAGGAATTCGCCGAATACTTCTTCCTGCGCAACAACGAAAAAGGCCTCACCTATGAGCGCTGGCGGCATATCCATGGCTGCGGCCGTTTCTTCAATGCGGCCCGCGACACCGTGAGCGACAGGTTCCTGATGACGTACAAGGCAGGCCTGCCGAAACAGCCGATTCCGACAGCGGAAGAAACGGCTGCGATCGCGGAGGAAAAGACCGTCGAAACCTGGGAAGCGACGGAAGGAGACGCCCGATGAGCGCTTCTGCGAGAGACCTCGGCGCATTCCGCATCAAGGATGCCGGTCGCCACACACCGGCAAGGACCGCGCGGTTCACCTTCGACGGCAAGACCTATACGGCCATGGAAGGCGATACGGTTGCCTCCGCGCTTCTGGCGCATGGCGTGCATCTGGTCGGCCGCTCGTTCAAATATCATCGTCCGCGCGGCATTCTCTCCGCCGGGCCGGAAGAGCCGAATGCGCTGCTCGACGTTTCCCGCGATGCGGGCCGGCGCCAGCCGAACGTGCGCGCCACCGTGCAGGAAGTCTTCGACGGCGTCAGGATCGCCTCGCAGAACCGCTGGCCGTCGCTGAAGCATGACGTCGGCGCCTTCAACGATCTGCTTTCGCCGTTCTTCGCCGCTGGCTTCTACTACAAGACCTTCATGTGGCCGAAGGAAGCCTGGCACAAACTCTACGAACCCTTCATCCGCCGTGCGGCGGGCCTCGGCGAAGCGCCGAAGGAAGAGGACCCGGACCACTACACCAGCCGCTACGCCCATTGCGACGTGCTGATCGCCGGGGCCGGCGTGGCGGGACTTACGGCGGCGCTTTCGGCCGCTGCAACGGGCGTGAGCGTCTTCCTCGTAGACGAACAGCCGGAAGTCGGCGGTGCGCTGCATTTCGATGCGGGGACCACGATCGACGGCCAGAACGGTTACGAGTGGGCACAGGCGGCGGTCGCCAGACTCAAGGCAATGCCGAACGTCACGGTGCTGACCCGCACGACCGTGTTCGGTTACTACAATCACGGTTTCCTTGGCCTTGTGGAGCGCGTCACCGATCATCTCGCCCGTCCGGGCAGGGATCTCCCCCGCGAGCGGCTATGGCAGGTGCGAGCGAAACGCGTGGTCCTTGCGACCGGCTCGATCGAGCGGCACATGGTTTTTGCCAACAACGACCGGCCGGGCATCATGCTGGCCTCGGCGGCACGAACCTTCCTGAACCACCACGGCGTCGCGGTAGGCAGACAAGTCGGCGTCTATACGGCGCACGATTCGGCTTATGAAGCCGCCTTCGACCTGAAGCGCGCCGGCGTCTCGATCGCGGCGATCGTCGATTGCCGCAGCCATCCGGGCGATGCGGTTCTCGCGGAGGCCCGCGCGCTCGGCATCGACGTGCTGACCGGGCATTCCGTTATCAACACATCCGGACGCTTGCGTGTCTCCTCCATGACCGTGGCGCGCAACGGTGGGTCGAACGCCCGCAAGATCGCCGTCGACGCGCTGATCGTTTCGGCCGGCTGGACGCCCTCGGTGCATCTCTTCTCCCAGTCGCGGGGGAAGCTGCGCTTCGACGAGCAGAACCAGCGTTTCCTGCCGGATATCTACGCTCAGGACTGCGTATCGGTGGGCGCCTGCAACGGCACCGACGATCTTTCCGATCTGATCGACGAGGCGATTGCGGCCGGCGGCGGCACGCTCGCACTAACCGGCGAGAACAGCTTCGAATGGACCGGCGGCATGATCGGCGCGGCGGAAGGGGCAGGGCCGGATACGGTCGTGAAGGCTTTCGTCGATTTCCAGCATGACGTGACCGCCAAGGACATCCGTCTGGCAGTGCGCGAAGGCATGCATTCGATCGAGCACATCAAGCGTTTCACCACCAATGGCATGGCTTCCGACCAAGGCAAGCTTTCGAACATGCACGGGCTTGCGATCGCCGCCGAAATGCTCGGGCGTCCGATCCCCAAGGTCGGGCTCACCACGTTCCGGGCGCCCTATACGCCTGTCACTTATGGCACGCTGGTCGGCCATTCGCGCGGCGACCTCTTCGACCCGGCCCGCAAGACGCCGATGCATGCGCTCGAAGCGGCCGAAGGCGCCGAGTTCGAAGATGTCGGCAACTGGAAGCGCGCCTGGTATTTCCCGAAGCGCGGCGAGGATATGCATGCGGCCGTCAACCGGGAATGCCGGACGGTGCGCGACGTAGCAGGCGTGTTCGACGCCTCGACGCTTGGCAAGATCGAGGTGGTCGGCCCCGATGCGGCGCAATTCCTCAACCTGCTCTACACGAATGCCTGGGACACGCTGAAACCCGGCAAATGCCGCTATGGCATCATGACCCGCGAGGACGGTTTCGTGTACGACGACGGCGTCGTCGGACGTCTTGCCGAAGACCGTTTCCATGTGACGACCACGACCGGCGGTGCGCCGCGCGTGCTGCATCACATGGAGGACTATCTCCAGACGGAATTCCCGCATCTCAAGGTCTGGCTGACCTCGACCACCGAGCAATGGGCGGTGATCGCGGTTCAGGGGCCGAAGGCGCGCGAGATCATCCAGCCCTTCGTGGAAGGGATCGACATTTCGAACGAGGCCTTCCCGCATATGAGCGTTGCGGAATGCACCGTCATGGGAGTGCCGTCGCGGCTGTTCCGCATGTCGTTTACTGGCGAACTCGGCTTCGAAGTCAACGTGCCGGCCGATTACGGCCCGGCGGTCTGGAAGGCGATCTGGGAGCGAGCGGAAAGCATGGGCGCCTGCCTCTACGGCACCGAAACCATGCACGTGCTACGCGCGGAGAAGGGTTATATCATCGTCGGCCAGGATACGGACGGCACGGTGACTCCTGACGACGCAGCGCTCGGCTGGGCGGTCTCCAAGAAGAAGACGGACTATGTCGGTATCCGCGGTTTGAAGCGTCCGGACCTCGTCCGCGACGGGCGCAAGCAGCTTGTCGGGCTTTTGACCAAAAGCCCGGATGTCGTGCTGGAGGAGGGCGGCCAGATCGTCGCCGATCCGAACCAGCCGAAGCCGATGACCATGCTCGGCCATGTGACCTCGGCCTATTGGTCGGAAAACTGCGGCCGTTCGATCGCGCTGGCGCTGGTTGCCGGCGGAAGGTCGCTGGTCGGCAAGACGCTCTACGTGCCGCTCAAGGATCAGACGATCGAAGTGGAAGTGACCGACATGGTGTTCTTCGACAAGGAAGGAGGCCGCATCCATGGCTGATCTTGGAACTGCTACCCGTGCCCTGCCTCTCGCGGGCTTTCATGGTGGTTCGTCTACCGTCCGGCTCGAGGCCGCGCCGCCGGCCGAGCGGATTTCGCTCAGGGTAAGAGCGGAAGACGTCGCGGCGCTTTCCGGCGCACTCGGTGTCGACCTGCCGGTCAAGCCGAAGACTTCCGCTTCCGCCAACAGGCGCACGGCGCTCTGGCTCGGACCGGACGAATGGCTGGTGATCGACGAAAGCGGGACCGGAGTCGGCAACGGTTTGATGCAGGCGGCCCAAAATTCCGGCGCGTTGCATTCCGCGGCCGATGTTTCCCACCGCAATACAGCGATCCTCGTCTCCGGGACTGGTGCCGCCAAAGCGATCAATGCCGGCTGCCCGCAGGACCTGTCGCTGAAGGAGTTCCCGGTCGGGGCATGCTCGCGCACCATTTTCGGCAAGGTGGAAATCGTGCTGCTGAGGACGGCCGAGGATGCCTTCCGGGTCGAGGTCTGGCGGTCGTTTTCCGACTATGCCTTCGGGCTGCTGTCGGAGGGTGCGCGGGATGCTGCTGTCAAAGTCTAGTCACGGGGGACGTGCGCGAATGGCACATCCTGGAGCCTCAGCGCTATCTGTTTATCGTTGTAGGCGAAACAGTCTCGAGCAACCTAGGAAACGGTCCGAGCTGAACACTCTTGCACGAGGTTTTCGTGAACGAAATACAGGCTTGGAGGGCACCGCTGTCCGAGCTGATGGACCAGTCGACTTTCGGCGGATAGGCGTTCCGGCGCGCCAGGGGTATCCAACTTGGAACGAGATCCGGCGATGGATCAGACCGACGCAGACACTCAAGCTTTGTGACGATCGTCTCCACGTTGACGTAGTAAACGCACCACCACGTTCTGTTCTGCTGGCGATCAACGGCAACGCCGTGAAGCGACCAAACGCGGTTTGATAGCTCGGCAGTTCCTGTATGAAATGCGTATCGGTCGCCCGGCTGCGCAAGGGCTTCCGTTGAGATCAGAATTGTGAGCGCGAAAGACACCAACTTGCCCATGACGGCCTCGTGGTCGGTTAGTCGTCCGATTCTAACGCCTCTTCCCGCGAACGCATCGCCACCTTTTGACGTAAGTCCTGCCTGTGCCGATCTCCCGACCCGCCGAGAAAATTACGTGATAAAGCAACTGGCCCCCGGCGAGATCTAAGACGATAGCCGGACTTGACTTGCGGCGCAGGAACCGCACTCTCGCACATCGAAGCGGGAGGGGTTCATGGGCGAATATCAGTTAATGGCAATTGCGGTCCTGCTGGCGGTGATCGGCGGGGCGGTTGCCGCCAGGCTGGCTCAGGTCGGGATATGGAAGGGGATTTTCGTCGCCGTCGTGGCATCGCTGGCCGCAATCGTGGCATTCTTTGTACCTGGCTTCGACAGAAGCCTTGCCATGCCGCTCGCAGGCCTCATTGGGGCGGGCGTGTCCGGCGCTTTGCTCGGCCTTTCTGCTCCCACCACGGCCAATATCCTGATCGGCACGGCCGTGCCGCCGATGCTTGCCTTCGTGATCATGGAAATGGGCGCCTAACGCGCGGGGAATCACTCGCCCGGATGACGGTTCTTGTGTTTCCGGTCGAGATCCCATTCGTGCAGGCGCATGGCGATATAGGCAATCAAGACGATGATCGCCGGTAATCCGACGGAATAGAAAAGCCAGAAGTCCATTAGGCCAGTCTCCTCAATATTCGTCTTGCCATATAATGTAGTAGAACGGCACTCAAAAACCAACCTGCAAGATAAACGGCCATCCTGCCGCCGGAAATGGCGTTAAAGTTCGAAAAATTGTAGAGATAGCCCGCCAATGGCGTGACGATACCCACGGTCACACATGCCGTCGATTCCCGATCGAAAGCATTCGCCAGAAGCTTTGTCTGTTCTATCTCGGCCGGATTGAGAATTCCCATGGCGCTCAAACGTCTTCCGGACGGTCCTTGGGGTCGAACTGGACGATGGTGGTCCAGATGGCGGTCAGCGCCGGCTTCAGCTCGTTTTCGATCTCGACCGACACGTCATAGGTGATCATCAGCATGCCGCCGCCCCGAAAGCGGGCCTCCGAAAGCTTGAAATGGCCGCGAACGCGGGCGCCGGACTTGACCGGAGACATGAAGCGGATGCGATCGAAACCGTAGTTGATGCCCATGGTCTGCTCGCGGATCTTGGGCACGCAGTCGTAGTTCATGGCCGAGAGCAGCGAGAGCGTCAGAAAACCATGGGCGATCGTGCCGCCGAAGGGGCTTTCTGCGGCGGCGCGTTCCGGATCGACATGGATGAACTGGTGGTCGTGGGTCGCATCGGCAAAGAGATTGATCATCGTCTGGTCGACGGTGATCCACTCAGATACGCCGAGTTCGGTGCCGACTAGGGCGCCGACTTCGGCGAGCGAAACTTCATGCATGCGACCTCACTGATTTCCGTAATGGCCATAGGAGTTTACAGGATTTGACCCGCTTGGCGAGGGAAGATCTTGCGCCGCATTATTCCTCGACGCAGAAGCGGACGGAGCGGGCCGGCAGGACCTGATTCCAGAGATCGCCGGACCCGAAATGCTTCCAGCCCCAGCCGGGCAGGGCGAAGCTTGCCTGTTCATGACCGCGATTGAAAAGGACGGCCAGGCGGACCTTCCTGCCGGTCTGTCGGTCGAGCGTCGCGAGAACCATCCCGAGGACGGGATTGTCGGGATTGTCCCAGTCGCCGACCTCCATCGGTTGGCCGCTGGCGGCCAGCCACTCGATATCGCCATTGCCGGCGAAGAAGCCGGTTTCGGAAAAGACCGCGAAGCGCTTTCGAATAGCGGCAAGCGCGGCGGTATGCTCGACGAGATGTTCGTCGATCGTGCTCCAGTCGAGCCAGGTGATCTCATTGTCCTGGGCATAGGCATTGTTGTTGCCGCGCTGCGAGCGGCCGGCCTCGTCGCCCATGGTCAGCATGATGGTGCCGCGGCTGGCGAACAGTGTGGAGAGAAGGGCCTCGACATCGCGGCGGCGATTTTCGAGGATCACGGGATCATCCGTCTCGCCTTCGATCCCGTTGTTCCAGGAAAAGTTGTCGTTGTGGCCGTCGCGGTTTTCCTCCCCGTTCGCCTGGTTATGCTTGTTTTCGTGGGAGACCAGATCCATCAGCGTGAAGCCGTCATGGGCGGCGAGGAAGTTGACGGTTCGGGTGGATTGGCGGCCGTGGCGGGCGAAGATGTCGGAGGATCCGGCAAGTCGGGTGGCGAGGGCGCCGGTCGTCCAGCGCTCGCCGCGCCAGTAGCGGCGGATGTCGTCGCGGGCGCGGTCGTTCCATTCCAGGAAGGGCGCGGGGAAATTGCCGAGCTGGTAGCCGCCGGGGCCGATATCCCAGGGTTCGGCAATCAGGACGCGGTCCTTCAGCGCTTCGTCGGCAAGCATGGCCTTCAGTGTCTCGCCTTCCGGTTCAAACCCTCCCGCGGTGCGGCCGATCACAGGCGCCAGGTCGAAACGGAAGCCGTCCACGCCGGCATGGATGACGAAATGGCGGAGCGTGTCGATGACCAGGCGGCGAACCTGGGGCGCGTCGCAGGCGACGGTGTTGCCGGTGCCGGTATCGTTGACGAGATGGCCCGGTTCACTGGGCACATTGCGATAGTAGGAAAGGTTGTCGAGACCGCGCATGGAGAGCGTCGCGCCATGGCGGTCGCTCTCGCCAGTATGGTTGAAGACAAGGTCCAGGATGACGCCGATGCCGGCCTGGTGCAGCGCCGAGACGGTTTCACGCAGCTCCCTCACGCCGCCGGGGCAAAGGCGCGGGTCGAGCGCCATGAAGGCGACCGGGTTGTAACCCCAACCATTGGCGAGCTTCAGCGGCGGCAGGTGGCGCTCGTCGATCCAGGCGGTGATCGGCATCAGCTCGATCGCGTCGACGCCGATCTTTTTCAGATGTGCGATGACGGACGGATGGGCGAGCGCGGCGACCGTGCCGCGGTTCGCTTCGGGGATGTCGGGGTGGAGAATGGTGAAGGGTTTGACCGCCACCTCGTAGATGAAGCCGCCCGGCGGCAGGATGGGGTTGCGGATTTTCGCCAGCGGGTCGCTGGTCAGGATCGCCTTCGGCACCAGGTCGGCGGTATCGACGCCGAATACGGAAAGTTTCGTATCGTGCCGGAATGGCCGGTCGAGTTCGCGGGCGTATGGGTCGACAAGAAGCTTCGAAGCGTCGAACCACATGCCCCGGTCGGGATCATAGGTGCCTGAGGCGCGATAGCCGTAGCGTTGTCCGGCGGCAAGGCCCTGCACCGATACGCGATGGATGTCGTCACGGCCGCGAACCAGCCGGTGGCGGGCGGTTTCCTTCTTGCCCTCGGCATCGAAAAGACAGAGTTCGATGCGTTCGGCATGATGTGACCAGACGGCGAAATCCGCGCCGTCTGGTGTAAGGGCTACGCCGAGTTTGGGATCGGAGGGTTTTACCATCGGATCGTCGTCGTCTCCGGTCTTGCGTCTTAAGCGATCACGTAATCACCGTCGGCTGATCCCGGCCGGTGCGTGTCTTCAGTTCCGAAATTTGGTCGGCGATGGAGATGAGGTCGGAGAGTGCTTCCTGCGTCTCGATCCCGTGGCGGGATGCGTCGGGTTCGTAACGCTCCACATAAACGCGGATCGTGGCGCCCGAGGTGCCGGTGCCGGAGAGGCGGAAGACGACGCGGGAACCGCCTTCGAAGAGGATGCGAATGCCCTGGTTCTTCGAGACCGAGCCGTCGATCGGATCGTTGTAGGCAAAGTCGTCGGCAGCGACGACCTTGAGCGAGCCGAAGGTCTGGCCGGGAAGGGTCGGGAGCTTGTCGCGGAGCGCGGCGATCAGGCTGTTGGCGGCGTCCGTATCAACTTCTTCGTAATCGTGGCGGGAATAGTAGTTGCGGCCGTATTCGGCCCAGTGCTTTGTGACAATTTCGGCAACGCTTTCGTTGCGGGCGGCCATGATGTTCAGCCAGAAGAGGATCGCCCAGAGACCGTCCTTTTCCCGAACATGATCAGAACCGGTGCCGAAGCTTTCCTCTCCGCAGACCGTGACCTTGCCGGCATCCATGAGGTTGCCGAAGAACTTCCAGCCGGTCGGCGTCTCGTACATGCCGATGCCGAGCTTTTCGGCGACGCGGTCGGCGGCGGCGCTGGTCGGCATGGAGCGGGCGATGCCGGCGATGCCCTTGGCGTAACCGGGTGCCACGGTGGCATTGGCGGCGATGATCGCGAGGCTGTCGGAAGGGGTGACGAACATGCCCTTGCCGACCACCATGTTGCGGTCGCCGTCTCCGTCGGAGGCCGCGCCGAAATGGGGACCATCGGCGCTCATCACGTCGTCGTAAAGGTCCTTGGCATGGACGAGGTTGGGATCCGGGTGATGGCCGCCGAAATCGGGGAGTGGTGTGGCATTCCGCACAGAGCCGGGCGCCGCGCCGAGGCGGTTTTCGAAGATTTCCCTGGCATAGGGGCCGGTCACGGCGCCCATGGAATCCATCGCGACATTCACCCCGCTGGCCAGAAGCGCGCGGATGGCGGGGAAGTCGAAGAGCTGTTCCATCAGTTCGGCATAGTCGGCGACGGGATCGATCACTTCGCCCGTCATCCCGGCGACGTCGAAGGAGCCGATTTCATCGAGGTTCACGTCGGCCACATCGGCGATCTTGTACTCGCTGATGATCTTGGAGCGGGCGAAGATGGCGTCGGTGATCTTTTCCGGTGCCGGGCCGCCATTGCCGATATTGTACTTGATGCCGAAATCCTCGGTCGGGCCGCCGGGATTGTGACTGGCTGAAAGCACGATGCCGCCGAAGGCATGGTATTTGCGGATGACGTTGGAGGCGGCGGGCGTCGAGAGGATGCCGCCCTGGCCGACCATGACCTTGCCGAAGCCGGCGGCCGCAGCCATCTTGATCGCCTTCTGGATGACTTCGCGGTTGTAGTAGCGGCCGTCGCCGCCTATCACCAGCGTCTTGCCTTCAAAGCCTTCGAGCGAATCGAAGATCGACTGGATGAAGTTCTCCGCGTAGTTCTCCTGGGCGAAGACCGGCACTTTCTTGCGCAGGCCGGAGGTTCCCGGCTTCTGGTCCTGATAGGGAGCGGTTGCGACGGTTTTAATCATAGTCATGCACCTTTTTTCGCAAGGAGGTCGGAATAGAGCGCGGCATAGAGCCCGGCACTCTTTCCCCAGGAAACATCGGATTTCATGCCCTGCTTCTGCAACTGCGTCCAGACCTTGGGGTCGTGGTAGAGCCGGACGGTGCGACGCAGTGCGCGGCGCAGGTTGGCGGCGGTCACGGGGCCGAAGGAAATGCCTGTCGCGGCCTTTGTGGCAAGCGCCGCGTGGCTGGCGTCGATGACGGTGTCGTTCAGGCCGCCGGTGCGGGCGACGACCGGCACGCAACCGTATCTGAGGCCGTAGAGCTGGGTCAGCCCGCAGGGTTCGAAGCGGGAGGGTATGATGATGGCATCGGAGCCTGCCTGCATGAGATGCGACAGCGGCTCGTCATAGATGGAGAGCACCGAAACGCTGCCGGGATGGCGCGCGGCAGCGGCGTGGAAGGCGTTTTCCAGTGCCCTGTCGCCGGAGCCGAGGACGGCCAGCCTTCCGCCGAGATGCACGAGGTCATCGACCGCCTCGGCCAGCAGGTCCATGCCCTTCTGCCAGGTCAGCCGGGAGATGACGCAGAAAAGCGGACCATCGCTCTTTGTCAGACCGAAGCGTTCGGCGACGGCGCGCTTGTTGCCGGCGCGGGTCTTCAGCGTCGAGGCCGTATAATTGACCTTCACGGCCGGATCCGCGGCGGGGTCCCATACATCGTCATCGATGCCGTTGACGATGCCGTGCAGGTCGGAGTGCCGGAGCGACAGCAGTCCTTCGAGGCCCATGCCGAATTCGGGCGTGAGAATCTCCTCGGCATAGGAAGGGCTGACGGTGCTGATCGCCCAGCTCGTCTGCAGGCCGGCCTTCAGATAACCGACGCCGCCGAAATATTCGACGCCATCGATGCCGAAGGCATGTGCGGGCAGTTCGAGATAGGGGAAGATGTCGGCGCCGAACTGTCCCTGAAAGGCGATGTTGTGGATGGTGATGAGGGTTGGAACCTCGGGCTCCGCCGCATAGCGCATATAGGCCGGCACCATGGCGGCCTGCCAGTCATGCACATGCACGACATCCGGCCGCCAGCCGGTCATGCCGTCCGACAGTCCCTTCTGGGCGATCAATGCGCCCGCCTTCGAGAGGGCCGCGAACCGACGCCAGTTGTCGAAATGGTCCTTGCCGGTAGCGTCCGCATAAGGACCGCCCGGCCGGTCGAAGAAGGTCGGCGAATGGAGGATCAGGAGGTCGAGGCCCTGATGCTCGACTTCCAGCACCTCGGCCTTGCCGCCGAGCAGGCTGTCGAAGCTCAGGACGCGTTTGGCGTCCTTCACGGCACTCAGGACGGCGGGATAGCCTGGTATCAGCGTCTTCACCGAAACGCCGTGACCCTTCAGGGCAAGCGGCAGCGCGCCGGCGACATCGGCAAGTCCGCCGGTCTTGACCAGCGGATAGACTTCGGACGCAACCGAAAGAACTTTCATTACAGATCCAGTTTGTCGATCATCGGCTGGGTGATCAGGCAGATGCCGGTTTCCGTCCGGCGGAATCGCTTCGCATCGAGTATCGGATCCTCGCCGACCACCAGGCCTTCAGGAATGGTTACACCGTGATCGATGACGACATTGCGAAGCTGCGCGCGCCGGCCGATGCGGACATTGGGGAGAATGACGGCACCTTCAAGGCGGGAATAGGAATTGGCGCGCACGCCGGTGAAGAGCAGGCTGTTATAGAGCGTCGAGCCGGAGATGATGCAGTCGCCCGACACGACCGAGGAAATCGCCGATCCGCGGCGGTTGTCGTCGTCATGCACGAATTTCGCGGGCGGGTTGATCTCGGCATAGGTCCAGATCGGCCAGGACTTGTCGTAGATGTCGAGTTCCGGCGTGACGGCGGTAAGATCGACATTCGCCTGCCAATAAGCGTCGATGGTGCCGACGTCGCGCCAGTAAGGCTCCCGCTCGAAATCGGAGCGGACGCAGGAGGCGGCGAATCGGTGAGCGCAAGCTTTGCCATGCTCGACGATGTAGGGGATGATGTCCTTGCCGAAGTCGCGGCTCGAACCCGGTTGGGCGGCGTCTCGCTTCAGCGCTTCCATCAGGAACTTGGTGTGGAAGACGTAGATGCCCATGGAGGCCAGCGCGAAATCCGGATTGCCCGGAATGCCGGGCGGGTCGGCGGGTTTTTCCACGAAGGCGATGATCTCGTCCTTCTCGTTCACATGCATGACGCCGAAGCCGGTCGCCTCCATGCGCGGCACTTCGAGGCAGCCGACCGTGACGTCCGCGCCGGAATCCACATGCTGCTGGAGCATGTATTCGTAGTCCATCTTGTAGACATGGTCGCCGGCGAGGATGACCATGTATTCCGGAGCGTATGACTCGATGATGTCGATGTTCTGGAACACCGCATCGGCGGTGCCTTCGTACCATTGCGTCTCGGAGACTCGCTGGGAGGCAGGCAGGATGTCGAAGCTTTCGTTGCGTTCGGGGCGGAAGAAGTTCCAGCCGCGCTGCATGTGGCGGATCAGCGAATGGGCCTTGTATTGAGTGGCGACGCCGATGCGGCGGATGCCGGAATTGAGGGCATTGGAGAGAGCGAAATCGATGATGCGCGCTTTGCCGCCGAAATAGACGGCGGGCTTGGCGCGGCGGTCGGTGAGTTCCTTCAACCGGCTGCCGCGTCCTCCGGCAAGCACATAGGCCATCGCATCGCGCGACAGAGGCTGAATTCTCTTTTCGTTCATCGGTCCCTCCCTATTGTTCAAATTCCAGCATGATCGTCGCGAGCGGCGGCAGCGTAACCTCGGCGCTGACGGCCCCTCCCGCGTTCACTGCCTGAACGCGTCCGCCATTACCCTTGCCGCTGCCTCCGTAGATTTCGGCGTCGGTATTGAGGATTTCCCGCCATCTGCCTTCGTTTGGCAAGGGAAGGCGGTAATTTTCCCGATAGACGGGGGTGAAATTGCTGATCACCGCCACCGGCTTTTCTCCCGGCGCCATGCGCAGCCAGGCAAAGACGGAATTTTCGGCGTCGTCGACGACCAGCCAGCTGAAACCTTCGCCTTCGCAATCGCGGGCGTGCAGGGCGGGCTTGGAACGGTAGCAGAGGTTCAGGTCGCGCACGAGGCGGCGCACGCCTTCATGCGGATGGTACTGAAGGAGGTTCCAGTCGAGCGATTTGGCCTCGCTCCATTCGCCCCACTGGGCAAACTCCTGGCCCATGAACAAGAGCTTCTTGCCGGGATATCCCCACATGAAGCCGTAATAGGCGCGCAGATTGGCGAATTTCTGCCAGTCGTCGCCGGCCATCTTGGCGATCAGCGAGCCCTTTCCATGCACCACTTCGTCATGGGAGAGCGGCAGCACGAAGTTTTCCGCAAAGGCATAAACGAGGCCGAAGGTAATCTCGTTGTGATGGTGCTTGCGGTGCACGGGCTCTCGCTTCAGGTAGCTCAGCGTGTCGTGCATGAAGCCCATGTTCCACTTGAAGCCGAAGCCCAGGCCGCCTTCGTGGACGGGATGCGAGACCTTCGGCCAGGAGGTGCTTTCCTCGGCTATCGTCATCACATTGGGATGGGCGCCGTAGGAGAGCGAATTCATCTTCTGGAGAAAGCGCACGGTCTCCAGGTTCTCGCGGCCGCCATATTCGTTCGGCACCCATTCGCCTTCTTTCCGCGAATAGTCGAGGTAGAGCATGGAAGCGACCGCATCGACGCGCAGGCCGTCGAGGTGGAATTTTTCCGCCCAATAGAGCGCGTTGTTGACGAGGTAGGAGAGAACCTCGATGCGGCCAAAATTGTAGATCGCCGTGTTCCAGTCCGGATGGAAACCCTGGCGCGGGTCTTCGTGTTCGTAGAGCGCCGTGCCGTCGAACTCGCGCAGGCCGTGCTCGTCGGTGGGGAAATGCGCCGGCACCCAGTCGAGGATGACGCCGATGCCCACCTTGTGGCAGCCGTTGACGAAGCGGGCAAAGCCCTCCGGTTCCCCGAAGCGGGCGGTCGGCGCAAAGAGGCCGGTCGTCTGGTAGCCCCAGGACGGATCGAAGGGATGTTCGGTGATCGGCAGAAACTCGATATGGGTGAAGCCCATGTCGGCGCAATAGGGGATCAGTTCGGCCGCGAGTTCGTCCCAGGTGAGAAAGGAGCCGTCCGGCTTTCTGCGCCAGGAGCCGGCATGCACCTCGTATATCGAGATCGGCTGGCGGCGGTGATCGGCCTTCTCCCAGAATTCGCGATGGGCCTCGTCCTCCCATTTCTGTTCCAGTTCCGGCGCCGTCACGGAGGCGTTCTTGGGGCGCATTTCGGCGCGGCGGGCATAGGGGTCCGCCTTCAAGGGCAGGACTTTGCCGTTCTTGCCGACGATCTCGAACTTGTAGGCGGAACCTGCACGGACATCCGGCGCGAAGATTTCCCAGATGCCGGTATCGACCCTCAGCCGCATCACATGACGGCGGCCGTCCCAGTTGTTGAAGTCGCCGACGACCGAGACGCGTTTGGCGTTCGGGGCCCAGACGGCGAAGTGGAAACCTTCCACCCCTTCATGCTTCATCGGGTGGGCGCCCATCTTGTCGAAGAGCCGCAGATGCGAGCCTTCCCGGACGAAATAGTCGTCCATCGGGCCGAGGACGGGACCGAAGGAATAGGGATCGGTCACCGCCCATTCATCGTCGCCGCGGCGGGCGCGATAGCGGACGGGCTGCAGGTGAGCGGCGCTGACGAGGCCTTCGAAATAGCCAGCGTCGTGACGGCGGGTGAGTTCCCCGAGTTCGGTTCCGCCAAGCGTCAGCGCGGTGACCGCCTCGGCGCCGGGAATGAAACAGCGAGCCCGGAACGCGTCCCCGAGCTTGTGAAGCCCGAGGACGGCGAAGGGATTGGTATGTCTGCCTTCCAAAATCGCCTCGATCTCGGATAACGGAATTTCGCCTGGGGCTCTTCCGTCATCGATGACGCGCGGCGATTTCTTCATCAGGCTCTCCAGATTTCCGACGCGTACTGGCGAATAGTTCTGTCAGAGGAGAACCATCCCATTCGGGCGGTATTTCGAATCGTCTTGGAATACCAGGATTTAGGGTCGGTCCAGATTTGGTCAACGTGCCGCTGCGCTTCGGCATAGGCGTCGAAATCGGCGGCGACCATGAACCAGTCGTGATTGTAGATGCCGTCGATGAGAGTGGTGAAGCGGGAGCGGTCGTCCGGCGAGAAGACGCCGGTGGCAATGGCGTTCAGCGCCTGGGAAAGCTCGCGGGATTTTTCGATGATGGCGCGCGGGTTGTGGCCGTCGGTGCGCACCTTCGCCACTTCGTCGGCCTTGAGGCCGAAGATGACGATGTTCTCGTCGCCGACATGGTCGCGCATCTCGACATTGGCACCGTCGAGTGTGCCGATCGTCAGCGCACCGTTCAGCGCGAACTTCATGTTGCCCGTGCCGGAGGCTTCCATGCCGGCGGTGGAAATCTGCTCGGAAAGGTCTGCCGCCGGAACCATGATCTCGGCCAGAGAGACGTTGTAGTTCGGCACGAAGACGACCTTGAGCAGACCGCGTACGGCCGGGTCGTTGTTGATGACGCGCGCCACGTCATTGGCGAGCTTGATGATCAGTTTGGCGTTGTGATAGCTCGGCGCCGCCTTGCCGGCGAAGAGCTTCACACGCGGAACCCAGTCGAGCTCCGGATGCGAGCGGATCTGGTCGTAGAGCGCCACGGCTTCGATGATGTTGAGCAACTGGCGCTTGTATTCGTGGATGCGCTTGATCTGGATGTCGAACATGGCCGACGGATCGAGCCGGATGCCCATGCGGCTGCCGACGAGATTGGCGAGCTGCACCTTGTTCGCCCGCTTGACCGCCGCGAACTTCTCCTGAAAGGCGGCGTTGTCGGCAAAGGCGTCGAGCGCCGTCAATGCATCCGTGTCGTCCAGGAACTTGTCGCCAATCGCGTCCTGAACGAGCGAGACGAGACCGGGATTGCACTGCATCAGCCAGCGGCGCGGCGTAATGCCGTTGGTCTTGTTGTTGATGCGGGTCGGGTAGAGCGTGTGGAGGTCGGCAAAGACCGTGACCTTCATCAGATCGGTATGGAGCGCCGAGACGCCGTTGACCGAATGGGAGCCGACAAAGGCGAGGTTGCCCATGCGCACGCGGCGTTCGCCGGCTTCGTCGATCAGCGAGATCGAGCGGATCTGGGTATCGGAGAAGCTCTTGTGCTTGCGCGCCTCGACCAGGATCAGGGCGTTGACCGCATAGACGATCTGCATATGGCGCGGCAGCAGCCGTTCGAACAGCGGAACCGGCCAGCTTTCCAGCGCTTCCGGCAGCAGCGTATGGTTGGTGTAGGAGAAGGTCTGGCGGGTGATGTCCCAAGCCTGCTCGAAGTCGAGCCCGTGGATGTCCGTCAGCAGGCGCATCAGTTCGGCAATCGAAACGGCCGGATGGGTGTCGTTGAGTTGGATCGCCACCTTTTCGTGAAGGTTGGTGAAATCCGGATACTGCTGCAGGTGGCGGCGCAGAATGTCCTGCAGCGAGGCGGAGGAGAAGAAGAATTCCTGGCGCAGGCGCAGTTCCTGCCCGGCCGGATTGGCATCGGCCGGATAGAGGACGCGGGTCAGGCTTTCCGCCTTGTTGCTCTCGCGCAGCGCGCCGATATGGTCGCCGGCGTTGAAGGCGTCGAGCAGGATCGGGTCGATCGGCTGGGCCGACCAGAGGCGCAGCGTGTTGACGCGCTTGCCGCGCCAGCCGACGATCGGCGTGTCATAGGCCATGGCGATAACGCGCTCGGCCGGCTTCCAGACATAGCGGGGCGTTTCGTCATAGCCGCCGACAGTCTCCACCGTGCCGCCGAAGCCGATTTCGTAGGAGCTTTCCCGGCGTTCGAATTCCCAGGGGTTGCCGTGCGCGAGCCAGGTTTCGGGCAATTCCACCTGCCAGCCGTCTGCCATCTGCTGGCGGAAGAGGCCGTGGATGTAGCGAATGCCGTAGCCGTAGGCCGGAATGTCGACCGTCGCCATGGATTCCATGAAACAGGCGGCGAGACGTCCGAGGCCGCCGTTGCCGAGTGCTGCGTCCGGCTCGAGGCCGGCAATCACGTCGACATCAACGCCAAGCGAGGTCAAGGCGTCGCGGATTTCCTTCATCAGGCCCATATTGCTGACGGCGTCGCGCATCAGCCGGCCGATCAGGAATTCGAGCGAGAGATAATAAACGCGCTTGCCGCCGGTGCGGTAGACCTTGCGGGTGCTCTCCATCCACTTGTCGATGATCCGGTCGCGCACCACGAGGATCGCGGCGGTCAGCCAGTCATGCGGCTTGGCAACCTTCGCATCCTTGCCGATGCGGTAGGTCAGGCGTTCGATGATCTCTTCCGCCATAATCTCGGGGCGGGAGCTGCGGGGAGCCGGCTGAAGGATTTCAGCCGTGGAAGACGTTTCATTCATAAGTCGCCAACTTTCTGGTGGAGCGGGGGGATAGCGTCCGATTCAGTCCATCTGGCACGATGTTGTGACGACAGTTTATGCACCGATATGACCCAGTTGCAACGGTCGTTTTATCTTTGCGCATTTGCTGGGCAAACGCGCAAGAAAAACGCCCCGCCGAGGGCGGAGCGTCCTGTTGTCCGGTTGGCCGGGGTCAGTTGGTCAGGCGGGTGCCGGTCTTTGCGGCCTTGCGGGCAATCTCGCCGAAGCTCTGGACAAGCTGGGTCATGTTGTTCGGCTCGTAGTAATAATCGTCCTTGCCGCTGGAGCAGTATTCCAGCAGTTCCTTGCCCCTTGCCGGAGCCATGAAGGCGATCGCGTAGATCTTGATGCCATTGCCGGCGTTGTCCTTGTCCGCCTTTGCCTGCTCGCAGAGCGCGCGCACCTTGAGATCGATCGTCGAATTCCAGTTGGCGCTGTTGCCGGTCATCTCGCCATCGGTCATCAGCACGATGAAGCGCTCGAAGGTCGGATTGCCCTTGCCGTTATGGGCGGCCTTTTCGGCCGTGTTCGCCGCTTTCAATGCAGCGAACGCATTGGCCATGGCGCCGCTGGCGTCGGTTCCGCCGTCCGGAACCGCGGGAAGATTGCTTACATAAGTCTTGACCGCGGTTCTGCCCCATTGGATCGACTGCTCGGCCTTGGTCCTGTCGTCGTATGAATCAGCGCCGACGCGGATGAGTTCCTTATTGGGATCCGCCTTGTCGAGTTCCTCGAACATCACCGCCGCCGCTGCCTTCAGCGATGCCATCTTGGTCAGGTAATTCGGTACCTCATCATAGTAGTAGACGGTACGCGTGCACATTTTGTGCGGGTTCCATTTGTTGGGGCAGCTGTATTCTTCCTGCCTCGATTTCTGAACCTGCTTGGTGGGCTGAGCGGGATCCACGGAGGTAGTGTCCCAGGCCATCGAACCGGATTCGTCGAGCGCCAGATACATGGAGAGTGCATTGCCCTCGCGGCCGCTTGCGGACTGGCTCTCGATGCCGATCGTCATCTTGTCGAAGCCGAGAAGCGCAGTCAGGCCGCTCAGCGGCACGTCGTAGCTCGTCTTGAGGCGGATGTCGTAGCTTGCGGCTGTGCTGGTGGTGGTGGTCACCGTCGCCATAGCCTCGGTGTTCAGCTTGAGTGCCTCCAGGGCCGCGGCTTTTTCTTCCTCCGTCATGTCGGACGTGTTGATCGTCTGGGCGGCCTGGGCGATGTAGAAATCCATCATCAGCTTTTCAGCTTCGGTCTCGCTCATGCTGCCTTCCTCGGACATGGCCGAGGCCGCGGCGAGAGTGGCCGCGTCGGCGGCCGCCTGGAGATGCGTTTTCTCCTCGATGACGCGCGTCAGATCCATCGCGACGCCGGCGGCGCCCATGAGGACCGGTATCGCCACGGCCGTCATGATTCCAAAATTTCCCGCGCGGTCCTTCATCAGGCGCGCAAACTGCGTGCAGGTTTTCATAGCCCCAATCCCCGTTCAAATCATTTGAACAACTGGCGCCATGGTAGGTTAAGGCGTGTGTAGGAAGGCCTAAGAGAATTAATAGAATTTTAGCAATTACAAAAGATTAGCCTCATAACGAGGCGGAATCCTCAAGATTTCAAGGGGACGACATCGACCGCCTGGACGACTTTCTGATTTCCGTAACCCTTGAGGACTCCGACGACCGGCGCGATGTCGGCATAGTCGCGGCCATAGGCGACGACGATGTGATCGCTGCCGGCCGGGATGTCGTTGGTCGGATCGAGCTCCAGATAACCGACGGTCTCGCCGCACCATACCCGGACCCAGGCATGCATGGCATCCGCGCCTTCGAGGCGTTCCTTGCCGGGTGGCGGAATGGTGCGCAGGAACCCCGAGACGTAACCCGCGGGAATGCCAAGACTGCGCAAGCCGACGATCATCACATGGGCGAAATCCTGGCAGACGCCGCGCTGCAGCCGGAAGGCCTCCTTCGGCGTGGTGTCGACCGTGGTGGCCTCAGGGTCGTAGGTGAAATCCTTGTGGATGCGGGCGCACAAGGCGAGCGCGATTTCGCGCACGGTCTGTCCCGGCCTGGCTATTTCTCGGGCGTAGGCGGCGATCTGCGGCTCTTCCGCGAGACGGGGGCTCGGGCCGGCGAGATGATGCGGCGAGGCCGGATCGACCGACCAGAGCTCCGCGAGCTCCTCCTTGAGTTCGTCGAGCTCCGGCGAGAGGTCCGCCGTCATTGTCGGCGCCTCCACCATAACGCGGGCCTGCATGCGGATATCGAGCCGGTCGTGCGGCGCGCGGACGAGAACCGAGGTCGCCTGCTGGCCGAAGAAATCGACGAAGGTGGTTCGCTCGTCGGCATTGGGCGTGACGGTCACGGAGCCGGCAATCAGCCGCTGCCGGTCGGGAAGCGACAAGGGCAGGACCCGGATCACGTGACGGGCGCCCGAGGCCGGAACGTCGTAGACGTAACCCATGTGGAGGTTGAGATCGTAGAGCATCGCCACCCGTCCTCTGCCCTAGCTGAAGTAAGTCTGGCCGAGGATGTCGGACAGCTTCTCCATCTCCAGTTCGAGCTTGCGGTAGACTTCGTGATCCATCGCCTCCGGGGTCATGACGGCGAGGCCGGAATGGAGCCGCATCGCCTCGCGGTAGAAGGGTGACATCTGGCCGTTGACGAAGGCGTTCGGCAATTGCTCCACCTCGGTGCGGATCTCGTTCAGCTGGAAAAGGATCGAGCGCGGGTTCAACGGGTCGAGCGCCAAGAGGTCGGCGACCGTCAGACGGGCCGTGGCGACATTGTAGCGGCGGCGATGGGTCATGACGCTGTCGCCGATCTCCAGCAGCATGTCCAGCGAACCGTCCGGTGCTTCGGGGCCGGACATATGGCCGAGCAGGCGGGTCATGTGCAGGGCGCGTTCCAGATGCCGGCCGATCGACAGGAAACGCCAGCCCGTGAAGCGGTACATGTTTTCGTGGACGAGACCGGCAAAACCCGCGAGCTTGCGGAGCAGGATAGTGGTGGCGTGGCTGGCGTCGTCGCCGGGCTGGACCGCCTCGTGAAACCGGCGGGCGGTCTTGGCAAGGTCCGTCAAGGCCAGCCAGCCGTCCGGCGAAAAACGGTCGCGGATGTTGCTTGCGGAATAGATGGCGCTGTCGATATTGCGCAGGAGCGGGGCCGGCACGGCCTTCGACATGTCGATGTCGATCGCCTTGAGGTAACGCGTCACGTCGGCCAGCAGCGGCTGCTTCGGATCGGCGGATTCGGCGTAGCGCAGATGCCAAGCGCGCAGGATGCGTAGCGCCCCTTCCGCCCGCTCGATATATCGGCCGAGCCAGTAGAGGTTGTCGGCCGCGCGGCTCGGCAGGCTGCCGGGCATGTTGCGGGTGAAGCTTTCCTCCGGCGGGAGCAGCGTCGGCTTGGGCACAGGCTTGTCGCTGACGATCCAGACGTCGGCGGCCGCACCGCCGGCCTGCATGGCGATCGCCGCGACGTCGGGGCCCGAGCCGATACGGGCAAAGCCGCCGGGCATGATCTGCCAGCCGTTTTCGGTCCGCGCGGCGAAGACGCGCAGCGACATCGGCCGAGGGACGAGCTTTCCGTTCACGTAGGCAGGCGTGGTGGAGAGCGTCACGACCTCCTGGCCGACGAGTTTGGATCCCTCGGAGGACAACCAGTCGCCCACCGATTCCTTCGCCGCCTTGCGCAGCGACGAGCCGAGCACCGACTGGCCGTTGTCGTCGAAGAAGGGGAGGCGGGAATAGGCGGGGCCGATGACCATCTTCTCGATGTTCTTCGCCACATGATCCCGTTCGGCCTTCTGGCCGCACCACCAGGTGGCGATCGACGGCATCAAGAGGTCTTCGCCGAGCAGCCGGCGGCAGACGGTCGGCATGAAGGCGAGCAAGGCCCGCGTTTCGAGGATGCCGGAGCCGAGCGCGTTGACGAAGGTGACCGCGCCGGCGCGCAGCGCCCGGACCATGCCGGGGGTGCCGATATGGGAGTTCTGGTTCAGCTCCAGGGGATCCGCATAGGAGGCATCGAGACGCCGCCAGAGGACGCCGATCGGTTTCAGGCCGGCGACCGTGCGAACCATGACGCGGTTGTTGACGACCGTCAGGTCCTCGCCCTCGAGCAGCATGAAGCCGAGATAGCGGGCGATATAGGCGTGTTCGAAATAGGTCTCGTTGGCCGGACCCGGCGTCAGCACCGCGATCCGGTCCTCCGGATATTGCTTGTGTGCCTGCAGCGCGTCACGGAAGGCGCCGAAGAAGGAGGCGAGACGATGAACGTGGCTTTCGCCGTAGATATCGGAAAGCGCGCGGGTGGTGGCGACCCGGTTTTCCAGGGCGAAGCCTGCGCCCGACGGCGCCTGGGTGCGGTCGGCGAGCACCCACCAGTTGCCGTCCGGGCCGCGGCCGATCTCGAAGGAACAGAAATGCAGATAGTGGCCGCCGACCGGTCTGACACCCACCAGCGGCCGCAGGAATTCTGAATTGCCGGCGATCAGAGCCGGCGGCAGGAAACCTTCCTGCACGAGCCGGTTCTCGCCGTAGATATCGGAAACGACCGCTTCCAGGAGGTCGGCACGCTGAACGAGGCCTTTCGAGACCGCTTCCCATTCCTTGCCGTCGATCAGTACGGGGACGTGCGAGATCGGCCAGTTGCGTTCGCCGCTGCCTTGCGCGCCATAGGTCCGGTAGAAGACGCCGGCATCGCGGAGATACCGGTCGGCGCGTGCGAAGCGCTCCTGAAGATCGCCTTCCGGCATCCGGCTCAAATGCGAGATCAGGTTGCGCCAGACCGGCCGGATCTGGCCGTTGGCGTCCAGCATCTCGTCGGCAATGCCCGGCAATGCTGCGTAACCGAGAATCGGATCCTTCGGGGTCCGCGTTTCGGTTGCGCGGTCGGTTGCCGGTGCCTTGGACATCGGGCGTTTCAGACTCCTAGCGGCCGGCGCAGATCGAGCGTCAGCGGAAATTCGGGGGAGGGCGTTTCCGGCATCAGCGCATAGCGCCCGGCCGTGTGCCCCCACGGTTCGAACCGGGCAAGCCGGCGGGCCTCGGCCTCGTTGCCGTTGACTGGGAAGGTCTCATAGTTGCGACCGCCCGGATGGGCAACATGGTAGATGCAGCCGCCGATCGATCGGCCGGACCATGTATCATAAATGTCGAAGGTGAGCGGCGTATTAACCGGCAAGACCGGATGCAGGCCGGCGGATGGCTGCCAGGCCTTGAAACGCACCCCGGCAACCGCGACGCCGGACGTTCCTGTCTCCTTCAAGGGCACGGCGCGCCCATTGCAGGCGACGGTGTAACGGGACGGATTGGCAGTTTCGAGCCGCACCTGCAACCGCTCGACGGAGGAATCGACATAACGGACAGTGCCGCCGATGGCGCCCTGTTCGCCCATGACGTGCCAGGGTTCGAGCGCCTGACGAAGCTCCAGTTTCGAGCCTTTGTAATCCACCTCGCCAAAGAAGGGAAAACGGAACTCGAGCTGCGCATCGAACCATTCGGGACGAAGGTCGAAGCCGTTTTCGCGCAGATCCTGCAGCACGTCGAGGAAATCGGCCCAGACGTAATGCGGCAGCATGAAGCGGTCGGCGAGCGTCGTGCCCCAGCGGACGAACCTGCCCTGTACCGGGTTCTTCCAGAACCTTGCGATCAGCGCGCGGACGAGAAGCTGCTGGGCGAGCGACATGCGCGCATTCGGCGGCATCTCGAAGCCGCGGAACTCGACGAGGCCGAGGCGACCGGTCGGGCCGTCCGGCGAAAACAGCTTGTCGATGCAGATTTCGGATCGGTGGGTATTGCCGGTGACGTCGGTCAAAAGGTTGCGGAAAAGGCGGTCGACCAGCCAGGGCAGGGGTGGCACGCCTTGTCCGGGTGCGGGCACCTGGGCCAGCGCGATCTCGAGCTCGTACATGGAATCGTGGCGGGCTTCATCGATGCGCGGCGCCTGGGAGGTGGGGCCGATGAAGAGACCGGAGAAGAGATAGGACAGCGACGGATGCCGCTGCCAGTGCAGCACGATGCTCTTCAAAAGGTCCGGGCGGCGCAGGAAGGGGCTGTCGTTCGGATTGGCGCCGCCGACCACCACATGGTTGCCGCCGCCGGTGCCGGTGTGGCGGCCGTCGATCATGAACTTGTCGGCGCCGAGCCGGCTCTGGCGAGCCTCCTCATATATGGCCGTAGTGATCGAGACGGTTTCCTTCCAGCTTGCGGCCGGATGGATGTTGACCTCGATGACGCCGGGATCAGGCGCGACGCGGATGACGTTGATGCGTTCGTCGTGCGGCGGCGCATAACCTTCGATATGGACCGGCAGGCCGAGTTCGGTGGCGGCGTTTTCGGCAGCGGCGATCAGCTCGAGATAATCCTCGATCTTTTCCACCGGCGGCATGAAGACGCAGAGCCTGCCGTCGCGGGGCTCCACGGATATGGCGGTGCGGACCGCGCCGCCGATCTCGCCGAGCACTTGCTCGACGCGGCCGAGATTGGCCGCATCGCCCGCCTTGAACGAGGATTCCGGCATGGCGCGGCCCACCGGCACGATCGCGTCGGGCAGGGGCTGGCGGGGGATCGAGGGGTCTGCCTCGTGGATATACGGAAACTGCGACGGGGGCACGTAAGGGAGCGTCCCGAGCGGCAGGCGATAACCGACCGGGCTGTCTCCGGGGACAAGGAAGATCTTGCCGCGCCGGGTGCGCCATTTCTCGCTGATCCAGCGCTTGCGGGGTGCCGTTCCCCTGGCCTGGGCATTCCAGGCCTGGACGGGCAGGACGTAGCCGCTCGGGCGCGTCAGGCCGCGTTCGAAGACGCGGGCGATGCGGTTGCGTTCCTCCGGATCCTTGAGCTTGGAATTCGACGGATCGACGTTTTCCGGCAGGCTGCCTTCCTTGATGATCCATTCTGCCGGATCCTCGTAGGCCGGCGCGACGTAATCCGGGCTCAGGCCAAGCTCGTCGGCAATGCCGGTCAGCAGCTTTTCCGCATCGTCATCGCCGATGCCGTAATCGCGGCCTTCCTGCGCCACGAGGTCGGGATTGCTCCAGATGGGACGGTCGTCCTTGCGCCAGTAGAGCGAGAAGGTCCAGCGCGGCAGGCTCTCGCCGGGATACCATTTGCCCTGGCCGTAATGCAGGAAGCCGCCCGGCGCGAAACGCTCGCGCAGCCTGCGGATCAGGATATCGGCCTTTTCGCGTTTGGTGGGGCCGACGGCGTCGGTGTTCCATTCACCGGATTCGAAGTCGTCGATCGATACGAAGGTCGGTTCCCCACCCATGGTGAGGCGGACATCCTGTGCATGCAGGATGCGATCGACCTCTTCGCCGAGATCGTCGAGCGCCTCCCAGGACTCGTCGGAGAAGGGCTTGGTGATGCGCGGATGCTCGGCGACGCGGCTAACCGTCATATCGAAGTCGAAGGAGGTTTCCGCCTCGCCGAAATAACCGCCGGAGATCGGCGCGGCGTTGCGATAGTGCGGCGTTGCGGCAAGCGGGATATGGCTTTCGCCGGTCAAGAGGCCGGAGGTGGGGTCGAGACCCACCCAGCCGGCGCCCGGCAGATAGACTTCACACCAGGCGTGCAGGTCGGTGAAATCGACTTCTGTGCCGGAGGGGCCGTCGAGCGCCTTCAGGTCGGGCGTCAGCTGGATGAGATAACCCGAGACGAAACGGGCGGCGAGACCGAGGTGGCGAAGGATCTGGACCAGCAGCCAGCTTGTATCGCGGCAGGAGCCTTTGGCGGAGGCCAGCGTCTCTTCTGGCGTCTGCACGCCGGGCTCCATGCGGATGACATAGCCGATCTCGCGCTGCAGGCGCGCATTCAGGCCGACGACCATGTCGACCGTCGGCTGGTCCGGCGACTGGTCGATCGTGTTGACGAAAGCCTGAAGCAGCGGCGTCGCGGGCTCGGGCATCCGGTAGATGGAGAGGTCCTCCACCAGCGTTTCCGGATAGTCGAAAGGCCATTTGGTGGCTTCCTCCTCGACGAAAAAGTCGAAGGGATTGTAGACCGTCATGTCGGCGATCAGGTCGACCTCGATCTTCAACTCGGTCACCGGGTCGGGGAAGACGTAGCGGGCCAGATAGTTGCCGTACGGGTCCTGCTGCAGGTTCACGAAATGGTTCGACGGCGTGACCTTCAGCGAGTGGCTCAAGACCTTGGTGCGGGAATGAGCGGCGGGCTTCAACCGGATGATCTGTGGACCGAGGCGAACGGGCCTGTCGTATTTATAATGGGTGAGGTGATAGATACTCGCCTTGATCGCCATTTTGCCCCTTTGGCTGCCCCTTGCCGGCCTCTACGATGGCCGATCGATGATCGTTGCAAGGATTTTGTGCAATGCACGAGAATAATGCAAGGCGGATTCCGAGGTTGTCCTTGTTCCGGTTATCGAGACGAATGCGCCGAGAAAACCGTCAATCCAGCGTTCGGCGGAAACGGCGCACGGCAATCAGCATGGCGAGCATCATCAGGCCGGCGAGGACGCCCGTATCATAGGCGAGCGTGACGATGTCGGCGCCTTTCAGCATGACTGCGCGGACGATGCGTATGTAGTGCGTCAGCGGCAGCGCCTCGCCGATCCATTGCGCCCAGCCCGGCATGCCGGCGAAGGGGAACATAAAGCCCGAGAGCAGGATATTCGGCAGGAAGAACATCATCGCCATCTGAATGGCCTGGAGCTGATTGGTCGCCAAGGTCGAAAAGGTGTAGCCGATCGACAGGTTGGCGATGACGAATAGCGCCGTCGCTATGGCGAGCGACGGCAGGTCGCCGAGAATCGGGACCCGGAAGACCAGGATGCCCGCCGAAATGATGATCAGGGCCTGGATGAGGCCTATCAGGACATAGGGCGTGATCTTGCCGAACATGATTTCGAGCGGCCTGATCGGCATGGACAGCAGGTTTTCCATCGTCCCGCGCTCCATCTCGCGGGTGACGGAAAGGGCGGTGAAGATCAGAAGCGTCATCGTCAGGATCGTGCCGAGGAGACCGGGCACGATGTTGAGGGTCGACGAACCCGCCGGGTTGTAGCGGCGGTGCTGCACGATCGAAAACGCGGGCTTCGAGGGTTCCGAAAACTCGATCTGCCGATCGTTGGCGAGTGCCGAGGTAACGATGCCGCTGAGCGCGCCGAGCGCTGAACTCGCTGCGACCGGATCGGTGGCATCGGCGGCGACGAGAAGGGCAGGCGTCTCGCCCCGTCTTACCGCCCGTTCGAAACCTTCCGGTATCTCGACCACGAAAAGCACCCGGCCCGATTTCAGCAGCGAATCCATATCCTCGGAGCGGGTGATGACGGACTGGACCTCGAAGAAGTCGGTGTTCTTCAATGCGGCGAGGATAGAACGGCCGACATCGCTGTTTTCGCGCATCAGGACGGCGGTCGGCAGGTCGTGCGGCGTGGTGTTGATCGCGAAACCGAACAGCAGGAGCTGCATGACCGGGATCATGATCATGGTGGCCAACGTCACCCGATCACGGGTCATCTGGATGAACTCCTTGACGGTCATCGCCCAGAAGCGCTTGAAGAAGCCTCCGTTGCCGTTGAGTTGCGGATCGTAGGGCGCGGTCATCTGAAATTGTCCTGCGAACGGCCCATCAGGTCGATGAAGGCATCCTCCAGCGTGGCTTCGCCCTTTTCCCATTTGAAGCCGGAGCGATCCCGATAGGGCGCGATCGCCTGTTCGAGCGCAGTTTCGTCATGTCCCGCCACATGGAGGCTCAACCCGAACGGCGCGATCATGTCGATGCCCGGCTGCTTCGAGAGTTCGGTCTGGAGGTGGTGAACATCGGGGCCGGATACGGTCCAGGTGACAAGGCCGGTGCCTTCGATAACCTCGTCGACGGTGCCCTGCACCAACAGCTTGCCGTAGGCGATATAGGCAATCTCGTGACAGCGCTCCGCCTCGTCCATGTAGTGGGTGGAAACCAGCACCGAGAGGCCATCTGTGGCGAGCGCATGGATCTCGTTCCAGAAATCGCGGCGCGCCTGCGGGTCGACACCTGCGGTCGGTTCGTCGAGGAGGAGAAGCGCGGGCTCGGGCAGGATGCAGGCGCCGAGCGCGAGGCGCTGTTTCCAGCCACCGGAAAGATCGCCCGCGAGCTGCTTTTCGCGGCCTTTCAGGCCGAGCCGCTCGATCGCAGCCTTCGCCTTGCCGCGTGCATCGGGAAGCCCGTAGACGCGGGCGACGAATTCCAGGTTCTCGCGGATGGAAAGATCCTGATAGAGCGAGAATTTCTGCGTCATATAGCCGACGCGCCGGCGGATGCGGTCGCTCTGGGTCAGGATATCGAAGCCGAGACAGGTGCCGTCGCCGCTATCCGGGGTCAACAGGCCGCAGAGCATGCGGATGGTGGTGGTCTTGCCGGAGCCGTTGGGGCCGAGAAAACCGTGGATGCGGCCCTTCTTCACCGACATCGAGACGTCGTCGACCACCTTGCGACCGCCAAAGCTCTTGGTCAGGTGATGGACGTCGATCACCGTTTCGGGGCCTTCGACGGTTGCGGGCGCGGTGCTCATGGCCGGGCTCCGGCGGCGATATCGACGGGCTGGCCGGGGCGCAAGGACATGGGCGCCACCGGGATTGCTTCGATGCGAAAGACGAGCTTTGCACGCTCTTCCAGACTGTAGATCTCCGGTGGTGTGAACTCGGCGGTCTTGGCGATGAAGCTGATCCTTGCATCCTGCGGCTCACAGGCGTTGCAGGAGACGCGGACCTGTTGGCCGAGGGAAAAATGGGCGATCTCGGTTTCCGGGGCGAAGAAGCGAATGCGGATATTTTCAGGGGGCAGGAGAGCGACAACAGGCCGGCCGGCGGGCACGACCTCTCCGACACGGTAGTAGACGGTCTCGACGCTTCCGGCGGCGGGTGCGGCGACCGATCGGCGGGCGAGGGCCGCTTCAGCCGATGCGAGGTCGGCCTTTGCCGCCGCCACGGCTTCCTTCGCCTGGCGGAGGTTCTGCTCGCGGGCGGGAAGATTGGCGAGCGTGATCTGGCTGCGGACGCTGTCGAGGGCTGCGCGATTGGCGGTTTCGGTGGCGATTGCCACGTCGAGGCTGGCCTGGGTGGCGGTGCCGCGCGTGGCGAGCGAACGGGTGCGGCCGAGTTCCTGCTCGGAAAGCGCAAGCCGCGCGATAGCTTCGCGTTCGGAGGCGCGCAGCACATCGATCTCTTCCGGGCGTTTCTGCGCTGCTTCGGCAAGTTCCAGCTCAGCCTGGCTGCGGGCGAGGGCGGCACGGGCGGCCGCGACCGCGGCCTCCTCGCTTGCCGATTCGAGCTTGAAGAGTGGCGCGCCGGCGCTGATCGCCCGGCCTTCGTCCACGGCGAGCGTTTCAAGCCGGGCCGTGCCTTCCGCGCCTATGAAAAGCGTATCGGCTTCCACCCAGCCCTGATAGGGCCGCGGGCTCGTCTCAGCGAAGAGGAAAGGCAGTGCGGCGAGCGCGATACCCGCGAGCAGCGCGATGACGAACACCCGTTTCATTGCGCGCCTCCTTCCAGGAGGTCCCCAGCTGGCACGAAGAGCGTGTCGAGAAACGTGTCGAAGAGCTTTTGCGTGTCGAGATGCTCATAGGGTTCGAAAAGCGTCGTCCAGACGATCGAGAGCAGGGCCGGTGCCATGACGATCTGCGGCGTCTCGGCAATCCCGGGATTGCGCAGTTCGCCATGCGCGACCGCTCGGGCGAGCAGGATGCGCAGCACGCCGAGCCCTCGGGAGATGATTTCCCTGTGATAGAATTCGGCAACGGCCGGAAACATCGGTCCTTCCGCCAGGACAAGCCGCAACAGATGCCGGCGGTCCGTTTCCAGAACCTCCCGCCTGAAGAGGGAGTAGAACATCGAGACGGCAAAGCGCGGCGTGACGCTTTCGTTCGCGACGAGTTCCCCCATTTGGCCGAGGATGGGTGAGGCGACGCCCGACACCAGCTCGGTGAACAGCGCGTCCTTATCCGGAAAATGGAGGTAGACGGTGCCTTTGGCGATGCCGGCGCGGGCGGCGACATCCTCCATTCGGGTGGCGGCAAATCCTCGCTCGGCAAAACAGGCAAAGGCGGCGTTCAGGATTTCCGCCCGGCGTTGCTGGGGATCCCGCTTTTCTCTTCGTTTTTCGACCATCGACTTATTCTACATATGACTGACTGGTCGGTCATTATCACCCTTTGGAGGATTTTGCAAACAAAAGTCATTAGGGTGGTGGTAGGGGTGGGTGCAGTATAATGAAGCGGAGGGCGGGTTTTATTAGTGAAGGCGTTCGAGGGCGAGAGACGGGAGAATGGTTGAAATTCCGGAGGCGAGGCCTCAGAGCTACGAGCTGGCGTTCAGCGGCCAGCTTCGGATGATGATCGGCGCCTTCTGGGGAGCGCCGGTCCGCAATCGGGTGCTTCTCCTGACGGTGGCGCTTTTGATCGTCATCTTTTCCACGACATACGCCCAATACCGTCTCAATGAATGGAACGGGCCTTTCTACGATGCGCTCGAGCGGCGCGACATGCCGGAATTCCTCAACCAGCTCGTGGTATTCGCCGTCCTCGCCTTCACGCTGACACTTCTCAACGTCATCCAGGCATGGCTCAACCAGATCACCGCAATGCGAATGCGGGAGGGGCTGGCGCGCGACCTCGCGAATGTCTGGCTCGTGCCGGGGCGGGCGCTGAAGCTCACAAGCGCGGGCGCGATCGCCGCCAATCCCGACCAGCGCCTGCACGAGGATACGCGCATCCTTGCCGAAAACACCACAAACCTGGCAATCGGGCTCGTCAATTCCACCATCCTACTGGCAAGCTTCATCGGCGTGCTTTGGGCCATTTCGTCCGATTTCGTGTTCCACTTCGGCGATAGAAGGATCTCGATCCCCGGCTACATGGTCTGGGCAACGGTGCTCTACGCGGTGATCGGCTCGATGCTCAGCAATGTTGTCGGCGCCCGGTTGCCGAGGCTCAATGCGGACCGTTACGCGCGTGAAGCGGACCTGCGCGCCGTGCTGATGCGCACGAACGAAAACATGAAGCCGATCACGCTTGCCCGCGGTGAAAACAGCGAGCTCCGCCGGGTCCACCTGGCGATCGGCAACGTGCTCGAAATGCTCCGCAAGGTTGCCTGGGCGTTGACCAACCTCACCTGGGTCTCGGCGGGCTTCGGCTGGCTGGCGCTGGTCGCGCCGATCATCATCGCCTCGCCGATGTATTTCTCCGGTGGCCTTACCTTCGGCGGCTTGATGATGGCCGTCGGCGCCTTCAACCAGGTCAACCTGGCGCTCAGATGGTATGTCAACAATTTCGGCGTGATTGCCGACTGGAAGGCGACGCTGGCTCGGGTCTCCTCCTTCCGCAACGCGCTGCTTGCAATGGACACGCCGGCGGTGGAAGGCGAACTGCTCACCTATCGCGAGGGATCGGATGCGCAGGGAATCCGCCTATGCAACGTCACCGTCCATGGCGATCCCGACCGAGGCGCGGCAGGGCACGGCATCCGTCTGAGGGAAGGCGAATGCTTGATCCGGGCCGGCGAGAGGGTGATGATCAACGGCGATCCGGGCGCCGACCGGCATCTCTTCTTCCAGTCGCTCGCGCGCATCTGGCCGTGGGGACGTGGCGAGATCGACCTGCCGCCGCGGGACGGCATGATCTTCCTGCCGCAGGACGGCTACCTGCCGACAGCGACCCTGAAGGAGGCGATGACCTATCCGACCGGGCTGCCGGAGGGTAGCGACGAGGCGCTGGCCGAGGCATTGGAAAAGGTCGGGCTGCACCGGCTCGTGGACCGGCTGGACGACGTGGAGCGGTGGGACAGGGTTCTCGACAAGGACGAGGAAGCGCTTCTTTCGATTGCCAATGCCGTGCTGCGCAAGCCGGAATGGCTGATCATGGACGACGTTCTGGAAGGGCTCGAGCCGGAGACGCGGGAGCGCATGCTCGACGTGCTCGCCGGTCTCGACACCTCGACCCTGGTCTATATCGGCCGCGCAGAGGATTATCTCGACAAGTTCTCGCCGACGATTTTCCATCTGTCGCCATTGAATCAGAATGGCAACGGCTCTCACAAGGTGGCCGAAGCCAAGGAAGAGGCATGACATGACCCGCCATCCGGGAACGAACAGGACGGCGCAGTGCGTTGTCTGCGGCCGAGCCTTTCCGTTGCCGAAGCTGCGCAAGATCGGCCAGCTCAGGCCGGGTCTCCATGAAATGATTGCCGCCGAAGTTGCCGATTGCGGGGCCGAAAGCCTGATCTGCGACGAAGATCTCGCCCACTATCGCCGCCGCTACGTCGAGAAGCTGCTCGCGGAGGAGCGCGGAGAGCTTTCCGAACTCGACAGACAGGTGCTCGATAGTTTCGAGAAGGGCGTTTCCACGGTGCAGAGCAGCGCTGCCAGCGTGCTCGACCGCAATCCCACCTTCGGCGAGCGGACAGCCGACCGGGTAGCCTCGTTCGGCGGCTCCTGGACGTTCATCCTGTTCTTCATGGGCGTGCTTTTCGCCTGGATGGCGCTCAACGTATCCGGCCTTTTCGCCGTGCCCTTCGATCCCTATCCCTTCATCCTGCTGAACCTCGTGCTTTCCTGCCTTGCCGCGCTGCAGGCGCCGGTGATCATGATGAGCCAGCGGCGCCAGGAGGAGAAGGACAGGCGGCGCGCCGAGAACGACTACATGATCAATCTGCGTGCCGAACTCGAAATCCGTCAGCTCCACGAGAAGATCGATCACCAGATGGCACATCAGTGGGAGCGGCTAGCCGAATTGCAGCAGATCCAGATCGACCTTCTGGAGCGGCGGGGCGATACGCAGCGGGGGTAGTTTTTCTGGCGACCGGCGACGATTCATCAGGTCGGCGTGCACTGGATGCGGTTGGCGTTCGGCCGACGCAGGTTGAAGAGGTTACCGGCAAGGATCAGGGCTGCGCCGAGCGCCGTCAGGCCGTCGACAGCCTCGGTATAGAGCAGATATCCCAGCAAGGCTGACAGCGGCACCCGCAGATAGTCCATCGGCATGACCGTCATCGCGTCGCCATGGGATAGAGCCTTGGCCATGCAATAATGGGCAAATGTGCCTGAAAACGCGATGACGAATATCCAGGGCCATATTTCTGCGGATGGCCAGACCCAGACCCTGAGTGCCGGTACGAGCCCGACCACCGACTGGATGATCAGCATCCAGAAAATGATCTTCGTCGCACTGTCGGTACGGGTCAGGAGTTTCGTCATGATGAAGGATATGGCGAAGACGAAGGCGGCTCCAAGCACGACCAGGTGACCGGGGTTGAGAGGTGCCGCCCCCGGCCGGACGATCAGCACGACGCCCACGACACCAAACAGGATCGCCACACCTTTGCGCCATGTCAGCCGTTCGCCGAGAAACGCGGCAGCCATCAGGGCTGCCCAGATCGGGGCGGTAAACTCGATGGCGATGACCTGCGCCATCGGGATCAGCGTGAGACCCATCAGCCATGCGAATTGGCCCACATAGTGGGCGACGTTGCGGCCGATATGGCTCGGCAGGATGGACGTTCGCATCGCCCGGATACCGCCCTCGCGAAAGACAAACGGCAGAATCATGAAAAACGCGATCACGGAGCGCATCTCCATGACCTGGAAGACATCGAGCTCACGCGTGATGGCACGGCCCGAAACGGCCATCAGCAGAAGCAGGGCGATCGACGCCATCATCCAGGCCGCAGCCTTCACGTTCGATTGACTATTGTTCACTTGGGTCTCCTCTGGACGCAGAACGGAGGCGATGAAGCCTATCGCCACATGCCCCGCATGCGGGCAGTCACGTCGATGCGCACCTGATGGCGGGCCTGGCGTTCGGCGTCGGTCATGGGGGCGACGACCGGCCAGGCGGCGGTTTCGAAGAATTGCAGCAGCGTTGCCGGAATGAAGCGGGTGCGGGCGGCATAGACATGCTTGTCGCCCTGCGACGCCTGGCCGTGGACGAAGAAACGTTGCGGGGTGATGAGGTGCAGGTGGTCCTTCGCCCGCGTCATCGCGACGTAGAGCAGGCGGCGTTCCTCCTCGATCTCGGCGGTCGAACCGACGCCAAGATCGGAGGGAATACAGCCGTCGACGCAGTTGAGCAGGAAGACCGAACGCCATTCCTGGCCCTTGGAGGAATGGATGGTCGAGAGGATCAGGTAATCCTCGTCAAGCAGCGGCGTTCCGGCTTCGGCGCTTGTCGCATCCGGCGGATCGAGCGTCAGTTCGGTCAGGAAACGTTCGCGGGAATTATAGCCGGAAGCGATCTGTTCGAGCTGCAGGAGGTCGGCTTTTCTCGTCTCCGCATCCTCGTGGATGCGGGCGAGATGGGGCTCGTACCATTGGCGGGCAAGGCCGATCTCGGCGGGCCAGCCGGGGCCGCTTTTGCGAAGTGCCGCGAGCATGTCGGCGAAGGCCGGCCAATCCTCGCCCGAACGCGGTGGGGCGGGGATTTCCTGCAACGCGGCGAGCGGTTCGGGATCGGTGGCGATGGCGTCGAGGATCTTGCCGGCCGTCTGCGGCCCGATCCCCGGAATGAGCTGCATCAGCCGGAAGCCGGCGACGCGGTCGCGCGGGTTTTGGGCAAAGCGCAGCGCGGCCAGCATGTCTTTCACATGGGCGCTGTCGAGGAATTTCAGCCCGCCGAACTTCACGAAGGGGATGTTGCGGCGCGTGAGCTCAACTTCGAGCGGCCCGGAATGATGCGAGGCGCGGAAGAGCACGGCCTGGCTCTTCAGCGCCATTCCGGTTTCGCGGTTTTCGAGGATCTTTTCGACGACGTAATTCGCCTGCTCATTCTCGTCCTTGACGGCGACAAGGCGCGGGCGTTCCTCGGACTGCCGCTCGGTCCAGAGGTTCTTGGTGAAGCGCTCGCGGGCAAGATCGATAACGCCGTTGGCGGCGGCGAGGATGGTGGTGGTGGAACGGTAGTTGCGGTCGAGGGTGACGATATTGGCCGGCGGATCGAACGTGTTCGGGAAGTCGAGAATGTTTCGGATCGTCGCGGCGCGGAAGGAATAGATCGACTGTGCGTCGTCGCCGACGACGGTCAGGCCGCGGCCGCCGGGCTTCATCGCCATCAGGACCGAGGACTGCAGGCGGTTGGTGTCCTGGTATTCATCAACCAGAACGTGGTCGAAACGGCTGCCGATATCCTCGGCGATGACAGGTTCGCTCATCATCTGCGCCCAGTAGAGCAGGAGATCGTCGTAATCGAGGACGTTCTGGGCCTGCTTGGCTTCCACATAGGTCGCGAAAAGTTCGCGGAGCTGCTTTTCCCAGTTCTGGCACCAGGGGAAATGGTGTTTCAGCACCTCGTCCAGCGGCGTTTCCGAATTGACCGCGCGGGAATAGATGGCGAGGCAAGTGCCTTTGGTCGGGAAACGGCTCTCTGTCTTCGAGAAGCCGAGTTCGTGGCGGACGAGGTTCATCAGGTCGGCGGAATCTTCCCGATCGTGGATGGTGAAATCCGGATCCAGTCCGATTTGTTCGGCATGCAGACGAAGCAGACGGGCGCCGATGCCGTGGAAGGTGCCGGCCCAGGCGAGCGCATCGGTCATGATGCCGGAATTCTTGCCCAGCACCTGCGCACAGATGCGTTCGACGCGGCGGGCCATTTCGGATGCGGCGCGGCGGGAAAAGGTCATCAGCAGGATGCGGCGCGGATCGGCACCGGAGACGATCAGATGCGCGACGCGATGGGCGAGCGTGTTGGTCTTGCCCGAGCCTGCGCCGGCAATCACCAGAAGCGGGCCTGCGGGCCCGCCGTTCGGCACGTCCGAACCGTGCTCGACCGCCCGGCGCTGCGCATCGTTGAGTTTTTCCAGATAGGCGACCGACATTCCGTTCCTGATTGGCCGTTCCTGATTGGGCCTGTTCCTGATGTGTTCGAATTAGCTCTAGCTGATTCGTCCGGCTTCGCCTTCCTTTACTCTCCAGTCGCCCCGCATTCCGGCCTTCACGCATTTGGGAATGCGCCTTAACTTGACCCCGGTTCTCCCGTTTCGATATGACGGCTTACTTAAGTTTCTGCGTGGAGGCGATGTTGAGCACTGTATTCACCCTATCTGCGGGCGCCGCTGCGCTTGGCCTTTCCATCCTCGCAGGCTCTGTGCCGGCTTCGGCACAGGTGGCCGACAGCATCACCATCTACAACGCCCAGCACGAAGGGCTGACGAAGGAATGGGTCGAGGCCTTTACAGAAGAGACCGGTATCGTCGTGACAGTTCGTAACGGCTCGGATCTCGAATTCGCCAACCAGATCGTCCAGGAAGGCGCGAACTCGCCTGCCGACGTGTTCCTCACCGAAAATTCCCCCGCCATGGCGCTGGTCGACGGCAAGGGCCTGTTCGAGCCGGTCGATCAGGCGACACTCGATCAGGTGCCCGAAGGGTTCCGGCCTGGCAATGGCCACTGGGTCGGGATTGCGGCGCGCTCCACCGTGTTTGCCTACGACAAGACGAAGCTTTTGGAAGACAAGCTGCCGAAGTCGATGCTCGATCTTGCCAAGCCGGAATGGAAGGGCCGCTGGGCGGCTTCTCCTTCGGGGGCCGATTTCCAGGCGATCGTCGGCGCGCTGCTGCAGCTGAAGGGTGAGCAGGCGGCCGGCGAATGGCTGAAGGGCATGAAGGAGAATTTCACTGCCTACCGGGGCAATTCCACCGCTATGAAGGCCGTCAATGCGGGCCAGACCGAGGGCGCGCTGATCTATCACTATTACTATTTCGGCGACCAGGCGAAGACCGGCGAGAACTCGAAGAACGTCGCGCTGCATTACTTCAAGAACCAGGATCCGGGCGCCTTCGTGTCCATCTCCGGCGGCGGCGTGCTTGCGTCTTCCAAACACAAGGAGCAGGCGCAGGCCTTCCTGAAATGGGTAACCGGCAAGGGTGGCCAGACCGTGCTGCGCGACGGCACGTCCTTCGAATATGCAGTCGGCAAGGGCGAGGCTTCCAACAAGGCGCTCGTGCCGCTTGCCGACCTGCAAGCGCCGAAGGTCGAGCCCTCGACGCTCAACAATGCCAAGGTCACAGACCTGATGACCGCAGCGGGCCTGCTCTGACGGACAAAATGATTGCAGGGAGACATCGCGGCTCGTCGCTGCGATGTCTCGTTTTCTCGGACAAACAATGACCTCCATCGCAGACACCAGGATAACCGCAGCACCACGGCGCCGCCTGCAGGCGGCAGCATCCTGGACGCTGACAATCGCGTTTGCGTTGGCGATGCTGGCGCTGTTGCCGCTTGGTTTCGTCCTCTGGGCCACGGTCGAGACCGGCTGGGAAACGGCTTTCCAACTGATCTTCCGGGCCCGGGTCGGCGACCTGATGGTCAATACGATCCTGCTCGTCGCCTTCACCGTTCCGATCTGCGCCGTGCTTGCCGTATCGCTCGCCTGGCTGACGGAGCGGAGCGACCTGCCGGGCGCAAGGCTCTGGTCATGGCTTTCGGTGGCGCCGCTCGCCGTCCCGGCCTTCGTGCATTCCTATGCGTGGATCGGCATGTGGCCCAGCCTCAACGGGCTGTTTGCCGGGGTCGTCATTTCAGTGGTCGCCTATTTCCCGTTTCTCTATCTGCCGGTCTCGGCAGCCTTCCGGCTGCTCGATCCGGCGCTGGAGGATCAGGCGGCGTCGTTGGGGCTTGCGCCTCCTGCGGTCTTCCGGCGCGTGGTGCTGCCCCAGCTTCGCCTGGCGCTCTGCGGCGGCGCTCTGCTGATCGGCCTGCATCTGCTTTCCGAATACGGGCTCTATGCGATGATCCGGTTCGATACCTTCACGACCGCGATCATCGACCAGTTCCAGTCGACCTACAACGGTGTGGCAGCGCATATGCTGGCGCTGGTGCTGGTGGCCTGCTGTTTCGTGCTGCTCGGCCTGGAGGCGGGCTTCAGAGGCCGGAGCCGTTATGCCCGGCTCGGGTCTGGTGCCGCGCGGCGGCCGAAGATCACCAGGCTCGGCAAGTGGACATATCCCTGCCTGCTGCTGCCGATCGTCACTGCCGGATTTTCTCTCGGCATCCCCACGCTCACCATCGGCCGCTGGCTTGTTGCCGGCGGCGCCGGGGTCTGGCAGGTGGACGAGGTCGGGCTTTCGCTGTTCCAGACGCTCGTGATCTGCCTGATCGGAGGTATCGCGACGACCGCCGCTGCGGTGCCGATCGCCTGGCTTTCGGTGCGTCGGCCAACGCGGAGAAGCCGCTTCCTCGAAGGCTGCTACTATCTGGCAAGCTCCATGCCTGGTGTCGTGGTGGCGCTGGCGCTCGTCACCGTCACGGTCCGCGTGATGCTGCCGCTCTACCAGACGGTGGCGACGATCGTGCTCGCCTATATGGTAATGTTCCTGCCGCGCGCGCTCGTCAGCCTGCGCGCCAGCATCGCACAGGTGCCGGTGGAAGTCGAACAGGCGGCCGCGAGCCTTGGCCGTTCGCCGGGCAATGCGTTGTGGTCGACCACCGTAAGGCTCGCCGCACCCGGTGCGGCTGCCGGTGTCGCGCTCGCCTCGCTCGGCATCATGAACGAGCTGACCGCCACCCAGATGCTCGCGCCGAACGGCACCCGCACGCTTGCCATGGCCTTCTTTGCGCTGACCGGCGAGATCGACTATGCGGGGGCCGCACCCTATGCGCTTCTGATGATCCTCTTCTCCATGCCCCTGACATGGCTCCTTCACTACCAGTCGAAAAAGATCGCCGGCCGATGACGCTGCTTCAACTGACCTCGCTTAGCAAACGATACGGCGCGGTCGCCGCGCTCGACGGCGTCAACCTTTCCGTCGCCGCCGGCAGCCGCACCGCAATCGTCGGCCCTTCCGGCTGCGGCAAGACCACCCTGTTGCGCCTCGTCGCCGGTTTCGACGAGCCGGATGGCGGGACGATCGCCTTTGACGGCGAGATGCTGGCGGACGCCTCTGGGCAGGTGCCGGCGCATAAGCGCGGCATCGGCATCGTGGCCCAGGACGGCTGTCTTTTTCCGCATCTCACCATCGCACAGAATATCGGCTTCGGCATGGAGGCTGAGAGGCGGGTGAAGGAAGCGAAGGCGGCCGAACTGATGGATATGGTGGGTCTCGACCGCGCCATGCTTTCCCGCAAGCCCGATCAGCTTTCCGGCGGCCAGCAGCAGCGCGTGGCGCTGGCGCGTGCGCTTGCCAGAAGCCCCAGGCTGATGCTGCTCGACGAGCCGTTCTCGGCGCTCGACACGGGGCTTCGTACCGCGACCCGCAAAGCGGTGACCGAGGTGCTGACGGCCGCCGGCATCACCACGCTGCTCGTGACCCATGATCAGGCGGAGGCGCTCGCCTTCGCCGACCAGGTGGCGGTGATGCGGGCCGGAAGGTTCGCGCAGGTGGGAAGCCCCCGGGAGGTTTATTCGCGGCCCGTGGATCCCGTCACGGCGGCTTTCCTCGGCGAGGCGATCGTGCTGCCGGCGACGATCGCCGGCGGACGGGCGGAGAGCCCGCTCGGGCTCCTGCCGGTCGATGACGCCTCCCGGCAAGGCAGGGCGGAAATCATGCTCCGGCCGGAGCAGATTTCGGTTTTTCAAACGGGCGAGGGGGCCTCCGGCACGATTACCGAAATCAACTTCTGCGGGCCGACGACGGATGTCCGGATCGCGCTCGGCGGCGAAGGCGCCTTCTCCTTCCGGCTCGACATGCCGAGCCGCGAGACCTTTCTGCCCGGGGACCGGGTGAGGATCGGCGTGACGGGCACGGCCCATGTTTTCCGCTAGCCTGGAACCTTGGAACCTTTTTTCACGTTATCCGCCCATCAACGCGAAGGAATAATTCCATGCTGAAATGGGCACTTATCTTTCTGGTCATCTCGCTGATAACGGGCTTTCTCGGATTTTCCGGCGTTTCGGCCGCGACCGCAAGCATCGCCAAAATCCTGTTCTTCATCGCGCTCGTCATCTTCCTCGTCTTCCTCGTGCTGGCGCTGATGGCCGGCGCCGCACTGACGTAGGATTTTCGAACGCGGACACTTTCAAATCCCTCGGCGGACGCGGGGAGTGCCGATCAGGCTTTCTCCGCGTTCTGCGCGTCCGATAGCCGGAAAAGAAAAGCCCCGCCGAAATGGGGCAGGGCAGTTGGGGAAAATCCGCGCCAAAGGCACGGATGAGTTGGCATTCGCATATCCCGCTGCGCCCGGCGAGGCTAGTTCGGGCTGATTCGGTACGGTTGGCGGAAAGAAAATTGTCCTTTCATACCGTTTTGCGGTAGCGGCGGGCGACGTAGACGACCCCGCCTCCGGCAAGCCCCTTGTAAAGGATTGACCCTTGCGCGCCTGAAAACTCCGTCATGAAGCGCCGCATCAGGCGGGCGCGACCGATGCGCTCGCGCTTTCGTGCTTCGGCCGCATCAAGCGCAGCAACGACCCCTGCGGAAAGGTTACGTTCGGCCGCCAGTTCAAGCCCCGGCACGGAGAGCTGACGGTCGAGTTCGGCAAGCTTGCCCTTTGGCCGCATGTCGGCAAAGGTGAACCAACCGCCCGGCGCAAGCACCCGCGCGACTTCGCTCGCGAAGGCGGGAACGTTTGCATAGCAATGGGAGGATTCGATGTTGACGATCACATCGAACGATCCGTCTGCAAACGGCAACCGCTCGGCATCGCCGATCTCAAAGGCAAGCGAAGTCGTGTCCCCGTTGAGTCGCCGCGCAAGGCGAACCGTCTCCGGCGAATAATCAAGGCCGACCACACTGGCCGGCGCATGGTAGCGGGCGATGTAGCGCGATCCGCCACCACGCCCGGAGCCGATTTCGAGAACCCGCGCGCCCGAGAGCGGCAATCCCTCGACCGCCTGATGATAAAGGCCGATGAAAGCCCTTTCAGGTTCGTCTTCCGCTTTTAACGGAAATGAGGCGCCTTGGGGCATGAAGCCGTAGTTCATGAAACGCCAGTCGTCATCCCGCCAGAACCGGGACAGGATGTTGTAGACGCGACGCCAGGCCCATTTCTGGGTCCGCGGAAAGGCGCCTCGCTCGACAGCGCTCAGGACGTTGGAGAACACGCTTCTCGACATTACCGTTCCTAACCGGCCGGCGCGGCAGCGGCTGCCGGCGGCATCTCCTGATAAAGCCAGGCCCTGCCCTTGCGCACCAGTTCGGCGTCGTCGCTGTTCTTCGGATCGAAACCGGGGAGGTAATATTTCAACACCAGCGGCATGCAGCGCCGCCAGAAGCCGGGGGCGAAGAAAACGACCCAGACGAAGCGCAACCAGAAACGGACCCCAGTCTTGACGCCGTCGGTGCGGGCATAAAGCCGCGTATTTCGCAGGAAGATCAGCAGGAACGGAATCACAGTGGCGTTCATTGCGGAAACCCGCAGCAGGTAGCGTTTCCAGCCAGGGAGGTCCGGCGTCACCGCCTTGAGCACATCCAGCGCCACCGCCTTGTGTTCGAGTTCTTCGAGGGCATGCCACATCCACAGGCGGCGGTAAGGGGCAGCGGCGCTCTCCAGAAGGTCCGGGCGACGCAGCGTCACGGTCGAGAGCGTTGCCGTCAGGTGCTCGATGGCGCAGGTCACCGCCAGCCGGTGCAGCGGGTTCTTGGCGACCCCGAGCGCAAAACGGACGGGCTTTTCCATTTCCTCGACATCATAACCGAGCGACGCCATGGCCTTGTTGTAATCTTCGTGCTCACGGGTGTGAAAAGCTTCCTGGACGGCATAACCGTTGATTTCCGCCGCAAGCTCCCGATCGGTGAGCTTCGACGCGTAGTGTTTCAGGGAGCGGATGAAGTAGCGCTCGCCTTCCGGCAGGAAGATGGAGAGCCCATCCGCCATCACCGTCTTGATGATGTCGCCATCGTACCAGTGCCGCGTGGCGTTGCCCAAGATTCCAAAACGGATGTCGCGCGGGATGATGTCCGCTTCGTCTTCCGCCGCATGCTGAGTAAAGCTGCTCGACCCTGCCATTATCCACCTGTCTGCTCGAAACCGGACGTCGGTGCGCCGCGACCCGCCGGACTGTAACCCATTGGCCTGCGTTATTGCAGATCAGCAAGCGGCAGGGCAAGATGCGGGGCACAATCACCACGTCCTGCCGAAACAATACCGAAATTGCGTCCGGATTGCGCCGCTGCCCCAACAAGGGACTGGTGCCTCCAAAACAGGGATTTTGGCAGGCAAGACCAAAGTGCCGCGAAGGGTGAAAGAGCGGGTTATGTCGTCAACCGCGCAAACGCCTGAAAGATCAGGAAAGAAGGATGGTGGGCGTGACAAGGATCGAACTTGTGACCCCTACGATGTCAACGTAGTGCTCTCCCGCTGAGCTACACGCCCATCCGTGGCGGCGCATAGACCATAGACTGGTCGGGCCGTCAACTGGTTTTTGTCACGAAATGCGAAGCTTTTTTGAAGGCCTCGCATTTCCCGGCATTCAGCGTCTCAAGCGGCGAGAAGCTTGTTCACTTCGTCCACGAGATCACGCAGATGGAAGGGCTTCGACAGCACCTTGGCGTCCTTCGGAGCCTTCGAATCGGAGTTCAACGCAACAGCGGCGAAGCCGGTGATGAACATCACCTTGAGGTCCGGATCGAGTTCGGTGGCGCGGCGGGCCAATTCGATCCCGTCCATTTCGGGCATGACGATATCGGTCAGGAGAAGCGAGAAGGGCTCTTCGCGCAGCCGGTCATAGGCGCTTGCGCCATTATCAAAGGAAGCGACCTTATAGCCCGCCTTTTCCAGCGCCTTCACCAAGAAGCGGCGCATATCATTATCGTCTTCGGCGAGAAGGATTTTCTGAATCATCTCCGGGACCGTCATCCAATGCAACTTTTTAAGTTAGAGAAGTCTCACACTGCCAAGACACGGTAAACATCCGTTTAATGGGGGTGGAAGAGGTTTTTGTGGGGTATAGATAGTATGGACTTCACGCCAGGCAACTGGCAACATGCGGTCTTGAACAAGTTAGTGACATGGTAAAGGCAGGATGGATTGCAGCGAGGGTGATTTTGGACATTTCGAAGTAAGGGAGCCCGCAGCGCAGACAATCCCCTTCGTTTTCAACTCGCCCCATAGCGGTCGCTTCTATCCTCCCTCATTTCTTGCCGAGACCAATCTCGATTCGCTCGCCATCCGCCGTTCGGCCGACCATTATGTCGACGATCTGTTTGCCGATGCGCCGGAACTCGGGGCGCCGCTTTTGCTTGCCCATTTTCCGCGCGCCTATCTGGACGTCAACCGCGAGCCCTATGAACTCGATCCGCGCATGTTCGACGGGCCGCTGCCGCCCTTCGTCAATATCGGCTCCATGCGTGTCGCAGGCGGGCTCGGAACAATCCCGCGAATCGTTGCGGAAAACATGGAAATCTACCGGCATCGCCTGTCGGTCGACGAGGGCATGGCCCGCATCGAGACGATCTACAAGCCCTACCACGCATGCCTGAGGAAGCTGATCGCCCGCACCCATGCCCATTTCGGGCTCGCCATCCTGATCGACTGCCATTCCATGCCGGGCAATATCCGGCTTTCCGGTTCCGACATCCGCCCGGATTTCATCATCGGCGACCGCTACGGCACCAGCGCCTCGGCCGAGCTTTCCCGCGCGGCCATGCAGTTCCTGGACGGCATGGGTTTTTCGGCAGTGCGCAACAAGCCCTATGCCGGCGGCTTCATAACCGAACATTACGGCCGGCCGGTGCGGGGCCTGCATGCGCTGCAGATCGAAATCAACCGGGCGCTCTATGTGGACGAGGTGACGCTCGCCAAGAAGCGGGACTTTCCGATGATCGCAGCCGCGCTTTCCACCTTCATGCGTCAGATGGCGGATTTCGCCGTCGAGTTTTCCGGAAGCAGCGGCGCGCTCGCCGCCGAATAACATTCCCCCGGTTTTCCACAGGGCCTTGTCTGCTCGCAGATCGCGGGCAAAAAAAACCGCGCTTGTGGGCGCGGCTAAGTCTAGGGAGGAAACACCCAAGGAGGGTATTTACAGTCAAAGACTGTAGGATGAGGGTATTATTGCGTTGCACAATTGTCAAGCAGCTATTTTGCCTGCTCAATTTTTTGGCATTTCCGGATGGCTTGGTGAGATTTACGGCAACGGTCCATGTTTCCTCGCGGCGCGATGCAGGCTTCAGGCGGTTTTCAGGTTCCCGCGATTCGATTAGAAGAAGTCTTCATTCCACGAGGGGATTTCTTCGATGCTTCCCGACCGCAATTTTTTCGACACGCTCGCTGATGCCGCCAAGGCGGAAACGCTGCCGCGTTTCCGCACCGGCCTTTCGGTGGTCAACAAGCTCGAGAGCGGGTTCGATCCCGTCACCGAGGGCGATCGCGCAGCAGAGACCGCTATTCGCCTGCTGATCGAGGAAAAATTTCCCGATCACGGCATCCTGGGCGAGGAGCACGAGAATATCGGGCTCGACCGGGAGCATATCTGGGTCATCGACCCGATCGACGGGACGCGCGCCTTCATCTCGGGGCTGCCGGTATGGGGCACGCTCATCGGCTTCCGGTCGAACGGGCGGGCGACGATGGGGCTCATGGACCAGCCGTTTACCGGCGAACGCTATTTCGCCGACGGCACACGGTCCTGGTACCGGGGATCGGACGGGGAGAGGCAGATTGCGACGCGGGATTGCGGCGAACTCAAGAACGCCATCCTCTTCACCACCTCGCCGCATATCTTCACGGGCGCTGATCTCAGCCTTTACCGTTCCGTCGAGGAAAAGGTGCGGCTCTTCCGGTACGGCTGCGATTGCTACGCCTATGCGCTGCTCGCCTCGGGCCATGTGGACCTTGTCGTCGAAAACAGCCTGCAGCCCTATGACGTCGGGGCGCTCATCCCGCTGATCGAGCAGGCGGGCGGGATCATCACCACCTGGGACGGCGGGCGGCCGGAAAACGGCGGCAATATCGTTGCGGCCGGAAGCAGGGCGGTGCACCGGCAGGCGCTGGAACTGCTTTCCGGCAAATGACGGGGAGGGTCAGGCGGCGCTTTCGGATAGTCCGAAGCCGCCGTCCTGGCCGGGCATGAAGGCCGCTATCGCAGCCAATCCCTGGGCGCGATAGATGTCCTTGTCCTGGAAGAGCTCGTGGCGAGCGCCGTTGATTGTGACGAGCTGACCGGCGCGGAAGTTTCGCGACAACTCCTCCTGAGCCCGGTAGGGGACGATTCCGTCCAGCACCGGAGCGAGTATCAGCGTCGGGATCGTTATCCGGGTCAGGTGAGCCTGGCTCGATACGTTACGCGCGGCCTTGAAGGTTTCACGCAGCCAGCGGGCAGTGGGGGCACCGATCGTCAATTCCGGATGGGCGGCGATGACTTCAGCATTTCGCTGGAAACGCTTGAAATCGGAAGTCAGCGGATTGCCCTCGAAGGGGCGGTGGCTCTTGTCCGTGCCGAGCTGCATCCGGCCGAAGCCGGTATAACAGGCGAGGCCAGCAATGGTGCGGATCACACCTTCCGGCACACCCTGGCCGGAAAGCGCGACATAGGGTGCCGCCAGGAGCATGCGGTGGATCCGGTTGGAAAGCCTTGGCGCCGCCGACAGTGCGATCAGCGATCCGGTCGAATGGCCGACCAGGAAAAACGGCAGCCGGGCGTCCGGCAGCACGATATGCTCGAGAAAAATTTCCAGATCCCGCTCGTAATCGGAAAAGCGGTGCACATGGCCCTTGCGCGGGTTCCTCGTCAGCCGGTCCGAACCGCCCTGGCCGCGCAGGTCGAAGGTTGCGACCCACAGCCCCATGGCATTGAGATCGCGGATCGTTTCGAAATATTTTTCGATGAACTCGTTGCGGCCCTGCACGATGACGACAGTGCCGGTCGCCGGCGAGCGCTCCGAGCGGAAGAGGCCGTAGCGCAGCTTCGTTCCGCGATAGCCGGGGAAATAACCCGCCGTATAATTGGATGGCGGCGGATTGCCGGGGGTGAGGTGGAGGACATTGTCCATGGAATCTGCCGCTTTGGTCATCTGCCTAAGCGACAGCAGCGACGGCGGCACGTCAAGGGGAAAAGAGGCATCACTGTCCGAGCTGGGCACATGGAATATCGTCATCGGCGGTGAATGGAGAGCAATCAACCTGATACAATCTTAAATTGTTAATAAATTATATTGCAACTTAATTGAAAGTGAGCCATTCTTTGCTCGTTATGGGGGAGGATGTACTGGTGAGTGGCGATAAAGTTGCGGATATAGTTGCCGGTCAGAATGACTTTACCGGTACCAAGATTGAAACTGTCTTCAGCAAGGTAGGCGAGCGGTTCGCCGTATATGCGACCAGCGAACGGGTGATGGTTCAATATGCCGACGACGAGAAACTCGGCCAGGACCAGCGCCTCGCGCTCGTCGGTCTCAGCCCCCTCCGGGGGGAGATCAACGGCCTGATCGACGGCTGGAGGGCCGCTAAATACGGCAGTGGCCGTTCCAGGGCCAGATGGTACGACAGACGAACCGCCGATGCGCTGGCCGTGGCGCTACAGGGCAATCAGCCCGAGGCGGAGAAGCTGCTGACCGCCATCAAGGCAGATGTCCTTGAGGAAAGGACATCGATCGGCAGATATCAGCATATCGCGTTCGCAACGCTGACGGCCATTGTGATCTGCATCATCCTCTGGATTTTCACGCCTGCCTCGGTCTCGCCGGAAACCTCATCATTCAGGGCGTTTCTACATCAGGCAGACACTTGGCTGGCGGCTGGTCTGGGTTCGCTGGGAGCGCTCTTTTCGATCGCGCTGGCAATCCGTGGCCGCCAGATGCACACCGATCTGCGCAGGCGTGACAATGTCATGGATGCCGTCCTGCGGGTGGTGATCGGGGCGATATCAGCCTTCGTCCTGTTTTCGCTCTTCAAGAGCAAGCTGATCTCACTTTCCCTGTCCGGAAACGAGATCGATCTCGATGCGGCTTCGCCCAACGCGGTCCATGCGGCGATCATCATCGCCTTTCTCGCGGGGTTCAGCGAACGCCTCGTCGGTGATTTTCTGAGCAATACAATGCTTGACGGCGCGGGAGGAAAGCGAGCCGCGCCTTCCGTCCGCCAAACGACGCCCGCGGTTGTTCGGAACGCCCAGCATGCCGACGAGACCGATCCGCTTGGCAAGAGCCTTGATGGAGGGGCAGCCGCCGCCGGAGTGGCTGGCGACGATGAGGACCACGATCATGCGATCGATGGCTGCCTCTGCGAAGTGAGGATTGCCGACGATGAGCAAACCGACGACGCGGATCTGCCTGCCGCGTCCGGGGGTATCGAAAAAGCAGCGGCGTGAGTCTTGAGATTTTTCTGGGGAGGGAATGAGATGGCCTATAAGTTGACCTGGCTGCCGGAGGTATTGCGCCAGGCGGGACTGAAGGTGGCCGAAACCGACGGCTGGGTGAGCCGTGGAAACGGCGATATGGGCAAGGTGGAAGGGGTGATGTGTCATCACACCGGCTCCAGCGGCAGCGGCAACATGCCGACGCTGAACATGCTCAAGGCGGGGCGTCGAGGGAACCCGCCATTGCCCGGCCCCCTGTCGCAGCTCGGCCTCGCCCGCGACGGCACTTACTATGTGATCGCCGCGGGTCGCGCCAACCATGCGGGTAGAGGAAGTTGGAGAGGTATCACCACAGGCAATTCCAGCTTCATCGGCATCGAGGCGGAAAACGAGGGGGCGCCGAGGTCTGAGTGGCCGGACTGGCAGATGGATGCCTATCGTCGGGGCGTGGCCGCCATCCTCAGATATCTCGGCAAGGGGGCCGAGATGTGCTGTGGTCACCGGGAATATGCAAAGCCGGATGGGCGCAAGATTGACCCGCGTTTCGATATGGATGTATTTCGCGAGGGCGTTCGTGACGTGATGCGGGGCGTGGCGCGCATCCGGCCGATCGTTCCGGCGGCAGATGACACTGGCAACCCCACCCTGGAGCGTGGAGCAAGAGGCGATCTTGTGGTTCTGGTTCAGACTGCGGTCGGTGTGGAGCCGGACGGCGTGTTCGGAGCGGCCACCGAAGCAGCGGTGCGTCGCTTCCAGCTCAGGCTCGGACTTCGGCCGGACGGTGTGGTCGGGCCGAAAACCTGGGAGCACATCCGCGGTGCCCATGCCGGCCTGGTCGCTTAGATCGGCGCTTGATGTCGGTGGTGAAAAGAAAGCCGGAACCGCGGTCAGGGAAACCGTCGGCTCCGGCCAGGCAAGGGCTGAAGCGAAGGGACGAATGGAGCTTCAACCACAGAGGCAGTCTGCCTTCCAATGATTCATGTTCTATCAGATCGCGTCTGAACGGCGCCAAAACCGGTCGTTCATATGGCGTTCAGGCGCAGAAACGGTTTCTTACGAAAAGGTCTTGAAGCGGGAAAATCCAATTCCCATCTCAGTCCTGCGGGCGCCGATGAGGGTCCGCTGAACGGCTCCGGCATCGCCAGAAAGGGATGTTGAAGGCCAAATCCAAACCGCAACGTCGCTTCCCAAGGAGGACAATATGCGTCACGTCGATTTTTCCCCCCTCTACCGCTCCACCGTCGGCTTCGACCGTCTTTTCAATCTGCTCGACAGCCGTAGCGTTGCCGATCAGACTCCGAGCTATCCGCCCTACAACATCGAGCGGACAGGCGAGAATACCTATCGCATCACCATGGCCGTTGCCGGTTTCGACGAAAAGGAACTTTCGCTCGAAGCGCATGCCCATGTGCTGACCGTGAAGGGTGAAAAGAGCGAAGAAGAAGTCGATGGCCAGAGCGAATATCTCTACCGCGGCATCGCCAAGCGCGCCTTCGAGCGCCGCTTCCAGCTCGCCGACCATGTCGAGGTCCAGTCCGCTTCCCTGAAGAACGGCCTGCTCCACATCGATCTTCTCCGGAACATCCCGGACGCCATGAAGCCGCGCCGCATCGCGATTGCAGCGGAAGCCGGCGATTCCGCAAAGCAGATCGAGGCCCAGGTCGCGCCGCAGCAGATCAACTGATTCTCGGCCTCAAGACCTCCAGCCGAGAGTAGCAGGCCCCACGGCCCTTCCGAAAGGAAGGGCCGTTTTCGTTTGCGCAATCATGCCGGCGCCGCTGCTGTTACCTCTTCTTCTATCTTCAGTCGATCGGCGTATTTCTGGGCGATGACGGCGCAGATCATCAGCTGGATCTGGTGGAAGAGCATCAGTGGCAGGACGATCGCGCCGATCGATGCCGACTGGCCGGCGAAGATGGCGTTCGCCATCGGCACGCCAGTCGCCAGCGACTTTTTCGAGCCGCAGAAGGTGATAGTGATCTCGTCTTCCTTCGAGAAGCCGAGCGCCCGGCTGCCGAACATGGTGAGGCAGAGCACGATTGCGAGCAGCGCTATGTCGGCCAGGATGACGACGCCGATATCCGCCGCCGAGAAGGTGTGCCAGAGGCCTTCCACCACAGCTTCCGAGAAAGCGAGATAGACGACCATCAGGATCGAGCCACGATCGACCGGGGCAAGGATCTTCTTTTTCGAGCGGATCCAGTTGCCGATCCATGGCTGCAGGAGCTGGCCGGCCACGAAGGGTGCGAGAAGCTGCAGCAGGATCTTTTCCAGTGCACCCATGGAGAAGCCGGCGTCCCCCGTCGTCGACAGCAGGATGCCCGCGAGCAGGGGCGTCAGGAACATGCCCAGGATGTTGGAGCCGGAGGCGGCGCAGACCGCTGCCGGCACGTTGCCGCCCGCGATGGAGGTGAACGCGATCGAGGACTGGACGGTGGACGGCAGGACGCAGAGGAAAAGGATGCCCATGTAGAGCGGCGAGGGGAGGATGTTCTCCGGAATGAAGCCGATCGCCAGACCGAGCAGCGGGAAGACGGCAAAGGTCGTCGCGAGGATCGTCAGGTGCAGGCGCCAGTGCAGGACGCCCGCCACCACGACATCCCGCGACAACCGCGCGCCGTGCAGAAAGAAAAGGAGGCCGATGGCGATATCCGTCGCGATCCCAAACCAGTCGGCCGCCTCTCCCCTGATGGGAAGGAAGGCGGCCAGGATGACGGTGCAGACGAGAAGGACCGTGAAGCGGTCCGGCAGAAAGCGGCTCATGAACAATTCCTCGATCCGAGGCTTTTGCAATCGTTCATCATGAAGCAGGATGCAAACACTAACAGTTATCATGGAACTGGATAATCATGCTGAACCTCGCGCATCTGAACAGTTTCGTCATGCTGCAGCAAACGGGAAGCTTTACGGAGGCGGCGGCCAGGTTGGGGATCGGGCAATCGACGGTGACGCAGCATATCCAGCGGCTCGAAAAGTCGCTCGGGCGGCAGCTGGTCTTTCGCGATACACATCAGGTCAAGCTGACGGCGGAGGGCGAGGCGCTGCTCGGTTATGCCCGTGGCATGCTGGATCTCGACGGCAAGGTCGCCTCGCTTTTCGGCGAAAACCGGTTGCGGGGACGGCTGAGACTCGGAGTGTCGGAAGATGTGGTCGCCAACAGGCTTACCTCCATTCTGGAGGATTTCATCCGCCTCTATCCGCTGGTCGATCTTGAACTGACCGTGGCGCTTTCGGCCGTTCTCTACCAGATGCAGGATGCCGGCGACCTCGATCTCGTTCTCGCCAAGCGGCATATCGGCGAGACGCAAGGGCGGCTTCTCTATCGCGAGCCGCTGGTCTGGCTGGCACGTGATCCAGAGCATGTGCTGTCGCGGGGAGACGCGCTGCCGCTGATCGCCTTTCCGCCGCCTTCCATCACGAGGAGGGTGGCGCAGGAAACTCTCGACAGGGAGAAGATGGCGTGGCGGATCGTCTGCACTTGCGGCAGCCTGAGCGGGCTAACCGCGGCGGCGCGGGCAGGGATGGGCGTGCTGGTGCAGCCGCGCAGCATGGCGCCCGCGGGCCTCAAGGAAGTGCCAGCCGATAGCCTGCCGGTTCTGGAGGATGTGGAGTTCGTGCTCGTGTCGCGGCGCGGCGCGGATGCTGCGCTGACGGAAGCGCTGTCGGACCTCATTGCGGCGCGGATCGCGCCGCAGCGTCAAGCGTGACGGTGGTATGGCGGCGTTGGAGTCCCTTCCCCCTTGTAGGGAGGGGCTGGGATGGACTTCACTCCGGGTGGAAACCCCTCCGGCCTGCCGGCCACCCTCCCCACAAAGGGGAGAGTTTAGACTGACGCACCGCCTCACGTCCCATTGCGATAGCGCTGCCCCGATGGCGGATCAAAACGCGGCGCCGTTCAGCCCGCTTTGCAAATCGACAGGAACTGATCGACGTCCTCTTCGGTCGTGGCGAAACTGGTGACCATGCGGATCAGCATTTCATCCGTTCCGACCGTTTCCGGCATGTCGCGCGGCTCCAGCCAGTCGTAGAATTTGGCGCCCTTTTCCTCCGCCGCCTTGGCCGAAGCCTTCGGAAGGATGGCGAAGACTTCGTTGGCGTGTGTGGGCCAAGCCAAACGGGCGCTGTTGAGCGAACCGAAGCCTGCCCGCAACCGGTCCGCCATGGTATTCGCGTGACCGGCGAGGCCGAGCCAGAGGTCGTCCTTGAGATAGGCTTCGAACTGGGCGGCGATGAAGCGTGATTTCGAGAACAATTGGGCGGTGCGTTTGCGCAGGAAGGCGAAGTCCTTGGCAAGGCCGGGATCGAAGAAGACGATCGCTTCGGCACACCAGCAGCCGTTCTTGGTGCCTCCGAAGGACAGCACATCGACGCCGCGTTTCCAGGTCATTTCGGCCGGCGTTGTGCCGAGCGCCATCAGCGCATTGGCAAAGCGCGCGCCGTCCATGTGAAGCGGCAGGCCGTTCGCCTTGGCGATCTTCGCGATCTCTTCGATCTCATCCAGCGTGTAGATGGTGCCGGCTTCGGTAGCCTGGGTCATCGTCACCGCGGCGGCGCGGCCATGGTGGACGGCATCCTGCGGATAACGGGCGATGCGCTCGACGAGATTGGCGGTCAGCATCTTGCCGTTCGGCCCCTCGACCGGGACCATGCGCATGCCGCTGAAGAAATCGGGCGCGCCGCATTCGTCCTCGATGACATGCGCCTCGGAATGGCAGAAGACGACCCCGCCGGTCTTCGCAACGCTCGCGAGCGACAGGGAATTGGCGGCGGTGCCGGTGGCGACGAAGAAAACGGCCACTTCGCGTTCGAAGACTTCGTTGAACCGCTGCTCGATCGCCTGGTCGAGTTCGCTGGTGCCGTAAGCGGCGGCAAACCGGGTCGATTCCTTCGCCAGGCGTTCATTGATGGCCGGATGGGCACCGGCCCAGTTGTCGGAAGCAAAAAACATGGAAGGCACCTTGGATGGTCTTTGAAAAGCGAGCCGGAGCTTAAGCGTTTTGGTCCGGTAATCAACGGTCAAAGGCGAGGTCGCACGGCGGACCTATGTGGAGGGCAATGAACTGAATCGTTTTCTCCGGCTTGCGTAATTAAATTTCTCCAAACTCAGTTCATCGGCAAGCTCGTGTCGTTTGGGCCACGGATTTTTGTGGGCCGGCTCTTGTTAAGAATTCATATCTGTGGCATAGAAAATGAAAATTAGGACAGAATGACTGACCTAATTTGCGGAGCCGGATGGGCCTCAAGCCTCTCTTTCCCGCTGACGAGGACGCCGATCCGGGTTATGCTGCGCTTGCTAAGGCTGCAGCGGACGCTGGAGCGGCGCCATCACGTGAGTAAGGGATGGCGGGAAGTCCTGTCATCCAGAAGAGACAATAGAGAGCCACTTTGCCCGCTCAAGATGCGGCCAACAGGAGGAATGACGATGACGAAGATAATCTCCGAGATATCCGGCGCCGAAGCCCCGATGTCCGCCGAGACGAAAGCGCTCATTTCCTCCAATGGCTCTTTTGTGGCTTCCGGCATTCCGGCGCGCCAGGGCCTCTATGACCCGAGGAACGAGCATGACGCCTGCGGCGTCGGCTTCATCGCCCATATGAAGGGCAAGAAGTCGCACCAGATCGTCAAGGACGGCCTCTTCATTCTCGAAAACCTGACGCATCGCGGTGCTGTCGGCGCCGATCCGCTGATGGGCGATGGCGCGGGCATTCTCGTACAGATCCCGGACCGCTTCTTCCGGGAGGAAATGGCTGCGCAGGGTGTCACCCTGCCGAAGGCCGGCGAATATGCAGTCGGCCATTTCTTCCTGCCGCGCGATGCCGAGCAGATCGAGCATTTCAAGAAGGTCATTGTCGAGACGATCGCCGAAGAGGGGCAGCAGTTCCTCGGCTTCCGCGAGGTGCCGGTCGACAACTCTTCGCTGTCCAAGGCGCCTGATATCGCCGCGACCGAGCCCTATCACCTACAGGTGTTCATCGGCGCCGGCCGGGATGCTGCGACCAACGCCGAGTTCGAGCGTCAGCTCTTCCTCGTCCGCAAGGTCATTTCCAACCGCATCTACGACCAGTTCGGCGGCCAGGAAACCGGCTTCTATCCGGTTTCGCTGTCGTCTTCGACCATCGTCTACAAGGGCATGTTCCTGGCCTATCAGGTCGGCGCCTACTACAAGGATCTGTCCGACCCGCGGTTCGAGACGGCGGTGGCGCTCGTGCACCAGCGGTTTTCGACCAACACCTTCCCGTCCTGGAAGCTCGCGCATCCCTACCGCATGGTCGCCCATAACGGCGAAATCAACACGCTGCGCGGCAACGTCAACTGGATGGCGGCGCGCCAGGCGTCCGTCTCCTCGCCTCTCTTCGGCGACCACATTTCCAAGCTCTGGCCGATCTCCTACGAGGGGCAGTCGGATACGGCGTGCTTCGACAACGCGCTCGAATTCCTGACGCGCGGCGGCTATTCGCTGGCGCATGCGATGATGATGCTGATCCCCGAAGCGTGGGCCGGCAACCAGTCCATGTCGAAGGAACGCAAGGCGTTCTACGAATACCATGCGGCCCTGATGGAGCCGTGGGATGGTCCGGCTGCCGTCTGTTTCACCGATGGCAAGCAGATCGGCGCGACGCTCGACCGTAACGGCCTGCGTCCGGCCCGTTACATGGTGACCGACGACGATCGCATCATTCTCGCCTCCGAAGCCGGCACGCTGCCGGTGCCGGAGACGAGCATCGTCAAGAAGTGGCGCCTGCAGCCCGGCAAGATGCTTCTGATTGACATGGAGAAGGGCCAGATCATTTCCGACGACGAGTTGAAGCTCCAGCTTGCCACCAAGCATCCGTACAGCAAGTGGCTCGACCGCACCCAGCTCATCCTCGAAGAGCTGAAGCCGGTGGAGCCGCGCGCCCTGCGCCGCGACGTCTCGCTGCTCGACCGCCAGCAGGCATTTGGCTACACGTCCGAGGACACCAAGATCCTGATGTCGCCGATGGCGACGACCGGTCAGGAAGCCGTGGGCTCGATGGGTACCGATACGCCGATCTCGGCCATGTCGGCGAAGTCGAAGCTGCTCTACACCTATTTCAAGCAGAACTTCGCGCAGGTGACGAACCCGCCGATCGACCCGATCCGAGAAGAGCTCGTCATGAGCCTCGTGTCGTTCATCGGCCCGCGTCCGAACATCCTCGATCACGAGGGTGCTGCGAACGCGAAGCGCCTGGAAGTGCGCCAGCCGATCCTGACCAACGGCGATCTCGAAAAGATCCGCTCGATCGGCCATACGGAGGACCGGTTCGACACCAAGACGCTCGATTTCACCTACGACATCGAGCGCGGCGCCGAAGGCATGCCCGAAATGCTCGACCGGCTCTGCGAGCGTGCGGAAGCGGCGGTCAAGGGCGGCTACAACATCATCGTGCTTTCCGACCGTCAGATCGGCCCGGACCGCATCGCCATCCCGGCGCTTCTGGCGACGGCGGCCGTGCATCATCACCTGATCCGCAAGGGGCTGCGCACCTCGGTCGGCCTGGTCGTGGAATCCGGCGAGCCCCGCGAGATCCATCATTTCTGTTGTCTCGCCGGCTTCGGCGCGGAGGCGATCAACCCCTATCTCGCCTTCGATACGCTGACCGACATGCACATGCGCGGCGAATTCCCGAAGGAAGTCGATGCGAGCGAAATCGTCTATCGCTACATCAAGGCTGTCGGCAAGGGCATCCTGAAGGTGATGTCCAAGATGGGTATTTCGACCTACCAGTCCTATTGCGGCGCGCAGATCTTCGATGCCGTCGGCCTCTCGTCTGAGCTGGTGGAGAAGTATTTCTTCGGAACGGCCACCACGATCGAAGGTATCGGCCTTGCCGAAATCGCGGAAGAAACCGTCGCCCGCCATCATGCGGCGTTCGGCAAGGATCCGGTTCTTGCCTCGACGCTCGATATCGGCGGCGAATATGCCTATCGCATGCGTGGCGAGAGCCACGCCTGGACGCCGGATGCAGTTGCTTCCCTGCAGCACGCGGTGCGCGGCAACAGCCAGGATCGCTACCGCGAGTTCGCGGAGATGGTCAACGAAACCTCGCTGCGGATGAACACCATTCGCGGCCTGTTCAAGATCAAGGGCGCGGACGCTATCGGCCGCAAGCCGGTATCGGTGGACGAGGTCGAGCCAGCCGTCGACATCGTCAAGCGCTTCTCGACGGGCGCCATGTCCTTCGGCTCCATCAGCCGCGAGGCGCATACGACGCTGGCAATCGCCATGAACCGGATCGGCGGCAAGTCGAACACCGGCGAGGGCGGCGAGGAAAGCGATCGCTACATGCCGCTGCCGGACGGGAGCCAAAACCCGGAACGCTCGGCGATCAAGCAGATCGCTTCCGGCCGCTTCGGCGTGACGACCGAATATCTCGTCAATGCCGACATGCTGCAGATCAAGGTGGCGCAGGGTGCAAAGCCCGGCGAAGGCGGGCAGTTGCCCGGCCATAAGGTGGATGCGACGGTCGCCAAGACCCGTCACTCAACGCCGGGCGTCGGCCTCATCTCGCCGCCGCCGCACCATGACATCTATTCGATCGAAGACCTGGCGCAGCTGATCTTCGACCTGAAGAACGTCAACCCGACCTCGGACATTTCCGTCAAGCTCGTCTCGGAAGTGGGCGTCGGCACGGTTGCGGCAGGTGTCGCCAAGGCACGCGCCGACCATATCACGGTTGCGGGTTTCGATGGCGGCACGGGCGCCTCTCCGCTCACCTCGCTGAAGCATGCCGGCAGCCCCTGGGAAATCGGTCTTGCCGAAACCCAGCAGACGCTGGTCCTGAACGGGCTTCGCTCGCGCATCGCGCTGCAGGTGGACGGTGGCCTGAAGACTGGCCGCGATGTCATCATCGGGGCGCTGCTCGGCGCCGACGAGTTCGGTTTTGCGACCGCACCGCTGATCGCCGCCGGCTGCATCATGATGCGCAAGTGCCACCTCAACACCTGTCCGGTGGGCGTCGCCACGCAGGACCCGGTTCTGCGCAAGCGCTTCAAGGGCACGCCGGAACACGTCATCAACTACTTCTTCTTCGTGGCCGAAGAAGTGCGCGAGATCCTCGCCTCGCTCGGCTTCACCAGGCTCGACGACATCATCGGCATGTCCGAGCTGCTGGAGAAGGACGATATGATCGCCCACTGGAAGTCCAGGGGACTCGATTTCTCCAAGATCTTCCACAAGGTGGAGGCTCCGAAGCAGGCCACCTACTGGACCGAGCGGCAGAAGCACCCGATCGACGACATTCTCGACCGCAAGCTGATCGAGAAGTCACAGGCAGCACTCGACAGCAAAGAGCCGGTGGTCTTCGACGTGTCGATCAAGAACGTCGACCGTTCGGCGGGTGCGATGCTCTCCGGCGCGCTTGCCAAGCGTTGGGGTCACAAGGGCCTGAAGGACGACACGATCCATGTGACCTTGACGGGTACCGCGGGCCAGTCGTTCGGCGCATTCCTCGCCCGTGGCATCACCTTCGATCTGGTGGGCGACGGCAACGACTATGTCGGCAAGGGGCTTTCGGGTGGCCGCATCATCGTGCGTCCTCCGGAGAACTCCAAGCTCGTCGCGGAGCACTCGATCATCGTCGGCAACACCGTGCTCTACGGCGCAATCAGCGGCGAATGCTATTTCCGCGGCGTCGCGGGCGAGCGTTTTGCCGTGCGTAACTCCGGTGCGATCGCCGTCGTCGAGGGCGTGGGTGACCACGGCTGCGAATACATGACCGGCGGCATCGTCGTCGTGCTCGGCGAGACGGGGCGCAACTTTGCGGCCGGCATGTCCGGCGGCGTGGCCTATGTGCTGGACGAGACCGGCGATTTCGCCAAGCGCTGCAACATGGCGATGGTCGAACTCGAGCCGGTTCCGGAAGAGGACGACATGCTGGAGAAGCTGCACCATCACGGCGGCGACCTCATGCACAAGGGACGCGTCGACGTTTCCGAGGACATGACGCGCCACGACGAGGAACGCCTCTACCAGCTCATCTCCAACCACCTGCACTACACGGGCTCGACCCGCGCCAAGGAGATCCTTGACCGCTGGACCGAATACCGGCCGAAATTCCGCAAGGTCATGCCGGTCGAATATCGCCGTGCACTGGTGGAAATGGAGCGCATGCGGATGGGGATCGCCGCGGAGTAACTTCAATAGACATCATTGTTGTGATATGCTGGTGGCATATGACAACGATGGAGCAAGAGATGAACGAGCATATAAGGGAGCCCAGTGAGGATGGTGGCGTTACCGTCAGCATTTTCAAAAATGGTCGCAGCCGTGCAGTACGCATACCGAAAGAATTCGATCTGGATGGCGACAAAGTCGTGATGGTGAAGCAGCCAGATGGATCGATCCTCGTTCGAACGGCGGTAACTGCCGGGTTGATCGAATATCTCAGGCAGGCGGAAGCTTGGACTGGGGAAGATTTTGTCTCTAGCGACGACGATCTGGCGCCGCTTAATGAAATCGACCTCTGATGCGTTTCATGCTCGATACCAACGTCGTTTCGGCTATCGTCCGGGATCCTCGCGGCAAGGTGTTCGAGCGACTGGCTGAAGTGGGAGAAGAGAACGTCTTCATCAGCATCATCACCCATGGTGAGGTGTGGTACGGCGTCAAGAAGAACGGGTCTGAGGAGCTGTCGCGTAAGGTGGCCGCAGTTACGCGGAGGTTTTATGTGGCTCCGCTCAATCTGCCGGCAGACCAACGCTATGCCGACATCCGGCTGGCACTGAGACAGGGCAAGAATATCGGTCCAAACGACCTCTGGATCGCCGCGCACGCACTCGCTCTCGACGCGGTGCTGGTGACGGACAACGAAAGAGAGTTTTCCCGGGTACCGGGATTGAAGATTGAGAACTGGCTGCGGTAGCGGCGGAGTAGGGGTTTAGACATGGGCAAGGTAACGGGTTTCCTGGAAATCGACCGGCAGGTGGCGAAGTATCAGCCGGCGTCGGACCGCATCCGCCATTTCCGCGAATTCACCATCCCGATGTCGGATGCGGAAGTCACCAAGCAGGCGGCGCGCTGCATGGACTGTGGCATCCCTTATTGTCACGGTCCGACCGGCTGCCCGGTCCATAACCAGATCCCGGACTGGAACGACCTCGTCTACAACAACAAGTGGGAGGAGGCCATCCGCAACCTCCATTCCACCAACAACTTCCCGGAATTCACCGGCCGCGTCTGCCCGGCTCCCTGCGAGGAAGCCTGCACGCTGAACCTCGAGGATGCGCCGGTCGCGATCAAGACCGTCGAACAGGCGATCGCCGACAAGGCTTATGAACTCGGCTTCATCGCTCCGCAGCCGGCGACGGTCCATACCGGCAAGAAGGTAGCGATCATCGGCTCCGGCCCCGCCGGCATGGCGGCGGCCCAGCAGCTCGGCCGCGCCGGTCACGAAGTGCATGTCTACGAGCGCGAATCGAAGGCGGGCGGCCTGCTGCGCTACGGCATCCCGGACTTCAAGATGGAGAAGAACTTCATCGACCGCCGCGTCGAGCAGATGAAGGGCGAAGGCGTCACCTTCCATACCGGCGTCAATGTCGGCGTCGACATGCCCGTCGAGCAGCTTATCGCCGAGCATGATGCCGTGCTCTATTGCGGCGGCTCGGAAACCCCGCGTCCGGCCGGCATTCCCGGGGCAGATCTGCACGGCGTCTACGATGCCATGCCCTATCTCGTGCAGCAGAACCGCCGCATCGGCCGCGAAAACATCGACAGCGTCGCCTGGTCGTCCGATCCGATCCTGGCTGGCGCCAAGCATGTGGTCGTCGTGGGCGGTGGCGATACCGCGTCGGACTGTGTCGGTACGGCCTTCCGCCAGGGCGCCGTCAAGGTGACCCAGCTCGACATCCGCCCGCAGCCGCCGGAAAAGGAAGACAAGCTTGCTGTCTGGCCGTTCTGGGCGACCAAGATGCGCACCTCGTCCTCCCAGGCCGAAGGCGCGGTCCGCGAATTCCAGGTCGCGACGCTCGAATTCGTCGGCGAGGACGGCCAGCTCACCGGCGTGCGCTGCTGCGAGGTGGACGACCGCCGTCAGCCGATTGCCGGCACGGATTTCATCATCAAGGCCGACCTCGCCTTCATCGCGATCGGCTTCTCCGGCCCGCTGACCGACGGCGTTCTCGCAGAACTCGACGGCAAGCTGACCCTCAATGTCGACCGCCGCGGCTCGACCAACGTCGTCGCCAACGAACGCGACTACAAGACTTCGGTCGACAAGTTCTGGACGGCAGGCGACGTCCGCCGGGGCCAGTCGCTGGTGGTCTGGGCGATCCGCGAAGGCCGTCAGGCCGCCCGCGCGATAGACGAGGCGCTTATGGGAAGCTCGGTCCTGCCCCGGTAAGGGTATCGAGAGCAATAGTCGTGAGCCTTCTCCCTCACGGGGAGGAGGCTTTTCTTTAATGCCGCCGTTGGGCGCGATCCGGAATCAGTTCTACTGGCGGCATGTATATCCTGAAGCCCGGCATCAAGAAGAATCCTCAGAAGCGGTGGGCTTCGCCCGACCGCATCTTCTTCGGCTATGGCGCCTGTCACATCCTGGCCGGCGTCTATCTGCGCAATCTCCCGTTCGGCGGATTTTATGCCGAACGCATCATTCCGGCCGAAGGCTTTGCCGGCGGGCATGCCTGGGTTACCGACGGCAAGATCGTCTTCGACTACCACGGCTATTCCAGCCGTGCGAAACTAATCGCTCACCACAGCAAGGGCTGGTGCGAACGAACCCCTGGCTGGCGTTGCGACATCGAGATCGTCGATTTCGATCTGCTCGACACGTGCAAGCTGAACAGACGCAAGATGCTCGGGCCGGATCAGTATCTGCATGACGCCGTCCCGCGAGCCGATAGATTCATCGGGCGCATCGATCACGTCAAAGGTGCCACCCGGGCGCGCAGCACGGTTTGAGGCAACGAGAAAGGCCGCTTGAACTATTTGGTGATCCGGTAGTCGTCTATCCTGCCGGCCGGAGCGGGGGCGATCTCTCCCCGCTTGACGAGCTTGTCGCGCGGCGTTTCCACCATGACCGTCGGCAGGGGACCGGCACCGAGCAGGTCCTTGCCGCCATCGAGCTCAGGGTCTGACAGGCTGATCGGATGCACCGGCACGGCCTGGCCGGGTGCCGCCGGGAGCGTGGTAAGCGGAGGCAGGTTGGTGCCGTCGAGCTTGACGAGATCGGGACTCGCCATTTCACCCAGATACCGGCGGACGAATTTTTCGACATAGAAGGCAAGCTTCTGCTTGCCGGCCTTGGTGAAAGTGATGCCGTCGGAGCCGCGCAACCGCACCTGCTGACCTTTGACGTCCGAGCCGGTGATCACGAATTTCCCGTCCTCGTCAACGAAGCCATCCCAAACATCGACAAATTCTCCGCCGACCTTCTCCGTCTGATTGCGGTAGATGGCGTTCAGCGTTACCGCATCCGATGTCATTGACGGAGACTGGAAGGAAGGCAATCCTACCCACAGCAGGGGGACCTTGCGGGCGGCGACAAGGCCGGCAAGTTCTGCGACGCGCGCCTCGTACTCCTTGAACCAGGCATCGGTGCGGAACTTCTCCTTCACGTTGCCGATCGACATCTGCTGGCGGTCATTGGCGCCGAGCATGACCACCACGACCGTCGGCTTCAGCTCGTCCAGCATGGCGGGAAGCTGCCCCGGCCAGTCGAAATGGTCCTGACGGACGAGGCCTGAGGAGCCGTCGCTGCGCTCGCTGACGACAACGCCGGGAGACGCCGCAAAGGTGCTTTCGAGTTCGCTGCCAACTCCGCCGGCCATGAAATCGCCGATCACGAGGACCTGTTTTGCGGTTTCGAGCTTGGCCACCGGCTCCGGCGCAGGTGGCGCGACCGGCTGTTGCTGCTGTGGGCGCGGCGCGGCGGCGCGGCCGGTGCCGGCTCGATTGCGCGGCCGCGGCCGCGTCTCGATGACCGACCCATCCCGCTGATAACGCCGGCGCGGGCGAGGCTGGTAGGGTTCGTAACGCTCATAACGCTCGTAGCGGGGACCGCCGAACAGCATGTCGAAGATGTTTCGGCGCGGGGCCGGCTCCTGCGCCGCAGCCGGCCGAAGCTGGACCGGCAGCGCGATCACCGCTGCCAGCAGAAACAGGAAGGCGCGAATCCATGCCCTGTTTCTCCGTGATTTCTGCAAAGCCTTCATGCCTCCACCGCGCCTCATACGCTCTGGCATTTCCATCCGAACGATGTGGAGCAAAATGCCGTCCTGTCAACGCAAAGCTTCGAGAAGCTGTCGTGACGGTTCGCCGCTAGGCTGCATGCCGAGACGTTTCTGAATGACGGAAATGGCGGCTTTCGAACCGGAGCCGAAATTGCCGTCGACTTCGCCTTCGTAATAGCCGAGTTCCTTCATGCGGGACTGGAGCTCGAATTTCTGCTTGATGTCGAGCGTGCCGCTCGGCCGCGGCCAGCTTTGCTGCACGCCGCCATGACCGGCCAGTTCGTCGGCAAGCAATCCGACCCCGAGCGCGTAGCTGTCGGCCGCGTTGTAGCGCTTCACCACGAAGAAATTCTTCAGCATCAGGAAGGCGGGACCATTGGCGCCTGCCATCAGCTTCAGCGTCGCCCGATCGGTGCCGCGCGGAAAATTCTTGCCGTTGGGGCGGGCGAAGCCGAGCTTTGCCCATTCGGCGAGCGGCTTGGTCTGGCCTTCCAGGCGAGCGCCATTGGCGGGAAGCACCGCTTCGTAACCCCAGGTCTTGCCGCTCTGCCAGCCGTTCTTGGCCAAGAGATTGGCGGAGGTGGCCAGCGCATCGGGCACCGAATGCCAGATGTCGCGCTTGCCGTTGCCGTCAGCATCGACGGCATAGAGCAGGTAGCTCGTCGGAATGAACTGGGTATGACCCATGGCGCCCGCCCAGGACCCGGTCAGTTGCTTCGGCGTCACGTCGCCGGACTGCAGGATCTTCAGCGCCGCGATGAGCTGGGTGCGGGCAAATTTGGAGCGGTTGGGATCGCCCCAGGCAAGAGTTGCCAGTGCTTGCGGCACATGATGCAGGCGATCCGGTTTTTCCAAGACCGCGCCGTAATTGGACTCCATCGACCAGATGGCGAGGAGGATGTGCTTGTCGACGCCGTAATGACGCTCCAGGGCGTTGAGGGTGGAGCCGTATTTCGCGGCCATCTCCCGGCCGATGCGCACGGTGTAGGGGTTTACGCGCGAATCCAGATAGTCCCAGATCCTCGATTTGAATTCGGGCTGGTAGGCGGCCTTTTCGAGCACGTCCCGGTCCGGCTCGGTAATGCCGGCAAATGCCTTTTCGTAGGTGGAACGGCTAATGCCGCTCTTGGCGGCCGTCTCGTAGAATTTTACGATCCAGGTCTTGAAAGCGACATCAGCCCGGGCATCTATCGGCATGCCTGCGGCGGCAAGTCCGAGCAACGGGATAACAAACCTGCGCAAGAGGTTGGTGCGAAACGTCTTCATCGGCAGTCGAGTCCATTCTTCTTTTAACCAAGCCTGACGGCGAGAGTGGCAAGCGGCTTAACGATGTAATAACAGAATAGGGTCAACAAATTCTTTACCATAGAAATCCGGTCCGCGGCAGTCTTTGCGAAACGGTAGTAATTCGGCGCTAGAGGCCGTGAATCGCAGAATTCGCACAATGAAGTGCTCCAGGAGGCATGAGTGGCACAACAACAGAAGATCCGTAAGGCAGTCTTTCCGGTAGCAGGTCTGGGTACGCGCTTCCTGCCTGCGACCAAGGCGGTGCCGAAGGAAATGCTGACCGTCGTCGACAAGCCGGTCATCCAGTATGTCGTGGACGAGGCGGCTGAAGCGGGTATCGAGCATTTCGTCTTCGTCACCGGTCGCGGCAAGGGGGTGATCGAAGACTATTTCGACATCCAGTATGAGCTGGAGCAGATGCTGCGCGAGCGCAACAAGAATGCCGAACTGACGCTGCTCGCCGGACTTCTGCCGAAAGCGGGCACCGCGAGCTTCACGCGCCAGCAAGTGCCGCTCGGGCTCGGCCACGCGGTCTGGTGCGCCCGCGATATCGTCGGCAACGAACCGTTCGCCGTTCTGCTGCCCGACATGATCATGTCCGCCGAGAAGGGCTGCCTGAAGGGCATGGTCGATCTTTACGCCCAGACCGGCGGCAATGTGCTCGCCGTTCAGGAATGCGATCCGGAACAGGCGCATAAATACGGTATCGTCGGCGTCGGCGACGCCGTTGGCGAAGGCTTCAAGATCACCCAGATGGTCGAAAAACCTGCCAAGGGGACCGCGCCGTCCAATCTCTACATCAACGGCCGTTACATCCTGCAGCCGGAAATCTTCAAGATCCTGGAAACGCAGGAGCGTGGCGCGGGCAACGAAATCCAGCTCACCGACGGCATGCTGGCGCTCGCCAAATCCCAGGAGTTCGCCGCCTATCCCTTCAAGGGCGACACATACGATTGCGGCGCAAAGGACGGCTTCATCCTGGCGAACCTTGCCTTCGCCCTGCAGCGCGCCGACATCCGCCCGGCAATCGAAGGGCCGATGAAGGCGCTGATCGCGTCGCTGAAATAGGAAAGACAGACGGCTCGACCGTAAGTCACCGCAGAGAGCCCCCGGTGAATACATCACCGGGGGTTTCTGGTTTCATTTTTTGTTCGCCACAATCCAGACGATCGCCGGTATGCAGGCCAATACGATCGGAAAATACGGAAGGAAGACGAAGGGCTTCCAAAAAAGGGACCAAAGAGCTTCGGGTTTACCGTACCAATTTTTATAATCGATCTTCCAAGCCTGGCGTATCTGATAGGGCTTCAGGGCATCGCCCTCGATCTCTCCCCGAAAATAGCTCTCCAGAAGCTCTGTTCTCCCTATGTAGCTGTATTGGAAGGACTTCCACATCGCTTCGACAATCCACGAGCACAAGGCGACCAGCGCCGTAGCTAGTGCCAGGCCGAGGAGATTGTCCTTCAGCGCAATCCCCAAGCCGCCTGCAAGAAGGGGGGCGGACCAGGATTTGATCGTCAATGCCCGCGTGTCGAATGTCTCGTATTGGTTCTGCAGCATGGTGTATTCTGCCGCCAACTGATCTCGAAGTTCCGCCATAGCCCCTTGCCCCCATAGGATGTATGGCTGAATTCAGCACGTCCCGACAATATATGCAATAATAAGTTGTAATTCCGCCCGGATATGCGCCTTTAAATGGATTGCGCCGGCCGCGGACTGCGCGCGTCTACCGCTTGACGGTGAGGCCGACGCCGGCGCGGACGATGCGGTTGTCGGAGCTGCCGCCCTCAGCGCGCTCGTATTCCACGTCGCCGGTGAGATCGAGATAGCGGTTGATGGCCCAGGTAAGACCGGCGCCCGCCACCCAGACGGTCTCGTCGCCGTTGCCGCGTGGGAAATCTCGCAAAGTCGTGCTGCCGGTGAGGCGGGCGACGACGTTATCGCGCAGCTCATGGGCGACTTCAGCGGTCAACTGGTATTCAACCCAGCCGCTCTGGCCGGGCGTGGTCGAATCCTGAACCGTGGTGCGCAGGCCGAGATCGACCTCGGTGCCGCGCTGCGGCGACCAGATCGCATTGCCGTTAAAGGTGATGGCATCGACCGACTTGAGGCGGCTGTCCTCATAGTCGACAAGTTCGTAACCGGCGCCGATTTCGCCCCGCAGCTTCTCACCGAGATCGAATTCCACGCCGGTGCGCGCAGCATAGCTCTGCGACGAGCGGGCATAACCTGAACTGTCGCGCTTGAGGTCGTAGAAGGTATGGCCTGTCGCCACCTCCACGAAAGGAATTAGCGCAGGCGAAAGCTCGTAGCCGAGCCGCAGCCTTCCGTCGATGCCGGTGCGGTTGCGGTCCTTCATGCTGACGGTCGTGCCGTCGGACAGCTTGGCATCCGTGTAGCTGGCGCGGGAGAGGTCGATCGCCGCCATGCCGCGGATCTTGCCGAGGTTCCGCTCGACGGACAGTCCGCCATTGAATTCATGCACGCCCGGCTGCGTCGCTGCGCCGCCGACGGCATTCGGATCGTAATTTTCCTCCCGGCTGAAGCGGTAGCCGCCGGTGATGTGTGCGATCGTATCGTCCGCAAGGTCGAGCCTGAGGTCCGCGTCGACCTGGCCTTCCGGCTGAATACCGTCTTCGCCGCCATGAAAATTGCGCTCGAATATACCCTCTCCGGTGACCGTCAGGGAATGGCGCGACCAGTCCGAGGAGAGCGTCCCGCGGATCGCGGTGGAGAGATAGTCGCGGCGGGTGTTGGTACCGTTGGACTTTGTCCTCTCCGTCTCGATGCTGTTGTTCACCGAAGGGCGCAGAAGAAAGCTCCCCATCCGGATGCCGGTCGGGTCCACGGGTTCGCGGGGCTGTTCCTGCGATTCCAGCGGTTCCGCGCCCGGATCGAGCGGTTGTTCGTAGGGTTGGTTCAGGTCTTCCTCGTAGCGAGGCTCTTCATCCGACAGGCGGGCGTTGCCCGGTACAGAGCCGGTTGCAACGTTCGGATCCGTCGGATTTGCCGCGGGCGTCGCATCGGCGGCATTGGTGGTCTGTTGCGCCGAGGTGCCCACAGCGGGGCTGGTCGCCGAGGCAGAGGACGTGGTGTCCGTGAGTGAGGGCAGGGACCCGCTGCGGGGCGGAAACGGGCTGACCGTCTGGGCGGCGGCAGGTGAGGCAAGCGCCGAACAGGCAAGCAGCAGGCCGACCGCCGCGCGGCGCCAGTCACGCGTCCTGCCTGTTTTCGTGATGATCTTCATGAGCCTGCCTGGCGATCGAATGCTTACCCAAACGTAAAGCCATGTGGTTAATGTTTGGTTGCGGCAACGTGTCAGGCGGGGAACTTGGTGAGCGGATGCCGAACCTGATGGACTTGGCGGGCGAAAGGCGCTAAGGCTTCGCCATGATCAAGAGAGCTTTGCAACTCGTCGAACATGACGTCGTCGATTCTGCGCTGAGGACGGTTTCCTTCGGAAAACAAGGCCTTAACGCGCTTGAGATTGCCCTTCAGAACGGCCTAGGGGACAGTTTCCGAAAAGCGGCGGAACTGATCGGCGAGATCGACGGTCGGGTGGTCGTGACCGGTGTCGGCAAGAGCGGCCATATCGGCCGCAAGATCGCCGCCAGCCTCGCATCGACCGGCACGCCCTCGTTCTTTGTCCATCCGGTCGAGGCCAATCACGGCGATCTCGGCATGATCGCGCCGGGCGACGTGGTGCTTGCGCTTTCCTGGGGCGGCGAAACGGCGGAACTTCAGGGTATCGTTTCCTTTACCCGACGCTTCTCGATCCCGCTGATCGCTCTGACGTCCGGTGCGATTTCGACGCTCGCCCGCGAGGCGGACGTGGTGCTGCTTCTGCCGAAGGAACAGGAAGCCTGCCCGCACGGCCTGGCTCCCACCACTTCGACGCTGATGCAGCTCGCCATGGGCGATGCTCTGGCGGTGGCTCTTCTGGAAGCAAGAGGGTTCTCCGCCGTCGATTTCCGGACCTATCATCCGGGCGGCAAGCTCGGTGCGATGCTCAGCCATGTCAGCGACCTCATGCATACCGGCGAGCGCGTTCCGCTGGTGCAAAAGGGCGTCTTGATGTCCGAGGCTATTCATGAGCTGTCGCGCAAGCGCTTCGGCTGCGTCGGCGTGGTGGACGAGGACGGGTGCCTGTGCGGCGTCGTCAGCGACGGCGACATCGCCCGCCATCTGGACCGCAATCTCGGCGAGGCGATCGTCGACGACGTGATGACGCGCAATCCCAAGACCGTTGGCAAGGAAACCTTGGCGACGGCCGCTATGGCGCTGCTCAACAAGCACAGCATCGGCGCCCTGATTGTCGTCGACGAAGACCGCAAACCGGTCGGCATCGTGCATTTCCACGATCTGCTGCGCGTCGGCGTCGCCTGATCTTCTTGCTTCAGGCCGCTTCGACGGTCAGATCGCGGCCGCTTGCGACGACCACCGTTACCCGAGTCCCAGCCGGCAGGTCCGGCCCCATGACCGGCCACCACGTGTCGTCGAGCCGGATGCGGCCGCGCCCTTCGGTTATCGGTTCCTGTAAGGTCGCCGTGCGCCCGACCAGGCTTTCGCCGCGGCGGTTGAGCATAGGTTCGTCGCTCGTCTGGTTGCGTCCGGCATAGAAGCGGCGTCCGGCAAGTGCGAAGGCGATCGACAGCACGGCGAAAAGCAGAAGCTGGAGCTGCCAGCTCCAGAACGCTGCCTCCCAAAAGAGGAGCGAGAGCGCGCCGATCACGACGGCGGCAAGGCCGATCCAGATCAGGAAAACGCCCGGTGCCGCGAGCTCGGCGGCCAACAGGACCAGACCGAGGATCCACCAGCTCCAGAGACCAAGACCGCTTATCAATTCCTGCACCATGTGTTCAGATCTCGGAGGATGGTGAGGGCGGTGCGAAGGGATTTATCGGCGAGGTCGTCAATTTCGGGCCGGTCGGTGTGCGCGGCGGGGTCGGCACACGAGGCGTCGCGCCGGGCGCCGGACCATCGCCAAAGACTTCCTTGGCAATCGCGCCAATGCCGCCGAGCGAACCGATCAGCGACGACGCTTCCATCGGCATCAGGACGATCTTGGAGTTGGGAGCCTTGCCGATCTCAGCCAGGGCTTCGGTGTATTTCTGGGCCACGAAATAATTGATCGCCTGCACATCGCCGGCGGCGATCGCCTGGGAGACGGACTGCGTCGCCTTGGCTTCGGCTTCCGCAAGACGCTCGCGAGCCTCGGCCTCGCGGAAGGCTGCCTCGCGCTCGCCCTCGGCCTTCAGGACAGCAGCCTGTTTGGCGCCTTCGGCCCTGAGGATCTGCGCACTGCGCGCGCCCTCGGCCTCAAGGATCTGAGCGCGTTTCTCGCGCTCGGCCTTCATCTGCCGGCCCATGGATTCCACGAGGTCGGCCGGAGGCTGGATGTCCTTGATCTCGACGCGGGTGACCTTGATGCCCCAGGGGCCGACGGCTTCATCGACCACGCGCAGGAGGCGTTCGTTGATGACCTCGCGGTTGGAGAGCAGTTCGTCGAGATCCATCGAGCCCATGACCGAACGGATATTGGTCATCGTGAGGTTCTGGATGGCGTTCTGGAGATTGGAAATCTGGTAGGCGGCCTGCGCGGGATTGAGAACCTGATAGAAGGCGACCGCATCGGCAGAAACGCTGGCATTGTCCTTGGTGATGACTTCCTGAGTGGGGATATCGAGCACCTGTTCCATGACGTTCATGCGCACGCCGATCCGTTCGATGAAGGGCGTCAAAATATTGAGGCCGGGCTCCAGCGTGCGGGTGTACCGGCCAAACCGCTCCACCGTGTATAGATAGCCCTGCGGCACCGTCTTGATCCCCGCAAAGAGGATCAGGATGACCAGCAGGACCACGCCGATCACCACGATATCGAACCCACCAAGCTCCATGGAAATTTCTCCGCTACCCCAGATGGCGCGATCCTATTCAACCGGTCGGCTATTCACAAGCGGTGGTGATGGTTCTAAACACCCTCTGAAATTCCCGGTCGCAGCCTACCCGGTCAAAACAAGGACACCGTCATGAAAACCATCGTCGTCTGCTCCGGCGGACTGGATTCCGTTTCGCTCGCTCACAAAATAGCGGCGGAGGAGGTGCTTCTTGGTCTGATCTCTTTCGATTACGGCCAGCGCCATCGCAAGGAACTCGATTTCGCGGCCGTCTGCGCCAAGCGGCTCGGCGTCTTTCACGAGATCATCGACATGCGCGGGATCGGCAGTCAACTCACCGGGTCTGCGCTGACCGACGATGTGGACGTGCCGGATGGCCATTACGCGGAAGAGACGATGCGGGCGACGGTCGTCCCGAACCGCAATGCCATCATGCTGGCGGTGGCCTTCGGGGTTGCTGCGGCAAGACAGGCGGAGGCCGTGGCGATCGCCGTGCATGGCGGCGACCATTTCATCTATCCGGATTGCCGGCCCGGCTTCATCGATGCCTTTCAGGCGATGCAGGACCATGCGCTGGATGGCTATGCCTCCGTCAAGCTGCTTGCCCCTTACGTTCATGGCTCGAAGGCGGACATCGTCGCCGACGGCGCGCGCCACGGGACGCCGTTTGCCGAGACGTGGTCCTGCTACAAGGGGGGAACGCGCCATTGCGGCCGCTGCGGCACCTGCGTCGAGCGGCGGGAGGCTTTCCATCTCGCCGGCATCGTGGATCCGACGGAATATGAAGATCCTGACTTCTGGAAAGGGGCGACGGAAGGATTCAGGCCCGAGGAGACGCGTTGATAGAGTAGCTGTCTCATCTAGAACAGTCATTGGATCATCACCGCCAACCGGTCTAGGCTCTATCTTTCCGCGCGAGGTGCCTCGATGAAGCTTCAATTGATCCGCAATGCGACGCTCAAGCTTTCCTATGCGGGCCGCACGATCCTGATCGATCCCTACTTTGCGCCGCGTCACAACCTGCCGTCCTATACGGGCAGATCCGCCAATCCGATGACTGACCTGCCGTTGTCGGTGGAGGAGGTATTGCAGGGCGTCGAGCTGGTGATCGTCTCCCATCTACATACGGACCATTTCGATTCAGTGGCCAAGGAACGTGTCCCGAAACATCTGCCGCTGATCTGTCAGCCGGGCGATGAGGCTGCGATCCAGGGCGAGGGTTTTACAGATGTGAAGCCGCTCGAGGGCGAGATCATCTGGCAAGGCATCACGATCACGCGCTGCGAGGGCAGCCACGGGCTTGGGCCGGTTCGGGAAAAGATGGGGCCGGTGATGGGGCTGACGCTCGCGGCGCCCGGTGAGCCGGTAATTTATTGGGCAGGCGATACGGTTCTTTATCCTCCGGTGCTGGAGACGGTGGAGCGGGTAGCGCCCGATGTCATCGTCAGCCATTCCTGCGGCGCCCGCTGGGATGGCGACCTTATCGTCATGGATGCTGCAGAAACGATCGAACTCTGCCGATCTGCCCCGGAGGCTACCGTGGTCGCCGTGCATATGGAGGCGCTCGATCACGCTACCGTCTCTCGTGTACAACTGCGCGAGGCGGCTGACACGGCCGGAATCAATCCATCGCGCCTGCTGATACCGGCAGATGGCGATGTGCTCGAGCTGCCCGTTCGCTGAAGCGTTGAACCCGGGCAGCTGATAAAACCAGGGGGCGGGACGAGCCGGCTTACACCCAGCCCTGCAACTCGCGACGCACCACCTTTTCGAGCACGGTCATGCCGCCTTCACTGTCGTTGAGGCAGGGAATGTGCACGAATTTCTCGCCGCCGTGATGATGGAAGATTTCGCCCGCTTCGCCGGCAATTTCTTCGAGCGTTTCGAGGCAGTCGGAGACGAAGCCGGGATTCATGACGGCGATGCGCTTGACGCCTTCTTCCGCCAGCTTCTCGACCGTCTTATCCGTATAGGGCTGCAGCCATTCCTCCGGCCCGAAGCGGGACTGGAAGGTGATCATGAAATTCTTGTCGGTGAGCCCAAGCGCTTCCTTCAGCAACCGCCCGGTCTTCTGGCAGTGACAGTAATAAGGGTCGCCCGCTTTGAAATAGGATTGCGGAATGCCGTGGAACGAGGCGATCAGCATTTCCGGCTCCCAGTCTAGCGTCGCATAGGTCTGCCGGACGGAGTTGGCCAGCGCTTCGATATAGGCCGGATCGTCGTGATAGGGCGGCACCGTGCGCACCGCCGGCTGCCAGCGCAGCTTCATCAGATGTTCGAAAGCCTTGTCGTTGACCGTCGCGGTCGTGGAGGCGGCATATTGCGGGTAGAGCGGAAAGAGCACGATTTTTTCGCAGCCCTTTTCTTTCAGCGCGTCGATGCGTTCGGCGATCGAGGGCTTGCCGTAGCGCATGGCCCAGTCGACCATGACATTGGGCAGGTCCTTGAGCCGCTCGGCCATCAGCTCACCCTGGTTGCGGGTATAAGTGCGCAGATAGCTTTCGTTCAGATCCTTGTTCCAGATCTCCTCGTAGGCCTTGCCGACCTTCTGCGGCCGTTTGTTGAGAACGATGCCGTAGAGGATCGGGTACCAGTAGAGCCGCGACCATTCGATGACCCGCCGGTCGGAGAGGAATTCGGCGAGATAGCGCCGCATGGACCAGTAGTCCGTCCCGTCCGGGGTGCCGAGGTTGACAAGCAGCACGCCGACCTTGCCGAAACTCACTTTGGGATGATCAGGAGGCATGTGGGCGGATGATGAGGACATACGGATACTCTTGTTCGAATGGCGAGGCGCCTGTGAATTGCGAGTTATCTAGAAACAAATACCGGCCCGGGAAAGCCCGGACCGGCATTTTGACAAGAGACAAATTGTCCAGCTAGCCGATGACTACCTTGCCGGCAGCTCCAGTTCCTTGCCGACCTGGATGAGGTTCGGATTGGAGAGGGAATTGGCCTTGGAGATCTTCGTCCACTCTTCGCCTTCGCCATAGGTGCTTTCGGCGATCTTCCAAAGAGAGTCGCCCTTGACGACTACATATTTGGTCGGGCCTGCGGGCGTGGGAGCAGCAGGTGCCGCCGGAGCGGGCGCCGCCGGTGCCGCCGCGGTCTGCGACGGAGCAGGGGCAGCGGGTGCCGCAGGCGCAGCCGGGGCGGCGGCGGAAGGAGCCGGTGCGGCCGGTGCGGCAGTGGCCGGGGCCGGAGGAGCAGCCGGAGCCGGCTTCGGCGGCGGGGTGTAGCTCGCCGGAGTGAGATCGGTGATGCGGCCGTCCGTGTAAGGCTTGTACGGGTTATGGGCGCCGAGATAATCAGCCAGCGCCAGTTCCAGGTTCGGGCCGAAGTCATAGGCGTTCTGGGCGCCGGTGGCGAAGACCTTGTAGCCGTCACCGCCGCCACGGACGTAGTTGTTGGTGACGACGCCATAGGTCTTGTTCGGATCGATCGGTACGAACTTGTCGCCTTCCTTGACCTGAACGTCGCTGACCTTGGCTCCGGCCGTCTTCGACTTGTCGAAGGAATATTTCAGGCCTGCGACCTGCGGAAAACGGCCCGCGCCGTCATCGATCTGACTGACGCCGTTTTCCAGCGCGGCAACGATGTCGGAGCCCTTGAGCTGGAAGGTGGCTATGGTGTTCTGGAATGGCAGAACCGAAAGCACTTCGCCCATGGTGACCTCGCCGGAATCGATCGAGGCACGCAAGCCGCCGCCATTGGCAATCGAAATGGTGATGCCCTGGTCTTTGACGCGGTCGAGCTGAGCATCTGCTACCAGGTTGCCCATCGAGCATTCCTTGGCGCGGCAATTGCGGCGGTCGCCGTCGATGGCCGCCTCGGATGCACCGACGACCTTCTTCTTGAGGTCTTCGATCGGCGCCTTCAATTCGTTGATGCGGGCGGCGAGAGCCTGATCGGGCTGGAACTTGGAATTCACGAGGATCGGTTCGCCGTTCGCTTCCTTGATCACGCCGTTGTCGTCGAAGACGACCTTCAGGTCACCGAGATATTTCGAATACTGGTAGGCTTGGACGACCGGAACCTTGTAGCCGGCCGGATTGTCGGACCAGGTCGGATACGGACCTGCGGCGTCCTTGGCGGTGTTGGACAGCAGCGTGTGGGTATGGCCGCCGACGACGACGTCGACATCCGGGATCTTGGCGATGGCGGCGAGGTCGCGGGGATAGCCGACATGGGTCAGCGCGATGATCTTGTTGACGCCCTGGCCCTTCAAGGCCTGTACGGCTTCGGTGATCTTGGCGACGTCTTCGGCGATCTGGATATTCGGGCCGGGATTGGCGATTTCCGGTGTGTCGTTGGTGACCGCCCCGACGATGCCGATCTTCTGGCCGCCGACATCGAGCACGATCGAGGGCTTGATGCGATTGCCGATCTTCGCCGCAGCACTCGGCACCACGTTGGCGGTCACGACCGGGAACTGGATCTTGTCCAGGAAGGTGGCGAGGACGTCGTCGCTGTCGTCGAATTCATGGTTGCCGACGGTCATGGCGTCGAACTTCATGGCGTTCAGCACTTCGGCTTCCGTCGCACCCTTGTAGGTGGTGTAGAAGAGCGAGCCCTGGAAGTTGTCGCCACCGTTCAGCAGGAGGACGTTCTTGTTTTCGGCCTTCAGGCCGTCGCGGGTCTGGTTGATGGCGGTGAGCAGGCGGGCGGCGCCGCCGAAGCATTCGTTCTTGCCTTCCTCTTCCGCCGAGCAGGTGGAATCGGTCTTGTTGATGGACTCGATACGCGAATGAAAGTCGTTGATGTGCAGGATATTGAGCTCGTAGTCGGCGAGCGCGGCGCCGGTTGAAAGGGCGATGACCGAAGCTGTCGTCAACCCGAATCTCAATGTCTTCATCATCTGATTTCTCTCTCCTGTTTTTATCGGTCGGCTTCCCGCCGCCTCACCCCGATTGTTCTAGCGTCCCACCGTGACAATCGTTGTGCAGCGCATGTTTTCATCAAGCCAGAGCGGATTCAAGGGGAAATATGACAGGGTTGCACGACGGCGCGCCTCTCTCCAAACGCGAAAACCCCGCCGAGGCGGGGTTCTGGAAATTGCGAAATAGCGGTTCTCAGCTACGGCGCGTCAGCGAGAACTGGGCGCCGCTGTCCTGCGTGCAATTCAACTGGCTCGGGTTGACCAGAGAGCAATTGACGCGCGACTGCGTCTTTCTCACCAGCGATGTCATGTTGATCTCGACCAGCGTCGGCGACAGGCTGGTATAGGTGCCCGAGGCGAGCAGCGTGTTGCTGTCGCTGGAGCGGGTGTTGAACGTGCCGGCCTGGAACGAGGAGACGATGCCGTTCGGATCGACCCAGGTACCTTCGACCCCCTGAGGCTGAGCCGGAGCCGACACCCGGGTCGGCTGCGGAGAGGAAACGCAGGCGCTCAGGCTGGCAGCGGCGATGAGCACAAGGCTCGCTTTGATTTTCATGATCTGTCTCCCGCGACTCGGTCGTCCCTTTCGGCAAAACATGCCGTTCGGAACCTATGTAACGCAAGATGTGGCGTTGAAAAGGCAGAAGTTTCGAGAGGCGAAAACCGCCTGTCGATAACAGGCGGTTTTTGCGTTTGCAGGCGTCAGCGAACGAGGATGTTCCTGAACTGCCACGGATCCTTCTCGTCGAGGTCTTCCGGGAAGAGGCCCGGGCGGCCGTCGAGGGGGGTCCAGTCCGTGTAATGGCCTTCGACCGGGCCGAGATAGGGGAGCTGGACTTCAAGGCAGCGCTTGTAGTCGATCTCGTCGGCTTCGACGATGCCGGCGGTCGGGTTTTCGAGCGCCCAGACCATGCCGGCGAGGACGGCCGAGGTCACCTGCAGGCCGGTGGCGTTCTGGTAGGGGGCGATGCGACGGGTTTCCTCGAGCGACAGGCGCGAGCCGTACCAGTAGGCGTTCTTTTCATGGCCATAGAGGAGAACGCCGAGTTCGTCGATGCCGTCCTCCAGTTCGTCCTCGTCGAGAACGTGGTGAACCGGCTGCGGCGTGCCGCCATTGCCGAACATTTCGTGCAGCGACAGAACCGCGTCATTGGCCGGGTGGTAGGCGTAATGGCAGGTCGGGCGGAAGGTGACTTCGCCATCCTTGTCGCGAACCGTGAAGTAGTCGGCGATCGAGATCGATTCATTGTGGGTGACGAGGAAGCCGTATTGCGGGCCGGGTGTCGGGCACCAGGTGCGCACGCGCGTGTTGGCGCCGGGCTGCTCCAGATAGATCGCCGCCTGGCAGCCCTTCTTATGCCGCTTGGCGTTTTTCGGCATCCATTCTTCGTGAGTGCCCCAGCCAAGTTCGGCCGGCTGCAGACCTTCCGAAATGAAGCCTTCGACGGACCAGGTGTTCCAGAAGACGTTGAGCGGCTTCGGATGCTTGGTGCGCTGGGTGTCGCGTTCGGCGATGTGGACGCCCTTGACGCCGAGCTTCTTCATCAGCCTGGCCCAGCCTTCGCGATCGTGCTGGTCGGGCTCGTCGAACTTCACGCCGATGTCGTTGGCAAGGTTGACCAGCGCCTGCTTGACGAACCAGGAGACCATGCCCGGATTGGCGCCGCAGGTGGAAACGGCGGTTGCGCCGCCCGGGTTCTTCGCCTTTTCCTTGCGCACGGTTTCGCGCAGAGCATAGTTGGTGCGGTCGGCGTTCTTCATGTTCTTGTCGAAATAGAAGCCGAGCCAGGGCTCGACGACCGTGTCGACGTAGAGCACGTCATGCTTGCGGCAGAGTTTCATCAGGTCGAGCGAGCCGGTGTCGACCGAAAGGTTGACGCAGAAGCCCTGGCCCTTGCCGGCGGTGAGAAGCGGCTTCAGGAGTTCCTTGTAGTTCTCCTTGGTCACATATTCCTTGATATGACGGACGCCGTGCTTGGCAAGGATGCCGGTCTCGTCGTCGAGCGGATCGATGACCACCATCCGGTTCTTGTCGAACTTGAAATGACGTTCGATCAGCGGCAGGGTGCCGCGGCCGATCGAGCCGAAACCGATCATCACGATCGGACCGGTGATTTCGGCATAAACCGGATAGTTAGGCTCTGACATATTTTTCTCCTTCGGATCGGCAGCCGAACGGCCGCTGGCCCGCTTCTTCGGCAGTGGACGGATGACCTTTGCGCAAGCGCAATTCGCGGCGCTCTAGATCATAAATCGGCGTCACAATAAAGAGGCTGCCGGGCTTTCCGGGAAAATCCGGCAATTATCCAACCGTCGCCGAGTCGGTTGCCATTTTCCGCAGCATGGCAACCAGGCCGTCGCGCTTGCGCAGCAGACCCTTGTAGTCCGCCTGCTCCGGCGTCAGGGCTTGGAGCTGGTCGGCAAACGACGAGGCAAGTTCCCTGCGGTTCGGCCGGCCCGCCAGCGCCGTCACCGGATCGAGATAGATACGGATGGTGAAGAGGATGTCGCCCGAAACCGGCATCTTCCTCAACGTCTGGCGTTCGATGCGGATGAAGGCATCCTCAGGCGGCACGGGTTCGGTTTCGGAAGCGGGTTGGGGGGCGGGCCGATAGAGGGCGTACCCCCAGTTCACCGACCAGTTCCAGCGCACAACGAAGCGGGCCGGCGACAGGTTGTCGAACATGCGGTTGATGAGGCCGGCATTGCGGCTGCCGCCGGCGAAATCCGGTACCGGCGCATGTATCTCGTCCATCACCTTGCCGAACTTGTCCGAAAGCGACCAGGAGGAGGGGAAGGCAAGGAAGGCTGCAGCGATGCGCCAGCCGTCGTCGCCCCTGCGCATGATGACGAGATCGTCCTGCACGAGGAGGCCCGCTGAAAGGAGCGGCGGCAAGCGGTCGTCGGCAAGATCGACGGTCTGGCCGGCCATTTCCATGCGGTTGCTGTTTCGCCGATAGAGGGCCGGATGATGGGCGGGCAGGTATTCTACCAACGCATCCAGGATCTCCTGCTGCGCTTGCCCGGTGCCCGGTTCGGCGCGAAAAACCTGCTCCGCATGCTCCGCAAGGAGCCTCTTCTTTTCCGATAGATGGTAGGCGAGATCGCCATCCGGCTCGATCCAGCGCGCAGGATCGAGTTGCAGAAGCCCGATCGTTAAGGGCGTCGATGAGCCGTCATAGGGCGTGTAAATCAAGCTTCTTTCAATCATGCCGTTCGAATGTGCCGTTTCAGGATCGGTTTAAGCCATATTCACCCGGTTGTAAAAATCGCTCCTTGGGACTTGGAACGCGGAAAGGCAGCCCTACAAATTGTACTGCAGTGCAGCATGCGGGGCGTATCGGATGAGAGTATCGAGCAGGGCGTTTTATGTCGCGGCGGAAATGTTCAGAGCATGGGGACCGCGCGAGGCAGCATTGAAGGCCTGGACGCGGATATCGCCGCTGCAGGTCATGCAAAGCCGCAGCGAGTGGCGGATGTGGCTCCTGTTCTGGGCGGTGTTCCTGATCGGCTGCACCATGGCGGTCACGGTCGCTTCTTCAAAAGAGCGCGGCGCGCATGGCTCGCCTTTCCTTCCCATCCCTGAAATGCCGGGCAATGCGCTCTAGGAAATTCGCTATTCGGTGGCCGTGCCCTGATGGAAGACCATGCGCCATTTGCCGTCGGCGTCGAGCCGCCAGATCGAGCTGCGGTTGGTGAACTGCCTGTTGCCATCAGCATTGAGCCGCGTGCCGCGATAGGTGGCAAGCGCTACCGTCTCGCCCAGCATTGAAACGGTGAAATTGGAGATCGAGCTGTTGGCCGGCCCATCCTCCACCACCAGACGGGTCATGATGTCGTTGAAGGTGTAAGCAAGGCCGGAGCGCCCAAATTCGCGGAAGTCGGGCGCCAGGAGGTCGCGCAGCCGTGTCTCGGAACTGCGGACCTCTCGCGTCTGCAGCGCCGCTTCGAGCGAGAGCAGGTGGTCGGCAAGGGGCTGCGACGCGCTCATCCGACTCTACCCCGCGGTTCTGCGCGCAACCGTATCGGTGCAGACGCCTTCGGACTGCTGTGCGCGGCCCACAAGTTGGGCGGGGATGAGGCCGCGGAGCGAATTGCCGACGAATAGCCGGCGACCCCCGAGGTCTTCGAGGCGAAGTATCTGGCTGCGCGCCTTTCCCTCACGAATTAGCTCGGCCCGCAACACGCCGGGCAGAAGCCCGCTCGTCAGCGCCGGCGTAAGCAACTGGCCGTCCGCCTCCTCGATGAAGACGTTGGTGATCGTGCCTTCACAGATTTCGCCGCGCTCGTTGAGAAGGATTACCTCGTCCGCTTCGGCAGGCGAAAACTCGGCGCGGGCCGCTTCATAGGGTTCCCGCCGGGAGGTCTTGTGGCGGAAAAGGGGATCGTCCGATGGAAGTTTTGTGGTCGCAACCCGGACACGCCACACCGTCCCGGCCGGAGCCGGGATGAAAGGCGTCACCGTGATCTCGATCTTGCCGCGGTAGGTCATGACGAGACGGACGCGCATGGCGTCGTCGCCGCCGATCGCCGCCTCGAGCTGCTTCAACGTGTCCGGCGGCGGCGGGCGGAATCCGAGGGCATCGGCCGAGCGCTTGAGCCGGCGCAGGTGCTGCTCCATGCGCAGGAAACCCGAACCCGGTTCCCAGCGCATCGTTTCGATCAGCGAGAAATCCATTGATCGCCTACCGCAAAACGTGCCTTCAGAAGACACTCATCATACTCGGCTTCGGCCTCGGAGTCGAAGACGATGCCGCCGCCGACATTGAAGACCGCCTTTCCGTCATTGAAAAGCGTGATCGTCCGGATTGCCACCGAAAAACGCATGGGGCCGGCCGGATCGCAATAACCGATCGCGCCGCAATAGACATCGCGCGGGCCGACCTCCAGCCGTGCGAGGATCTGCATGGCCCACATCTTCGGCGCCCCCGTGATCGAACCGCAGGGAAACAGGGCGGCAAGGATCTGCGGGAAGCCGACTTCGGGCAGAAGTTTTGCCCGCACATGGCTCACCATCTGGTGGACGGTCGGATAGGTCTCGATCGCGAAAAGTTTCGGGACGGACAGCGTACCGACCTCGCTGATGACAGAGATGTCGTTGCGCAAGAGGTCGACGATCATGCGGTTTTCGGCCTGGGTCTTTTCGTCTGCAAGCATCGCCGCGACGATCGCTGCATCCTCTTCGGCGGTTTTACCGCGCGGGGCCGTTCCTTTCATCGGATGGGTCTCGATGAAGCGCTCGGCATCGACGGAAAAGAAAAGTTCCGGCGATCGCGACAGGATGACGGGGCCGCCAAGGTCGACGAGGGCGCCGTAACGGACCGGCTGACGCGAGACGAGCGACCAGAAGGCCTGGCGCGGATCGCCCTGCCAACGGGCCGTGATCGGCATCGTCAGGTTCGCCTGGTAGCAGTCGCCGCGGCGCAGGTGTTCGTGCAGTCGGTCGAAGCGCTCCCGATAGGCCTCGAGGTCCCAGGCGGCCGTGGGGTTTTCGAGAAACGGCGGTATTGCAGCGCCTGATGGGGCCTCGGGAGGCAAGGCCAGCGGATGTTGGTTTCCCGCGGGTTTCTCGAATATGCCCATCGCGATCAGCGGCGTATCCCGCTTGGGCACGATCAGGTGTTTGAGTTTTTCCTCGAAGATGTGGCCGGTTTCGTAGGAAAGGTAGCCCGCCAGCCAGCGGCCGGCGCGGCGCGCTTCTTCCAGGCGCTGCAGCGCAGGCAGCACTTCGTTTGCGGTGCGGGCAAAGACGACCTCCTCAGGCCGGTCGAAGACGAGGCTCCGGCCGGCAGGGTCATCACGAAAGAGCGCGTAGGGCGCCTTCTGCTCCATCGGAACGCCTCAGGCGCCCTTGTCCAAGGCCTCAAGCTCGTCGATCAGGCTTTCGATCATCGACAGGCCCTTCGACCAGAAGGACGGATCGGTGGCATCGAGGCCGAACGGCTTCAGGAGTTCCGAATGGTGCTTGGTGCCGCCAGCCTTCAGGAGTTCGAAATACTTCTGCTGGAAGCCCGGCGCGGCGTTCTGGTAGACCGCGTAGAGCGAATTCACCAGGCAGTCGCCGAAGGCATAGGCATAGACGTAGAAGGGCGAGTGGATGAAGTGGGGGATGTAGGTCCACCAGCTCTCATAACCCTCCGAGATTTTAATCGCAGGGCCGAGGCTTTCGCCCTGGACCGACAGCCACAATTCGCCGATCTGTTCGGCCGTCAACTCGCCTTCCTTGCGAGCTGCGTGTACCTTGCGCTCGAACTGGTAGAAGGCGATCTGGCGCACGACCGTGTTGATCATGTCCTCGACCTTCTGGGCGAGCATGGCCTTGCGTTCCCGCTTGTCCTTCGTCTTTTCGAGGAGCGCCCGGAAAGTCAGCATTTCGCCGAAGACCGAGGCCGTCTCGGCGAGCGTCAGCGGCGTCTGGCACATCAGCGCGCCCTGATCGCCCGCGAGCACCTGGTGCACGCCGTGGCCGAGTTCATGGGCGAGCGTCATCACGTCGCGCGGCTTGCCCATGTAGTTGACGAGCACATAAGGATGGGCAGACGGCACCACCGGATGCGCGAAAGCGCCCGGCGCCTTGCCGGGACGAACCGGGGCGTCGATCCATTCCTCCTCGAAGAAGCGGCCGGCGATCTCGGCCATTTCCGGGGCAAAGCCGCGATAGGCGGAAAGCACCGTTTCCTTCGCATCGGTCCAGGGAATGAGCGCGGTCGGGGTTTCCGGCAGCGGCGCATTGCGGTCCCAAAAATTGAGCTGCTCCATGCCGAGCCACTTTGCCTTCATCGCATAGTAGCGGTGCGACAGGCGCGGATAGGCATCCTTTACCGCAGCGGCCAGCGCATCCACCACTTCCCGCTCGACACGATTGGCGAGATGGCGGCTGTCGGCGATGTCCTCGAATCCCCGCCAGCGGTCGGAAATCTCCTTGTCCTTGGCGAGCGTGTTGGTGATCAGCGTGAAGACGCGGAGATTTTCGCCGAAGGCCCTGGACAGTGCCGCGGCAGCCTTGGCGCGTACTTCCGGCTGAGGCTCCTGCAGCATGTTGAGGGTTACTTCGAGCGGCAGTTTTTCGCCTTCCACCTCGAAGCGCAGCTCTGCCATGGTTTCGTCGAACAGCCGATTGAAGGCCGCAGCGCTCGTCATCGATTTTTCGAGGAAGAGCTGTTCCAGCTTGTCCTCGAGCTGGAAAGGCTTGTCCTTCCGGAGATCGACGATCCAGGGCCGGTAATGGCCGGCGGTCGGATCGCGGTCCATGCAGGCGTCCATGACGGCGTCCTCGACGCGGTTCAGCTCGAGTGCGAAGAAAAGCAGATGCGACGAAAGGTCGGTGAGCTTCGCTTGCGCGTCTCCATAGAACTTGCCGTTGGCGGGATCGGTCGTGTCGGAAAAGTAGGTGAGGCCGGCAAAGGAGCCGAGCTTGCCGAGGAGATCGTCCAACGCCTCGTATTCCTTCAGTGCCTCGCCTATACCGCCGGCGCCGGTCTTCGTCGCGGCGTCCGAAAGCTTGCCCTTCCACTTCTCCTCGAAGGCGAGCGAAAGCTTTTCCGCTTTTTCCATGTCTGCCGCATAGGCCGGCGCGTCCTTGGCAGGGTAGAGATCCGACAGCTTCCAGACCGGCAGCAATCCGAGCGCCGGGTCGGATGCGGCGTTGCCTGCGGCTGTCGCGGCAGGAATTTCACGGAACGCGGTTTCGGGTCGTCTCATCGCCTTGTCCTTCTGATTTTACGGTCCGGTTTCTGCGAAGTTGTTTTCATCGCCCTCAGTTAAAATGCAAGCTTTTCTCAAAAGGGGATGTTCAAGCCTTTCTGACACAACCGGCTACATAAGAGCCCGAAAGGGGGCACGATGAACGTAGCCGGGAGCCGAGCATGATTGCGCAAATCCTCGTTGTCGATGATGATCCGATTCAACGTCGCCTGTTGAAGCACGCCGTGGAGCGATATGGCCATTCCGCACATCTCGCCGAAAACGGTCTCGTCGCACTTGAGTTCCTGAAGCGGACCGCGGTCGACGTCAACGTCATCGTGCTCGACCTGATGATGCCGGAGATGGACGGGCTCACCTTCCTCGCGGCGATCCGCGAACTCGGTATCGAGACGCCGGTGATCGTCCAGACCGGGCAGGGCAGCATCGATTCGGTCGTCCAGGCGATGCGCGCCGGCGCTTTCGATTTCGTCGTTAAACCGGTCTCGCCGGAGCGGATCGCTGCCTCGGTCGCCAATGCGCTGAAGCTCGACCAGAAGGAATCGAAAGCCCGTGCCGGACGGCGCCAGCGTCCCGGGGCCGTCGGTTTCGGCGATATCGTCTCGGCAAGCCCCGATATGCTGCGGGTCATCGATCTCGCCCAGCGTGCTGCTCATTCCAACATTCCGGTGGTCCTGGAAGGCGAATCGGGCGTCGGCAAGGAAATGATCGCCCGCGCTATCCAGTCGAACGGCGACCGTGCCGGCAAACCGTTCATCACGGTCAATTGCGGGGCCATTCCCCACAACCTGGTGGAAAGCATCCTTTTCGGCCACGAGAAGGGCGCCTTTACCGGCGCTTCGGAAAAGCATACCGGCAAGTTCGTCGAAGCGGACGGCGGCACGCTTTTCCTGGACGAGATCGGCGACCTGCCGCTCGACGTGCAGGTGAAGCTCCTTCGCGCCGTGCAACAAGGCGAAATCGAGACCGTCGGCGCCGCCAAGGTGCAGAAGGTCAATGTCCGCCTTATTTCTGCAACCAACAAGGACCTGATAGAGGAGGTCCGCGCAGGGCGCTTCCGCGAGGACCTCTACTATCGCCTCAACGTCTTCCCGATCACGATCCCGGCGCTGCGTCGCCGCAAGGAGGACATTCCCCATCTCGCCCGCGTCTTTGCCGAGCGCTTCTCCACCGAACAGAAGCTGCCGAAGACGCTGACGGTCGGTCCGAGCGCACTCGGGCTGCTGACGGCCTACGACTGGCCGGGCAATATCCGTCAGCTCGAGAATGCCGTCTTCCGGGCCGTGGTGCTTGCGGAAGGCGATGAACTGACCGACGCGGATTTTCCGCAGATCGCCGCGCAGGTGCCGGAATTCCATTCCGCCGAACTCGTCGCAACCGCTGTCGCTCCGCCGCCGTCCTTCGTGGCGGACCGCGCGATGCGCGAAGCACTCGCCGAATCGCCGGTCTTTGCAAACAGCGAAAGAGCGCGGGTCGGAAAGCCGGATCCGAAGGCCATGCTGGCCGCTGCCTATCCGACGGCGGACAATATCATCGTCAGCACCGACGAGGCCGGCGAGGTGAGGAAGCTTGCCGATGTGGAAGAAGAGCTTATCCGTTTTGCGCTCAAATTCTATCGCGGCCAGATGAGCCAGGTCGCCAGAAAGCTGGGGATCGGGAGGTCCACGCTATACCGGAAACTCAAGGATTACGGCATTGATCCCGACGATCCGTTGAGGGAAGCGGCGTAGTAATAGTGCATTAGAAATAGTTAACCTTCGCGCAAGGAAGTCCTGTCACCCTCTGTCAATCTCCTATTAGTCAATTGTTGACTATACGGAATAAGGTTGTACATGTGTGGCACATTTGCCATCGTGTCACCGCAATTGACAGTCATTTGAGGCAACGTGGGACGTTGTCGACAGGACGGGGATCGTTTTGCCGGATCAGTATGCAAAAGAAACGCCTTCGGGTGAGAAGGCGCCGGGCGGCAAAGCCGGGCTTATGGGAGCTCTCACCAAGCGCGTTATGGCCGCGGCCCTGCTGCTTTTGACGGCATTGCCGATGCTTTCCGTTTCCGCCACTCAGGCTGCCGCCGAAGATCGCACCCTGAAGCTTTATTTCGTGCATACGGGCGAAAAGGCAGTCATCACCTTCAAGCGGAATGGCAGATACGATCAGCGCGGCCTGCAGCAGATCAACCAGCTCCTGCGCGACTGGCGCAAGAATCAGCCGACTAAAATGGACCCGCGGCTTTTCGATCTTGTCTGGGAAGTCTATCGCCGTTCCGGCGCTTCCGATTATGTCCACGTGGTCTCCGCTTTTCGTTCGCCTGAAACCAACGGCATGCTGCGTTCGCGCTCCCGCACCACGGGTGTCGCCAAGAACAGCCAGCACATGCTCGGCAAGGCCATGGATTTCTACATTCCGGGCGTGAAGCTTTCGACGCTCCGCGCGCTCGCGATGCAGATGCAGGTCGGCGGGGTCGGCTACTATCCGAAGTCCGGTTCGCCCTTCGTGCATCTCGATGTTGGCGGCGTTCGCGCCTGGCCGCGCATGTCACGCCAGGAACTCGTGCAGATCTTCCCGAAGGGCAATACCGTTCATCTTCCTGCCGACGGCAAGCCGCTGCCGGGTTATGAACAGGCGCTTGCCGACTACAAGAAACGCGTCAGCTCCAGCTCGATCCAGATCGCCAGTACGGCCGGCGGCGGCATTCGCGGCGAGGAATCCGGCCGCAAGCGGCAGCCGAACCTGTTGGCCTTCCTGTTCGGCGGCGGTGGCGCCGACGAGGAAGAGGACAACGAGGAAAGCAGCACACCTGCGCCCGCCACGGCGCAACGTCCGGCCCCGGCCGCAAAGCCTGCACCGGAAGAGGAGCCTGCGGCTGCCGTGATGGTCGCATCCGCGGCGCCGCAGCCGCCGCAGGACAATATCGCAGCGCCCGTTCCGCTTTCGCGTCCGGCCTTCCGCTCGGATGCGGCCCCTGGCGGGTTTGCGACCGCGCTCTATTCGCCGGCACGCAACCCGGCGCAGGAAGCGCTTGCCATGCAGGCCTCCGCTCAGGCCAATGCGCCGCAGCAGACCGGCGAGAATTTTGCGGATCTTTCCGCCTATAATATTCCGGTTCCGACCCTGCTCGGGCCGCGTGGCCTGAAGGGTGACGCCGACAACGGTGTGATGACCGCCTCGGTCGGCCCGATGCAGGCGCCGCAAGAAATGGCCGCCATCCCGCTGCCGGCTCATCGCCCTGCAGCCGCGACGGCTCCGGCTTCACCGGCCAATTCCAGCGAGCAGGAACTCACGCCTGAGCTCGTGGCCGCCCTCTCGCAGAGCGTCGAGCCTGCGCGTCAGGCAATACCGTCAGCGCCGGCGGCTGCCGTTCCGGTTCCGTCGCAACCCAAAGCCATGGCTCTGCCCGCACCTCAGGCCGCCCCGGTCCAGAAGCCGGTTCAGACGGCTGCGGTTTCGCCGAAGGTCATCCAGTCTTCTTCCACCAAGAAGGGCATGCAGTTCGGCGACGGGTTCGACGGGCCCAAGACCCCGGTCGCTGCTTCTGTCGGCGCCCTGCCGGCGCCGACCAAGGGCGGCCGCACAGCCCAGCCTGCCTCCCAGGCAACTGCTCCGGCAGCGAACAAGGGCTTGACCGGTGACATGGTTGCGAAATGGGCTCTCAATAACAATCGTGCCGAAGAGGTCGCCTCGATGAAGGCGCCGCGCGTCACCAATCGGACGCTGAATGCCGACTATTCGGCGGCCTATTCCGGCGGCGGCTTCAAGCCGGTTGCCGCTACGGTGGCGATCGATCCGAACCGCTTCAGCGGCCCGGCGAACTGATCCCGCGAAATTCGCTTCGAAAAAACCCGCCGAAATGGCGGGTTTTTTATTGGCCGGCCGCAGCCGCATGATGCCCTCCCGGCTCTCCTACGGTCGGCGAAGTTGGGCCCGGCGATTGAACTCGATCGCGATAATCACAAGGGCGGCTCCGGCAATCTGGATGGCGCTCAATGTCTGATGCAGGAATATCCAGCCGAGCAGCATCGCCACCATGGGGCTCAAGAGGGTCAGCGAAGAGACCACGGCGGAATCCAAACGGGCGATGCCGCGGAACCAGAGCATGTATGTCAGTGCCGCTCCGATGAGACTAAGCCAGGCGAAGCCGAGAATGTTCATCGTCGTAACCGGCGGCAGAGCGGGCTCCAGGTAGAGCGCTACGGGCAAGAGGAATACCCCGCCCACCGTTAGTTGCCACGCGGTAAAAGCGAGCGGCGAAACCGGCGGCTGCCAGCGGCGGCTGAGGACCGTGCCGAGGGCCATGCAGGCAGCACCTGCGAGGCCTGCGGCGATGCCGAGGGGATCAAGCGCCGCGTTCGGGGTCATCACCAGCAGCGCCACGCCTGAAAGGCCGGCGAGGGCGGCGAGGACCGAGAGGAAACGGATCGGATTTCCGAGCAGCAGACGCGCGAGAAGGACGACCATCAGCGGCTGCACGGCTCCAATGGTAGCAGCTATGCCGCCGGGGAGCCTGTAGGCGGAGACGAAAAGCAGCGACAGGAAGAACGAGATGTTCAGTGTCCCGAGAATGGACACGCGCAGCCACCAGATGCCCCATGGCAGCCTCCGGACGAACAGCAGCAGGAGCAGCCCGGCCGGCAGTGCGCGGAGAACGGCGACCGTCAGCGGATAGCCCGGCGGCAGGAACTGGGTGGTGGCGATATAGGTGCTGCCCCAGATTGCCGGCGCGAGCGCGGTGATGAGGAGATCGGAACTGGAGGCTTTCATAGGATATCCAGGACCTCCGAAACGGGGCGGCGCGGCTTTTGCGGCCAGTTGCCATCCGCTGCGCGGCCGACCGCGACCAGCATTACGGGGATTTCGTCGGCGGGGAGGGCAAAATCCTGCCGCAAGGCGGCCGCATCGAAACCGACCATCGCGCTTGATGAAAGCCCCTGCGCCTCGGCGGCATGGATGAGCGTCGCTGCCGCAAAAGTCGCCGAGCGGACAGCCTCGTCCCGTGCAGTCTGCGCATCGGCGTACTGAGCCCGCGCTCCCTCCTGCCAGGATTGCGCCATGGCCGGCGGCATGAAGCCCGCTTCGACCGACGGCCTCAACCTTTCCGGCAGGGTTTCGGCATCCGGCAGCCTGCCGCACAGGATGAAGGTGACGGCGGCGTCGCTGACCTTCTTTTGACCATAGGCGATCGCGCGCAGCCTGGCTTTGGCCTTCGCCGACCGGACGGCGATAAAGCGCCAGTTCTGCAGATTGTAGGCGGTAGGCGCCCGGGTCGTCACGCGGACCAGCGCCTCGATATCGGCCACCGGCAATTCATGAGCGGGGTCAAAGAGGTTTGCGGATATACGCTTCTCGAGCAGTTTTATGATGGAGTGGGTCATGGTCCTTGCCTTCTTCGTCGTGGCTCGACCGCCCGCCGAATTTCCGACAGAGGGAGCGGCTCAGCCGATCGCCCTGTTGATACGCTGTTCGCGTGGTGCAGATAATCGGCTAAGATGGCAGGACATTATTCACTGGATGGAAAGAAAGAGATGGACCGGTTTACCGCGCTCAACGTGTTCAGACATGTCGCGGAACTGAAGAGTTTTGCCGAAGCCGGCCGCCGGATGGGGCTGTCGCCCCCGGCGGTCAGCAAGAATATCGGCGAGTTGGAGACGCATCTGGGTGTCCGGCTCATCAACCGCACGACGCGCCGCGTGGCCCTCACCGAGGCCGGCGGCCTCTATCTCGACCACGTCATCCGCGTTCTCGACGGGTTGGAGGAGGCCGAGCGCGCGCTCGGGCCGCTGCAGGATGCACCGAGCGGCGTGCTCCGGGTCGCCGCTCCGATGACGGTGACGCTGACCAGGCTTTCGGCGGCGCTTCCTGGCTTTCTCTCACAATATCCCGACCTGGCGCTCGATCTGCATCTCGATGACCGGCGGGTGGATATCGTCCGGGACGGGTATGACATCGCCATTCGCGGAAGCGATCATCTGGAGGACAGCAGCCTGATCGCACGGAAGCTCGCGTCCATGCCGCATGTCCTTTGCGCCGCGCCGGCCTATTTCGAAGCACAGGGACGCCCGGAAGCGCCGGAGGATCTGGGGCGGCACAACTGCATCCAGTTCAGCCTGTCAGGTCATCCCGGCACATGGGAGTTTCGCAAGGGCGACCGTCAGATGCGGATCTCCGTCGACGGGCGCTACAAGGTGACATCGAGTCTTGCCGTCCGGGACGCGTTGCGCGCAGGTTTCGGCCTGAGCCTCATTCCTCGCCCCTATGTTCAGGAAGATCTGGAAAAAGGGCTCCTTGAGACTGCCCTCGACGATTGGTCGACCGTGGAGACGCACCTTTACGCGATCTATCCATCCAGGCGGTTCGTCGTCCCGAAGCTCAGGGTCTTCCTCGATTTCCTGATCGAGGAGTTCAATCAGGGGCACCTGCCTGCTGATTGAGGTCAAGTAAGCGAAAACAAAAAACCCGCCGGTGCGGCGGGTCTTCGGTTTTCTCTCGGATCTGGGAGCTTCAGGCGGCGTCCTGGTCCGGCGCGGATTCGATCATCCCCAGCGCCTGCAGGTAGGTATCGAGGATCAGGTCCTCTTCCATGCGCTCCTGATCGTCCTTCTTGCGCAGCGCGATGACCTTCTTCAGGATCTTGGTGTCGAAGCCCATGGATTTGGCCTCGCCATAGACGTCCTTGATATCGTCGGCGATCGTCTTCTTTTCTTCTTCCAGTCTTTCGATGCGCTCGACAAATGCGCGGAGTTGGTCGCGGGCGACGCCATGAGCATCAGACATCGGGGTCTCCTGATGAAATTTGAATGAGTGGTCGTCAACTGCCGAAAAGCCGCCGGAAGGTCAAGACAAATCGCCCCGTCGATCAACCGTGAGCGGGCTTGTTTACTTCGAATGCGGCTTTTTGAGCATCGTCGGCTTCGGCCTGGTGGAGATTTTTCCACTCCTCGTAAGGCATGCCGTAGACGATTTCGCGAGAAGCATCCTTGGACAGATCGACGCCCGCTTCCGTCGCAGCGTCACGGTACCAGTTGGACAGGCAGTTGCGGCAGAAGCCCGCAAGATTCATCAGGTCGATGTTCTGCACGTCGGTCCGTTCACGCAGGTGCTGCACCAGACGGCGGAAGGCCGCCGCCTCGAATTCCGTCTGCTGTTCCTTCGAAAGTTCGGTCATCGGCACGCCTCCTCAGTTCTTTTCAAGCCGGATACGGACCCGTGCGGGACGGGAAGATCCTGTATTCGTGCAATGTAGGGTCGGCATTCAGCGTCTTGAAGACCGGCGCCAATCTCTCGGCCCAGGCGTCTACGCCGGGCTCATCGCCGATCAGGTCCTGCCGCACTTCAAGCAGCGCGTGCGGCGTGCCTGATATCATGCAATGGCGATACATGGTGTCGCCCTTCAGCGCGCCGTCATAAGGCTCGTTGTCGCCGACGAGGATATCGCCCGGCCGGCGCAGAAGTTCGAGAAAGGGAAGGACGGCGCGGTGATCGCTGTCCCAAAGCACGGCCGCATGCCAAGGCCTCGGCACCCCTTTCCAGAAGGGCGTGAAGGAATGCAGCGACAGCACGAGCGGAGCGCGGCCGGAAGCGCCCGCCTTGGCGATCGTCCGCTCGACCGCGCGATGATAGGGGCGGTGATATGTATCGAGCCGGAGTGCCCATTCCTCTTCGGTGATCGGTTGGTTGCCCGGGATGATCGCGCCGTCGGAGATCTTCATGATCAACGTGGGATCGTCCTCACCGCGGTTCGGATCGATGAGCAGGCGAGAGAAGCAGCCGAGCACGGCCGGGACATTCAGCCTGGCCGCGAGCCGGCGGGTGAGTATTTCGATGCCTATATCGAAAGCGATATGGCGACGGAATGCGCTCTGCGGCAGTCCAAGGCTTCCGTAACGGCCCGGCAGCCGGTTCATGGCATGATCGGCCAGCAACACCATGCCGGCGTCATAATCACCCTCTATGATTTCGAAAGGAATGAAGTCCTGCATCTGGCGCGGGGAACAATTGTCGTTTCGTGGAGATCGGTGATGGCATGCGGAGACGCCGGGCGCAAGCGGCGTCACGCCGGTCGAAAGGCGCCGGTAAGTGATGCGAAGGTTGGTTAATCGATTAGACGTTCGTTGACTTTCCGAGTCCGTCGCGCGAAGAAAGTGCTTCACGAATAACCATGGAGTCCTGACGGAAACCGTGTCGAAAAAATCCCCGAAAACTTATCTCCGCTCCCTCCTTTCCGCCCCGGCGCTGATTGCCATGGCCGCGGGCGGCGTGCCGCTGCTTGCGGCGGGCGCCGCGCATGCGGATTTCCGCGTTTGCAACAGCACGCAGAACCTCGTCGGGGTGGCCATCGGCTACCGTGCGACGGACGGCTGGACCACCGAAGGCTGGTGGCAGGTTCCTGCCTCCACCTGCGCGACGCTGATCGAGGGGGAGTTGCAGTCCCGCTATTATTATCTCTATGCCGAGGACGCGGCCCGCGGCGGCCGCTGGACCGGCAATGTCAACATGTGCGTCGCGGAAAACGAGTTCAAGATCGTCGGCGTCAACGATTGTTTCGCCCGTGGCTTTCAGCGCATGGGCTTCAAGGAATACGACACGGGCCGTCAGGGGAGCTGGATGGTCCAGCTTTCGGACACGCCTGGCACACAAGAAGGCCAGAATTGATGAGGCGCTACCGCAAAGTTAAGATCCTTGCCACGCTCGGACCGTCTTCCTCGGAAGAGGAGATGATCCAGAAGCTGCACGAAGCGGGGGCCGATCTTTTCCGCATCAATATGAGCCATGCCAGCCACGACCTGATGCGGACGCTTATTCAGCGCATCCGTTCGGTCGAAGCGCGTTGCGGCCGGCCGATCGGCATTCTCTGCGACCTGCAGGGCCCGAAGCTCCGGGTGGGCAAATTCGCGGCCGGCAAGGTGACGCTCAAGGTCGGCCAGACGTTCACGCTCGACAATCGCGAGGAGCCGGGTGACGAAAACCGTGTTTTCCTGCCGCATCCGGAAATCCTCGAAGCCGTGAAGCCCGGTCACCGCCTGCTGATCGATGACGGCAAGCTGGCTCTGAAGGCGGAAAAGGCGGATGGCAAGAGCATCGTCTGCACCGTGATCGCCGGCACCAGCATTTCCGACAAGAAGGGCGTCAGCCTGCCCGACACGCTGCTCGGCGTTGGCGCGCTGACCGACAAGGACCGCGTCGATCTCGATGCAGCGCTTGCGACCGGCGAGGTCGACTGGGTGGCGCTCTCGTTCGTGCAACGTCCCGACGACCTTGCCGAAGTGCGCAAGATCGCCCGGGGCCGTGTCGGCGTCATGTCGAAGATCGAGAAGCCGCAGGCCATCGAGCGCATCGACGAGATCATCGAGCTGTCCGATGCGCTGATGGTCGCCCGTGGCGATCTCGGCGTGGAAATGCCGATCGAATCGGTGCCCGGCATCCAGAAGCAACTGACCCGCGCTTGTCGGCGTGCCGGTAAGCCGGTCGTCGTGGCGACCCAGATGCTGGAATCGATGATCTCTTCCCCGGTGCCGACCCGCGCTGAAGTGTCGGACGTGTCGATCGCCGTGTTCGAAGGCGCCGATGCGGTCATGCTGTCGGCAGAATCGGCGTCGGGTGAGTATCCGGTGGAAGCCGTCTCCATGATGGCATCGATCGCCACGACCGTCGAGCAGGATCCGCTTTATCCGAGCATCATCTATTCGCAGCGCGCCACACCGGAAGCGACAGGCGCCGACGCCATATCGCTGGCGGCGCGCCAGATCGCAGAAACCTTGCGCCTTTCGGCGATCGTCACTTACACGTCATCGGGAACGACGGGCCTGCGCGCTTCGCGCGAACGGCCGCAGGTGCCGATCATCGCCCTGTCTCCGATCATCCAGACGGCACGCCGGCTTTCCATCTGCTGGGGCACGCATTGCGTCGTCACCCACGACGCGACCGATCTTGACGACATGGTCAATCGCGCCTGCCGCATCGTCGTGTCGGAAGGCTTCGGCAAGCCGGGCGACCGGGTCATCATTTCGGCCGGTGTTCCCCTCGGCACGCCCGGCGCGACCAACATGCTGCGGATTGCCTATATCGGCTCGGACGGCCAGACCGGTATCTGAGATCGAACAATCGGAACAGGCAAAACCGCCGGAGCGATCCGGCGGTTTTTTGTTGTGCAGTTTCCGTTGGAGGACGAGACCACTAAATGGTGATGCTGACCGTCGGCATGGCGGCGACGGTGTTGGTCAGCGCGTTGACTGACGCGTCGAGGCTTTGGGCGCCGGAAACGGTGGCGGCGCTGTTTTCCTGGCGCAGCTTGCGGGCGGCCTCTTCCAAGAGCGCCTTGATCTGGCGGGCGACGCTACTGAACTCCATGGCCGTCTTGATGTCGTCCGGGGACAGTCTGGGCGTGTTTCGCGGCGCTTCGTTCATTTCGTCGAGATAGGCCTGCTCGGCGCGGGAGACGGGTCTCGTGTCCTGCGTCGACTCATCGCTGGAAGCGGCTTGCTCGCTCGTGTCCAAGACGGGATCGGCTTTTTCTGCACCGGACGGAGTATTGGCAGGGACGGATGGCGTGAACCCGCTGCCGCCGGTCAAAGCCTCGGTGAACTCGCGGGCGGCGCCCGCAATGATTACGCCGAGCTGGGCCGCCTGCCTGGCGATCACCTCCGGGTTAAGCCCCCAGCGGCGCATGAATTCGAGCTGCTGCTTGGCATCCTCGAGCTTTCGTTTGGCGCGGGCCTTTGCCTGTTCTTCCGCTTCCTCCGTAGCCTTCGTCAGCGACGTCAGGCCATGGACGAGCGGATCGTAGAACTCTTCCTTGCTGATGGCTGGGTCGGACGATGCCTTCCCTGCGGCGTCTTTCGAGGTCGACGCGTCATCCGGTATCGTATGCCGCGCCGGATACTCCCTGCCAATGCTGCCGATCTCCATCGCGCCTCTCCGATTCCGTCTGGCCGGAGGTTGGGACGGGCAGCTTGCTTCGGGCTGACGTCAACGAGCCCCGCTCAGGTCTTTTCGATCGAGAGATCCATTTCCACCGGCGCTTCTTGGACTTGAGGCGCGATGCGCGCTTCCGCCAGATGGGCGGCGGCCTGCAGGTCGCGCGGCAAGCCTGCCAGCTTCTCGATGGCGGCCACGGCGACATCGGTCGCCACGTAGTCGGGCTTGTGGCCGAGATGGCGGATCCAGACAAGTTCCGAACCCTTGATGTCGCGCGCCAAGCCACGCGAGTGGATCTCCTCCGCAACGATCGCGTCCGTGTCCCCGGTGATGATGACTGTCGGCGCAGCGATCTCCCCGTAACGCTGCGAGATACGTGTCACATAGGCGTTCAGATTGGCGACATCGATTGCGTTGCTGCGGAAGTTTCGGGGTCGCAGGACAAGGGCCGGCGCCCCGTCGTTGAGGTAGGTCTCTGGCCGGGGATTGGGATAGAACACCGACCGGGTTGCGGTTTCCATCAATGCCAGTCCCGCCGGCAGGGCCAGGAGATGGCTGAACAAACGACCGAGAACGGGTCTCGCGGCGAGTTTGTAATACCAGTCGATGCTGCCTGGCCAGGGATGGGTTGCTGGCGCCAGCAAAAGGAGGCCGGCGGTCTTTTCGGGATGGAACAGCGCAAAGCTTGCGGCGATCGCCCCGCCGAATGAATGGCCGGCGATGATCGCGCTCTGGATGCCGCGCTTTTCCATCAGCTTGGCGATCGCATCCGCCTGGCCGTCGGGAAAGTCGTTTTCCGGGCCGCCACGTTCGGAATAACCATGTCCAGGACGATCGACGAAGAGCATTTCCGCCCGGCCTTCCAGGGCTTTTCGAAAGGCGATTTCCTGATCGCGGAGATTGCCGCTGGCACCATGGATGAAGACGACGGCCGGCAGCTCGGCGCCGGCTGGCCGGGGTATATGCAGCGAATTCATGCGAAAGCCGCCGACGTCGATCAGTTCGCCGTTGTTCGGGAATTCGGCTTCGATCGCCTTCGCCTTCCAGGCGGTGAAACCGAAAGCCGAAGCGACGATGCCGATGAAAGCTAGGAGCGGGATCAGCATGGGGGAGGGGGCTCAGGTCCGGTTGCCGGCGATCTTTTCGGAAAGCTTCGTCACCGCTTCCTGCGCCTCCCGATCTGCCGGGTAGATGGCGAGATAGTCTTCCCATGCCTTCAGGGCCAGTTCGTCCTTCTCGGCTTCCATGAGAATACCGGCCATGCCGGCGAGGGCTCCGAAATGACGGGGCTCGCGCTTCAGGACTTCGGCGATGTCGGCCATCGCCTTGCGGGCGTTGCCCATGGTGTAGTGCAAGGTGGCGCGCCGGTTCCAGACTTCCGGATAGGCCGGATCGAGCAGTGTCACCTGGTCCAGGAAATCGAGGGCTGCGGCGTTGCGCTTCTCCTTGATCGCGGTTGCGGACCACTGCATCAGCAGGTTGACCGTGGCACTGCCCGAATCGCTCATGTCCGAGGCGATCTGGCTGGCGATCCCGCGCGCCTTGTCCGGGTCGCGTTCGCGCCTCAGTGCATCAAAGAGAGGGTCAAGGGGATTGGCCGGTTTTTCGGCAGAAGCCGGCACTGTCGGCGGCGTGGTTGGCGCTGGCGTCTGCGCAATCGCAGACGAGGCGGCGAGGGCCGAGGCCAGAATCAGGGAGTTCAAACGAAAATAGCGCATGCGGATAAGGTAATCCGCATGCGCCGAAGGTCAAACCCGATTTGTCGGTCTGTCGACAATTTGATCGGCTGGCAGTGTGCCAAAGCCGAAAAAATCGTATCAGCCCTGACGCGCCTTGAAGCGCGGGTTCTGCTTGTTGATGATGTAAATGCGGCCCTTGCGGCGAACCAGACGGTTATCGCGGTGACGAGCCTTCAGCGCCTTGAGCGAGTTCTTGATCTTCATTGTACTGATCCAGCAGTCTGTGGGCCGTTAAGCCGCTTGTCCTTATCAATCAAAAGCGCGCCGCCAAATTTCTTCGAGGGGCGCGCTCTCAAGTTGGCCGTGCAGATAACCCGAGCCTTAACTCATGTCAACCTTATGACGGCGATTTAAGCTCCGTTACATGGCCCATTTTACGGCCTGGACGCGATTCCGTCTTGCCGTAGAGGTGCACGAACACGTCCTTTTTAGCCAGCCAGGCGGGGAGGTCGAGAATGTCGTCGCCGATCAGGTTGGTCATCAGGCAGTCGGAATGGCGATGCGGATTGCCGAGCGGCAGGCCTGCAACGGCGCGGACGTGCTGCTCGAACTGAGAGACTATGCACGCCGCTTCCGTCCAGTGGCCGGAATTGTGGACGCGCGGCGCGATCTCGTTGGCGATAAGCGTGCCATCGGCCAGAACAAAGAACTCCATGCCGATGACACCGACGTAATCAAGCGCGGCGAGCAGCTTATCGGCCGATTCGCGCGCCGTTCCTGCCGTTGCTTCTGAGATGCGGGCGGGCAGGGTGGAGGTGTGCAGGATGCCGTTGCGGTGGACGTTCTCCGCCGGATCGTAACAGGCCACGCTGCCGTCGCTGGAGCGGGCGGCGATGATCGACACTTCGCGCTCGAAGGGGACGAAGCTTTCGAGAATCAGCGGCACACTGCCCAGCGCCTCGAAGGCCCCGGCCGGGACGTCTTGAGGCGAACGGAAGACGCGTTGGCCCTTGCCGTCATAACCGAGGCGGCGGGTCTTCAGCACGCCCTTGCCGCCGAAATCCGCCAAGGCCGTTTCGAGATCCGCCTGACTGTCGACGGCATGGAACCTGGCGGTTTCGATACCGCAGCCATTGAGGAAGCGTTTTTCCGTCAGACGGTCCTGTGCGACTTCGAGTGCCTTTGCCGGCGGATGCACCGGCACGGAGCGCTGCAGCGCTTCGGCGGCCGAAACCGGCACGTTTTCGAACTCGTATGTGACGACATCGCAGCGGCTGGCGAGTTCGGCCAAGGCAGCAGGGTCGTCGTATGCCGCGGTGATCTGAGCATTCGCGACCTGGGCGGCGGGACAATCTTCCTGCGGCTCCAGAATGATGGTGCGGAAGTTCAGCCGGGCTGCGACCATGGCAAGCATACGGCCGAGCTGTCCGCCGCCGATGATGCCGATCGTGCGGACAGTCATGGAGCCTCGTCTATCGGGTAGTCTGCGACGGCGGTCGACTGGCGGGCGCGCCACTCGTCCAGCCGGTCGGCAATATCGGCGTCGTTGAGGGCAAGGACGGCGGCGGCGAGCAGCGCGGCATTGATGGCGCCGGCCCTGCCGATCGCAAGCGTCCCGACCGGGATGCCGGCCGGCATCTGGACGATCGACAGCAGGCTGTCCTGGCCCGAAAGCGCCTTCGACTGCACCGGCACGCCGAAGACCGGCAGCGGCGTCATGGCCGCCGTCATGCCGGGCAGATGGGCGGCGCCGCCGGCGCCGGCGATTATGACCTGGAACCCTTCCGCGCGGGCGCCCTTGGCGAATGCCATCATCCGCTCGGGCGTGCGGTGCGCGGAAATGATGCGGGCCTCGTAGCCGATATCCAGCGCGTCCAGGGTATCAGCGGCATTCTTCATGGTTTCCCAGTCGGACTGGCTGCCCATGATGATGGCGACGGCAGGTCTTTCAGCCATGTCGGAAGCCCTCAAGCAATGATGTCGGGAATGATCTGGTCTTCGAGCTGACTCATCTTGTCCTTCAGCGCCAGCTTCTTCTTCTTCATGCGCTGGATCCTCAGCGCATCGCAGCCGACCTCGATCATGGCGTTGATGGCGGCGTCATAATCCTCGTGCTCCTGACGAAGTTTTGCGAGCGCCAGCCGGATATCCGCCTGTTCCTGATCAGCCATATTACGGTCCCCATTCTCCATGCCCGGCTATTCTTGAGCGGTTGCCGGCAATGTCCGCAAGCCTCTACCATCAAACCACGTTAACTGGAAGTTAGCCGATGCCACGAATTTGCCCACGAGAAACCACGATTTCTCCTTCGACAAACCAGACTGATCGTGTCACACTTCCGTCGCAAACCTGAAGCCTCGGCAGAAGGGAATGTCGGGGCAGGTGACCAAGGAAGGAACATGCCACATGACCGTCCAGGCTCATATCGCATCGCTTGAAAAGAAGCACGGTGCTCTTGAAGAGGAACTCCAGTCCATTCTGGCATCCCCCTCTGCAGACGACCGGGAAATTGCCGAACTCAAGCGCCGCAAGTTGCGTCTCAAAGATGAGATGCAGCGCCTTAAGGCCTCTACGCGTCACTAATTCTCTAAAGGAGAGAACCGCCGCGCGCCTCAGGTTCATCATCAGTACGAGGCAATACTAGAAGCGGCACCAAACCCAATCCAGAAATATGAAATGCAGTTCTGGTCGTGGTACGAGATCACGACCAGAACTGATCGAGCCAAAGATTGAGCCTGTCGAAGCCCTTGCTGTTGACGGCATAAATTCGTCGCGTGCCTTCCGCGGTTACCGTCACAAGATTACTTTCAAGCAAAGCTTTCAGATGCTGCGACACCGCCGGCCGGCTTATCGGGAGGCCCTGGGCGAGTTCGTTGACGGTTCTCGGCGAACGCCGCAATTCCTCCAGCAGATAACGCCGGTTGGGATCAGCTATGGCTGCGAAGGGATCAACTGTCGTCATGGCGCAAACTTACGGTAATCCCGCGGTAACGGCAAGATTTATTGTGCGTTGCAGCAAGTCCTGGCAGTTTTATTTCCGCTATCTGAAAATGCGCTTCAGATCGGCAGCCCGTCCCATAGCAGCTTCAGTCCTGCGAGAAAGGCGAGGCCGTAGGTCATAGGGTAGAAGAGTTCGGCCTTCAGATGCTTGACGATCGTCGCACCCAAGACGGTCGCTACCAGCGCCACCGGCAGGAGCGTCGCCGAGATCGTCAGGTTCTCCCGATCAAGCGCGCCGAGGAAAAAATAGGGGATCACCTTCACCACGTTGACGATCGCGAAAAACCGGATGCTGGCGCCGGTATAAGATCTCGGATTGAGCCGCATCGGCAGGACATAGATCTGGAACGGGGGGCCGCCCGCATGGGCGACGAAGCTCGCATAGCCGGAAAGCGCGCCCCAAAAGATTGCGGCGGCCGGGCGATGCGGCAGGGGAGCGGCGGGGCTTTTGGAGTGCGGGCCATAGACCTGCCAGAAATACCGGACGGTGAAGAGAATGGTGGCGATTGCGATCACGAGGCGTAGCGCATCGTCCGAGACATAGGCCGATGTCGCCCAGCCGAGCGCAATGCCGATGATGCCGCCCGGCAGGATCATCAGAAGCGTCGTCGGGTCGTTATACTTCCGCCACGACCAGAGCGCGACGATATCCATGAGGATCAGGATCGGCAGGAAGATCGCCGCCGCCTTGACCGGATCGACGGCCATGGACATGAGAGGCACGCCCATCAGGCCGATCGCGCCACCGATTCCCCCTTTCGAAAGGCCGACGAGCAAAACGGCGGGCACCGCAAAGGTGAAAAAGGTCAGGCTGAGGGTGTCGGGCATGAAGCTTTCGGAGGGGAGAGGCGTTGATCCTTCAATCGGTCCGGTCTATCGAATTTGCAGACAGAAAACGAGTGCGGATTTCACTGAGCGGAATCCGCGAACAGGATTTGAGATGACCCAACCGGAAGACCGCTGCCGCCTCGTGCTGATCGTGCCTGAGAGCGATGACGCCGCCGGACAGGCGCAAGAGCTTGAAGATGCGCTTGCGGGAGGGGATGTCGCCTCGGTGATCATTCCTCAATACGGTCTTGACGATCAGGCCTTCCAGAAGCGCGCCGAGCTGATGGTGCCGATCGTTCAAGCCGCGGGAGCGGCGGCGCTGATTGCCGGCGACAGCCGCGTGGCGGGTCGCGTCAAGGCGGACGGGTTGCATATGAACGGTCCATTGGCGGAACTCGATGAAGCGATCGAGAAGTTCGTGCCCAAGATGATCGTCGGTACGGGCGGGGCCTCCGACCGTCACCAGGCGCTCGAAATCGGCGAGCGTCGCCCGGACTACATTTTTTTCGGCAAGCTCGACGGCGACATCAAGCCGGAGGCGCATCCGAAGAACCTCGCTCTTGCCGAGTGGTGGGCCTCCATGGTCGAGATCCCCTGCATCGTCATGGGCGGCAGCGATTCTTCGTCCGCCCTTGCGGTTGCCGAGACAGGTGCGGAGTTCGTGGCGCTGCGTGCGGCCGTCTTTTCTTCCGAAAAGTCGGCAAAAGCAGTTGTCGCTGAGGTCAACGCAATCCTGGACGAAAAAGCGCCACGGTTTGAGGCTTGATGCTCCGCCATGGCGTCGAACCGATTTTTCCGCGTGATTCTGACTGGGCTGGCTGCGAGCGTCGTCGCATCGGCGGCGCTGACTGATTTGGCTCTGGCGCAGGATACAAGGGCCGTGACCCGGCCGATCGATCCCGGCACCCAGCAGATGAAGAAGGATCGGGTGGAGACACAGCCGGTTCCGGATGAATCGAAAGCATCGGGCAAGCCCGAGGGACAGGCCGACAGCATCGTTCCCTCCGGCGGCGTCGAACTCTACCAGCGCATGGGGGCGATCCTGCCGCCCGCGCCGCCTGAAAAGCCCTATGCCGGTCCCATCGATGAGGCATACGGCGCCTATCAGCGCGGCCTTTATGCGACCGCCCTCGACAGGGCGCTGACGCGGGCGGGAGCCGGCGATGCGGCAGCGCAGACGCTCGTCGCGGAAATGATGACCAAGGGCTTCGGCCTGAAGCGCGATGCCAAGACGGCGGCATTCTGGTACAAAAAGGCGGCGGAAGGCGGTGATCCGGCCGCCATGTTCCAATACGCGCTGCTCCTTATGAGCGGACGCGATGTTCCTCGCGACAAGAAGCAGGCCGACGACTTCATGCGTAAGGCCGCCGAAGCCGGAAATTCCTCGGCGCAGTTCAATTGGGCGCAGATCCTGGTCTCCGACAGCCCTGGCGAAAAAGGCCTGCATCTGGCGCTGCCGTTCTACGAAAAGGCCGCGGCACAGGGGGTGGCGGACGCGCAGTATGCCGTCGCACAGCTTTACGTGGCGCTCAAGGACGTGCCGGAGCAGAAGAAGGCGAGGGCCCGTGAATGGATGGAGCGCGCCGCCAAGGCCGGTTTCGACACCGCCCAGCTCGACATGGGAATCTGGCTGGTGAATGGCGTGGCTGGCGAGCGCGACTACGAAAAAGGCTTCGAATGGTTGCGGATCGCGGCCCATCGCGGCAACGTCGCGGCTCAGAACAAGCTGGCGCATCTCTACATCAACGCGCTCGGCACACGACCCAATCCCGTCGAAGCCGCAAAATGGTACGTGCTTTCGCGCCGGGCCGGAATGCAGGATCCGCAACTCGAAGATTTCTATCTCGGGATCAATGAAGAAACGCAGAAGCAGGCGATCGAAGCCGCCAACAGGTTCAGGCGAGGGTGAGGGCGGTCCGGCGAAGCCGTAGAAACCGATCCGGAACTTTTTGATTTCGGCGATGAACGCCTGGGGCATGCAGGGGTGCGAGCTTGGATAGTATCGAGCTTTTCCAGCGGGTCGGACTGGCGATCGCGATCGGTGCCGCCGTCGGGGTGGAGCGCCACTGGCGCGAGCGGGACGAACCGGCGGGCAGCCGTACGGCCGGCATCCGCACCTTTATCCTGGTCGGCATGGTCGGCGCGATCGCCGGTCTGGTCGAGCGTAGTCTCAACCCCGGCTCCGGTTACGCGGGTATCGTGACCGTCGGCTTTCTGGTTGCTGTGGCTGGCGTGATGGCCGTATTCGAACTGCGCGAGGCAATTGCGGAGGACTCCTTCAGCGCCACCTCCGTTATCGTCGCCATCCTCACCTTCGGGCTCGGCGTACTCGCCGTCACCGGTGACATGGTGCTGGTTTCCGCTGCCGGAGCGGCTCTGGTAACGATCCTCGCCAGCCGCGATTTCCTGCATGCGTCGATTCGTCGTCTGAAATGGGTCGAACTTCGTTCAGCGGTGATCCTGATCGCGATGACTTTCGTGCTCCTGCCAGTCATACCGTCCGAGCCCGTAGGGCCGTTCGGAGGAATTTCGCCTCGAAGTCTTGTCCTGTTGGTAATCACCCTCGCCTCGATCTCTTATGCCGCATATCTGGCGGGGCGGGTGCTGGGGGCTACACGGGGCGATCTGTTGGCGGGAGC
>UBYX01000050.1 GCA_900469955.1 Hyphomicrobiales bacterium | reverse complement strand
CTTTCACCTCTTCCACCTTCGCCGCACGTTACGGTTCCGATGGAAGCGCCGGCCTCCGCCTGCCCGCGAACGTCTCGCGAAACACTCCGGCGACGGAAGCGGGGTGATTTTAGGCATGGTGGCGGAGGGCGGGGAAAAGGAAGGGGTTAAGTTATTGATCTCGTTGGCGGGGCGAGATATTTCTTCCCAATCGCTGCCGAGGCGGGTTGCCGCCCCCTCTGCCCTGCCGGGCATCTCCCCCACGGGTGGGGAGATCGGCTAGGCGCGCCGGCTTCCCAACTTTTAAGGGTGAGCTGGGCGCAGCGGCTTCTTCAATATGCTACCGGGCGCCCTTCTGTTCGTTCAGCGGATTTACGTCTCAATTGCCGCCGCGGATGATGCAGACGCCGGCTTCGAAAGCGCAGGCGGTTTGCGAGGCGAAGACGTTGCCGCCCATTTCCTTCTCGACGTCGATGATTTTTGCCTTGGGCGCCAGAGCAGGCCGCCGCTGGTCGCGCAGAGGCCAGTAATCAGCATCGCGCAAGAAATAAACGCCATGGCCACGGACGCTATAGGCTTGGATGGAGCCCCCATAAAATCCGCCGAGCGGGCGGAAACCCCTGATCGAACGGCTGGCAAAGCGGCCCATGCGGTCGATTTCGGCGGGCCGGTTCCAGCGACCGTCGCCCTGGCGGTCCCAACGGTTGTTTTCTACCCGATGGTGCCGATGGTGTCGGCGGTCGCCGGCATCTGCGGCGGATGAAAAGACAGCAACAAGGGCGGCGGCTGCGAGAAGAACAGGTCTGATGCGATTCGCTGTCATGGCGAACTCCTGCGGTCAATCGTTAACAGGAAGTTAACACGAAACTGCAGCCGCCGTCGCGTTGGCAACGATTTCTTCGGCAATCGTGGTTAATGTGCGAAGCCCGCTCCCGAAGGGCCAGCCATGAGAAAGACACAATCGATTAAATTTGAAATCCCCTTGAATTGTTCTTGTCGTCAGACATCCGTGAGATTAAACCACGCCAATGATGCAATGCACATTTCTTTGGCATGCTGCATTGCGGGCACCCGCCCTTATACCGCATACGACGCCGCGAGGTCCTGATGGCGAATGTGACAAATAACCGGCCCCTGTCGCCGCATCTACAAATCTACAAGTTTATTCCCACCATGGCGATGTCGATCGTCCACCGTATTACCGGCGGCGCGCTCTACTTCGGCACGCTGCTGGTCGCCGCCTGGCTTATTGCCGCGGCCTCGGGCGAGGAATATTTCAACCAGGTGAACTGGCTGTTCGGATCGATCGTCGGTCAGCTCGTGCTCTTCGGTTATACCTGGGCTCTCCTTCACCACCTCCTCGGCGGTCTGCGCCACATCATGTGGGATCTCGGCTACGGTTTCGAGAAGGAATTCTCGACCAAGCTCGCCAAGGGCAATCTGGTCGCTTCCATCGCGCTGACGGTTCTCGTCTGGGCGATCGTGCTGATCGTTCGTTGAGGAGACCAGAACATGGATATGCGCACTCCTCTCGGTAAAGTCCGCGGTCTCGGTTCGGCCAAGAGCGGTACCGAACACTTCTGGCGCGTGCGGACGACATCAGTCGCTCTCGTGCCGCTGCTGGTCTTCTACATCGTCTTCCTGATCATCTATGCCGGCAAGCCCTATGCCGAAGTGGTCGGCGCGCTCGCCAATCCCTTCGTCGCCACGATCAATGCGCTGACGGTCATCGCCAGCATCGTTCACATGCGTCTCGGCATGGAAGAGATCATTCAGGACTACATCCATTCCGAATTCCTGAAGCTGACGCTGCTCGTGCTCAACGCCTTCTTCTCCCTCCTGGTCGGTGGCCTCTGTCTTTTCGCCGTCCTGAAAATCGCATTCGCAGGATAATCCCGTCATGGCATCGATCACTCCCATCGCCCAGACCGGCAAGGCCTATACCTATGTCGATCACTCCTATGACGTGATTGTCGTCGGCGCCGGCGGCGCGGGGCTGCGCGCCACGCTCGGCATGGCCGAACAAGGCTTCAAGACCGCTTGCATCACCAAGGTGTTCCCGACGCGCTCCCATACTGTCGCGGCGCAGGGCGGCATTGCCGCTTCGCTCCAGAACATGACGCCGGACTCGTGGCAGTGGCACCTCTACGACACCGTCAAGGGCTCCGACTGGCTCGGCGACGTCGATGCCATGCAGTACATGGTCATGGAAGCGCCGAAGGCCGTCTACGAACTCGAGCACTACGGCGTGCCCTTCTCCCGCAACGAGGAAGGCAAGATCTACCAGCGCCCGTTCGGCGGCCACATGCAGAATTTCGGCGCCGGCCCGCCGGTGCAGCGCACCTGTGCTGCTGCCGACCGTACCGGCCATGCCATTCTGCACACGCTCTACGGCCAGTCGCTGAAGAACAACGCGGAATTCTTCATCGAGTATTTCGCGCTCGACCTGATCATGTCAGACGACGGCAGCCGCTGCACCGGCGTCGTCGCCTGGAACCTCGACGACGGCACGATCCATCGTTTCGCCGCCAAGATGGTGGTGCTGGCGACCGGCGGCTACGGCCGCGCCTATTTCTCGGCAACGTCTGCCCATACCTGCACCGGTGACGGGGGCGGCATGGTGGCCCGCGCTGGTCTGCCGCTGCAGGACATGGAATTCGTGCAGTTCCACCCGACCGGCATCTACGGTTCGGGCTGTCTGATCACCGAAGGCGCACGCGGGGAGGGCGGCTATCTCGTCAACTCCGAAGGCGAGCGCTTCATGGAACGGTATGCGCCGTCCGCCAAGGACCTTGCCTCGCGCGACGTCGTTTCGCGCTGCATGACGCTGGAAATCCGCGAGGGTCGCGGCGTAGGCAAGAACAAGGACCACATTTTCCTGCATCTCGACCATCTCGATCCGGCCGTTCTGCACGAACGCCTGCCGGGTATCTCGGAGAGCGCCAAGATTTTTGCGGGCGTCGACGTGACGCGCGAACCGATCCCTGTTCTCCCGACGGTCCACTACAACATGGGCGGTATTCCGACCAATTTCTGGGGCGAAGTGCTCAATGCCGACAGCGCCAATCCGGAGCGGCTGCTGCCGGGCCTGATGGCCGTCGGGGAAGCGGGCTGCGCGTCGGTTCACGGCGCCAACCGCCTCGGGTCGAACTCGCTGATCGACCTCGTGGTCTTCGGCCGCGCGGCCGCCATCCGCGCCGGCGAAGTCATCAACAAGGCTGAACCGATTCCGGCGCTGAACGTTGCCGCCTGCGACAAGATCATGGAGCGCTTCGACGGACTGCGGAACGCCAAAGGCGGTACGCCGACCGCGGTGCTGCGCGACAAGATGCAGCGCGCCATGCAGGAGGACGCGGCCGTTTTCCGCACCCAGGAATCGCTCGCATCCGGCTGCCGCCGTCTCTCGGAGATCTGGAGGGAACTGCCGGATGTCAAGGTCACCGACCGCTCGATGATCTGGAATTCCGACCTTGTCGAGACGCTCGAACTTCATAACCTTATGGCGAACGCCATCACCACGGTCTATGGAGCAGAGGCGCGCAAGGAAAGCCGCGGCAGCCATGCCCGCGAGGACTATACCGAAGGTCCGTTCGGCGGCCGCGACGACGTCAACTGGCGCAAGCATACGCTTGCCTGGGTCAATGAGGCGGGCGACGTCAAGCTGGACTACCGTCCCGTCCATACCGAACTGATCGCAGAGGGCATCGATCCGCACAAGATCGAGCCGAAGGCCCGCGTGTATTGATCCAATGACGACGAAGCCGCATATCGCTGATGTCGCTGAGGAGGCCGCCACGGGCCGCCCCCTCGGCATATTCGCGATCAATCTCGATCGCTCGCCTGACCGGTGGGCAGAGATCGAGCGGCATTTCGGCCACCTGGCGTGGCCGCTTCAAAGGATTGCGGCCGTCGATGCGCGCAAGGATCCCGCGGCGGTTCTCTCGGTTCGGGGACTTTCCCTGCAGTTTCCGCCTGACGGTGTTGCCTGGAACAGTCATCGCAACCGGATTTTCATGCTGACGGAAGAGGCCTGTCTGGCAGGCCATGTGCTCACCTGGCAGCGGTTCCTGAAAACGGATCTCGCCTATGCGCTCGTGCTGGAAGACGACGCGGAGCCGCAAGCAGGCTTTGTCGAAACCTTGTCTGACCTGCTGCAATCGGGACCGGGCGCGGATATCGTGAAACTCGAAGGGGTATTCAGATCCGGCGGCCGCAAGGCGATTCCCCTACGGGATGTCGGCAAGCACAGGCTGATCCGCTCGTTGCGGCCTGCATCGGGGTCGGCGGCCTATCTTGTCACCCGGCGGGGTGCGGAACGCTTGCTGGCGAGCGTCGACCATATCTGCGTACCCGCGGACGATTTCCTCTGGAATCCGGCCTTTCACGGCTGTGATGTCGCGCATGTTTCGCCCTGGGTGATCATGCAGTCGGGCATGGCGAGCGTCATTGCCACCGACAAGTCGGCCAAACGCTCCGGCGTCAGGGCGCCGTTTGGCCGGGCTGCGCTGATGCCGCTGCGCCGGGGCTTCGAACGGCTGAAACTGCTTTGGGCCGCGACCGGTGGTCGCCCCTGGAAACTCCTGAACACGATGGTCGCCCAATGGGCGCCTGATGACTATAACCTGAAAGACAGAATGTCGATTGCTGCCATAGATCGGAAGTCTAGCAATGGTTGAACTCGCTCTCCCCAAGAACTCCCAGATGACCGAAGGCAAGGTCTGGCCGAAGCCGGCGGGCGCCAAGAACGTCCGGGAGTATCGCGTCTATCGCTGGAATCCCGACGATGGCCAGAACCCGCGCATCGACACCTATTACATCGATGTCGACGACTGCGGGCCGATGGTTCTCGACGGCCTGCTCTACATCAAGAACAATATCGATCCGACGCTGACGCTGCGCCGTTCCTGTCGCGAGGGGATCTGTGGCTCCTGTGCCATGAACATCGACGGCACCAATACGCTCGCCTGCACCAAGGGCATGGACGACGTGACCGGCACGGTTAAGGTCTACCCGCTCCCGCATATGCCTGTCGTCAAGGATCTGGTTCCGGATCTCACCAATTTCTATGCGCAGCACCGCTCGATAGAGCCTTGGCTGAAGACCGTTTCGCCGCCGCCGGCCAAGGAATGGAAGCAGAGCCACGAAGACCGCCAGAAGCTCGACGGCCTCTACGAATGCATCCTGTGCGCCTGCTGCTCCACCTCCTGTCCGAGCTACTGGTGGAACGGCGACCGTTATCTCGGCCCGGCCACCCTCTTGCAGGCCTATCGCTGGCTGATCGACAGCCGTGACGAAGCCAAGGGAGAGCGTCTCGACAATCTCGAGGATCCGTTCCGGCTCTATCGCTGCCATACGATCATGAACTGCGCGCAGACCTGCCCCAAGGGTCTGAACCCGGCCAAGGCGATCGCCGAAATCAAGAAGATGATGGTCGAGCGGCGGGTTTAGGCGCTCGTTCGTTTCGCTGATGTTCCGATCCCCGCCTGGCGAGGATCGGGGGAGTTTCTGATCGGGAAGTCGGTTTTGCTGTCGGGCACTTGCCGATTTCCTGTGGAACCCCAACTTAGCAGCGTTCGAGACCACGCCTATCATTTGTTCCAATACGACTTGATTAACCAAAGCGAATTACGGTAATTCCGTCTCAATTCGTTGGCATTGGTGGCGCGTACCAACTGAAAGCGGGAGCTAGATGATGCAGTTCAGATATGTGGCGACGGGTCTTTTCCTCGTAATGGCGCTCGCCGGTTGCCAACGTACCTCCTACAGCCCCTATAGCGATCTACCCTCCCAGCCTGCTCCGCTTCAGGCTCAACCCGTCCCATCCGTCCAGGGCGGGCAGCTTCCGCCTCCCGGCGGGGCCAATCCTTCACAGTTTCCGACGGCGCCCGCGGCCAATGCAAGCCTGACACCAGGTGCGGGCGATGCGGCTCCGCCGACGGCGCTTGATGTCAAGAAGGAAGCCATGGTCGGCAACTGGCGGGTTTCGGGCGGCGGCGCCTCCTGCGACATGTTCCTGACGCTCACCAATCTGGGCGGTGGCTCGCGCGGCGGCACCCGTGGTTGCGCGGGCGAACTGACCGCCATGGGTTCCTGGGAAGTGTCGGGCAAGATGGTTCAGTTCAAGAACCGTGCAGGCGACGTCATCGGCCGGGTTTACAAGACCGCCGAAAACCGCTTCGACGGTACCATGAATTCCGGTCAGGCGGTCAGTCTGAGCCGCTAAAGGCTTCGGCTTCGAGGACGCCCGGTTGGAACCCATTCCTGAATATACGACGAGCGTCACTGAAGAGCTGAAAGCACTGACGGCGTCGGGCGTCTTGACCGCCGATGCGGCGCAGTTGGGTGTGGCGGCAAAGCTCGACCATATCCTGACGTGCCTGCGCGATACGAAGCCGGCCAAAAAGAAGAGCGCGCTCGGCTGGCTGTTCGCCAAGGGTGGCGGGCGGCCCCGGGAAATTCACGGGCTTTATGTGCATGGCAGCGTCGGGCGCGGCAAGACCATGCTGATGGATATGTTCTTCAAGAAGGCGTCCATCCGGAAAAAGCGCCGGGCGCATTTCCACGAATTCATGGCCGACGTGCACAACCGCATCCATGCGCATCGCCAGAAGCTGAAGCGCGGGGAGACGCGCGAGACCGATCCGGTGCCGCCGGTCGCCGCGGCGATCTTCGCGGAAGCCGAACTTCTCTGCTTCGACGAATTCTCTGTGACCGACATCACCGACGCCATGATCCTGGCGCGGCTTTTCACCGAGCTTTTCAGCCTCGGCTGCATCCTGGTCGCGACATCCAACGTGGCTCCTGACAACCTCTATAAGGACGGATTGAATCGCGGGCTCTTCCTGCCGTTCATCGGCTTGCTCGGCAAGCATGTGGACGTGGTCACGCTGGATTCACCGACCGACTATCGCCTGCAAAAGCTTGCTACCCTGCCGGTCTACATAACGCCGCTGGACGGGCGCGCCGATGCGGCGATGGAAGCTGCCTGGCATCAGGTGACGGACGGCAAGAAGGTCCAGCCTCTCGAGATCCCGATGAAAGGCCGCAGCGTCCACGTGCCCGCGGCGACAGGTCGGGCCGCGCGTTTCGACTTCAGGGATATCTGCGGCAAGCCGCTCGGAGCCTCGGACTATCTGGCGATCGCAGAGCGTTTCGATACGGTCTTTGTCGAGCGGGTTCCGCGGCTTGGACCGGAGAAACGCAACGAGGCAAAGCGTCTGATCAATCTGGTCGATGCTCTATACGATCAAAGGGTCCGTCTCTACGTCTCCGCAGCCACGGCACCGGAAGACATCCTTCTTGAACGCCGCGACACCGAAGGTTTCGAATTCGACCGCACGGTGTCGCGTCTCTTCGAAATGCGCAGCCCCGATTATCTTGCAGCGCACCAAGAACGGCGGAGTGGAGTTTAACGATTTGGTGACAGAAATTCTTACGTTTACGTAAGGATTTTATGATCTAACCGATTGAAAAACCTGCGCCCAAAATAATCGATTGCCAATTTCCCTAGATGACGATATGCGGTCTGGCACATTGGCAGGCCTGCCGTAGCTTGCCGTGGATTAGATCTCGAAAGGAAGCTTTTCGATGGCGCGCAAGAAGATCGCACTTATTGGTTCTGGCATGATTGGTGGCACGCTGGCACATCTCGCCAGTCTGAAGGAACTGGGCGACATCGTCCTCTTCGACATCGCCGACGGCATTCCGCAGGGCAAGGGCCTCGATATCGCCCAGTCCGGCCCCGTCGAAGGTTTCAACGCGAAGCTTTCCGGTGCAAGTGACTACGCGGCCATCGAAGGCGCAGACGTCTGCATCGTCACCGCCGGTGTCGCCCGCAAGCCGGGCATGAGCCGCGACGATTTGCTCGGCATCAACCTGAAGGTCATGGAACAGGTCGGCGCCGGCATCAAGAAATATGCCCCGAACGCCTTCGTGATCTGCATCACCAACCCGCTCGACGCGATGGTCTGGGCGCTCCAGAAGTTCTCCGGCCTGCCGAAGAACATGGTGGTCGGCATGGCCGGCGTGCTCGACTCGGCCCGCTTCCGCCTCTTCCTTTCCGAAGAATTCAACGTTTCCGTCCAGGACGTCACCGCCTTCGTTCTCGGCGGCCATGGCGACACGATGGTGCCGCTCGCCCGTTACTCGACCGTCGGCGGCATTCCGCTGACCGACCTCGTCAAGATGGGCTGGGTCACCAAGGAACGTCTCGAAGAAATCATCCAGCGCACTCGTGACGGCGGCGCCGAGATTGTCGGCCTGCTCAAGACCGGTTCCGCTTACTATGCCCCGGCCGCCTCGGCGATTGAGATGGCCGAGTCCTTCCTCAAGGACAAGAAGCGCGTTCTCCCGGCTGCCGCCTATCTCTCCGGCCAATACGGCGTGAAGGACATGTATGTCGGCGTTCCGACGATCATCGGTGCCGGCGGCGTCGAGCGCATCATCGAGGTCGAATTCAACAAAGACGAAGAAGCGGCCTTCCAGAAGTCCGTCGGCGCCGTTGCCGGCCTCTGCGAAGCCTGCATCAACATCGCGCCCGCTCTCAAGTAATCGACGCGCTGAAGTCATCGAAACAGGGATAAACCCATGAACATTCATGAATATCAGGCCAAGGCTCTGCTCAAAAGCTACGGTGCGCCGGTTGCGGAAGGTGTCGCGATCCTCAAGGCTGATGAGGCCGAGGCTGCTGCAAAATCGCTTCCCGGCCCGCTCTATGTCGTCAAGAGCCAGATCCATGCGGGCGGCCGCGGCAAGGGCAAGTTCAAGGAACTCGGCCCCGACGCCAAGGGCGGCGTCCGTCTGGCCTTCTCGATCGAGGAAGCCAAGGCGCATGCCAAGGAAATGCTCGGCAATACGCTGGTGACCGCCCAGACCGGTGAAGCCGGCAAGCAGGTCAACCGCCTTTACATCGAAGACGGCGCCGACATCGCCCGCGAACTCTATTGCTCGCTGCTGGTCGATCGCTCGGTCGGCCGCGTTGCCTTCGTCGTTTCGACCGAAGGCGGCATGGACATCGAAGCCGTTGCCCACGATACCCCTGAGAAGATCCAGACGATCGCCATCGATCCGGAAGCCGGCGTGACGGCTGCCGACATTACCGCGATCTCCAAGGCTCTGGAACTCGACGGTGCTGCCGCCGAAGACGCCAAGTCGCTCTTCCCGCTGCTCTACAAGGCATTCAACGAGAAGGACATGGCCCTTCTCGAGATCAACCCGCTGATCGTCATGAAGAACGGCCACCTGCGCGTCCTCGACGCCAAGATGTCGTTCGACGGCAATGCGCTCTTCCGTCACGACGACGTCAAGGCGCTGCGCGACGAGACCGAAGAAGACGCCAAGGAAATCGAGGCCTCCAAGTGGGATCTCGCCTACGTCGCGCTCGACGGCAATATCGGCTGCATGGTCAACGGCGCCGGTCTCGCCATGGCGACGATGGACATCATCAAGCTCTACGGCAAGGAGCCTGCCAACTTCTGCGACGTCGGCGGCGGTGCCGGCAAGGAGAAGGTTGCTGCGGCCTTCAAGATCATCACTGCCGACCCGAAGGTCGAAGGCATCCTCGTCAACATCTTCGGCGGCATCATGCGCTGCGACGTCATCGCCGAAGGCGTTGTCGCGGCGGTGCAGGAAGTGGGCCTAAAGGTTCCGCTGGTCGTGCGCCTGGAAGGCACCAATGTCGAGCTCGGCAAGAAAATCCTGAATGAGTCTGGTCTCGCTATCACGGCGGCTGACGACCTTGACGACGCGGCGAAGAAGATCGTCGCGGCGATCGAAGCCTAACCTGGAAGGACCGGAATCAATGTCTATTCTCGTTAACAAAGACACGAAGGTCATCGTCCAGGGCCTGACCGGGAAGACCGGGACCTTCCATACGGAGCAGGCGCTCGCCTACTACGGCACCAAGATGGTGGGCGGCGTTCATCCCAAGAAGGGCGGCGAATCGTGGTCGTCCGGCGTCGACGGCACGTCGCTGCCGATCTTCACCTCCGTCGCCGAAGCCAGGGAAAAGACCGGCGCCGACGCGACCGTGATCTACGTTCCGCCGGCAGGTGCCGCGGACGCGATCATCGAAGCGATCGAAGCGGAGGTCCCGTTCATCACCTGCATCACCGAAGGCATTCCGGTGATGGACATGGTCCGCGTCAAGGCGCGCCTCGACCGTTCGAAGTCCCGCCTGCTCGGTCCGAACTGCCCGGGCATCCTGACCCCGGAAGAATGCAAGATCGGCATCATGCCGGGCTCCATCTTCCGCAAGGGTTCGGTCGGCATCGTTTCCCGTTCGGGCACGCTCACCTACGAAGCCGTATTCCAGACGTCCAACGAAGGCCTCGGCCAGACGACTGCTGTCGGCATCGGTGGCGATCCGGTCAAGGGCACCGAGTTCATCGACGTGCTCGAAATGTTCCTCGCTGACGAAGCCACGCAATCGATCATCATGATCGGCGAAATCGGCGGCTCGGCAGAAGAAGACGCGGCGCAGTTCCTTAAGGACGAAGCCAAGAAGGGTCGCAAGAAGCCGATGGCGGGCTTTATCGCGGGCCGTACGGCACCGAAGGGCCGCACCATGGGCCATGCCGGTGCAGTGGTTTCCGGCGGCAAGGGTGATGCGGAATCGAAGATCGCCGCCATGGAATCGGCAGGCATCAAGGTGTCGCCGTCTCCGGCCCGCCTCGGCAAGACGCTGGTTGAAGTCCTCAAGGGCTGACGCCACATAATGGACAATCGCTGCCGATAGATAGGCGGCGATTGATCCGGCAAGTTTCAGACAGGCGAAGCAGTTCAAGCCTCGCCTGTCTGGTTTCGCGCCCCAGGGGCGCCCGCCGTTTCAGCGGCTGAAAATTGCAGACGAAAGACAAGAAAATGCGGATACCGGACGACTTCCGGTTCCGATTACGTCAGGAGGCGGGCGCGGCGCCCGCAAGAAACCATGGCACGGCAAGAAGCCAACGAGCAGTTCCTCATCACTTCCTTCCTCGACGGCGCGAATGCGGCCTATATCGAGCAGCTTCATGCCCGGTATGAGGACGATCCGAATTCGGTGGCCCCGGAATGGCAGGCCTTTTTCAAGGCTCTTGCCGATAACCCGGCCGATGTGAAGAGCGCGGCGCGCGGCGCTTCCTGGCAGCGCAAGAACTGGCCGATCACGGCCAATGGCGAACTGGTTTCCGCTTTGGACGGCAATTGGCCGATCGTGGAAAAGGCGATCGAAAGCAAGGTCAAGGCAAAGGCCGAAGCCGCGGCAGTTGTCGCCGGCAAGCCGGTCAACGAGGCCGACGTCCTGCAGGCGACGCGCGATTCCGTCCGCGCCATCATGATGATCCGTGCCTATCGGATGCGCGGCCATCTGCACGCCAAACTCGATCCTCTCGGTCTTGCCGCTCCGGTCGAGGATTACAACGAGCTTTCGCCGACGGCGTATGGCTTCACGGAAGCGGACTACGACCGCAAGATCTTCATCGATAACGTGCTCGGGCTCGAATACGCGACCGTCCGCGAGATGATCGCGATCCTGGAACGCACCTATTGCTCGACGCTCGGTGTCGAGTTCATGCATATCTCCAATCCGGAAGAGAAGGCCTGGATCCAGGGGCGGATCGAAGGGCCGGACAAGGGCGTCGAATTCACCCCCGCCGGCAAGAAGGCGATCCTCCAGAAGCTGGTCGAGGGCGAAGGCTACGAGCAGTTCCTGGACGTCCGGTTCAAGGGCACCAAGCGCTTCGGCCTCGACGGCGGCGAATCGCTGATCCCGGCTCTGGAGCAGATCATCAAGCGCGGCGGCCAGGAGGGGCTCGAGGAAGTCGTGCTCGGCATGGCCCACCGCGGTCGCCTCAACGTCCTGACCAACGTCATGGGCAAGCCGCACCGTGCCGTCTTCCACGAATTCAAGGGTGGTTCGTTCAAGCCCGACGAAGTCGAAGGTTCGGGCGATGTGAAGTATCACCTCGGCGCTTCCTCCGACCGCGAGTTCGACGGCAACAAGGTGCATCTGTCGCTGACGGCCAACCCTTCGCATCTCGAAATCGTCAACCCGGTCGTCATGGGCAAGGCCCGCGCCAAGCAGGACATGCTGGCGAAGGCCTGGGACGGCGACGTCATTCCGCTCAAGGAGCGCGCCAAGGTTCTGCCGCTGCTGCTGCACGGCGATGCGGCCTTTGCCGGCCAGGGCGTCGTTGCCGAAATCCTCGGCCTTTCCGGTCTGCGCGGTCATCGGGTCGCCGGCACGATGCACGTAATCATCAACAACCAGATCGGCTTCACCACCAATCCGGCTTTCTCGCGTTCGTCGCCTTATCCGTCCGACGTTGCCAAGATGATCGAAGCGCCGATCTTCCACGTCAACGGTGACGATCCGGAAGCGGTCGTCTATGCGGCCAAGGTTGCAACCGAATACCGGATGAAGTTCCACAAGCCGGTCGTGATCGACATGTTCTGCTATCGCCGCTTCGGTCACAACGAAGGCGACGAACCCGCGTTTACGCAGCCGAAGATGTACAAGGTGATCCGTGGCCACAAGACCGTGGCCCAGCTTTACGCCGACCGCCTGATTGCCGAAGGTCTGCTCTCGGAAGGCGAATTCGAGAAGATGAAGGCCGATTGGCGCGCCCATCTCGAAGCCGAGTTCGAAGCCGGCCAGAGCTACAAGCCCAACAAGGCCGACTGGCTGGATGGTCAGTGGTCGGGTCTGCGCTCGGCGGACAATGCCGACGAGCAGCGGCGCGGCAAGACCGCCATGCCGATGAAGCAGTTGAAGGAGATCGGGCGCAAGCTTTCGACCGTTCCGGAAGGCTTCAACGCTCACCGCACGATCAAGCGGTTCATGGAAAACCGCGCGCAAATGGTCGAGACCGGCGAAGGTATCGACTGGGCGATGGCCGAAGCTCTCGCTTTCGGTTCGTTGGTCACGGAGGGCACGAAAATCCGCCTCTCCGGCCAGGATTGCGAACGCGGTACGTTCTCGCAGCGGCATTCCGTGCTCTACGATCAGGAGACCGAGGAGCGCTTCATCCCGCTCGCCAATCTGTCTCCGACCCAGGCTCGTTACGAAGTCATCAACTCGATGCTCTCGGAAGAAGCGGTACTCGGCTTCGAATACGGCTACTCGTTGGCGCGCCCGAATGCCCTGACGCTCTGGGAAGCTCAGTTCGGCGACTTCGCAAACGGCGCGCAGGTGGTGTTCGACCAGTTCATCTCGTCGGGCGAACGCAAGTGGCTGCGCATGTCCGGCCTCGTCTGCCTCCTGCCGCATGGCTATGAAGGCCAGGGCCCGGAACACTCGTCGGCTCGCCTCGAGCGCTGGCTGCAGATGTGCGCCGAAGACAACATGCAGGTCGCCAACTGCACGACGCCGGCCAACTACTTCCATATCCTGCGCCGTCAGACGAAGCGCGACTTCCGCAAGCCGCTCATCCTGATGACGCCGAAGTCGCTGCTGCGGCACAAGCGCGCCACCTCGACGCTTGCCGAAATGGCGGGTGAATCCTCCTTCCACCGCCTGCTCTGGGACGATGCCGAGGTCATCAAGGACGGCCCGATCAAGCTGCAGAAGGATGCCAAGATCCGCCGCGTCGTGCTCTGCACCGGCAAGGTCTATTACGATCTGCTGGAAGAGCGCGAAAAGCGCGGCATCGACGACATCTACCTGCTGCGCATCGAACAGCTCTATCCGTTCCCGGCCAAGGCGCTCATCAACGAGCTGTCCCGCTTCCGGAATGCGGAGATGGTCTGGTGCCAGGAAGAGCCGAAGAACATGGGCGCCTGGGCGTTCATCGATCCGTATCTGGAATGGGTGCTGGCGCATATCGATGCGAAGTATCAGCGGGTCCGTTATACGGGCCGCCCGGCTGCGGCTTCGCCGGCCACGGGTCTGATGTCCAAGCATCTGGCGCAGCTCGAGGCCTTCCTCGAAGACGCGCTCGGCGGCTAAGGAGAGAGGCCGATGGCCTATTTTCACCTGAAGCTCGTATCGCCAAGGCCGAGCTTTCCGTTCGATGCATCGCCGGAGGAAATGTCGGCGATGCAGGTTCACGCCGACTACTGGCGCGGACTTGCGGAAGCCGGCAACGCAATCGCGGTCGGTCCCGTCTTTGCAGAGGGCGGGGCTTTCGGTATCGCCGTGGTGGAGGCCGCCGATCAGGCCGCTGCCCAGGCGCTGGCGGACGACGATCCGGTGATCAAGGCAGGCTTCGGCTTCCGGTTTGAAGTTTCTCCCATGCCATCCATCATTCTGCGGAAGTCTGCGGCAGACGCCGCGGCTGCCGAATAAACGAAAACAACCATTCAGGAACTCACAACAATGGCCACTGAAATCCGCGTTCCCACCCTCGGAGAGTCCGTCAGCGAGGCAACCGTCGGCACCTGGTTCAAGAAGGTGGGCGATACGGTCAAGGCGGACGAACCGCTCGTCGAGCTCGAAACGGACAAGGTGACCGTCGAAGTTCCCGCTCCTGCTTCCGGCGTTCTGACCGAGATCGTCGCCAACAACGGCGAAACCGTAGGCCTCGGCGCCCTGCTCGGGCAGATCGCCGAAGGCGGTGCGGGCACTGCAACGGCCGCTCCGGCCGCCAAGCCCGCTGAAGCTGCGCCCGCCAAGGTCGCCGAACCGGCCGCTCCGGCTGCCGCGTCGTCCATGCCGCCGGCCCCGGCTGCTGCCAAGATCGCCGCCGACAGCAACATTTCCACCGCCGATATCGACGGTTCCGGCAAGCGCGGCCAGGTTCTGAAGGGTGACGTGATCGCAGCCGTCGCCAGGGGCGTTTCCGCCCCGGCCCAGGCGCCCGCAGCTCCGGCCGCTCCCCGCCCGGTTTCCTCTGCCGACGATGCTGCCCGCGAAGAGCGCGTAAAGATGACGCGCCTGCGTCAGACCATCGCGCGTCGTTTGAAGGATGCGCAGAACACCGCCGCCATGCTGACCACCTATAACGAGGTGGACATGAAGGCCGTGATGGACCTGCGCAACCGCTATAAGGATATCTTCGAGAAGAAGCACGGCGTGAAGCTCGGCTTCATGGGCTTCTTTACGAAGGCAGTTACCCATGCGCTGAAGGAACTGCCGGCAGTCAATGCCGAGATCGACGGCACGGACATCATCTACAAGAACTATTGTCACGTCGGCGTCGCCGTCGGCACGGACAAGGGGCTGGTTGTTCCGGTGGTACGCGATGCCGACCAGATGTCGATCGCCGAGATCGAAAAGGAAATCGGCCGCCTCGGAAAGCTTGCCCGCGACGGCCAGCTTTCCATGGCCGATATGCAGGGCGGCACTTTCACCATTTCCAACGGCGGCGTCTACGGTTCGCTCATGTCTTCGCCGATCCTCAACGCTCCGCAATCCGGCATCCTCGGCATGCATAAGATCCAGGAGCGCCCGGTCGCCATCGGCGGCCAGGTCGTCATCCGTCCGATGATGTATCTGGCGCTGTCCTACGACCACCGGATGGTCGACGGCAAGGAAGCGGTGACCTTCCTCGTCCGCGTCAAGGAGAGCCTCGAAGATCCGGAACGCCTGGTCCTCGATCTCTAAGACGGGAGCCTGACATGGAGACGCTCGGGGTTACGGTCACGCCTTACATGGCGCTGCTTACCCTGAGCGTGATCCTGCTGGTTTTCCACATCCTGCTGCAAGGCGTGCTCTCGACCCGTGAACTTGGCTCGGCCTGGAACGCAGGTCCACGGGACGACGGCCGCGAACCGAGCGGCAAGCTTGCCGGTCGGGCGGCGAGGGCGTCCAGGAATTTCCAAGAAACCTATCCGGCCTTTGCGGGTCTTCTGCTCGGCGTCGCCTTTGCGGGTGATGACGCCTCGGGTTTCGGTCTTGCGGGTGGATGGCTCTGGTTTGCCGCGCGGATCGTCTACGTGCCTCTCTATCTCGCGGGCATCCCCTATTTCCGATCTTTCGTCTGGCTGATCAGCATGCTTGGATTGCTGGCCATGATGATCGCGCTTTTCTGGTGACGTCATGACCTTTTGCCTGAAGACATGGCTGCTGCCTTTATGCCTGATGCCGGCCATGGCTTCGGCCGAAGACAGATGCGCGATCGAAAAGGCGGTGTTCGTCGAGGCGGAGGCCGGAACCGTGCTTACCTTCAAGCCGGTCGGTTCCGACGCGGCGGCGGTCAGCCATCTCTTCACCGTGACCGGTGGTAAGCTGAAGCTCGACGGCAACGTCATGTATGACGAGGAATCCTCCCGCCCCGCCGGAATGGCGATGAACAATTGCCCTCAAGGAGATGCAACGGGAGCCGAATTGAGGGCATGCACCGTCTGGACAGGCGTGCCCTATGCTCTTGATGTCGCGAGCGGCCATATCGACATATTAGGCCCCGAGGGCAGCCAGGCGCCGGATGCCATCCTGATGTCCGGCCTAGGACCGGCAGTCCGGCATTCCGCCTTGTGGGAGAAAAGCGGCCTCAAGTCGGTTCCGTGGGATCTCTACGTATTCAAGGAGTGCACGAAATGACGGAAGCACCTGTTCTTTTGGTTACCGGCGGTAGCCGCGGCATCGGCGCTGCGGTTTCGCTTCTGGCGGCGAGCCAGGGCTGGCGCGTGGCAGTGAACTACACCTCCAATCGTCAGGCCGCCGAAGAGGTGGTCAACGCCATCGAGACGGCAGGCGGTGAGGCTTTTGCGATCAAGGCGGATGTCGGCAATGCAGCCGAGATCGTGGCCATGTTCGAGGCAGTCGACCGGCATTTCGGCCGACTGGACGGGCTGGTCAACAATGCCGGCGTGGTCGACCAGCCGCAGCGGGTGGACGAAATGAACGCGGACCGGCTGGACCGGATGATGCGGATCAATGTGACTGGCGCCATCCTTGCCGCCGGCGAGGCGGTGCGCCGCATGTCGACGAAGCACGGCGGCAGGGGCGGTACGATCGTCAATATTTCCTCCATGGCGGCCAAGCTGGGCTCGCCGTCGCAATATGTCGACTACGCGGCATCGAAAGCTGCGATCGACACGCTGACGATCGGGCTTGCGCGCGAGGTTGCCGCCGAGGGCGTACGCGTCAACGCGATCCGCCCGGGCGTCATCGACACGGAACTCCATGCATCCGGCGGTCTGCCGGACCGGGCGCGCGACATGGCTCCCAGTGTTCCCATGCAACGGCCGGGCAGGGCGGATGAGGTGGCGGACGCCGTCCTCTATCTGCTTTCGCCGGCGGCTTCCTATATAACCGGCGCTATCCTCGACGTGAGTGGCGGGCGCTAACCGAATAGAGAAAAGGAAAGAAGACTATGGCTTATGATGTGATCGTAATCGGAAGCGGCCCGGGCGGTTACGTCTGCGCGGTCAAGGCGGCTCAGCTCGGCCTCAAGGTCGCAGTCGTGGAAAAGCGCGCCACCTACGGCGGGACCTGCCTCAACATCGGCTGCATACCTTCCAAGGCGCTGCTGCATGCTTCCGAGATGTTCCATCACGCCGCTCACGGCATGGACGCGCTCGGCGTCGAGGTTTCGGCCCCGAAGCTCAACCTCGAAAAGATGATGGCGCACAAGGATGCGACCGTGAAGTCGAACGTCGACGGCGTTTCATTCCTCTTCAAGAAGAACAAGATCGATGGCTTCCAGGGCACCGGCAAGATCGTTGCCGCGGGCAAGGTTTCTGTCACCGGCGAAGACGGCAAGGTTCAGGAGCTCGAGACCAAGAACATCGTGATCGCCACGGGTTCGGATGTCGCAGGAATTCCCGGCGTCAACGTCGAGATCGATGAGAAGGTCATCGTTTCGTCCACCGGTGCCATCGCACTCGACAAGGTGCCGCAGCATCTGGTGGTCGTCGGCGGCGGCGTCATCGGCATGGAACTCGGCTCCGTCTGGTCCCGCCTCGGAGCAAAGGTCACCGTCGTGGAATATCTCGACAAGCTTCTCGGCGGAATGGACGGCGAGGTTTCCAAGCAGTTCCAGCGCATGATGGCAAAGCAGGGCATGGATATCCGCACCGATGCCAAGGTTAGCGGTGTCGAGAAGACAGCTAATGGCGCCAAGGTTACCTACGAGCCTGTCAAGGGTGGGGAAGCCCAGACCGTCGAAGCCGACGTCGTGCTGATCTCGACGGGCCGCAAGCCTTACACCGCAGGTCTTGGCCTTGAAGAGGCAGGCGTCGCGCTCGACAATCGCGGCCGTGTCGAGATCGACAGCCACTTCAAGACAAACGTCGCCGGCATCTATGCCATCGGCGACGTGGTGAAGGGGCCGATGCTCGCCCACAAGGCGGAAGACGAAGGCGTGGCGCTTGCCGAAATCCTCGCAGGCCAGCACGGTCATGTGAACTACGACGTCATCCCGGGCGTCGTTTACACCCAGCCGGAAGTCGCTTCCGTGGGCAAGACCGAGGAAGAGCTGAAGGCCGCGGGCGTCGCCTACAAGGTCGGCAAGTTCCCGTTCACGGCGAACGGCCGCGCCCGCGCGATGCTGGCGACCGACGGATTTGTGAAGATCCTCGCCGACAAGGAAACCGATCGGGTTCTCGGCGGCCATATCGTCGGCTTCGGCGCCGGCGAGATGATCCACGAGATTACGGTCCTCATGGAATTCGGCGGCTCTTCGGAAGACCTCGGCCGCACCTGCCACGCGCACCCGACCATGTCGGAAGCGGTCAAGGAAGCGGCGCTCGGCACCTTCTTCAAGCCGATCCATATGTGATCAGCCGACACGAGCGAAAATCATCAAGGCGGGATCTCCATCCCGCCTCAGACTGCTGACAA
>UBYX01000030.1 GCA_900469955.1 Hyphomicrobiales bacterium | reverse complement strand
CTATCTCTCGGGTCGGGCACTCTGTACATCGGGCGTGACATCCCGCGCCCTCGCTTGAATTCTCCCTACTGATGTCGCAACCAGACGACGGAACCGAGACCAGGTCAACCTGGAGCCTGGGTCGGTCTACTTGGCTTTCCGCCTCTCCCGCCTCAGCGGCGCTGCCTTTCACCGGAGATCCGGCGTTTCCGCGGCCTCATACTCGCTGGCGATCCCCTCCATGAGTGTCCCGAATGCAGCCTTCAGCGGCTCCAGGCCGACCTTTTCGGGCAGCAGCAGGCCATCGATCGCCAACATGGTCATCCCGTGGAGAAGCGACCAGCAGGCCGTTGCATGATCGCGAACCGGGCGTCGGCGGAATACTCCGTCAGATTGGCCGCGGCCCAGGACATCCACAACCGTGTCGAAGACGCTGATCGCATTCTCACCAAGATGGACGTCGCATTGGTTGCGGCTCTCTGCGCCAAACATCAGGCTATAAAGGGCGGGATTGGCGATGCCGAAATCGACATAGGCGCGCGCCATGGGCAACAGCACCTCGCGCGGCTCCCCTCCAGCATCAGACTGCGCCTGTATCAATGCTGTGCGTAACTGATCGAACCCAATCATCGCCAGCTCCGTCAGCAGCGCGCCCTTGTCGGGAAAGTGCTTGTACGGCGCCGCGTGGCTCACACCGGCGCGTCGGGCGATTTCCCGTAATGTGAACTGCCAGTTCCGCTCTTCCCGCATCACCTCCAAAGCCGTGTCGACAAGCGCGCGGCGAAGGTCGCCGTGATGGTAGCTCCGTTCCGGTGTGGTTTTCTGCACGTTGAAGTTTCCCCTGTAAACATATGTTGACAGCGCTTACTTTTGCTCGTAGACAGGCGTTATGTTTCTCTTGTCTACATGGACTCTGTCATGAACGCCATCACAAAAAATTTCGATGCCGAAGAACTCCCGGCACTCCTCGATGCACAACGCACCGCATTCCTGCGCGACGGCTCACCCTCACTCGCCGATCGCCGCGCCGATCTCGCGAAACTCAAGAAGGCTCTGATCGACCGCCGTGGAGCGATCGAGGCAGCCGTCGCTTCCGACTTCGGTCATCGTTCCCGGTACGAGACGGCGATCATGGAGATTTTTGGCCTTGTTGGCGGCATCGACTATCTTCTCCGGAACCTGCGCCGGTTCATGCGGCCGGAGCGGCGCCATGTTCCCCTCCACATGCAGTTCGGCAGGGCATGGATCGAGTATCAGCCCCTTGGCGTGGTCGGGGTCATCGCGCCATGGAACTATCCCGTGACGCTTGCACTGATGCCGGTCGCCACCGCGATCGCCGCGGGCAACCGCGTGCTGCTCAAGCCGTCCGAACTGACCCCCTCGACCAGCGCCCTGCTGTCGGAGCTGTTGGGAGACATTTTCCCGAAGGATCAAGTAGCGGTCGTTCAAGGCGACGCGTCCGTTGCCGCGGCTTTTTCCGCGCTGCCGTTCGACCATCTTCTGTTCACCGGGAGCACACAGGTAGGACGCGCCGTCATGAAGGCGGCGAGTGACAACCTTGTCCCGGTTACGCTCGAGCTCGGCGGCAAGTCGCCGGTCATCGTTGAGAAAAGCCACTCGCTGAAGCAGGCAGCATCCGAGGTTGCGTTCGGTAAGCTTGTCAACGCCGGTCAGACCTGCATCGCGCCGGATTATGCGATGGTCCACGAAAGCGATCTCGATGCGTTCGTTCAGGCCTATCAGGCAAGTGCCGCTGCCTTGTATCCCGATGGTGCATCGAGCGGAGATTACACCTCGATCATCAACGAACGTCACTACGAGAGACTGAAGGGACTGATCGAGGATGCGCGCGCGCATGGCGCGAAAATCGTCGATGCCGGTGTCAGGCCCGGTCGAGGCCCCGACCGCCCACATACGCTTGCCCCGATGGTATTGCTTGGCATGACGGACCAAATGCGCATCGCGCGGGAAGAGATTTTCGGACCGATCCTGCCGGTCATCACCTATAGCGCGATCGACGAAGCCATCGCTTACGTCAACGCCCGGCCTCGGCCGCTAGCGCTCTACTATTTCGGATCCGGCGGCATGGATCAGCGCAAAGTGCTGACCGGTACGACATCCGGCAATGTCACGATAAACGGTACCATCATGCATGTCGCGCAGGACGATCTACCGTTCGGCGGCGTCGGTGCCAGCGGCATCGGTGCCTATCACGGCATCGAAGGCTTCAAGCGGCTTAGCCACGCCAAGGGCATCTATGCCCAGCGCCGGTGGAACGCCACCAGGCTTTTCCGCGCCCCGTTCGGGAAGCTCGTCGACCGCACTCTAAAAGTCATGTTGCGCTAACACGCAAGATTTCCCCGGCGTGATGACAGTTGCGCGAGCTACGTCCCAGTTAATTGGAAGGAAAAAAGATGCAACAGACAGCTGATACGGGAACACAGATCCCGGTTGTTGAAAAGGTGGGCGGCGCACCGGGAAAACGGGCCCTGATCACGGGCGCATCAAGCGGCCTCGGGCTCGAATTTGCCGAGCTGCTGGCGGCGCAGAAGGTCAATCTCGTGCTCGCGGCCCGGAGACGGGAGCCGAGGGAAAAGCTCGCGGCCGACCTTCGCCGGAAACATGGCGTCGATATCCATGTCGAGCCAATCGACTTGGCCGCCCCTGGAGCCGCTGGCCGCTTGAAAAGCAGCCTGGATGAGAAGTCGCTACAGATCGACATTCTGGTGAACAATGCCGGATACGGCTTGCACGGCGAATTTCTGGAAACGCCGATCGAGCGCACCACCGACATGATCCAGCTCAACATCACGGCGGTCACCGAGCTGAGCTATGTGTTCGGCCGGGACATGGCGGCCCGAGGATCCGGGCAGATCCTTCTGATTGCGAGTCTCCTGGGGCTCCAGCCTGTTCCCACCTTTGCGGCCTACGCAGCGACGAAGTCCTATGTGCTGGCTTTTGGAGAAGCGCTGCACGAGGAACTTCGTCCGCAAGGCGTGGTGGTAACCAGTCTGTGCCCAGGGCATACCGAAACCGGCTTCGATGCAGCAGCCGACGCTCCCGTCTCGCCCATGCTGCGCCTTCTGACGATGAAGCCCCGTCCAGTCGCCGAAAGCGGTCTGCGAGCACTGTCACAAGGCAAGGCGTCGGTGGTGGCCGGGTTCATGAACAACATCATTGCATTTTCAAATCGCCTGACGCCGCGTTCGATGCAGCGGGCCACCATGAAAAGAATTTTAGGGTGATAGATAGTAGCGGTTACCGCCTTACACTCCGCCGATCAGGGTGCGCGATTGCTGCGGCATCAGCGCCACTCGGGTACTGCTGCTCGGTAGCGCCCATAGGCGACATTTGCAAGCAAACCCTCGTCGGCCATCCGGGCCGCGATCGGTTCACGCTTTCGGCATTCCTTCCGGCCTCAGCGCCTTCTTGAGCGCGGCGATGCGGAAGATGGCGTTCGGGGCGCCGTAGCCTTTGTAGCCGCGCCGTTCGACGATCTCGAAGAAGAAGCCCTCGCCATAGGTCATGCTGTAGAGCTGGAAATATTCGCCCTGCTCGTCGCGGTCGTAGAGGATGTTGTCAGCCTTCAGCTTCTCGGTGAGCGCCGGATCGAGCCCGAAGCGGGCTTCCGCGTCACCATAGTAGTTGGGCGAGATGACCAGCGGCCGGAAGCCGTTCTGTTTGAGCGCCGCGGCCGTTGCAAAGATGTCGTCGGTGGAAAAGGCCAGATGCTGAATGCCGGAGCCGAACTTTTCGGCGATGAAGTGACCGGCAAGCGTGCGGCGGTTCTCCGCCCCGTTCAGGGTGATCCTGAGCGTTCCGGAGGCATTTTCCACCACCTGGCTGCGCACCACGCCGGCCGGATCGATGATGTCGACCATCGGCGTCTTCTGAGTGTCGAAGATCGAGGTGTAGAACAACAGCCAGGTCAGCATTTCCTCGTAGGCGACCGTCTGGGCGATGTGGTCGACATGGTCGAGATGCGCCGGTACCACCTCGGCTTCTCTTCCTGTCTCGTCGCTGACGGGGATAAAATCGATCTCGGAAAAGCGGCCGAGTTCGCTTTTGTCGTCGAGCAGATAGATCAACCCGCCGCCAACGCCGCGGATTGCCGGGATCTCGACCTCGCCCGGGCCGACCGGCTGCTCGAACCGTTCGGCGCCGAGCGCCACCGCACGCGCGAGTGCAGCTTGCGCATCGTCGACGACCAGCGCCGTCGCATAGGCCGAGGTGCCGTGCACCGCAAAGGAGGCGTTGGCAAAACCTCTGTCCTCGGTATTGACGAGCAGCCGGATGTCACCCTGGCTGAACAGGCTGACCTTTTTCGTCTTGTGGACGCCGGTCCTGCGAAAGCCGAGCGTCTTCAGGATGGCGGCAAGATCGGCCGCGTCCTTCTCATCGGCGGAAAACTCCACGAAGCCGACGCCCCTGACCGCGGCCCGGTCCGGCATGGCCGCCACCGTCAGGCTTGCCGCATTCGGGCTGCGGCGGACCCGGTCGCCGAGATGGATCAGCGAGCGGTAGCCATCGGCGGCGATCGCCCGGGGCTGCCCGCCGCGGAACTGGTCGTTGAAGATTTCCAGCGAGAAATAACCGTCGTAACCGGTCTCGGCGATGGCGGTGGTAAACGCCGTCACCGGCAGATCGCCCTCGCCCGGCATGTTGCGGAAATGCCGGGACCAGTAGAGCAGGTCCATGTCGATAAGCGGCGCATCGGCAAGCTGAACGATGAAGATCTTGTCCTTCGGGATGGAACGGATCGAATTGATGTCGATCTTCCGCGACAGCGTGTGGAAGCTGTCGAGGATCAGGCCGATATTGTCATGGTCGGCACGCCTAACGATTTCCCAGGCATCGCGGTGGTCGCTGATATGCCGGCCCCAGGCGAGTGCCTCGTAACCTACCCTCAACCCGCGTCTGGTGGCCCGCTCGCCGAGCTCGTGGAAATCCGCCGCCGCCCGGTCGATACCGCCAAGCGAAACGGGCGAGACGTTGGAGCAGACCAGCACCAGATCGGTGCCGAGCTCCTGCATGACGTCGAACTTGCGCTCAGCCCGGTCGAAGGTGCGGGAGCGAAGCGGCTCCGGCATGCCCTCGAAATCGCGGAACGGCTGGAACAGCGTGATCTCCAGCCCGAAATCGCGCACCATCCTGCCGACATCCGCCGGAGATCCGTCGAAGGCCAGAAAATCGTTCTCGAAGATCTCCACCCCGTCGAACCCGGCCTTGGCAATCGCCTCCAGCTTCTCAGGCAACTCCCCGCTGATCGAAACCGTCGCTATCGAGGTCTTCATCGCTCTCCCACTCCTCCAAATCCATAAGCCGCAGACCCAGCGCAGCCCAGGCATTCAGGCCCGCATCCACATCAAACGCATTTTGTACTAAATAGTACGTAACATCAAACAGGAAGAAAACGAAGCCCATTCAGGGGCTGCATCACCGCTTGGTGACCGACTGCAGCCGAGGTTCGATCGCGGCCTGACGGCCGCTGATTGCCTGAAGCTAAAGCTTCAAACGGTCGGCCCATGCCCGAGCCGTTTCCGCCATTTTGGCGAGATGATCGGCGGTCGAGAAACCGGAGATCGTCTTGCGCGGCTTGAGGTCGTGATCACCATCCTCCAACCAGAGGATTTCGATGCTGTCGGACAGTTGATAACCGGCCACCTCTTCCCTTGTGCCGAATTCGTCGCGCGTTCCCTGGCATATGAGCGCCGGCGTCTTCAGAGACTTGAGATGCTGCGTGCGAAGCTGATCCGGCTTGCCGGGCGGATGAAAGGGATAACCGAGGCACAGGAGACCGGCCACTTTACTCTCTGCATGAAGATCGTCGGCAACCATGCTCGCGACCCGGCCGCCCATGGACTTTCCGCCGATAATCAGCACCTCCGTGTCGCCGATTTCGTCGATCGCAGCCCTGTATTCCGGATTGAGGATTTCAGCCTTCGGCGGCGGCTTCCGGTCGCCGGAGGTCCGGCGGGCTCTCATGTAGCCGAACTCGAAGCGGACGACGCGAAAATCTTTGGATGCGAGAGCGTCTGCCGCCGCAGTCATGGAGACCGAGTCCATCGGTGCGCCGGCGCCGTGCGCCAAAAGGATCGTGACGCCGGAATCGGTTGGTCCGTGGATGAGAAATCGTTCCTGCATGGCGACTCTTCCGCAACTGCTTTCCAAAACCCATAGCAATCATGATTCCCTGGCGGCAAGGGAATCATCAAGCCTGACGGAGCGCCCGAAGACGCGCGCAACCTCCAAACCGTATCCCTGTCCGTTCCACCGGCTTGCCGCCATTTTTCGGATAGACAATCGTGATCAGCGGGTGCAAATTTTTATGCGTAGGCGGGAACCGTTTGACGCATTGCGCGTTCATCACGGTTGGTATCCAGGGAGGAGACACACATGCCGCAGACAAGCTGGCAAAAACCGGTTCGCGTTGCATTCGGCCATCTCGGCACAGAGGTCATCAACGGACCTTTCGAGGCGCTGGTTTTATTGACCGATCGGTGGCCGGATATGCGCGGGCCGCATTTCGTCAAGGCACGCAGCGTTTGCCGGGCCGCGCTCGACGGTCGTAGATCACCGGAAGAAGCGCGCCAGCAATTCGAGCAGGCAGTCAGCGAAGCTCAGCTTCACCTGAACTAGACGCCAAGCCGGTGAACCACCGGCTTTTCTTCTGCCGCTCATATGCCGAGGATGTCCCCCACTAATCTCGGTATCGGGCCGGAAAGGGAAATCGGCGCGAACAGGATGGAAAAGCAGATACACGGCGCGTGGCTTGCTGCGACCGGCCTGTGGTCCAGCGTTTCATCGGCAACCGAGACATCTCCCGCTGCGAAACGGCCGCGATGGTCGTTGAACTCACCCTCAATCACCAGCGTCAGCTCCAATCCCTTGTGGCCATGGTGGGGAAGCGCTCTGCCCGGACGCAGCCAGAGAAGGCTGGCCTCCACGTCCCCGGACTTTTCGATGACGTGCTGCCTGAAGCCGGGCAGCCTCGTTTTCCATGGGATCTCCACAAGATCGCCTCCTAAATAGGATCGCAGGAGGGTGGGAAGACCGGATTCGGAATGTCGAGGCTTTTCGCGTTCGATCACCGGCAGGCGTGACGTAAAGATCTCATTCAGGCATTGATCCCGATGCGATATCGCCAATGGTTCGCTGTCGACCAAAGCCTTCCCCGCAAACTCCTCCAGCGCTCCAGCGAGGCGCGCTGCTGCAGGTTGCATTTCCAGATAAGAGCCAACAAGCACATCGGCCGGTCTGGGAAGAGCGCCAGCCACGTAGTGGGCGAGAAGAAGGTCTAACCTTTCCAGGTTCAGCAGCATGTCCAAAGGCCAGTTCGCAAGTGAAATTCACGCTGCGCGAAAATCATGAATGACACGGTTTAGTATGAGCTTCAATGGAATTGATATACGTACGGCAGAGCTTTTGGATTACTGTTTCCGCGATATTAAAATCTGAAACCGCATCGGACGCAGGCACGGGAGCTGACCTTGCCGTCCCCCACAACCGCCGCAACCGGGGCAATCGCCGATCGAAGATGGATTTTACCGGCGTCCGCTCTTTCCGGAAACAGAATTTCTTGCTCTCCGGCGCTTGCCCGCCGAAAAGACCGGTCTTAAATCAGCATGGAAAAACAAGGTAGCCCGATGACCTCCCACTCCTCCGTTCTCGACGTGATCGGCAACACGCCCCTTCTCCGACTCAAAGGTGCTTCCGAAGCGACCGGCTGTGAGATTTTCGGAAAGGCCGAATTCCTCAATCCCGGTCAGTCGGTCAAGGATCGCGCGGCGCTCTACATCATCCGCGAAGCGGAGAAGAAGGGACTGTTGCGACCCGGCGGCGTGATCGTCGAGGGCACCGCGGGCAATACGGGGATCGGTCTGACGCTGGTCGCCAAGGCACTCGGTTACCGCACCGTCATCGTCATTCCGGAAACCCAGAGCCAGGAAAAGAAGGACGCGCTGAAGCTCTTCGGTGCCGAACTCGTGGAAGTGCCTGCCGTCCCCTACAAGAACCCCAACAACTACGTGAAGATTTCCGGGCGCCTGGCCGAAGAACTTGCCAAAAGCGAGCCTGCCGGCGCCATCTGGGCCAATCAGTTCGACAATGTGGCAAACCGCGAGGCTCACATTCAGACAACGGCGCCGGAAATATGGGATCAGACCGGCGGCAAGGTCGACGGCTTCATCTGCTCCGTTGGTTCCGGGGGCACGCTTGCCGGCGTGGCCGCAGGTCTCAAGGCGAGGAATCCGAACGTCAAGATCGGCATTGCCGATCCGGAAGGGGCAGCTCTTTATGAATACTATGCCCACGGCGAACTGAAAGCGGAAGGCTCGTCCATTACCGAAGGTATCGGCCAGGGCCGCATCACTGCCAATCTCGAAGGCTTCACGCCCGATTTTTCCTATCGCATTCCAGATGCCGAAGCTCTGCCGCTGATCTTCGACCTCGTCGAGAAAGAAGGCCTCTGCCTCGGCGGATCGACCGGCATCAACATCGCCGGCGCCATCCGTCTCGCCAGGGACCTCGGCCCCGGCCACACGATCGTGACGATCCTCTGCGATTACGGCAACCGCTATCAGTCGAAGCTCTTCAATCCGGAGTTCCTCAAATCGAAGGGCTTGCCTGTGCCTGCGTGGATTTCCCAGAAGCGGCACATTCCCGTCCCCTTCCAGACCGCCTGACACAGACAATCGAGTGATCCATGCCCGTTGAAATCCTCTACCGCGACGACTTCTACCTCTCGACGGCCGAAGCGGTGGTGACGGCTATTCACGAGGATGGCGGTATAGAACTCGACCGGACCTGTTTCTATGCCACGTCGGGAGGCCAGCCCGGCGACACCGGCTTTCTAGAACGCGCCGACGGGGCGAAAATCCAGCTCGGCCAGACGAAGCACGGCGCCACCAAGGAGACTGTGATCCATGTGCCGCTGGCAGGCGAGCCACAACCGCTCGTCGGCGAGACGCTCACGCTTCACGTCGACTGGCCGCGCCGCTACAGGCTGATGCGCATGCACACCGCCTGCCATCTGCTGTCTGTTGTCTGCCAATACCCGATTACCGGTGCCGCCGTCGGCGAGGAGGAATCGCGCGTCGATTTCGACATGAGCGAGACGATCGACAAGGACGAGGTCACGGCGAGACTGATGGACCTCGTCGGGCAGAACCATCCTGTCTATGTTCACTGGATCACGGACGAGGAACTCGCGGCCAATCCCAGTATCGTGAAATCCAAGAACGTCCGGCCGCCGATGGGGATGGGCCGCGTCAGCCTGGTCTGTATCGGCGAGAACTCCAGCATTGACAGCCAGCCTTGCGGCGGCACACATGTCTCCGAAACGCAGGAGGTCGGCGCGATTCATATCGCCAAGATCGAAAAGAAGGGCAAGGAGAACCGCCGTTTCCGCATCCGGTTCGGCGAGCCCGGCACAGAGGGCTGATCCAGCCCCAAGGGAGAGTTACATGAGCGGAACCAGCCGTTTCGTCGTTTCGTCCGAATGGCTTCAGAGCCAGCTTGGCAGTCCGGACCTGAAGATCGTCGACGCCTCCTTTTATCTTGCCGCGCAGAACCGCGATGCTGATGCAGAATATGCCGCCGGCCACATTCCAGGCGCCGTGCGGTTCGACCACGACAAGGTAGCCGATCACTCGACCGGACTTCCCCATATGGTGCCCTCGCCCGACCTCTTTGCCGAGACTGTCGGCAAGATGGGAATCCGCGAGACCGACCGGATCGTGATTTACGACGGCCCCGGCATCTTTTCGGCGCCCCGCGGCTGGTGGCTCTTCCGCACCATGGGAGCCCAGAACGTCTTTATCCTCGACGGTGGCCTGGACGGCTGGAAAGCTGAAGGCCGACCTCTCGATACGGCCGTTCCCCAACCCGAAGCGGTGACATTCAATACCAATTTCCGGGTGGACAAGGTGATCGATCTCCAGACGATGCTGTCGATCGTCGGCGACGGCTCGCGGCAGATCGCCGACGCGCGTTCGGCCGGGCGCTTCGCCGGAACCGAGCCCGAACCTCGTGCGGGCTTGCGCTCCGGGCATATGCCCGGCGCCCGCAGCCTTCCTGCCGGTACATTCTCGGTAAATGGCAAGCTGCGTTCCTTGCCGGAGCTCAGACAGGCTATCGAGGATGCAGGCATCGACTTCGGCCAACCGGTGGTTACGAGCTGCGGTTCTGGCATCACCGCGGCCATCATCACACTTGCGCTCGAATCCCTCGGCCATGAGGACAACGCGCTTTATGACGGTTCCTGGACGGAATGGGGCAGCCGCGAGGACGCGCCTGTCGTCGGCGGACCGCCTGACTCCAAAGTGGCGTAAGGCGATGGCCAGGAAGCCAAGTCCACTCAAGGCCCATGTCACGCAACTGGAAATGACCGCACCGCCGAAGGCCAGCCTGCCGGTACCTGTCAACCTCCAGACAGCGATCATTCGCGCCTCGGACATTCCACTGCATTACTATCGCTATCTCTACCGGCAGGTGGGCAAGCGCTGGCACTGGTACAATCGGCTGAAGATGAGCGACGAGGAACTTGCCGCAGCGATCCATGATCCCCGCGTCTCGGTCACCGTCCTCTACGTGCATGGGGCGCCGGCGGGTTTCTTCGAGCTGACCAAGGAAAGCGACGAGATCGTCGAACTCTCCTATTTCGGCCTGTTCGAGCGGGCGATCGGGCTCGGCATCGGAAAATGGTTTCTGCTGCAGGCGCTCTACGTCGCCTGGCAGGACAATCCGCAGAAGGTGACGGTCACCACCAACACGCTCGACCACCCGCGCGCCCTGCAACTCTATCAGATGATGGGCTTCTCGCCGGTTTCCACCTACGAGGCGCTGGTGATGCCAATGACGGATGCGGAATTGCTGAAGGCGCTGGACGCCTGACATTCACGCAAGAAACGGGTGGTTTCCCGGTTCATTCAGGCGCATTTCAGGGCAAATCCAAAAGGAGTTTGCCATGACCATCGCCTTCATCGCCATGCCTACCGAGGATGCCGCCCAGCTGTGGAATGGCGGCATTGATGCCTACGGGCGCCCGCCTGAAACAATGGTTTCCGACGGCCCAGGCCACCCGTGCCGCCATTGCCTGAAGAATATCGATGCGGGCGAGGAACTTTTCGTTCTCGCCTATCGCCCCTTCCCCGTGCTGCAGCCTTATGCGGAAACCGGACCGATTTTCCTGCACAAGCGGCCGTGCCAACGTTATCAGGCACAAGAGGTTCTGCCGCCGATGCTGTCGAGCACTGACTACATCGTGCGCGGCTACAGCAAGGAAGACCGCATCGTCTACGGAAGCGGTGCGGTCACGCCGACGGAAAGTATCGCCTCGCGGGCTGCGGAACTGCTCGCCCGGGAGGACATCGCCTATGTGCATGTCCGTTCGGCGCGCAACAACTGCTATCAATGCCGGATCGAAAAGGTTGATGTACCGGCATTCGCTGATGTGACTCTGGCGATCTGAGACAAAGGCGCGCCGTTCTACCGAAATGGCGCGCCTTTATGTTCCTTTGCAGGCCTGCCTACAGCCTCAGTTCTGGCTATTATCGCCCGGTTCGTCGTTGCGTTCGAGGTTTTCGGCGAAATCGAGCAGTTGCCGGACGATTTCGCCGGCCTTCCTGTCGTCACCTTCGAGCTTGCGGGCGATCACTTCCCGCAGGTTCAGCATGGCCGCATCGACGCTGCGCGGCAAAGTCGGACCATTGTCCCTGCCCCGCTCCTGCCGTTCCTGCCGCTGCTTGATCCGCTCGGCGAGCTGGGAGAGCCGGTCGAGGATCATTGCCGCAAAACTGCGGTTCTCATCCAGATACTTGCGGCCATCGTCGGTGATCACGTAGCGCTTCTTGTTGCCGTCGGCCTCGGCCAGGACGTAACCCGCTTCCTCCAGATATGTCAGCGTCGGATAGATCACGCCGGGGCTCGGCACATAGAAGCCATAGGTGAGATCCTCGATGTGCTTGATGATCTCGTAGCCATGGCGCGGTTCCTTTTCGATCAGCGCCAGAACCACCAGGCGCAGATCGCCCTGCATCAGAAAGCGGCCGATGCGGCCATCCCCCTCGTCGCCGAAACCGCGACCTCCACCGGGGCCGCCGCGGCCGCCGGGACCGCGGCCAAATCCGCCGCCAAAGGCACGCGCAGCAAACATCTCCTCGAAACCTCGGCGCCCCCCGCGCTCGCCGCAGCCATTTCGCCCGTCAAATCTGTGCTTAAACATTTTCGTCTCCTAGACTGTCTTCGATATATCTAAGCTAGGATGGACCCTCGCCGGCGTCAAGGACTCCGATATATCTAAATCATATCTTTTCGCCAATGCGGTAAAAAAAGCGCCGGACCCGGAAGTCCGACGCTTTCTCTCCTGCGACCTTAACTGCCCGGATGTCAGGTAGTCAGATATATCTAAGACACGCGATACTCACGCTACGTTTAGCAGACTCTCCGGTGCGACGGCTTCGTACCCCAGGGCTTCGGCGACCGGTTTGTTGGTCACTCTGCCTTTGTGCACGTTGAGGCCGTTCCGCAGATGCCGGTCTTCGGCGATGGCCCGCAGCCCGCGGTCGGCAAGGGCAAGCCCGTGCTGCAGGGTCGCGTTGTTCAAGGCATGCGCCGAGGTGACGGGCACAGCACCCGGCATGTTCGCGACGCAATAGTGGACAATGCCATCGACCTCGTAGGTCGGCTCCGAGTGGGTGGTCGCATGCGAAGTCTCGAAGCAGCCGCCCTGGTCGATCGCAACGTCGACCATGACCGCGCCCTGTTTCATTCCGGAGAGCATTTCGCGGCTGACGAGTTTCGGTGCCGCGGCACCGGGGATAAGCACCGCGCCTATAACCATGTCTGCCGAAAAGACTTCTTCCTCCACCGCATCGATCGTCGAATAGCGGGTATGGACGCGGCCGTTGAAGATATCGTCGAGCTGGCGAAGCCTCGGCAGCGAGCGGTCGATGATCGAGACATCGGCGCCGAGGCCTGCGGCCATCCTTGCCGCATGCAGACCGACGACGCCGCCGCCGATGACGGCGACCTTGGCCGGCAATACGCCCGGTACGCCACCAAGAAGGATGCCGCGGCCGCCGTTGGCCTTCTGCAGCGCGGTCGCGCCCGCCTGGATCGCCAGCCGGCCTGCAACTTCCGACATCGGCGCCAGTAGCGGAAGACCGCCCCGCTCGTCGGTCACCGTCTCGTAAGCCACGGCAGTCACACCGGAGGCCAGCAGACCTTTGGTCTGTTCCGGATCGGGAGCGAGGTGGAGATAGGTATAGAGGATCTGGCCGTCGCGGAGCTGCACCCATTCCGTCGGCTGGGGCTCCTTGACCTTCACGACCATGTCGGACTTTTCGAAGATCTCTTTTGCCGTGCCGACGATCTTGGCACCGGCTGCGATATAGGAGGCGTCGTCCGCGCCGATGCCGGCGCCCGCCTTGGTTTCAATGAAGACTTCATGTCCATGGGCCACGTATTCACGCACCGCGCCGGGCGTCAGGCCCACACGATATTCATGGTTTTTGATTTCCTTCGGGCACCCGACACGCATGCAGCGTTCCTCTCTGTTGGTGGCTTTCGCCTGTTAATGTTCCCACTTGAGAGCAAACCAGAGAATCTGGGCAATGTCCTTGCGAAGACGAATTGCCCAAGCGTCGATTTTCGGGGATTATTGCAAAACAGAGAAAAATTTCGAAGGATCTTCGAATGGGTGCATTGGATGCCATTGATCTTGCGATAATGCGGACTCTTCAGGATAACGGACGCATATCCAATGCGGAGCTTGCAGAGCGGGTTGGTCTGTCTCCATCGGCGTGTTCGCGACGCCTCGACATGCTCGAAAAGAGTGGCACCATCAGCGGCTACCATGCGCGTCTGTCGAACAAGGCGCTCGAGTACAAGATGATGGTGATCGTCCACATCTCGCTGTCCGGCCAGTTCGCCAAGACGCTTGCCGAGTTCGAAGCGGCGGTCAGGCTCTGCCCCAATGTGCTCGTCTGCTACCTTATGTCCGGCGAATACGATTATATCCTGAGGGTCGCGGCAAAGGACCTCGAGGACTACGAGCGGATTCACCGCGACTGGCTGTCGGCGCTACCCCATGTGGTGAAGATCAATTCAAGCTTTGCGCTGCGCGAGATCATCGACCGCCCCAATGTGGGACTCTGAGCCCCGTTCGGTCGACTTTTACGATTCTGTCTAAACCGGCCTCAACTTTTCTCTGCTATTCCGCCTGCAAGGGATAACCAGTTGGGGATGTCATGCTCAGCAAGACCATCGGGATTAAGACCCGCAGCGCCGCGCGCCAGAAGACCCGCATCTTCGGCACCGTGAAATATTACAATCAGGAGGCCAAGGGCCGGGTCGTCGATCTTTCCGCGACCGGCATGGCGCTTGATCTCGGCGGACCCTTCCATGCAGCCAATGGCAGCACGGTCAAGATCGAGAGCGAGGAACTCGGCATTCTCGAAGGCATCGTGAAATGGAATCACCGGGGTCGGCTCGGCATCCAGTTCCGACCGAATTCGAATGCCATCGCTCAAGTCTCTTCCTATTTCCGCTTCTTCCACAGGGAGGTGAAACCGGTCATCAGCCGGTGACAAGCGACGCGTAAACGGCCGAGTTTACTCTGCCGCCGATCATGCGTTCCCCCTGTCATTTTACTGATGCAAGCGCGTGCGATTTCGCTAATCTGGTTTCAGTCAAAAAACCAGAGGGAGATGTCCATGTCGTTTTTAGCCGGCTTTCAACCCGTGACCCGCCGCTCGCTTCTTGGCGGCATCGCCGCGTCGTCGGCGCTCGTGATGCTGCATCCGTTCGCCGCCCGCGCGGCGGGCAACCAGGCGCATTTGCGCATCATGGAAACGACCGACATCCACGTCCACGTCTTCCCTTATGACTACTATGGCGACAAGCCGAACGACACGATGGGCCTTGCCCGCACGGCTTCCATTATCGACGCGATCCGTGCCGAGGCCGGGAACTCCATGCTCATCGACAACGGCGATTTCCTGCAGGGCAATCCGATGGGCGACTACATCGCCTACGAGCGCGGCATGAAGGAAGGCGACAAGCATCCGGTCGTCAAGGCGATGAACGTGCTCGGCTACGATGCCGGCACGCTCGGCAATCACGAATTCAACTACGGCCTGGACTTCATGTTCAAGGTGCTCGCCGGCGCCGGCTTCCCTTATGTCTGCGCCAACCTGACCAAAGGCCAGCTCGCCTCCGACCCGAAGAAGGACGAGCTTTTCCTGAAACCCTATGTGATCGTCGAAAAGCAGATCCGTGACGGCTCGGGCGCCACAAGCCCGATCAAGGTCGGCTTCATCGGCTTCGTACCGCCGCAGATCATGGTCTGGGACGCCAAGAACCTCGAAGGCAAGGCACAGACGCGCGATATCGTGGATGCCGCCAAGGCCTGGGTGCCGGTCATGAAGGAAGAAGGCGCCGATATCGTCATCGCGCTCTCCCACTCCGGCATCGACGGCACCGGCCAGAGTGAACGCATGGAAAACGCGTCCCTCTATCTCGCCGGCGTCCAGGGCATCGATGCGGTCTTCACCGGCCACCAGCATCTCGTCTTCCCAGGCCCCAAGGATTTCGAGGGAATTGCCGGTGCAGACGCCAAGAAGGGCACGCTGATGGGCAAGCCGGCGGTCATGGGCGGTTTCTGGGGCTCGCATATGGGCTTGATCGACCTCTTGCTGGAGAAAGACGGCAAGAACTGGAAGATTGTCGATTCCACCTCCGAAGCCCGGCCCATCTATCATCGCGACGAAAACCGCAAGATCGTCGCCGACGCCAAGGACAAGCCGGAGGTCACCGCCGCCGTCAAGGAAGAGCATGAGGCAACGCTCGCCTATATCCGCCGCCCGGTCGGCAAGACTTCCGCGCCTCTCTATTCCTATTTCGCCCTGGTCGCCGACGATCCGTCCATCCAGATCGTCTCCAATGCCCAGACCTGGTATATCAAGGACATGCTGAAGGACGGCCAGTACAAGGACCTTCCGGTTCTTTCGGCAGCAGCGCCTTTCAAGGCCGGCGGCCGCGGCGGCGCGGAATATTTCACTGACGTGCCGGCAGGCGACATCGCCATCAAGAACGTCGCCGACCTCTATCTCTACCCCAATACTGTCCAGGCCGTGCTGATATCGGGCGAGCAGGTCAAGAACTGGCTGGAAATGTCGGCCGGCATGTTCAATCAGGTTTCGGCCGGCTCCAAGGATGCGCCGCTGCTCAACGACAGCTTCCCGTCCTACAACTACGATGTCATCGACGGCGTGACCTACCAGATCGACCTGTCGCAGCCGACCCGTTTCGACAAGGACGGCAAGCTCGTTAACCCGAATGCCAACCGCATCGTCGATCTCAAGTTCGACGGCAAGCCGATTGATCCGGCCCAGAAGTTCGTCGTCGCGACCAACAATTATCGCGCCGGCGGCGGCGGCAAGTTCCCGGAAATCGCCGGCGACAAGGTGATCTTCGTGGCCCCGGACACCAACCGAGACGTGATCGTCCGCTACATCATCGAGCAGGGCACGATCAATCCGTCCGCCGATGCCAACTGGTCGTTCAAGCCGCTGCCGGGCACGTCGGCAATCTTCGAGACAGGCCCCAAGGCCCGCCAGTTTGCCTCGGCGGTCAAGGGCGCCAAGATCGAGGACGCCGGCGACGGTGCCAACGGCTTCGCCAAGTTCCGGCTGGTGCTGTAAGCGCCCAAGAAACGGCACGCCTTCCACGAAAACAAGACGGCAGCTCCAGGGCTGCCGTCTTGCTTGGCAAGCCTGTCTCCAGAGAGTGACAAGAACAAATGCCCAGGTTTTCCTTCCACCAGGTCGATGTCTTTTCCAGCCAGCCCTTACGCGGCAATCCGCTCGCCGTGGTCGCCGCTGCCGACACCCTCACAGAAGCTCAGATGCAGGCCTTCGCCAACTGGACCAATCTCAGCGAAACGACCTTCCTGCTCGCGCCGCGCGATCCAAAAGCGCACTATCGGGTCCGGATCTTCACGCCGAAACAGGAACTGCCCTTTGCCGGTCACCCGACGCTCGGCAGCTGCCATGTCTGGCTTTCCCAGTTCGGCGGGGCGGAAACCGACGAGATCGTGCAGGAATGCGAAGCGGGGTTCATCCGCATCCGTCGCGACGGCAAACAACTCTCCTTTGTTGCGCCGCCGTTGAAGCGCAGCGGGCCGGTCGAGCCGGAGATCATCGAAAGGGTCGCGCGGGGTCTCGGCATTGCGCAGAAGGATATCAAGGCAACGAGCTGGGTCGACAATGGTCCGGGCTGGATGGGCGTATTTCTGAACTCCCGCCGCGACGTGCTGGCCGTGCTGCCTGACTTTGCGATACTCGCCGGGCTTCGGGTCGGTATCGTCGGTCCTTCCGACGCTGCACAGGACGGCACGGAGGCTCAATTCGAGGTCCGCGCCTTCACGGCGGCCGGTTTCGAAGATCCCGTCACCGGCAGCCTCAATGCCGGACTTGCCCAATGGCTGATTGGCAGCGGCATTGCACCGTCACAGTATATCGCAGCTCAAGGTACCGTGCTTGGACGCGCGGGGCGCGTGCATGTGGTTCAGGCCGGCGCGGACATCTGGATCGGCGGGGAAGTCGCCAGCTGCATCGAGGGCACGGTCACTCTCTGACGCAGCCGGGGGTTTTGCCTCAAGCCGCCTCGGCTCTTTGCCCGACCCGAGACAGCAGCAATTTCAACTCCGGCGGCGGCTTCCGTTCGATCCGGCGATATTCGCGGCCGTCCCGCGTCCGCTGCACCAGCCCGGAATCGAAGAGATCCCGGCGCAGGAGCGCAGCGTCGCCGAAGAGATGCAAACCGTTGAGGCGTTCGCTGACCTGACGCTCGGTGAAGTCCTGACCGGCCGGTATCTTCGACCACAGGAACCAGAGGCAGATCTCCTGCTGCCCTCGCCTTCCCGGCCAGCGGACCAGCCGGCCTTCGTCATCGAAATGCCGCGCGGTCTTCAACACCCGGTCTTCATCGGCTGCAGGCTCGTCATCCAATGTCGGGCGCCAATGTTCAATGACATCAGCCGTCTGCGCAACCGCGCGAAAATGCTGATAGTTGCGGAAACCGGCGGCACGGCTCAGGAGGTTGAGCATTTCCACATGGCCCGGCTTGCGATCAAGCTCGCCGATCTGCTCACGGATGGATTTGGCAAAGGCCGAAAGGTCGGCGATTTGCATCGGAAAGATGGATCTCGGCATGTCTTATCCTCGAACGTGCCGTCTCTTGAAAGCTGTCACTGGTTGCCGGCTTGTCGACTTCGGCACGGGGTAAGTGCTGATCATCTTTGATGTTGGCAGGTTTAGCTTTCCTTGCGGAACGGCAACGCCTCGGTGAACTGCAGACCGTGACGCCGTTATAGCAGAGCCTGAAACGCCGTCAATTCGACCACATTCCGCAGGTTTGCCCCACCTCTTCGCCAGCGCAACATTTGCTGGTAGAATCTTCGGAAACCGCGCATGGGAGGGAGCACCGTTGATGCTGGAACAGGTAAAGACAGCGGTGAGCTACGGAGAGGAACCGGGGCTGCGTTTTGCCGTCATGCTCGATGGGCGCGGCGGATGCAGGACGCTGAACATCGCTCAGGCCTGTACGTGGAAACCGGGTGACGGCTTGGTGTGGCTGCATTTCGAACGCGATCATCCGGCGGCGGCGGAATGGGTGAATACCAAAGGCGATTTCGACCCGCTGGTGGCCGAGGCGCTTCTTGCGGAAGATTCCCGCCCGCGCGTGGAACCGGTGGATGACGGCCTGCTGATCATCCTGCGCGGGGTTTGCGCCGCTCCTCCGGAAGAAGCGCGCGAGCCTACTCCGGAGATCGACCTCGTGCCGCTGCATATCTGGGTCGACGAACACCGGCTGGTGACATTGCGCGACAGCGGCCACTACATCACGGCCCTGCGCGACATCCGTCAGGCTCTCGAAAAAGGCAAAGGGCCGCGGCAGGCGGGCGAACTTCTCGCGCTCGTCAGCGACAAGCTGGTTCGCGACCTGGAACCTGTGCTGGACGGTATGGATGAGGAGGTCGACGAACTCGACGATCTGATCTTCCAGGGCGAAGCGAGCGAAGTCCGCCAAAGGCTGAAGCTCTTGCGCCGACGCTCCGTGCAGCTACGCCGCTATCTGGCGCCGCAACGGGATGCGCTCAATCGCATAGAACACGACGATGCACCCTGGCTCACCGAACGGGACAAGCTCCGCTTCCGCGAGGTGATCGACAAGCTGATGCGGTTCATCGAATATCTCGATGCGATCCGCGATCGCACCAGCATTCTTCACGACGACCTTTCGACCGTCATCGGCGAGCGGATCGCGCGCAGCTCCAATCGGCTGGCGGCACTGGCAGCACTTCTGCTTCCGCCCAGCGTCGTTGCGGGCCTCTTCGGCATGAATGTCGGCGGGATTCCCGGCGTTGACGAAGCCTGGGCATTCCTGATCATCGTCGTTTTCATTGCAGCCATCTCTGCGGGCACGCTGTGGATACTCAAGCGCATCGAGTGGCTCTGAACCTGAAGACCTGGGATCCGATCTCCAGTCAGCCTGGCTCGCGGCTTATTCCGCGGCTTCCCTCACCTCATGCGGCGCGTCCAGACCCAACTGTTCCGATAGTTCCTCGTGACTGGGGCAGGAAGAAAGCCGGCGCTGGAAGGCGTCGATCAACCATTGACCGGCGGGGCCGGGCGGACGGGAGGTTTTCCGCATGGCGTAGAGCGGGTATTCTCCCTGCTCGTATGCATCGAGCTTCAGCGCGACAAGTTTGCCGTCCATGATATCCTTGGCAGCCACCGAGGCAGGCAAACCGCCCCAGCCGAGACCTCCCCTGATGAGCTGGTGTTTGGTCGCGATATCGCTGACCCGCCAGGTCTTGTAAGAAAGCACATTGAAGTCGCGGCCTTTGGTCAGTTCCGACGCGTCGGTGACCACCAACTGCACTTCTTCCCGCACATCGGAGAGCGTCAGCGGCCGGTTCAGCCTTACCAGCGGATGGTCCGACGACGCGACCGGGATCAGGAAGGAATAGCCGATCTTTTCCGCAACGATCGTATCGTCCTGCTTGAGAAGCGCTCCGCCCAGCCCGATATCGGCGCGACCGCTCATCACCATATCCATCACCATACCGAGCTCGCCGACATTCAGGTTGAGCGCGACACTCGGAAACCGCTCGCGGAACTCGCGCAGCTCATCTACCACCGCGTTCGAGGGCACCATGACGCTGATCGCCAGCGAGACCTCCGCTTCAAGCCCCTGCTTCATGCTCTTGGCGCGCGCCCGCATGACCTGAAGATCGGCCACGATGCGCCGTGCGTCCGTGAGCATGGCTTTCCCCGCCTCCGTCAGCTTCGGCTGGCGGGCGCCGCTTCGCTCGAAAAGCGGCATCTCCAGCTGAGCCTCCAGATTGGCGATCGTATAGCTCACCACCGATTGGGCGCGGTTCAGCGCCCGCGAGGCCGCCGAAAAGCTTCCAGTTTCGGCAACCGCCAGAAACACCTGCAACTGGTCCAGAGTAGGATTGGCATCCATGGGTCGTCATCCAAATCTTCGATAGATAGCTTCGATATTATCTCCGTTTTATCGATAGCAGTCCATGCCTATCTTCCGGGTAACCGAGATCCACCTCGAAACAGACCTCCCAGAGCATAAGGAATGCCCCATGACCATTCTTCTCGTCACCTCAAGCCCGCGCGCCGAGTCGCTTTCCACCAAGATTGCCTCGGAGTTCGTTGAAAAGCTGCAGGCCCGCAAGCCGGACGCTTCCGTCGTTCACCGCGACCTCGGCACCGATCCCATTCCCCATCTCGATATTGTCTCGACCGCAGCGATCCGCAAGGCCCCGCAGGATCGCACTCCGGAAGAAGCCGCCGCCGCCGATTACTCCGACAAGCTCGTCGAGGAACTGCTTGCCGCCGATACCGTCGTGCTCGCCACCGGCCTCATCAACTTCAATATCTACTCGACGCTGAAATCCTGGATCGACAACGTCGCGCGCGCCGGCCAGACCTTCCGCTATACGGAAAGCGGCCCGATCGGGCTCGCAACCGGCAAGAAGGTCTATATCGTCCTCTCCGCCGCGGGCGTCTATTCCGAAGGTCCTGCGGCCGGCATGAATCATGCCGTACCCTATCTGAAGACCGTTCTGGGCTTCCTCGGCATGACCGACGTCGAAGTCATTTATGTGGAAGGTACGGCCTTCGGCCCGGAAGCCTTCGACAAAGCCATTTCCGACGCTACGGCGAAGACCTCGGAACTCGCTCTCGCCGCTTAAGTTACCGCCCCTACTCCCGACGAAGCAAACCTGCCAAGACGGCCGTGAACATTGTTCCGGCCGTCATTTTTTGCCCGATAAAGCCGCTCGTCCGCGCAGGACAGGAGTGCCTCGAGGATAAAGCCGTCCTCCGGCGCGGTGGCGACCCCGAAGGATGCGGTTACCGGTTGCCCGTCCGGCCGCTTCACCGTCCGGCCGATTTCTATACGCAGACGTTCGGCAAGCACCAGGGCGCCGCCATGGTCGGTATCGGGAAGGATCACCACGAATTCCTCGCCTCCGAAGCGTGACAGATGATCGGTCGGTCGCGAGCCGATCTGCAATCGGCCCGCCACTTCCTTCAGGATTTCGTCGCCCTTCAGATGGCCGAAGCGGTCATTCACGTCCTTGAACCTGTCGACGTCGACAATCACGAGGCTCAGCGCCCGGCCGGAGTCGAGACAGTTGCGAATCAGCCGCGGTGCATCTGCCTCCAGGCGGCCGCGGTCCAGGACGCCGGTCAATCCGTCAACGCCGCTCTTGGCGAGCAGCGCCTGGTAACGTTCGCGAAAGGTCAGGTCGTTGAAGATGTCGGAGATCTCCCGGGTTGACCGAGCCGGCCGGGGTATCTGGTCGATCTTCAGATAGATCGCAAAAAGCAGCGAATAGACAACCACCGCGATGAGCTTGGCATACCAACCTCCGAGGAGGACAGACAGCGGCGCATCGAAAAGCATGTGGAGGGCGGCGTAGAAACCGAATTGATCAAACGTCAGGAGGGCTGCACCGCTGATTGCGAACCTGAGGACCACGTAGTTGCGGAGGAACCGTCCCAGCCGCTCGTAAAGCAGGATGATGCCGATGGCGTCGAGATAAAGCAGCCCGGTGCCCCAGACCATCAGCCAGCCCATCTCGTTTAAAAAGCCGACGTCCATCGATCGGCCGGCAGGCAGGGTCGTGACGTCATGGAGTTGTACGAACTGGGCAATGCCGACCGTCAGGAGATTGCCGAGAAAAAGCCCGTATATCGGTTGGCGCACGATCGCCGCATCCTCCTTCAGATAGAGGAGCAGGATCATCATCAGCTTGCCGGCGAAGAAGACCGAGGAGCCCGGCGAAACCGTGCCGAAGGGAAGCTCGACATAGAAGACCGCCGCGAGATAGGTCTCCATGAAATGCATGACGCCGAGCGCCGTCAGAAACACGCCGAGGCCGAGCGGACGCCGGAAATGAAGGAAGGCGGTCATCAAGGTGAAGTAGATGACCGCTTCCGCCAGGAATAATACCAGATTGAAAATTTGCATATTCGACCTGTATCAACCTCTGCAGATAGCAAGCCGTTGCAACGGCCGCTTTTCCCGTGTCCGCCGCCTCGTGCGAATTAGGCCGCTACCCATGATGAACCAACAACAGCTGAAATGTTTCAGAGTCGTGACGAGATGAAGCCAGGTCCTGTCGAGCGGTGTTGCTTGCGATACTCCGTCGTCGCCAAAACATGCGCCTGGAGAAAAGCAGGCAAACAGCCCGCAACTGCCGATACGTATCAAATATGAACGGTGAAACCGCATCAAAAAACGACCGCAGAAAAAGACAATCTGAACAGATGTCCTGTTTACCACAAATCGTTTAATTTTACGTGATTGCGTACCCGCTGTTCGTTTAGTCGAACAACTATCAGGCCGAGCGGGATTTCTCGCCGTCGGCAAACAGAGACGGACCGTTCTGGTCGATGATCTGTTGCGCCTTCTTGATCGTGTATTCGACGCCGTCATCCATCGAAGTAAACATGTCGGCGCGAACGAACGTCCGCACCAGCACATCCCCGCCCATGTCCTTTTCGATCCGTCCTGCCAACCTGAACTGCGAGCCTTCGCGGATCGGCGCTGGGTAGATCATGCAGCCGTTGTGCTCCACCGGTTCGGCGGCGGGAGCGGACGGTTCGGCAGACTTTCCGCTGCCGGAGAAGATCGAGAGGATGTTGGACAGAAACGAAGCCATGGCGGCTGCCTAGCACATTCCTCAGGCCGCCGGAAGCGGCCCATCTCGGAAATGTCGTAATCGAATCTGAACAAGGCTCACATCCATCGCATCGAGTCGGAGTGAGCTTCATGAAATGGAAAATCGTCGCTGCCGTGCCCCTCGCCATCGCCGCTGCACTCTGGATCGGCAACACCTCGCTCTTTTCGAGCTTTCCGCAAGATGCTCCCCTGCGCATCATCGCCCACCGCGGCCAGCATCAGCTTTTCGAATCGAGCAACCTGCAGAACGACACCTGCACGGCGAGTCTCATGCTGCCTCCTACCCATGAGTTTCTCGAAAACACCCTGCCGAGCATGAAAGCAGCCTTCGATGCCGGTGCCGACGTCGTGGAGCTCGACGTACACCTGACGCCGGACAAAGAGTTCGCCGTCTTTCACGACTGGACGCTCGACTGCCGGACCAACGGCAAAGGCATTACCGAGCAGACCCCTATGAGCGTACTGAAGACGCTCGACATCGGCTTCGGCTACACGGCGGATGGCGGCAAGACGTATCCTTTCCGTGGCAAGGGAAACGGGATGATGCCCACCCTCCCCGAAGTCTTTCAGACTTTTCCGGAGGGTCGCTTCCTTGTCAATTTCAAGAGCCGCCGCACCGAGGAAGGTGAAGCACTGGCGAGCCTGCTCGCGTCGCAGCCCGCCTTTCGCCAAGCCACCTTCGGCGTCTATGGCGGCAACGAGCCTACCGAAAGCAGCATGGCCCTGGTGGAGGCGCTGCCCGGCTATTCCGCCCGAACGGCCAAATCCTGCCTCGTCAGCTATCTCGCCACCGGCTGGAGCGGCCATGTGCCGGAAGCCTGCCGCGGCGGCCTCGTACCGGTGCCCGCCAACTTCGCCCCGCTGCTCTGGGGTTGGCCGGAGCGCTTCTACAACCGCATGCGTGCCGCCGGTTCCGATGTAGTGCTCCTCGGGCCGCTCGATACGGGCGACGCCGGCTCATCCGGCATCGACGACCGGGAAACCTGGGACATGGTGCCGGATGGCTTCCCCGGCCTCGTCTGGACGAATGTCATCGAAAAGACGCGGGTCGAGGTAGACCGTCGAGGCTTCTGCGTCCTGCCCGCAAAGCCGAAAATCTGCGGAAAATAGATTTACCGCCGTTACAAAGCAGGCTTATCATTCCTCCGGCATGGAGGGTGCACCGGATGGAAAGGAGTTTTCCGGCATGGCAAATACTTGCTTGTGTCTTGGTGATCCTGGCGATTGCATCCGGAGTTCTGCTGATGGTCGAACCGCGCATGCCCGCTGAAGGCTTTCCGGTTTTTGATAATGCCCGTCTCGGCAGCGATATCGATGCCTATCTGGCGACTGAGGAAAGCCGGTTCGGCGACCTTCGGCCAGGTGCTGCCAAACATGTTCAATGGGCCGATCCGGCAACGAAAGCGAAAACGCCTCTTGCCGTCGTCTATATCCACGGCTTTTCGGCGTCGGCGGAAGAGGTCCGTCCGTTGCCCGACCGCGTCGCGGCAGCCATGGGTGCCAACCTCTTCTTTACCCGTCTTGCAGGGCACGGGCGAAGCGGCGAGGCCATGGGCGAAGCGGCACTGGAACACTGGCTTTCGGACTATTCCGAAGCATTGGCTATCGGTGAGGCAATCGGCGATCGGGTCATCGTCGTCGCCACCTCCACGGGCGCGTCGCTTGCCACTCTGGCACTTTCCGATCCGAAGATCGGCCCCCGCGTCGCGGCCGCAATCTTCCTGTCGCCGAATTACGGCGTCAACAGCCCGGGCGCCTTTCTGCTCACGACCCCGATCGCGCCGCAGCTTTCGCGATTGCTGCTCGGTGCCACTCGCAGCTTCACACCCCACAACGAAAGGCATGCGGCGCATTGGACGGTTGAATATCCGACGCATGCACTGCTGCCGATGGCTGCGCTGGTAAAACTCTCGGTCATTGCTCCGATCGAGAAAATCAGGACGCCCGTCCTGTTCGTCCATTCATCGCTGGATCAGGTTATCCGGCCGGACAAGGTGCGCGATATCGCCGGCCGCTGGGGCGGGCCGCATGAGATCGTCGACGTCGGCAGCACTGGCGATCCCGACAATCACGTGATCGCCGGAGATATTCTCTCGCCGGCAACGACCGCACCGATTGCCGAGCGGATTATCGCCTGGCTGAAACATACCCTCGACGTCAGATGATGAGGCTCGCCAGAATGTCGTTCTCGGTTATGTCCTGATAACCCATGCCGGCTGCCTCGAAACGCTCGACCAACTGGCTGAAATTCTCCGGCCTCGTCGTTTCGATGCCGATCAGGATGGAGCCGAAATTGCGGGCGGACTTCTTCAGGTATTCAAAGCGGGCGATATCGTCCTCCGGGCCGAGAAGGTTGAGGAAATCCCGCAGCGCCCCGGGGCGTTGCGCGAGCCTCAGGACAAAGTATTTCTTCCGGCCAGAATGGCGCATGGCCCGTTCCTTGACGTCGGGCAAGCGCTCGAAATCGAAATTGCCGCCCGAGACGACGCAGATCACCGTCTTGCCGGCCAGCGCTTCCCGCCCCAGCGTCTCCAGAGCTGTGATCGACAGGGCACCGGCGGGCTCGAGGACGACGCCCTCGACGTTCAGCATATCGGTGATGGTGACGCAGATCGCGTTTTCCGGCAGAAGCAGCACCTGATCGGGCGAAAAATGCTTCAGCGCATCGAAATTCAGGTCGCCGATCCGTGCGACCGCCGCGCCGTCGACGAAGTTGTCGAGCTTGGCAAGCGTGACGGGCTGCCCGGCCTCCAGGCTCCGCTTCAGGCTTGGCGCTCCTGCAGGTTCGGTGAAGACGAAACGTTCCGGCGTGGTGCGGTCGGCAAGATAACCGGTCACGCCGGAAGACAGCCCACCGCCGCCAACCGGCAGGACGATGAGATCGGGCGCCACTCCGTCCGGCAGTTGCTCGAGGATCTCCGAGGCCACCGTCGCCTGCCCTTCGATGATGTCGGCATCGTCGAAGGGAGGCACCATCACCCCGGCAGTCTCTTCCACATGCGCACGCGCCGCCGCGTAGCACTGGTCGAAGATATCGCCGATCAGGCGGATGGTGATGAACTCGCCGCCGAACATGCGGGTCTTGTCGATCTTCTGCTGCGGCGTCGTCACCGGCATGAAAACCACGCCAGGAATATTGAAATGACGGCAGACGAATGCAAATCCCTGCGCATGATTGCCTGCAGACGCACAGACGAAGGTCTTGCCGCTCGCCCCGGCCGCGATGGCCTTTCGGAGGAAATTGAACGCGCCGCGGATCTTGTAGGAGCGGACCGGCGACAAATCCTCTCGCTTCAGCCAGATGTCGGCGCCATAGCGCCGGCTCAGATGTTCGTTCAATTGCAGCGGCGTTTCGGGAAAGATCGCCCGCATCGCCGCCTTGGCTTCGTCCACACCCGCTTTCGTCACGCCTGCCCTGGTCACATCGGCCATCCATTGAAATTCGAGATGGGCCTCGCTATGCCATAGGCTTACGGCTGTGACAAAGCATCTTTCCGTGGCTCCGAAAACAGGGACAACCCTTTCTTGAACGCCAGTCTTTTCCGGTCCGTCATCTATGTCACGGCGCTTTGTGCGCTCTATCTGTCGATCGCCATGTTCCTGCCTGCGCTGGTCGATCTCTATTACGGCCACAGCGACTGGCAGGTCTTCGCCATGTCCGGCTTCATGGTCGGCGGTCTTGCGGCTGCGGCAGCGCTCGCCACCCGAGGCCCTCCACCGGCCTTCACCAAACGGCTGGGCTTCCTGCTCGTCAATGTCCTGTGGGTGATGTTTTCGCTGGTGGGCGCGATCCCGCTTTTCCTGGCGGAACATGAGCTGTCCTTCGCCCAGGCCCTCTTCGAATCCATATCCGGCATTACCACCACGGGTTCGACTGTCATCGTCGGGCTCGACGACATGCCGCCCGGGATCCTGCTCTGGCGGTCGCTACTCACCTGGCTCGGCGGCATCGGGATCGTCGGCCTCGGCCTTTTCGTCCTGCCCTTCCTGAAGGTCGGCGGCGCTTCGATCTTCAAGCTGGAATCATCGGAGACCAACGACAAGCCGTTTGCGCGACTGGCCAGTTTCACACGCGCCTTTCTGATCGTCTACGTGCTCCTCACCCTCGTCTGCGCTATTGCCTATGACATGGCAGGAATGACGCATTTCGATGCGCTGAATCACGCCCTGTCGACCATCGCGACCGCAGGCTTTTCGACCCATGACCTGTCGTTCGGCTATTACAAGGACAGCGAATCGCTGCTCATCATCGGCACGATCTTTCTGACCGTCTGCAGCCTTCCGTTTTCGGTCATCATCCTGCTGGCCGTCAGAGGCAGGCTAGACGCGGCGCGCGACCCGCAGATCCCGGTTTTTCTGGGTTATCTTGCAGCCATTTCCGTTACGGTCGCCGTCTATCATCACTTGAGAAACGGTGTCGAATTGGACTACGCGCTGATCCACGCGTTCTTCAACATGGCTTCCATCCTTTCGACGGGAGGGTTTGCGAGCGACGATTATACGCTATGGGGTCCGTTCGTCGTATTGGTCGCCTTATTCGCAACGTTCATGGGGGGCTGCTCCGGCTCGACCGCCGGCGGCATCAAGGCCTACCGATTCGTCGTCATGTACAACGTCGCTCGGGCGGGCCTCAACAAGCTCATCTATCCGAATGCCATCTATCCGGTTCGGTACGGCGCGCTCACCGTGGACGCGGAGACGCAACGCGGCGTCTTCCTGTTCGTCAGCCTCTATATCTTTCTCTGGGTCGTCGGCAGCATCGGCATGACGCTGTTCGGCTACGACATCCTGACGGCCACCTCTTCGGTCATCACGGCGCTCTCCAATGTCGGCCCCGGCATCGGTCCGATCGTCGGTCCCGTCGGTAATTTCTCCACCATCAGCGACCCTGCGCTTTACCTTCTCTCGCTGATGATGCTGCTCGGCCGCCTGGAAATTCTGACGATGCTCGTCCTGCTCACGCCGGTGTTCTGGCGCCCCTAGGCGGGAACGCGCAGGAAGCGGACAGGAGCACCCGGCTCGTCGTCGTCGAACACCGCACAAGAGAGCGAATCGCCGAACACACAGCCGCTGTCGATATTCGTGCGGTTGCCGATGGTCGCGGGATTTCCGGGAAAGGGCGTGTGCCCGTGGCAGAGATGCCGTCCCCAGAAATCGGAGCTGTAGTCGCTGGAATAGCGTTTCCAGATCAATTCGCGCTCGTGCTGCCTCTCGAGCGGCAGGGCCTCGTCAACGCCGGCATGGACGAAGATACGATGTTCATCGACATGGATAACAGGCAGCTCGGCGCACCATCGGATCACCTCCTCCGGAACGCTGCCCCCGAACGATTCCAGCGTTTCCCGCCCGCCGTTGTCGATCCAGAGCGACCCGTCGTCACCGCGGTGGCGATAGGCACGAACAAGCATGTCCTCGTGATTGCCTTTCAGCATGGTCCAGCGCCAGCCCGGCCTCCTCGGCCCGGCCATGACGAGATCGACCACCTTTTTGCTCTCCGGCCCGCGGTCGATATAGTCGCCGATGAAAACCACATGTCCTGATGGTGCCTGCGCCTCGATCTGGCCGAGCATCTCCTCAAGCTGCGCAAAGCAGCCATGAATATCGCCGATGGCAAAGGTGTAACCCACGGCTTGCTCCCTGGAGCGGGATATAGAGGGCGAATCACGATCGGAAATAGACGTTTGGTGCGGACGACGGGGATCGAACCCGTATGACCGAAGTCGAGGGATTTTAAGTCCCTTGCGTCTACCAGTTTCGCCACGTCCGCGGTGAGCGATTTCAATATCTTCGGAGAAAGAGAATTGGAAGGCTCGCACAACGTAAAAAATGTTGTGCGACTACTGTTCGCAAGGCGTTCCTCCCCGCCAGTGCGCGAGATGGTTGGCGAACGGCCTGTCGGCGTTCCGTTGAGACCCGCAAACCGTCATTTCTCCGGCAGTTAAAAATCATTCTGTTTTCATTCATCCTCGGCGTTCTATGTTCCTACAGGAAGGAAACACTGAGGAGAGTGAACATGAAAAGATCGGTGAGAACTATCGGCCTCTTCGCGGCCCTTGCAACGCTATTGAGCAGTGCGCCGGTGTCCGCCCAGGACTTCGAGCTTTACATCGATCGCGACGGCCCGCGTTACCGGGAGGAATACCGGCCGCGGCGGTACTACGACGATGACTATCGCGATCGGAGAGACTACCGGCCGCGGTCCGAACGTTCGGGATGCTCGGTTGGTGAAGCTATGCGAAGAGCGAGCCGCTACCTGGATGACCCGCAACCGGGAAAGACCTCGAACCGTTCCATCGAGATCCGAGGCTACGGCAGCAGGGGCGAACGGAATCGGGTCATCTTTGCCAACCGGCCAGGTTGCCCCCGCATCGGATAAGCGCCGAGAACCATGAAAAGCCCCCTCAGCCACGTAGGTCGAGGGGGCCAAGTTTGAGCGATCTGTCCAAGGCTGTCGGTCGGCGCCTCCGGTTTCGCCACGGACGCGGTGTTCCCGGCAATCTACTGCTTGACGATCAGGCCTTGCCCGGTCGGAAGCGTGAGAACGACCTGGCCGTGGTCGGCCGCAAATGCGTCCCACATCCGGTTCTGCTCCTCATGCCCCTCGAACGCGTAATCATCCAGAACGATCGTGGCACCAGGAACGACTTGCTCCCAAACCCTCTCGATGCTTGCCTTTTCGTAGCTCGCGGCATTCAGATCCACGGATAGATAAGCAATCCTGCCGATCGGCACACCGTCGAGACTGGCGGGTAACGCCCCCCGAACAAGAACCGCATTCGGAAATGGAGCGAAGTTGCGCTTGGCTATCTCGAAAACGTCGAAATAGATGCCCTTGTTTCGCTGCTTGCGGAGATGCTCCTCATCCTGGGTCATTTCGCCGGCCGGTATTCCTTCGAAGGTGTCGAAAAGCCAGAATTTCCGTTCGATGGTTCCGAAGTCGATATATCGGCAGACCGTCATCGACAGGAGGCCCGCGTTGACGCCGAATTCCACGAAGTCGCCTTCCAGCTTCAAGGCTCGAGAAGCCGCCCAGCAACAGGTATGAGCCCGCCATCTGACGTCGGGCACCCTTCCCCGCTTTTTCCAAGCTTCCCGGTTTCCCTGCTCCGCAAACGACCATGCCGCCGCAAAGCGCGGCTCGTCCTTGAAGTCGGTATTCTTGTTGTAGGTCCGAAACCCGTCTGCGGCGTAGCCCGGCAGCGCCCTGTCTCCGTTGAGGAGATATTTCATCCGGCGACGAAGTTCGCGTGCACGCATGGGATGGACAACCCCTACCTGAATATCGGGGATACCTATCGCGATGCTTCTGGATTTCAATCGAAGCGCTTGCCCCTGTATGGGCTGAGGTGCCTACCCAATCTCGGCAGGGCATGGCCGGCCGATTCGCTTTCCCCAGGAACAAAAAAAGCGCGGTGATCGCTCACCGCGCCTTGTGTTGTCCTATCCGCGCGGCGATCAGTCGGCGAGCTTGGCCGCTAGCTTCGCGACATGCGCGCCCTGGTACCTGGCGCCGTCGAGCTCGATTGCAGAGGGCTGGCGGGAGCCGTCGCCGCCGGTAATCGTGCTTGCACCATAAGGCGAGCCGCCCTTGATTTCATCGACGCCCGTCTGTCCGGCGAACGCATAGGGCAGACCCGCGACCGCCATGCCATGGTGAAGCAGCGTCGGGATGAAGCCGAGGATGGTCGACTCCTGCCCGCCGTGCTGGGTCGCCGACGAGGTAAAGACCGAGCCGAGCTTGCCGACGAGCTTGCCCTTTGCCCACAGACCGCCGGTCTGGTCCCAGAAATTGCGCATCTGCGACGTGACCGTCCCGAAACGGGTGCCCGAACCGACGATGATCGCGTCGTAATCTGCAAGTTCCTCGACAGTCGCGATCGGCGCTTCCTGATCCATCTTGTAGTAGGAGGACTTGGCGACCTCTTCCGGCACGAGTTCCGGCACCCGCTTGACCGTCACCTCGGCGCCTGCAGACTTGGCGCCCTCGGCGACGGCGTAAGCCATTTTTTCAATATGGCCGTATGCGGAATAATAAAGAACGAGAACTTTCGGCACGAATCTTCTCCAATGTCTTGTTTATCGGAACAGGGCGGGATTCGCCCAAACCGGGTATAGAACTAGCCGTTCCAGACCTCTTGGCCAGCCCCGACCCGGACAACGCACTGTTCAGCATCTGGAGACGCTTTTTCGCTTAGAGGTCATAAATTCGTAACGGTCTGCATTTCTGCTCGGTGCTTCCAACAATTTGCTTCTGACTAGGAGGTTTTGGGCTTAGGAGTTTCGGCACCTCCGGAGGAATTCCATGTCTGAAAATTCGCCCTCGATCGTTACTGCCGCCATGCTCGCCATTGGCGACGAACTGCTGTCCGGCCGGACCAAGGACAAGAATATCGGCCACCTCGCCGATCTGCTGACGCTGTCGGGCATCGATCTCAAGGAAGTGCGAATCGTCGCCGATGAAGAGGAAGCGATCGTCGAGGCGCTCGATGCTCTGCGCCGCCGGTACGACTATGTCTTCACCTCGGGCGGTATCGGGCCGACTCATGACGACATCACCGCGGACGCGGTCTCGGCGGCGTTCGGCGTCCCTTGCATCCATGATCCCGACGCGATGAAACTGCTCGCCGACATGTACGCTCGGCGCGAGATGGAGTTCACCGAGGCCCGCCAGCGCATGGCACGCATGCCGCAAGGAGCGGCGCACATTCCCAATCCCGTGTCGACGGCACCCGGCTTCGTCATCGGCAACGTCTATGTGATGGCCGGCGTGCCGCAGGTCTTCCAGGCGATGGTCGACAACATATTGCCGATGCTCCGCACGGGCTCGAAGATGCTGTCGCGGGCCATACCCTGCCCCTATGGCGAGGGCGATATCGGGACGCTTCTCGCAGCCGTTCAGAAGGCCCATCCCGAGACCAGTATCGGCTCCTATCCGAGATATGACGGACAGCGCTTTTCGACGGAGATCGTCGTGCGCGCGCGTGAGACGCAGGCCCTTGAGGCCGCCTCCGAGGCCGTATCCGCGATGATAGCCGCAATCGGGCGGGCGAAAATTCCGACCAACCCGACGGCGGACGCCTGATCCCGTTTCTCTTCGTCCGGCAGATGCTTGACCAAGGTCAATGAGGGCACCACCTTATTATTGAAGACTGGTTCCAACGCACGGAAACCAGCCGATGAGGAGGTAACAGCCATGGCCTACAAGACCATTCTCGCCGTTCTCGACACTCCGCAGAATGCTCCTCAAATAACGGGTTTCGCGATGGCCCTCGCCGAGCAGTTCTCGGCTCATATCATCGGCGTGCACGCCGAAACGCTCGCCGCTGTTCCGCTGATTGCTCCGATGGAAATTCCCGATCCCGCCGCCGTGCAGGTGCTGCAGGAAGCGGCGCAGAAGGAAACCGCCGAAGTCGAGCGGATCTTCAAGGAGCGGACGGCCCGCGAGGGGCTGTCCACCGAATGCCGCAGTTTCATCTCGACTGCCGGATACAGCTCCACATCGGTTTTGGAAACGGCGCGCGCCGTCGATCTGATCGTCGCCAGCCAAAGCGACCCGGCTCATGCCGATCATCGCGCCGATCTGGAAACCTTCCTTTTCGAGAGCGGCCGACCGATGCTGTTCGTGCCTTACACGATAAGCGAACCCCCACCGATCCGCCGTGTGCTGGTCGCCTGGAACGGTTCACGGGAGGCTGCGCGAGCGACCTTCGATTCGCTTCCCTTCCTGCAAGCGGCGGAAAGCGTCGAGGTCCTGGTGGTCGATCCGCCGGAGCGCGGCCATCACACGCACGAACTCGCCGGAAGCCAGATCGCGGCAACGCTCGCACGCCACGGGATCAACGTGACGCTGACGACGCAGGAGACCGGCGGCGGAGTGCGCACAGCAGCCGCAATCGAAAATCGCTTGGCGGACAACAGCATCGATCTCCTCGTCATGGGCGGCTACGGGCACGCCCGCTGGTGGGAATTCCTGTTCGGCGGCGTCACGCGCAGCATGCTCGACTCAATGACGGCGCTGACGCTGCTGTCGCGCTGACAATCTTGCCTTCCGGGGTGGAATGCCGCTATTAGCGAGAGCCAACGCAGCTCTCGCTAATGGCAGAAAACATGTCCCTTCCCGAAAAAGCATTTCCCGTCTCCTGGGATCAGTTCCACCGCGACGCCCGAGCGCTTGCCTGGCGGCTCGCCGGCCTTAATCAGGATTTCCGCGCCATCGTCTGCATCACCCGCGGCGGGCTCGTTCCGGCGGCGATCATTTCGCGCGAACTCAATATCCGGCTCATCGAGACGGTCTGCATCGCCTCCTACCATGACTACGTCAATCAGGGCGAAATGAACCTTCTCAAGGGAATTGCTCCCGAGCTCGCCACCGATGGCGGATCGGGCGTGCTGGTGGTCGACGACCTGACCGACACCGGCAAGACGGCATCGGAGGTGCGCGTCATGCTGCCCAAGGCCCATTTCGCCTGTGTCTACGCCAAGCCGAAGGGCGTTCCGACCGTGGACACTTTCGTTACGGAAGTCAGCCAGGACACATGGATCTATTTCCCCTGGGACATGGGCTTTACCTATCAGGAGCCGATCGCCAAGGGGCCGCGCGCCTAGTCTCGAGATGCGACATCACCCCGCGAGACATCACGCTTGCGGGGAGCGTCCGTACGGCAAGCCATCGCTCGACAACCCGGCATTCCTCACCCTATCAGGGCGCGGTGTCGCAGCGAGCGGCCGGCCGCATCTGCCTGCACCCGTAATTTTTATTAGGGCGCGCTTACTTTATTGTTTCTTCACATAATGAAGGAACACTGTTCCCCGTATGCTTGGCCCTGTAGCGGCCACGCGGGTATGACGCCTGCCCCACACCAACATCAGCATACGATGCCCCAGTGATATCAGCGGGCCGGCCCATCCGGCCGCAACTGATTGCGTCGAGGCCAGGAATGCGTAACTTTTTGAAGAAGATGCCGCTGACCGCGAAGCTCGCGGCGCTGATCGTTGCCGTGAACATCTGCGGCGTCTCCGTGTTGGCGACCTATACCTGGATATCCGAGACGCGCCTGCTGACCAAAACCGCCGCCACCCACTGGCTCAACGCCACTGAGCAGCTCGCCTCGCTGGTCTCTGGCGGCGTGAAATGGGGCAAGGCCGCTGCGGTTCGGGAAGCCTATTCCCTGCAGCGCGAGAAGCCGGAACTGGGCCTCGTTCAGTTTGCGGCCTTCAACGCCGAGCTTGCGCCCGTCGACACCTGGACGCAGGACGGCCTCGCAGGCGGCCTCTCCCCAGCCGAGATAGCCCAGCTTATCGGCCAGAAGGCGCAGAGCGCGGTTGTCGACGAGCCCCGCTCGTCGGACGGTTTGATCACGATCGTCGCTCCCCTCCCGCCCGACAAATCCGGCAAGATCACCGGCTATCTCTTCACGGCCTGGTCGATCGCTGAAATTGCAGCGGAGGCGCAGAACGAAGTTCTGAAATCATTGCTCATTCAGCTGCTGGTCATCACCGTAGCGATCCTTGCCTTTCTTTTTGCGATGAGACGACTGGTCGGTCGCCCGATCAGAACCTTAAGCGCGCGCATCAGCGATCTGCAGGCGGGAGATCTGGCATCTCCTGTCGATTATCAGCACAACGGCGACGAAATCGGTGTTCTCGCGCGCGCTTTGGAGGTTTTCCGCAACGAAGCGATCGCCAAGGTGGAGAAGGATCGGGTCGCTGCGGAACAGCGCCAGTCGCTCGATGAGGAGCGCGCCCGCAACACCCGGATAACGGAAGAAACCAGCAGCGTTCAACGAACGGTCATGGCTCAGCTCGGCCAGGCGCTCGAAAAGCTTGCAGGCGGCGATTTCTCCAGCAAGCTCAGCGGCCTGGGGCCGGATTTTGAAAAGTTGCAGCGGGACTTCAACAACATGGTCGAAGCGGTTGCCGCCGCGCTGACCGAGATCAAGGAAGCCTCGCACGCTGTCGAAGATCGTTCCAGCGAGCTTGCCAGTGCCGCCGATCAGCTGGCGAAGCGCACCGAGCAGCAGGCCGCTGCACTCGAAGAGACCGCAGCTGCCCTCGATGAAGTGACCTCAACCGTCAGGGCCTCTTCCCAGAAAGCCGAGAATGCCGGACAGCTGGTCGAGGAAGCCAAGCAAGGCGCCCATTCTTCCGCGACGGTCGTCCGCAACGCGATCGGCGCAATGGATCGGATCCAGACGTCATCCAGCCAGATCGGCCACATCATCAGCGTCATCGACGAGATCGCATTCCAGACCAATCTCCTGGCGCTCAACGCCGGTGTCGAGGCGGCGCGCGCCGGCGAAGCCGGCAAAGGTTTTGCCGTCGTCGCGCAGGAAGTGCGCGAACTGGCGCAACGATCGGCAACCGCTGCCAAGGAAATCAAGGGACTGGTCAACGCTTCCAATCAGGAGGTTGCCGCCGGCGTCGGGCTCGTCAACGACACGGGAGACGCACTTTTGAAGATCGGCGACCAGATCAACCGCATCAGCGACAGCATCGTCTCGATCGTGCAGTCCTCTCGCGAACAGGCCACCGGCCTGCAGGAGATCAACGGTGCGATCAACCAGATGGATCAGACCACGCAGCAGAACGCGGCTATGGTGGAAGAAACGAATGCCGCCTGCCAGGAGCTGCTTTCTCAGGGCCGCCTCCTGTTGAGCTCGGCAAGCAGGTTCATCGTCGCCGAACCGGCGGCAAGCGATTTCCGGTCCTTCGCCGGCGGAAATACCGGCGCTGCCGGCCAAACCAGACGAGCGTCCTGACAACGCCGCGTCAGCAGCATCCCCAGCAACCGTCAACGATCCACGGAAGGGAATATCCATGCAGAAGATCATCATCGCGCTCGTCCTCGGCAGCACGATCGCAGCCGCGCCCGTTTTCAGCGCCCAGGCCGAAGAGGCCCATGTCGCCCCGGTCACGGATTACGTCACCGGCAAGGTGAAGCCCTGGCTCAGCGACCCGGTCGTGATTTCCGCCATCAAGGCGCAGAATGCCGCCAATGCGAAGCTCGGCGAAGCCGACATCCTGGCGCTCGACAAGAAATGGCGGGCAGAGGTCGACGGCTCCGATCATGCGACGATCGACGGCGTGCTCAACAACGCTCTCTCCAAATTCCTGCTGGAAAAGAAGGAAAAGTCGGACGGCACGATCACGGAAATCTTCGTGATGGATGCCAAGGGCCTCAACGTCGGCCAGAGCGACGTGACCTCCGACTACTGGCAGGGTGACGAAGCCAAGTTCAAGAAATCCTTCGGCGCGGGTAAGGAAGCCCTGTTCGTCGATGAGGTGGAGAAGGACGAATCATCCCAGACGCTTCAATCCCAGGCGAGCGTGACGATCTCCGACGAGAGCGGCGCCCCCATCGGCGCCGTCACCGTCGGCATCAACATCGATTCTCTTTAAACCATTCATTGAGATCCCTCCCCGCTGCGGCCTTCAAGCCAGGCAGCGGGGAGGCCCTGCGGTTTGCCGATCGCCTGCATATCCGGATCTTTCTCCTTGTGCCGCCGGAAGACGGTGGTCCTGGTTGGGTATCAGCGCTCCCGCTCAAGCGGCAATTCACGCTGCAAACGGGACGCCGATGGCAGAGAATCAGTTGCCATTCACGCATGCTCGCGTTTCGCAACGGGCAGCAGGTTATATTTTGCCGGGCTTCCTGAAATCAGCTCCCTTTTGACGGATTTCGACCGCCGCCCGTCAAGCGGCGACACCGCTTTTCGCGCCAAAGCCCCTGTATTACAGGCATTGTTGATGTTTCCCCATTTTCCACAGCCCGCATACACAAGATGTTGTGGTTAAAAATCTGTCAAAAACCACCCCTTGACGGAATCGCTCAATTCAAACTTAATGAGCCCCGATGTTGCGGCGGCGACTGGACCGGACATAACGAGGCCGGTTCCTCACGAAAATCGACTGTAGAATCAGGGTACTGCGCCTCACGACGAGGCTTTGCCCCGAGGGCTAGTTGCGCGATTTTTCCCTCCCAAAAAAGCGACATCCGGGGCTGGTGATAATAAGCTGTTAATACTATATTTAGTGTTTGCGGCGACGATCGCCACAAGATACAGGAAATAACATCTCCGGATGACTCCTGTCAGAATGGAACGATCGGACTGGCTGTGCGACACCCGCGCCGCCGGATGAGAACTTTTGCGCCTCGTGCACGAGGCCGGGCGCATCAAAAATGAGGTAAGGGACCATGCGCATCGAACGTCGTTTCACCAAGCCTGCCACGGGCGCCTATGGGGAGATCGAATTCCGCAAGGCGGTCAGCGAGATCCGCAATCCGGATGGCTCGGTCGTCTTCCGGCTTGCCGACATCGATGTTCCGGCGCAGTTCTCCCAGGTCGCGACCGACGTTCTGGCGCAGAAGTATTTCCGCAAGGCCGGCGTTCCGAAGATCCTGAAAAAGGTCGAGGAAAACGACGTCCCCTCCTTCCTGTGGCGCTCTGTAGCTGACACGGAAGCGATGAAGGCCCTGCCGAAGGAAGAGCAGTACGGTTCGGAAACCGATGCGCGCCAGGTCTTTTCCCGCCTTGCCGGCACCTGGACCTACTGGGGCTGGAAGGGCGGCTACTTTACCTCGGAAGAAGACGCGAGCGCCTTCATGGACGAGCTTGCCTACATGCTCGCCACCCAGCGCGTCGCTCCGAATAGCCCGCAGTGGTTCAACACCGGCCTGCACTGGGCCTATGGCATCGACGGCCCCGGCCAGGGCCATTTCTACATGGATCCGTTCACCGGCAAGCTGACCAAGTCCAAGTCTGCCTATGAGCATCCGCAGCCGCATGCCTGCTTCATCCAGTCGGTCGAGGACGACCTCGTCAACGAAGGCGGCATCATGGACCTGTGGGTCCGCGAAGCCCGCCTCTTCAAATACGGCTCCGGCACCGGCTCCAACTTCTCGATGCTGCGCGGCGAAGGCGAAAAGCTTTCCGGCGGCGGCCGTTCCTCCGGCCTCATGAGCTTCCTCAAGATCGGCGACCGGGCCGCCGGCGCGATCAAGTCGGGCGGCACCACGCGCCGCGCCGCCAAGATGGTCGTCGTCGACATCGACCATCCGGATATCGAGGAATACATCAACTGGAAGGTCAAGGAAGAGCAGAAGGTCGCGGCGCTGGTCACCGGCTCGAAGATCGTCAATCGCCATCTCAAGGCGATCATGAAGGCCTGCGTCAACTGCGACGGTGGCAGCGACGAAGACTGCTTCGACCCGGCCAAGAACCCTGCCCTGAAGCGCGAGATCAAGGCCGCCAAGAAGGATCAGGTTCCGGAAAACTACGTCCAGCGCGTCATTCAGTTCGCCCGCCAAGGCTACAAGGATCTCGAGTTCAAGACCTATGACACGGACTGGGATTCGGAAGCCTATCTCACCGTCTCCGGCCAGAACTCCAACAACTCCGTCTCGCTGAAGGACGACTTCCTGAGGGCGGTCGAGAACGACGGCGACTGGAACCTGACCGCCCGCAAGGACGGCCGCGTCATGAAGACCTTGAAGGCCCGCGACCTCTGGGAGCAGATCTCCTATGCCGCCTGGGCGTCTGCCGATCCGGGCATCCACTTCAACACGACGATGAACGACTGGCACACCTCGCCCGCCGGCGGCCCGATCCGCGGCTCGAACCCGTGCTCGGAATACATGTTCCTCGACGACACCGCCTGCAACCTCGCTTCGCTCAACCTCCTGCAGTTCAAGGACAAGGCGACGAAGAACATCAACATCGCCGATTACGAACATGCCGTCCGCCTATGGACAGTCGTGCTCGAAGTTTCGGTCATGATGGCGCAGTTCCCGTCGAAGCGGATCGCCGAACTCTCCTACGAATACCGCACGCTCGGCCTCGGCTACGCCAATATCGGCGGCCTCTTGATGTCGACCGGCATTCCTTACGACTCGGCCGAAGGCCGTGCGATTGCCGGTTCGCTGACCGCGATCATGACCGGCATCGCCTATGCGACGTCAGCCGAAATGGCATCCGAGCTCGGGCCCTTCCCGAACTTCGAGCCGAACCGCGAGAGCATGCTGCGCGTCATGCGCAACCATCGCCGCGCCGCCTACGGCGAGACCTCCGGTTATGAGGCACTTGCCGTCAATCCGGTCGCGCTCATCCATTCAGAAAACCCGGATCAGGATCTTAGCCGGCACGCCAAAGCCGCCTGGGACAAGGCGCTGGAACTCGGCGAGAAGCACGGCTACCGCAACGCCCAGACGACGGTGATCGCGCCGACCGGCACGATCGGCCTCGTCATGGATTGCGACACGACCGGCATCGAGCCGGACTTCGCGCTCGTCAAGTTCAAGAAGCTCGCCGGCGGCGGTTACTTCAAGATCATCAACCGCGCCGTCCCGGACGCGCTGCGCACCCTCGGTTATTCCGAAGCGCAGATCGCCGAGATCGAGGCCTATGCGGTCGGCCACGGCAACCTCAACCAGGCTCCCGGCATCAACCCCGGTTCGCTGCGCGCCAAGGGCTTCACCGACGAGAAGATCGAAGCCGTCAACGGCGCGCTGAAGGCCGCCTTCGACATCAAGTTCGTCTTCAACCAGTGGACGCTCGGCGCCGACTTCCTGAAGAACACGCTGAAGGTCGCCGACGAGCAGCTCGCCGACATGAGCTTCAACCTCCTGGAGCATATCGGTTTCTCCAGGAAGGACATCGAAGCCGCCAATATCCATGTCTGCGGTGCGATGACGCTGGAAGGCGCGCCTTTCCTGAAGGCCGAGCACCTGGCCGTCTTCGATTGCGCCAATCCCTGCGGCAAGATCGGCAAGCGTTATCTCTCGGTGGAAAGCCACATCCGCATGATGGCGGCCGCCCAGCCGTTCATCTCGGGTGCGATCTCCAAGACGATCAACATGCCGAATGACGCGACCGTCGAAGATTGCGGTTCGGCCTACATGCTCTCCTGGAAGCTCGGCCTCAAGGCTAACGCGCTTTACCGCGACGGCTCCAAGCTCAGCCAGCCGCTCAACGCCTCGCTGATCGACGAGGACGACGCCGAGGATGCCGTCGAGGAGCTGATGCAGAGCCCGGTTGCGGCCCAGGCCGTGACGATCACCGAAAAGATCGTGGAACGCGTCATCGAACGCGTCACCCGCGAACGCGAAAAGCTGCCGAACCGCCGCCAGGGTTACACCCAGAAGGCCAATGTCGGCGGTCACAAGGTGTATCTGCGCACCGGCGAATTCGGCGACGGCCGCATCGGCGAGATCTTCATCGACATGCACAAGGAAGGCGCGGCCTTCCGTGCGATGATGAACAACTTCGCGATCGCCATCTCGCTCGGCCTGCAATACGGCGTGCCGCTGGAAGAATATGTGGAGGCCTTCACCTTCACCAAGTTCGAGCCGGCCGGCATCGTCACCGGAAACGACGCGATCAAGAACGCGACCTCGATCCTCGACTACGTGTTCCGCGAACTCGCCGTCTCCTATCTCGGCCGCCACGACCTCGCCCATGTGGATACGTCGGACTTCTCCAACACCGCACTCGGCAAGGGCATCCAGGAAGGCAAGACCAACCTGATTTCGACCGGCTGGACCCGCGGCTACAAGCCGACGCTGGTGTCGAACAACGGCTCCGACCGGGCCGCCGGCGAACCCAAGGGTGCAGCAACCGCCGCCCCTGCCCGGGCATCGGCGACCGTGACCTCGTTTGCAGGCTCTGCCGCCCGCAAGCTGGAGCCGACGACGGCGATCACCACCTCCGAAATCGTCGCCTTCAAGCGCGATTACGAAGAGCGCGCCAAGGAACTGGCCGAAGAGATCGCCGAGGAAGTGCTGGAAGAGGTCGTTACCGAAAGCCAGCAGGTCGCAACCGCCCTCTTCTCCGACAAGGCCGAGGCCGACGCAGCCGCCGCCAAGACGGAAGCCAAGAAGGTCGAAAACGAACGCCGCATGCGCTCGATCGCCCAAGGCTACACCGGCAACATGTGCTCCGAGTGCCAGAACTTCACGATGGTGAGGAACGGGACTTGCGAGAAGTGCGACACTTGCGGTGCGACGAGCGGTTGCAGCTGATTTTGACTGACAACCGAAAAATAAATGGCGGCCCGGACGAAAGTCCGGGTCTCTTTTTTGACTTCATTCCCCGCCGATCGAGATTTCAATCGCGGTTGCCGAACACTTAAATTGCTGGTTTCCCATGAGGATCGTACAAGCCTTCCGCTCCCGCCGTCCCGCCTGTGCCTCGTTGATGGGATTGCTGTTTGGTCCTGATGTGACGATGGCCTATCTCGGTCGGGGGTGGCTGGCGATCCTCTATTTCGTCGGGGGGTCGTATTGATAACGGCCCAGATGTGGCTGCTGGGCCGCGCCGGTTTAAGCTACAACCATTCCGGCACCCCTATAGCGATAGTTTGGCGTGTAATCGGGGCGACACACGGCTTCGTTGCAGCAAGACAGGCAGGAGGCGCGCCGTATCCATGGTATTCTCACTGGTACAGCTTGTTGCTGATTTTTCTCGTTCTTTCCTCCGCTTTCGCCTTTCTCATCCGAGGCTTTTTATTCCAGCCGTTCACTATTCCGGCTAGCTCCATGTCGCCCACCGTTCAACTTGGCGACTATCTCTTTGCGAGCAAGTATGCCTATGGCTATAGCCGGTACTCGCTACCGCTGGGCCTGGGGCCATCCGAACCGATTTTCGGCCATCCTCCGGACCGCGGCCACGTAGTCATATTTCGCGATCCACGCAATGATACCGACTATATCAAGCGCATCATCGGGCGGCCGGGAGACTGCGTGCAGTTGAAGGCGGGCATCGTATATCTAAACGGCCGCCCGCTACCTCGGCAGCCGGAAGGCGAGTTCAACGCGGACGGATACTCTGCCCACCTGTTCCGGGAAAGCGTATATCCCGACAAATCCTACATCGTCGCCGAAGCTTTGGAGAATTCGCGCGGAGACAACACGGCCGAATTTCTCGTCCCTCCGGGCCATTATTTCGTTCTTGGCGACAACCGCGACAACAGCCTGGACAGCCGCTTCGACATGGGATTCATCCCCGAGGAAAATATCTTCGCCAAAGCGCTGTGGATATTCTTCAATGCAGCCCACGACGATCGGAGCGGCATCTGGGTGGAGTAAGCGGCCAGGGAACCTGCTTGAGGTGCGTCACCTCTGCTGTTTTCCATAATCCCTTCTACCCGATACCGAGGAGCGCTCGGTGTCTTTCTCGATCAGCCAATGGAGAAAGCGCCCCCTCACCGGCAATTTCTGGCACTTAGCCAAAGTTAAGATGCTGAAATTGCTTCCTCTCCGACGAAGGGAGAGGCGCCGTGCCGCACCCTCGACGCCTACCTCTACCCTTGGGTGAGGCTCCGAAGTGGTGGCTGAAGCCAGAAATCAATGAAATTGATTTCAACGAACGGAGGCCCGAGCGCGTCCCGCGGGAGGGCAAACATGCCCCCAAGAGGCGCAGCCGATTGGCGAGGCGAACTTGGTGAGGGAGTAGCCCGCCAAGCGAGACAAACCACCCGAGTTCCACAACCACCCCCTCACCTGCAGTTTTCCGGAATTCGGTAGCAGATGCCGCCAGCCGAAGGGGGTGCGTGGCAGCTTCGCGCCACCGATATCGACTTCCGGTTTCGCCGGTCAGCGTGAATCGCGCCGCCGCTCAACAGCAGCCGTGGTGTCACAGCCCCAGTGCCGGCAATCGATCTCATCTGACCGATACTGAGGCATCATGGCAAAACCCAGAGCCGACCTTCTCGACGCGGGCCATTGATTTCCCGCTACGATTGCGTGAGAATCACCAAGGTCTCCGGCAATACTCCGTCATACTCCATCGCATCCGCCGCTTGCTTGGATTTCATAAATTCCTGAAGGCGGCCCATGTCGGGAACGTCCATGACCAGGCCCACTCGGTTGGACGCTTGTGGATCGACAAACGTACGAATATTTGTGCAGCCGAGGGGTTCGAAAACCTCTTTGCGGCGCGGTGAAGTGAGCCAATGTTTGACGTCTTTGACGTCGTGATAGGCCAATATGGTAGGCATAGCACCCTCCTCTCAAAGCCAGATAGAACACTACGCCGCAATTGATCCCATTGATATTACCCGGATGGACGGGGCCTATCGTCATCCGCATATGGCAAAGACGTCGATGTTCTCGTCTGATTCCAGCCCGGGTACGGCTGACGGCACCCGAAACCCTTCCCCATAGCGGACCTAGAGAGGCGCAGCCGATTGGTGTGGCGAACCTGGTGAGGGGGATATTCCCGCGCACCTGTCTCAAGACATTCAACACCTTGCCCGAAATCTCGTCCCGCTCCATCCCCGCCTTCTCGCCCCGTGCCTACAATCCCTCGTCCCGCATCGGATACACCGGAAGGCGTTCCGGCGAGGCGGGGCCGGCGCGGGTGGTGAGGGTAAGACGCAGAACCTCATCCTCCGGGTCCGCGGAAAATGGTCTCCCTCCGGCGACACGGGGAGAGGTGGAGGGAAACGGACCGGCCCCTCATCTCTTGATGCCCGAAAGCGCGCGCCGGGCGTGCCTGTGCGGCACACATGGTGGCCCGAAGGATGGTTTCGCCGGACTCTTTTAAAGTCCGTCCGCCTCCTCGGATTTAATCCGAGGATCCGGAAAGTCCGGCGGCGGTGTTCTGGACTGTTGGCGATAAGTCCTCGGGTTTAACCCGAGGATCCGCCCGGAGCTCAGAAGGCCAGACGAACATCATCCCGAAAGGCAACGGCAGAGGGACCGGAGTCGCGGATAAAAACCGCCGAACGGGGCGCTCAGAGGTGTCACCTATAAACTAACTTAAGAGCCAGCTTTCAGCGCCCCGTCCGATCCTCGTCCTCGGGTTTAACCCGAGGATCACCCGAGGATGATGAAAAATCCGACCGTCACCAACGGAGGACTCCATCCTGTCGTCGTCCGCAGCCAGGCGCAATCTGATCCGACGGGCCATTTCGCTGGCAGGCGGGAACAACTTCTTCTTCCGTCAGTTCGGAGAGACCATGAAAACGCTGCCCCTCCTCGCACTCGCCGCTCCGCTCCTCCCGCTCTTCCTTTCCACGCCTGCCGCTTCCCAGGCCACCACTTCCCAGGCCATCACGCCACAGGCCATCGAGGATGCGAAGCTGGACGCCATCGCCCCGGAACCGCCGGCAAAGGCTCCGCCGCAACCCGATCCCGCCATCGTCCATCTTCAGATCCTGCTCGACCGCGCCGGCTCGTCGCCGGGAGTGATCGACGGTTACGACGGAGAGAACGTCCGCAAGGCGGTCGCCGGGCTGGAGGCCATGCACAAACTGCCGCCCGACGGCAAGCTCGATGCCGATCTCCTGGGGCGGCTGAACAAGGATCTGCCTCTCATCCGCACCGTGCAGATCCGGCAGGAGGATGTCGATGCGCTGGTCGAGAAAATTCCCGAGGACTTCAAGGAGCAGTCGAAGCTCGATCGCCTTGGTTATACCAGCATTCCGGAGATGCTCTCGGAACGCTTCCACATGGACATAGACCTCGTGCATGCGCTCAATCCGGATGCGAGGTTCCAAGCCGGCGACACCGTGACGGTGGTCGAGCCGGGGCCGCCGATCCCGAAGACCGAGGTGAAGCGCATCGAGGCGGACAGAGAGAAAGGGCAGGTTCGCGCCTTTGCCGAAGACGGACGGATCGTCGCCGTCTACCCGGCCACCATCGGCAGCAAGGACAATCCCTCCCCCTCGGGCAAGCACAAGGTCAAGGGCGTCGCGCGGATGCCGCCCTATACCTACGATCCCAAGGTCAACTTCCAGCAAGGGAACAACAAGGAGAAGCTGACGCTGCCCAAGGGCCCGAACAATCCGGTCGGCACCGTCTGGATCGACCTCACAGAGCCGACCTACGGCATTCACGGTACGCCGGAACCTTCCCTCATCGACAAGGTGGGCTCGCACGGCTGCGTAAGGCTGGCGAACTGGGATGCGGACGAACTGGCCGGCATGGTGAAGCCGGGCGTCATGGTCGAGTTCGTCGGCGGGAAATGATGCGGGTATCGTTCCCGCGCCGGCCGCCTTCCGCGGAGGACGCAATACCGTCAATCGGTCTTGGTCGTCACCACCAGCAGCAGCGCAATCGCTCCGATCGCCACGCTCGGCCATGCAAGCAGCAGCGGCATCTTGAAGACCAGCGGCAGGAGAAACATCACTACGGCAAAGGCGGCATCGAGTGCCAAGTGAGCGGGCATGGTGAGATAGGGCTTCCACCCCAGTTCGTAATCCGTCCCCAGAGAATAGAGAATGGCGAAGACGCCGAGGGTCGTGAAAGCGTAGAAACCCGCGCCCTCCGCCCCTGCCACGAAAGCCAACGCGATCATGCCGAAGCCGACCGCGTAGTCGGCGATGCCATGGACCCATTTCGGAACGAAGCGCATTCAGCCCTCCTCTTCGAGGAAGATAAAGAACCGGCCACAGGCGCCAAGGTTCCGCAGCCACACGCGCTCATGTGACGACCACTACCTGGAGGTGTGCAAGGTTCGTGGAAGGACGCAGCGAATCTTCCTAGCTTCGTCCGGTCGAAACCAACGGAGGACGGAGATGGCATCCTGCAGGGACAGCAACGGAGATACCTGGGAAATTTATCAGAGCGGCACCCAATGGCGGTGGCGGCGCATAGCGTTAAACGGAAAGACCGTCGGCGCGTCGACCGAATCCTACACCAATAGAAGCGATTGCATTGCCAACGCCCGACGCAACGGCATGAGCTGCAATCCGACTTAATGCTCTCTCGTCCGCCAGGGGAAGATAGCGCTCCCCATTATTCCCCGCTATCTCTGCCTTGGCGGCGTTCTTTGACCCTATTCGAGCCGTATCATTGCGGCGGCAGGATCACGTTGCTGTCGGTGGTGCTCTTGACCGGTTTCTGCCCCGGCACATGCGACATCGTCCGCGTCTTGCTCTCCAGTTCGTCGCCCTTCACGCGGGTCTTGGTCTGGGATTTGCTGAACGTGCCCTGGTCCATGGCCTGGGCCTTGGATTGTGCCTTGAGCTGATTGTCGTTCTCGTTGACCTTGGTGCGGCTCTGGGCCTTGCCGTCGACGGTGGCCGCACTTCCTCCCGAACCGATGGACGAGGTCGTGCCGTCATCGGTCGCGCAGGTGCCTGCCGTTCCGAGCGTGCTGGCCGAAGTGCCGCCGGCAGACGCGCTGCCTGCCGAACCGACCGTCCCGGCCGCGTTGCAGTCCTGTGCCAGAGATTGCGTGCCGGCCATTGCCGTGACGATTGCGACGGCCGTTGCCAGGGGAACCAGTTTCATCATGGTCTTGCTCCTCATTTGTTCGGTTTGGTGATGTCGCAAGTGCCGTCCGATCGGCGCGTCACGACCGAACCGTCGGGACGGGTGACACTTGCGGTCGAGAAGGCCTGGCTGCCTGCGGTGCCCGACACCGACGATCCGGCGCTCGACGAAGCCGAACCGCCTCCCGAATGCATCGTGGTCGTCTTTCCATCGATCGTCGTCGATGAGGTCACGCTGCCTCCGCCGGCGGTCACCGAGGATGAGGTACTCCCACCCGCCGAAGTGGTGCTTTCGATCACGGTGCAGGTGGTGCCGTCCTCGAGCTTGATCGTCTCCGCCGACAATGCCTCGCATGCGATGCAAAGCGCCATGATCAGCGGCAGGGCGAACGCGCTTCTGGTCATCAAAGATGCCGAGTTCATATCCTGTCCTCCTGAAGAAGGCCGGTCGCCTGTCGGCGACCGGCCCATGTTGTCTTAGCACTTGCCGCCGCTCTTCTTGGCCTGGCCCGGAGGACATTCCTTGTTGCTGACGTCGTCCTGAGCCGCGCCTGCCGCGCTGCCGCCTGTGCCGACCGAGCTGCTGGAGGTGCCGCCACCGGCACTGGTGCCGCCGGTGCCGAGCGTCGAGGCCGAACCCGATCCGCTACCGGAGCCGGCCGCCGATCCGCCCGTGCCGACGGAGCTGCTGGAGGTGCCGTCACCTGCGCTCGTGCCGCCGGTTCCGAGCGTCGACGCAGAACCCGATCCGCTACCGGAACCGGCTGCCGACCCACCGGTGCCGACCGAGCTGCTGGAGGTGCCGCCGCCTGCCGAGGAACCACCGGTTCCGAGCGTGGAGGCCGAGCCGCCGTCGCAGTTGGTGGCGCCCGGTGTACAGTTGGTGCCCGCCGACGAGCCGCCGGTGCCAACGGTGCTGCTGGAGGTGCCGCCTCCGGCACTCGTTCCACCGGTTCCGACAGTGCTGCTGGACTGCGCATAGGCAGACAGCGTAGTGCCAGCGAGAAGGGCTGCGGCAAGGGCCGCGCATTTGACAATCTTCATCTCTATCTCCTTGTTTTTCTTCTATGCTTCCAACCCAATCGCAGTGTCGAAGCTGGGGACTGAACAGACGAGATGCTGCGATGTTCCGCCCCAGAGACTTCAGTCGGATGGCTGATGCGACCTTGGGCCCGAGCAATATCGGACAGAGGTCCCGGAGGAACGGAATTTGGTCCTACATCGGGAACCCCGATGGGCGGCGTCACCAATTCTGTAGCTGCCGGCGCCTCATCGAAAGGCTTTCGAGAACAGGAAGGTTCGCTCCAGATTCGTTCAAATTGCCCGCGTTTGTCGCAATCTTCATAAAAGCTACATCTAACCGACATCGCCCCTTCATGCGCCGTCGCTAATGAGGCCCCCATAAAAACAGGGGGCATGGCATGCGTCTGGAAAAACTGACGAAGACTTTCGGCAATCGTGCTGCCGTGGATTCCGTAAGCTTGGAAATTCCCCACGGGCAGATGGTCGGCGTCATCGGGCGGTCGGGCGCGGGCAAGTCCACGCTTCTGCGAATGATCAACCGTCTGACGACGCCGTCCTCGGGAACCATCCACTTCGGCGATCGGGAAATTTCTTCCCTGCGCGGGGCAGCGCTCCGCGGCTGGCAGCGCGACTGCGCCATGATCTTCCAGCAGTTCAATCTCGTGCCGCGTCTCGACGTGCTCACCAACGTCCTGCTCGGGCGGCTCAACCACCGCTCCACGACGATGAGCCTGCTCAGCATCTTCACGCGCGAGGAACGGATCGCGGCGATTGCGGCTCTCGAACGGCTCGGCATCGAGCAGACGGCGCTGCAGAGGGCGGGCACGCTGTCGGGCGGCCAGCAGCAGCGCGTGGCGATCGCCCGTGCGCTGATGCAGAGGCCCAGGGTCGTGCTCGCCGACGAGCCGATCGCGTCGCTCGATCCCATGAACGCCAAGATCGTCATGGACGCGCTCCGCGACATCAACGAACGCGACGGCATCACCGTTGTCACCAACCTGCACACCCTCGATACGGCGCGCTCCTATTGCGAGCGCATCGTCGGCATGGCGGGCGGGCGCGTGGTCTTCGACGGACCTCCTTCGGAACTGACGGCGACGGCAGTCCGGGAAATCTACGGGTCCGACAAGGAAGGCGCGGGCATCGACGAATCCATGACGTCCACCAGCATCAACGTCCGCAGCGCAGACCTGGAGCACGAAGCCTCCAGGTCGGCGGGTTCCAGGATCCTCGCCCCCGCAAGGGCGTGAGCCGGACCAAGATCGTATGTACGCCCGCGTAAAGGGCCAGCCTCAACACATGTTCCGAAAACCGGACAGACAGGAGATGATCTCATGTTGAAGATAGCTTTGCTTGCTGCAGTCGCACTCGCAGCACTTGCCACCTCGGCGGCCGCGGAAGACCTGAAGGTATTCCGTATCGGCATCCTCGGCGGAGAAAACGAGGCCGACCGTCTGCGCAACTACCAGTGCATGACCGAGAAGCTTCCGGCCGTACTGGGCGTCGAAAAGGTCTCGCTCTTCCCCGCTTCCGACTATGACGGCGTCATTCAGGGTCTGCTTGGCGGCACCCTCGATTACGCTGAGCTCGGTGCGTCCGGTTATGCCAAGGTCTATCTGACCAAGCCGGATGCGGTCGAGCCGATCCTGACCACCGTCCAGACCGACGGCTCCATGGGCTATCATTCGATCATGGTTGCCCGCAAGGACAGCGGCGTCGCCAAGCTCGCCGATCTGAAGGGCAAGAAGCTAGGCTTCGCCGATCCGGATTCGACCTCTGGCTATCTGGTGCCGCTCGTGACGCTTCCTGAAGCGATCGGCGCTCCGGTCAAGGGCTATTTCGGCTCCACCGGCTTCGGCGGCGGTCACGAAAACCTCGTTCTCGAAGTGCTGAAGGGCAATTTCGATGCCGGCACCACCTTCGGTTCGGGCGTCGGCAACTTCAAGGACGGCTACACCTCCGGCAACCTGCGCAAGATGGTCGACAAGGGCATCCTCAACATGGATGACCTCGTCGAACTCTGGAAATCGCCGCTCATCCCGAACGGCCCGGTCGTCGTCCGCACGTCGATGAACGCCGACATGAAGACGAAGTTCAAGCAGTTCATGCTGAACCTCCCGAAGGCCGATCCCGCCTGCTTCTCCGCCATCCAGGGCGGCGACTTCAAGGGCTTCGCGGAGGTCAACGTCGATTTCTACAAGCCGATCATCGATGCCCGTAAGGCAACCATCGGCGGCTGATCGCAGCCTCACACACGACGGCCGCCTGGAGACTTTTCCGGCGGCCTTTTTCTCGACCGTCGCAACCCGGGGGCCAGCGATGTCCATTTCTACCGTCAGGCCTGTCCTCGGCGAGAGCGGCCGGATGATAGAGCGCCACTCGCGGCAGTTGGCCGCCCAGCGGGGCTTCTATACGCTTTTGAGCGTCGTGCTGCTGCTTTGCGTGGTGTCCGGCTCGCTCTGGTTCGCCAACGAAACAAATTCGGGCAAGTTCTTCGAGCGACTGCCTCACCTCTTCGACTTCGTAGAGGACCTCGTTCCTCGGGACGGAATGGAGATCTGGCGGGCGCTGTTCGACCTCCCATCCCCGTATGACGACGGCAGCTTCAAGTACAACTATCCGGAAGGGCGGGCCTATCTCGGCGAGACCTTCTACATCCCCGAATATTTTCACAAGATGGTCGAGACGCTGAACATCGCGCTCGTATCCACCGGCATCGGCCTGCTTTTCGGCTTCGTGCTGGCATTCCTCGCGGCGCGGAACACCATGCCCAATCCCTGGGTGCGGGGGGTCGTGCGACGCATCATGGAAATCCTCCGCGCCTTTCCGGAAGTGGTCATTGCCGGCTTCTTCCTCGCAATCCTCTCGCTCGGCCCGATCCCGGCGGTCGTCGCCGTGTCGATCCACACCGTGGGTGCGCTTGGAAAGCTGTTCTACGAAGTCATAGAGAACGCCGACATGAAGGCGGAGGAAGGGCTGCGCGCGGTCGGCGCCAACTGGCTCGAACGGATCTGGTTCGGCATCGTGCCACAGGTGATGCCGAACTTCATGAGCTATTTCCTCCTGCGCCTCGAGATCAACGTGCGAGCGTCGACGATCATCGGCGCCGTCGGCGGCGGCGGTATCGGCGAACTCCTGCGCCTCTCGATCGGCCAGGGTCACGAAGCCAAGACGCTCGCCATCGTCCTCCTTCTGCTGCTGACCATCGTGGCCGTCGATCAGTTTTCCGCATGGCTTCGCCAGAAGCTTTCGGGCGACCAGGCATTCAACGCGATCTGACCGGAGGCACCATGACGATCCTCAACACGTCCGAAATGGAAGCCATCGCGGCACGCCATCCCCATCTCCTGCGGCCAAGCTTCTGGCAGCGCTTCAGGGTGCCGATCATCGCTGTGGCGTGCACCCTCTACTTCCTCTTCGCCTGGTGGTATTTCGCCGTCAGCAAGGTCATGGGCGAAGCGAACTGGAGCATCGCCGGAAACTACCTCGCCGACTGGGTCTCCTATGAGATCCGGCCCCAGATCGAGATCGAAGCCGACGGCGCGATGAGGATCGAATATCCCCGCTTCGACCCGATCGGCCCGAACCCGAACCCCGAGTGGCTTCAAACCCGGCGCGAAACAGTGACGCGAACGATAGAGATCCCCGCAGCCGCCTCCGGAAATGCGGGGGCTGCCAAGCCCTCCTCCAGCTTCATGGCGCCGGCGCCCCAGGCGCAGCAGGCCGCTCCGCAGAGCCCGAGCCAGGAAACCCGCACCGAGAAGATCGTGACCGAAGCCATGGTCGCGATCGGCCGGTCCCGGACGATCGAGGTTCATCCCGACCGGGTAGTGCTCACCAGGGGCTCGGAGAACGTCACCCTTCGCCTCAACAGAAGATCCGGCGAGGTCCGGCCGGACGGGGCCTTGCCCTCGTGGGTCGAACAAAGGCTGCCGGGCGGCCGCGCGGTCGCCTACTTCGGAATTTCAGGCTGGGCGGAAATCAGCGCTGAGCGGGTGCGCATCCGCAAACGCTTCCTCGGCTGGGCGAACTTCCTGTTCGACACGAACTCGCCGTTCTTCGGGAAACCGGCCGCAGAGATCGCGACCCTGATCGTTTCGGGCGAGCGGATCCAGCCCGACAGGTCGAACCTTTCCCTTGCCTGGAACAACATCCTCTACAATTCGGAATGGCAGCATCTCGACGTGTGGGAGAAGCTCCTGCAGACGGTCGTGATGGCCTTCATCGGAACGCTGTTTGCTATGCTCGTCGCCTTTCCGCTGTCGTTCATCGCGGCGCGGAACATTTTCGCAAACCGCCCCGCAAACCAGATCGCCAAGCGGCTCTTCGACTTTCTCCGGTCGGTCGACATGCTGATCTGGGCGCTCTTCTTCACCCGCGCCTTCGGCCCCGGCCCGCTTGCCGGGATTTCCGCCATCTTCCTCACGGATACCGGAACGCTCGGCAAGCTCTATTCGGAAGCGCTGGAAAATATCGATGAAAAGCAGCGCGAGGGTGTGCGATCCGTCGGCGCGTCACCGGTCGCGGTGCAACGCTACGGCACCGTACCGCAGGTGATGCCGGTGTTCCTGTCGCAGGCGCTCTACTTCTGGGAATCGAACACCCGCTCGGCCACGATCATCGGCGCCGTCGGTGCGGGCGGCATCGGCTTGAAACTCTGGGAAGCCATGCGCACCAATTCCGACTGGGAGAACGTAGCCTATATGGTGCTGCTGATCCTCCTGGTGGTGTTCATCTTCGACGGGATTTCCAACGCCCTGCGGTCGCGGCTGATCGGCAAGGACCGCGGCTGAGATATCCGCCGGCCCCCGATCACTCGGCCGGCGCACGCTCCATTTCGGCGCCGTAGTAGCGGCGCCCCATCCAGAGCGCGAACTGCACCAGGATGATGAGCACCGGCACCTCGACAAGCGGGCCGATGACCGCGGCAAACGCGACGGGTGAAGCAAGGCCGAACGCAGCGATCGCAACGGCGATGGCAAGCTCGAAATTGTTTCCTGCAGCCGTAAACGCCACCGCCGTCGTGCGCGGATAGTCGGTATGGATCATCTTCGCCATGACGAAGCTGACCGTGAACATGATGAGGAAGTAGATGGTCAGCGGGATCGCGATCAGGACCACGTCGAACGGCAGCCTGACAACATCGCCACCCTTGAGGCTGAACATCGCGACGATGGTGAAAAGCAGCGCGGCCAGCGTGATCGGGCTGATTTTCGGCAGGAAGACCGTCTCGTACCAGACCCGGCCCCTGGCCCTAGTCAGGATGGTTCGGGACAGGTAACCGGCCAGGAACGGGATGCCGAGGTAGATGAGGACAGCTTCCGCAATCGTCCAGAAAGACACGTCGACGACGCTCCCCTCCAGGCCGAACAGCGGCGGCAGAAGCGTCAGGAAGATCCAGGCATAGGCGCTGAAGAAAAGGATCTGGAAGATCGAGTTGAACGCCACCAGCCCGGCCACATACTGGTTGTCGCCGCGGGCGAGCTGGTTCCACACGAGGACCATCGCGATGCAGCGCGCAAGGCCGATCAGGATCAGGCCGGTCATATATTCCGGATAGTCGCGCAGGAAGATAACGGCGAGCGCAAACATCAGCGTCGGTCCGATGATCCAGTTCTGGACGAGCGAAAGCAGCAGCACGCGCTTGTCGGCAAAGACAAGGTGCAGTTCCTCGTAGCGAACCTTGGCTAGCGGCGGATACATCATCAGGATGAGGCCGATCGCTATTGGGATGTTGGTGGTGCCGATCGACATGCTGTTGAGCACATCCGGCAAGCCCTTGAAGACCGTGCCGAGGATCAGGCCCAGCGCCATGGCGGCGAAGATCCATACCGTCAGGTAGCGATCCAGAAATGACAGGCGGATTACAGGCTTGGCGGGCTGCATTAAAGCGTTTTTTTAAGATGTGATGCTCGGCCCGGAGCCTGAGCGGCAGCGTGAAGGATCGGCGGCGTCAGGCGATCCGCCGCCCCTCGGCGTCGATGACGATCTCCCCGTCCTCCTTGGCGAAGGCACCCTTCTGGGGAGCCGGAAGAATGTCGAGGACGGCTTCGGAAGGACGGCAAAGCCTGACGCCCATCGGCGACACCACGATCGGGCGGTTGATCAGAATGGGATGCTCCATCATCGCATCCAGTAGCTGATCATCGCTCAGGGTTTCGTCCTGAAGGCCGAGTTCGGCGTATGGAGTGCCCTTCTCGCGCAGCAGTTCGCGCAAGCCGATACCCATGCGGCCCGCCAGTTGGACGAGCAGCGCCCTTGATGGTGGGGTCTTCAGGTACTCGATGACATGCGGCTCGATCCCGGCGTTGCGGATCATCGAAAGGGTGTTCCGCGACGTGCCGCAGTCGGGATTGTGATAGATGACGATATCGATTGCTTCGCTCATGCTACGTCGGACCTCGTCACGGAGGAACCTTCCAGCTGTCCGATCTCGTGCAGTTTGGCGGTGAGGCTCAAACGCTCGAGACTTTCCACCGGCAGCGCGGCGAACGCGGCGAGGCGGAGCTTCATGTAACGCAGCGTCTGGCCGAAGGCGACGCGCCTGTCCGCATCCGTGCCTTCCACGGCAGCCGGATCCTCCAGCCCCCAATGGGCGGTCATCGGCTGTCCCGGCCAAACCGGGCAGGCCTCGCCGGCAGCGTTGTCACAGACGGTGAAGATGAAGTCGAGCTCGGGGGCTCCTTCCGCCGCGAACTCATCCCAGCTCTTGGACCGGAGGCCCTCCACCGGATAGCCATGCCCCTGAAGCGCTTCGATCGCCAGCGGATGGACCTCGCCCTTCGGGTAGCTGCCTGCAGAATAGGCGTTGAACTTGCCGGCACCGCTTTTCCTGAGAACGCTTTCGGCAATGATGGAACGGGCAGAATTTCCAGTGCAGAGAAACAGGACGTTAAACGTTGTCTTTGTCATGATGACACCTTCTGTGGTGGGCAGCAGCATGGAGTGAGTTCGGCGACAAGAGGCTCGCAGAGCTCCGCCCTGCCGCCGCAGCAATCCTTGACGAGATAGAGCGTAAGGTCCCGCAGTACAGCAATGTCTGACCTGTACACGATCAGACGGCTCCGTCGCTCCGCCCGAATCAGCCCGGCTCGCGCCAGCACGCTCAGATGCGACGACATGGTGTTCTGGGGAACGGCGAGCAACTTCGCCACATCGCCGGCTGGAAGTCCCTCAGGTTCGTGCTTGACCAGCAGATTGAAGGCCTGCAGCCGTGTCGGCTGGGCCAGTGCCGCAAGAGCGAGAATAGCGTTTTCCTGATCCATATATCGAGATTACTCGATATATGGATACTGTCAACCTCCGGCAGCGAAAAGGAGCCTGTTTCCCTCACTGAAAATGGCGGCATTCTGCCTTGGCGGGCCAGGACCACGGGTATCCCTCCGCCCCAAAAAGCGACAGCCCCGTATGCCTTCAAAGCATACGGGGCTGTCGATCTGCGAAACACCACCCTTGAAATCCGATGGATTCAAAGGGCGTGTATCAGAAGCGGTAGTTCACGCCGGCCTTGAGCACCTGGTCGCGCACGTCGGTGCGTGAGGTAACGCCTGCCGTGGTGCTGCGCACATCGTTGGTCATGGTGTAGTTGTATTCGACACGGGCGGAGAGATTGTCGGAGAGTTTCTGCTCGACGCCCGCGCCTACGACCCAACCGGGTTTCCACCCATCCGGGCCGGAGGTGCCGCCCTTGTCCTTGAAACTGGTGAGCGCAACACCGGCGGTGCCGTAAACGAGCGTATCGTTAAAGCCGACACCAGCCTTGGCCTTGGCAGCCACGCGGCCCTGTTCCTTGATATGGCCGCCCGGTACGCGGCTCTCGACGTTGCCGAGATGCGAGGCTTCGATTTCCGCGCCGACCACGCCGGAATCCAGGTCCATGTTATAGCCGGCATGGCCACCGATAACGAGGCCCTTGTCGCCTTCAAAAGGGTTCAGCTTGCGCGACGCCATGCCGAGATCGGCACCGACATAGGCGCCACCCCAGCCGGCCTTCGGGCCAGCGGCCGGTTCATTGTAAGTCGGCGGCTCGGAATAGCTGGTCAGGTCGGCCGCGAGGACAGCCGTTGAAGAAAAAGACGTGGTGGAGACTGCGGCGACGATCGCCAGGGCGAAAGGCTTTACTTTCATGGTCATGGTTACTCCGTACAGCGCCTGCATCGGGAGATACGCAGGCAATTACTCAGGTTACAAATTGCACGGCGGCCAGCCATCCCACCAAGCCCTCGGGGCCGCACCACCGGCAAGTTTCCATTAACTTTCACGAATTCATAAACACTCCCTTAACCGCGAGACCCAGGGGACGCGGATAGGGAAAAACCAACGAAATTGTGAAGCAGATGCCAAACGCCGATAACGACAGGGCGTTGGCGGCTTTGCGCCCCTTCCGGCCAGAAAGGCCGGTGGTGCCATTTCCCAGGAAAAGACCTTCACTTGATGCGAGTTTCCCGCCCCCTATTCGCCTATGCTGGAAAGCAATTCGTCGAGCTGCTCCAACTGCTCCGGCAATGCGACCGCCGAGCCCTGTAGTGCTTCCTCAAGCGCCTCCTTGGAGGGATAGAGTTCGTGGAAGATCAGCAGTGTCCCTCCGCCTTGGTCCTCGAAGGTCACGGTCGTGATCGCGCCCTCCTCGCCTTCGTCGTTGGTCCAGACGATGCGCTCGTTCGGCACCACTTCGAGATACTTGCCATAGAAGGCCATGGTGTCCGAACCGCCGGTGCCGAATTCCAGCCGATACTTGCCGCCGGTACGGACGTCCATCTCGCACGATACAAGCGAGACGCCGGATACCGATTTTGGCATCCACCAGCGCTGGAACAACCGAGGCTCGCTCCACGCCCTGTAAACCGTGCTCGGCGGCGCATTGAATGTCCGTGTTACGACGAGTTCGCGATCCCCTCTGCGCTCGACTGACGTGCGGTTCTGCGCACGACCTGCACTGCTAACTTGCTCAGTCATCGCTTCCCTCCTGGTTCATTTCACCGATGATTTCGTCCAATGCTTCGAAGCGGGCCTCGAAGAGCTTGCGATGCGCCTCGATCCACTCGGCCTCCGCCTGGAGGCCGCGTTTCCCAAGCTTGCAGGTTCTCACCCGTCCGACCTTCTGCGTGACGACGAGCCCCGCCCGCTCGAGAACCTGGATGTGCTTCTTCATGCCGGTCAGCGTCATCTGGAACTTATCCGCAAGACTGGTGACCGACGCGTCCCCTCGCCCAAGCTGATCGATGATCCCGCGGCGGGTCGCATCGGACAACGCCGCAAACGAGAGATCGAGGGAAGGACCTAGATACTGAACCATGTAGTTCAGTTTATAAACTGCTCGCGCAGGAAGCGCAAGCGTTTCGAACTTTCCATGTGGTAACCGGTCGTGCGAGGTCATGCACCTCGGCGGCGGCGACAAACAATCGTCTGCTGCCGCCGCGAGCCGACCGCCGGTCGCATTTGCTACATAATTTTGAAAAGACGCGTGGCGATCTCGCGAGGTTTTCCGCACAGCGGAAATCAGCGAGAGGCGGCGAAGGTCAGCCTTGTCGGCGGGCTAAGAAGGCGCCGCATGAGATCGAACGCCGCCTCTACAGAAGGAGACGGCGTTTCGACCTCAACTCGGCATTAGTCAAAAACAGCGAACCCCGTTACGCAACACTGCGCGAGGGCTCCATGTCGTGGATCGCCTTCTGGATTTCAGTGCGGAATTCCGGTGTATCGCTGTGACCATGGACGGCAACCGCATGCTGGACGGCGGCATTGACAAGCTCGTCCATGTTATCTGCCGATATGGCTACGGTGCATTTCATCTCGCTCGGAAACTCCCGGCAGTCGATAAATTTGCGTCCCATCTTTGCCTCCTCACAAAACTCCGGCGCGGGCCAGAGGACCGGAAATCCTACTCCCATCCTGCGGACGAAACAAACGGCAGGCGGCAGGATCGGAGCACGAAAGGCTCATCAGTTCGTGGTAGCCGTGATGATCTAGACGCCGCTGCAAACCCGCCGGTCAGGGCCGATCTTCGATCGACCGCGCCTCTCCATCTCCACTTCATGCTCTGATGCAGCGCGGCAGCGCGGTGGCTTTCCAGATCGGAAAAAACATCGGTTGCGGGAAACCTCCGCAACTGGGCATCAACCGTCACCCCACTCCAATCCCTTGAACTCTCGGGGTCGTCGCGAGGAGTGATATTATCGGCTAGCGTGCCATGTCGTAGAATTAGCGGCGAGACCAGTATTCCTCGTGGAGTTTCGCTGCCTCGCCCGCAAGCATGGGGCCGACGACTTCGGTTGGGCGCTGACCGGCGGCGAACACGATGTGACAGGGGAGATCGAGCGTCGGATTTTCCTGGCTATCGCCGATCTGCTGTTTCATCTCTCTCTCGGAGAGACCAAACACGACGCGCCCTATCCCTGCCCAATAAATCGCGCCTGAGCACATGGCGCATGGTTCGGCAGACGTGTACATCGTGCATCCGGCAAGAAACTTCAAATCGTAGGCTTTGCCGGCGCGCGTGGCGAGAAGCTTTTCGGCATGGGCCGTGCGGTCGCCGCCTTCCGAATTGTAGCCATTGCACTGTTCCAGCAGGACATTGCCGTCATGGTCGGCGAGAATTGATCCAAATGGGTGATCCCCACCTTCGCGTGAACGCCGCGCCACATCGAAGGCCTTCCGCAAACGTGACTCATCATAGGGCCGTGTGGTGCCTGCCATTGTGTGAGCTCCCGAGAATTATCGCAGTTCATTCACCATCAATGTTTGCCCGGCAACGGAGCCGGTAATGTGTGTTCTCCGCCAAGTAGAAATTGGCGGCTTCGTCACTCTGTTCATCCGGCATCCCGATAAACAGGTATAATAATCAATTTTCATCCTTTTTGGCTTTGTCAGCAAGACTGATCAAAAGTGCAAGTTTGTCAGAGAACGATCGGGCGGGTTGGTGGCGGTTGCTACGTGATTGCAAAAACTTCGTCCCCCTTCGTCCCCGCCCCCTCGCTCCATGCCTACAATCTCCCCGTCCCCGCATCGGATACACCGGAAGCCGTTCCGACCACTCTTCGTCCCCGGAATGGCAGAGCCAGGTCCGTCGGCATGGCGAAAACTGGGGCAGAGACCGGCCCGACAGAAACGAGGCGCTGCAAAAACCGGAAATATCCGACCCCTAGGAACCAATGGGGCACCGGCGTGTTGAAAGGGCGAACTTCGATAGACAAACCATGACCTTACAGGAGATTCACCATGGGACGCGGTATTCTGCTCTGGCTACTCGGCATTCCGCTGCCGATCGTCATCCTTCTCGTCCTCTTCATGCGCTGAGGAGACGGAAATGCCAATCTCATCGACAGGCTCCACGGCGCTAACTCCGGTCGAGTCGTCAAAATCCGCGATCGCCTGGGGACCGATCATCGGCGGCGCGGTTGCCGCTACCGGCATCAGCCTCATCCTCATCCTATTCGGCTCCGGTCTCGGCCTGACCATGGTCTCGCCCTGGTCGGGGGAAAGCAGTTCGGCTGCAACGGTCGGCATCACTGCGGCAATCTGGCTGGTGGTCGTGCAATGGCTGTCGGCGGCCCTTGGCGGCTATCTGACCGGAAGGCTCAGAACCAAGTGGGCGGCGGTTCATACGGATGAAGTCTTCTTCCGGGATACCGCGCATGGCTTCGTCTCCTGGGCGTTGGCAACGATCTTCGTGGCCGGTTTCCTTGCCTCGTCGCTGACCTCCCTTGCGGGCGCCGGCGCGCAGGCGGCCGGGACCGCGGCGGCGACCGCGGGCGTTGCGGGTTCGGCAGCGGCGGCATCCTCCTCGGATGAGGCCGATACCAATGCCGCCACCTCCTATTTCACCGATGCGCTCCTGCGCCCGCAACAGGCGCAGCAGCGTGCGGAGACCGACAATGCGGCGGCCACCGCCGAGGTCTCGCGCATTCTGGTGAACGGGGCCGTTCAGGGCGGCGTGCCGGAAGATGACAAGGCCTATCTTGCCACGATCGTCTCCGCGCGCGCCGGCCTCTCTCCGGAGGAAGCCCGCGCCCGGGTCGATGCGGTCCTGAAAAGGATCGAGGACGCCAAGGTGGCGGCCCAGCAGGCAGCCGACGAGGCCCGCAAGGCGGCCGCGACGACGGCGCTCGTCGGATCGCTGTCGCTTCTGGTCGGCGCCTTCATCTCCTCGGCGGCGGCAGCACTCGGCGGCCGGCAGCGCGACGAGGAGGAAGACCTGCTGGTCACCTCCCGCTTCTGATCCCGCAAAAGCAAGACGACAACGCCCTCCGGAGACTTTCCGGAGGGCGTTGTCGTCACCGGGTGGGGAAGATTTCCCTCACGCCGCGACTGCCGGCAGACAGGCGTCGCAGATCGCCCTGATATGCCGATGATCCGTACCGCAGCAACCGCCGAGCACCCGCATCGACGGATAGCTCCCGCGCAGCGACCGGTAGCGAGCGCCGAGGTCCAGCGGATCGCCGATATCGAGTTCGGTCGAATCGTCGAGTTCCTGATGGCTCTTCGTCGAGGCGTTGGCGCGGATTCCCAAGATCCGCTGCACCCAGGCGTCGCCACGGGAAAGGGCATCCTCGAAATGGCTCGGATGGGCGCAGTTGACCATGTAATAGGCGGAATAAGCCCCGGTCGCCCCATCCGTTTCCTCGATCGCCGCCTGCAAGCTCTTGCCGTTGGCGAGCCTGCCGTCCGTCTCGACGGTGAAGGAGACGACACAAGGCATGCCGGCGCGCTTGGCCGCCCTGATAATGCCGACCGCCTCGCCGATGTTGTTCATGGTGATCGCCGAGACCATGTCGGCCTCGCTTGCCGCAAAGGCTTCCGTCTGGAAGGCGTGATAGTCCTCGGCCGCGAGCGGGTCCATGTTGCCGTCCTTGTAGCCGTCGCCGCGCGGCCCGATGACGCCGTTCAGCACGATCGGGGCGCCCGGCTTCTCCCAGAGCCGCCGCAGTTCCTCCACATATTCAACCGAACGTATGTTGAGCGCCCTCAGCGCCTCGCGATCATAACCGAGCTGCGGCCCCCAATCGGCATTCGCCCGCCAGGTCGGCGTATCGAGGATGAAACCGAGACGACGCTCGCGGGCAATCGCAAGGTAAGCCTCGTAATATTCGGTCAGTTCCTCGCGGCCTTTTTCATCGTCGAGAAGCGGAAAGGCGGCGAAGGCGGGAAGATCGATCCCGCGGTGGAATACGAGGGTCGTTTCAAGGCCAGCGTCGGTCAGAAAATCGGCGCCTTTGAGCTGCGGCAGGTTGCTGCGATATTTGGCCATGGTCTCTCTCCTGTGGTAAAAGATAGGGAGCGGACGTCCGACATCGCTCCGTTCCGCTCGGGGAATGGCAGATTTTTCGCAGAAGAATGGGCATTCGCTCTAGTGAGCGCGTGGTACAGCCATCTGGCGCGTCCGCAATGCCCAGCGAAATCGGGAGGTTAGCATGTCTCCGGTAGACGAGATGCTGCAGGAGCCCGTTCCCGGACGGGCCGAAACTGTACCGGCGGTCAAGTTTTCAGAGCCACGCGACACCCGCAAGGGAGCGGCCACGCGCGAACGCCTTCTGGAAATCGCTGAGGCCGCAGTCCTTGCCAAGGGTTTTGCCGCGACCTCGATCGACGAACTTATCGCCGAAGCCGGCATCACAAAGAGCGGCTTCTTCTACCATTTCCGGGACAAGAACCAATTGGCCCGCGAGATGCTGCGCCGCTACGTGGCGGAGAACGACCGTGTCTTCGACGAGATTTTCGGCCGTGCCCGCGAGCTTAACGATGATCCGCTGCAGGCCTTCCTATTGGGGCTGAAACTGCTGAGCGAACTTGCAAGGGACCTGCCGGGCGGGCATCCAGGCTGCCTGATCGCCTCCATCTGCTATCAGGAGCGACTCTTCGACCGCGAAATCCACGAAACCAACGCCAATTCCGTCAAAGCGTGGAACGCCCGGTTCCTCGGCCATATCGAGGAGATCGCCGCCGTTCATCCGCCGCGCGACCCGATAAACCTCGAAGACGTGGCCAACATGCTGTCCTGCATCTTCGACGGCTCGATTATCATGTCGAAGGCTCTCAAGGACCCGAACCAACTGGAGCGGCAGATTCTCACCTACCGCTCCTATATCAAGCTGCTGTTCTCGAAATAAGAGAACAGATTTACTGCAGTGTGCGGGGCATGGCCTGCAGGTCGGCCGGAGCGCCTGCGGCTGCGCCCGCCTGCTCGCCATCGAGGCCGGTCGCCACGACCGAGACGCGGAACTTGCCGTCCAGATTGCGGTCGAAGATCGCGCCGACCACGATATCGGCGTCATCCATGACTTCGTCGCGGATGCGGCTTGCCGCCTCGTCCACTTCGAAAAGCGTCATATCGGAGCCGCCGGAGATCGAGATCAGCACGCCCTTGGCGCCCTTCATGGAGATGTCGTCGAGCAACGGGTTGGCGATCGCGCCTTCCGCGGCAAGCAGCGCGCGTCCGTCGCCGGAGGCTTCGCCCGTGCCCATCATCGCGCGCCCCATGCCCTTCATCACCGACTTCACATCGGCGAAGTCGAGGTTGATCAGGCCTTCCTTGACGATCAGGTCGGTGATGCAGCCAACGCCTGCAAACAGGACCCGGTCGGCGGTCATGAAGGCGTCCGCAAAGGTGGTCTTTGCGTCGGCGATGCGGAAGAGGTTCTGGTTGGGGATGACGATCACCGTATCGGCTGCCCGACGCAACTCCTCGATGCCGGTTTCGGCCGTCTTCATGCGGCGATTGCCTTCGAAGGTGAACGGCTTCGTCACGACGCCGACGGTCAGTATCCCAGCGGCACGTGCGGCCTGGGCAATCACCGGTGCAGCGCCGGTGCCGGTGCCGCCACCCATGCCGGCCGTCACGAAGCACATATGCGAGCCGGAAAGATGATCCATGATCTCGTCGATCGATTCTTCGGCGGCCGCGCGGCCGATCTCCGGCAGCGACCCTGCTCCGAGGCCTTCCGTCACATGGGCGCCGAGCTGGATGCGGCGGGAGGCCTTGGAGGTTGCGAGCACCTGGGCATCGGTATTGGCGGCGATGAAATCGACCCCTTCGAGCTCCTCGGCAATCATGTTGTTGATGGCATTGCCGCCACCGCCACCGACACCGATCACGGTGATTTTCGGCCGCATCTCGGTAATCTGATATTTCTTGCCGTCCGTCATCGCAATCTCCTTGGCATCGGCTCCGCCGCCCGAGCGGCCCCGTCGGCCGTCCGAATCAGCGTGTATTTTAGCTGTGCAACAAGGCAGAGGCTTGGCGAAAGAACAAGCTCTGATGCGGAGCGGTGGAAAACCAAGAATTTTCCACATGCGCACGGAACATTTTACGCGGCCGATAATTGTGAAGAGTCTGATCACAAAAATGAGATAATACGAGAGAGGAGCATCGCGTACCATGCCTACGTCTGCCGCACGCGCGTCCGTCCCGTCCCCCGATGAACATATCCTGACCGTGCAGGAGGCGCTCGAGCCGCTCTTCCTGGCGCTCGAGGAGGAAGCCGAAGTCAAGATGGTCGCAGCCGCAGTCAAGGCCGGATGGTCGGTCGAAGATGCGGTCGCCGCGATCGACGAACTCCGGCGGACAGAACTGCTGCCCGGCAACCGAACGCATTGACCCATCACAAAAACTCGTTCGCCTGATCCGTCAGGATGGCCTAAATCTACCGCATTGCACGCAAGCGGGGACGGAAGCTCATGGCGATCCAGAATATCTGTGTCTATGGCGCGGGCGCTCTCGGCGGAGCATTTGCCGCGAAGATCGCCAGCACGGTTGGCGACGTGGTGAATGTTTCGGTCATCGCCCGCGGTGCGCATTTGGAGGCGATCCGCGAAAAGGGTCTCACCATCGTCAAGACCGGTGAAGAAGGCTCGCTGAACGTGCGGCTTCTCGCCACCAGCGATCCAGGGGAATTGCCGAAACAGGATCTCATCATCACCGGCGTCAAGGGCCATCAGCTTGCTGATGCGGCCGAAGGCCTTGCCGGCCTCCTCAAGGAGGGAACCCGCGTCGTGCCGGTCGTCAACGGTATTCCCTGGTGGTACTTTCACCGGGACGAGGAAAGCGGCTATCCGGAACGCCAGTTGCCCGAACTCGACCCCGACGGAAGACTCTGGCGGCTCGTCGGACCCGAGCGAGTGATCGGTTGCGTCGCCTATCAAGGCGGCGAAGTGATGCAGCCCGGCATGGTCCGACTGTATGGCGACGGCCGCTTTTTCCTCGGCGAACCCTCAGGCGAGCTCTCACAGGACCTCGTGTCCATTTCCGATCTTTTCGGCCGTGCCGGCATCACCATCGTGCCGACGCAGCGCATCCGCGACGCGATCTGGACGAAACTGATGGGAAACGCCGCCTACAACCCGATCAGCGCGCTGACTCGTGCCCGGATGGACAGGATGATGGAGAACGGGCCGCTCGTCGAGCAGATCGGCAAGGTCATGACCGAAACGAGAGCGGTTGGCGAAGCGCTCGGGGCGGTGTTCAACGGCAGTGTCGACGAACAACTGAACCGTTCCGGCGGTTTTGGCCCGGTGAAAACCTCGATGCTCCAGGATTTCATCGCCGGAAAACCTCTCGAAATCGTCCCGCTGACCGGCATCGTGGTCGCCCTAGGCAAGCTCACCGGCGTCCCCACGCCGACCTGTGAAACGGTGCTGGCACTCACCACTCAACTCGACCGTGAAAACCTCAGAGATTGATTCATCCTGTTGAGGACGAGAATCCGAGAACGCCATCAAACGACTGAACTCATTGGAGATGCCGGCGGTTGCCGGCATCTCCGCTTTAGAAACCGTCAATTCTTGACCTGCGCAGCCCAACTCGGCGCATTGCTCTCGCCGTCGAGAAAAGGCAGCACTGTCGCAGTCATGGCGGGAGATGCAAAGGCCTCGTAGTGGGTGAGGTCGGGCAGGATCGCCAGTCGGTTTTTCGGCATGTTCTCCCGCATCCATCCGGCATCCTTCAGGCCACCGCCGAGCTTCTGATAAAACTCCACGATATGTTCGGGGCGAACCATGTCGCTGTCGCCGAAAACCAGCATGACCGGCATCGTCAGCCTGGCGACCGCATCCGAGTAGTCGTAATCGCGGCGCATCAGTTCGCCCATCTCGTCGAGCAGCCTCGGAAACTCTGAAACGTCCGGCGCAACGGCCTTGTAGGAGATGAACATCGGAGTGTCCTTCATCATTTCGGCCATGCCGGCACCGACGGATTTCTGCTGCGGAATCATCTCGGGGAAGAAACCTTTCCTCGCAAAGGGAGCCGAGGCAATAACGAGCCGCCGCACCTTGTCCGGCGACTGGGCCGCCATCTGGAGCGCGACGCCGCCGCCCATGGAGTACCCCAGCACGTCCACCTGGCCGTAACCCAGTTCTGAAACGAGCTTGCCCATATCGGCGCCCATGGCTTCCAGCGAAATGGGCCGCTTGCCAAGCGGCGTGCGGCCATGGCCCTGAAGATCGACGCCGATCACCTGGCGGTGTTCGGTCAACATGGGCATGACCGGCGCAAACATATCGATCGAGCCGAGACCGCCATGCAGAAGGAGGAGCGGTTCGCCCTGCCCCCGGATCTCATAATAGTAGCGAACGCCGCCCGTTTCGATATGGCCCTTCTTCAAGGGTTCGACCGCAACCGGCTGGTTCGCCGAGGGCGCGGGTTGTTCCGCTTTGACAACGGTCGGCGCGACCGATGCTGCGATGGCAGCAACAACCAGGGCAAATATCCTGCTCGACATGACTTCCTCCTCTAAGGATTATTTGATGATGCCCCAAGGACGAGGAAGCAGGGAGAAAGCCGACAGGCATCGGCAAAAATCGCGCAAAAAGAAATCCCGCCGCGAGGAGACGACGGGATATCCAATTGGAGGTCAAATATTATTGTTGTTTTACGGCGGCTGCAGGGGACGAAAGCCACCTTGTTGAACTCCAGGCGGCGTACTACTGATCGCCTGCGAGTTCGAAGTTCATGGGACTAACCCATAAGTAACCGCGAGGTTCCATCATTCGTTAACGACGGTACATTAGAATTAGCAAACTTTCATATTGGCATCCGTGAGGCAGCAATGACCGCTCCGAGCTTCCGCTTTACGCACTACGATCTGAAGCTGCAGCGCGCAGGCACTGTGATCGAAGTGACCCTGAACGCGGTCAACAACGTGCGTCTGCTGACGGCGGTCAACTTCCAGCGCTTCACTGAAAAGCTGGATTTCAAATATGTGGGCGGCGTCGCCAAGAAATCGCCGGTCCGGCTTGTCATTCCTGAAAACGGGCACTGGCATTTGATTGTCGATATGGAAGGTCACCACGGCTTGGCGGATTCCTCAGTCAAACTTGTTACCGCGCCCGGTCAGAAGCAGGCGTCCTGAGCACATCCTCCATGAGGATCACTCCGCGTTCCGCTCCTTGCGAAGCTTGGCCCACCAGTCGAGCCTCTTCCTGATCTCGCGTTCGAAACCGCGCTCCGGGGGATCGTAGAAGGTCTGCCGTCCCATCTTTTCCGGAAAATAGTCCTGGCCGGAAAAGGCGTCCGGCTCATCGTGGTCGTAACGATAGCCGTCTCCGTATCCCTCGCCCTTCATGAGCTTGGTCGGAGCATTGAGAATATGTTTCGGCGGCAGAAGCGAGCCGTTTTCCTTGGCGGCGCGGGTTGCCGCCTTGAAGGCCGTGTAGACCGCGTTTGATTTCGGCGCGGTCGCCAGATAGACGCAGGCCTCGGCAAACGCCAACTCGCCTTCCGGCGAGCCCAGATAATCGTAGGCATCCTTGGCAGCGTTGCAGATGACCAGGGCCTGCGGATCGGCAAGGCCGATATCCTCCACCGCCATCCTGACCAGACGGCGTCCAAGATAAAGCGGGTCCTCGCCGGCGTCGAACATGCGCGCCAGATAATAGAGCGCGGCATCAGGATCCGAACCGCGCACGGATTTATGCAGTGCAGAGATGAGATTGTAGTGACCGTCCTGGGCTTTGTCATAGACGGGGGCACGACGCTGGACGATCCGGATGAGGCTCTCGGTATCGAAGACCTCCCCTTCCCGCGCAGCCCGCCAGACCTCTTCAGCGAGCGTCAGCACGGCTCGTCCGTCTCCGTCAGCCATGCGGACCAGGCTTGCCCGCGCGTCAGGATCGAGCGGAAGCGGCCTTCCCTCCACCTGCTCGGCGCGTTGCAGCAATTCGATCAGGCTCTCTTCGTCATGCGACCGGAAGGTCAGAACCCTGGCGCGCGACAGGAGAGCGGCATTCAATTCGAAGCTCGGGTTTTCGGTGGTTGCGCCGACAAGAATGACCGTGCCGTCCTCCATGACCGGCAGAAAGCTGTCCTGCTGGGCGCGGTTGAAGCGATGAATCTCGTCGACGAAGAGCAATGTCTGCCGACCATCCATGCGGCGCATCCGCGCCGTCTCGAAGACCTTCTTCAGCTCCGCCACGCCGGAAAAGATCGCGGAAATCTGCTCGAAGGCAAGTCCTGCTTCTCCCGAGAGCAGCCGTGCCACCGTCGTCTTGCCCGTGCCGGGAGGCCCCCAGAAAATCATCGAGCCGAGCGAGCCCGAAGCGATCATCCGGCGCAGAACGCCATCCTCACCCGTCAGATGCGGCTGACCCGTCACCTCATCGAGCGTCTTCGGCCGCAGACGGTCTGCAAGAGGCCGCCGGTTGGCGACCTCCTCGGGAACCCGCGACGCGAAAAGATCGCCACTCATCTGAAGAACTGCCGGATACGCTGGCCCTTGCGCTCGATTTCCACCCGCCAGAAGCCGGGATCGTCATCCAGCATGCCTTCCAGGGCCTTGGTCGACGTGACGGTCGTGCCATTCAGGGAGATGACGATATCACCGGGCTCGAATCCGTAACGGGCAGCGGGCGATCCACGCGCTACATCGGTGACGATGACGCCTGCCTTCTCGGCCGGGATGCGCAGTTCGGTCGCAAGCTTCGGGGAAAGATTGGCCACGTGTAGGCCCGCGAATGGATTGCGGCCTTCGAGCAGGCGATCATCCGGCGGCGTGGTCTCCGGAGCGGTATTCAGCGCGATCGTCACCTCACGCTGGCCTTCCGCCGTCTGGACGGCGAGTTTTGCCTGTTTGCCGAGACCTGCCGTCGTCAGACGATAGCCAAGCGCATCGGGATGTTCGACCGCGATGCCGTTGACGGCGGTCACGACCTCGCCCGGTTTCAAACCTGCCCGATCGGCCGGCCCGCCTTCGACCAGACGCACCACCAGGGCGCCGCGCGCCGTCTTCAGTCCGAGCGCTTCGGCGACGTCTGAGGTCACGGCATCGAAGGTCGCGCCGACATAAGGCCGGTCGAAGCTCGTCTTTCCTTCCGCGGCTGAAGCCAGGAACACCTTGACGAGATTGGCGGGGATCGCGAAACCGACCCCGTTGGAGCCGCCGCCGCGCGAAAAGATGGCGGTATTGATGCCGATCAGCTCGCCGTTCATGTTCATCAGCGCACCGCCGGAATTGCCGGGGTTGATGGACGCGTCAGTCTGGATGAAGAAGCCGAAATCGCCCGTGGTGACCTGGTTGCGCGCCAACGCCGAGACGATGCCGCTCGTGACGGTCTGTCCGACGCCGAACGGATTACCGATCGCCAGAACCAGATCGCCGACCTCCACGTGGTCAGAATCGGCGACCGGCAGAACCGGAAACTGCTCCTTCGCCTTGATACGCAGCACGGCCAGATCGACCCTTTCGTCCTTCAGCATCACGTCGCAGGCAAACTCCCGGCCGTCGGCGAGCGCGATCTTGATATCGTCGGCGCCCTCGATGACATGGTTGTTGGTGACCACCAGACCATCGGCCGAAAGGATGACGCCGGACCCCAGAGACGATTGCTTCTCCGAGCGGTTCGGCATGCGCTGTCCGAAGAATTGCTCGAAGAAAGGATCGCCGGCAAAGGGATTGACGCGCTGTACGACGCGCTCGGCATAGACGTTCACGACGGCACCGGCCCTCTGCTTGACCAGAGGCGCGAAGGAAAGCTGCATCTCCTGGCGGCTTTGCGGAACCGTCTTCTGTTCCTGCGCCATCGCAGAGACAGGAGACAGAAGCGCCAGGACGAAAAGGCCGGTCGAAACGCGTTTGAGAACGCTCAGCATGTGATTCCTCACTCTATTAAAATCCCGTTCGATTTGTAGCGCGGAAGGCTGGAAAAGAAAGGTGGCCGAATCGCGGAGAAATCCGCGGAAACCGTAAGGTTACCGGTACTATATAAGGCCTGCGACAGCGGAGGCCATGGCGTCCGGCGAGGGACCTCCATCCTTGTCATCTGGCTTTGCCGCCTCATTTGCTCCTGTGGAACGTTCCAGAACTTCTTGGGTCAGCATCAGGAGTGCATGCATGAGATATAATTCAATCGCAACCGCGCCCACCGGATTGCTCATCGGCTTTGCCTTATGGGCGGCCGCGCCGATGGCCTCCGCAGCAAGCTTTGACTGCGACCGCGCCGATCTTGCGGTGGATGAAAAGGTGATTTGCGATACGAGATCGCTGAACGATGCGGACGTGAAGATGGTGACCACCTTCGACATTCTCGTGAACCTGCTGCCTATGGGCAACCGCGACAAGCTCCAAGAAGAGCAGAGCGCCTGGCTGAAAAAACGTCAGGCCTGCGGCGAAGACGTGGAATGCATCCGGAGAGCCTATGCCGAGCGGATGAAGCAGCTCGACGAGGCCTACAGGAACCTGAGTCTGCCGCTCTAAAAGGCTAATTGACAATATGCTGTCATCATGACAATATATTGTCATGTCAAACGATGCTGCCGATATTCTCACATCTCTCACGCTGACGATCTTTCGCACCAATGGCGCGCTGATCGCCGCCGGCGACGCACTGACCGCGCCCGTTGGCCTTTCAAGCGCTCGTTGGCAGGTCATGGGCGCCATCGCGCTTGCCGGTCAGCCGCTGACGGTCGCGCAGATTGCCCGCAACATGGGCCTCACCCGCCAAGGCGTGCAGCGTTTGATCGACGAATTGGAACGCCAGGGTATCGTCGGCTTCGAGGACAATCCGCATCACAAGCGCGCCAAGCTCGTCCGCCTCACCGCTCGAGGCGAGGATGCCTATGCCACGATCATGGAACAATGGAATGCACTCGCCGCCAAGCTCGCCGAGGCAATGGATGCCGAAAAACTGAAAACCGCAATCAGCTGCCTTGAGCAGCTTTCCGCAGGGCTGGACACCAAACGTCCGCCCGACTAACCGCCCTCTACCAGGACGACATCGATGAAAACGCTTCACCCCGTCGCCGGCACGCTGGCGCTGGCGACGATTCTCACCTTTTGGTTATCGACTGCATTGACCGAGATCTTGGGCTCTACGGAGGCGATCCGCACCGTCAAGCTAGCCATCCCCTGGGGCCTTCTGGTGCTTGTGCCGGCGATTGCCGTCACCGGCTTCAGCGGCTTTCGCCTTGGCGGCAAATGGCGACATCGGGCCGTCGCGGCCAAGAAAAAACGCATGCCGTTGATTGCCCTCAACGGGTTGCTGGTGCTGGTCCCTTGCGCTCTCATCCTGAGGCAGCTTGCCATGGCCGGCGAGTTCGGCACAGCCTTCTACGCCGTTCAGGCGCTGGAACTCTGCGCCGGCGCCATAAACATCGTGCTCATGGTACTGAACTTTCGCGACGGCTTGCGGCTCAAGCGAAGAATTGCAACTTGAGCCGCATGCTTTCTATTCAGGCAGGATGCGCACGGCGCCCTTGTCGGCGCTGGCGGCGAAAGCTGCATAGGCTTTCAGCGCCGTCGTGACATTGCGCTTGCGGGGTGCTGCGGGCTTCCAGCCAAGCGCTTCCTGCTCATGGCGTCGGGCAGCGAGCTCCGCATCGGATACCGCAAGATGGATCGTGCGGTTCGGGATGTCGATCTCGATCATGTCGCCCTGGCGCACCAGGCCGATCGCGCCGCCCTGAGCTGCTTCCGGCGAGGCATGACCGATCGAGAGGCCTGACGTGCCGCCCGAGAAGCGGCCGTCGGTAATCAGCGCGCAAGCCTTGCCGAGGCCTTTCGACTTCAGGTAGCTTGTGGGATAAAGCATCTCCTGCATCCCAGGCCCGCCCTTCGGCCCTTCGTAACGGATAACGACGACATCGCCCGCCTTTACCTCGTTGCCGAGAATGCCTTTGACCGCGGCATCCTGGCTTTCGAAAACCACGGCCGGGCCGCTGAACTTCAAGATGCTCTCATCGACACCGGCGGTCTTCACGATGCAACCGTCGAGCGCGATGTTGCCGTAGAGCACCGCCAAGCCGCCATCCTTGGAGAACGGGTGCTCCACCGAGCGGATGACGCCGTTCTCACCGTCGGTATCGAGATCGTCCCAGCGCGAAGACTGACTGAAAGCAACCTGGGTCGGAACGCCGCCTGGGGCCGCCTTGAAAAACTCGCGCACGGTTTCGCTGTTGGTGCGGGTGATATCCCAGCGGTCGATCGCATCTCCGAGCGTCGTGGCATGCACCGTGCCGCAGTCGCGATTGAGCAGGCCGCCGCGTTCCAGTTCGCCCAGAATGCGCATGATGCCGCCGGCACGATGGACGTCCTCCATATGGACGTCGTTTTTGGCGGGCGCCACCTTGGAGAGACACGGAACCTTGCGCGACAGTCTGTCGATATCCTCCATGCCGAAGTCGATGCCACCCTCATAGGCAGCGGCGAGAATATGCAGCACGGTGTTGGTCGATCCACCCATGGCGATATCGAGCGACATGGCGTTCTCGAACGCCTCTTTGGTGGCGATGGAACGCGGCAGGACCGAGTAGTCCTCCTGCTCGTAATGGCGGCGCGCAAGATCGACGATCAAATGACCGGCTTCTACGAAAAGGCGCTTACGATCGGCATGGGTTGCGAGCGTCGAGCCGTTGCCGGGCAGCGAGAGGCCGAGCGCTTCGGTCAGGCAGTTCATCGAGTTGGCGGTGAACATGCCCGAGCAGGAACCGCAGGTCGGACAGGCAGACCTTTCGATGACCTGCACATCCTCATCGGAAATCTTGTCGTCGGCGGCCGCAACCATCGCATCGACCAGGTCGAGCGCTACAGTCTTGCCATGCATGACAACTTTGCCGGCCTCCATCGGACCGCCGGAGACGAAGACGGCGGGGATGTTGAGGCGCATCGCTGCATTTAGCATGCCGGGTGTGATCTTGTCGCAGTTGGAGATGCAGACCATGGCATCGGCGCAGTGGGCGTTGACCATGTACTCTACCGAGTCCGCGATGATCTCGCGCGACGGCAGCGAATAGAGCATGCCGTCATGGCCCATGGCGATGCCGTCATCGACAGCGATCGTATTGAACTCCTTGGCCACGCCGCCGGCCGCCTCGATCTCGCGGGCGACAAGCTGGCCGAGATCCTTGAGGTGCACGTGGCCCGGGACGAACTGGGTGAAGGAGTTGACGACGGCGATGATCGGCTTGCCGAAATCGCTGTCCTTCATCCCCGTGGCACGCCACAGCCCGCGCGCGCCGGCCATGTTGCGGCCATGGGTCGTGGTTCTGGAGCGATAAGCAGGCATGGCGTTGTCCTCGATGTCTTTCGGGTGTGCGACAGTCTACCGCTTTCTCGGCGGCCGCGCAAAAAACCCTGGTTTTGCGGTTTTCCTACCGCAAAGGGCAATGGGTGTCACTATCACGACAGGCCAAAGCGGTACGGAACCAAAATGCAAAAGCACCAAATTGTGTTCACTCGCTACAGGCCCTATATTCAGGGAAGGCCAATTGGGAGCAAGCAATGAGTTCAATCATGTCCATCGTCGTTCATGCCACCTGGGATGAGGAAGCCTCCGTATGGGTCGCGACAAGTAACGACATCGGCGGGCTTGCTGTCGAGGCCGAAACGATGGAGGCCCTGGAACCGAAGGTGAAGGCGGCGCTGACTGATTTGATCGAGCTGAACGGCATATCCTCCCAATTGCCGGAAATTCCTATCTACATCATGTCCGAACAGCTTTCGCGGATCCCCAATCCACATCGCGCCTGACCGATGGCCAGCTATCTTCGCGACCTCAAAGAGCTCCTTGAAAAGGCCGGCTGTCACTATCACCGACCCGGTAAGGGCGACCACGAAATCTGGTACAGTCCGGTTACCAAGCGATATTTCACCGTCGATCACGGCGTGAAATCCCGCCACACAGCCAATGCCACATTGAAGCAGGCCGGCCTTCCCAAGGCGTTCTAGGTTTTACCCCTTTCTCAACTCGTCCGGATGCACGCCGAAGTGATCGAGGATCACTTGCAGGTTCCGGCGATGGGACTTGAAGAAGAGGTCGAAGACATCGCCTGCCAACGGAACGCTGCCGAGAACGGAGTCGGCCGCGACATTGCCGAGCATCCGGGCGAGCTTTGCCGGCGGCAGGCCGAGCTTGCGGGCCTCGTTGACGATATAGAGGCCAACCATGGCGCCACCGGCATCGCCGACGAGCGGAACGAGGCCGAAAACCGAATCCGCGCCGAAGCGAATTCCGGTCCCGGGGATGCGGATTGCGGTATCCATCAGCCGCGCGATGGTCGCCAGTCGGCGCAGGCGCCGCAGATGTTCTGCGCGGTCCATGAATTCGCCATCCGTCCTTGCATCCCAGGTGCGTGTCGTCATCCACCATCTCCTATTGCGGCGCTGTCACCATGCGGCGAGAACCCGCAAACCCGAGATGGGGTTCCCGCCGTGCCTTTTCCATCCCAAAAGCGATCGTTTCCTCACGCAAACGTGGTCCGTCCCAATCTTCGCGATGCTGTGAAACCTTTCCGTTCCGCGTTACGTATAGGAAGAAAAGGCACCCGTGCCTTGAGAGGAGATTTCGCCATGTCCACCTATCATCCGCCGCATATTCCGGCTTCGGAGATCACGCCGCGCGAGATCTATATGTCCCGTCGAGGTTTCATGACCACGGCGGCGGCCGCCGGCCTTGTTTTCGGTGGCGCCGGCGGCGCGCTGACGGCGCCCCTGACAGCCTCGCCCGGCGCCTTCAAGGTGGACGAACCACTGACGCCCAAGGAAGCCGTGACCACCTACAACAATTTCTACGAGTTCGGAGTCAACAAGGAGGATCCGTCGCAGAATGCCGGGGACTTCAAGCCGACACCGTGGACCGTCCAGGTCGAGGGCATGGTCGGCAAGCCGAAGCAATTCGGCCTCGAAGAACTCATGAAGATGCCGCTCGAGGAGCGTACCTATCGGCTGCGCTGCGTCGAAGGCTGGTCTATGGTCATTCCGTGGATCGGCTTCCCGCTTTCGGCCATGCTGGATCAGGTGGAGCCGCTTGGCAGCGCCAAATACGTCGCTTTCGAAACGGTCGTGCGGCCCGAGGAGATGCCCGGCCAGAAAGGCTTCTTCCAACCTCTGCCCTGGCCTTATATCGAAGGACTGCGGCTCGACGAAGCCCGGCATCCGCTGACCATCCTCGCGGTGGGCCTCTATGGCGAAACGCTGCCGAACCAGAACGGCGCGCCGATCCGCCTCGTCGTGCCGTGGAAATACGGCTTCAAGAGCATCAAGTCGATCGTCAAGATTTCACTTGTCGAACAGCAGCCGCAGACCACCTGGAAGAATGCCAATGCCCGCGAATACGGCTTCTATTCCAACGTCAATCCAGCCGTCGACCACCCGCGGTGGAGCCAGGCGACCGAACAGCGGATCGGCGAAGGCGGCTTCTTCGGCGCGGGGCGCCGGCCGACGCTGCCGTTCAACGGCTATGCGGAGCAGGTAGCGAGCCTCTATACCGGCCTCGACCTCAAGGCGAACTATTGAGAATGGTGTCCCTCCCGACCCTGCCCCGCCGATATCACTCTGCCAGCATCTGGGCGCTCTATGTGATCGGTCTCTGTCCCGCCGCCTGGTATTTCTACCTGGCAGCTACCGGCGGCCTGGGCTTCAATCCGGTCAAGGAATTCGAACATCTCCTTGGCATCTGGGCGCTGCGCTTGATCATTGCGACGCTGGCCATCACGCCGCTCCGCGATCTCGCGGGGATAAACTGGATTCGCTACCGGCGGGCGCTCGGGCTTCTCGCCTTCTATTACGTGCTGATGCATTTCTCGGTCTATGCGCTGCTTGACCTCAGGCTCGACCTTGGCGCGGTGGGCGGCGACATCGCAAAGCGGCCCTACATCACCATCGGCTTTGCCTGCCTCCTTTTGCTTATCCCGCTCGCGATCACCTCCAACAACTGGTCGATCCGCAAGCTGCAGCAGGGGTGGAACAAACTGCACAAGCTCATCTACCTGATCGCCGCCGGTGGGGCATTCCACTACGTGCTGGCTGTCAAATCGGTGACGCTGGTGCCGTTCATTCATATCGCGCTGATCTGCCTCCTACTTGCCTATCGGGCCGTCAGGCGACCGGTCCTGAACTGGAAAAGGGGCAGTAGCAAACCGGCAAGGCCCTCAGCTTCCCGGAGGGCCAGCCAGAACGGGTGACGCGGAGAACGGATTGCGCGCCGCGGTCCGTATGCACGCCCCCACGCGGAGAGCCAGATACATCGATCCGGCTCGTTTCCTGTCAGCAGCCTTTCGGGGCCACTCAGAAATGCTTGCGGAACAGCAGCCTGTCGAGCGACAGATAGCCTCCTCCGAAGGCTGCATAGAGGAAAGCGCCTCCGGTCCAGAACAGTGATGCCAGCTCGGCCTTGCCCTGAACCTGTTCCAGGAAAACATGACCCCCGTCCTTCAGCCGCATCAATGCCTGCGGCGTGAACAATTGCTGGCCAGTCGCCGTCAGCGCCTCGATGCCGGCCGGAGTCAGGAAGGCTTCGTTATAGGGGTGCGTGAGGTGGAACCAGAGCGTCATGGTCAGCATCACGCCATTGGCGAGCGCGACGGGCCGTGTGAACAGGCCGGCGGCGATGAACAGGCCGCCGAAGAATTGCAGCGCGGCCAGGAAGGGAGACCAGAACCAGCCCGGATACATGCCGATATTTTCGACGAAACCGACCTGCGCGAACGGCGCGATGATCTTCGGCCATCCCTCGATCACCAGCATGCCGCCGACCGCCAGCCGGAATATGCTCCAAGCCATCGGCTGCGCCAGCTTTTTATAAAAAGGGCCCAAAGCGGGAATGAAGAGCTCTTCTTTGGCGTTATCAAAAACTACGTGGTCAACCATTTCCTTGCCTCACGATTTTGTCTTAATGCCGAGACCTTATCGCTTTGGCGAAGCAAGCTCTTGACGCAGGTCAAGCTGCGGAAGGGATTGGTGAAATCATTGCGGACGGGTAATCCCGAACGCAAAAAAGCCGAGCTTTCACCCGGCTTTTTGATTCCGACGACGCGGACAGGATTACGCGGCTTCTGCAGCTTCTGCTTCAGCAGCAACGCGAGCCTTGTCGGCTGCGCCCTTGGCGTCGACATCGCGTTCGACGAACTCGATGACGGCCATGGCAGCGTTGTCGCCCTGGCGGAAGCCGGCCTTCATGATACGCAGGTAGCCGCCGTTGCGGGTTGCGTAACGCGAAGCAATGGCGTCGAACAGCTTCTTGACGGCGTCCTGGTCCTGGATCTGCGAGATCGCCTGACGACGAGCGTGCAGGTCGCCCCGCTTGCCGAGGGTGACGAGCTTTTCAACGATCGGACGGATTTCCTTCGCCTTCGGAAGGGTCGTGACGATCTGCTCGTGAGTGATGAGCGAAGCCGCCATGTTGGCGAACATCGCCTTGCGGTGGCTGGCGGTACGATTGAGCTTGCGGCCGGCTACTCCGTGGCGCATGGCTATTCTCCTTTAATGCAGGTACCCACTCTTCTTAGGGCCTGCCGTTTCCTGGCACATACAGACATCCGGATCTTTGGACAAGGTGCCTGCTGTTTGACGGGGAAAGGCAGTCAAAACCTGCCTTTGCTATTTTCAGTACTGGTCTTCGTAGCGCTTGGCGAGATCTTCGATGTTTTCCGGCGGCCAGGCGGGAACTTCCATACCAAGATGGAGACCCATGGATGCCAGAACTTCCTTGATCTCGTTCAGCGACTTGCGACCGAAATTCGGAGTGCGCAGCATTTCCGCCTCGGTCTTCTGAATGAGGTCGCCGATATAAACGATGTTGTCGTTCTTCAGGCAGTTGGCCGAACGGACAGACAGTTCCAGTTCGTCCACCTTCTTGAGGAGCGCCGGGTTGAATGCCAACTCGGTGACGGATTCCTCTTCGGCTTCCTTCTGCGGTTCGTCGAAGTTGACGAAAACGCCGAGCTGGTCCTGGAGGATGCGGGCGGCGAAGGCAACAGCGTCCTCGCCGGTGACCGAGCCGTCGGTCTCGATCGTCATGCTCAGCTTGTCATAGTCGAGAACCTGTCCTTCGCGGGTGTTTTCCACCTTGTAGGACACCTTCTTGACCGGGGAGTAGAGGCTGTCGACCGGGATGAGGCCGATCGGAGCATCTTCCGCACGGTTACGATCGGCCGGGACGTAACCCTTGCCGTTGTTGACCGTGAACTCCATGCGGATTTCCGCGCCTTCGTCGAGCGTGCAGATCACGTGGTCGGGGTTCAGGATCTCGATATCGCCGACCGTCTGAATGTCGCCGGCGGTAACAGCGCCCGGGCCCTGCTTGCGCACGACCATGCGCTTGGCATCGTCGCCATCCATCTTGATGGCGATTTCCTTGATGTTGAGCACGATGTCCGTCACATCCTCCCGGACGCCCGGGATGGAGGAGAACTCATGCAATACGCCGTCGATCTGCACCGCGGTAACAGCCGCGCCGCGCAGAGACGACAGAAGCACGCGGCGAAGCGCGTTGCCGAGCGTCAGACCGAAGCCGCGCTCCAGGGGCTCGGCAACAAGCGTCGCCTTGGTACGGCCGGAAGAGGTGAATTCCACCTTGTTCGGCTTGATCAGTTCCTGCCAGTTCTTCTGGATCATGACTAAATACCTTCCGTTCGTTGCCACCATCCAATCGTGGCAACCGAGCATGAGGAACACCGAATAGAACTTTTGTGTTCATCGGCTACATGGGTAAAGCCGCCGAACCTCCGAAGGAGGATCAGGCGGCTATGCCCGAGTTCACAAGAGAGGCCGCCTTTCGGCAGCCCCTTCCACTCCGACGATCAGACGCGGCGCTTCTTGCGCGGACGGCAGCCGTTGTGCGGGATCGGGGTCACGTCGCGGATCGAGGTGATCATGAAGCCGGCAGCTTGCAGAGCGCGCAGAGCCGATTCACGACCGGAACCCGGACCGCAAACTTCGACTTCCAGCGACTTCATGCCATGCTCCTGAGCCTTCTTGGCGCAGTCTTCGGCCGCGATCTGGGCCGCGAACGGGGTCGACTTGCGCGAACCCTTGAAGCCCTTGGCACCAGCAGACGACCAGGCAATAGCATTGCCCTGCGCGTCGGTGATGGTGATCATCGTGTTGTTGAAGGTTGAATTGACGTGAGCAACGCCCGACGTGATATTCTTGCGCTCGCGGCGGCGAACGCGGGTGGCTTCCTTGGCCATATTATCCCTTTCGTTGATCTCTGCACCGCCGTAATCCCAGCGGCTCCACCTTGGAGTAATCCATTGACGTCACAGCAAGCGGCGGCAATGCCCCACTCGCAAAGACGGATCACCCAAAATTATTTCTTCTTGCCAGCAATCGCCTTAGCGGGACCCTTGCGGGTGCGAGCGTTGGTGTGCGTGCGCTGACCGCGAACCGGAAGGCCACGGCGATGACGCAGGCCACGGTAGCAGCCGAGGTCCATCAGGCGCTTGATGTTCATCGAGGTTTCGCGACGAAGATCACCTTCGACCTGATAGTCGCGGTCGATGGTTTCGCGGATCTGCAGGACTTCCGAGTCCGTCAGCTGATGAACGCGCTTTTCAGCCGGAATACCGACCTTTTCGACGATTTCCTGCGCAAATTTCGTGCCGATCCCGTGAATGTAGGTCAGCGCGATAACGACGCGCTTCGCAGTCGGGATGTTGACGCCAGCGATACGTGCCACGCCTATTCTCCTTGGTTCCAGTTGCCATCCGGCAAGTGGTACTTCTTCTATGAGAGCAGCCACTTGGCGGCCGCCAGTTCAAACGCCATACGGAACAGGTCAAAACGACCGGTCCCGGATGTCCTTGCGGGAAATCCGCGCCGATCGCTCAATGCTGTCGCGAGTTGGCGCGGTGTTTAGCGGAATCAGCGCTGAAATGCAACCGTTCCGCCCAAGATTCTTTAACAGATCGATGACGGCGCTGCTTTCGCAGCATGTCTTTATCCCAAAACCGGTCTCCACTTTTGGGAGACATGCTTAGAGAGCCGCCAGGATACCGTCGATGTCAGCCGTGACCTTGTCGATCTCCGCCATGCCATCCACGACCTTGAGCTTGCCCTTGGCGTGGTAGTAGCCGATCAGCGGCGAGGTTTCCTTGTAGTAGACCTCTAGGCGCTTGGTCATCGTCTCCGCGTTGTCGTCCGGCCGGCGCTTGAAATGCGTCGAGCCGCACTTGTCGCAGACGCCCTCGCTCGCTGGCTTCTTGTCCGTGTCGTGATAGACCGTACCGCACTGGGCGCAGGAATAACGGCCTGACACGCGGCGAACGAGCTCCTTGTCGTCGACACGCAGTTCGATGACGACCGAAAGATCGAGGCCCTTGGACCGCAACATTTCCTCGGTCGCGTCCGCCTGCACCAGGGTGCGGGGAAAACCGTCTAGGATGAAGCCATTGGCTGCATCCGCCTGGTCGATTCGCTCGGAGACGATCGCATTGACGATGTCGTCTGAGACAAGATTGCCTGCATCCATGACCGCCTTGGCGCGCTTGCCGACTTCCGTCTCGGCGGCCACCGCGGCACGAAGCATGTCCCCCGTGGAGAGCTGCGGAATGCCGTGCTTCTCCACGATCCGCTGAGCCTGGGTTCCCTTACCCGCGCCCGGCGGCCCTAAAAGAATCAATCTCATCGTCCCCTCTTTCCTCCGCGCAGTTTCGACTTCTTGATCAGACCCTCATACTGCTGCGCAATGAGATGTCCCTGAATCTGTGCAACCGTATCGAGGGTTACACTGACAACGATCAAAAGCGAAGTCCCACCAAGGGCTAATGGCACGCCCGTGCGGGCCACCAGGAATTCCGGCAGAATGCAGACGAAGACGAGATAGATCGCGCCGACGACCGTGATACGGGTCAGCACATAATCGATGTATTCGGCGGTGCGCTCGCCCGGGCGGATGCCGGGAATGAAGCCGCCATGCTTCTTCAGATTGTCCGCCGTATCCTTCGGATTGAAGACGATCGCGGTATAGAAGAAGGCGAAGAAGGCGATCAGCATGCCGTAGAACAGCATGAACAACGGCTGGCCGTGGCCGAGCGACGAAATGATCATGGTCGCCCAGTTCGGGAGCTGGCTGTTGCCGGCAAAGCCCGCTGCGGTCGCCGGCAGAAGCAGCAGCGACGAAGCGAAGATCGCCGGGATCACGCCCGAGGTATTGAGCTTCAGCGGCAGGTGCGACGTATCGCCCTGGAACATGCGGTTACCCACCTGGCGCTTCGGATACTGGATCAGAAGACGGCGCTGGGCGCGCTCCACAAAAACGATCAGCGCGATGACGCCGATCGCCACCACGATAACGGTGAGAATCAGTGCAGTCGGAAGAGCGCCGGTGCGGCCGAGTTCCAGCGTACCGGCCAGTGCTGTCGGAAGACCCGCGGCGATACCTGCGAAGATGATCAGCGAAATGCCGTTGCCGATGCCGCGCGAGGTGATCTGCTCACCGAGCCACATCAGGAACATGGTCCCGCCAAGCAGCGTCACGACGGTCGAAATGCGGAAGAACCAGCCCGGATCGGCCACGATCCCCTGCCCGCTTTCGAGGCCTACCGCAATGCCATAGGCCTGCAGCGTGCCGAGCAGCACGGTACCATAACGGGTGTACTGGTTGATGATCTTGCGGCCGGCTTCGCCTTCCTTCTTGAGGTTCTCAAGCGAAGGTACGACCGAGGTCATCAGCTGCACGATGATCGATGCGGAGATATAGGGCATGATGCCCAGCGCGAAGATCGCCATGCGCTCGACGGCGCCGCCGGCAAACATGTTGAAGAGACCGAGAATACCGCCCGCCTGGCCGCGGAAGGCCTGAGCATAGGCTTCCGGGTTCAGGCCCGGAAGCGGGATATGCGTGCCGAGGCGATAAACGAGCAATGCTGCAAGGGTAAACCACAGCCGCTTCTTGAGGTCCTCCGCCTTGGCAAAGGTCGAAAAATTCAGATTGGAGGCAAGTTGTTCCGCTGCAGAAGCCATGCAATTCTCCGCCCGACCAAATCTCCGGCGGCGGGGGAAGTGCCGGACCCGGAAAGCAGTCTAAAAATTCTGGTTCAAAAAACGGGCGCGGAGATTGCGAGCGCAATCGGATGCCTCACCCTGTTTTCCGTATGATCCCGGTCAGGCGACCAACAGGATCGCTTCGGGATCGTGAGGCTCACATATGGAGATAAAATCGCCCGGTGTGAAGCTCAAACCGGGCGATTTTCAAACGATTTATTCCGCCGGAGCTTCCGCTACAGCGAGAAGCTTGATCGAACCGCCGGCCTTCTCGATCTTTTCGACGGCAGCCTTGGAAGCGCCGGCAACTTCGATAGATACCTTGGCCTTCAGCTCGCCGTCGGCGAGGACGCGAACGCCGTCCTTCGGGCGACGGATGACACCGGCTGCCTTGAGGGCAGCAGCGTCGATCGTAGCCTTCGGGTCGAGCTTCTCGGCATCGATCGCGGTCTGGATACGGCCGAGCGAAACGACAACGTAGTCAGATGCGAAGATGTTGTTGAAGCCGCGCTTCGGCAGGCGACGATAGATCGGCATCTGGCCGCCCTCGAAGCCGTTGATCGCAACGCCGGAACGGGCCTTCTGACCCTTCACGCCGCGACCACCGGTCTTGCCCTTGCCGGAACCGATACCGCGACCAACGCGGATACGATCCTTGGTGGCGCCTTCGTTGTCCTTGATCTCATTCAGTTTCATGGTCAATTCCTCCGTCTCACTTCTCGTCGACGACGCGAACGAGATGCTGGACAGCCCGGATCATGCCACGAACGGAAGGAGTATCTTCCAGCGTACGGGTCCGGTGCATCTTGTTGAGACCCAGGCCGATCAGCGTCTTGCGCTGTACTTCCGGGCGGCGGATGGGGCTACCGATCTGCTCGATGGTAACCGTCTTTGCTTCAGTCTTCTTCGTAGCCTTAGCCATGGATCAGACTCCTCTTATTCTTCCGAAGCATTGCCGGAAGCGGCACGGCGGGCCTGCAGCGTCGCATACTTGATGCCGCGCTGAGCCGCGATGTCCTTCGGATGCACCTGATGCTTCAGGGCGTCGAACGTCGCGCGAACCATGTTGTAGGGGTTCGACGAACCGGTCGACTTGGCGACGACGTCATGCATGCCGAGGGTTTCGAATACAGCACGCATCGGGCCACCGGCGATGATGCCGGTACCGGCCTTGGCGGAGCGCAGCAGAACCTTGCCGGCGCCGTGACGGCCGTTGACGTCGTGATGCAGCGTACGGCCATCGCGCAGCGGTACGAAGATCAGCTCGCGCTTGGCAGCTTCAGTTGCCTTGCGGATGGCTTCCGGCACTTCACGTGCCTTGCCATGGCCGAAGCCAACGCGGCCCTTCTGGTCGCCAACGACGACGAGAGCTGCAAAACCAAAACGACGGCCGCCCTTGACGACCTTGGCGACGCGGTTGATCGCGACCAGCTTGTCGACGAATTCGCTATCGCGCTCTTCGCGGCTCTGGCGATCTTCGCGCTGGCCTCTTCTTTCTTGTGCCATTGTCCTTTTCCTTTTTCTTTTCCGGGTGCAACGGGCAATTTCCGGGAGCCAACCATCCCCTGCCCATGAAGGACTAGGATGGAACGACTGATGGGTGCGGCGAACCGCGTTTCGCCCGCCTCCCCTTGTTCAGGGATGCGGGCGAAAATTCCTAGAAGCTCAGGCCGCCTTCGCGGGCAGCTTCGGCAAGCGCCTTGATGCGGCCGTGATAGATGAAGGCGCCGCGGTCGAACACGACTTCCTTCACGCCAGCCTTGGCGGCGCGTTCGGCCACCAGCTTGCCGACGGCGGCAGCAGCCGCAACGTCAGCGCCGGTCTTCAGCGACGTGCGCAGACCGGCATCGAGCGTAGAGGCGGCTGCAAGCGTGCGGCCGGCCACGTCGTCGATAACCTGGACATAGATGTTCTTGGACGAGCGGTGAACCGACAGACGCGGACGGCCGTTTGCGACCTTCTTGATCTGGCGGCGAACACGGCTCGCACGCTTGGTGAGTGCTTCTTTTCTGGTAGCCATGATCCGTCGTCCTTACTTCTTCTTGCCTTCCTTGCGGACGATCCGTTCCTCGGCGTACTTGACGCCTTTGCCCTTGTAGGGCTCGGGACCGCGGTATTCGCGGATTTCCGCGGCAACCTGACCGACCTGCTGCTTATTGATGCCGGTGACGACGATTTCCGTCGGCTTCGGCACGGCAATGGTGATGCCTTCCGGGGTCTGGTAGACCACGTCGTGGCTGAAACCGAGCGCCAGCTGCAGGTTCTTGCCCTGCATGGATGCGCGGTAACCAACGCCGTTGATTTCGAGCTTGCGCTCAAAACCGTCCTTAACACCCTTCAGGATGTTTTCGATCATCGTGCGGGACATGCCCCACTTCGAGCGAGCATCCTTGGAATCGTTGACCGGAGTCACCGAAATGGCATTGTCTTCAAGTGCCAGCTTGATTTCGTCGTTAGCGACGAAGAAAAGCTCACCCTTCGGGCCCTTGGCAGTCACTTTCTGGCCATCAACAGTGGCCGTGATCCCTGCAGGAACCTGAACGGGCTTTTTACCGATACGAGACATGTTTCAATCCTGTCTGTTCGCTATGGAGTTCCCCTACCCTGTCTTAGAAGACAGAGCAGAGAACCTCGCCACCAACGTTCTGTTCGCGAGCCTGGTGATCAGCCATCACACCCTTCGGGGTCGAAAGGATGGTGATGCCGAGGCCGTTCGAAACCTGCGGAATGGACTTTACCGAGACATAGACTCGGCGGCCCGGCTTGGACACGCGGCCGATCTCACGGATCACCGACGCGCCTTCGTAGTACTTGAGTTCGATTTCGATCTCGGCCTTGCCGTTACCGTAATCGATTTCCGAATAACCGCGGATGTAGCCTTCAGCCTGCAGGACGTCGAGAACGCGTGCACGCAGCTTGGAAGCAGGCGTGGAAACGGTCGACTTGCGGCGGGCTGCGCCGTTGCGGATACGGGTGAGCATATCGCCCAAGGGATCAGTCATGGTCATCTAACGATCTCCTTACCAGCTCGACTTGACGATGCCCGGCACTTTGCCGAGGTTGCCGAGCTCACGAAGCGCGATACGCGACATCTTGAGCTTGCGATAGAAAGCGCGCGGGCGACCGGTGACTTCGCAACGGTTGCGGATACGCGTCTTCGAGCCATCGCGCGGCAGAGAAGCGAGCTTGATAGTTGCCTTGAACCGCTCTTCGATCGGAAGGTCCTGGTTCATGATGGTCGCCTTCAAAACGGCGCGCTTTGCAGCGTGCTGAGCGACGGTCTTGCGGCGGCGCTTGTTCTTTTCAACTGCGCTGGTTTTCGCCATATCGGAGTTCCTTTTAAACGCTCGTCGTTACGGTTACTGGCGGAACGGGAAGTTGAACTCTTTCAGAAGAGCCCGTGCTTCGTCGTCCTTGGTAGCCGTCGTGCAAACGATGATGTCCATGCCCCACATCTGATCAACCTTGTCGTAGTTGATCTCAGGGAACACAATGTGTTCCTTGATGCCCATGGCGAAGTTGCCACGGCCGTCAAAGCTTTTCGGGTTCAAGCCACGAAAGTCGCGAACGCGCGGAAGCGCGATGTTGATCAGACGATCCAAGAATTCGTACATGCGGGCGCCACGAAGAGTAACCTTGGCACCGATCGGCATGAATTCGCGAACCTTGAAGCCCGCGATGGAATTCCGTGCCTTGGTGATGACTGGCTTCTGACCGGCAATGGCGGCCAGGTCGGCAGCAGCCACGGAAGGCTTCTTCGAGTCAGCCGTCGCCTCGCCAACACCCATGTTGATGACGATCTTGTCCAGCTTGGGGATCATCATGTCGTTTGCGAAGGAGAACTGCTCCTTCAGTGCGGCACGGATGCGGGAATTGTATTCCGTCTTGAGCCGCGGCTCATACTTTGCCTCAGCCATCGATCACATCTCCCGTACGCTTGGCTACACGCACCTTCTTGCCGTCGACGACAGAGAAGCCAACGCGGGTCGGCTTACCGTCTTTCGCGACGATCGCGATGTTCGACAGATGAATGGACGCTTCCTTGTTGATGATGCCGGCTTCCTGCGTCTGAGACTGACGCTGGTGGCGCTTCACCATGTTGATGCCACGCACGACGGCGCGGTCTTCCTTCGGCATGACCTGGAGGACTTCGCCGGTGCGGCCCTTGTCCTTGCCAGCCAATACGACGACGCTGTCGCCCTTCTTGATCTTGTTCATCGCATGAGCTCCTTACAGTACTTCCGGAGCCAGCGAGATGATCTTCATGTGGTTCTTGGCGCGAAGTTCGCGCGGAACCGGTCCGAAGATACGGGTGCCGATCGGCTCTTTCTTGTTGTCGATGAGGACCGCTGCGTTGTTGTCGAAGCGGATGACGCTGCCGTCCGGACGACGGATGTCCTTGGCGGTGCGCACAACAACCGCCTTCATCACGTCACCCTTCTTGACGCGGCCGCGCGGGATAGCTTCCTTGATCGAAACGACAATGACGTCGCCGATCGAAGCGTACTTGCGCTTGGAGCCGCCCAGCACCTTGATGCACATGACACGACGTGCGCCGGAATTATCCGCCACGTCGAGGTTTGTTTGCATCTGAATCATGTCAGGTCGCCTTTTTCTAATGACCGAAACGACCGGGCGCAAAAACGCCCCGTTTCGGCTTATGGACAGAATTTTGTTGTGCGCGGGTGGGGTCTTGCCAAGGTGGTTTCCTTAAAAGGACCTTCCCTGCGCTCAAAGCAAAAGAACGCTCGTTTCCGAGCGTCCTGCGCCAGTGGGGTGCTTCATACAGGATTCTGCGCCGGGCGCAAGGCCCTGACGCAAATCCGAAGCAAATTAAGCCTGGGCGGAAACGACCGTCCAGGTCTTGTCCTTAGAGATCGGTGCACATTCCTCGATGGAAACGACGTCACCTACCTTGTATTGGTTGTTCTCGTCATGCGCCTTGTACTTCTTGGAACGGCGGACCGTCTTCTGAAGCAGCGGATGCGCGAATCGGCGCTCGACCCGGACAACAACGGTCTTCTCGTTCTTGTCGGAAACGACTACGCCCTGCAGAATGCGTTTCGGCATATTATTCTTCCTTAAGCCTTGGCTTCCGCCGCCTTCTGGCGGGCAATGGTTTTCACGCGGGCGATGTCCTTGCGAACCTCGTTGATGCGCGAGGACTTTTCCAACTGACCGGTGGCCTTCTGGAAGCGCAGGTTGAACTGCTCCTTCTTCAGGTCGGCGAGCTTGTCCTTGAGCTGGTCGGCCGTGAGGCCGCGTACGTCTTCGGCTTTCATCGTGCCTTCTCCTTACTCTGCGATGCGCTGTACGAAGCGCGTCTTGACCGAGAGCTTGGCGGCGCCGAGACGAAGCGCCTCGCGGGCGAGCTCCTCCGAAACACCATCGATCTCGAACATCATGCGGCCGGGCTTGACCTTGCATGCCCAGTATTCGACAGAGCCCTTGCCCTTACCCATACGCACTTCGGTCGGCTTGGCGGTTACCGGAACGTCCGGGAACACGCGGATCCAGACACGGCCGGCGCGCTTCATGGCACGCGTGATCGCGCGGCGGGCCGCCTCGATCTCGCGAGCGTTGACGCGGTTGGGTTCCTGGGACTTCAGGCCGAATTCGCCGAAGGCCAGATCGAAGCCGCCCTTGGCCACACCCTTGATGCGACCCTTGAACTGCTTGCGGTACTTGGTACGCTTTGGCTGCAACATTTTCTTACTTCTCCGAGCTTATCTTTCGCCAGCGTTGATCAAGCGTTTTCGCGTTCGCGGCGACGATCACCACGATCGCCACGGTCACGTTCGCGGCTTGCCGGACCCTGTGCGTCGCCTTCCAGCGCGCGACGTTCCGAAGCCATCGGATCGTGCTCAAGGATTTCGCCCTTGAAGATCCAGACCTTGATGCCGCAGATGCCGAATGCGGTTTCGGCTTCCGCCGTACCGTAGTCGATGTCTGCACGCAGCGTGTGAAGCGGAACGCGACCTTCGCGGTACCATTCCGTACGGGCGATTTCAGCACCGCCGAGACGGCCGGCGCAGGTGATCTTGATGCCTTCGGCGCCAAGACGCATGGCGGACTGAACAGCACGCTTCATCGCGCGGCGGAAAGCCACGCGGCGCTCGAGCTGCTGAGCGATCGACTGGGCGACGAGCGTCGAGTCGATTTCCGGCTTGCGCACTTCGACGATGTTGAGGTGCGTTTCCGAAGACGTCATCTCGGAAAGCTTCTTGCGGAGCTTTTCGATGTCGGCGCCCTTCTTGCCGATGATCAGACCCGGGCGAGCCGAGTGGATCGTGACGCGGCACTTCTTGTGCGGACGCTCGATGACCACCTTGGCGATACCGGCCTGCTTCAGCTCCTGCATCAGGTAGGCACGGATCTTCAGGTCCTCATGGAGGAGCTGGCCGTATTCGGCGTTGTCGGCGAACCAACGGCTGTCCCAGGTACGGTTGATGCCGAGGCGGAAACCGATCGGATTAATTTTCTGGCCCATTATGCGGCCTCCCCTTTTTCCTCGACTTCGCGAACGACGATCGTCAGGTGCGCAAACGGCTTCTCGATGCGAGATGCACGGCCGCGGCCACGAGCGTGGAAACGCTTCATCACGATCGACTTGCCGACATACGCTTCCGAAACGATCAGCGAGTCGACGTCGAGGTCATGGTTGTTCTCGGCATTGGCGATAGCGGACTCGAGAGTCTTCTTCACCGTGCCGGCGATGCGCTTGCGCGAGAACTCAAGCTCTGCAAGCGCGCGATCGACCTTCTTGCCGCGGATCAGGGCGGCAACGAGGTTCAGCTTTTGGGGGCTGACGCGGAGCGTGCGGGCAACAGCCTGCGCCTCATTGTCCTTCAGCCGGCGTTCGGTCTTAGCCTTCGCCATAATTACTTCCTCTTCGCCTTCTTGTCCGCGCCGTGACCGTAGTAGGTACGGGTGGGAGCGAATTCACCGAACTTGTGTCCGACCATGTCTTCGTTGACGCTGACCGGAATGTGCTTGCTGCCGTTGTAGACGCCGAACGTCAAACCAACGAACTGGGGCAAGATCGTGGAGCGACGGCTCCACATCTTGATCACTTCACTGCGTCCGCCTTCACGTACCTTCTCAGCCTTCTTGAGAAGATAGCCGTCAACAAACGGACCTTTCCATACTGAACGAGCCATTGAACGACTTCCTCTCTTACTTCTTCACGTGGCGCGAGCGCATGATGAACTTGTCCGTGGACTTGTTCGAACGCGTGCGCTTGCCCTTGGTGGGCTTGCCCCACGGGCTGACCGGATGGCGACCACCGGAGGTGCGGCCTTCACCACCGCCGTGCGGGTGGTCGACCGGGTTCATGACGACGCCGCGGTTATGCGGACGCTTGCCGCGCCAGACGGTACGACCGGCCTTGCCGTCGTTGATGTTGCCGTGGTCCGGGTTGGACACGGCGCCGACGGTGGCAAGGCACGAGCCCGGCACCAGGCGCTGTTCACCCGAGTTGAGGCGGAGGATCGCCATGCCGGCATCGCGGCCGACGAGCTGGACGTAGGTGCCCGCCGAACGGGCGATCTGGCCACCCTTGCCCGGCTTCATCTCGACGTTATGAACGATCGAGCCGACCGGGATGTACTGCAGCGGCATGGTGTTGCCCGGCTTTACGTCGACGGCCTTGTTGGAAGCGATGACCTTGTCGCCCGCAGCGAGGCGCTGCGGAGCGAGGATGTAGGCCAACTCGCCGTCCTCGTACTTGACGAGCGCGATGAACGCGGTGCGGTTCGGGTCGTATTCCAGACGCTCGACCGTGCCTTCGACGTCGAACTTGCGACGCTTGAAGTCGACCAGGCGGTAAGTACGCTTGTGACCGCCGCCGATAAAGCGGGCGGTGATGCGACCGAGGTTGTTACGGCCGCCACTCTTGGAGAGACCTTCCGTCAGCGTCTTGACCGGCTTGCCCTTCCAGAGGCCGGACCGGTCGACGATGACCAGCTGACGCTGGCTCGGGGTCGTCGGGTTGAAGCTTTTCAATGCCATTATCTTATACCTCAGAGACCGGTGGAGACGTCGATCGTCTGACCTTCGGCCAGGGTGACGACAGCCTTCTTGACGTCCTTCTGCTTGCCGATGAAGCCGCGGAACCGCTTCACCTTGCCCTTGCGGACAAGCGTGTTGACGGCCGTGACCTTCACGCCGAACAGCGCCTCTACGGCAGCCTTGATCTCCGGCTTGGAAGCAGTCTTGGCAACGTTGAAGACGACCTGGTTCTGTTCGGATGCCAGCGTCGACTTTTCGGTGATCGCCGGCGAGACGATCACATCATAGTGGCGAAGATCCGTCATTTGAACCGCTCCTCCAGAGCTTCTACCGCAGCCTTGGAAAGCACGAGCTTGCCGCGACGCAGGATGTCGTAAACATTGATGCCCTGAACCGGCAGAACATCGACGTTCGGGATGTTCTGAGCGGCGAGCTTGAAGTTGTTGTCGAGTTCGGCGCCACCGATGAACAGTGCGTTGGTGAAGCCGAGTTCGGCGAAGGAACCGGCCAGAGCCTTGGTCTTCGCTTCAGCGGCCACCAGGTTGTCGACAATGATGAGGTCTTCCGACTTCATCTTGGCAGACAGGGCGTGACGCAGGGCGAGAGCGCGAACCTTCTTGGGAAGGTCATGCTCGTGGCTGCGGACGACCGGACCATGAGCACGACCACCGCCACGGAACTGCGGAGCGCGAGCCGAATGGTGACGAGCGCGGCCCGTACCCTTCTGCTTGTACATCTTCGCACCGGTGCGGGAAACTTCCGAACGGCTCTTGGTCTTGTGGCTGCCCTGCTGCTTCTTGGCGAGCTGCCAACGAACCATGCGGGCCAGAATGTCTTCGCGGGGATCGAGGCCGAAAATCTCGTCCGACAGGGAGACCTTGCCGGCGTCTTTTCCCTCGAGGGTCTTGACGTTATATTCCATTGTAGCTGGCTCCCTTACTTCGCGGCCGACTTGACGGCATCGCGAACGACGATCCAAGCGCCTTTGGAGCCAGGTACGGCGCCCTTGACGAGGATCAGGCCACGGTTCTCGTCGGTGGAGACGATCTCGAGGTTCTGGGTGGTGACGCGCGTCTGGCCCATATGACCAGCCATGCGCTTGCCCTTCCAGACCTTGCCCGGATCCTGGTTGTTACCAGTCGAACCATGCGAACGGTGCGAAACGGACACACCGTGTGTGGCCCGCAGACCACCGAAGTTGTGACGCTTCATGGCGCCAGCAAAACCTTTACCGATCGAGGTACCGGTGACGTCCACCAGCTGACCGGCCGTGAAATGATCGGCCTTCAGCTCGGTGCCGACATCGATCATGTTGTCTTCGGAAACGCGAAACTCAACGAGCTTCGCCTTCGGCTCGACGTTTGCCACGGCAAAGTTGCCGCGCATCGCCTTGGAGGTGTTCTTCACCTTCGCCGCGCCGGCACCGAGCTGAACGGCTGTGTAGCCATTCTTCTCAACGGTGCGGTGTGCGACGACCTGGCAATTCTCCAGCCGCAATACGGTTACCGGGATATGCTCGCCGGCGTCGTTGTAGACGCGGGTCATTCCCACCTTCTGTGCAATTACACCCGAACGCATCGGTTCAATCCTTCTCACTCAGTCCGAAACCGAAGTCTCAGAGCTTGATCTCAACATCGACACCAGCGGCGAGATCGAGCTTCATCAGCGCGTCTACCGTCTGCGGTGTCGGGTCAACGATATCGAGAAGGCGCTTATGGGTGCGCATCTCGAACTGCTCGCGGCTCTTCTTGTCGATGTGGGGGGACCGGTTAACCGTAAACTTCTCGATGCGGGTCGGAAGCGGAACGGGGCCCCGGACGCTAGCACCGGTGCGCTTCGCCGTCGACACGATCTCGCGCGTGGAAGCATCGAGAATCCGGTGATCGAACGCCTTCAGGCGAATGCGGATATTTTGGCCGTTCATTCGACGTTATCCTTGTTGTCTGTTATCCACGTGCCGAACGAAAGGCACGGGTTTGTTCTTTTTCCTAAGGCGGACCACCGGTTTCAAAGATCGAAGGGGACACCGAGCCGGTATCCCTTTCCACTCTCCAGGCCTTTCGACCCACCTTATATTTTGATTGCTGCCCCGATAGCGAAGCAGGGGCAAATCGCGCTCGCGCGCCATTTGCTACATTTTTATGTCATAAGCAAGCGGCTAAAGGGCCGCTTGCTTAAAAGAATCCATGCATCCGGCGCAGATCAGCTCTGCGTCGGCCCCATCATCGCTTACTCGATGATGGA
>UBYX01000048.1 GCA_900469955.1 Hyphomicrobiales bacterium | reverse complement strand
GCCTCCGCCCGAAAGATCTATGCCCGCGCAAATATCGACGAGAAGGCGGTCGCATCTGCTCATTGATCTGAGTCAGGGCGTCTCATGTTCGTAAAGCTGTTCCATGCTCAAGGAGGCAATTTCGGCAAATGGCGTCTGATTGCGGACGCGGCCGGCACCGAGGATGACAACCTCGTCACAGAAGGAAATGGTGCTGTAGTGATGACTGATAACGATTGTGGTGCGGCGCCCGGCTCTTAATTTCAAGGTTTCTACGATCGATGCCTCGGACAAGCCGTCCATGGCGTTCGTGGCTTCATCGAGGATCAGGATTTCCGGATCGCGGACCAGAGCTCTTGCCAGTGCGATCCGCTGTCGCTGACCGGCCGACAGGCTTGCTCCCCGATAGCCGACGACGGTGTCATATCCGTCAGGGAGTTTCTCGATAAATTCATGCGCCTCGGCAAGTCGGGCTGCGGTTTCTACCTCGGGAACGGAGGCCTCGTGGCCGTAGACGATGTTCTCAAAAATGGTGCCGTCCACCAGTTCGAGATCCTGGCTGGCAAGCGCAATCTGCCGGCGCCATCCGGCGGGATGGATTTGGTCGAGCGGAATGCCGTCGACAAGAATATTCCCCTGATCCGGCTCCACAAATCGGCATAGCAGATTGACGATGGTGGTTTTTCCGGCGCCCGAGCGTCCGATAATTGCCGTCGAGCGGCCCTGGCGAATGTCGAACGTGGCGGAACGCAGCACACCTGGCCGCGAGCCGGTGCCCGGATATCTGAAAGTCACGTGGTCGAACTTGATCTGCTCGCGCAGGCAACTGATGGAATGATGACCCTGCGGAGCCGCCGGCTTGCCGGAAGGATCCAGCAGCCATCCAACCTCTTCCAGCGAACCGCTCCATCCCTGGACCTGGCTCCAGGCCATTTGCAGTGCGCGCACATGCGGCTGCAGCCTGTAGAGCAGGACTACGAAAGCCACAATGACGGGGAAACTCACCCCCCAGCTCCACGCGCTGACAACGACAGTGAGAAAGAGGGCGGAATGCAGCACCTCGGTCAGCGGCGGAAGAGCTGCCTGGCGGCATTGGAGAACGAAGCCAGCCCTTCGTACGGCATCCGAAGCGGAATCGAAGATCGTCCTCTCCCGCAATTCCTGTCCGAATGCGCGGATGAGCCGGCCGGCGTGGACGAGGTGAAGCATTCGATTAGCGAGTTCACTATTGAACGACGTCACCTGGCGGCTCGGACCTTTCAGGCCGATCGACAGGATTGCGTGAACGGCCTGGATCAGGACGAGGCCAAGTGTGACGCACAGCGTCATCTGCCATGAAAGAAGCAATAGAAACGCGAGCAGGATAACGACGGCCGATGCGTTTACGATCGCCGCAAGAACGGTTTGGATCGCATCCGAAGCCCGCCAGGATTCGTTTGAGATGATATTCAGCAGTCGCCCCGGGCTTTCCTGGAGGAAAAACGGGTAGCCGATCGTCAAAAGCTGGTTGGCCAGGGAGTTCCGGATCGAATGGCTGGCTTTGCCGTATATGAAATTGGCCAGTACGGCGTTGGCAAAAGCCAGGACGTTTTTAACGGTGATCAGTCCGAGAATGGCGGCGGCAATTGCGATCAGCCTTGTCCGATCGTCCAGCCCCGCTCCCACCTGCTGGAAAATGGCTGAGAGGCCAGCCACTCCCGAATCCCCACTCTCGCCGGCGATGATGCTGAGCATCGGAATGATAAGACCGATGCCGGTGCCCTCGAGAACGGCGCTGCTCAATCCCAGAACGACGACGATTACCAGAAGGCCGGCCTTCCTGCCCAGCGCCTGGCGCAACAATTCGAAGCGCGACGTGAGGAATTCTAACATGGCGGCGATTCCCCTTGCGGTCTAGCAAGCCGGCTGATCCCGTCAAAATCCATCTGTTTTGGCCCACGGGCGGCAACAAAGGCAAACTTGGCAGCTCCGACGAGGTTCATGAGCACGATCGGGAAATGCGACAGCGAAACTTCCGAATCGAAGCGATAGCCGCCGAACAGTTCCCGCCACGCCGACCTTATTGTCCAACAGAAATGGCGAAACAGCCAGGGGGCCGTGAATGCATGCTTGATACACAGGCCGCCGTTTCCCAAGCTGTAATCCCGGTGCAGCCGTTCGATGGCATCCCGTGTGGTTCGGCCATGAAAATGCTGAACCGTCATGTCTGGAACATATTCGATCGGAATTCCGAGCTGATAGGCACGGACGAGGTAGTCCGTATCTTCTGCAGATCGCAGCGGGCCGCCGGCACCGAACCGCTCGTCAAACCGACCAATGCGGATTGCGGCTTCCCGATGCATCGTCATGTTGCAGCCGAGCACGAAGCCGCCCGGATGAACATCCGGCGTGAAGCGGGCCCGAAATTGCGACCGCTTGATCGTAAAAGGCAGGTCACGCGGGCTGCCGAGATCGACGCAGCCGCCTCGGATGATGCACCGCTCACCGGTCGAATAATGCCGATCCAGATCCTGGAGGTAGGTGCTCCCGACGATACAGTCATCATCGATGAAGATCAGAATCCGGCCTCGCGCCCGTTCCATCCCGGTATTGCGCGCGGCTGCCAGGCCCGTCTGCGGCTCCACCATCCATGTGACGGGAATAATGGATCTCGCCGCGATGCGGGATAAGCGCTGGACCGTATCGTCGGTGGATCCATTGTCGACCACGACCAACTCGCAGCTCAACGCAGAGCAGGCCTTGCAGGCTGCTTCGATCGAGTTGATGCAGGCTTCGAGCGCTGCCGCGCGGTTCCGGGTGCAGACAATGAAACTTGCATCGGGAGGCTGACGCCCGTCGGAAGACAAGCGGGGAGCGGCATGTTCGTTAAGGACGTCGTGCTCCATGGACATCAGGCCAGCCCTTGAAGCGGCAGCACCGTCTTGGCCGGCACCGATTGATAATATCGTGCCATTCCATCAAACCTGCGGATCACCCCCTCTGACATGCGGCTCAACCATGGTGCAGCGACGGCGGCTCGAAGCCCGTAGCGTTCCCGACGCCGGATGACCTCCCATTTTCCGGTTTGCTTGAGAAATGCGTGGGTCAGCTCCGGACGCTGCTCATCAGCAATGAGTTGATAGAGGAAATAGAAGAAGCACAGGGCTCCTTCCGCATAGCTGCTGGAGGCCGTATCAGCTTGCCCGGCGATTTTTCCTTCGATCGCGAGCATGCAATCAGCGGCTTGGCGTATCGTATCCGGCGTAACGGCCGCTCCGATATCAAGAAGAGCGTCCGGGTCGTCGTTAAGACCTTGTCGCTCGAGGTTCTCGGCGACGATCTTCAGGTGGGTTCGGCGCATTTGCCGCCTGTGCTTGCTTGTAACGCTGTCGCTGTGGATACGGTAGGCGACCAAGCTCTCATCGATCATCGCCGCTGGAAACTCACCTGCAATCCGTCTGAAGAGATCAAAATCCTCCGCGTGGACGTAGCTTGGGTCATACACCAGCATGTCGTCGGGGATGACCCTGCGATTGTACATCACGGTCGAATGCAGGAAGATCGTGAAGAACAGCGACAGTATGTGCCAATCGCCCGACCGATAGATGGGATTCGGCGTGCTGCGCACGACGCGGCTACCGAGAAGCCGATCGACTTCCGTTCCGCTGATCGCAAGTCGAGGCTGCTGCTCGAAGAGCGCCACCTGACGGGAAAAACGGGTTGGATAGGAAATGTCGTCCGCGTCCATTCGGGCGATCAGGTCACCCCTTGCCAGGGAAATGCCCTCGTTCAGGGTCGCAATCAGCCCGCGGTTCTCGCGTGAGAGGATGCGGACGCGGTTGTCGATCTTCCTATATCGCTCAAGAATATCAAGGGAGAGATCATTCGAGCCGTCGTCGATGGCGACGATCTCCAAGCGCTCGTAGTCCTGGCGCAGAATGCTCTCGACCGCGGCAGCGAGATAAGGTTCACCGTTGTAAACGGGTAAGACGACAGAGATCAGCGGGGAGGACATCGTTCAACTCGGAATGGCTTTGGAAAACGGAGTTCTTGCATTCGCGCTGCCTCCGAACTGGCTGTGGCAGATCGCGCCTCATATGTCGGGTCCGTCACAACGCAGGTCTCCGGATCTTCCGGGTTGCCGAAAGACGGAATGGCCGCCAGCCCGGTTCGGAGACGTATGGGAAATAGCGCTTGAGCTGGTTGAGCGGCTTTTCGAACGCCAGCCACGAAATCGAGGCCAGTATCAACGTCCCTGCGGTCGCGACTATGAGGCGTCCGAAGCCCTGCTCCGAGACGTTGAGGGGAATCCAGGGCTGCGCACTTATGACGAAGGACAGGACGATCGGATGGAACAGGTAGACCCCATAGCTCACACGCCCCACAGCGGTCATCGGGGAGAGTTCCAATAGATGGCCGGGAGTTCCCCGAAGGCCCGATGAGCAGCACCCGACCAAGGCCGCGAGCGGTATCAGGGGGAAAACTTCCAATCCAATCCAGTTCATCCAGGCAAGCATTGGGGACAGAGGTACCGGTTTCAGCCACAGCAGAACGGCTGATGCCAGAAACAAGGGTACAGAACTCAGCCGCATCCACTGTGGCAATGTCTGAGATCGCTCGCGATGGAGCGCGAGGAGGGCACCCGCCACCAGGGCGTCCATCGACGCCGGAGGAAGAAGATCCCGTGCGAGCGAGGGCGTTCCCGTGAATGGCCAATAGAAACGATAGGCGAGCGAGCAGGCGATGAGCGCAACGCAAATCGGCTTGAGCAAACGATGGGGGGCCAGCAGGATGACGAGCGGCCACACGACGTAGAACTGCTCCTCGATGCTCAGACTCCAGGTGTGGCAGAGCAGCCAGGGCGTCCATTCATCGCGAAGGGCGTACCAGAAGTTGGAGAGATAAAGCGCATGCCATTTGATGCTGCCGCGGGCCTGCTCGAGGTTCATGAGCCAGACGAAACTCAGCACCGCAAAGTAAGGCGGGAATATCCGCAGGGCCCGGCGGATATAAAAGGATCTTATCGCGGTACCCGCTTCATATCGGGTGGTGGAGCGTGCTTCCAGCAAAAGCCGGGTTATAAGGAAGCCGCTGAGCACGAAGAACAGCCGTACGCCGATATGGCCCCAGTGCGATCCATCGGCCGCGAAGAAATGCGCGTATAGAACCGCCGAGACCGCAATAGCCCTGAGGCCGTCCAGTTGTCGATCGCGTGCATGAAGCATGGAGCCCCCCGGTTGCGCAGGACTTGTGATTTACTCCCGCGCACAACTCGCATCTTGCAGCCGTGCTTTTGCCTGGAAGCCAACGAAGTGTTTTTGGCAGCCGGAAAGTTTGGGTGAAATCCGGCCAAACTGTGACCGCGGCGGGGGTTCAGACCTTAGCCTGACGGAAGGGCAGCCTTTGGTCCTACCTCGTACGAAAGCTCGACTATGTGCCATGAATGCGTATTCCGGCGTGTCAGCTCGTGCGTCGCTCGTCAATTTTGGTAGGCAGGTCTTGTCGTTTGTTCTGCGTGGCCTCGGTGAGGGAGGACTAATTCGCTACGCCGCCGTGCGCGACGCCGAAGCAATTCATATGCCCGCAGCGGGGAAGATAGGTAAGAAGAGGAAGTTTCTCGAGATCGCGATAGAGACCTCGTCCAGGACGCTGCCGGTCGTACCTCACGGCATCGGTATGGCACCGGTGAAATGCGGAACCTCATAGCCGCGTTGGACCTGTGGGCGGGCGGCGATCGCGAGGTACCAGCGCCTGACCTCGGGGAAGTCGTTGAGGTCGATCTTATGACGATCGAAGCGCGAGACCCAGGGCCAGACGGCTATATCGGCGATCGAATAATCATCGACGATATGCTCCCGCCGGGTCAGCCGGGCTTCCAGCGTTTCGTAGAGCCTTCGGGTCTCTTTGGCGAACAGCGCTTCGGCGAAGGGGGCCTCGCCAGCATTGTAGGTGAGGAAATAGTGGGCGTGGCCGAGCGTCGGGCCGAAACCGCTCATCTGCCACATCAGCCATTCAATGACCTGCAGCCGGGCCGGGCCGGTTGCCGGCATCAGCCTGCCGGTCTTTTCTGCGAGGTACATGAGGATCGCACCGGATTCGGCGAGCGTCACGCCCGTATCGTGGTCGACGATCGCCGGAATCCTGGATCCGGGATTGATGCCGCGAAACGCCGGCGAGAATTGATCGCCTTTGGTGATGTCTATCGGATGGGCGTGGTAATCGAGGCCGAATTCTTCGAGGGCGATCGAGATTTTCAAGCCGTTTGGGGTTATCCAGGTATAGAAATCGATCATCTTCAGTCGAACATCATCTCTTCGACCGGCACCTTCGCCATGGCGAAGCGCCCCGTCACGTCGTCGAGCCCGGAAAACAATTCCCGAAGCGTCTCGACGATCATTCGCACCCTCGAATCGGCAACGCGATAGACGATCGCCTTGCCGTCCCGTCGCCCCTCGATCACCCCGGCCTCGCGAAGTTCTGCAAGCTGCTGTGAAAGCGTCGGCTGGCGGATGCCGAGTTCCTCTTCGAGCGCGGATACCGACGCTTCCGTTTCCATGAGATAACAGACGATGGCGAGGCGGTTGGCGTTGCCGATCAGCTTCAGCAGTTCGCTCGCTTCCCCCACACTGCGACAGACACGGTTGGAGACCGGCTTGGTCAACGGACTGCTCCATATTGTTCTATAAAAAAGTAGAATGTTGAGCCGAAGATTTCAATCTCAGAGCAGAGTTCCGGCGCTCTAATGCAGGAATTTTTCCAATTCTATTTCCTTTATAGATTTCTCATTGCGATTCCGCCGACGGATCGGCACAGGCTTTCTCGCATTCATTTCATAAAAAAGTAGATTGTTTCTCGAAATTGCGGGCAGGAGAGACGATGCGCATTGGCGTCCATCCGAACAATCTACATTTGCGGCTAGCGCGGCTTTGGCCGGGTAGCTTTGCGGGGCTCGAACCGGAATTCGTCATGTATGGCGAGGGCCGGGATACCGCTTCGCTGCTGGAAAGCGGCAGGATCCATTTCGGTGGGACCGGTTCGACCCCGCCGATCGAGGCGGATGCCAAGGGACTGGATGTTCGCTACATCGCAGCCTCCGCGCCGCGCCCTGCCAACGGCGCGATCTTTGCGCGGGCGGATAGCGATATCAGGATGATTGCGGATCTTGCCGGAAAGCGGATTTCCCTGGTGGATGGCTCCTTCCACACCTATCTGCTCGCCCGCAGCCTGGAGGGCGAGGGACTGGGCCTTGCTGATGTCACGAGGATCGAAAGCGGTAATCTGGATTCGCTTCGCGAACTCCTGGAAGGCCGCGTCGATGCATGGGTCGCCATGTCTCCGAGACTGGAAAAGGTCGCCGACCGGCAGGATTTGCGCCTGATCGCCCGCTGCGGGTCGACCATTCCTAACCGTTCGCTGTTCTGGACGCTGGAGCGGCATGGCCTGTCAGCGGCGACGATAAATGCCATTGTCATCGAGCTGGATCGTATTGGCCGGGAGGTGACGGCGAATATCCGCAAGGCCGCCGAACTGTTGGCTGCCGAAGAAGGCAGCGAAGGGGACGGGGAGTCCTGGGAGCGCGTGCTCCTCTCCCGGGACTTTTCGGTGGTCCCTGCGGACGACGCGATTATCGAAGAACAACAGGAAGAGGCCGATACGCTTTACCGGCATGGCCATTTCTCCAACCCGGTCGCGCTGAAGCGTCCGGCCTTGACGGCGTGAGGAGCTTCCGATGAACGTTCTCTGGTACATGTGCGCTCCCGACGGAGCCTATCCCTGGCAGCCGGAAGGCTCCCGCAAGGTCGATCTCGGTTACTACAAGCAGCTCGCCCAAGCCTATGATCATCTCGGCTACACGGGCGCACTGTTTGCGACCGGTGCCCATGATGTCTGGGTGCTGGCGAGCGCGCTGCTTTCCTATACGGAACGGATGAAGTTCCTGGTCGCAATCCACCCCGGTCTCGTCGCCCCGACCTTGCTTGCCAAGATGGCTGCGACGCTGCAGGAGTTTTCGCGCGGACGGCTGCTGATCAACGTTGTTTCCGGTGACGCCAAGATGCTCGGCGCCTACGGCATGACCATGCCGCATGATGAACGCTACGACATGGCGGACGAATACCTGCAGATTTGGCATCGCCTGTTTGCGGGTGAAAGCGTCAGCTATCAGGGCAAGTATTTCCAGACGGACGGCGCCAAGCTGGCTCTGCCGGTTGGTGAAAGCATCGCCGCACCGCCGCTCTGGTTCGGCGGTTCCTCGGACAAGGCGCTCGACGTCGCCGCCAAGCATGTCGATACCTATCTTTCCTGGGGCGAGACGCCGGAGCAGATCAAGGAGAAGGTCGAGGCCGTCAAGGCCAAGGCCGATCGTTATGGCCGCAAGCTGGAATACGGCATTCGCCTTTATGTGATCGTGCGCGATACCGACGCGCAGGCATGGGAGGTTGCGGCCGATCTCTATAGCCGTATGGACGATAAGGCGATCGCCGCCAACCAGCGCTTCGTCGGCCGCAGCGATTCCGTCGGCCAGCAGCGGATGACTGCGATGCATGGCGGCCTGAAGCCCGGCAATCTGCGGGACCTCGAAGTCGCGCCGAGCCTATGGGCGGGCATCGGTCTCGTGCGGCCGGGTCCGGGCACGGCAATCGTCGGCTCTCCCGATACGGTCGTCCGCACGCTGGAGGCCTATCAAAAGGCCGGGGTCGAAACTTTCATTCTTTCCGGCATGCCCCTGCTTGAGGAAGCCTATCGTTTCGGCGAGAAGGTTCTGCCGCGGCTCGATGTTTCCAGGGAGATGTCGCAGGCACGGCATTTCACCTGGTCGACATTGTTCGACCGCGACCTTTCGACGGTCAAGAGCGCCTGAAGGATTGAAGAGGTAGTACTGTGGCAACCAGCCAGTCCCCATTCATAGGCGATGCTATCATGCCGGCTCGCGGCCTCGTCGAACGGCTGCTGAAGGTTATCGAGGACGTGCTCGGCGCCTTGGCCGGGCTCATTTTGGCAGTGCTACTGGCGGTCGTGCTGGTCAGCGTCGCTTTGCGCTATTTCTTCTCGACCGGCTTCATCGGCGCCGAAGAGCTGGGCATCTGGCTGCATGTGGCGCTGATCGCCCTCGGCGCTCCGCTCAGCCTCAGCAGTGCTCTCGCGATGCGGCTGGATGTTTTTGTCCGCTTGCTGCCGGAGCGGCTTGCGCCGGTGACCCAGTCACTCGGCGATGTCTTTACAGTTCTCGCTGCACTGATCCTGCTCTTTGGCGGCAGCGAGATCATGACCATGCTTGGCGGCACTTCGCCGACATTGGGCGTTCCGGAATGGATACGTTTCGGTTTTCTCGGCGCCGGCGGCGGTCTGATCCTGATCGTCCTCCTGCTGCGGCGCGTTACCGAAGGTCGGGCTCTCGGCGTACTCGCCTCAATAGCCCTGGGCGCGATCCTTTATTTTGCGGTACCGGAAATCGGCGCCGATACGCAATTTCCGCCGAGCCTGTTTCTGGCCCTCATAGCAGCTCTCGGCCTCGTGCTGGCCGCGCCGCTCGCCCATGCATTTCTCGCTGCCGCCTATATAGCGATCGTGTTCGGCAGCAGCCTGCCGGAACCGGCGATCGTCTCGACCACCGTCACCGGCATGTCGAAATTCCTGCTGCTCGCCATCCCGTTCTTCCTTCTGGTCGGCGGTCTGTTGACTGCATCGGGCGTTGCCAACCAGCTGGTGCGCTTTGCGGCCTCGGTGGTCGGTCATCGCCGGGCGGGCCTGGCGCAGACGACGCTTTTGACCAGCGTGCTGTTTTCCGGAGCTTCCGGTTCCTCGGTCGCAAATGCCGCATTTGGCGCCTCGACCTTTCAGCCGGAGCTCGTCAAGCATGGCTACCCGCCGGCGCAGGCCGGCGCCATCATCGCCGCGACGTCGGTGCTCGATAATATCATTCCGCCCTCGATCGCTTTTCTCATCCTCGCCGCAGCAACCAATCTCTCCGTCGGCTCGCTGCTGGTCGGCGGGTTCTTCGCCGGTGGCTTGATGGCGGTTTGCCTCGCCGTCGCCATCCATCTGACGGTTCGCGAACAGGTGGCTCAGGTTCGGGCGACCGGTGCGGAGCGCTGGAAGGCCGCGGTATCCGCCATTCCCGCCTTCGGGCTCGGCGTGATTGTGGTTGTCGGCATCCGCGTCGGCATCGTCACGACAACAGAGGCGGCAGCACTCGCCGCGCTCTACACGCTCGGCCTTGCGGTCTGGTCGAAGATTGGTCCTGGCTCGATCTTTCTGTCGTTCCGGCAGGCTGCGACGGAAGCGGCGGCGATCGGCTTGCTGATCGGTACGGCCGGGCCGTTTGCATTCCTGCTCGCTGTCGATGACGTCTCGGGCCAGGTCACCAATTTCGTGACGCTCTTGGGCGGCAGTGCGCTGGCGGTCATCGTTCTTTCGAACGTGATCCTGCTCCTGGTCGGCGTCGTACTCGATATCGGCGCCGCGATCCTGTTGTTCGGGCCGATCCTGCTGCCGGCTGCGGTCGCCGCGGGTATCGATCCGATCCATTTCGGGGTCATCCTGGTGGTCAACCTGATGATCCACGGCCTGACGCCGCCGCTCGGCATGCTGATCTTCGTGGTCAGCGGCGTGACACGCATTCCGGCCACGGCGCTCTTCCGGGCCGTCGTGCCCTACCTCGCTGCTCTACTCGTATCCCTGGCGATCCTGTGCGCCTGGGCGATCATCTTCTAACGCTTCTTGTTTTGGGGACATAAGACATGGACAATCTCAATCGCCGCAGCCTCTTGAAGACCGCCGCCGCCACCGGGCTCGCGCTTGCTACGCCGGCCTTCGTTCGGACCGCATCCGCACGCACGACAACCATCACGATCGGGTCGCTGCTCGGCGACGACAAGCCGGAGACCAAGATCTGGGCGAAGATCGGCGAGCTGGTGGAGGCCAAGCTTCCCGGCCAGTTCAAATTCAACGTCGTCAAGAACGGCGCGCTGGGCGGTGAGAAGGAAGTGGCGGAAGGCACGCGTCTCGGCTCGGTCCACGCCAGCCTCTCGACTGTCTCGTCGCTTTCCGGCTGGGTGCCGGAGCTGCAGATCCTCGATCTGCCGTTCCTGTACCGTGATGCCGCGCATGTCCGCAAAACGGTTGAAAGGGATGTCGGCGCCGACCTGAAGCAGAGGCTCGCCGCTCAGAACTTCGTCGTTGGCGATTTCATCAACTATGGTGCCCGCCATCTCCTCACCAAGGAACCGGTGACTCGTCCGGAGCAGCTGAAGGGGAAGAAGATCCGCGTCATCCAGAGCCCGCTGCATACCAAGCTGTGGAGCGCCTTCGGCACCACGCCGGTCGGTATCCCGATCACCGAGACCTACAATTCTCTCTCCACCGGCGTCGCCGATGCCATGGACTTGACGAAATCCGCCCATGCCGGGTTCAAACTCTATGAAGTCGTGCCGTATATGACCGAAACCGGCCACATCTGGGCATCGGGTGTGATCTTCTACGCCGCCGGCTTCTGGAAGCAGCTCACCGACGAACAGAAGGCGGTCTTCCAGGACGCCTCTCGGCAGGGCGCGGCCTATTTCAACCAGTTGATCGTCGAGGACGAGGCGAAGTCCGTGGAGCAGTCGCTGAAGAACGGCGGCAAGCTCCTTAAGCCGGAAGCCTTCGACGAGTGGCAGAAGAACGCCCAGGGCGTCTGGCAGGATTTCGCTGGCGTGGTCGGCGGTATCGAGCGCATCAAGGCGGTTCAGTCGGCTTAACTCACTCCATTTTGCCAGGGCCGCTACCCGTTTAGTGGCCCTACTGCGCCCGCGTACCCGATTGCCGCTTCGGGACGGCCGCGACGCTTTCAATGCTAAACGTACGTGACCCGTGTTTTTAAGGGGGTGACAAGTCTAAGAATCCAATGACATTATTTCGGAAGGGTGAGGGACTCACAGGCAGACGCACGCGGTGCCTGTGGAAAATTGGCAGCTGCAGAACGGCGTAGCCGTGACTGCGCACAATCGTCGGAGAGGAGCCTCACGATGCCGAACCCAAGCCAGACTAGCGACAATTGGTGGGAAAACGATCAGACGCCGGACAATCCTTATGGCAAGAGCGAGGACTATGAGTCCTTTCTTGACTATCTTGGGGCATTGCCCCGTAGCCTGACGCCCGAGATCGCCGCGGGAACGCTTAGGATCAACGTCTACGAACTCAATGACCATCCCGAATACAAGGCCGCCGCGATCGGTGCCTTGCAGATGTGGGCGTCTGTCACCCCGCTGAAATTCGAGATCGTCGACGACGCGCCCTTCGACAGCGCAACGGACTGGATGGAGGTCGTCAGTCCCGAACTCGGCGAGGAGGACGATGGAAGCGCCTATTCGAGCAATCGTTATGTCAGCATCGGTCAGCGTTTCCACGACACGGAGCCGAACAAGACCGATATCGGCGGGTATGTCTTCGATTCCTTCATTCATGAATTCGGCCATGAATTCGGCCTGAACCATCCCGGGCTCTACAATTACAGCGGCCCCGGCGGCGTGCAGATCAACTATCTGAACAATGCCACCTGGACGTATGATCGCCAGCAATACAGCGTCATGTCCTATTTCGATGGGATCGACGTCGGCGAAACCACCCGTTGGTCTGCATCGACGCCGCTGATGGCCGACATCGAGGCCGTCATTCGTCGGTTCTTCTCGACCGTCGACGAGAACGGCGTACGCACCTATCAGCACATCGACCTCAACACCGGGGACAATGTCTACGGCTTTGGAAGCACGCAGTACGGCTACCAGCTGACCTCTTCCGGCATGCAGCATGACATCGGGTTTGTGATCCATGATACCGGGGGGGCGGACACGATCGACTTCTCCGGCTCAACGGCGGGCACGATCCTTGATCTGCGCGCAGGGCAGTTCTCCAGCGTCAACGGCCATAGCAACAACGTGTCGATCTTCGCCGGACACAATGCGGATGGGACCGACTACTACATCGAGAACGGCATCGGCAGCGGTTACAATGACATTCTGATCGGCAACGACGGCGCCAATGTTCTTGACGGCCGATACGGTGCCGACCGCATGGCCGGCAACGGTGGCGACGACATCTATTTCGTCGATTCGCTGGATGACATCGTTCGGGAAGAGGCCGGCGGCGGCAACGATACGGTCATTCTGCTCTCCCGAGATCTGAGGATCCGGAGGATCGCGAACGTCGAAAATATTATCTACGCGGACGAGTCGACGATTCAGCCGCCAGCGGGCGACGACGCACCCCCGCCCGTTTTTGGCGACAACACGCTGACCAGCATCATCTTCGGCGACAACGGAAACAACACGCTTGACGGCGGCGCCGGCGACGACACGATCTTCGGCCAGGGCGGTGACGACCTGATCATCGGCGGGCGCGACTCGCTTGCCAGCCGCGACATCAACAACACGATCGATGTCGAGGACCTTGAAGACCAGACCGAAAGCGATGACGGGAACGACACGCTCTACGGCGGCGGCGGCAACGACACCATCCTCGGTGGCCAGGGTAACGATATTCTCGACGGCGGCGCCGGCGACGATACGCTGAGCGGCCAGGATGGCGTGGATATCTTCAGGGGCGGCGCCGGCATCGACACAGTCGACTTCAGCAAGGAGAGCCCGTTCCAGTTGCTTGTCAACCTCGCCACGAATGTCGCCAGCGGCGGCACGGCATCGGGTGACACTTTCTACAGCATCGAAAACCTGATCGGATCCGACGACCGTATTGACCGCTTCATCGGCACAGCCGACGCAAACCACTTCTGGGGCCGGGGCGGTGGAGATTATTTCAACGGCGGCGGCGGCAACGACATCCTGGATGGCGGCAACGACGGCGACATCCTTTATGGTGAGGAGGGTGACGACACGATCATCGGTGGCGCCGGTCAGGATTATCTGGATGGTGGTTCCGGTATCGACACGGTCGTCTACGCCGGCAGCTCCGACGGTGTGACGATCGATCTTGCCAACGGCACGGCCAACGGCGGCGATGGTGATGGTCCCGTGCAGATCGTCGGACGAGGTGCTGCGATCCGGCACGATATACTTGAGGGGTTTGAAAATGCTGTCGGTTCATCTTTCGATGACCATCTCATCGGCAACGCGCTCGCCAATGAACTCTCCGGCGGAACCGGCGACGATATTCTGACCGGCGGCGGCGGAGCCGACAGATTGAACGGCGGCGCCGGCAGCGACACGGCAGACTATGCGGATGCGACAAGCGGACTGAGGCTTAGTCTTACGGGAGGCCGATCCGGCGGAGACAGATATATTTCCATCGAGAATCTCGCAGGCTCCGGCTTCAACGATCGACTGACCGGTGATGGCGCGGCCAATGTCTTGACCGGCCAGGGTGGCAATGACGTGATCGACGGCGGCCGCGGCGACGACACCCTGCTCGGCGACTTCGCTTATCAGGGTGACGCCCCACCGCGCCCGGGCATGGGAACCGGCTACGCGACGCTTGGACCGGATGCGACGAACAACTCGATCGCGGCCGCGTTCGACATCTCGAACAATTTTTCGCTTACCAGCGACCCCGATATCTTCGACTCGACGACGATCCTTCATACGACCGTCAACGCCACCGGAAACGGTCAGGGCGGATATTACAGGGTGGACCTGGCGGCCGGAACGGTCATTACGATCGACATCGATGGAATCGCCGATCCGGATGTCCACGACAGCTGGGTGAGGCTGCTCGACAGCTCCGGCAATATCGTTGCCCAGAACGACGATGGCGGCGGCGATCCCGGCTCTGCGAGCAATCGGGATTCAAGCTTGGTGTTCGTCGTTCAGGAGAGCGGGCCCTATTACATCCTGGAAGGTAGCTGGTCGCCCGATGTGCCGGGCGACGGCTGGGCGGAAGCCGTGCCGGAAGGCTCGACCTACGAGCTGAACGTATCGGTCGAGTTTCCTCCTGCGCCGGCTCAGCCGGGTGTGGCGGGATCCGATACACTCACCGGCGGTGCCGGCAGCGACCTGCTCGACGGCGGCCTTGCGGCCGATATCCTCATCGGCGGCGCAGGAGAGGATACGTTCCGCTTCTCGACGGCGCTCGGGGACGGCAACATCGACTGGATCAGGGACTTCAACGTCATCGACGACACGATCCTCCTGGACAATCTCATTTTTGAGGCCGTGGGCGTCGATGGTGCTCTCGACCTGGGGGCGTTTTACGGGAGTGCGGCGGGCGTCGCTCAAGACGCTGGTGACCGCATCATCTACGACACCGACAGCGGGATCTTGTCCTATGACGCCGATGGAAGCGGGGACGTTGCGGCCATTCAGTTTGCGCAGTTGAACGCAAATCTCAGGCTGTCGGCGTCCGACTTCATTGTCATCTAGCTTGACTGCGGGAGGGCGCTCTCGAGGCGCCCTCCCAAACACCTATGTGTTCATCCTTGAAACGGCCAAGGTTTACCGGGAACATCGCGGAGCACGAACCTTGGACTTGATATTTCGAACCACAAGCCGACCGGCAATGCTGCTATCACGCGAGTCTTGCGAAGCGATCATGGAGAGTGTGGTATGAAGCGCCCGACCGACCGCCGCACAGTGTTAATGACCGTCGGAGCTGCGGCTGTCGCCGCGGCAGCCAGTTCAGTCGCTGCGCAGTCGACAGACATTCGCGGTGCGGTCGCGTTCGAAAGCGGCGCTGTCATCCCCAAAGGTCATCTTGAGATTTATCTCGAGGATACTGCCGTTCGGGATAGTGCGCGACGTCGCGCCACAGAGACGCGCATCAAAAGCGACGGCGGGTCAAAGGCGATAGCCTTTTCCTTGACCGCGCCAGGAAGCTTGGGTGTTTCGCGAACACTGCGCATCGTTGCCCGCCTCGAGCGTGCCGATGGGTGGTTGGTGGCGCGTGGCAGCACACCGCTCAAGGCGGGTGAGCCCGTCAGGGTCACGCTCAATCCGGTTATGTATTAAAAGGGCAAAGCTCGCGGCTGGCTACAAAAACCCATCTCGAATGGCCGGGTTTCTCTTTCCGCTCAACGGGATCCGCTTACTCGCCGTGTCGCAGGTTGCGGATTCGATCGAAAAGAACGGCAAGCACAATTGCCCCGCCGATGAAGCTACCTTGCCAGAACGCATTGATGCCGAGCAGACCGAGACTGTTGCGGATAATCTCGATGAGCGCGGCGCCGATCAGTGCTCCAAAGGCGGTGCCGACGCCGCCGGCCAGATTGGCGCCGCCGATAACCGCGGCGGCAATGACCTGAAGCTCCATCCCGGCGCCGATGTTTGTGGTGACAGCGCCAAGCCAGCCGGTTTGAATGATGCCGGCAACCCCCGCAGACAGGGCGGAAATCATATACACGATAACCTTGATCCTCGCCACGGGAACGCCAGTGAGCGTCGCGGCGTGTTCATTGCCGCCGATGGCAAAAACATAGCGGCCGAACTTTGTCCAGCGCAGCACGAAACCTGTAAGGAGTGCCAGCACGACCATGTAAAGCACCGGATTGGCAATACCGAAAAACCAGGCGCCGCCCCCCAGCGCCAGTAGCTTGTCGTGGTCAGGGCCGAACTGGAAAACAACAGTGTTGTTGGAGGCAACCATCGCAAGGCTGCGCGCAACAGACAACATCCCGAGCGTGACGACGAAAGGCGGGAAGCCCAGATAGGCAATCAATGTGCCGTTGAAAGCGCCGACCAGAAGAGCAGTGCCGATTGAGGCGGCGATGCCGATTTCAATGCTGTATCCTGCGTTCATGACGACCGCCAGCACCATGCTGCACAGGCAAAGCACGGAGCCGACGGACAAATCGATGCCGCCGGTGATGATGACGAGCGTCATGCCCAGCGCGATGATTGCGACGAAAGTGACGTTGCGGGTGATGTTGTAGATGTTCTTCGCCGTCGCAAAGGAGTCGGTCGCCATCGACAGAAAAATGCAGGCTAGAATGACCGCAATCAGAACCCAGAATGTCTGGCCGCTCAAGATCCCCGCAAACCAGCTCCGTTGCTTCTGTTCGATCGTCTGGTCAAGTGAAATTGCCATCGCCGACCTTCTTCCTTCCTGTTGCAACGGAGAGCATCGATCACACCTGTTCGATGGCGCCGGTGATAAGTCCCGTCACTTCCTCCGGCGAACTTGCCGCAATCTGCTTGTCGGCTACTTTTCTGCCCCGCCGCATCACGATCACCCGGTCGGCGACCGAAAAGACGTCGGGCATGCGGTGGCTGATCAGGACAACGACAATACCCCGGTCACGCAACTGGCGGATCAGGTTCAGAACCTCAGCCACCTGGCGTACGGAAATGGCCGCAGTCGGCTCGTCCATCAATACGATTTTCGCCTCCGACAGCATCGTGCGAGCGATCGCCACCGCTTGCCGCTGGCCACCTGACATTTGCTTGACGAGATCGCGCGCCCGCGTCTCGGACTTGAGTTCGCGAAAAATCTCTCCGGCGCGTTTGTACATGCTCCTGTAGTCGAGGATGCGAAGAGGCCATACGCCGCGGCGCAGTTCTCGTCCGAGGAACACGTTCGCCGCCGCCGTAAGATTATCGCAGAGGGCCAGATCCTGGTGAACGATCTCGATGCCATGCTGCCGTGCTTCCTTCGGCCGATGAAGCACGAGATCGGCGCCGTCCAGCTTCATGGTTCCGTGGCTCGGTCGAAAGTTGCCGGCGATCATCTTGACCAAGGTGGATTTGCCAGCGCCGTTATCGCCCATGAGGCCGACCACTTGCCCCGCTTCGAGCGAAAACGAAACGTCGTTGACTGCCTGGATGGCGCCGAAATGTTTGGAAATATTGGTGAGTTCAAGAACCGCCACCAGCCTACCGGCCTCCCAAAACCTGCAGCTATCCGTCGCTCGGCAACCACTTGCTTCGAAGCGAGAGGCTCCAGCGAGTTCGCTTTTCCGATCTCCTCCCAGAAAAAGCGATTATGAGCATTTACGCAAAACCTTGCGACAGCGTCAACTCATTGTCCAGTTACTGGCCTTATTGTCACAAAAATCTGTTTTGTCGGACAAATATTATTTGACGAAAGTAGTACCCGAATATTAGCTAGCAATGGGAGAGAGAGGATGCTGATCCTTGTTACCGGTGCGACGGGCAAGGTCGGGCGGCGCTTCATTGCTGGGCTGCTTGACGATCCGAGGTTTTCCAAAGCCCGCATTCGCGCGCTTTGTCATAATCGTTTGTGCGATGAGACCGACCGTGTCGAAGTCGTCCGCGGCTCAATCGCCGACCGCGATATCGTGGCAGCGGCGCTGGCTGACGTTACCCATGTCGTGCATCTCGCCACATGCAAGGAGACGCCGAGCGACATCATGGATGTCACGGTCAAAGGTCTCTTCTGGCTGCTCGAGGAGTTCCGCGCGAACGATACGGCGCGCCAGTTCATCCTGATCGGTGGCGACGCGGGCATAGGTCACTTCCATTATCGCCACAACGGCCCGATCACCGAGAAGGCGCCCCATTGTGCTTATCCGGGAAGCTATGCGCTTTCCAAGGTTCTGGAAGAGGTCATGCTGGAGCAGTTCGGCATTCAGTACGGCCTCAACGGCTGCTGTCTGCGCGCGCCCTGGATCATGGAAAAGGACGATTTCAAATATTCCCTGTCTTTTGGAGACGACGTCTTCGGCGGCCCGGACTGGAAGACGCTCGTTCCTGAAGAAGCAGCACGAAGCTATGCGGCTACGGGTACGGTGCCGCTGCTGCTGGATGCTGACGGGCGCCCGTTGAAGCGCAACTTCGTGCATGTCGATGACCTCGTAACGGCGATATTGGCAGCGATCGATAACCCCCGGGCAGAGCGGCAACTCTTCAATATCTGCATGGATAGACCGGTCGATTATGCTGAAGTCGCCGCCTACCTGTCGCGCACGCGAAATCTCGACTCCGTCGAGATACCGAGCCGCTTCCATTCCAACTGGATGGACAACAGCAAGGCGAAATACCTGCTGGATTGGCGGCCAAACTACGATCTCGAAATGCTTATCGACTCGGCGTGGCAATACGAGCGTTCAAAGGAGGAGCCTCGCGTCGTCTGGTATCCGGGTTGATTTCGTATGGCGGGCACGCGGGTGCCCGTCTGTTTCAAGGGAGGAAACCATGAGGAAGGCAATACTACTTACAGTCGCAGTTTTAGCATTGACCGCCGGGCAGGCGCTCGCCAAAAAGCAGCTCGTCATCGTCGTCAAGGGCCTCGACAATCCATTCTTCGAAGCAATCAATCAAGGTTGCCAGAAATGGAACAAGGAGAACCCCACTTCGGAATACGAGTGCTTCTACACCGGTCCGGCATCGACATCCGATGAAGCCGGCGAAGCGCAGATCGTTCAGGATATGCTGGGCAAGGCAGACACGGCTGCAATCGCGATTTCGCCGTCAAACGCAAAGCTCATCGCCCAGACCCTGAAGACCGCCAATCCGACAGTTCCGGTGATGACGCTCGATGCCGATCTTGCAGCCGAGGATGCGGCATTGCGCAAGACCTATCTCGGCACGGACAACTATCTGATGGGCGCGCGCATCGGCGAGTACATCAAGAAGGCCAAGCCGAGCGGCGGCAAGATCTGCACGATCGAAGGCAATCCGGGGGCGGACAATATTCTACGCCGTGCGCAAGGTATGCGCGACACGCTCACGGGCCAGAAAGGCCTCACTGCGCTGAAAGGCGAGGGTGGTTGGACGGAAGTCGCCGGCTGCCCGGTATTCACCAATGACGACGGCGCCAAGGGTGTTCAGGCAATGACCGATATCCTTGCGGCCAATCCCGACCTGGACGCATTCGGAGTCATGGGCGGGTGGCCGTTGTTCGGCGCGCCGCAGCCCTATCGCGACCTGTTCAAGCCGATGGCCGACAAGATCGCCAGCAACGAGTTCGTCATCGGTGCCGCCGACACGATCGGCGACGAGGTTGCCATTGCGAGGGAAGGTCTGGTGACAGCGCTCGTCGGCCAACGGCCGTTCGAGATGGGCTACAAGGCGCCTGCAGTGATGATGGATCTGATTGCCGGAAAGCCGGTTGAAGATCCGGTATTCACCGGGCTCGATGAATGCACGAAGGATACGGTCGATACCTGCATTCAGAAGTAGGTTCCTGGGGCACCTGGATTCAAGGGTGCGCCGACTGTCCCCGCAGACGGATCGAAAGATCCGCGGGGCTTGACGCACCCTGGATTCCGCGCTTTCTGTCAGAGTCAATCGCAGGCGACTTCCTCGTTATCTCGATTGTTTTGATAGTAGGTGCGAACAGTCGAAGAATGCTGAGGCAGTAGAAACAAATGCCTGACAAGAAATCGGGAAAGCCGACGGCTCCGGCCGAGACGGTGACGGTTGACCGGTCAGCCACCACAAGGCGCCCAAATGCTCCCCGCATGACTGGGCCGAGTGTTCACGCGTCTTTGGCAGGCGAGATCGGTCTCCGGATCGTGCGCGGCGATTATCCGCCGGGCACGATCCTGCCGAACGAGGCAAAGTGGTCGGAAGTCTTTGAAGTCAGTCGCTCGGCGGTGCGCGAAGCCATCAAGATGCTGATGGCCAAGGGCCTGCTTTCCTCGCGCCCGAAAATCGGCAGCTGGGTCGAACCGAGGGAACGCTGGAACCTGCTGGATCGTGATGTCCTCGGTTGGTACGCCGCGTCTCCCGATCGTGAATCGTTTCTGAGGGCCGTGCAGGAACTCAGGCATATGATCGAGCCGGAAGCGACCGCGCTTGCCGCGGAACGCCGAACTGAGGAGCAAATGAATGCGATCAGTCAGGCCCTGCATGATATGGATCAGGCGACATCGCTCCAGCAGCGAACGGAATCCGATGCGCGATTTCACATCGCGATCTTGCGCGCCTCCGGAAATGATCTGCTGGTGCCGCTCGGGGTATTGATCGAATCGGCGCTGAACCACCTCTTCGCTCATGTCACGCGGGAGGAGGACAATTTGCGATACGCGCCGAAACTTCATGAAAATATCGAGAAAAGCATCCGATTGCAGCGACCGAACATGGCGCGCAACGAAGTCCGCAAGGTGCTGGCCAATACCGACGAAATCATAGCACGGTGGTCACGATAAAAGCCTGCATGAGGACGCTGGGGGCCCGCCTGTATCTTCGCCGACGCGTTCGAGGAGCAAGATCTCAACGAATAAGTTCGGGAACTATCTAGGCGGGCCGTTGTTGGTGCGGGCAGGAAAAGGAGATGGCATGAAAGA
>UBYX01000023.1 GCA_900469955.1 Hyphomicrobiales bacterium | reverse complement strand
GGATTATGGCCTTGCAGTTTAACCGTCTCGATGATGGTCAGAATGTTGGCGATGCGCTCACCGCCCTTGTCCGAGCCGGCAAACAGCCAGTTCTTCCTTCCGATTCCAAGCGGTCTCATGGCTCGTTCAGCGATGTTGTTGTCGATTTCGACACGGCCATCATCGATGTAGACGCTCAAGGCTGTCCATCGCGAGATGGCATATCGCATCGCCTCGGCCAGCCTCTGCTTCTGTGGCAGTGTAGAAAGGGTGGCTTCGATCCAGGTCTTGCGGCGCACATGCGCCATGCAGGCGGCTTCGATGATCTGGTTGCCGTAGAGTTTCTTGTAGCCCCCATAGCCGTCGGCATGCATGACGCCGCTGAAGCTTGTGAGATGGTCAGCCGGATGCGCGCCCTTGCGGTCAGGGCTGTAGTAATAGGCGATGGCTGCGGGAGTGGCGGATTGGTAGCCACTGCCGTCGAATACGTAGACCCAGACCCTGCAGGTTTTTGTCTTCCCCCGCCCAGGATCGAGAACATCGACCGGGGTATCGTCCGTATGTATTCGGTCGAGCGCGGCGATATGAGCCCTGATCAACAGGACGAGTGGTGTCAGCAATGCGGATACGCGGCCGACCCAGTCCGCCATCACGGATCGGGAGATGTCTATCCCCAACCGGTCGTACATCTCGGACAGGCGGTAGAGGGGAATGTGATCGTCGAATTTGGCAATCATGATATGGGCGAGCAGTCCCGGCCCGGGTTTGCCGCGCTCGATCGGTAAGGCCGGCATCTCGCCAGTCACCGTCGTATCGCATTCTTTGCAGATCATGCGCTTTTCGACATGGCGGACAATCTTGACCGACGCCGGCACGTGCTCCAGCACCTGGACCACTCTGTCGGCCGCCTTCAGGAACGAAGTGCCACCGCAGGTCGGGCAATTGCAGGGAGCCGCATAGACCAGTTCTTCGGTGGCGAGACCATCGGGCAGAGGCTTACGCTTCGGCTTCTCGGATACGTCGTCCAAATCTGGCAGAGGAGTTTTGCCAGAGCGCAGTTCAGCCTCGGCACGAGAGGCCTCGATCTCCTCCAGCATCAGCTCGAACTGCTCTATCTTCCGGTCGATCTTTTCCGAAGAGGCGCCATGCTGCCGATGTCGGAGCAGCTCCAGTTGCGCGCGAAGAAGCCCGATTATGGAGTCTCGCTTGATGACCTCGGCTTCCTGGCTTTCAAGTTTCGCCGCCTGTTCGGCGACAAGTGCGCGCAAAGTATTGAGCTCGTCCTGACTGTCCAGCGGCGCTGTTTCCATACCCGCAAATCTAGCCGATTTGCCTCTGACGCGCCAGCATTAAGCCTCGGATGTCCCTGCAAAATATGGCCTTTATCCCGTTCGCCCAGGAGCGGATGTCCACGCCGGGCGGCGCCAATCGATCCCCTCAACGAGCATGGAAAGCTGCGCCTGCGTCAGGTGCGCTACGCCCTCTTTCGCCGTCGGCCACGGAAAGTATCCACGCTCCAAAATCTTGTAGAACAGGCAGAACCCCTGACCGTCCCACCAGAGAAGCTTGATCCGGTCCGCGCGTTTTCCGCGGAAGCCGAAGATTGCCCCCGAGCCCGGTGCCTCCTTTACGACCTTTTCGACCAATGCTGATAGGCCATCAATGCCACGCCGCATATCCGTCACCCCGCAAGCCAGATAGACCCGCACATTCCCAGACGGCCCGATCATGCCGTCTCCAGACAGACCACCAGCGAGCCAAGCTGCTTCAGTTCAACGTCGATCGGAACCTTCAAGCACCGACCGTTTCGAAGCATGATCTCAACGACCGCTGGCCTCGTTACCGTGTTAGACGCTTGGCTTACGCCAACCTCCTCGGTGATTTCCACCGGGAGGAACACCGTCGGTCGGTCGGCATAACTGAATGACTGCCGCCACAACCGGATCTGGCCAGGATGAATGTCATGCCGGCGGGCCACGTCACCAATGCGAGCACCGGGTTTATCAGCTTCCGCCAGTATCCTCAGCTTCGCCTCGTCCGACCAACGCCGTCTGCGTTCGGTACCGGACATGATCTCCATGCGAGCCATGAAACCTCTTTGTTCTGGTATTAATGTCAGCACTAATGCTGGTTCTAAAGCGTGTTGCATTTAATGGGCCTCTCATATCCTGCGGCTTTGAAGTAGTTTCTGCATTCTGCGATGGAGAAGAGATTGCAGATTTCGCCGAGTGCGTCCGAGATTGCGTCGAAGCTTCTGGCAGCCTGCTTTCGCAGCAGGGTCTTGAGCTTTGAAAAAGCCATCTCGATCGGGTTGAGGTCCGGGCTGTATGGCGGCAGGAACAGGAGCCATGCCCCTTTTGCCCGGACCAGCTCCTCGGCTTGCGGGCTCCTGTGAAAGCCGACATTGTCGAGGATGACGACGTCCCCTTGCGAAAGTGTCGGCGCGAGCTGGGTCTCGACCCACGTCTCGAAGATGCGGCTATTCATTGGCCTGTCGACGATCCAGGGGGCGACCATGCCATGGGATCGCAGGCCGGCGATGAAGGTTTGGGACTTCCAGGAACCGAAGGGCGAATGTGTTCGATAGCGCTGTCCACGCGGGGACCATCCCGAACGCTTCGTCAGTTTGGTGTTCGTTGAGGTCTCATCGATAAAAACGAGCCGCGCCAATGCCTTGTTGAAGAATGGCCTGCGCCCGCCGGTCCACAGTTCACGCGCCCGCGCGATCTCCGGCCGCCGGTGCTCGCTGGCCATCAGGCTTTTTTTTATGGCTCAGCCCAAGCCGGTGGAGGAGACGCCCGACGCTGGAACGATGGACGGCCACGCCACGTCCGGCGAGTTCCACGCACAATTCGTCCAGCGTCGGCTCCCCATCGCGCAGCATCCGCTCCTTGAGCCAGTCATGATGGGTTGAGAGCTTGCCGCCCCCGACATGCCCCTGGCGACGCGGCGCAAGCGAACCGGTCTCGCGTTTGAGAATCACCAACCTGTTCACGAAACGCGGCGACACCCGGAAATGACGGGCCGCTTCACGATGACCGTGGCCCTCTTCCAAAAATGCAATCACGCGCTCACGCAACGCAATCGGATGTGATTTGCCCATCACGTTCTCCCTTCGCATCAAAGGGAATCACAGATTGGCTGATTTGAGAACAATGAATCCAATAAGCACCGACACGCTTTAATACCAGAACATCGCCTGATTTCCCCGATCAGCAAAAACAGCTCACCGGACGCTCACTCCCCGACAATAGAAAATGCGGCCAAGTTTACAGACGATGTGGGGTTAGGCTTTTCAAGTCCGCTGCCGCTATGGGGACGGGTGTTTGACGTTTTCGGAAGAGGCATAAATTCCGACCAGAAAAACAAATAGTATGGAAGGCGCGCTGAACGCATTGTCCGTCAGCGAAAATATAAACACTGAAGCGCAGGCAGACAGATACCCGAATATGTTATTGATCAACAAGCCGTTTAGCCTGGTAAAGAGAAGCACACCTATTAGGGCAATTACGACGTAGCTGGGCATCATCCCGATTTCAACCTGAAGTCTTAGATATTCATCATGCGCAGCGACGGTTGCGACCTTGGCGGTCAGCTCTTCGGGGAAAATGATGTATTGATGACCCAGGCCCACACCCCAATTTGGATAAAAACCACTGAGATACTCCAGCTCTTCCTTAATCACATCACGGCCACTCTCGCTGCCGCTTTGAAAGCGAGCAATGAGTGTGCCGGCTGTCAGGAATAGAGCTGCGGCTCCAAATATAGTGGCAGCATATGTTGCTACGAATTTGAATGCGAGGCGGCCGTTGCTACCGAAATAAAAGAGAGGTAGCGCGTTAATAAGCATAATGGCAAACGCCATTCGCCCTCCTGCCAGCAGGCACATGCAGGCGCAAATAGAGGCTAGGACGCAATATCTTCTTCTGCGGGTCTGGCTCCATAAAGCAATACCAGCCAGCACAGCTGCAGCTGAGCTGGCTGACATGTAAGCGGCTAAGGTGGAGCCGGATAGTCTCACGGCACCTAAGAAATCAGCCCTCATGATCGGTTTAATCCCGGCCATCTGGAGTAGGAAGCCTATTCCCAAATAAAGGAAAGGCAGCAGCAAGATCATTTTGTAGATAAAGGTCTTCATGGTTTGATTCGGAGAGCACATTATAAAGATCAACGGGACGGAGAGGCTAATCAATCCACTGAAATAGGTGCCCCAACTGAAGTGCGTCCAATCTGTTAACAATCCGCTAAGGAAGGTAACTGCGATGATCGCAGAAAAGACAGCCTTGCTCCAAAAATTTGGAGGCGCGATGATCCAGAGTAAGACCGCCGCAGCGATTAGTGCCGCTTTTTCGATTGGGTTGGCTTTTAAACCAAAATTTGCAAGATTTACGCCTAGTATAATAATAGAAGTTATAAAAATGAACCGAAAAATGGTGGCGAACTCGATCGGAGCACCCTGTATGACGGTCTGCCTTTGCGGGCGACTGTTTTGAGGAAAGGACGTCAAGATGCGATCCTTCTGAGAGCTTTTTGCGGTGGACTATATATGGAGGATCGCTAGTTACACGATGATACACCGACGATCATTTATGAAAGGGCTGATCCTAGGCGCCGTCCCTAATACTGCAGACGCGTCGGAAAATAAAGTGATCATTCGCCTTGATGACTACGACCTTGATCGCGAAATTAATACTCCGCTACTTCCACATCATGTAGATATATTGATATTCGGGGCAACAAAGGGCGTGCGTAAGGCTTTTACGCGCATCAACGGAGGACGGCGGGTGGTTCTTCTGGGGGGGGCATATTCCGACACCATTTTCCTTGATCGTTTTTCCGTAAGTGGCTGCGTTGAAGGAGCCTACATTCGTTTTCCGGAAGGGATTGAACGCGATGCTTTGTCAATTAGACCGTCCCGTGGCTCCCGGTCTGTTGCCCATCCATTTGGTGGGACGCGTGCGATCATCAAGAATTGTCGGTGCGAAAACGTTCAGGGCAGGCGGGATGGTGTCCATGGCGACGCGTTTCAATTGCCGGGGTCTTTAAATAACCCCCCTGAGTATCTTCACATTGAGAACTTTACGGCAACATGCGGATATCAAGGATTGTTCCTGGCGCCCCAGGCCACAAATCGTTCGTTAGTTACAGACACACAAGAGGGCACCTATTCTGTCGAAGATGCTCCTATCCCGTTGGAATGTAGAATTATAAACTGCAACCTGCTGAAGACCAGAAGGTTTATCATTGATCGTCAGGGAGAGGATATAGCTCTATTCGTACCAATTGATTCAAGTGCTGCAGCCAGAGGAAATCGAGCTTATCCAAAGTATTTGACGGAGTTTTGGGTGGCTCCTTTTGAAGGCGAGCCTTTGCTCCAATGCATCTCCAAGGGTAGCCTTTCAGGGGCAAACGGCATCGATAGCCGGCCGGTTCTCGATCGATCTGGCAGGTTTGCAGAATACCGGCCGGAAATGCTGGTTCGGGATGGATTGGGTGCTCAACATGGGAGGGTGAGATATGGACGCCCACCTAAAGGCGATTTTGTCCAATATTCCGCCTCTATGATTGGGGGGCCTGGTAGGCCAGGCATTGGTTACCAACCACCATCTTAGGCTGATAATGGGAAGCTGTGGCATATCGATTGTCCATTCGGTTTGTTGTAAGACGTTTTTGAAGCGGGTGGATGGATCGTAGTGCCCCTCGCAAAGAAGTGCTTGTATGCTCAAGTGGTACCAACTCCTTTCGGTCAGGGTACTGAACGCCGAACTTCCAGCGCGGAACTACGGCCTACGCCAGTATCGACGACTTGAGCAACAAGACCACGAGGCAATGGAAAGTGAGGCAATGGCGCGGCTTTTGCATGGGTACCTTGGCCCATCTTTTCTAAAGTTCTCCTTGGTTGTATCTCCGTGGTGGGTAGGCATGTATACCAGAAATACTTTCAATGATGTTCAGGAGGTTGGCTGGAATTTCCGCATGCTACATGTAATTTACTGGAGCGGTCTTCTGTTATCGCTTGCCAACTATGGCGCCGTAGATCTTACGGCTGTAGTTCTCCTGTCCCTCCCTGTTTTCCTGCTTCTTGCTCTGCTTTGCCTCCACAGCGGCGTCCCTAAGCATGCCGTATTCCCTATGGCGATAGCGACCTTGGTCGTGGCCTTGGCACTTGCCTGGAGCTTCTTGCAGACGAGTGTGTTTCCCGGTGGTCTGCTTGGCCAGCCAGCCTGGGCTGAAGTTAGAGTATATAGTCTGTCAGGCGGTTCGATGATGTCGTTAACTCCCGGCGATGATTGGGGGAGCATTCTCCGTCTCACTCTACCTTTCGGGATCTTCATGCTGGGTCTGAAGTTGTTTGATACGGACGAAAAGGCAGTTAGAGCACTAATGTTTTTAGGGGTCTCAGGCGGTCTTATAGCTCTGCTGGCAATAGTTCAGTTTCAGCTAGCACCTCGAACGTTATTGTTCGGCGAAAAGCGGGCTTATCTTGACAGCCTTACGGGCGTTTTCGTGAACAGAAACACCGCAGCTACATATTTTGGTCTGATAACGCTTCTCAATTTCGCTAACCTCTGCCGGACATTGGGGTCTATTGAAATGCGCCGCTTAATCGCTGCGATTGATCAGCGGCGTCCGATCCCCTCAGATCAGAAACGACTCGTTTTAGTCGCATTCGGCTACGCCTTACTATTTCTTTCCACGATTGTGGCCTTAATGCTGACGAAGTCTCGTGCCGGCATCGGAGCAAGCTTATCAGGTATTCTTCTGGTCACATTTTTTGTGTCCTTAAGACCTAATGAACATTCAGCGTCCCAAAGCATGTTTGCAAGAAAACGCCGCAGCAAGACTAGGCGGTGGGGAGCTGGTTTTGTACTATTCTCCGCAGTAGCGTTTGCCTATTTATCGTTGGCTGGAAGAGCGGCGTTGAGGGCAGACGTGCGAGGCGCTGATGATGATCGCTTTTGCGTCTTCCCGGGAATTGTAACGGGTATAGTCGATCATTTTCCCTGGGGCACGGGCTTGGCGAGCTTTGCAAAAGTATTTCCTGCCTATCGCAATGCCTCGTGCGGTATTGCAGGCGTCTGGGATCGCGCGCATAGCTTCTATCTAGAGGGCCTGTTCGCCTTCGGGGTAGTATTCCCCCTGCTTCTGGCGGGAACACTCTTGCCGTTGGTGCACATCTTCTCCAAGGGCAGGAACTCACGCCGCAGAATGCGATACTGCCCTGAGCTCGGCTTTGCATCCTTGCTCTTGGTCGCTGTCCATTCAATCTTTGACTTCTCGCTTCAAATTTCGGGTCTTGCCATAGTTTATGCAGCTATGCTGGCGCCGATCGTCTCTATTAGCCTCAACGAACCCCTCAAAAGTCGCCGAAGGAAAATGCAGCCTGATCCCACGGTCGATCAAGATGGCTAGCTGTCCGCGGTAATCTAAGGAAGAAGATTAGCGTCTGGTACAACTGTGCCGACTAAAAATCTCGCTATGGGGCACAACATAGAAGAAATCGAAACGGCAAAAATACCGGAACAGATACATTTGGGAATCAATTAGAATTAAATAAAGTTTCGCTAATTAGCATACTTGCCTAAACGTTAATGCAATGTGTTGATTCAGCAACAGGCTGCGATTTGCCGTATTGTATAAGAAAACTCGCGTCTGAGCCGTCTAGTATTTACCCTCTGCTCGTGCATATTGCCCTCGGGCATTCGTGGGGGCCATTGTGAAAATTCGTACCGCTACTACTGTGTTTTTCCTTTCAAGTGTTGCGTTGACAGGGTGCACTGCATTGCCGAGTTCCGGGCCTGATGCGCGACAGGTCGAGGCTCAGGCCACTGCAAAGGTTACTGCAGCTAAAAAAGAACAGGCTGTTGGAATTGACTATGCACTCGTCGATTTAAATAAGGCTGTTCTGAGCTATGTCGCAGATACAACGACCAGTTCCTTGCTGGGCGGTTTTGGTGGTGGTCGTGGCGGGGCTCCGAGCCTTCCGCTCGGGGTGGGTGACGTTGTTCAGGTGGCGGTGTTCGAGTCGCAGGCGGGCGGGCTCTTCATTCCTAATGATGCAGGCAGTCGTCCAGGCAATTTTGTTTCGCTGCCACAACAAACGATTGATCGTGATGGTACAATCAGCGTTCCCTATGCTGGCCGAGTCCGGGCGGCGGGTCGTCCGGTGGAAGAGGTTCAGCGCGAGGTAGAGGATCTGCTAGCGAACCGCGCTATAGAGCCACAGGTTATGATTACCAAGATTAGCAGCAGGTCGGCTCAGGTGGCCGTGCTCGGCGACGTCAAGTCGCCGTCGAAGGTCGAGCTGACAGAAGCTGGCGAGCGCGTGCTTGACGTGATTTCCGAGGCCGGTGGGCTTAGTTCTCCCGGGGTCGAGACCTATGTGACGCTTCAACGTCGTGGTCGCTCGGCAACGATCCAATATGATCATCTTGTCGCGACACCGGCGGAAAACATTTATGTGGCGCCGGGTGACACGTTGCTCATTGATCGTGAGCGTCGTACCTATTTGGCGTTTGGTGCGTCGGGGTTGAATGGTCGATTTGACTTCGAGGAGTCGGATCTCACGCTAGGTGAGGCTTTGGGTAAGGCCGGCGGTCTTCTCGACGCGCGCGCCAATCCGGCGCAGGTCTTGCTATATCGTGTCGTCAAAAAAGACTTTCTTGCCAAGCTTGGCGTTGATACCTCCAAGTTCGGGGGCGTTTCTGTTCCGGTTATCTTCCGTGCCAATATGCGTGATCCGTCGGCCCTGTTTGCTGCGCAGAAATTCCCGATGCAGGACAAGGATATTCTGTACGTTTCAAACGCGGACTCTGTCGAGGTGCTAAAGTTCTTGAACCTGCTCAACTCCGTGACGACAACGGCTGCGGGTGTGCCGTCTGACGCGGTTTCCGCACGTGATGCCGTGCGAGAACTAACGCATTAACGGGGAGGGCGTTAACGCTCCTTTAATCTTCGACTTGATCGAAGAATACTTTTATGCAATGGCTACTTTATTGTAGCGCTTTTTGGAGAAGGTCATGAAAATCCGTTCCTTTACTAAGGTTGCAGGATTTGTTGTATTTGGTTTTGCTGGGGCGTCATCTGCTAACGCGCAGACGAGTTCTCCGGCTGCTGGTTGCTTCGTCGAGCCGGCACGACTGTCTAATGCCGACATCGGCGCCTTTTTGTCTGCCCCCCAAAGTCTCCTGACGCAGTTCGCATCAGGTGGTTTGCCGCTATCGAACCAGGTGCGCGCTTTGGCAGGCTCTAGTTCGGATGCGCTGGCGGCACTCATTGGTTTATCGGCAAACGCTAATCCGAATCAGGCCGCGGCAATCGGCGCCGGCCTTGCCCGTGCAGCCCGCGCCTGCGCCACTGTAAATCCGGAATATGCTTCGCAAATTCAGGACGCTGTGGCAGCAACCGGCAATCAGGCGCTGGAAACGGCTTTCTTGGCTGGTGGCACAGAGACTCAGACGGCCGCCCTCGGCGGTCTCGCTGCGGGCGGTTCTCCGACGGGGGGCGGGGGAGCCATTGGTGGTGGCGGTACGCCAGGGGGCGGTGCAAACGGATCATTGGGGGAATCGACCTCAGTTGGTGCTGGCACTTCTAGCTTTAGTGCAGGAGGAGGTAGTTCTTACTTCGCGGACAGCGGAAGTAGCACGACGACCGTTCGCGAAGTCAGTGCAACGACTCCGTAATGTTGCGCTGATTTCAACCTTACGTAACGAGGACGGCGCTTGCAGATATACAGCAAGGATTTTCCGGGCGGCTCGCGCGAGAGCGATATCAATTCGGGCGAGCGGCTTCAGGCCGTCGATATTGAAGGCTTAATTGCGGTTGCGCGCCGGCAGTGGTTCGTTTTGGTCGGTTTTATAGGAGCTTCGCTCGTTTTAGGCGTCGCCTATATTTTGACGGCGGTACCACTTTACACATCGAACATCAGTGTATTGATCGATCGCGGCAACAGCGAGGTCGTTCAGCAACTGTCCACAATAGGGGGAGTGCTCGATGACGAGGCATCGGTCCTCAGTCAAGTCGAGCTTTTGAAGTCCGACACCATCGCTCTTGCCGTAGTAGGCAAGCTAGATCTTGGAAATGACGCAACTTTTATGTCATCTGGTGGTTCCGTCGTATCAATGGCAATCGGAGCCGTTCGATCTATAGCCAATATCACAAGTTGGTTCGCTGCGGACGACGAAACTGGCGATCAAACGGATGTGAGGCGGCGTGCGGCGGCTGACAGGCTTCTCGAGAACATGATCGTGAGCCGCGTTGGTCGTACATATGTGCTCGAGGTTAGCTACATATCGCCGTCGCCGCACCTTTCTGCGAGGATTGCCAACGCCATCGGTGAAGCTTATCTGATCGACAAACTCAACTCGAAGTATGAAGCTACGCGCCGGGCGAGTATTTGGCTGCAGGATCGGATTGCCGAGCTGCGTCAAAAAGCACTTGATTCTGACCTTGCTGTACAGAAATTTAAGAGCGCCAACGGCCTCGTCGCGGCGGGGGCTATCCTCATGGCAGACCAACAGCTCTCTGAGCTGAACAGCGCTATGATCGTCGCTCAATCCGATACGGCGAAAGCAAGGGCACGTCTGCAGCGCATTGAACAGATTCTAGCCGCGGGTCAAACGGATGCTATTGTCACAGATGTGTTGGACAGCTCTATTTCCAACGAACTGCGTCAAAAATATCTCGACGCTTCGAAACGCGAAGCCCAGATCTCGGATCGACTGGGAGCAAATCACGTCCAGGCTGTGCGGCTGAGAAGCGAGATGGCGGAGTACCAGCGCTTGATGTTCGAGGAGTTAAGTCGAATCGCTCAGAGTTATAAGAGCGATGTCGAGGTTGCCGAGGCTCGTGAGAAAAGCTTGAATGACTCAGTCATGCAGGCGACCGGAATCAGCGCAAGCGCAAATGAGACCCAGGTTCAGCTTCGTGAACTTGAGCGCGAAGCTGAAACCTACAAGAACATGTACCAAACCTTCCTGCAGCGCTACCAAGAAGCGATACAACAGCAGTCTTTTCCGCTTACTGAAGCACGTGTGATTACTCGCGCATCTGCATCCGATAGGGCAAGCCATCCAAAAAAGCCGCTCGTTCTTGCGTTGTTTTTCGTGCTTGGCGCAGCCGTAGGCGCTGGCGTTGGGGCCTTTCGAGAATTCCGCGATCGATTTTTTCGGACAGGTGACCAGGTTCGAGACACGCTCGGATTGGAGTTTTTGGGCATCGCTCCACTCATTGTGCCGGGTAAGCTTGTACCAGAGTCGCAAGAAGGCCCGAATTTTACGCGGAAAACAAGTTCTGTTTCGAATTACGTAGTTGAGCATCCGCTGTCGGCCTTTGCTGAAACACTGCGAAGCGCGAAGATCGCCGCGGACCTCGGCCTGAGCGGTAAGACGTGCAAGATAATTGGCATCGTTTCATCCCTTCCCGGTGAGGGGAAATCAACGATTTCGGTGAACTTCGCCGAGCTTTTGGCAAGCCAGGGTAACCGAACAATCTTGATCGACGGAGACCTTCGCAATCCTGGAGCGACCCGAGCAATCGCGCGACATGCCGAGGCCGGTCTTCTCGAGGCATTGCTGGACGGGCGAAATATTCAGAATATACTTCTACGCAATCCGCAGACGAAGCTTTCCTTCCTTCCCGCGGTGGTCAAACATCGCGTACCACATTCCGCCGAGCTTTTGGCCTCCCCGGCGATGCGCAACATCTTGACGAGTTTGAGCGCAGAGGCAGATTACGTCGTTATCGACCTGCCTCCGCTAGGCCCAGTGGTCGATGCGAGAGCAATCTCAAGCAGGGTTGATGGTTTTATATTCGTCGCCGAGTGGGGCAAAACCGCACGCCGTGTCGTCCGACAGGTGCTCACGACCGATCCCTTTATCCGTGACAAGTGCCTCGGAGTAATACTGAACAAAGTCGACCAGGATCGTATGAAACTTTATCGGTCCTATGGTTCCAGCGAGTATTATTATTCACGATATTCCCAATATTACCAGGAAAGCGCGTGAAGAGCAGGATTCGCGCGAATCCGCTTCTCGTTGGAGCAGTAATTGCGATATCGTTGGTCGTGCTGTGGCTGTGCGCCGTGCAGGTTTCACGATTGATACTTTTTGGGAACCTTCCGTATTTTGCTCAGAAAATTGAACGGGGTGAGGCAATTGGGCGAGACATAGGGGAACAATTAATTTCCAATGCCGATGCCGTGCGAGAAGCTCGCATCTGCCAAAGCGGCTTTGTAAACGGCGGATTGTCAGTGATCTTGATCAATCTCGACCATCAAGATCAGGACCAAGATTACGCTGGCTGGGCTGCCGCACTCGAACGGGCGGACAAATTTACTCGTTTTGCGCTCGCATGCTTTCCGACCGATGGAAATCTTTGGCTGCGCACCGCTATGGTTCAGCAAGCGATTGGTGAGCGATCTGACGAGATCGCAAAGCTTGTGACATACTCGCAGCTGTATGCACCCGCTGAAGAAGCTGTGATCTTTGGTCGCTATCGGCTCTATAACCGTCTAACCGAGTCAACATTGGCGCTGCTGTCGGACATAATTGCCGCCGATTTCAAGATAATTTGCTCCGATATAGGAAGCCCTTTACGTCGTCGCTTGCCGACGCCTAGTCCTCTTTTTGCGCGATGGCTCTCTTTAGTTGTTCCAGACTGCAAATTACCGCAGGACAAGAAGACAGGGAAGACAAGACGAGAGCTTTCATGGGCGGCAGGACCGTGATCGTAGTCGATGGCATTGCAGGTGGTATGCCCGCGTCTAGGGCCAAACCGCCTGTCTGCCGGCGGCCATCACGTACTCAGCGCCAATGGGGGAACGGGTAAAACGCCAAAAAATTGGTGCCTGAATCTCGGCCAGGCTTCGTCCTTACACCGGACGGAGGGCCTCCGCAAGACGTCGGTGGGCCAGGAGCTAGGAGTTCCAGTCGTGAGAGCCGCTTGTGGTTTCCCACAAGGTATCGACCTGTTGGGAAAGTTGTTGGTGGCGGACCGAACCTCACAAAGACGACCGCCGACGGAATTCCATCAAAGCCGCCGCCGTTGTGGCCTTAGATGTCAAACCAGAGGCGAGGATTGTCTCCAGACTGGATCTTCTCCCATCTCAGGTCGGTCCGGTTCCACGGGCGTATCATATTCGTGCGGTTGTCAAGAACGAGATCACCTTGGGATGTCTTGACCACAAGTACGGCATGTCCTTCACCAGCACCAGTTTTCGCCACTGCAATGCGTAGACTTGGGGCGGGCCAGCCAGCGGCAATGAGAGTGCGCCGTTTTGTCAGGGCATAATCTTCGCAGTCCCCAGCGCTGACACTCACGCTCCAAGTATCGGCGGTTCCGTTGTCATATTGAGGTCGAATCGAACCGTTTACTTCCGCGTTGATGCGGGTGAGTTCCGCCCGGAGCGACGGATCCAAGTTTATCATGGCATCTCCCGGACTGACTTCACAGTCCGTACGGTTGTCCCGGCAAAACCGCACGAAGGCAAACGGCGCCAATGTGTATCGTGAAGTATTGATGAACTGGCTCGCGGGAGCAACTCGCAGCGGGCGAGCAATACCTGACGTTGGTCCAGCCGACGCCGAGTGAGCGATCAAGGTGCAAAGTGCAGATGCAATGATCACAGACTTGAGAAAATCCTTACCTGACATTGATGCCTCCTATCGAAACGCCTGTATGATCACTCCGGATCCGTTTATGTCCCGATTTAGCACGCGCCTTTTTTCAGCCCATTTAAGCGGAAAGATCAGATTTTAGCGATCTCAGCTTTTCTTAGGTGCATCGATCCGTACTGGTGCGCTGCAATCTGGGGTGCTGTTGATTAGGAGGCGAGTGCGGTTCCTTGGTCTGCCGCAAAGATCAACCATTATCCATGAGATGAGCTTCTCAACACGCGGGGGCGTGGGTTTTTCTTCGGTCTCCGCTAATCCAGCAATCCACCGTATTACCTCGGTATCCGACCGCGCTGTGACCCGGAATAGGATCAAGGTCAGACCGGCAATAAGATGCTTTGAAACTCGACAGGCGTGGCGGAATGGGACAATATAGCGGGGGGGGGAGGCAAGAGGAGGAGAGACATGAGAGCGCAGGCGTATCTTATCGCGTTGCTGATCAGTCTCCTGATGTGGTCAACGAGCTTTTTTGTAATTCGCGAGAGCTACAGGTTTGCACATTCCAGTGGCATTATTTCCAATCTGCACCTTCAGAATCGGCTAAGCAACTTGCTCGAGGGCTAAGTTCGTCCCAAACCTGTGATTACCAGCCAGACGTTTACCGTGTTTCGTCGGCACTTCTGTGGAGTATTGCTCCGGCGATGACAGGCGAAGGCAGTCAAGCTAATTGCTTGCGGAGAATCGGCCTCTTATATTTTCTACGTAATAGGCGCCGGCTGATGGGGCTTTTGCCAAATCGTCAAAAACCCGTCGGGGCACGTCGACGAATTCCCGCAATTGACCGCTGGTCATGTAAAGACGAAGCAATTGCGCGTTTTCGTCATAAGAAGCGGCTTCAATCAGCTTCGATCTCAACTCCACGTGCATAGTCGACACCTGAGTATTTGCGATAAGAATAGAATATTGTGCGGTGCAAAATTTTCAAGGTTTAGTTTCGTGCGGGGGATGGGTCTGGTGCCAGATGTCCACGTCATGCCTCGGCCGCACATCCACGTGGCGGCTCTTGCAATGAGAATGTGGCGTTTTAGACTGACTACTGCTGAGGAGAGGCTCTGGCGACTTAGCGATTGGAGCTAGCCCTAATGGATAATGTTCATCACCTTGTTAGCTACTTGAGTTTTGGCGTCATCGCGCATTTCATCCTGGTCTAAAGGGAGGGGGAAAATGCGCGCAGATGCAGAGACTGGCTTGCCAAGTGGCAAGTACTCGCACACGATACGATCTTATGCTAAAGAGATCGGCGCGCGATGCATTGCGGGGCTGGTACTCGTATATGTGCTTGTCGCAATGTTGTGGCGCCCAGATCTATTCGAGGACGACGAGTAATCGGTCCTATTTCAACGAAATAGTTGACGTAAGCAGCTAGGTTCAAGAATAGGTTTGTGCCTACTCTTGTAAGTGTATCGGGATTCGCCGTCAGAAGACGCGAAGTTTACACCCTGATGGAGGCATTCTCAGGAAAGGCGGGATCAAAATCCCTTGCCGCCGCGGATCTCGGCCAGGATTGTGCCGAAGATGATGCGCAGGTCGAGCAGCAGCGAAAAATTATCGATGTAATGGAGATCGCAGGCGATGCGGGCGCGGGCNNTCCGTGGGTCCGCGAAGGCCGCGCATCTGTGCCAAACCGGTCATGCCGGGCTTGACCAGGTGACGGCGGTGGTAGGCCGGAACCAGTTCCTCGTAGGGAATACCGGCCGCCAACATGCCGACTGCGTGGCAGCGTGGACCCACCAGCGACATATCGCCTTTCAGGACGTTGAGGAGCTGCGGCAGCTCATCGATATTGGTCTTGCGGATGACCGCGCCGATCCGGGTGATGCGGGG